>CAWESB010000012.1:0-116671 GCA_963811635.1 uncultured Actinomycetes bacterium
TCGGGCTCGGGGCCATGGGGAGCCGCATGGCCCGGCGGCTGCTCGACGCCGGGCACGAACTCGTCGTCTGGAACCGGACGCCGGCGCGGGCTGACGAGCTCGCCGCGCGCGGGGCAGAGCTGGCTGTGAGCCCGGCCGACGCTGCTCGGGGCGCCGACGTCGTGATCACGATGGTCGCCGACCCTGCTGCGCTCCAAGCCGTGACGGAAGGGACCGACGGAATCGCGGCCGGCGCCGACGAGACGACCACGGTCATCCAGATGTCGACCGTGGGCCCAGCCGCGATCTCGCGGCTCGCGGCGGCGCTCCCCGCCGGACGGCTGCTCGACGCTCCGGTGCTCGGGAGTCTCGCCGAGGCTGAGGCCGGAGAGCTCCGGATCTTCGTCGGCGGGCCCGACGAGCTAGTCGAGGAGTGGACGCCGCCCCTGTCGGTCCTTGGCTCCCCGCTGCACGTCGGCCCGCTCGGCGCCGGCTCTGCAGCGAAGCTGGTGGCGAACACGACGCTGTTCGGGACGCTCGGGGTACTCGGCGAGGCGCTCGCACTCGCCGACGCGCTCGGGCTCGACCGCAACACCGCATTCGAGATCCTCGCCTCGACGCCGCTGGCGGCCCAGGCTGAGCGTCGGCGGCCGTCCCTCGAGGCCGGTGAGTACCCGCCGCGTTTCTCGCTCTCGCTCGCGCACAAGGACGCCGACCTCATCGCCGAGTCGGCCGCTGCCGCCGGCCTCGACCTCCGGCTGGCGGAGGCAGCCCGGAGCTGGCTCCGCGAGGCCGAGGAGGCCGGGCTGGGGGAGGCCGACTACTCGGCGATGCTCGCCCGGATACTCTCCAGATGATGTCCGAGACCGAGGGGAACGAGCGTCTGGCCATCGTCGCCAAGCTCCGGCCCGGCTCTCGCGAGCGGGCGAAGGAGATCCTCGCGGAGGGCCCTCCGTACGATCTTGCAGACGCCGGTCTTCCGGCGCCACAGCGTCTTCCTCGCGGGCGACACCGCAGTCTTCGTCTTCGAGGGCCGGAACATCCATCAGCTGGTCAGCAAGCTGATCGACGACCCGGCCAGTGCGGGCTCCTTCAGTGTGTGGGCGCCGCTCCTCGCGGGGACGCCCACGCTTGCGCTGGAAGAGTTCTCGTGGACGAGCGAGTAACGGCGGTGCGGTTCGTCCTTCGCGCGACTCAGTAGCCGCTGAAGCGCTCCGGGCGGACTTGTCCTCGGGGACGCCCTCGCCGCTCAGGATCTCCTCCACTGCCTCGACCATCTTCGGTGGCCCGGCGATGAGGTACGTGAACGCGTCGAGCTCGCCATCGAGGTGGTCGCGGAGCATCTCGGCGTCGATGCGACGAGTTTCGCCCTCCCAGTCCGGGTCGTCGGTCATCGTGAGCACGAGGCGCAGGTTCGGAAGCGCGCTCTCGAGCTCCTGGAGCTCGTCGAGGAAGGCGGTCGACTCCCGGTCGCGGTTCGAGTAGACGAGCGTCACCCGGTGCGGCAGGCCCTCCTCGGCGATGTAGCGGAGCATGCTTCGGAAGACGGTGATCCCGATGCCGCCGGCGATGAACACGTACGGCTGCGACGCGTCCTCGGGGAGGAGGAAGTTCCCCTTCGGCTGCTCGACTTCCACGTCGGCGCCCACGGCGAGCTCAGCGAGTGAGCGCTTGAAGGCGGAGTCCCGCAGGCGCGTGGCGAGGCCGAGCACCCCGCGGTCGTTCGGCGACGTCACGACGGTGATGTGACGTCGCGGCCCCTTCTCGTCCTCGTAGGGCGGGTCGAGGAGCGTGACCCAGAAGTACTGGCCTGGCGTGAAGTCGACCTCTTCGCCGAGCAGGTCGAAGACGACCATCAATGTGCCCTTGGCGACCTCGCGCTTTTCTTTGACCTTCGCCTGCATACCCTTGCTCTAGTGAACGTCCGGGACGAATTCTTACGTGACCGCGCAGATCACGCAGTCGTCGCCAGCGCCTCCAGCAGGTCGTCGGCGTAACGCTCCAGCTTCGCCGGGCCGACGCCTGAGATCGAGCTCAGCTCTTCGCGCGTCTGCGGTCGAACGGCGGCGATTTCGTGGAGCGTGGCGTCGTGGAACACGACGTACGCGGGCACTTCGTCGGCCTTTGCGCGATCCGCACGCCAGCGGCGTAGCGCTTCGAACTCCGGCGTGGACGCGGGCTTCTCCTTCGGGCGTGCTGTGGCGACGACGCCGAGCTCTTTCAGGAAGCGGCTCGGCTTCTCGCCTGCCGTCCACGTGATCGCCAGCCAGCGCTTCGCTCGCGTGATGCCGACGTAGAAGAGGCGGCGCTCTTCGGCCAGGCGGTCCGCGGTGCGCGCCTTGCCGTACGGGAGCTCCTTCTCCTCCAGGCGCGGGAGGAAGACCGCCTCCCACTCGAGGCCCTTGGCTCGGTGGTACGTCAGGAGGTGGACGCCCTTGCCCTGGCTCTCGGCGCCGAAGCGCGTCTCCAGGTCGCGGAGGAAGTCGCCGACCGACGCGCCGGCGGGGAGCTGCTCGGCGAGCGCCAGGAGGCGGCCGAGGTCGGCCTGGCGCGTCAGCTCCTCCTCGCCCAGGCCTGACGGCGGGCTGGCGACCCAGCCTTGCTGGCGGACTGCTTCCGCGACCGCTCCGACCGCGGAGGCGTCTCGCCTGGTACGCAGGAGGCGCAGCGTTCGTCGCGCGGCGGGGCGCTGGATGAACGCCGCACCTCGGACCTGGAACGGGATGCCGGCCAGGGCGAACGCCTCCTCGTAGTCCTCCGAGCGGGCGTTCAGGCGGTACAGGACCGCCATCTCCTCGTACGGGACGCCCTCGCCGGCCAGGCGGCGGATCTCGGCGACGATGAACTTGGCTTCCGCCTCGCGGTCGGACTGCACCAGGATCGACGGCTCCGTGCCCGCCGGGAGAACCGCGCGCAGGGTCTTCTCGGAGCCGCCCAGCTCCGGGACGAGGCGGTTCGCGACCGACAGGATCTCCGGCGTCGAGCGGTAGTTCTCCTCCAGGCGGACGACGAGCGCGCCCGGGAACCTCGAAGGCATCCCGAGCAGGTAGTCGGGCGTCGCGCCCGTGAACGAGTAGATCGACTGGTAGTCGTCGCCGACGACGCAGAGGTCGTCGCGGTCGCCGAGCCAGCGCTCCAGCAGGGTCTGCTGGAGGAGGTTGACGTCCTGGTACTCGTCGACCGTGAACGCCCGGTAGCGCTCGCGGAACGCCGCGCACGCCGCCGCGTCCTCGTCGTACATGCGGATCGCGAGCTCCAGGAGGTCCTCGAAGTCGATGGCGCCGCGCGACTCCTTGCGCTGCTCGTACGAGCGGAAGGCCCGCTCCATCAGGTCGTCCGGGATCGGCGGCTCGTGCTCGCCGAGCGACGAGCGATAGGTCTCCGGCGTCAGGCGGCGGTTCTTGGCCCACTCGATCTCCGTCGCCAGGTCGGCGAGCGGGCGGAAGCGGTACGCGCCGGGCAACGCCCGGGCGATCGGCAGCAGCACGGAGGCCTTCGACGGGAGCAGCTCGCCGAGCTCCTCGCCGCGGAAGTAGCGCAGCTGCGCCAGCGCCGCGGCGTGGAACGTCCGCGCCGGGACGCCCGTGGCCCCGAGAGCGGCCAGCCGCGAGCGCATCTCCGTCGCCGCCTTGTCCGTGAACGTGACCGCGAGGATCTGGCCGGGCTCGAACGCGCCCGTCGCGACCTGGTTCGCGACCCGGCGCGTGATCGTCGTCGTCTTGCCCGAGCCGGCGCCCGCGAGGATGCAGACCGGGCCGCGCACGGCCTCGACCGCGCGGCGTTGCTCCGGGTTCAGCCCGGCGAAGACGTCCTCAGAAACCACCCGGCCGAGACTACCCGGCGCTCAGGAGGGCATCTGTGCCGGAAGCGTGAAAGCTAGGCGGCGGTCTCGGAGACGTCGTCTTCGCGACTTGCGCGGAAGAGCGCCTCGATCTCGCCGGCCGGCACGGGGCGGCTGAAGTAGAAGCCCTGGCCGAGGTCGCAGCCGTGCGCGATCAGAAACTGCCGCTGCTCCTCGGTCTCGATGCCCTCGGCGAGCGGCTCCAGGCCGAGGTTCCGAGCCAGCTGGACGATCGACGCCGTCAGGACGGCGGTGCCCGACTCGTCCTCCAACCCCCCGACGAAGGAGCGGTCGATCTTGAGCATGCTCACCCGCATCTGGTTGAGGCGGCTGAGCGAGGAGTGGCCGGCGCCGAAGTCGTCGATCGCGAGGCGCAGGCCGCGCTCGTGCAGCTCCGCGAGCACGAACTCCATGCTGCGCCGGCCGTCGAAGACGAACGCCGCCTCGGTGAACTCGATCATCAGCCGGTCGGGGCTGAGGCCGAAGGTCTCGATGGTGGCGAGCACGTGGCGCATGGCCGTCGGCTGCCAGAAGGAGGGCGGGAGGTTGATGGAGACGTAGAGGTCGAGCCCGGCCTCGTGCCACTCGGAGGCCTGGCGGCAGGCCTCGCCGAGCACCCAGTCGCTGAGCTGGCCCATGAGGCCGGTGCGCTCGGCCAGCGGCAGGAACTCTCCGGGCGGGACGAGGCGGTCGCCGTCCTGCCAGCGGATGAGCGCCTCGACGCCGACGATCTCGCCCGACTCGAGGCGGACGAGCGGCTGGTAGTGGAGCACGAGCTCCTCCTCGCGCTCGAGGGCGCCGCGGAGGCGGCCGGCCATCGAGAGCTGGGCGAGCGGGTCGCCGCCCTCGAGGGTGTAGACGAGATAGCGGTCGCGGCCGTCGTCCTTCGCCTTGTACATGGCCGCGTCCGCGTGCTTGAGCAGCGTCTCGGTGTCGGGCGCGTCGAGCGGGAAGAGGCTGATGCCGACGCTCGCGCTCACGAAGATCTCGACGCCGGAGACGACGAACGGGTCGCGCAGCGCGCGGCGGATCCGGCGGGCGACCGCCTCGGCCCCGTAGCGGACGCCTTCGACGTCGACGGCGCCGTCGGTGCGGTCGGTGCCGGGCACGAGCAGGAGGAACTCGTCGCCGCCGTGGCGGGCCACGACCTCCTCCGCGCGCGTCGCGCGGCGCAGGCGCGCCGCGACTGCGGAGAGGAGCTCGTCGCCGGCCTGGTGGCCGAAGCTGTCGTTGATGAGCTTGAAGTCGTCGAGGTCGACGAAGAGGACGGCGAGCGCGGGCGCATCGACGACCGCCTGCTCCAGGCGCTCCTGGAAGGCGACCCGGTTGGGGAGCCCGGTCAGGGCGTCGTGGTAGGCGATGTGCTTGAGCTGGCGCTGCGCGTCGGCGAGAGCCTCGGCGGCGTGCTTGCGCTCGGTGATCTCGACGACGATCCCGTCGACGAGCAGGCGCCCGTCCTCGCTGCGCCGCGGGTGCATGCGGTCCCAGACCCAGCGGATGCGCTCGTCGTAGCCGATCAGCCGGTACTCGATCTCGCACGGCTCCCCGCGCTCGATCGCCTCGTAGGAGGCTTCGTAGGCGGTGCGGTCGTCGGGGTGGACTGCGTCCTCCCACGCCTCCTCGGGCGTGCGGTCGTCGGGCAGGGGCCCGAGGATGCTCTCCAGACCGGCGCCGATGAACGTGTTGCAGACGTACGTCTCGTCCGACTGCATCTCCATCTCGTAGAGATGGATGGCAACCGTGCCGGCCACGCGGTGGAGGACGTCGCTCGTGGCGAGCGCCTGGGCGAGCGCACGATGGTTGTCGTCGCTGGAGATTTCGAGCATGGGCTGGGCCGCGCAGTCGGCTTTCCTCCCATCGGCAGCTGGGCGGGGAAAGTGAAGCCCCGGAGGGAAGGCACTAGCATCGTCCCCGTGCGCCCGAGGCCCGACCGGATCGACCGCCTGCCCGAGCAGTACTTCGCGCGGCTGCTCGCGCGCGTCGCCGCCGCGGCCGCCCAGGGCGGGGAGGAGGTGATCGACCTCGGGCGCGGGAACCCGGACATCGGGCCGCCGCAGCACGTGATCGACGCGCTCGCCGAGGCCGCCAACGACCACTCCGCACACGGCTATCCGCCCTTCCGCGGCATCCCGGAGCTGAAGGACGCGGTCGCCGCCCGCTACCGCGACGTCTACGGCGTCGAGCTCGACCCCGAGCGCGAGGTGGCCGTCGTCCCGGGGACGAAGACGGCGATCGTCGAGGTCGCCATGTGCCTGGCGGAGCGGGGAAGCACGATCCTGCTGCCCGATCCGGGCTACCCGGACTACACCTCAGGTGTCGCGCTCGCGGGCGCGCGCGAGGGCCGCGTCTACCTCGACCCGGACGCGGACTTCGCGCCCGACCTCGCAGGGCGCGCCCAGGGACGACGTCGCCGCCCTCTACCTCAACTACCCCTCCAACCCCTGCTCGGCCTCGGCGCCGCCCGGCGTCTTCGCGGAGACCGTGCGCTGGGCGGAGGAGACGGGCGCCGCCGTCCTGCACGACTTCGCCTACGCCGACCTGATGTTCGACGGGCTCGCGCCCACGAGCTTCCTGACCGAGCCGGGCGCGAAGGAGGTCGGCGCCGAGCTCTTCTCCATGTCCAAGAGCTACGGCATGGCGGGCTGGCGGCTCGGCTTCGTCGTCGGGAACGCCGAGCTGGTCGAGCGCGTGAACCTGCTCCAGGACCACGTGCGCGCGGGCGTCTTCCGGCCGATCCAGGCGGCGGGCGTCGCGGCGCTGACCGGGCCGCAGGAGTCCGTCGAGGAGCGCCGCGCGATCTACGAGCGCCGGCGCGACCAGGTGACGTCGCTGCTCCCGGACACGCGCTCCGACTCGACGTTCTACGTCTGGTGGCGCCTGCCGGAGGGCCTCGGCGCCGAGCGCATCCTCGAGGAGACGCGGGTCGCCGTCGCCCCCGGCGAGGGGTTCGGGCCGAGCGGGTCCGGCTGGGCGCGGATCTCGCTGGCCACGCCGGACGACCGCCTCGACGAGGGCCTCGCGCGCCTCGCGACCGCGCTCGCCCGCTAGCGGTACCGGTAGACGATCCGGCCGCGCGTCAGGTCGTACGGGGAGAGCTCCACCTTGACCCGGTCGCCGGGGAAGATCTTGATCCGGTGGCGGCGCATCTTGCCGGCCGTGTAGCCCAGCACGTCCTGGCCGGTGTCGAGGCTCACCTTGAACATCCCGTTCGGGAAGGCCTCGGCGACCTCGCCCTCCAGCTCGAGCTTTTCTTCCTTTGTGGCTATCGCGTCACCTCCTTTTCGGGCGGGAGAATAACGCGCGCTAGGCCACGGGCAAAGGCCTCGGCGACACAGGCGCGGAGTGGATGATCGAGGTCGTCGTCTGCCCGTAGAGGACGAAGCGGTCGAGGATCGGCTCGAGGTCCTCCATCGCGCGCAGGTGGAGCTTCACGAAGAAGCAGTCCTCGCCGGTGATCCGGTAGCACTCGACCACCTCCGGGATCTCGCGCGCGACCTCCGGGATCTTGTGCAGCTGGCGCGAGGCGGGGCGGACCCTGACGACGGCCGCGAGCGGATAGCCGATCGCCTTCGGGTCGATCGTCGCGTGGTAGCCGGTGATCACCCCGGCGCGCTCGAGCCGCTGCACGCGCTCGGCGACCGCCGGCGGCGAGAGGCTGACGCGGCGGCCGAGCTCGGCCATCGAGAGCCGCGCCTCGGCCTGGAGCTCCTCGACGATCCGACGGTTGGTGTCGTCCAGGAGCGGCGATTCGACGGCCATCAGCTCAGAACTCCTTCCATCCGGAGGCGATCAGCGGAAAATGCCTTGGCTCGGCCATTTCGAAATCCTAGCGCCGCGGCGACAATTTCTCCATGGAGACGACCGTCGCCGTCCGCCGCCTCGAGCGGGTGCCGCCCGCGACCTACTTCGTCGGCTCGGCGATCTTCCACTACCTCGGGCCGGCCTTCGCCGTCCTCCTCTTCGCCCTCGTGGAGCCGCTCGGGGTCGCGTGGCTCCGCATCGCCAGCGCGGCGCTGATCTTCGCGGTGTGGCGCCGGCCCTGGCGGACGCTGGCGGCGCTCGATCTCTCCGGGCGGCGGCTCGTGGTCGCGATGGGGACCGTCCTGGCGGTGATGAACGTCTGCTTCTACGTCTCCATCGACCGGCTCCCGCTCGGGACGGTCGCCGCGATCGAGTTCCTGCCGGTGATCGCCCTCGCGGCGATCGGCGCGCGCACCTGGAGGAACGGGGCGGCGCTCGTCCTGGCCGTCGGCGGCGTCTACCTGCTCACCGACGTCCAGCTCGCGGCCGAGCCCGTCGGGATCGCGTTCGCCTTCGCCAACGCGGCGCTCTTCGCCCTCTACATCGTCCTCGCGCACCGGGTCGCCCAGCACGGCGCCATGGCCGGGATCGACGGGCTCGCCGCCGCGATGCTGATCGCCTGGGTGGTCGCGACGCCGCTGGGAGGCTGGGCGGCGGTGCCCGCGCTCACCGACCCGGTCGCCCTGCTGGCCGGGATCGGCGTGGGGGTGACGTCCTCGGTCATCCCCTACGTGTGCGACCAGCTCGCGATGGCGCGGATGCCGCGGGCGACCTACGCGCTGCTCGTCTCGCTCCTGCCGGCGACGGCGACCGTGATCGGGATCCTCGTCCTCGGCCAGATCCCGACCGCCGCGGAGGTCGCGGGCGTCGCGCTCGTCGTCGGGGGCGTCGCGGTGCACCGCGATCCGGTCTAGCCGAACCCGGTCCTACCATCCGTCCATGGAGCCTGCGCACGGCAGGCGGCTCTCCCGCCTGGCGGTCACGCTCTGGGTCGCAGTCCCGGCCCTCCTCGCCGTCGCGCTCTGGGCGGACCCGGACTGGGCCCGCGTGTTCTACGCCTTCGTCCTGCTCACGGTTGTGTCGCTCGCGACCGCCTCGCTCGGGTCGCACGCGGACGCGGAATAGCCCCGTCGCCCGGGGGTCTGAAAGACTCGCGACATGCCCCCGCGCATCGCTGCGATCTGCGGGCTGCTCGCGTCGGTGACCTTCATCGCCGGCCTCGTCGTCGGCGACCTCGTCCAGTCCGCAGCCGTTCAGCCCCGCCGACGACGACATCAGCGACCTCGGTGCGGCCACGGCGACCCAGCCGTGGATCTACAACCAGATCGCCGCGAACCTGAACGGCCTGCTCATCATCGCGTTCGCGCTCGGCCTCTGGAGCGCGCTCGGAGCGGGGTGGCTCGCGCGCCTGGGCGTCCTCTGCCTGGCCGTTCTCGGGCTCATGCGGTTCCTCGAAGGGTTTCTCCGGCTGGACTGCCAGGGCATCGACACCGGCTGCGACAACACCTCGTGGCAGGCCGACGGTCACGGGATCGAGTCGGGGATCTCGGCGGCGCTCTTCTTCATCGCCCCGCCGGTGCTCGCGTTCGCGTTCAGGCGCCTCCCGGACTGGCGCGGCCTGTGGCTCCCGACGCTCCTCGCGGTGCCGGCCGTCATCGCCGTGAGCGTCCTCTTCAGCGTCATCGGCGACGGCGCGGCCGTGCGTGCGGCGAGCGTCACCTGGTTCCTCTGGCTCGGCCTCGTCGCGCTCTGGCTGCTCCAGCTCGACCGGGGTCGGAACCGTCGGACCGACTCGGTAGTCTGGCCCAGCGCGCATGGCCGAGTTCGTCCACCTCCACGTCCACTCCGAGTACTCGATCCTCGACGGGGCCTGCCGGATCCCGGAGCTGGCGGCACGCGCTGCCGAGCTGGAGATGCCGGCCGTCGCGCTCACCGACCACGGCAGCCTCGCCGGCGCGGTCGAGCTCTACCGGGAGGCCGGGAAGCAGGGCGTCAAGCCGCTGCTCGGCTGCGAGGTCTACGTCGCCGACGACCGGCTCGCGCAGCGGAAGGGCTACGCCCACCTCACGCTCCTCGCCGAGACGAACGAGGGCTACGCGAACCTGATCAAGCTCGCCTCGGCGGGCTTCCTCGAGGGCTACTACTACAAGCCGCGGGTCGACTGGGACCTGCTCGCCTCGCACGCCAAGGGCCTCGTCGCGCTCTCCGGCTGCCTCTCGGGCCGGGTCTGCAAGGCGCTCGAGAACGGCAACCGCGGCGAGGCCGAGTCCGAGGTCTCGCGGCTGGCCGACATCTTCGGGCGCGAGTCCGTCTACCTGGAGATCCAGGACGCCGGGCTCGAGGTGCAGAAGGGGATCAACGCCTCGCTCGCCGAGATCGCCGCCACGACCGGCCTCCCGCTCGTCGCCACCGGCGACGTCCACTACCTCCGGCACGAAGACGCGCGCGCGCACGAGGCGCTGCTCTGCATCCAGTCCGGGGACACGCTCGCCAACCCGAACCACTGGCGCTTCGACACCGACCAGTTCTACTTCAAGACGCCGGAGGAGATGGCGCAGGACTTCGCCGACTACCCGGAGGCGGTGCGGCGGACGCTCGAGATCGCCGAGCGCTGCTCCGTCTCGATCGAGCTCGGCGTCATCCGGCTGCCGCACTTCGCGACGCCGGACGGCCGCGACGCGTTCGACTACCTCGTCGAGCTCTGCGAAAAAGGCCTGCAAAAGCGCTACGGAACGGTGACGCCGGAGCTCCAGGACCGGCTCAAGTTCGAGCTGAAGACGATCCGGGAGATGGGCTTCGCCGACTACTTCCTGATCGTCTGGGACTTCATCCGCTTCGCGAAGACGAACGGGGTCGGCGTCGGGCCGGGCCGCGGCTCGGCGGCCGGGTCGATCGTCGCCTACGCGCTCGAGATCACGGACATCGACCCGATCAAGTACGACCTCCTCTTCGAGCGCTTCCTCAACCCGGGCCGCAAGTCGATGCCCGACATCGACATCGACTTCTCGGTCTACGGCCGCGACCAGGTCATCAACTACGTCGCCGACAAGTACGGCCGCGACCAGGTGGCGCAGATCATCACCTTCGGGACGATGATGGCGCGCGCCGCGGTGCGCGACGCCGGCCGCGTGCTCGACATCCCCTACGGGACCGTCGACAAGATCGCGAAGCTGATCCCGGAGGGCCCGAAGGTCTACCTGGCCGAGTGCATGAAGCCGGGCGCCGAGCTGAAGCAGGCCTACGACGCCGACGAGATCGTCCGCCAGGTCGTCGACCTGGCGACGCCGCTCGAGGGGCTCGTCCGCCAGGACTCGATCCACGCCGCCGGCGTCGTCATCGGCGACCGGCCGCTGACCGAGTACCTGCCGCTGCAGCAGAAGGGCGCCGACCAGGAGGTCGTCACCCAGTTCGCGATGGAGGACGTCGAGGCGCTCGGGCTCCTGAAGATGGACTTCCTCGGGCTGCGGAACCTCGACGTCATCGACAAGGCGGTCGGCCTCGTCGGCGGCGTCGACATCGCCAAGATCCCGCTCGACGACCCGAAGACGTACGAGATGCTCGCGCGCGGGGAGTCGACCGGCGTCTTCCAGTTCGAGTCCTCCGGGATGCGCGAGGCGCTGCGGCAGGTGAAGCCGACGGAGTTCGAGGACCTGATCGCGCTCGTCGCCCTCTACCGGCCCGGGCCGATGGCCTACATCCCGGTCTACGCGAAGCGGAAGCACGGCCAGGAGCAGGTCAGCTTCCTCGACGACCGCCTGCGCCCGATCACGGAGCCGACGCTCGGCCTCTGCATCTACCAGGAGCAGTACATGGAGATCGCCAAGCAGCTCGCCGGCTTCTCGCCCGCCGAGGCCGACGACCTGCGCAAGGCGATCGGCAAGAAGATCCACACGCTGATGGCGTCCCTCAAGGACAAGTTCCTGGAGGGCTGCGCGGCGAACGGGGTGACGCCGGCGGTGGCGACCCAGCTCTGGAAGGACATGGAGCAGGCGCAGGACTACTCCTTCAACAAGTCGCACGCCGCCTGCTACGGGCTGATCGCCTACCGCACCGCCTACCTGAAGGCGAACTGGCCGGCGGAGTACATGGCCGCGCTGATCTCCTCGGTCATGACCACGAAGGACCGGGTCCCCTTCTACGTGGCCGCCTGCGACGAGATGGGCATCGAGGTCGAGCCGCCCGACGTGAACGTCTCGGTCGAGGACTTCCGCGTCGTCGAGGACAAGATCCGCTTCGGGCTCAACGCCGTCAAGAACGTGGGGGAGAGCGCCGTCCGCTCGATCCTGGCCGCGCGCGAGGAGGGCGGGCCGTTCCCGACGATCTGGGACTTCTGCGAGCGCGTCGACCCGCAGCAGGTGAACAAGCGCGCCCTGGAGAGCCTCGTCAAGTCGGGCGCGCTCGACTCGACCGGGGCGACGCGGCGGGGGATGCTGGACGTCCTCGAGGACGCGCTCACCTCCGGCGGGCGACTGATCGCCGACCGCCTCGCCGGGCAGAGCTCGATCTTCGACCTGGGCGAGGAGGCCGAGCAGGGCGACCGGCGGGCGCACCACCGGCCGATCCCGGCCGAGGAGTTCGAGAAGCGGGAGCTGCTGGCGCTCGAGAAGGAGAGCCTCGGCCTCTACGTCTCCGAGCACCCGCTCGACTCCGTGCGCGACCAGCTCCGCCGCAAGACCGACTGCCGCCTGGCCGACGTCGAGCGCCGGCGCGACGGCGAGGTGGTCACCGTCGGCGGCATCGTCAGCGCGATCAAGCAGCTGACGACGAAGAAGGGCGACCCGATGGTCTTCCTCCGCCTCGACGACCTGTCCGGGTCGCTCGAGACGGTCGTCTTCAACTCCGTCTACGCGGCCGCGCGCGAGCTGCTCGAGGCCGACCGCGTCCTCGTCGTCAAGGGCCGGGTCGACCACAAGGAGGGCGAGACGAAGCTGATCGCGATGGAGATCGCGCCCTTCGAGGCTTCCTCGGACAAGGGCGAGGTGCGGCTGCGCATCGACGCGCGCAAGGCGCCGGCGGGAACGATCCGCGAGCTCGCCGAGGTCGTGCGCCGCTTCCCGGGGGAGGCCGAGGTGCTCCTCGAGCTCGAGACCTCGGGCGGGCCCCAGACCTATGCGTTCGGGCCGGAGTTCCGCGTGCGGCCGGAGCCGGACTTCCACGCCGAGGTCAAGGCGCTCCTCGGCGAAGCGGCGATCCGCTAGCTAGACGCGGCCGGTCTGCGCGCGCGCGCCGGCGTGGCGGCGGTTGCGGTAGGCGGCGACCAGGCGGCGAAGCGCGCCCTGGCGCGGCTCGTAGACCTCGGGCTCGGCGTCGCGGAGAGCGGGGCCCTGCTGCGGGCGGCCGCCGAGGATGCTGCCGGCGACGGACACGGGGTGGAGGTCGAGGAGATCGTTCCTGTGATTGCTCATGTCCACAGGACGGCCTGGGCGCAGAAATCTTCCCCAGACCGTATGAACGGCGTATTAAGGCCTCGTTAACCGTGCACTTCACCCGGTAGGGGGACAACCGCTGCTTCGTTCTAGCCGAAGCTGGAGATACATGAGCGGAAGGAACCCCACGATGCCTGCGGTAGAACTCGAACTCGAAATCGACGCCGAAGCGGAGCTCGTCAGGAGCTGGCGCACGGAGGAGCTCGAGCGCGCCGGTTATCCGGCGGCGCAGGCCAGGGAGCTGGCCGACCTCACCTACGTCGACCTTCACCTGGCCACCGATCTCCTTCGCCAGGGCTGCTCCACCGATCTCGCGCTCAAGATCCTCGTCTAGACGAGGCGGCGTACCACCCCTTCACCGGGAAGCGCGCGCGGCGGGCCGGTAGGCTCTCGCCGTGCCGGTGCTCGGAACTCTTCTCGGCTCGATTCCGAGCCCGTCGAGCGGTGAGATCGACCTGGGCCCGTTCCAGGTGCACGCCTACGGGCTCATGCTCCTGCTCGGGATCATCGCCGCCACCTGGGTGACGGGCCGGCGCTGGACGGGCCGCTGGGCGTTCTGGAACGACCCGCGCGGGGACCTCGTCTTCCGCGTCGCCATGTGGGGCGTCCTCGCCGGCATCGTCGGCGCCCGCCTCTACCACGTGATCACGAGCTGGAGCACGGTCGACGACGAATGGTGGGAGCCCTTCGCCGTCTGGGAGGGCGGCCTCGGCGTCTGGGGCGGGATCGGCGCCGGCGTGCTCGTGGGCGCCTGGGTCGTGCACCGCTCCGGCGAGAGCGTCTACGCCTTCATGGACGCGGCCGCGCCCGGGCTCCTGCTCGCGCAGGCGATCGGCCGCTGGGGCAACTACTTCAACCAGGAGCTGTTCGGGAAGCCGAGCGACCTGCCGTGGGCGCTCGAGATCTCCCCGGAGAACCGCCCGGTCGACTACGCGCTCTCCCCGACCTTCCACCCGACGTTCCTGTACGAGTCGCTCTGGTGCCTGCTCGGGGTCGGCGTCCTCCTGCTCGTCGAGCGCCGCTTCAAGCTGAAGCCGCCGGGGCTCTTCGCCGTGTACGTCCTCTGGTACTGCGTCGGGCGCTTCGGCATGGAGCTCCTGCGCATCGACGAGGCGCACGAGTTCCTCGGGCTGCGCCTGAACGCCTGGGTCTCGATCGTCGGCTTCGTGCTCGCCCTCCTGGCGCTGATCTGGTCGCAACGACGCACGCCGAGCGGGCGCAAGCCGTCGGCGCCGCCTCCGCCGCCGGAGGGGCCGAAGATGGCCATCCCGAAGGGCCGCGTCCGGTAGCACCACTAGCATCGCGGCCATGGCGGTCGCGGTGCGTGAGCTACCCCTCGACCTCGACGCGTTCGAGGGTCCATTCGACCTGCTGCTCACGCTCGTCCTGCGGGAGGAGCTGGAGTTGCGGGACGTGGACGTGGCCGAAATCGTCTTGGCGTTCGTGGAGACGCGCGCGGAGCGCGGCCAGCTCGACCTCGAGGCTTGCGGTGAGTTCCTCGTGCTCGTGGCCGCGCTCCTCGAGCTCAAGGCGCGGGGCCTGTTCCCCGGCGAGGAGCTCGACCTGGAGGGGCTCGACCCGGAGGAGGCGGCCGAGGAGCTGGCCGAGCGGCTGGCGGCGTACCGCCGCTTCCGGGCGGCCGCGGGCTGGCTGGACGAGCGGCTCGCGGGCGAGTCCGACCGTTACTTCCGCCTCGGGGCGGCACCGCTCGCGCCGGCGCCCTCGCGCCAGGTCGCGCAGCAGGATCCCAGCCGGGCTCGTCGTCGCGCTGCGCTCGCTCGCGGCGGCCGTGCCCGAGCCCTCGCTCCGCCACCTCGTGCTCACCTACCCGCCGCTCTCGCGCTTCCTCGACCGCTTCCGCTCGCTCCTGAAGGCGCGCGGCCGCTTCGCCTTCGACAACGAGGTCGACCGGCTCTCGCGCGTGGAGCAGATCGTCGCCTTCCTCGCCCTGCTCGAGCTGCGCAAGCGCAACGAGGCGCGGATCGCGCAGGCCGGGCCCTTCGAGCCGATCACGGTATGGAACGCCTCCGCCTCGTAGAGAACCCCGTCGACCGGCTCGCCCGCACGATCGAGGCGCTGCTCGTGATCGCCTCGAAGCCGCTCTCCGTCGCCGAGCTCGCCGTTGCGACCGAGGAGGAGGAGGAGCGCGTCGAGACCGCGCTCGGCCTGATCGCCGGCCGCTTCCGCGAGGGCCGAAGCGGAGTCGTGCTCGAGCACGTCGCCGGCGGCTACGCCTACCGCGCGGCGCGCGAGGCGGCCGACGCCTGCGCGCGCCTCGTCGAGCGCCCGGTCCAGCGAGGGCTGACGCAGGCTTCGCTCGAGACCCTGGCGGTCGTCGCCTACCTCGGCCCGGTTTCGCGGCCCGAGATCGCCCGCATCCGCGGCGTCGCCGCCGACTCCGCCGTCGCGGGCCTGGTCGAGCGCGGCCTGATCGCCGAGGCCGGCCGCGACCGGGAGGGGGGCGCCGTTCGCTACGAGACGACGCCGCTCTTCGAGCGCGTCTTCGGGCTCACCGACCGCTCCGAGCTCCCCGAGCTCGAGGAGCTCGCCGGCGACGTCGAGGAGCTGCGCTCGCGGCTCGAGGACGTCGCCCGCCGCCCTGCCTGACCGACGGCGAGGTCTTCGAGATCGTCGCGGGCGCCGCCGCGCGCAGCTTCCTCACCAAGCTCGTGGACGGCCTCGGCGGGCAGCCGGACGCGGAGTACGCGAAGCTCGACCCGGCGCTGCTCGACGCGCTCGTCGTCGGCCGTCCGATCGAGAGCCCCTAGGAGGGTTTGACGAAATACCGGCTGTGCCGCCGGGCCGCGCTGCTCGCCTCGAGAGCTGCGTCCTCGGTCGCGCCCGTAGCTCCTCGCTACGAACGCTCCCTGCGTCCTTGTCTCGGAGCGACCATCGCACCCCGGCGACGAGCAGTACTCCGCCAAACCCTCCTAGGAGTCGCGGACGATCTGCTCGGCCTCCTCGCGCGTGAACGCGCGGAGGGTCTCGGTCGTCACCTGCCCGTGCTTGCCGAGCTCGATGAGCACCTGGTAGGCGGCCTCGTCGTCGGGCGCCTCGAAGATCTCGACGACGTCGAAGCGCCCGAGAGTCACGTAGGCATCCACGAGCGCTGCCCCCGCGCGCCTCGATCGCCTGCTCCGCCTCCTCGACCCGGTCCCGCCAGGCCGGGATGCCGCTCATCCCCTGCGACGTGAATTTCATGAGGGTGATGTAAATCGGCACGCCGGGATCATGACAGCCCCATCAGGGACGGAGGGAGGGGCCGGGTGCTTTCCGGCCCCTCCCTCGCCAGGCCTAGCCGATGACGTGGAACACGAAGTCGAACTCGGTCGCGCTCCGCGCGTGGAGGTCCATCGTGCCGCGGGCGTTCCGGTAGGCGCCCGTGCCTCCCGTGATCGCGAGCGTCGAGTCGGCGGCATCGTAGAACGGGCCCTCGACCGTGATCTGCCCACGCGGCAGGAACGTCGTCCAGTAGCACTCCCAGGCCTCGCCGACGACGGTGCGGACGCACTGGCCCTGGTCGCTCCCTACCTTCTCCCCGCTGCGCGCGTCGAAGACCTCGTTCGCGAAGGTGAGCGTGTCGCCGACCGAGTCGCCGGTCGGCGGAAGGTCGACGACGGTGTCCGTCGTGGCACGCTCGAAGACATGGATCCGCTTCCCGCCCCCTGACGATGCGGCCCCGGTGCTGCCCGCTGCGAGCGTCACCGCGAGAGCGGCTGCAGCGGCGAGGGCGATGAGGGTGAGCAGGCGCTTCATGGCTCCTCCTCTCGTGGTGGATCGCCCGACCCTACGCCCGCCCCCGGGAGAGCACAATGATGCCGTGCGGCTGAACGCGTACATCGCGCGGGCGGGCGTCTCCTCGCGCCGCGGGGCGGAGGAGCTGATCCGGGCCGGCCGCGTGCGTGTCAACGGGGAGGTGGCGGGCCTCGCCACCTTCGTCGAGGCCTCCGACCGCGTCGAGCTCGACGGGCGGCCGCTCGCCCCCGAGCCGCTCGCGTACGTGCTCCTGCACAAGCCGGCCGGCGTGGTCACGACGGCCCGGGACCCGCACGGCCGCCCCACGGTCGTCGACCTCGTCGGGCACGAACGCCGCGTCGTCCCCGTCGGCCGCCTCGACGCCGACACGACCGGTGCGCTGCTGCTCACGAACGACGGGCCGCTCGCGCACCGACTCGCCCACCCGCGCTACGAGGTGGACAAGGTCTACGAGGCGGAGGTCGAGGGACAGCCCGACGACGAGGCCGTCCGCCGTCTCGGCGAGGGCGTCGAGCTCGACGACGGCCCGACCGCGCCGGCGGCGGTGCGCCGGCTCGGGCCTTCCACCCTCGAGCTCGTCCTCCACGAGGGCCGCAAGCACCAGGTGAAGCGGATGTGCGAGGCCGTCGGCCACCCCGTCACGCGCCTGCACCGCCGCGGGTACGCGGGTCTGACTCTCGAGGGGGTACCGCCAGGGTCCTGGCGCGAGCTTTCTCCCCAGGAGGTCGAGGCACTCCGCGCGCTCACCGCCCGCTAGCGGGTCGGATCGGCCCAGGGTGAGGGCCGCGCCTTCGTGTAGACGAACTCCTCCACGAAGACGAGGCCGAAGAGGCGGTCGAAGACCGAGCGCCGGCGCGGGTCGAGGAGCAGCCAGGCTTTGGCCGCGACGCCGATCGCAGCGATCACGAACGAGGTCGCGACGAGCGCGCGCTCGTACGAATTCAGCGGGTCGTCGGTGGAGCGCCCGGACCACGCGAAATAGACGTTCAGGATCGCGAGCGCGAGCAGGCAGGCGATGATCGCCCGCGGAACCGTCCGACTCCAGCTCGGAGGCCGGCCGGTCGCGTCCACGACGAGCTCGAAGTCGAGCGCCCGCGTGCCGAGCGTCGAGCCGGTCGTCCAGTAATAGGCGAAGTAGGAAGCGATCGAGGCCGCCACGATCAGCTGCGACAGGACGATCAGCGCGATGCCGAGCGGCGTTCCGACGCCACCGACGTCCAGGCTGGTATAGCCGACCCCCTGGACGATCCCCGCGACGATCGAGGCGATGAGAAACACGACCCAGCAGAGCAGCCAGTCGATGCCCCCCGCGGCGAGGCGGCGTCGGATGCCCGGGTAGGTGGCCGAATAGGAGCCGTCCGGCGCGACGTACACGGGCTCAGGGCGGGACGAAGCCGACGCGCTCGTGTACGCGCGCGAGCGTCGTCGCGGCGATGGCGTGCGCCTTGTCGGCGCCCTTCGCCAGGATCGCGCGCAGCTCGCCGGGGTCGCCGCGGAGCTCGGCGTAGCGCAGCCGAATCGGGTCGAGCAGCTGGACGATCGCCTCGGCCACCTCCTGCTTGAACTTCCCGTACCCGGCGCCGTCGTAGCGGGACTCGATCGCCTCGGGAGGCAAGCCCGTCGCCACCGCCATGATCTCGATCAGATTGGTGACGCCAGGCTTGTCCTCGGCGCGCACGACGTCGCGCCCCGAGTCGGTCACGGCCGAGCGGACCTTGCGGCGGATCACGTCGGGCGAGTCGAGCACCTTGACGAGGCCGAGGTCCGAGGAGAGCGACGTCGACATGCGGCTCTCCGGATCCTGCAGATCCATGATCTTCGCCCCGATCTCGCCGTAGGTGCCCTCGGGGACGACGAACGTCTCGCCGAAGCGCTGGTTGAACCGCTGGGCGATGTCGCGGGCGAGCTCGAGGTGCTGCCGCTGGTCCTCGCCGACGGGGACGAGGTCGGCGTCGTAGAGGAGGATGTCCGCCGCCTGGAGCACCGGGTAGGTCATCAGGCCGACCGAGAAGCTCTCCTGCGCCGCCGACTTCTCGCGGAACTGGGGCATCCGCCGCAGCTCTCCGAACGGCGCCATGCACTCGAGCACCCAGGAGAGGCGGGGGTGCTCCGGGACGTGGCTCTGCAGGAAGAGCGTGCAGACGTCCGGGTCGAGCCCGCAGGCGATCAGCAGCGCCGCGAGGTCGAGCGTCGACTCCCGCAACTCGTCCGGCTCCTGGGGGGAGGTGATCGCGTGCAGGTCGACGATCGGGTGGAACGCGTCCACCTCGTGCTGCTGCTCGACCCAGCGGCGGATCGCGCCCACGTAGTTGCCGAGGTGCTTCGCGCCCGTCGGCTGGATTCCGGAGAGAACGCGCACGTCCGCCCGATTATGGCTCACCGCCGAGGAGACTCGGCGAGTCGAGGCGGTGTCGCGACGTCGCCGATCCTCCTTAGACTGAAAGCCGATGGCAGTCACCAAGCCCGCCTGGACGCCCTCCTCGTGGCGCACCTTCCCGGCCCTCCACCAGCCCGAGTGGCCGAGCGAGGAGCGCGCCGAGGCCGCCCGCGCGCGGCTCGCGATCGTGCCGCCGCTCGTCTTCGCCGGAGAGGCGCGCCAGCTGAAGGCCTCGCTCGCGCTCGCCGCCGAGGGTCGCGCGTTCCTGCTCCAGGCCGGCGAGTGCGCGGAGTCGTTCAACGACCTATCCGCGGTGCACATCCGCGAGAAGCTGAAGATCATGCTGCAGATGGCGGCCGTGCTCACGTACGGCGCCACGCTCCCGGTCGTCAAGGTCGGGCGCTTCGCGGGCCAGCTCGCGAAGGCGCGCACCTCGGCGACGGAGGAGGTCGAGGGGGTCGAGATCCCCTCCTTCCGCGGGCACATGATCCACGACGACGCGCCCACGCCGGAGGCCCGGATCCCCGACCCCGACCGGATGGTGCAGGCCTACCACCACGCGACCGCGACGCTCAACCTCCTGCGCGCCTTCACGAAGGGCGGTTTCGCCGACCTCATGCGCGTGCACGAGTGGAACCAGGAGTTCGTCGCCTCCTCGCCCGAGGGCCGCCGCTACGAGCAGTTCGCCTCCGAGATCGAGCGCGCGCTGCGCTTCATGGCCGCGTGCGGCATCGACCTCTCGGCGGAGTCGCAGCTGCACCAGGTGGACGTCTGGACGAGCCACGAGGGCCTCGTGCTCGACTACGAGGAGGCGCTCACCCGCCGCGACTCGACGACGGGCGACTGGTACGACTGCTCCGCGCACATGCTCTGGATCGGGGAGCGGACGCGCCAGCCCGACGGGGCGCACGTCGAGTTCTTCTCCGGCGTTCGGAATCCGCTCGGGCTCAAGGTCGGGCCGACTGCGACGCCCGACGAGATCCTCGAGCTCTGCGAGCGCCTCAACCCGGCGCGCGAGCCCGGGCGCCTGACGCTGATCGCACGGATGGGCGCCGACAAGGTCTACGACCTGCTGCCGCCGATCCTCCGGGCCGTGCGCGAGTCGGGCCAGCCCGTGCTCTGGGCCTCCGACCCGATGCACGCGAACGTCTTCAAGACCGAGTCCGGCATCAAGACGCGCCGCTTCGACGCGATCATGGCCGAGATCGAGGGCTTCTTCGCGGCGTGCCGCAAGGAGCGCGTCTGGCCGGGCGGCATCCACCTCGAGTTCACGGGCGAGGACGTCACCGAGTGCCTCGGCGGCTCCGAGGCCGTGCTCGAGGATCAGCTGAACGTCCGCTACATGACGCTCTGCGACCCTCGGCTCAACGCGCGCCAGTCGCTCGACCTCGCCTTCAGGCTCGCGGAGCTCCAGCGCGTGCGCGACCCAGGGCACGAGTAGTGGCCCTCCAGAAGCTCGCCATCGTCGGCACCGGGCTGATCGGCGCCTCGGTCGGCATGGCTGCCCGGCGCGCCGGCGTCGAGCACGTGGCGGGCTACGACGCCGACCCGGAGTTCCTGGCCGTCGCCGCCGAGCGCGGCGCGCTGGACGAGCCGGTCGGCAGTCTCGTCGCCGCCGTGGAAGAGGCCGACCTCGTCGTCGTCGCGACGCCGGTCGCCACCCTGCGTGAGCGCATCGGCGACGCGCTGGACGCGGCCGGCTCCACGGCCACCGTCACGGACGTCGGCTCGACGAAGTCCGCGCTCTGCGCGGCCGTCCCCGACCGCGTCCGCTTCATCGGCGGCCACCCCGTCTGCGGCTCCGAGGCCCGCGGGCCCTCGAACGGGAGCGAGCAGCTCTTCCAGGGCGCGACGTGGTTCCTGACGCCGGTGGCGGAGACCGACCCCGAGCGCTACCGGCTCCTGCACGGCTTCGTGGCTTCGCTCGGCGCCGTCCCCATCGCCATCGACCCGGCCGCGCACGACCGGTTGATGGCGCTCACGAGCCACCTGCCGCACGCGCTCGCGAACGTCGTCTTGAACCACGCCGGCTCGGTGCGCGTCGACGGCCACGAGCCGCTGGCGTCCTCGGGCGGCTCCATGCGCGACATGACCCGCGTGGCCGGTGCCAATCCGCGGATCTGGATCGACATCTTCCTGGACAACGCCGAGGAGCTGCGGGTGTCGCTCGCCGAGCATCGCAGGCGCGTCGAGGAGCTCGAGCGCGCGCTGGAGACCCGCGACGCCGGCTGGCTCGCGCGCTGGATCGGCGAGGCCGGAGGCAACCGGCGCCGACTCCTGGCGGAGGCCTACGAGGATCCGGGCACGATCCAGCGGGTGCGTGTGCACGTCCCCGACCGGCCGGGCGTCCTCTCGGGGATCACGCAGGCGCTCGGCGCGGAGAAGATCAACATCGAGGACTTCGAGCTCGACCACCTCTCGCCGGAGCGCGGCGGCACGCTGAACGTCCTCGTCGCCGGCGAGGAGGCCGCGCGCCGCGCCGCCGACCTGCTCGAGGCGCAGGGCTACTCGGTCATCATCTCTCCCGCCTTCGAAGACTGATGCGAGTCGAGCCGGCCTCTGCGCTTCGAGGCGACATCGCGGTCCCCGGAGACAAGTCGATCTCGCACCGCGCGCTCCTCCTGGGGGCGATCGCCGACGGCGAAAGCGAGATCGACGGCTTCGGCGCCTCCAAGGACACGCTCTCGACCGCGGCCGCAGTAGGGGCGCTCGGGGCAGGGGTGGAGGTGGAGGGCGAGCGAGTGCGCGTCGAAGGCGCCGGCCTGCGCGGTCTCAGGGAGCCCGCCGGCCCGCTCGACTGCGGGAACGCGGGCACGCTGATGCGGCTCGCCCCGGGAATCCTCGCCGGCCAGGAGGGGCGGTTCGAGCTCGTCGGCGACGAGTCCCTGAGCTCCCGTCCGATGGAGCGGATCGCCGAGCCGTTGCGGGCGATGGGGGCCGGCGTCGTGACGACGGAGGGCCATGCGCCGGTGCTCGTCGAGGGCGGCCCGCTCTCCGCCTGTGCGCTGGGAGCTGCCGGTCGCGAGCGCGCAGGTGAAGTCGTGTGTCCTTCTCGCCGGGCTCTATGCGACCGGCGGGCCGACCACGGCGGTCGAGCCGCACCCGAGCCGCGACCACACCGAGCGGATGCTCGAGGCGATGGGCGCCAAGGTGCGGCGGAAGGGCGCCGAGGCCGCCGTCTCGCCGGCCGAGCGACTGGCGCCGCTGCGGATGACGATCCCGGGGGACATCTCCTCCGCGGCGCCGTTCATCGTCGCCGCGACGCTGCTGGCGGGCTCGAAGCTGCGGCTCCACGGGGTCGGGCTCAACCCGACCCGGACCGGCCTCCTCGCCGTGCTCGAGCGCATGGGCGCCCGCATCGCGGTCTTCAACCGCCGCGTCACCGGAGGGGAGCCCGTGGGCGACCTCGAGGTCGAGGCCGCCGAGCTGACCGCCACGTCGATCGGCGCCGAGGAGGTGCCGTCGCTCGTCGACGAGCTGCCGCTCTTCGCCCTGGCGGCCGGGCATGGCGCGCGGAGAAAGCGTCGTCACGGGCGCACAGGAGCTGCGCGTGAAGGAATCGGACCGTGTCGAAAGCGTGAAAGATGCGCTCCGGCCACTGGGCGTGCACATCGAAACGCGTCATGATGGCTTCCGGGTTCGTGGGGTCCCCTCCCGCCCTCGGGGTGGGGGCGTGGTGGACGCCCGCGGCGACCATAGGATCGCCATGCTGGGAGCCGTCGCCGGGCTCGTCTCGCGCGAGGGTGTCGAGCTCGAGGGGGCCGAGAGCGTCGCTGTAAGCTTCCCCGACTTCTTTGCCATGGTCGACTCGCTTGCCCTTCGTTGAGCCTCCGGGAGCACCCGTGATCGTCGCCATCGACGGCCCCGCCGGGTCCGGCAAGAGCACCGTCGCGCGCGGCCTCGCCGAGCGGCTGGGCTTCCGCTACCTGGACACCGGCGCCATGTACCGCGCGCTCACGTGGCTCGCGCTCGAGGACGGGGTCGACCTCGACGACGGCCCCGCGCTCGAAGCGCTGGCCGTCGCCAACCCCGTCGCCTTCGAGGGCGACCGCGTGCTCGTGCGCGGGAAGGACCTCACCGCGGCGATCCGCGCGCCGCGCATCGACCGCATCGTCTCGACGGTCGCGCGCCATCCCGAGGTGCGGAGGATCATGCGCGAGCGCCAGCGCGAGCTCGCCGAGGTGGGCGACGCCGTCATCGAGGGGCGCGACATCGGCACGGTCGTCTGTCCCGACGCGGAGGTGAAGGTCTACCTCGTCGCCGATCCGACGGAGCGGGCGCGCCGCCGGCAGGCCGACCATCCGGACATCGGGGCCGAGGCCCTCGCGACCGACCTGCGCCTGCGAGACGAGCGCGACGCCGCCCAGATGCAGGCGGCGCCCGACGCCGAGCAGATCGACACGACGGCCCTGACGATCGACGAGGTGCTCGACCGGATCGAGCAACTGGTGGAGATGAGGGCGAGCGCGTGAAGAAGGTCGACCTCGTCTACTGGCCCGTCGGCAAGGGCTTCCTCGGCAGCCTGACGCGCGGCGCCGTCTCGATCCGCACGTACGGCAAGGAGCGCGTCCCGCGCGAGGGCGGCGGCGTCCTCGCCGTCAACCACCTCGCGTTCATCGACGTCCCGGTGATCGGCACGGTCTGCCCGCGCAGGCTCGTGTTCGTCGCGAAGGCGGAGCTGTTCGACTACCCCGGGCTCGGCCAGCTGATCCGCGCCCACGGCACCCTGGCGGTGCGGCGCGGGGAGTCGGACCGCGACGCGCTTCGCCGCATGCGCCAGACGGTGCGGGAGAACGACCTGCTCGGGCTCTTCGTCGAGGGGACCCGGCAGACGAGCGGCGTCCCCGGGGAGGCCAAGCCCGGCGCGGCCATGATCGCGATCTCGGAGGGAGTCCCGGTGATCCCCGCCGCGATCCACGGCTCGCAGTTCTGGAAGTTCGGCAGCCGCGGTCCGATCTCCGTTGCCTTCGGTGAGCCGATGCGCTTCCCCGAGCACCCGCGGAACTCGAAGGGCTACGCCGCCGCCACCAAGGAGATCCAGACCGAGATCCACCGTCTCTGGAAGTGGCTGGTCGAGATGCACGAGCTCGGCCGCCCGCGGCGCGCGACGCCGCCGAGGCGCGCGAAAGTCCCTGCAAAGGCGTAGTGCCCCTCCAGGCAATACACGCCTACTTCTGCGCCGCGATCACACGGCGCCGGAACCCGCCCTCGCCCTTACCAAGGCTGCCGGCCTTGGCTTCGGTCGAGTGCGGATTCTGGCTTGGTGCTCGCAACGCAGAAGTGAGGCGGAATTACCAGGAGTGGCACTAGATGACTGAAGCGCCGCTTCTGGGCGCGGCGGCCGTCGTCGGCTTCCCCAACGTCGGGAAGTCGACGCTCGTCAACCGCCTGACGGCCACGCGCGAGGCCGTCGTCTTCGAGACCCCGGGCGTCACGCGCGACCGCAAGGACGTCGTCTGCGAGTGGGCCGGCAAGCGCTTCGTGCTCGTCGACACCGGCGGCGTGGACATCGCCGACGCTTCGCCGCTGATCCAGCAGGTCGCCGAGCAGGCCCGCCGTGCCGTCGAGGAGGCCGACCTCGTCGTCTTCGTGGTCGACGCGAAGGCGGGAGTCACGCCCGGGGACGAGGAGGTCGCCGACATCCTCCGCCGCTCCGGCAAGCCGGTGATCGTCGTCGCCAACAAGATCGACGACCCGTCCCGCGACGACGAGGCGCTCGAGTTCCACCGCCTCGGCCTGGGCGATCCGATCCCGATCTCGGCGCTGCACGGGACCGGCACGGGCGACCTTCTGGACGAGATCGTCGCGCGGCTTCCGGGCGCGGGGCCCGCCGAGGTCGGTGAGGACGCGATTCGGGTCGCCGTGCTCGGGCGCCCGAACGTCGGCAAGTCGAGCCTCGTCAACGCGCTCGTCGGCCAGAAGCGCGTGATCGTCTCCGACCAGCCGGGGACGACCCGCGACTCGATCGACACCGTGCTTCGCCGCGGCGACACCACATTCGTGCTCGTGGACACGGCCGGCCTCAGGCGCAAGCGCCGGCACCGGCAGGGGATCGAGTACTACTCGGAGCTGCGGGCGATCAAGGCCGCCGAGCGGGCCGACGTCGCGCTTGTTCTGGTCGACTCGTCCGAGGGCCTCGTCGACCAGGACCTCGCCGTTGCCGACGTGGCGCGCACGGCGGGCGACGCAACGCTCGTCGTCCTTTCGAAATGGGACGCTGCGGAGGTGGGGATCGAGGATGTGCGCCCGCGCATCGAAAGCCGCCTGCGCCAGCGCCCACCGCTCGCGGCCGTCTCGGCAACGACCGGCCGTGGCGTCGGCAAGCTCCTCGACCGCGTCGAGGAGCTGTTCGCCAAGCACACGGCTCGCGTGCCGACGGCCAGGCTGAACACGATCCTGCAGGAACTGCGCGAGGCCCGGCCCGGGCCCAGCAAGAACGGTCGGCGCCTGAACCTCCTCTACGGGACGCAGGTCTCGACGCGCCCGCCGCGCTTCCGCATCTTCGTCAACGACCCGGGCCTGCTCACGCGCGACTACGGCTACTGGGTGGAGAACCAGCTGCGCGCGCGGCTGCAGCTCGAGGGCGTGCCGGTGATCATCGACTTCGTCCGCCGGTCGTGAGGGGCCTGGTGACGGAGCGGCTGGCCGCGGAGCCGCTCGAGCTGGAGCGGCACGAGGAGGAGCTGGCGGCGCTCCACGCCGACCTGCGCGTGATGGCGACGATGGGCGGGGAGACCGCAACCCCCGCCGAGAGCCGGGAGTGGATCGAGCGCAATCTCGCCCACGCCGAGGAGGACGGGCTCGGGATCTTCGTCTTCCGCGAGCAGGACACGGGTCGGTTCGTCGGGCGCGGAGCGATTCGCCGCATCGAGATCGGCGGCGAGGTCGGAGTGGAGGTCGGCTACGCCCTGGCCTACGAGGCCTGGGGGCAGGGTTATGCCACCGAGATGGCCGCCGCGCTCGCCGCGCACGCCGAGGAGCACGGGCACGGCCCGCTGATCGCCTACGCGGAGCCGACGAACTTCGCGTCCCGGCGCGTCCTCGAGAAAGTGGGGTTCCAATACGAGCGCGATCTCGTCCACCACGACCGCGACCAGGTGCTCTACCGCAGGAACGGCGCGGCGTGAAAGCGGTAGTCGTCGGCGGCGGCTCCTGGGGCTCGGTGTTCGCCGCCCTCCTCGCCGAGCGCGGCCACGAAGTGACGCTTGCCTGCCGCGACCCCGAGGAGGCGCGGATCATCGACGAGACCGGCCGCAACCCCCGCTA
Organism: uncultured Actinomycetes bacterium; assembly: GCA_963811635.1. Classification (GTDB taxonomy): domain Bacteria; phylum Actinomycetota; class Thermoleophilia; order Gaiellales; family Gaiellaceae; genus JAIBJN01. The sequence continues at coordinate 26,447 of CAWESB010000012.1, forward strand.
CGTCACGGACCTCGACCTCTCCGACGTGGCGGCCGCGCCGCTCGCGGAGGCACCCGTTGCCGGCGCCGACCTCGTCTGCCTGGCGGTGCCCAGCCGCGCCTTCAGGGAGGTCGCCGAGAGCCTGCCCGGCGCGGCGCCCCTGCTCAGCCTGACCAAGGGCCTCGACCCGGAGACGGGCGCGAGGCTCTCGACGGTCGTCGGCGACCGGCCGGTCGCGGTGCTCTCCGGGCCGAACCACGCCGAGGAGATCGCCCAGGGGCTGCCGGCCGCGACCGTGATCGCCAGCGAGGACGCCGCGCTCGCCGTCGACCTGCAGCGCGCCGTCAACTCGACCCGCTTCCGTGTCTACCTGAACAGCGACCTCGTGGGCGTCGAGCTCTGCGCCGCGGCGAAGAACGTGATGGCGCTCGCGGCCGGGGGCGTCGACGGCTTCGGCTTCGGCGACAACGCCAAGGCGGCGCTGATCACGCGCGGGCTCTCGGAGATGGCCCGGCTGGGCGAGGCCTGCGGCGCGCGCGGCGAGACGTTCTCCGGCCTCGCGGGCATGGGCGACCTCATCGTCACGTGCTTCTCCCGCTACAGCCGGAACCGCCGCGCCGGCGAGCTGATCGCGCAGGGCCGGACGGCCGACGAGGCGCGGGAGGAGATCGGGATGGTGGTCGAGGGCCTGACGACCGCGCCCGTCCTGCGCGACCTCTCGCGGCGGCTCGGCGTCGAGCTCCCGATCACCGAGGCCATCTGCGAGGTGCTGAGCGGGACGAGTGCACTCGACCTGGTCTCAGGCTTAATGAGCCGTACGCCGACAGATGAGTAACGTGAAGCTCGTGCGCGTCATCCCGCTGCTGCTCCTCGCGCTGCTCCTGCCGATCGTGGCCGGCTGCGGCAAGACCGGCCAGGCGGGCAACGCCGCCTCGGTCGTCCCGGCTGACGTCGCCGCCTACGTCTCTGTGGACACGTCCTTCCAGGGCGGTCAGTGGCGCGCGGTGCGCGACCTGATCGGCAAGTTCCCCGACGGCGAAGGCGCCCTGGACGAGCTGCTCGACAAGGCCGCGGACAGCGCCGGCCTCGCGAACGGCGACGGGCTCAGGGACGCGCTCGGGCCCGAGGTCGGCATCGCCGTCCTCGCGCCGGAGCCGGGCGCCGAGCCGGTGGTCGTCGCGCTCACACAGCCCGACGACGAGGACGCTTTCCGGAGCCTCACGGAGAGCGGCAAGGCGGCCGTCGGCGAGGTGAACGGCTGGCAGGCCGTCGCCGAGAACGAGGCGAGCCTCGAGGCCTATCGCAAGGCATTGGAGCAGGGCACGCTCGAGGGCACCCCGGAGTTCGACGAGGCGATGGACGGCCTCGACGACGACGCGCTCGTCCATGCCTACCTGGACGGCGAGGCGCTGCTGGGGGCCCTCGCGTCCGAGCCGGGCTTCCCCGGCGCGCGGTTGCCCATGCTCGGCGGCGACGTCGGCTCCATCGGCGCTGTCGTCAAGGCGGAGGACAACGGGATTCGGATCGAAGGCCACGCCGTCGGGTCGGAGCAGGACGTGGGCATCGAGCCCTTCCGCTCGGAGCTGATCGAGGAGGTCCCGGCCGGTGCGCTCGCGTTCCTGTCCTTCAATGGCCTCGGCGAGGGCCTTGCCGGCGGCGCGCAGGGGCTCCAGGGCCTCCTGCCGTTCGACCTGAACGAGGTCGCGGCGCTCTTCGCCGGCGAGACCGCCGTCTACGTCCGGCCCGGGACGCCGGAGCCCTCGATCACACTCGTGACCGAGGTCGACGACGAGGCGGCGGCCCTGCGAACGGTCGAGGGGCTCGTCGGGCTGGCCGGCGCTGAGAAGCACAAGCTCTCCTACGACGCCTTCGACGGTCTGCTCGTGGTCTCGACCTCGCAGGACGAGATCGCCGCGCTGCGCGGGGACGGGCCGCGCCTCGACCAGGACGACGCGTTCGAGCACGCGGCCGACCAGGCCGGCCTGCCCGACGAGACGACCGGGTTCGGCTACGTCGACCTCCAGGCGGTCATCCCGCTCTTCCTCGGGCTCGCGCCCGCGACCCCGCTCCCTGCAGACGAGGTGAACGAGTACCTCGAGCCCCTCGGAAGCGTCGTTTTCTGGGGCGGGAAATCGGGCGGCGTGCAGGACTTTTCGCTCTTCGTCGGCATCGAGTAACCGACGAAGGTAGCCTTCCGCCGATGGCCGCGCGTGACTACCTCTTCACGTCGGAATCGGTGACCGAGGGGCATCCCGACAAGGTCGCCGACCAGATCTCCGACACCGTCCTGGACGCCGTCATCGGCGGCGACCCGCAGGGCCGCGTGGCGTGCGAGACACTCGTCACGACCGGCCTCGTGGTCGTCGCGGGCGAGATCACGACCGAGATCTACGTCGACATCCCCAAGCTCGTCCGCGGCCGGCTGCACGAGATCGGCTACGACCGGGCGAAGTACGGCTTCGACGCGGAGACGTGCGGCGTGATCGTCTCCATCCACGACCAGTCGGCGGACATCGCCCTCGGCGTCGACACGTCGTACGAGGTCCAGCACGACCCCGACGACTACGATCCGCTCGACCGGATCGGCGCGGGCGACCAGGGGATGATGTTCGGGTACGCCTGCACCGAGACCGAGGAGCTGATGCCGCTCCCGATCACGCTCGCGCACCTCATCTGCCGCCGGCTCGCCGAGGTGCGGAAGGCCGACGTCCTCCCGTACCTCCGGCCGGACGGCAAGTCGCAGGTCACCGTCCGCTACGAGGTGGACGAGCACGGCATCCACCGGCCGGTGGAGATCGAGCGCATCCTCGTCTCGACGCAGCACCGGGACGGCCTCGACGCCGACGCGCTGATCAAGCCGGACGTGATTGAACACGTGCTCCATCCGATCCTGCCGCACGACCTCTACGACGAGCGGCGGTTGAACGAGCGCGGCTTCGTGCTCGTCAACCCGACCGGCAAGTTCGTCACGGGCGGTCCGATGGGCGACAGCGGGGTGACCGGGCGGAAGATCGTCGTCGACACCTACGGCGGCGCAGCGCGGCACGGAGGCGGGGCGTTCTCGGGCAAGGACCCGACCAAGGTCGACCGCTCCGCCGCGTACGCCGCACGCTACGTCGCGAAGAACGTCGTCGCCGCGGGCCTGGCCGACCGCTGCGAGGTGCAGGTCGCGTACGCGATCGGCGTCGCGCACCCGGTCTCGATCGCGGTCGAGCCCTTCGGGACGGAGCACGTCCCGGCACCGAGGATCGCCGAGCTCGTCCAGCGAGCACTTCGACCTCCGCCCGGGCGCGATCATCAAGGATCTCGACCTCTGGCGGCCGATCTACTCGAAGACCGCCGCCTACGGCCACTTCGGTCGCGCCGACCACGACTTCACGTGGGAGCGCACCGACAAGGCCGACGCCCTGCGCGCCGCCGCCGGCCTGGCGACCGAAGTCCCCGCCTCCTAGACCCGACGCCCGGTCCGCCGCGGGCAGCACCTCGCCCCGCGCGGTGCCTTGTGTTCCACGAGCACAAGGCTTCGGCCCTGTCTCCTCGAGCCGGGCTGAATGCGAAAAGGCGGCCTGGGAGGGCGGCGCGAGCATCTTGTGCCCGTGCAACACAAGCACCGGGACTCGCCCGGGAAGGTGGTGTGCGCGAGGGGCTAGGCCGCGGGGCGGACGAAGAGGCCGGCCGCGGCCTTCTCGCCGATCGCGCGCTCGTCGCCGTCCACGGCGAGGGCGAACTGCCCGGCCGCGGGCTCGGCGCGGCGGAGCTCGACGTGCGTGCCGGGGACGAGGCCCTCGTCGTAGTACCAGTGGAGGAGCTCGCCGTCGTGCTCGGCGAGGCGGACGATCTCGGCGCTCTCACCCTCCGCGAGGTCGTTGAGGGGCTTCAGCTCGCGGTTCTCGGCCTGCTCGAAGTTGACGTCGACCGGCCAGCCGTGCGGACAGCGGTCGGGGTTGCCGAGCTGCTTCTCGATCCGCTCGACCATGTCGTCCGTGAACGTGTTCCCGAGCAGGTCCGCCTGCACGTGGGCCTCGGCGGGTGTGTAGCCCATGAAGTCGGTGAGGAGCCGCTCGATGATCCGGTGCTTGCGGACGACGCGCTCCGCGATCTGGCGGCCCTGCTCGGTGAGGATCGCCTCCTTGTGCTCGCCGCGCTCGACGAGGCCGTCGGCCTCGAGGCGCTTCAGCATCTCGCCTGCGGAGGCGCGGGAGACGCCGAGCATGTCAGCCACGCGGACGGCGAGCGTGGGGGCTCCCTTCGTCTCCGGCCGGTACTCGCCGATCGGAAACGCGAGGAAGTAGATCGTCTCGAGATAGTCGTCTACCGAGTGCCCAGCCGCCATGTCCGCGATGATTTTACCGTGGCTCGGTTCGCCTCCGTCGTGCCGCTTGTCTCGGCGCGTGCCCTCGCGCACCCCTTCACGTACCTCGCGGACGGGCTGGAGAAGGGCGCCGTCGTCTCGGTGCGCTTCGGCAAGGCGAGCCGGCGCGGCGTCGTCGTCGGGCTCGAGGACGAGGCGCCGCCGGAGGTGGAGGCGGTAGCGGTCGAGGGCGTCCTCGGCGCCGTCCCCGCGCCGCTCGTCGACCTTGCTCTCTGGCTGGCGGACTACTACGGCTCGACTCCCGCGCGCGCCCTCGGGCTGGTCGCGCCCGCGACCCGCGCGCGACGGCAGGGAGCGCGGCGGCGGAAGCGTGAGCAGGACTTCCCCGCCGAGGAGGCCCCGGCGGCCCCGAGCGAGACCCAGGCGGCGGCGCTGGCCCGGATCGCCGCGGCGCTGGACGAAGGCGGAGGGACATTCCTGCTCCACGGCGCCACCGGAAGCGGGAAGACGGAGGTCTACCTCCGCGCCTGCGAGGACGCGCTCGCGCGCGGGCTCGGCGCGATCGTCCTCGTCCCCGAGATCGCGCTCACCCCGCAGGCGCTCGGCCGCTTCCGCGCCCGCTTCGGCGAGCGCGTGGCCGTCCTCCACTCGGGCCTGACCGAGGCCGGGCGGCGCGACGAGCGCGAGCGCATTGCCTCTGGCGAGGCGCCGATCGTCGTCGGCGCTCGCTCGGCCGTCTTCGCGCCCGTCCCGCGGCTGGGGCTGATCTGCGTCGACGAGGAGCACGACGCCTCCTACAAGCAGGAGTCGGACCCCCGCTACGACGCCCGCACCGTCGCTGCCAAGCGCGCCGTGCTCGAGGGTGCGGTGGCGGTGTACGGGAGCGCGACGCCGCGCCCCGAGAGCTGGGAGCGCCTCGAGCGCCTCGAGCTCGGCGGACGGCTCGCGGGCCCGCTCCCGTCCGTCAAGGTCGTCGACCTTCGGCGCGAGGCCGGCTACCCGCTCTCGGCGCCGCTCCTGGCCGCGCTCGGCAAGCTCGTGGACGGCGGGGGGAAGGCGATCCTGCTCCTGAACCGGCGAGGGTTTGCGCCCGCCCTCCACTGCCGGGCCTGCGGGCTGACGTTGCGCTGCCCGGACTGCGACGTGTCGCTGACGCTCCACGCCGACGGCAGGCTCCATTGCCACCACTGCGGCCGGCGCGAGCCCGCCCCCGAGCGCTGCCCGGCATGCGGCGCGGCCGAGGTGGCGCGGCTGGGCGCCGGGACGGAGCGGCTCGAGGCCGAGCTCGCCGCGCGGCTCCCGGAGCTGGAGCGGTTCCGGCTCGACGCCGACGTTGCCGGTCATCCGGGCAAGCTCGCCGAGATCCTGGGGCGCTTCGCCGCCTGTGACCGGGGCGTGCTCCTGGGCACGCAGATGGTCGCCAAGGGCCACCACTTCACGGGCGTCGCGCTCGCCGCCGTCGTGGACGCCGACGCGGCCATGGGCCTGCCGGACTTCCGGGCCGAGGAGCGGACGTTCCAGCTGGTGACGCAGCTCGCCGGCCGCAGCGGCCGCGACGCGCCCGGCCGCGTGATCGTGCAGACCTACCAGCCTGACGCGCGGCCGATCGCGCTCGCGGCCCGGCACGACGTCGAGGAGTTCCTCGCCGGCGAGCTGCAGCGCCGGCGCGAGCTCGGCTACCCGCCCTACCGCCATCTGGTCCGGCTCGTCGTCTCCGGCCCTGGGGCGACGGCGCCGACCCGGGTGCTCACGGAGCTCCGCACCGAGCTCCAGCGCTCGCAGCCGGACGACGATCTTCTCGGCCCGGCGCCGCTCCTGCGCCTGCGAGGCCGCCACCGGGCGCAGCTCCTGGTCAAGACGGACGGCCCCCGCCGGGTCGCCTCGACGGCGGCACGGCTGCTGTCGGCGGCCGCGCCGGCGATGCGCAAGGACGGCCTCGCGGTCTCGGTCGACGTGGACCCCCAGGGCGTCTTCTAGGAGGGCTCGGTGGAACGTGGCTGTGTCGCCGGGCTGCGCTGCTCGCCCCAAGGGCTGCGTCCTCAGTCGCGCCCGTAGCCTCCGGCTACGCGCACTCCCTGCGTCCTTGCCTCGGAACGACCATCACACCCCGGCGACGAGCGACGCTCCACCAATCCCTCCTAGGTTTCCAGACCCCTCCACGGCGGGAACAACAGGTGACCCTGTCAAGCAACGGAGGACTGAATGGGAATCATTGCGTGGATCATCCTGGGCCTGCTCGCCGGCCTGATCGCCAAGGCCCTGCTGCCGGGAGAGGATCCGGGCGGCATCATCATCACCACGCTCCTGGGAATCGCGGGCGCGCTCATCGGCGGCTTCATCGTCAAGGCGCTCGGATTCGGTGACCCGATCGACGAGTTCTTCGACATCAGCACCTGGCTCGGCGCCATCGCCGGATCGGCGCTCCTTCTGGCCATCTACCGGGCGCTCTTCGGGGCCCGCAGGACGACGCGAACGATCTAGCTTTATAGACTTCTCCCCTCGTGGGTGAGGTCGAAGGCCAGGTTCGCAGCGAGCAGCTCGACGCCGAGCGCGAAGCCCGGCGTCGGGCCGCGCTCGCCCAGATCCGCCAGTACCCGGACCCGGCGCTGCGCATCCGCGCCGGCGAGGTGGACGAGATCGACGAGACCGTCGCCGACCTCGTGGAGCGGATGACGAGGCTGATGCAGGAGGCGCGGGGCGTCGGCCTTGCCGCTCCGCAGGTCGGCGTTCTCCGCCGTGTGCTCGTCTATCAGACGGACGAGGAGGAGCCCGTGCGCGCGCTCGTCAACCCACGACTCATCGCGAGCTCCGAGGAGGAGGAAACCCTGGACGAGGGCTGCCTCTCACTCGGCGCCGCCTCCGTGGTCGTGCCCGTCTCCCGCCCGGCGACGGTCACGGTCGAGGCAACGACTCCCGAAGGGGAAGCCGTGACGGTGGAGGCAGACGGGCTGGAGGCCAGGGTCATCCAGCACGAGCTCGACCACCTCGACGGTGTCCTGATCCTCGATCGGACGAGCCAGGACGAGCGGCGGGGGGCGCTCGCCCAGCTGCGCCCGCAGCCGATCCTCGGGCCGCTCGTGTGATGACGACCCTTCGGCTCGTTTGAGCATCGCGGTCGCGGCGACGGGCACGTTCGGCGCGGGGATCCTCGACGGCCTCGCCTCTCGCCGCGACATCGAGCTGCTGCTGACACGCCCCGACAGCGCGCAGGGCCGCGGGCGCAAGAAGCTGCCTTCGCCCGCCAAGGAGGTGGCGAAGAAGCACGGCCTCGCCGTCCAGCAGCCCGACCGCCTCAGCGAGTTTCCTGGCGACGCCAGGATCGTGATCGTCGCCGACTACGGCGTCCTCATCCCCGAGAAGCTCCTGGCCGACCGGCTGTGGCTCAACGTCCATCCGTCCCTGCTCCCCCGCTGGCGCGGCGCGGCGCCGGTGGAGCGGGCGATCATGGAGGGCGACCGGGAGACCGGCGTCACCATCCACCGCACGACCGCGGACCTCGATGCGGGGCCGATCGCGGCGCAGCGGCGCTTCCCGATCGGGCCCGACGACGACGCCGCGGTCGTCTTCGAGCGTGCTACCAGGGTCGCGCTCGAGCTCCTGGACGAGGTGTTTGCCGAGCCCACGTTCGTGCCGCAGCCCGAGGTCGGGGTCACGTACGCCGAGAAGATCACCGCCGCCGACCGTGACCTGGACTGGTCGAAGCCGCTGGACGAGAACCTGAACCGGATTCGCGCGCTCTCGCCGCACATCGGCGCGCGCGGTCTCGTCGAGGGGCGGCGCCTGATCATCTGGAGCGCGCGCCCTGCGAGGCCGGAGGCGGCGCTCGTTGCCGGCGGGATCGAGCCGCTCGAGGTTCAGCGCGAGGGGGGACGCCGCATGACCACGGAGGAGTACCTCCGCGGCCTGCGCAAGTGATCGCAACACACCCTCCACCACCTGCGGGCCGAAGGTCGGCCCGCACGTGAGAAGCCCGCGACGGGTCGCCTTCCAGGTCGTCCAGCGGGTCTTCGAGGAGGAGGCGTATGCCGACCGCGCGTTCCGCGGCGCGGCCGAGGGCCTCGACTCGAGGGACCGCGCCTTCGCCCAGCAGCTCGCCTACGGGACGGTGCAGCGCGTCCGGACGCTCGACCACGGCATCGAGGCTCTCGGCCGGCGGCCGGTGCGGAAGCTCGACCCGCCGGTGCGTGCCGCCCTGCGGCTGGGCGCCTACCAGCTCGCCTTCATGGACGGGGTGCCGGCGCACGCGGCGGTCGACGAGACGGTGGAGCTCGTCCGAGCAGCCAGGCTCGAGCGCGCGGTCGCCTTCACGAACGCGGTCATGCGCCGGCTCGCCGAGGGCTTGCCCGACCTGCTCGCGCGCCTGCACGAGGAAACGCCGACCGCTGCGGCGCTCATGCACTCCTATCCCGACTGGATCGCGGAGACGTGGTGGCGCGAGCTCGGGCCCGACGACGCGAGGGCGCTGATGCGGGCCCAGAACGATCCGCCCGAGATGGCCGTGCGCACGCCGGAGGGGCCCAAGGTCGTCGACGCGATCCCGCCGGAGTGGCTCGAGAGCGGCTACGCCTGGCCGCAGAGCCGCGGCTCCCAGCTCGCGGGGGCGGCGGTCGGGGCGCGCCCGGGCGAGCGCGTGCTGGATCTCTGCGCGGCTCCCGGGGGCAAAGCCACGCAGCTCGCGGCCGCCGGTGCCGAGGTGGTCGCGGTCGAGAAGCACCCGGGCCGGGCGCGCGAGCTGGAGGCGAACGCGCAGCGACTGGGAGCGTCGCTGACGGTCCTGAACGCCGATGCCCTCGACCTCCCCGAGGGCCTGGGCGCCTTCGACCGGGCGCTCGTCGACGCGCCGTGCTCCGGCCTCGGCGTCCTCAACTCACGCCCGGACCTGCGCTGGCGGGGCGAGCCGCTGCCCGAGCTGCAGCTCGGGCTCCTCAGGGCCGCGGCAGGCCGGGTGCGCCCCGGCGGCACGATCACTTACTCCGTCTGCACGATCAACCGCCCCGAAAACGCCGACGTCGTCGACGCGCTGGGCCTGCCGGTCGAGGACCTCGGCGCCGCCTGGCCGGAGTACCGCGACCCACGCCGTCCGGCATTCCTCCTCACGCTCCCGCACGTGCACCGGACGTCCGGCTTCTTCCTCGCCCGCGTGCGCGTGTAGCGCGCCTCGTAAGCTTCAGCCGTGGCCTGGCGCGACTGGATCCGGACGGTGGAGATCGAGCCGTCCCTCTACGCCGCCGATCTTGCGCGCCTCGGCGACGAGGTGCAGCACTTGCTCAACGCCGGCGCGCGCGTCTTCCACTTCGACGTCGGCGACGGCCATTTCGTCGAGCCGATCACGATGGGGCCGGTCGTCCTCCAGGCGATCGCCCCGATCGTCCACAAAGGTGGCGGCGTCCTCGACTGCCACCTGATGGTCTCGAACCCCGAGCACCACTTCGAGCAGATCAAGAAGGCCGGCGGCGACAGCGTCACCTTTCACGTCGAGGCCTGCGAGGAGCCCTGGAACGCGATCGCGCTCGCCCGCTCGCACGACCTCGCGGTCGGCGTCGCCTTCAACCCGGAGACGCCGGTGGAGGATGCGGTTGCCGCCTCGCTCGGAGCCGATCTCGTCCTCTGCATGAGCATCCATCCCGGTTACTCGGGCCAGGAGTTCATGCCGGCGGCGCTCTCCCGGCTCCACGACCTGCGCTCGCAGCTCCACGAGCGCGTGGTCGTCCAGGTGGACGGCGGCATCACGGGCGACAACGTCCGCCATGCTTACGACGCGGGCGCGGAGGCGATCGTCGCAGGGACGGCCATCTTCGGCTTCGAGGACACCAGCCGGGCCTACCACCGGCTCGTCCGCGCGCTCGTCTCCGATGAATGACGAGCAGGGGCTCGTGCGGGCGCTCGAGCTCGCCGAGCGGGGACGCGGGGCGACGGCCCCGAATCCGGTCGTCGGTGCGGTGCTCGTCCGCGACGGCGAGGTCGTGGGGGAGGGCTGGCACGAGCGGGCCGGCGGCCCGCATGCGGAGATCGCCGCGCTCGAGGCGGCGGGGGAGCGGGCCGGCGGCGCGACGCTCTACGTCACCCTCGAGCCCTGCGCCCACCACGGGCGAACGTCGCCGTGCGCGGACGCGCTCGTCGAGGCCGGAGTTCTGCGCGTCGTCGCGGCGGTCGGCGACCCGAACCCGCTGACGAACGGCGCCGGCTTCGAACGGCTCCGGGCAGCAGGGGTCGAGGTCGAGCTCGCGGGCGGCGAGCTCGAGTGGCGGGCGCGCGTCCAGAACGAGGCCTTCCGCGTCTGGGTCGCCGAGGGGCGGCCGTTCGTCGTCTACAAGGCGGCGATCACGCTGGACGGACGCGTCACCGTCCCGGGCTCGCGCTGGGTGACCGGCGAGGCGAGCCGCCGCTGCGTGCACGAGCTCCGCGCGGCGGGTGGACGCAGTGGCGGTGGGCATGGGCACCGTCCGCGCGGACGACCCGCAGCTGACCGCGCGGGACGTCGGCGCCGAGCGGCAGCCGCGGCGCCTCGCGTTCGGTCAGGGGCCCCTCCCGGAGCGATCGGAGCTGGAGCTGCTCGAGGGACTGCTGGAGGACGAGCTCGGGCGCCTCGCCGAGCAGGGGGTCCAGTCGCTGCTCCTGGAGGGCGGCCCGACTCTCGCCACCGCCTTCGTCCGCGCCGGGCTCGTCGACAAGCTGCTGCTCTTCGTCGCGCCGCGACTGGCCGGCGCGGGCCCGAGGTATCTCGGCGAGCTCCCCGAACCGCTGACGCTCACGCACCTTCAGGCCGAGCAGGTGGGCGAGGATGCTGCTCTCATCACGGCCTACCGGCTCCGCGTCCTCCCTCGCATCGAGGGCCCGACCGTCATTCCGGAACGGGTTCCTGAGTATCCTCGGCGCATGTTCACGGGCATCGTCCGCGAGCTCGGCACGGTCGAGGCGGTGGAGGAGGGCGGAGGCGCCGTCCGCCTGAGCGTGCGCGCGCCCGAGGCGGCGGCTCGCACCGAGATCGGCGGGTCGGTGAGCGTCAACGGCGTCTGCCTGACCGCGGTCGCGGTCGACGACGGCGTGCTCGGCTTCGACGCGGTGCCCGAGACGCTGCGGCGGAGCTCGCTCGGGCGGCTGGAGCCCGGGGCCTCGGTGAACATCGAGCCTGCGCTGCGGGCCGGAGAGCCGCTGGGCGGCCACATCGTGCAGGGCCACGTCGACGGGGTCGGGCGGGTGCGCCGGGCCGACGACGAGGGGCTCGAGATCGAGGCGCCCGACGAGATCCTGCGCTACTGCGTCGAGAAGGGGTCGATCACCGTCGAGGGGGTCAGCCTGACCGTTGCCGCGCTCGCGGAGGGGAGCTTCGGCGTCGCGCTCATCCCGCACACGCGCGAGGTGACGACGCTCGGCGCCGCCGCCGAGGGCGACGAGCTCAACCTCGAGGTCGACGTCATCGCCAAGCACGTCGAGCGGCTGGTGCGGCCGGAATGAGGCTGGAGCCGCTCTACCGCATCACCTTCAGCTATCGCGAGCGCCACGGCGCCGAGAACGAGCTGCTCCTGCTCGCCGAGGGTCGCTGCGAGGGGCGCGTCGCCGGACGCTTCCGCGCCGCGAACCGCGCGCGGCGCGACGGGTCGGTCTGGCTCCCCGACCTCCACGGCTCGGTCGAGACCGAGGACGGCGCCGCGATCCTCCTCCACCTGACCGGCCGCGGGCAGCCCGACATCGAGCCGGCCGGGCGCGTGGTCGGTGCGGTCACGCACGTCACCGAGGACGCGCGCTACACGTGGCTGAACGAGACGGTCGGCGCGATCGCGGGCGAGGTCTACCGCGGCGACCGGGTCGTCCTGGACGTCTCCGAGCTCGTCTGGGAGCCCGTGGGAGAGGCTCCTGGATACGATCCCGAGGAGAGATGAGCGCGCAGGTCGAGATGCAGACGCCGTTCGCGACGATCGACGAGGCGATCGAGGACATCCGCCAGGGGAAGCTGGTGGTCGTCGTCGACGCGGCCGACCGCGAGAACGAGGGCGACCTGACGATCGCGGCACAGTTCGCGACGCCCGAGGCGATCAACTTCATGGCGACCCACGGGCGCGGGCTCATCTGCCTGTGCCTGACGGAGGAGCGCTGCGACGAGCTCGACCTCAGGCAGATGACCCACAACAACGAGACGCCGAACGAGACGGCGTTCACGATCGCGATCGAGGCCCGCGAGGGCGTGACCACCGGCATCTCCGCCGCCGACCGGGCGCACACGATCCAGGTGGCGATCGACCCGACCAAGGGACCCCACGACCTCGTCCAGCCGGGTCATGTCTTCCCGCTGCGCGCAAGCCCGGGCGGCGTCCTGCAGCGCGCGGGCCAGACCGAGGCGGCAGTCGACCTCGCCCGCCTGGCGGGCCTGAACCCGGCCGGTGTCGTCTGCGAGATCATGAACGAGGACGGGACGATGGCCCGCGTGCCGAATCTGGTCCCGTACTGCGAGCGGCACGGGATCAAGATGGTCACGGTCGAGGACCTGATCGAGTACCGGCGCCGCACCGAGAAGCTGGTCGAGCGCGTGACCACCGTGCGGCTGCCGACCTCCTACGGCGACTTCACCGCCGTCGCGTTCCGCGAGGTGCTGACGGGGAAGACCCACGTCGCTCTCGTCCGCGGCGAGGTCGCCGGCGAGGACGACGTGCTCGTCCGCGTCCACTCCGAGTGCCTCACCGGGGACGTCTTCCACTCCCTGCGCTGCGACTGCGGTGAGCAGCTGGAGCTCGCGCTCCAGCGGATCGCCGGCGAGGAGCGCGGGGTCCTGCTCTACATGTCCCAGGAGGGCCGCGGCATCGGACTCCTTGCCAAGCTCAAGGCCTACGAGCTGCAGGAGAACGGGCTCGACACCGTCGAGGCCAACATCGAGCTCGGCTTCCCGCCCGACGCCCGCGAGTACGGCATCGGCTCGCAGATCCTCTCCGACCTGGGCCTCTCGACCATCCGCATCCTCACGAACAACCCGCGCAAGATCACGGGGATCGAGGGCTTCGGGCTCAAGGTCGTCGAGCAGGTGCCGATCGAGGTGCCGCCGAACATCGAGAACCGGGAGTACCTGGAGACGAAGCGCGACAAGCTCGGCCACCGGCTGCATCACCAGGAGCAGCGGTTCGAGCCGCCTGGAGACGAGGCGTGACCGACGGGACCAACGCGGCCGACCACGCCATCGGCCGGCTCCGCCTGCCGGAGGGAGTCGGCGTCATCGCGGGCTCGCCCAACGGCGCCCGTCGGGCCGTGGGCATCGTCGTGGCGCGCTTCAACGGCGAGATCACGTCCCGGCTCCTCGACGGCGCCATCGCCGCTCTGGAGAGCGCGGGCGTCGAGCGCGACCGCATCGACGTCGTCCCGGTCCCGGGCGCCTTCGAGCTGCCGCTGGGCGCCATGGCCCTGGCGAGGACGCGCCAGTACTCCTGCGTGATCGCCATCGGCTGCGTCATCCGCGGCGAGACGCCGCACTTCGACTACATCGCCGCCGAGGCCGCGAGCGGTCTCCAGCTGGCCGCGCTCGAGACGGGGATCCCGGTCTCCTTCGGCGTCCTCACCTGTAACAACCGCGAGCAGGCGGAGGCCCGTGCCGGCGGCGCGCAGGGCAACAAGGGCGCCGAGGCCGCGCGTTCCGCCCTCGAGATGGCCGACGTCTTCGGCCTCCTGCGCACGCGGGCCGTCGATTAGATGCTCGACTGCGGGCACGCCGATCGACAGCCGAGCATCTAGTTCGGGCTATACTCGTCGGCCGATGTCCAAGGTCTGCGCAGTCTGTGGGAAGGCCCCTTCGTTCGGAAACAACCGGAGCCACTCGATGGTGGCGACGAGGCGCCGTTTCAACCCCAACCTCCAGCGGGTTCGCATCCTCGTGAACGGGACGCCCCGCAGGGCTTACGTCTGCGCCCGGTGTCTGAAGTCGGGCCGCGTCGAGAAAGCGGTCTAGCGCTCGTAGGCGCGGCGCTGGCCGCGCTCGAGGCGAGCCGCGCGCGCATCGACGATCTCAACGTGTATCCGGTCCCCGACGGGGACACGGGCACGAACATGACCCTGTCGGTGCGTGCCGTCGCGGACGCGCTCGAGCGCGACCCCGACGCCGACATCGGCCGCGCCATCCTCATGGGCGCCCGCGGGAATTCCGGCGTCATCCTCTCGCAGCTCGTCGCCGGGGCCCTGCGGGAGCAGCCGGAGGGCGAGATCGACGCGGCCGCGCTCGCACGCATGCTCCGAGGCGCGAGCGACGCCGGCTACGCGGCGGTGCGGAACCCGCAGGAGGGGACGATCCTCACCGTCGCCCGGGCGCTGGCCGAGCGCGCCGAGGCGATCGCCGGCGACGGCCAAGCGGTGGAGGACGCCCTGGCCGACGTGTTCGTGGCCGGGGAGAAGGCCCTCGAGGAGACGACGGAGCAGCTCGACATCCTCAAGCAGGCCGGGGTCGTCGACGCGGGCGGGGCCGGCCTGATCGAGATCGTCAGGGGAATCGCGTCCCACCTGCGCGGCGAGGAGCTGCCCGAGCCGGCACCGCTGCTGGAGGCGATCCCGCTCGACGCGGTCCATCAGGAGCTCTCCAAGTTCCGCTACTGCACCTCCTTCTTCGTCGAAGGCGACCGGGTCGATCCCGACGAGCTCGAGGTGGAGCTGCAGAAGCTCGGCGACTCCCTGCTCGTCGTCGGCGCCGCCGGCGCGGTCAAGGCGCATCTGCACACCGACGAGCCCGGGCGGGCGCTCGCGCTCGCTACCGCCGTCGGCGTGATCGAAGAGGTGGACGTCAAGAACATGCACGTGCAGACGACGCAGCGCGAAGAGCGGCTGCTCCCCTCCGAGGAGACGGCGGTCTGCGGGGCCGTCTCCGTCTGCGCGGGCGCCGGGACGCAGAGGCTCTTCGAGAGCCTGGGCGCGACCTGTGTCGAGGGCGGCCAGTCCATGAACCCGTCCACGGCGGAGATCGTCGCCGCGATCGAGGCCCTGCCCGCGTCCGAGGCGATCGTGCTCCCCAACAACAAGAACGTGATCCTCGCCGCCGAGCAGGCCGTCGGCGCGGCCGGGAAGCCGGCCCGGCTCGTGCCGACGCGGTCGGTCCAGGCCGGCCTGGGGGCGATGGTGTCCTTCGACCCGAACCGCCCGGCGGACGAGAACGGCGCCGAGATGGACGCGGCGGCCGCGGGCGTGCGCTCGGGGGCGGTCACGCAGGCCTCGCGCGACGCGGTCGTCGGCGACCTGGCCGTAGAGGAGGGCCAGTTCCTCGGCTTGCTGGAGGGCGAGCCGGTCACGTCGGGCCCCGTTCTGCAGCCGGTGGCCCGCGACCTCCTGGAGCGACTGCTCGAGACCGGCCCCGACGTGCTCACGATCCTGGTCGGAGAAGGCGCCCAGGGCGTCGACGACCTCGTCGCGTTCGTCCGGGAGGAGCACCCGGACCTCGAGGTCGAGGTGCACGAGGGCGGTCAGCCCCACTATTTTCTTCTGTTCGGCGCCGAATAGGCCGATACAGTCCCCTGACGTGGCAGCCGATCCGATTACCGTCGTGCTCGTCGAGGACAACGACATCTTCCGCGAGTCGCTCGAGCTCCTGCTCAGCACCGTCCCGGACCTGCGCGTCGCCGCCGCCGTTGCCGACGGCCGCAGCGCGCTCGAGGTCTGCATGGCCGTCAAGCCCGACGTCGTCCTCATGGATTACCGCCTCCCCGAGCTCGACGGGGTCGAGACCACGGTCGCGATCGGCCAGGCTTGCTCTACGACGGCCGTCGTCGTCCTCACGGCGACCGCCGAGAGCGAGGAGATCGACGCCCTGTACGAGGCCGGCGCCGTCGCCTGCCTCACCAAGGACCGCGAGCTGGACGACATCGTCGGCGCCGTCCGGGACGCCGCGGGGCGCGGTGCAGCTCTCCACTGAGAACACCGCCATCGTCCTCGATTCCACGGCCGACTGTCCGGAGCCGCAGTCGCGCCACCCGAACTGGCGCATGGTGCCGCTCTACGTGCGCTTCGGCGACGAGACGTTTCGCGAGTACGTCGACATCACGCCCGAGGAGTTCTACCGCCGGCTGAGAGACTCGTCGGAGTCGCCGAAGAGCTCGCAGCCGACCCCGGCCGACTTCGCGGCCGTCTACGAGGAGCTCGCCGGCTACGAGAAGGTGCTCGCCGTCATGCTCTCCGCCAAGCTCTCGGGAACGTTCGAGAGCGCGCGACTCGGGGCCGAGTCGAGCGGGGACGAGCGCGTGACGCCGATCGACTCAGGTGTCATCTGCGGCGGCGCGGTCATCCTCGCCGACGCCCTCCAACGCCGCCTCGAGCGCGGAACGACCGAGGAGGAGCTCCTCGCGCTCGTCGAGCGCTTCAGGCAGACGCGCGGGCTCCTGTTCACCGTCGAGACGCTCGAATACCTCATCCGCGGCGGTCGCGTCGGCAAGGCATCCGGCCTCGCCGGCCAGCTTCTGAACGTGAAGCCGATCCTCCACTTCGACGACGGCGAGGTTGCGCCGCTCAAGCGCGTGCGCGGCCGTGCGAAGGCTCTCGCCGAGTTCGAGGCGGCCTTCCTGGAGGCGACCGAGGACTCGCCGGACCTGCACGTCGGCGTCGGCCACGCGGACGCGCCCGAGGACGCCGCGAAGCTCGTGGAGCGCATCCGAGCGGCCCGGCCGGGCGCGTCCCTCGACATCCTCACGACGCTCGGCCCGGTCATCGGCACGCACGGAGGCCCGGGCACGCTCGGCCTCTTCTGGTTCCAGGACGAGCCGGTCTAGCCGGCCGTGCGGGCGAGCAGGGCCCGGATCACGGTCTTCGGCTCCTCGACGATCGCGCTGCCGTGGTCGAGGCAGAGGACGTCGAAGTCGAGGTCGAGCAGGCCCTCGACCGTTCGCCGCGTCTGCGGCGGGTCATCGTGGTATTGCAGGGGGACGAAGTCGAGCCCGCGGCCGCCGTAGTTCGTGAGCAGGTCGGAGCAGAAGAGCACCGGCCCCACCCGCTCCAGGAGGAAGCAGTAGTGGACCTCCTCGGGCCCCGGCGTGTGTACGGCCCGCATACCACCCGGGAGCAGGTCGCCGGCCCCGTAGCGCGCATCCGGCTCCTCCTCCATCGGCCGCGTGCCCTCCGGCGCCCAGACGGCGGCGCCGAGCTCGCGCCGGTAGCGCCACGCGGAGCGCTGGTGGCACTGCGCGGTGAGCAGGATCTCCGTCACCCGGCCGAGCGCTGCGAGCGCGTCCGCGGCGAGCCTCACCGGGTCGACGAAGACGACCCCGTCGGCCGAGGCGACCGCGTGCCCCGTGCTCTCCGCGCCGCCGATCCGCTCGTTGGCCACGCCCCACTGCCAGACGCCCGGGACGACCTCCTCCGCGGCTTCGGCGACGGCGTTCGGCTCGGCCATGCGACGGTATCGTAGGCGACCGTGCAGCACGTATCCCACTGGGACGACGTCGGGGCGCTCCACCGCGACGTCGGGCACCTCGGCGCCACCTGGCGCAACCTCGGCCGCGCCGCCGGCACCCAGGGCGTCGGCGTGGCCCGGATCGACGTCGACGCAGGCCGCTGGTCGACGCCCGCGCACATCGAGGGAGCCTCGGAGGAGATCTTCTTCGTCCTCGAGGGCTCCGGGCTGTCCTGGCAGGACGGCGCCGTCTACGAGGTCGGGCCGGGCGACTGCCTCGTCCACCACCCGCACGCCGAGGCGCACACGCTCCGCGCCGGGCCGGGCGGTCTCAGCGTCCTCGCGTACGGCCACCGTATCCGCCACGGCAACACCGTGCTTCCGCGCGCTGGCGTCGCCTGGATGTACCCGGGCTACGTCGACGTGACGACGATCGGCGAACGGCGGCACCCGTTCAACCGGGAGGCCGAAGTGGGCGAGCCCGAGGTGGGGGAGCCCGCCGAGCGGCCGGCATCGATCGTCAACGTGGAGGACGTCGAGTCGGAGCGGTACGAGCACAGCGCGTCGCTCTTCTTCGAGCGGGACCTCGGTCGCACGGCCGGCTCCGAGCGCACCGGCATCTCGCACCTCACCATCCCGGCCGGCCGCGAGGGCTGGCCGCCGCACTGCCACTCGGCCGAGGAGGAAATCTTCGTCGTCCTCGACGGAGACGGGTCGCTCGTCCTGGGCGACGAGGAGCACCCGGTCCGGCAGGGCCACGTCGTCGGACGGCCGCCCGGAACCCGCGTCCCACACTCGTTCCGCGCCGGGGCCGCCGACCTCGTCTACCTCGCATACGGCACGCGCGAGCCCAACGACATCGCCTACTACCCGCGCTCGCGGAAGGTCTCGCTGCGGGGCGTGGGCGTCATGGGCCGCATCGAGCCACTCGGCTACTGGGACGGCGAGCCGTAGCCGGCGCGGCGACCGCGTTCGCGGGCGAGGACACAGGCCCGCCGAAAGCCGCGCGCCCGAGGGTCGACCCCGAGGTCTCGGTGGAGACGCTCGCCGGCGTCGGCCCGAAGGTGGCCGAGCGGCTGGCACGGCTCGGGATCGCGAGCGTCCGCGACTTGGCCGAGCACCTGCCGCGGGCGTATCTCGACTGGGAGCAGGTGGCGAGCTTCGGCGACCTCGCCGCGGGCGAGGAGGCGACCGTCCGCTGCACGCTCGAGCGCATCCGCGTGCGGCCGACGCGGCGTCGCAACCTCAAGCTCGTCGAGGGCGTGGTCGTCGACTCCGCGGGCGTGCGCGAGACCGCGGTCTGGTTCAACCAGGCCTACCTCGCGAAGCTCGCGCCGGGCACCGAGCTCCTCCTCCACGGGACGCGGGAGCTGAGCGGCGGCTTCCGCGTCCAGCGGACGGAGATCCGCGGGACCGGCCTCCACACGGTCGGCCTCGTCCCCGAGTACCGCGCCAGCGAGGACGTGCCCTCCTACCGGATTCGCGCGCTCGTCGAAGGGGCGATGCCGCTCGTCCGCTTCTTCCCCGACCCGCTCCCGTCGCGCCTGCGCCAGGAGCAGGGCCTGCCGCTCCGCGCCGACGCCATCGTCGCGGCGCACCGCCCGGCCGACCGCGACGAGGCCGAGACCGCCAGGCGGCGCCTCGCCCTCGAGGAGCTGCTCGCGCTCCAGCTCGGCTTCCAGGAGCGCCGGCGGGCTTTGGCGGAGGACGCGAGCGCGCCTGCCCTCCCCGGCGAGGGAGAGCTGATCTCCCGCTACCGCGGCGTCCTCCCGTTCGCCCTCACCGACGACCAGGAGCACGCCGTCGCCGAGGTCGGCGCCGACCTCGGCGAGCACCGGCCGATGCAGCGCCTCCTCCAGGGCGATGTCGGCTCGGGGAAGACCGTCGTGGCGCTCTACGCGCTCCTGCGCGCGGTCGAAGGCGGGCACCAGGGCGCCCTGATGGCGCCCACGGAAACCCTCGCCGAGCAGCACTTTCTCACCGTCGAGGGCATCTGCAACGAGCTGGGGGTCAGATGCGAGCTGCTCACGAGCTCGATCCCGGCCGCGCAGCGCCGCGCCGTCCGCGAGCGGCTGGCTAGCGGCGAGACCGACATCGCCGTCGGCACGCACGCGCTCATCCAGGACGAGGTCGAGTTCCGCTCCCTCGCCGTCGCGGTCGTCGACGAGCAGCACCGTTTCGGGGTCGAGCAGCGGCGCGCGCTCGGGCGGACGACGCCGCACGTGCTGCACATGACGGCCACGCCGATCCCGCGCACCCTCGCGCAGAGCGTCTTCGGCGACCTCGACGTCACCGAGATCGCGAAGCCCCCCGCGAACCGCAAGCCCGTGATCACGAGCTGGGTGAGCCACGAGCGCAGCAGCACCGCGTACACCCGCCTCCGCAGGCACCTCGGTGACGGGCGCCAGGCCTACGTCGTCTGCCCGCTCGTCTCCGAGTCCGAGACGATCGAGGCGCGGGCGGCCGAGCAGGAGGCCGAGCGGCTGCGGACGGCCGAGCTCAGGGGCTTCCGCGTCGGCTGCCTGCACGGCAAGCTCAAGACCGTCGAGCGGCGCGAGGTGATGAACGCCTTCAAGCGCGGCGAGCTGGACGTGCTCGTGGCGACTACCGTGATCGAGGTCGGGGTCGACGTCCCCAACGCCACGATCATGATCGTGCAGGAGGCCGACCGTTTCGGGCTCGCGCAACTCCACCAGCTGCGGGGCCGCGTCGGCCGCGCCGGCGAGCAGTCCTACTGCCTGCTCGTGTCGCGCCCGAAGGAGGAGTTGACCGAGGATGCGGCGCGGCGGCTGGACGCGCTCGTCGAGACCTCCGACGGCTTCGAGCTGGCGGAGGTCGACCTCGAGCTTCGCGGGGAGGGCCAGCTGCTCGGCGTGCGCCAGTCGGGGCTCTCCGACCTGAAGTTCGCCCGGCTCGTGCGCGACCGGGAGCTCATCGCGCAGGCACGAACGTGGGCCGAGCAGCTCGTGGACGAGGATCCGGCGATCCTCGATCCGCTCGGCCGGGAGGCGGACCGCCTTGAGGATCATCGCGGGTTCGCGTAAGGGCGCGCGCATCTTCGCTCCGAAGGGCCTGGAGACGCGCCCGACCGGCGACCGCGTGCGCGAGGCCGTCTTCAATCTCGTCGGCCCCGTGGACGGCGCGGAGGTGCTCGACCTCTACGCCGGCTCCGGTGCGATGGGGTTGGAGGCGCTCTCCCGCGGGGCCCTGCGCGTCACCTTCGTCGAGTCCGATCGAGAGGCCGCCGAGACGATCCTCAGGAACCTCGACAAGCTGCAGCTCGAGGGCGCCGTCGTCCTGCGCGAGGATGCGGGCCGCAGGCTAGCGACCGACGCGGCTGGAGGCAGGCGTTACGATCTCGTGCTGATCGACCCGCCCTACAGCATGCTTGCGCGCACCCTGCCCACCCTCGCCACGTACCTGCCGGCGGTTGTCGCCGCGAACGGCATCGCCGTCGTCGAGTCGGACGCCCGCGACGAGCCCGACCTGCCGCTCCCGAAGCGGACGAGCCGCCGCTACGGCGCGGCGCGGGTCACGGTCTTCGAGGCGGCCGAGTGAGCAGCTCCAACCCCGTCACCTGCATCTGCCCGGGGAGCTACGACCCGGTTACGCTTGGCCACCTGGACATCATCCGCCGCGCTGCGGGGATCTTCGAGCGGGTGATCGTCGGCGTCGTGCGCGACCCCCAGCACAAGTCGACGATGTTCTCCGTCGAGGAGCGCGTCGAGTTCCTGCGCGAGGCGCTCGCCGACGTCGCCAACGTCGAGGTCGAGGTGTTCTCCGACCTCGTCGTCGAGTTCGCCCGGCGCTTCGGCGCCCGCACGATGGTCAAGGGCCTCCGGGCCATCTCGGACTTCGAGTGGGAGTTCCAGATGCACCATCTGAACCGGAATCTCGCCCCCGAGGTCGAAACCATGTACCTGATGTCGAGCCCCCAGTACAGCTTCCTATCCTCGAGCGGCGTCAAGGAGGTGGCGTCCTTCGGAGGCAACGTCGATGACCTCGTTCCGGAGCCGGTCGCGCGCCGTTTCCGGGAGCTGTTCCCGCGGGGACGGCCTGGCGCGCCTGTCAGCCCGCAAGAGTAGACTGGATCGCATGGACGTTCTCGTTCTCATCGACAAACTCGACGACCTTGTGCACAACGCAAAGGCTGTCCCGCTCACGGACCAGGTACGCATCGACCGCGAGGAGATCTACGACATCCTCGACCAGATGCGGGCCACCATCCCGGAGGAGATCAAGCAGGCCCGCTGGATCGTCAAGGAGCGCCAGGAGATGCTCGCGGAGGCCAAGCGCGAGGCCGACCGCATCCTCGGCGAGGCGCGCGAGCAGGCCGTTCGAGAGGCGTCGCAGACCGAGATCGCCAAGCTGGCCGAGCGCCAGGCGCAGGAGATCGTCGAAGAGGCCCGCCGCCAGGCGCGCGAGACGCGTCTCGAGATGGAGGACTGGGCCGACTCGATCCTCTCGACCCTCGAGGTCAACCTGGACAAGTTCCTGGGCGCCGTCCGCCGGGGCCGGGAGCGGCTCCACGAGCGCTCCCAGGAGACGGTCGTGGCCGACATGGCCGACGACCAGCAGCCCGTCTAGCGCTCGCTCAACACGGCTCGACCCGTTCGCTACGGTGAAGGCGTGACGACGTTCAACCTCCGCAATGTCAGGCTGCGTCCCGGTGAGCAGTCACGGGACGTCGTCGACGTGCTCCTCGAGCCACTCGAGCTCGGGGGCCAGCGCTACGTCCCCGTTCCGGAGAGCCCGGAGGCGGCCCTGACCCTGACGCAGACGAGCTCGGGCCTCGTCCTCGAGCTGGAGCTCGAGGTGCGCGTGCTCGGGCCGTGCATGCGCTGCCTCGCCGACGCGGGCCTCGACGTCCACGTCGCGAGCCGCGAGTACCAGGCGACGAGCCCCGGCGAGTCGGACGAGCTGACGACGCCCTACGTCGTCGACGGCAAGCTCGATCTCTCCGCCTGGGCCCACGACGCCGTCGCACTCGCCCTCCCGGACAAGATCCTCTGCCGTGAGAACTGCGCCGGCCTCTGCCCGGTGTGCGGCAAGGATCTCAACCGCGAGCCGCACGAGCACGAGGGCGAAGACGTGGATCCCCGTTGGGCCGCCCTGGCGGAGCTCAAGGACCGGCTCTAAGACGCCGCTCGACCGGCGCGTAGCGCACTCGCGGATGGCGTCTGCGACGCTGCGCCGGATCGTCGCGCTCGTCCTTGCGCGTACGGCTCGTACGCGACTGCGGACGATCGCGGCGCACGGCTTGGTCGCAGGCGTCCCCGCGAGCACGCCACGCACCGGCCGAACGGCAGCTGTCGCTATACTCAGCCGCCGCGATGGCCGTTCCGAAGCGAAAGACCTCCAAGTCGCGCCGCGACAAGCGGCGGGCGACGCACAAGGTGTCGATTCCCGCGCTCGTCGAGTGCCCGCAGTGCCATCAGCCGAAGCGCCCGCACCACGTCTGTCCGACCTGCGGCACCTATCGGGGCCGCGAGGTCGAGCCGCTCCGCACGACCGCTCCTTAAGCGGGTGACCGGATGAAGCCGGTCCGGGTCGCCGTCGACGCCATGGGCGGCGATCGGGCGCCGGAGGAGATCGTCGCCGGCGCGCGCGAGGCAGCATCGGCTGACGTCGTCCCTGTGCTCTTCGGGCCGCGCGACGTGCTCGAGCCGCTCGCGAGCGGCCTCGAGGTCGTCCACGCCGAGCAGGTCGTCGCCATGGACGAGAAGCCGTCCGACGCGGTGCGCGAGAAGCGCGAAAGCTCGCTCTTCCTCGCCTGCCGCGCGGTGCACGAAGGCACGGCGGACGCGGTCGTCGGCGCCGGAAACACCGGCGCCATGCTCGCCGCGGGCCTCCTGGAGATCCGCCGCCTGCCCGACGTCCACCGCCCGGCGATCGCCGTCCCGATTCCCGCTCTCGGCGGGCCGTCGATCCTGATCGACTCCGGTGCGAACGCCGACGCCCGGCCGGAGCACCTCGTTCAGTTCGCGCACATGGGCGCGGTCTTCGCCGAGGACATCGCCGGCCTCCACAGCCCGACGGTGGCGCTCCTCTCCATCGGCGAGGAGCCGGAGAAGGGCAACAAGCTCGTCCGCGAGGCCCACGCCGAGCTCGCCGGCGCCCCCGGCATTAACTTCGTCGGCAACGTCGAGGGGCGCGACCTGCTGCGCAAGGCGGCGGACGTGGTCGTCTGCGACGGCTTCACGGGGAACATGGCCCTGAAGCTGCTCGAGGGCACGATCCAGACCACGCTCCAGGCCTTTCGGGACGAGGTGACGGGCTCGCTGCGCGGCAAGCTGGGCGGGCTCCTGATCCGACCGGCTGCGCGCGGCCTGCGGACGCGCCTCGACCCGGACACCTACGGCGGCGCCTACCTCCTCGGCCTGCGCGGTCTCGTCGTCATCGCGCACGGCAACTCGTCCGCGACCGCGATCGCCAACGCCGTCCGCTACGCGGCCCGCGGGGTGACCGGCGAGGTGGTCGAGCAGGTGTCCGAGCGCCTGGCCACACGCGTCCGCGAGGGCGCCGCTCCGTGAAACCACCCGGCGAGGCGTGGTAGCATCCGGCGCCGTTCACGCTGGGTGTCCGAGAACAGAAAGGCAGGGAGAGAATCCAGATGGCAGCTACGCGCGAGGAGATCGCCGAGCGGGTGAAGGATGTACTTGTCGAGCAGCTCGGGATCGAAGAGAGCGAGCTCACGGAGGAGGCCTCGTTCCAGGAGGATCTCGACGCGGACTCGCTCGATCTCGTTGAGCTCATCATGGAGCTCGAGGACCAGTTCGCGATCAAGATCTCGGACGAGGACGCCCAGCAGATCCAGACCGTGGGACAGGCAGTCGACTACATCTTCTCCCACCAGTAGTCAGGGGCAGGAAGACTCCCTTCTCGCCCTGATCCAGGCGCTTCCGGCCGAGCGCCTGAGTCACGCCTTCACGCACGCCTCGTGGGCGCCCAGCCGGGCTGACTCCTACGAGCGCCTGGAGTTCCTCGGGGACAGCGTCCTCGGGCTCGCGATCGCCGAGGAGCTCTACGACCGCTTCCCCAACGAGGCGGAGGGCCAGCTCGCGAAGATCCGCGCGCACGTCGTCTCGCGCCAGAGCTGCGCGATCGTCGGCAAGCGCCTGGGGCTGGGGGAGCTGTTCGCCGGCAACGCCGGCAGCGTCGACTCCGAGGAGCTCCTGCGCCTGGCCGCGAACCGCAACGTCCTCGCCGCGCTCGTCGAGGCCTGCCTGGGCGTGCTCTACCTCGAGCACGGCTTCGAGCCGATCCGCGCGCCGATCGTCGGCGCCTTCCAGGAGCGCATCGACTACGCGCTCGAGGGCCACGTCGACTACAAGACCGAGCTCCAGGAGGAGCTTGCCCGCCGCGGCATGGCCGTGACGTACACCGTCGTGACGGTCGAGGGCCCACCGCACAGCCGCAGCTTCACGTGCGCGGCGACGATCGACGGCGAGACCGTCGGCACGGGCCAGGGCGCCTCGAAGAAGGCGGCCGAGCAGGTCGCCGCGCGCGAGGCGCTCGAGAAGCTCGAGGCCGAAGGCTAATCGTCGACGAGGAGTGCGGCGCCGATCGCGCCGCCGAGGTCGCCGAGCTCGGTCTCGAGGAAGTCCGGCGGGCGCTCGTCCACGAAGAGGTGCGGCTGCGCCGCCTTGGCGATCCGCTCGACGTACGGCACTCCCAACCGGGTCCCGAGGCCGCCGCCGATGACGACGGCCTCCACGTCCAGGAGGTTGACGGCCGAGCCGATGCCGGCGCCCAGGGCGACGACGGCGCGGTGGATCAGCGCCTTCGCCATCTCGTCGTCGCGCTCGAGCGCGTCCGCCCAGACGCCGCTCGTCAACCGGTCGCGCTTCCGCTTCTTCATCAGGTCGAAGAGATCGGTCTTGTGCCCCCGCTTCACCAGCTCGCGCGCGTGGGCCTCCATGGCGCCGCGTCCCGCGTAGGCCTCGAGGCAGCCGCGGCGCCCGCAGGGGCAGGGCGCCCCGCCGCGCTTGACGACGACGTGCCCGATCTCGCCCGCAGCCCCCCGGCCGCGCCAGAGCTGCCGGTCGAGCACGATCCCACCGCCGACGCCGGTGCCCCACCAGACGCCCAGGAGCGAGGAGTAGGGCCTGCCGGCGCCCAGGTCCACCTCGGCCCGGACGGCGACCTTGACGTCGTTGTCGACCCGTACGACCGTGCCGAGCACGTCCCCGAGCGCCGCGGCGAGGGGATAGGGCGCGTCCCAGTCGGGCAGGTTGCGCGCGTGGGCGACCGTCCCCGCCTCCATGTCGACCGCTCCGGGCGAGCCGACTCCGACGCCGCCCAGCTCGGCGACGTCGACGGCCGCGGCCTCGGCGGCCGCCCGGACTGCGGCGTCGATCTCGGCGCTCACGGCCGGCGGGCCGCCCTCGGTCGGCGTCTGGTGGCGGGCCTGGCCCGCGACCGTGCCGTCGGCGGCGATCACAACCGCCTGGATCTTCGTCGCTCCGAGATCGACGCCGGCGCGGAAGGTCGGCACGCCGTCTAGCGCCTGAGGCGGATCGAGTTCAGGTCGGCTTCGACGATCTCCGCAGCCCGTTGCTCGACGTCGTCGATGTCGTCGTGCTCGGCGTGGAGGTAGTGACCGGAGAGGGCGTCGAGGCGGCCCGAGGCGAGCGCCCGCACGAGCCGCGGCGCCAGCTCCGGCGGCGTCCAGGGCGCGTCGTCGCCAAAGTTGTCCCCGATCAGATCCGTGCGGACGAGGCCGGGGCTGATCGAGAAGACGGGGATGCCGTGCGGCTCGAGCTGGTTCGCGAGCGTCTCGCTGAAGCGGTGCACTCCGGCCTTGCTGGCGCTGTAGGCCGTCGAGGTGCTGCCCGGCAGGTACGCGGCGCCGCTGGCGACGTTGACGATGCGCCCGCTCCCGCGCGCGATCATGCCCGGGATCACCGTCCGGCAGCAGAGGTACACGCCGAGCAGGTTGACCTCGAGGACATGCCACCACTCCTCCGGCTCGACGTCCCACGCGGCCTCCTCCCAGAGCGCGATCCCGGCGTTGTTGACGAGGAGGTCGAGCGGGCCGAGCTCCGCCTCGGCGGTGGCGACCATCCGCTCGACGTCGGCACGCTTGGATACGTCCGCCTCGATCGCGATGCCGCCGATCTCGGCGGCGGTCTGCTCGACCTGTTCGCGCGTCCGCGCCGAGACGGCAACCCGGGCTCCCGCACTGGCAAGCTCGAGTGCGACCCCACGGCCGATCCCGCGGCCGCCGCCCGTGACGAGCGCGACCTTTCCCGCGAGCTCCGAGCCAGAGGCCATCCTCCCCGGATCCTACGCTGATCGGGATGAGCGTCGAGGACGAGAAGCGCCTCGCGGCCGAGGCTGCCGCGGAGCTCGCGGAGGACGGCATGCTCGTCGGGCTCGGGACCGGCTCGACCGTGGCCTGGTTCCTGCCCGCCCTGGCGCGGCGCGGCCTGCGCCTGCGCTGCGTCGCCACCTCGCTCCAGACGGAGAATGCGGCGCGCGAGCTCGGGCTCGCCGTGGAGCCGTTCGACGAGATCGAGCGGCTCGACCTCGCCGTCGACGGCGCCGATCAGATCGCGCCCGACGGCTGGGTGGTGAAAGGGGGCGGCGCGGCGCACACGCGCGAGAAGGTCGTCGCCGCCGCCGCGGAGCGGTTCGTCGTCATCGCCTCGTCCGACAAGCTCGTCGAGGCGATCGCGCCGCCGATCCCGCTGGAGATCCTCGTCTACGGCGCGCGCGCCACGCTGGCCCTCGCCGCGCCGGCCGAGCTCAGGGAGGTCGCGCCGAGCCCCGACGGCGGCCTCATCGCCGACTACCTGGGGCCGGTCGACGACCCGTACACCCTCGCGGAGCGGCTCGCGGCCGTCCCCGGCGTCGTCGAGCACGGCCTCTTCCCGCCCGAGCTCGTGTCCGCGATCCTGATCGGGCACGGAGACGAGGTCGAGCGCCGGACCGTGTAACGCCGGACGTGCTCGTGCGACTAAGCTCGCGTCAACGAGCGAGAGGACGGGCATGGCCTACATCACGCGCGGCTTTCGCGGCCGGGGCGAGACCGACCAGAGCGGGCGAATCCCTCCCGGGCAGTACGAGACTCACGACTTCCCGGTGCTCTCGGCGGGCCCGACGCCGCACACGCCGCTCGAGACGTGGACCTTCACGATCTCGGAGGGCGGCGAGGAGCTCGCGCGCTGGACCTGGGACGAGCTGCTGGCGCTCCCGAGCGAAACGATCACGAGGGACATCCACTGCGTCACCAAGTGGTCGAAGCTCGACACGACCTGGGAAGGCGTCTCCGTAGACACGTTGCTCGAGGGCGTCGAGACCGACTCCGGCTACGTGACCGCGTGGAGCGACGGCGGCTACACGACGAACCTCCCGCTCGAGGACGTCACCGGCGGCAAGGCCTGGGTCGCATACGGCTACGACGGCGAGCCGCTCGATCCCGAGCACGGCGGGCCGGCCCGCCTGCTCGTCCCGCACCTGTACTTCTGGAAGAGCGCCAAGTGGGTGCGCGGCCTGCGGCTCACGGACGAGGACGACCCCGGCTTCTGGGAGTCCCTCGGCTACCACCTCTACGGAGACCCGTGGCGGGAGCAGCGGTACTGGGGCGACTAAGGGCTTTAAGCGGAATGAGCCATCCCGTCTCGCCGCCAGCCGGGGGGTCATCATCCCGCTAGGAACCCTGACGCCGCTCCGCTGGCTCTTGGCGGAGGTTGTCGAGCTCGTGCCCGAGACGCCCCGGGTCACGAGCCTGGCGCTCGACGTCCCGGGCTGGGCGGGCCACCGGCCCGGGCAGCACGTCGACGTGCGCCTCACTGCCGAGGACGGCTACCAGGCCGAGCGAAGCTACTCGATCGCGACGCCCGCGGACGGGGAGCGTCTCGTCCTCACCGTCGAGAAGCTGGAGGACGGCGAGGTCTCGCCGTTCCTGACAGAGGAGCTGCGGCCCGGCGACCGCTTCGAGCTCCGCGGCCCCATCGGCGGCTACTTCGTCTGGGACGGATCCTCCCCGGGGCCGCTGCACCTCGTCGCCGGCGGCTCGGGCGTCGTGCCGCTGACGGCGATGCTCCGCCACCGGGCGGCGGCCGGGCGCGATGGTCCGGCGACCCTGCTCTACTCGTCGCGGGCGTTCGCAGACGTCATCTATCGCGAGGAGCTGGACCGGCTCGCCGCGAACGATCCCGGGCTGACGGTCGCCTACACGCTCACCCGCGACCAGCCCGAAGGTTGGACGGGGTTCGAGCGCCGCATCGACGAGGACATGCTCGCAGAGGTGTTCGGCGGAGCCGACCCCGAGGCGACCGCGTTCGTCTGCGGCCCGACCCGTTTCGTCGAGGTGGCCGCCGAGGGTCTCGTCGGCCTAGGCTACGACCCGAGCCGCGTCCGCACGGAGCGGTTCGGCCCCAGCGGGAGGTAGAGCGATGGAGAGCGCGGATCTGATGCTCGACGGGAACGCGATCGGCGGCCTGCTCGGCGAGGTCTTCGTCGAGGAGATGACCGTGGCCTTGTCTACCTGCGCGGCCTGCGGCGCCGTCCGGGAGATCGGGGAGCTGCACGTCTATGCCCGCGTCCCGGGCACAGTCGTGCGCTGTCCCGGCTGCGAGGCGATCCTCATGCGAGTCACCCACGGCTCCGGCCGCATGTGGCTCGACCTGCGCGGGATCAGCTGCCTCGAGCTGCGCGTGCCCGAAGGCTAGCCGCATGGGCGCGCGGCCCTTTGAGGAACGTGAGGCGGACGCCCTGCGGCGGTGCGACACGCAGATCGAGTGGTACTCGACGCACTCCACGTGGGCATGGCGGTCGTTCGCCCTCGTGCAGTCCGCCGCGGTCGCGCTTGCGGCGGCGACGCCGGTGCTCATCCTCTGGTCGGCCCTCCCCAAGGCCGTCCAGGCGCTCCCGGCCGCCCTAGCGTCGGTCGCCGCGGGCCTCGCTGGCACATTCCGCTGGCTCCAGAACAAGGGGCGCTGGTCGTACGCGGCCGAGGCGCTCAAGAGCGAGCGCGTTCAATACGACACACGGACGCCTCCGAGCTACGGACCGGAACTCGACCAGGACGAGGCCCTATCCAGGTTCGTGCGCCGGATCGAGGAGATCTCCATGACCGAGGTCTCCGAGTGGCGGAGCGATCTGTCGCGGCCCGCCTCGTCCGGGTCGTAGCCCGTCCGTCGCGACCGTCAGACTTCACGCCCTGTACCTCCGAGCAGTCAAGATCCGCGGCTTCAAGTCGTTCCCGGATCCGGTTGAGGTTCGCCTCGAGCCGGGCGTCGCCGTGGTCGTCGGCCCGAACGGCTCGGGCAAGTCGAACATCTCCGACGCAATCGTCTGGGCGGCTGGGAGCCTGAGCCCGAGCGAGCTTCGCGCCGAGAAGCCCGAGGACGTCCTCTACGTCGGCTCGAAAGACAAGCCCGCCGCCGACTGGTGCGAGGTCGAGCTCCTCTTCGACAACGACGCTGGCGACGGGCCGCTGGATGTGGCCGAGCTCTCGATCGTCCGCCGCCTGCACCGCGGCGGCGAGGGCGAATACCTCGTCAACCGGGCGCGCGTCCGCCGCACGGACGTCGTCGAGCTCCTGGCCGACATCGGCCTCGCCGGCGAGCGGCACTCGATCATCGGTCAGGGGCGGGTGGAGGAGATCCTCGTCTCGAAGCCGGAGGAGCGGCGCGCGCTCGTCGAGGAGGCCGCGGGACTGGGCAAGTTCAAGCGCCGCCGCCACCGTGCCGAGCTGAAGCTCGCGCGCGTCCAGGTGCAGGTCGAGCGGGCGCGCGACCTCGAGGACGAGGTCCGCAAACGCCTGCGCCCTCTCGCGCTGCAGGCGAGCGCCGCCGAGCGCGCCGAGAAGCTCGGCGTCGAGATCGACGGCCTGCGGACGCGCCTCGCGGCCGCGGAGCTCGAGGTCATCGACCGCCGCTTCGCCGAGGTCGACGAGCGGCTGACCGAAGCGACGCAGGAGCGCCGCCGCCGCGACGAGCGGCTCGAGGGCGTCCTCGCCGAGCGGCGCCGGGCCGAGGACGGCCTGGCCGAGGCGGCCGGGAAGCACGAGCAGGCGACCGCGGCTCTCTACCGCCTGCGCAGCGCGGTCGAGCGCCTGGAGCTGAGGCGCGAACGGGCGGAGGAGACCGCGGCGGCGCTGCGCGCGGACGCCGACCGTCCCCGCCTTCCGAGCCCGCCGAAGCCGCCGAGCTACGAGCGCGCGCTCACCGCCGCGGCAACGTGGGCGCCCGAGCAGGTCGACCTCGCCGAGGCCGTGGCACGCCTGGAACGGGCGCAGGCCGAACGGCGCGACGCGCTCGTGGCGCTCTCCGGAGGGGAGAGCTGGTTCGCCGCCGACTCGGCCGCGGTCGCGCCGGAGCCGGAGCCAACGCGCCGGGAGGATCTGCTGCGCATGCTCGCCGAAATCGTGCAGCGCGCCGCCGGTTCGCTGGCGATCGCCGGGGAGCGCGCGTCGCGGCTCGAGTCGCCGCTGCGGGCTCGGGTCGACGCCGGCGGCAGCCGGGCGGGCGAGCTCGGCGAGGAGCTCCGCCGCCTCGGAGGGCTCGAGGCGGAGCTGCGTCGTGCGGCGTCCGAGGCCGCGGAGCGGCTCTCCGCGGTCGGGATCGAGAGGGCACGGCTCGAGGCCGAACGCGAGGAGGTCCTACGCCGTCTCCCCGAGGACACGGAGGCCGAGGCGCTCTCCGAGGAGGAGGCCGACGAGCTGCGCGCCCAGCTCTCGCGCCTGGAGCGGCGCCGCGAGGCGCTCGGACAGGTGAACCCGCTCGCCGCCGAGGAGCACGCGCGGGAGAAGGAGCGGCTCGAGGAGCTGAGCATTCAGCGGGAGGATCTCGAGCGGTCGCTCGCCGAGCTGGAGGCGCTGCGGGACGAGCTCGCCGAGACGGTCGAGCGCCGCTTCGAGGAGACGCTCGGCGAGGTCGAGCGGCACTTCGAGGAGGTCGCGGCGACGCTCTTCCCGGGCGGTCGCGGCCGGCTGCTCCGCGTCGAGGACGAGGAGGGGGGCGAGGCCGGCATCGAGCTCGAGCTCCAGCCCGCCGGCAAGCGGGTCACCCGGCTGTCGCTCCTCTCGGGCGGTGAGAAGGCTCTCGGGGCGATCTCGTTCCTCTTCGCGCTCTTCCTCGCGCGGCCGTGCCCGTTCTACCTGCTCGACGAGGTCGAGGCCGCCCTCGACGACGCGAACATCGGCCGCTTCACGGAGCTCCTGCAGCGCTTCGCCGGCCGGGCGCAGTTCATCGTCGTCACACACCAGAAGAGGACGATCGAGGCCGCCGATATCCTCTACGGCGTGACCATGGGCGCCGACGGGATCTCGCAGATCGTCTCCAAGCGGCTGGCGGCGGCGTCGGAAGCCGAGGCCCTCAGCGCGTGACTGAAACGAGCCCCGAGCCCAATGAGAGCATTGCCGTCTGGCCGCGCCGCGCGGCCCGAGGCGGCGTCCTCGGTGGCGCCCATTCCTCACTCGGTGTGAACGCAGCCTGCGTCCTTGCCTCGAACCACCCGGCGCACCCAGTCGGCGAGCCCTCACTGGGCTCGTGACTCGAAGCTGGACGGAGTTCCTCGACGGCGAGGAGGCTCCGGAGCAGAACGAGGAGCAGGAGCGGGGGTGGTTCGGCCGCCTGCGCGAGTCGCTGACGGCGAGCCGCCAGGCGCTGACGCGCGAGCTTCTCTTCGACCCGGGCGACGCCGAGGCGTGGGAGCGGATCGAGGAGGCCTTGATTGCGGCGGACTGCGGCGTGCCCGCCACCGTCGAGATCGTCCAGCGCCTCGAGGAGCGCGAGCCCGCGAGCCAGGCGGAGCTCGTCGACGGACTGGAGGAGGTCGTCAGGGAGCTCGTCACCGTCGACGGGCAGGAGCAGCTCGCGTTCGGCGGCCCGCCGACGGTCGTCCTCGTCGTCGGCGTCAACGGAACGGGCAAGACGACGACAATCGGGAAGCTCGCCTACCGGCTGCACCAGTCGGGCCGCTCCGTCGTCCTCGCCGCAGCGGACACGTTCCGCGCCGCGGCCGAGGAGCAGCTCGAGATCTGGTCGGAGCGCGCCGCCGCCGACTTCGTCGGCTCCCAGCGCGGCGCCGACCCGGCGGCGGTCGCCTTCGACGCCATCTCGGCGGCGGAAGCGCGCGGCCGCGACGTCGTCGTCGTCGACACGGCCGGTCGCCTGCACACGCAGACGAACCTGATGGAGGAGCTCGCCAAGGTGCGGCGCGTGATCGCGCGGCGGCTGGAGGGCGCCCCGCACGAGACCCTGCTCGTCCTCGACGCGACCACCGGCCAGAACGGCCTCCGCCAGGCGAAGCTCTTCGACGAGGCGGTCGGCGTCACGGGCGTCGCCTTGACGAAGCTCGACGGCACCGCCAAGGGCGGCGTCGCCGTCGCGATCGCCCACGAGCTCGGCCTGCCGGTCAAGCTCGTCGGCGTGGGCGAGACCCTCGACGACCTGCAGCCGTTCGACCCTCAGGACTTCGCGCGGGCCCTTATCGGCCGCGACTAGCGCCGCGCGCGCAGATTCGTCACCCTCCCGTGCTCCACCTACGCGGATTCGAGCGCTAGGCTCGAAGCGGGGGGCGCCCGACCGATTGGGACGCGGCCGACTTGGGCCAGGTCTGACGCGACCGTGCCCGCCGGGCCGGGCCGTCCTCAGCGCTCGACGCCGAACGCGATATCGACCGTCGTCCGGAACATCGTGATCTCGCCGTTCTCGACGACCGCGCTCATCTCGATGACGTGCGCGCCGCTGATGTCACGCACCGTCTGCCCGGCCTCCCGGACCGCGACGCGGGCCGCCTCCGCGAAGCTCTCCGGCGACTGGCCGATCACCCTGATCACTTTGGCGATGTTCGCCATCCTGCTACCTCCTCTGGTCTAAAGCGGAAAACCACACGGCTACACTTCCCGCCGGCCCATGTTTGACACGCTTTCCGACAAGCTGCAAGGGGCGCTCGGCGATCTCAGGAGCCGCGGCGTCCTCACCGAGGAGGATCTCTCCCGCGCAATGCGCGAGATCCGCCTCGCGCTGCTCGAGGCAGACGTCAACTTCAAAGTCGTCAAGGAGTTCGTCGGCCGCGTGCGCGAGCGCGCCTCGGGCGCCGCGGTGTCGAAGAGCCTCTCTCCGGGCCAGGAAGTGGTCAGGATCGTCCACGAGGAGCTGACCGAGCTGATGGGCTCCGGCGGCTCCAAGCTCGCCTTCTCGGGCCGGCCGCCGACCGTGATCCTCCTCGCGGGCCTCCAGGGCTCGGGCAAAACGACCGCCGCCGCCAAGCTCGCGCTGCTGCTGCGCAAGCACGAGAACAAGTCGCCCGCGCTCGTCGCGGCCGACCTCCAGCGCCCGGCCGCGGTCGACCAGCTCGAGCAGCTCGGCAAGCAGATCCAGATCCCCGTCTACCTCGACCGCTCGACCCAGGACCCGGTCGCGGTCGCGCGGCACGGGCTCGAGCAGGCGCAGGCGCAGGGGCGCGACGTGGTCATCGTCGACACCGCCGGCCGGCTGCAGATCGACGAGCCCCTCATGCAGGAGCTCGCCGCCGTCCGCAAGGAGGTGAAGCCGCACAACGTCCTGCTCGTCCTCGACTCGATGGCGGGCCAGGAGGCGGTCAACGTCGCCGAGGCCTTCCAGGAGCGCGTCGACTTCGACGGCGTCATCCTGACGAAGCTCGACGGCGACGCCCGCGGGGGCGCCGCCCTGTCCGTCAAGGCGGTCACCGGCAAGCCGATCAAGCTCGCCTCCACCGGCGAGAAGCTCGACCAGATCGAGTACTTCCATCCCGACCGGATGGCGTCGCGGATCCTCGGCATGGGCGACGTGCTCACGCTGATCGAGAAGGCCGAGCAGGCGGCCGAGGCAGACGAGCAGGAGGAGATGGAGCGCCGCCTCCGCGCGGGCCAGTTCACGTTCGAGGACTTCCTCCAGAGCTACCGGATGATGCGCCGCATGGGCCCGCTCAAGTCCGTCGTCGGCATGATTCCGGGGCTCGGCAAGCAGCTCCAGGGCGCCAACGTCGACGACCGGGAGCTGAGCAAGGTCGAGGCGATCGTCCTCTCGATGACCGTGGACGAGCGCCGTCGACCTGAGATCATCAACGGGCCGCGCCGCGCCCGGATCGCGAGGGGCAGCGGCACGACCGTCCAGCAGGTGAACCAACTGCTGAGCGCGCGCAAGCAGATGGCGAAGATGGTGAAGCAGATGGGCAAGGGCAAAATGCCCAACATCCAGTCGATCGCGGCAGCCCAGAAGCGCCGCTAGCACGAGAGAAAGGACCGAATGGCAACTCGCATCAGACTGGCCCGCGTCGGGTCGAAGAAGAACCCGATCTACCGCGTGGTGGTCGCCGACGGCCGCTCGCCGCGCGACGGGCGCTTCATCGAGATCGTCGGGCGCTACAACCCGCAGACGAATCCGTCGACGATCTCGCTCGACGCGGAGAAGATCCAGGACTGGATCGGGAAGGGCGCACAGCCGAGCGACTCGGTGAAGCGCCTGATGAAGGCCCAGGGCCTCTAGAGCTCGACGTGGAGGAGATGCTCGAGTACCTGGCACGGAACCTCGTCGACCAACCGGACGAGGTCCGGGTCGAGCGAACGGAGCGGGACGGCGCGGTCGTCCTCCGGCTGCATGTCGCCGACGAGGACATCGGCAAGGTGATCGGGCGCCAGGGCCGCATCGCCCGCGCGCTCAGGACGCTCGTCCGCGCGAGCGGCGGGCGCCGCCACGAGCGCGCGCTGCTCGAGATCGTTGACGCCCGCTGACGCTGCGGGAGCGGATCCCTGGGTCGCGGTCGGGCGCGTGGGCCGGCCGCACGGGCTCAAGGGCGCCTTCGTCGTCGAGAACGCGAGCGACGACCCCGGGCGGTTTGCCGTGGGCGCGACCGTGTACGTCGCGCGCGAGCCGGCCATCGTCGCAGAGTCGAAGCGCTCCGGCGGCCGCCTGGTCGTCCGGCTCGACCGCGCCGCGCCGCGCGGTGCCGTGCTCGAGCTCCCGGCTTCCGAGCTGCCTCCCGCCGGCGACGACGAGTTCTACGTCTACGAGCTCGTCGGCATGACCGTCGTGGAGCAGGGGGGACGTGTGCTCGGGCGCGTGCAGGACGTGTCGCCCGGCGTGGCGAACGACATCCTCGAGCTGGAAGGCGGGACGTCGCTGCCGATGGTTGAGGATTGCGTCCGGGCGGTCGATCTGGAGGAAGGCCGGATCGTGGTTGCGCCCGGGTTCGCGCCCGAAAGCTAATCTCGCACTCGATGCAGATCGACGTCTTCACCCTGCTTCCGCACGCCTTCTCGTGGCTCACCGAGCAGCGCCCCGTAGCCGCGGTGCTGGGCTCCGGCCTGGATCTCCGCTTCCTCAACTACAGGGACTACACGCCTCTGACGGGCGGTCAGGTCGACGACGAGCCCTACGGCGGCGGCGCGGGGATGGTGCTGCGCGTCGACGTCGTCTGCGCCGCGCTCGAGGCCGTCTACGGCGCCACGTCGGGGCGCCGCGTGGTCGCGTTCTCGCCGCAAGGCCGCCAGCTCGATCAGGCGCTGGTCGAGGAGCTGGCCGAGGCCGATGCGCTCACCCTCCTCTCCGCCCGCTTCGAGGGCTTCGACGAGCGCATCCTCGAGCACGTCGCCACGGACACGCTCTCGATCGGCCCCTACGTCCTCTCCGGCGGCGAGCTTCCGGCCATGGTGCTGCTCGACGCGGTCGCGAGGCGGCTGCCGGGAGCGATCCGCGAGGAGAGCGCTGCGATCGAGACCTTCTCGGACGCGCTCGAGGGCGGCTTCGAGTTTCCGCACTACACGCGCCCGGCCGAGTTTCGCGGCTGGCGCGTCCCCGAGGTCCTGCTCTCCGGAAACCACGCGCGGATCGACGACTGGCGCCGCGAGCGCAGCAGGGAGCGCACGCCTTCGTGACCGGTCCGCTCGACCGCCTCACCGCGTCGCTGCCGGCGCCGTGGGACACGATCGTGGACTGGGCGATCACGATCACGATCGCGGTCGCGGCCGTGCTCGCGATCAAGGCGTGGGTGGTGAACCCGTACCGGATCCCGTCCTCGTCGATGGAGCCGACGCTCCACTGCGCGACGCCCGAGCCCGGCTGCCAGGCGGACGCCTCCGACCGGGTGCTCGCGAACCGCTTCATCTACCGGTTCCGCGACCCGAAGCGGGGCGACATCGTCGTCTTCGAGACCCCGCAGCGCGCGATCGAGCGTTGCGGCGCCGGCGGCACGTTCGTCAAGCGGTTGATCGGGACTCCGGGTGACACGATCTCGATGAGAGGCGGCGTGCTCCAGGTCAACGGGCAGCGCGTCGACGAGCCGTACGTGAACGGCGGGCCGCCGGGTCCGGACTTCACGAAGCGGACGCTCGGGGCCGACGAGTACTTCATGATGGGCGACAACCGTGCCCAGTCCTGCGACAGCCGCGAGTGGGGAACCGTCTCGCGCGACGATCTGATCGGCCCGGTATTCGCCGTCTACTGGCCCCTGACTCGGCTCGGCCTGCGGTAACGGGAGGCCGTCTTCCTCCGCGGTAGGCTCGAATCGGTCCCCGAACCCTGGCCGACGATCGTCGACTGGGTCGTCACGATCTTGGTGGCGGTCGCGGCCGTGCTCGCGATCAAGGCGTGGGTGGTGAACCCGTACCGGATCCCGTCCTCGTCGATGGAGCCGACGCTCCACTGCGCGACGCCCGAGCCCGGCTGCCTGGCAGGGACCTCCGACCGCGTGCTCGCGAACCGGTTCGTCTACCACTTCGAGGATCCGTCTCGGGGTGACATCATCGTCTTCAAGACTCCGCCAAGGGCCGAGGAGATGTGCCCGGGGCCCGGCGGCGTGTTCGTCAAGCGGCTGGTCGGCCTGCCCGGGGACACGATCGAGATCCGCGCGGGCCAGCTGTACGTGAACGACGAGCCGCTGGCGGAGCCGTACGTCTTCGGCGGCGAGGTCGGCGACGACTTCGGCCCGATCACGGTCGAGGAGGGCCGCTACTTCATGATGGGCGACAACCGCTATCAGTCGTGCGACAGCCGCGAATGGGGCACCGTCCCGCGCGACAACCTGATCGGCCCGGTCTTCGCCCGCTACTGGCCGGTTCAGCGGATCGGCTTCCAGTAGACGCCTTTCGGCACGCTTCCGTGCGCCACTCGCGCGAAGTTCCGCGCTAGGGTCGAAGCGGGGGCCCCCGCGACCGTCCCAAACGGCTGTGGCCGAGTGAGACGAGTCGGGAAACCCGGGGACGGCATCCGGCCTCCGAAGACGTGAGGTTCCGCTAGCATTCTCGCGCGGCTTCGGCCGCCCTTTTCATGACGACGCCCATCGACATCCTCGAGCGCAAGCAGTTGCGCGAAGACATCCCCCGGTTCAAGGCGGGGGACACGGTGCGCGTCCATTTCCAGGTGATCGAGGGTCAGCGCCGACGCGTGCAGGTCTTCGAGGGCATCGTCATCAAGCGCCAGGGCGCCGGCGCCCGCGAGACGTTTACCGTCCGCAAGAACTCCTTCGGCGTCGGCGTCGAGCGGACGTTCCCGCTCCACTCGCCCAAGATCGAGAAGATCGAGGTCGCCGCGATCGGCGACGTCAACCGCGCCAAGCTCTACTACTTGCGCTCGAAAGTGGGCAAGAAGGCGCGCGTGCGCGAGAAGCAGCGGACCTAAGCGCTATCCTCGCGCCCGTGGCGACCATGCGCCGTCCGGGACGAAAACTGCTGGCCTTCGACCGCCGCCTAGGGGTGCGCTTCGTCGCGGGCGCAGACGAGGCCGGGCGCGGCAGCCTCGCCGGGCCCCTTGTTACCGCGGGCGTCCTCCTCGACTACGAGCGCCTCCGCGAGCACGCAGTCCGGCCCCTTGCTCTCCTGAACGACTCCAAGCAGGTCGACCCGGCACAGCGCGAGGAGCTCTTCCGGGCCGTCGCGCGCTGTGCGACCCGGATCGCGGTCCGCGTCATCCCGCCCGGCGCGATCGACCGTGACGGTCTCCATCGCTCGAACCTCCGCGGGTTGCGCGAGGCACTAGCGGCGCTGGCGCCGCCGGCGGAGGCCTGTCTGGTCGACGGCTTCCGGCTCGGCCCGCTCGCCCCGCCGCACGTTGCCGTGGTGGACGGCGACACGAAGAGCGCCGCCATCGCCGCCGCCTCGATCGTCGCCAAGGTCGTCCGTGACCGGGCGATGCACCGGCTCGACGCCGTCTATCCCGGCTACGGATTCGCCTCCCACGTCGGCTACATCACGCCTGGGCACTCGGCGATCGTGCGCCGCCTCGGGCCGAGCTCGATCCACCGCCGCTCGTTCGACGCGCGCTGCTATGCGGAGCTCGAGGACGTCGCGCCGGAGCTCGTCGCAGCGGCTCGGGCCTGAGGCGGAGGCGCGCGTCCGCCGCCACTACCGTCTGCGCGGCTACCGGATCCTGGCCGCGAACGCCCGCGCCGCCGGCTACGAGCTGGACCTCGTCGTGCGACGCGGCCGGACCGTCGTCGTCTGCGAGGTCAAGGCCCGCAGCGGCCCCGGCTACGGAAGCCCGCTCGAGGCGGTCGGGCCCGAGAAGGCCCGGCGCGTGCGGCGGGCTGCGGAGGCGTGGCTGGCCCTTCGTCCCGAGCTCACCGGGCTCGAAGTACGCCTCGAGGCAGTTGCCGTCCAGGGCGGCCGCATCGAGCGTGCAGCGTTCGAGTAGTCACGGCTCTGTGACGAACTCGGCGCGATTCGCGCGCCACCCGCGCACGTTCCCCGCCTAGCGTCGAGGGCGTGCTTGCGCGCGCCGTCACCCATGCGCTCGTCGGCCTCGAAGCGAGGCCTGTCGAGGTCGAGGCACACCTCCAGCGGGGCGTGCCGGGCTTCGCGATCGTCGGGCTCCCGGACAAGGCCTGCCAGGAGGCGAAGGAGCGCGTCCGCTCGGGCATCACCAGCGCCGAGCTCGAGTGGCCGCTCCGCCGGATCACCGTCAACCTCGCTCCTGCCGGCCTACGCAAGGAGGGCTCGGGCTATGACCTCCCGATCGCGCTGGCGGTCCTCGCCGCCTCGCGGCAGATTCCGCCCGAGACGCTCGCCGAGCACGCGGCGATGGGAGAGCTCGCTCTCGACGGCCGCCTACGCCCGGTGCCGGGCGCCCTCGTCGCCGCCGAGGCAGCCCGTCGGGCCGGGCTCTCTCGGCTCCTGTGCCCGCACGAGTCGGCCTCGGAGGCGTCCCTCGCCGGCATCGAGGCCATCCCGCTGCGGCACCTGGCGGAAGCCGGCGCCTTCCTTCAGGGCCGCTTTCGCCCCGAGCCCGCGGAGCCGTCGCCGTCCACCGCGAATGGCGCCCTTCCGGACCTGGCTGACGTCCGCGGCCAGGCACGGGCGCGGCGGGCCCTCGAGATCGTGGCGGCGGGGCGCCACAACGTCCTCCTGGCCGGCCCGCCCGGCACGGGCAAGACGATGCTGGCCCGACGTCTGCCGTCCGTCCTGCCGGCTCTGACGCTCGAACAGGCACTCGAGGTCACGCGGATCCACTCCGTCGCCGGGATCCTTTCGGCCGACCACCCGCTCGTCGACCGGGCGCCGTTCCGAGCTCCGCATCACACCGCCTCTGCCGCCGCGGTCGTGGGCGGCGGCCCCGGCCCGCGTCCCGGCGAGGTGAGCCTCGCACACCACGGTGTGCTGCTCCTCGACGAGCTCCCCGAGTTCCATCGCCCCGTGCTGGAGGCGCTACGCCAACCGCTGGAGGACGGCGTCGTCGCGATTGCGCGGGTCGCGGGCCAGGCGGTCTTCCCGGCCCGGTTCGTCCTGGTGGCGACGATGAACCTCTGCCCATGCGGCGCGCGGGGCGATCCCGCCGTGGAGTGCCGCTGCTCGCCGCAGAAGCTCGCCGCGTACGGGCTGAAGCTCTCGCGCGCGTTGCTCGACCGCTTCGACCTGGTCGTGCACGTCCCCAGGCCCAGGGGGCACGAGCTCGACGCCGTTCCGGGCGAAGCTTCCGCTTCGGTTCGCGGGCGGGTCGAACCGGCCTCGGAACGGCTGCGGGTGGGGCGACCCCGTCTGAGTCGGGAAGCCCGTGATCTCCTCGTGCGCGCCGTCGACACGCTTCCGCTCTCCGGGCGGGGCCGTGCCCGCGTCGCCCGGGTGGCGGCGACGGTCGCCGCGCTCGCGGGCGCCGAGGCGGTCGCCGCCGAGCACATCGCCGAGGCGCTCTCCTACCGCGCCCCACCGGAGCTGGCACCGTGAACTATCCGACCGTTTCCCGGGGCCGACCCGGCTATCCGCCGCTTCTGGCGGAGCTGCACGATCCACCTGCGCGTCTGTACTTGCGCGGAGGGACCGCAGAGATCCTGGCGAGACCGTCGGTCGCGATCGTCGGTGCCCGAAGCTGCTCGGCATACGGCGCCCAGGTGGCGCGGGAGCTCGCGCGAGAGCTGGCTGCTGCAGGGGTCGTGGTTGTGAGCGGCCTCGCCCGCGGCGTCGACGGCGAGGCGCACCGCGGCGCGCTCGCGGCAGGAGGGCTGACGGTCGCGGTACTCGGCTGCGGAATCGACCGCGACTACCCGCGCGCGCACGCCGAGCTCGCCCGGCGCATCGTCCAGAGCGGCGTGGTGGTCTCGGAGTATCCGCCCGGCGTCGAGCCGGCGCCGTGGCGCTTTCCAGCGCGGAATCGAATCGTCGCCGGGCTCGCGAAGGCGACGATCGTGATCGAAGCCCGGCGCCGGTCGGGCGCCTTGATCACCGCGGACTTCGCGCTCGAGCTCGGGCGGGAGGTCTTCGCCGTGCCGGGCGAGATCACGTCGAGCCTGTCCGAGGGGACAAACGACCTGATCCGTCAGGGTGCGACCCCGCTCCTCGGGGCGGGAGACGTTCTCGAGGTGCTCGGCATCGAGCCTGCGCCTCCCCGGTTGCCGATTACGCTCTCGGACGAGGCCCGGTCGGTCTGGGAGGCCCTGGCGGCGGGAGTCTCCACGCTCGACGAGATCTCCCGACTCGCGTGCGTGGGAAGCGCCGAGGTGGCGGTCGCCCTGACGGAGCTCGAGCTCGCCGGCCTCGTCGCCCAGGCGGACGGGCACTACCGGAGAACGTCCACGGCCCGTGGCCCACCGGGGCAGTTCGGCTAGCAGGCATCCGAGGGACTAGTCGGGAAAGGACTCCGGCTGTTCGCATGCCCGAGCGTAGAGGTCATCGTCGATGTTCCGGCCCGTGACGATGAGGACGACGCTCCCGTCGACGTCGTCGAGCTGGGGAAGCGCCGCCAGGGCGGCGCCCGCGGCACCCTCGGCGCGGATGCCTGCGTCGGCATAGGCGCCCACGGCGTGCGCGATCTCGCGCTCGGAGACGAGCAGCATCCGGCTCGTGACCTCTCCCAGGACATCGACGGCCAGGGGGATTGCGACCCGGACGGCGAGACCGTCGGCGAAGGTCGCCGAGCGGTCGCTCGTGACCACGGCGCCCGCCTGCCAGCACTCCACCATCACAGGGGCTTCCTTCGCGGCGACGCCGATCCGCAGCATCTGTGGCGCGCGTGCGGCGGCCCGGATCCCGATGCCGCCGAGAAGGGCGCCGTTCCCGAACGGGACGACGATCGCGGCCGGCGCCGGGTCGAGCTCGTCGAGGATCTCGTCCGCGATCGCGCCGTACCCCTCGTACTGCGCGGTCTCGGCGCCGTCCTCGAAGAACGGCAGGCCCTCGTCGGTCGCGTAGCGGCGCGCCTCGACCTTGGCCACGTCGAGGTCGGTCCCGACGAGTCGGATGTCGGCGTCGAGCGCCCGGACGAGGGCGAGCTTTGCCTCGGAGGCGCTCTCCGGCGCGTACACGACGGCGCGCAGGCCGAGGCGCTCCGCCGCCCACGCCGTCGCCGCCCCGTGGTTGCCGGTGGAGGCGGTCACGACCGTGTCGGCCCCGCCTGCGCGGTACGCCGTCAGCACCGGCAGGGCGCCACGCCACTTGAAGGCGCCGAGCTCGTGGACGTCCTCGCGCTTGAGGAAGAGCTGTCGCTCGCCGGCGAGCGAGGGCGGCGCGGGCTCGAGCGGGGTAGGTGGGCTCGTCATGGGAAGAGGCGGGCGGGGGTCGCGGAGCGCGCGAGCGCCACGACAGCTTCGCCGAGGTCGGTGAGGGCCTGCAGCGTCGGTCCGGCGTCGATGACGGGGACGTCGCTCCCGAACACCAGCCGCTCTGCGCCGACGGGCTCGGCGCACAGCCGCAGGGCCCGAGAACCGTAGGAGGCCGTGTCGAGGTGGACCCTCGGACTCAGCGCGGCGTCGAGAGCGACTCCGCGCGAGCGCAGGCGCTCGAGTTGGATCGGGGCGCCCCCGGCGAGGACGGCGAAGACGACGTCGAGCTCGGGGTGTCGCTCGGCGTCTGCGGCGAGCCAGGCGAAATACGCCGCCTGCATCTGGGCCGTGTAGTCGACGACCGGCGCCCACCATGCCGGCGCTTCCGTCGGGGCGGACGCGGGCGGGCCCGGGTGGACGAAGAGCACCTGGCGCCTTCGAGCCAGCTCCCCGGGGAGGCCACCGAGCCCCGCGACGACGGCCTGCGCAGACACGCAGGTGCCCGAGAAGTCCTCGAGGCAGACGCCGGCGGCAAGCGCGCGAAACCGCCCCTCGGCGGCCGCCAGCGCCTCCCGCATGCCCTCGTGGTAGGCGTCGCGAAGCTCGGGGTGAGCCTCGGTCTCCATTGTGGGCGCGAGCGAGATGACGGCGACGTCGGTCCCGTCCGCGTCGAGCCGTGCGATCCGCTCGCCGAGGTCGTTGTCGCGCTCGTCGAACGGGAACGATCCCTCGCGCAGCTCCAGTGTCGAGCCCGCGAGGCAGGGCGGCTCCCGGCGGGACCGGAGCGCCTCGACGAACGGAGGCGGCAGGAAGTGCTGGTGGACGTCGTAGGTCGTCATCGCTCAGGCCGCCGCGTAGCGCTCGACTGCGTCCTCGTCCAGCTCGAAGCCGAGGCCGGGGCCGGCCGGTACGACCAGGCGCCCCTCTGCATCCGGCGACACGGGCTCGGAGAGCATGAAGTCGCGCCGCTCGGGCGTCCAGCCCGGCGGGTCCAGCGGGAACTCGAGGAAGGGGCCGCCGCCGACCCCGGCGGCGAGCTGGAGATTGGCGAGCAGGCCGATGCCGTTCGTCCAGGCATGCGGCGTGAACCAGAGCCCGCGCGCGAGCACCCGCTCGGCCAACTCGCGGGCGCGGAGAATCCCCACCGCCAGCACGGCGTCGGGCTGGAACACGTCGAGAGACTCACACTCGAGGTAGGCGTCGAGCTCGGCCGGCGTGCGCGCCATCTCGCCGCCCGCCAGCCGGAGGCCGCCCCGAGCGCGGAGGCGGGCCAGGCCGGCGACGTCGTCGCCCGCGAGCGGCTCCTCGAGCCAGCACACGTGGGCATTTCTGAGCCGCGCGGCCACGGCGTCGACTGACTCGGCGTCCAGAAGGGGCGAAGTGTCCCCCGGCATGCGCCAGCCCTGATTGAGGTCGACCATGATCTCCATCGACGGCCCGACGGCGTTCCGCACGGCTTCGACCGCGGCGAGGCCGTTCTCGATTCGCCGGCGGTCGATCCGCACCTTCAGCGCGCCGAAACCCTGCTCCCGGAGCGCGAGTGCCGACTCGGCACGCGCCGCGGCGCCGCGGCGGTCACCCGTCGACGCGTACGCGGCGAGGCCGTCCAGCGCGCCCCCCAGGAGCTGCGTAACCGGGACGCCGGCCGCCTTGCCTGCCAGGTCCCAGAGCGCCGCCTCGAACGGCCAGTAGCGGCCTGCGTGGAAGGTGATCGTCTCCAGCACGCGGACGTGGTGCCCGATGTCGAGCGGGTCGCCGCCGACGAAGAGGTCGACGTAGCGCTCGAACCCGTCCATCGTGTCGCCCGAGCCGATGCCCGTGAGGCCCTCGTCGGTGTCGACGAAGACGAGCGTCGCCTCGAAGGCGTGCCGGGGCCTGGGATCCCAGGCAGGCTCGAACGGAGGGTCGAGCGGGAGGCGCAGGCGCCGGAGGCGGACGCCCGTGATCTTCACGAGCGGCGGAAGAACGGGTTCTGGGG
Organism: uncultured Actinomycetes bacterium; assembly: GCA_963811635.1. Classification (GTDB taxonomy): domain Bacteria; phylum Actinomycetota; class Thermoleophilia; order Gaiellales; family Gaiellaceae; genus JAIBJN01. The sequence continues at coordinate 71,000 of CAWESB010000012.1, forward strand.
CTCGGTACGGAGCGCCAGGAGCTCCTCGATTGCCGGCCGGCCCTCGGTGCCCGCCGCGAGCGCGTCGCGCGTCGCCTGGACGTTGCCGGTGTAGATCGCCTCCTCGTCCTCGGCGCTCCAGTCGACCCAGACCGCGGCGATGAGAACGAGAGCGTCGACTTCGCCCGGCGGGATGACTCCGTCGGCGACGGCCTCGAGCACGCCCTGCGCCACGCCGGCCTGGGCGGCACCCCAGGTGAGTGCGGCGTGCCGGTCGCCGCGGATGTCGGCCTTGTTCACGAACAGCGTCGGCGGCTTCACTGGCATGTTCGGCCGCAGCACGGCGACGAACGGAATGTGACCCTGCCGCGGGGTCGCGAGGGCGGTCGCCCAGGCGGTCTCGACCGGCCCGCCCTTGCGGCCGAGCACCGTGTTCACGTGTGCCGCGCTCGGCCCGCTGCCGGCGAAGCCCTCGCCGATGAGCGTTCGCTCGGCGAACGTCAGAAGGCGATCACCCCGCGCGCGACCTCGCCGGCGTTCATCGCCGCGAAGGCCTCGTTGATCTCGTCGAGCCCGTACGTCCGCGAGACGAGGGCGTCCAGGTCGAGCCGGCCCTCCAGGTAGAGGTCGATCACGAGTGGCATGTCGACGTGCGGGCGGCAGGAGCCGTAGAAGCTGCCGGTGACGACCTTCTCCTCGCGGGGGAGCGACGGCCCCGGGAGGTCGGCCGTCACGCCGACGGCAGGGATGCCGACAGAGACGACCATGCCGCCGCGCCGCACCGCGTCGTAGGCTTGCGCGATCACGCCGGGCGCGCCGGCAGTGTCGAATGCGTAGTCGGCGCCGCGCCCGTCGGTGAGATCCCGGGCGAGCGCGGTCACGTCCTCCGAGCTCGGGTCGACCGCGTGCGTCGCTCCCAGCTCGAGTGCGGTCTGGCGCTTGAACGCCACGGGATCCGCCGCCACGATCGCGCGCGCCCCGGCGAGCTTGCACCCGAGGATGGCCGAGAGCCCGACGCCGCCGGCACCGTAGACCACGGCGGTACTCCCCGGCTCCACCCGGGCGCGCAGGACGGCCGCGCCGAAGCCGGTCATGACGGCGCAGCCGACAAGCGCGGCGACCTGGAGGGACGCGTCCTTGCGGATGGGGACGCAGCAGCTCTCAGGCACGACGCAGCGCTCGGCGAACGTCGAGAGATAGGAGTAGTGGTAGAGCGACGTCCCGTTTTGCGAGAGCGCCACCGACCCGCCGGGAAGCGTCCCCTCGAACATGTCCGCCATGGCCACGTCGCAGAGGACGCCGCGGCCGCGGACGCAGTAGAAGCACTCGCCGCAGGACGGGAGCCACGAGAGGATGACGTGGTCGCCTTCGGCCACCTTCTCGACGCCGGGACCGACCGCCTCGACGACGCCCGCGCCCTCGTGCCCGAGCACCACCGGCAGCGGATTCGGCGTCGCGCCCGTGATCACGTTCCAGTCGCTGTGGCAAACGCCGCTCGCGACGATCCGCACGCTGACCTCGCCGGGGCCGGGGTCGGCGAGCTCGACCTCCTCGATCGTCATCGGCTTGTCGATCTCCCGGAGGACGGCGGCACGCATGCGCGCGATTCTACGGGGCGCAACGCGCTACGCTCCGCGCCCATGCGGATGCAGGCAGCCGTGCTGTGGGAGCCGGGCCGTCCGGTCGACGTTCGCGACGTCGAGCTCGCGCCGCCGAAGGCCGGCGAGGTGCTGGTGAAGATGGCCGCGTGCGGCGTCTGCGCGAGCGATCTCCACGTGGTCGACGGCGACCTTCCGGAGCCGCTCCCGCTCGTCATCGGCCATGAGGCCTCCGGCGTGGTGGCGGAGGTCGGCCCGGGCGTCGAGCGCTGCAGCGTGGGAGATCATGTCGTCGTCGCGCTCGTGCCCTCGTGCGGAGAGTGCGAGAGCTGCCGCCGGGGCCGCCCCAACTTCTGCGAGCTCGGCGGGCGCATGGCCGCGACGGGCACGCTTGCGGACGGCACCTCGCGGCTCTCCGTCGACGGCACCGAGCTGAAGCACTTCAACTCGGTCTCCTCCTTCGCGGAATACGCGGTCGTGCCCGAGTCGGTGGCGGTGCCGATCCGCCGCGACGTCCCGCTCGACACGGCCGCACTGATCGGCTGCGCGGTCCTGACGGGGTGGGGAGGGGTGACGAGGACGGCCGGCGTCGAGGTCGGGTCGAGTGTCGCCGTCTGGGGCTGCGGCGGCGTCGGGCTCTCGGCGATCCAGGCCGCGCGCCTCGCCGGCGCCGAGACGATCGTCGCCGTCGACACGCGGCCCGAGAAGCTCGAGCTGGCGCTGCGGCTCGGCGCCACCGCGACGGTCGAGGCGCGCCCGAGCGCCGACACCGGCCGGCGCGTCCGCCACGCGACGAGCGGCGGTCCGGACTACGCCTTCGAGGCGATCGGCCGGCCCGAGACGATCCGCGAGGCGTGGGAGGCCGTTCGCGCCGGCGGCACAGCGGTCGTGCTCGGGCTTCCGCCAAAGGGGACGAGCCTGACCATCGACACGTGGGGGTTCATCAACGAGAAGACGCTGAAGGGCTGCTTCCTCGGCTCCGCCCGCATCCAGGAGGACGTCCCGCGGCTCGTCGACCTCTACGCCGAGGGCAAGCTGCTTCTGGACGAGCTCGTCAGCGACCGGATCGAGCTCGCCGGGCTGCCGGAGGCCTTCGAGCGGCTCCGCGCAGGCGAGGTGCTCCGTCAGCTGGTCGTGTTCGGCTGACGGAGGCGGCTCGGCGGCGGCTCCGCCTGCAGGCGCCGGAGCTCGTCGACCGGGATGTGGCAGCGTAGGAAGTGCCCGCGCTCGACCTCCGCGAGCGGCGGCTCCTGCTCCTCGCAGATCGCGCCGAGGTAGCGGGGGCAGCGCGTGTGGAAGACGCAGCCCGAGGGCGGGTCGGCGGCGCTCGGGATCTCGCCCTCGAGTCGGATCCGAGGTCGCTCCTCGCCCTCGAGCGTGGGCACGGCCGAGAGGAGAGCCTCCGTGTACGGATGGTGCGGGGCGTTGAAGACCGTCTCTGCGGCGCCGAGCTCCATCAGCCGCCCGAGGTAGAGCACCGCGATCCGGTCGGAGAGGTAGCGGACGACCCCGAGGTCGTGGGAGATGAAGAGGTAGGTGACGCCCTCGGCGGCCTGGAGGTCGGCGAGCAGGTTGAGGATGGCCGCCTGGACGGAGACGTCGAGCGCCGATGTCGGCTCGTCGCAGACGACGACGCGCGGGTCGCCGGCGAACGCGCGCCCGATCGCCACCCGCTGCTTGAGGCCGCCGGAGAGCTGCACCGGCCTGGCGCTGAGGAGCCGCTCGTCGAACCGCACCGCGGCGGCGATCTCGCGCAGGCGGTCCTCCCGCTTCGAGCCGCGGAGGCCGCGAAGCTTCGTCAGCGCGCGGCCGATGATCCTCCGGACGGACGCGCGGCGGTTGAGGGCCGAGTCCGGGTTCTGGAAAACGGTCTGGAGCGCGCGCACCTGCTCGGGCGAGCGCTTGACGATCCGGGCCGCAAGCTGCTCGCCGTTCAGCTCGACGACGGACTCCGCGTCCGGGCTCGTCAGGCCGAGGAGGACGCGCGCCAGCGTCGTCTTGCCGGAGCCCGACTCGCCGACGAGCCCGAGCGTCTCGCCCGCGCCGATTGCGAGGTCGACGTCGACGAGCGCCCGCAGCTGGTTGCCCTCGTGGCTGTACGTCTTGCTCGCGTGCTCGAGCCGGACGACCGGATCGGCCGCGGCGTCGCGGACGGCCTGCGGAGACCTCGAGCTCGTTGCCCGCGGCAGCTCGGCCGCCTTGTCGTGGAAGTGGCAGCGGCTGAAGTGCCCGCCGCCGACCGGGTGGAAGGGCGGCTCCTCCTCGTGGCAGATCTCCTTGGCGAGGGCGCAGCGCTCGGCGAAGACGCAGCCGGGGAGGGGCGCCCCGAGCTGCGGCAGGTAGCCGGGGATGGTGTCCAGCCGATCGCGGTCCTTGCGCAGGCCGCCGCGCGGGATGCAGCGCAGGAGCCCGACCGTGTACGGATGGCGCGGCTCGGTGAAGACGGTCTCGGCCTCGCCCTCCTCGACGAGCCGCCCGGCGTAGAGGACGCCCACGCGCTCGCACATGCGGCGGATAACGCCGAGATTGTGGCTGATGAAGAGGACGCTCGTCCCGAACTCCTTCCTGAGGGCGGCGACGAGGTCGAGCACCTCGGCCTCGACCGTCGCGTCGAGCCCGGTCGTCGGCTCGTCGAGGATGAGGAGCGTCGGGTCTGAGGCGAGCGCCATGGCGATGACGACGCGCTGCTGGCCGCCCCCGGAGAGCTGGTGCGGATAGCGGAGCATGGCTCCGGCCGGGTCCGAGATCTGCACCTTCCGCAACATCTCGCGGGCCCGGTCGTACGACCCGTCCTTGTCGATTCCCAGCAGCTGGAAGACCTCGGCGATCTGCGTGCCGACGCGGATCGCGGGGTTCAGGGCGCTGCCGGGGTTCTGGTAGACCATCGAGAGCGTCGAGGCCCGCATGCGGCGCACCTCCGCCTCGCCCATGCGCAGGAGGTCAGCGCCGTCGGCGTGGATCGAGCCCGACACGACCCGCCCGTTCCGCGGCAGGTAGCGCATGACCGAGAACGCGGCTGTGGTCTTGCCACAGCCGGACTCGCCCACGAGCCCGTACGACTCGCCCTTCTGGATCGTCAGCGTCAGCCCGCGCAGCACCGGCCGGTCGACGCCGCGGACGCGGTAGACCACCTCGAGCTCCTGGAGGTTGAGGGCGGCCTCGCTCATCGCTCGAAGGTCTGCGCGATCGCGTCGGCGATCAGGTTGATGGCGACGATCAGGGTGGCGATGGCGATGGCGGGGAAGAGCACGGCCCACCAGACGCCGGCGCTGATGAACTGGTAGTGCTCGCCGATGTCGGTGCCCCAGTCGGGGATCGACGGGTCGGCGCCGAAGCCGAGGAAGGCGAGCGTGGCGATCGTGAAGATCGCGTACCCGAGCCGGACGGTGAACTCGACCACGACCGGCCCCATCACGTTCGGGAGGATCTCCACGAACATGATGTACGGCCCCCGCTCGTTGCGGAGGCGCGCGGCCTGCACGTAGTCGAGCTCCCGCTCGCTGAGGACGGCGGCGCGCACGGTCTTGGCGATGATCATCGCGAAGACGATCCCGATCACGAGGATGAGCGTGAGCCGGGAGGGGCCGAGCGCGACGATGGCGAGCAGCGCCACGATGATCACGGGCACCGAGAGGAGCGCGTCGACCACGCGCATGATCACGTCGTCGGCGAGGCCGCGGTAGTAGCCCGTGAACAGGCCGATGGCGGTGCCGACGACCGTCCCGAGGAGCGTGGCGAGCGGCGCCATGACCAGGATCGCCTGGGCGCCGACGATCACACGCGAGAGTACGTCGCGCCCGAGTCGGTCGGTGCCGAAGAGGTGGTCGCCCGAGGGGCCGGTCAGCTTGTTGAGGATGTCGTCGGCCTGTGGGTCGTGCGGCGCGATCAGCGTGCCGAAGACGGCGCAGGCGACCCAGAGGATGAGGATGACGAGCCCGAACACGAAGGCCGGCGAGCGCATGAGCAGCCGCAGCCGCTCGCGCCGGGCGATCGTGGCCTCGTCCCTGGTCGGGAGGATGATCGGACTGGTTGGGTCTTCGATGACCGTCATTCGGCGCTCGAGTAGCGGATGCGCGGGTTCAAGAGCGAGTACGCGAGGTCGGCGAGGAGCATCGCGACGAGGAAGACGACGCCGACGATGAGCACGCCCGCCTCCAGAACGGGCATGTCCTTCTGCTTCGAGGCGGTCACGATCAACCGGCCCATGCCCGGGTAGTTGAAGAGCGTCTCGATCACGACGAGGCCGCCGATCAGGTAGCCCGTCTGGGTGGCGACGACCGCGATCGTGGGCAGGAGCGAGTTGCGCAGCACGTGCCGCCGGATGACGACCCGGCGCGGCAGGCCTTTCAGCACGGCGGTGCGCGTGTAGTCGGCGTCGAGCGCCTCGATCGTCCCCGCGCGTGTGATGCGCGCGATGTAGCCGAAGAGCAGCAGCACGAGCACGAAGGCGGGGAGGAGGAGGTACTTGATCTCCGTGAGGAAGCTGCTCCCCGGCGGGGCGTTCGCGCTCACTGGCAGCACGTCGAGCCAGAGCCCGAAGACGAGGATGAGGACGATGCCCGTCACGAACTCCGGGAGCACCGAGAGGGAGAGCCCGCCGTTCGTGATCACGCGGTCGGTCAGCCGGTCGCGCCGCAGCGCCGCGATCACCCCGCCGAGCACCGCGAGGGGCACGACGAGCACGAAGGCGAGGACGGCGAGCTTGGCCGAGTTGACGAGCGCGGTGCCGATCAGCTCGCTCACGGGCACGCCGAGCGCGAGCGAGTCGCCGAGGTCGCCGTGGAGCAGGCTCGTGATCCAGTCCCAGTACTGGGTGAGGAGCGGCTGGTCGGTCCCGAGCTGCTCGTTGAGCGCCTCCACCGCCGCCTGGTCGGCGAACGGGCCGAGGATGCGGCGCGCGACGTTGCCCGGGAGCACCTGAGCCCCGAAGAAGACGATCACGCTCAGGAGGAAGAGCGTGATGAGCGCGAGCCCGAGCCGCTTGAGCAGAAATCGTCCCATGCCGCCCTTACACACTAAGGCGGCCGGCACCCGGAGGCACCGGCCGCCTGACGTTCAGCCACGGCTCAGGAGGTGAACCCGGCCTTGGTGAGATCGAACTGGCCAGTCGCTGCGGAGACCGCGCCCATGAGGGTCGGCTTCGAGGCGCTGAGGAAGTTGTAGAAGTACGGGAAGATGATCGGCGTCTCGTCGAGCAGCAACTCCTGGATCTGCTTGGCGACGCCACGCTGGGAGTCGACGTCGAGCGCGGCCACGTACTGGCGCACGAGCTCGTCGTACTGGTCGTTCTTGAAGTGCGCAGAGTTCCACACGCCGACCTTCGGATCGCCGGAGAGCGCCGCGGTCAGGTAGACGTTCGGCACGGGCCGGTGACCGTAGTCGGTGATGCCCATGACGGAGTCGAGCCACGTCGACTTGCCGTAGACGCCGTCTCCGTAGTAGGTGCCGGCGTCGGTGATCTTGAGGTTGATCGTCACCCCGATCTCCTGCGCGTTGTTCTTGACGAGCTGCGCGAGGTCGGGGATCTCGAAACCGTCCCAGGTGTCGAGCTGGACCTCGAAGCCGCCGCCCTTGCCCGCGTCGGCGAGGAGCTGCTTCGCCTGCTCGATGTCCTGCTCGCGCTGGGGGACGGAGGGGTCGGTCGAGGGGTAGAGCGGCGCGAACGGGCTGTCGTTGCCGACGTCGGCCTTCCCTTCCCAGAGACCGTCGACGAGGGCGTTGCGGTCGATCGAGAGGGCGATCGCCTGGCGGACGCGCTTGTCCGTGAACGGCTCCTTGTCGGTGCGCATGTGCAGCTGCCGGTGGGTGGCCGTCTGGACGGCGATCACCGTGACGTCGGGGTTGTCCAGGAGCGCCTTGCCGCCGGCGACGGAGAAGTGCTCGACGAAGTCGACCTCGTCGCCCTGGAGGGCGAGAACCATCGGCCCTTCCTCGGCATAGAACTTGACATCGATCGAGTCGGGGTTGGCCTTGTCGCCCCAGTAGGCGTCGTTGCGGACGAACGTCGCGCCGACCTGCGGCTGGAAGTTCTGCAGCTTGAACGCCCCCGTGCCCTCGAAGGTCGTGCCCCAGTCGGCCGGATCGAGATCGGCCGGGATGATGATCGCGTTGTAGTTGGCGGAAGAGACGAGGGTCGGGAAGTTGCCGTTGGGGGCGTCGAGGTTGAAGACGACGGTCGCCTCGTCGGGCGCCTCGGTGTTGCCGGGGGAAAGGACACCGCCGAGCGCCGACTGCGCGTTCGCCGAGCCGCCGTCGGGGTTGATCAGCTTCTCGAACGTCTGGACGACGTCCTCGGCCGTCAGTGGGGCGCCGTTGTGGAAGGTGACGCCCTGACGGATCGAGAACGTCCAGACGGTGCCGTCCTCGTTGGGCTCCCAGCTCTCCGCGAGGCGGGGCTGGAGCTCCAGGTTCTCGTCCGAGAAGGACAGGTACTCGCCGGTCGAGCCGAGCATGCCGGCGCCGCCCTCGTCCTGGACGAGGAGCGGATTGGGCTCGGTGGTCGGCTGGATGAGCGCGACGCGGACGGTGCCGCCCGGCTGGACGTTGTTCGACGCGGTCGTCTCCGACCCGCTCGTGTTGGTGGCGGCTCCATCGTCGTCATCGCCGCCGCAGGCCGCCACGATGAACGAGAGGAGGGGCAGCGACATGCCCACCACCGTCCCGCGGCGAACGAGCTCGCGCCTGGTGATCTTGCCGAAGACGTACTCGTCGATCAGGTGGTTCTCGAGCTCGGAGCTCTCGCGGCGCACCTCGTCGACTCGGCGCTGCGTCTCATCCATGTGCCTCTCCTTCCCCGGTGCTGGTCCGGCGGGTTGCGCCCGCTTATAACTCATGGTCCTGGCACGGTCAATCGCATCAGATCAGACGGGCTGCCCGGCTGGAAGTTTGGCGAGCCTCGTCAGGAGGAGGTCGACGAAGCCGGCCACGTCGACCTCGACTGCGACGTGGGCGTTCGGCTCCGGGAGCACGGTCCGGCGCCGCATGTCGACCACTGTCCGTCCGCGGCAGAGCCCCGGTAAGACCTCTACCTCGACGTGGCGGGCCAGAGTCTGCACGAGCCCCGGCCGGGCCACGTGCGCGACGGCGAGCGCGTCGTGCACGGGGCAGCCGCCGTGCTCGTACGCCTCGTCGTAGTAACCGCCGTAGAAGTCGAGCATGGCCGCGACCGCGGCGCCGACCCTGCCTCGCCCGCGAAGCCGGTCGGCGTGCGCGGGGGTGAGCACGGCACGGTTCGTGACGTCGAGGCCGACCATGGTGACGTCGAGGCCGCTCGCGAACACGTGCGCGGCCGCCTCCGGGTCGACCCAGACGTTGAACTCCGCCGACGGCGTCTGGTTCCCCTCGGCGATCGCGCCGCCCATGAGCACGATCCGGTCGAGCCGGGCCGCCGCCTCTGGATGCCGCTCGAGAAGGAGCGCAACGTTCGTGAGCGGGCCGGTCGGGACGAGCGTCACCGGCGCCTCGGAGGCAAGGATCCGCTCGGCGAGAAAGTCGGCCGCAGGCGCCGCCACGGGCTCGGCCACGGGCGGGGGGAGGTCGGGGCCGTCGAGCCCGGTCTCGCCGTGCGCTTCCTCAGCGGTGGCGAGGTCGCCGGCGAGGGGCCGGTCGGCGCCTGCCGCCACGGGGATGTCGCCGCGCCCGCCGAGCTCGAGCACCCGGATCGCGTTCGCGGTCACCTTCGCCAGAGTCTGGTTCCCGGCCACGGTGGTGACCCCGACGAGCTCGAGCTCCGGGCTGGCGAGCGCGAGGAGGAGCGCGATCGCGTCGTCCTGACCCGGGTCGCAGTCGATCAGGACCGGGATCACGGAGCCTCCACCTCGACCCCCGCCCCCGTGTCGGCGCTCGCGAGGAGTGCGTCCATCGTCAGGGCCGTGGCCACCGACTCGTCGAGGGTGGGGACGGGCGCGGCCTCGCCCCGGGCAGCCGCGGCGAAGCCGTCCAGCTCCAGGCGGTAGGCGTCCACGACCGGGATCGGGAACCGGTCCTCCTCGAAGATGCCCCAGCCGACGCTCCGGGCGACCACGACCTCGGTGGGGTAGTCGATCCGCCAGGCGACGGGCAGCCTGACGTGCCCGCGCGATCCGCTGATCTTCAGCTCGTGGTCGAAGTCGCTTCGCATCGAGCTCTCGACCACCCCGACGACGCCGCTGCCGTACTCGAGCAGCCCGAACAGCCTGGCCACCGTGTCGTAGCGGGCGCTCGAGCTCGCGAGGGCCTGGACGCGCTTGGGCGGGCCTCCCGCGAAGCGATTGCAGGCGTCGACGCAGTAGCAAGCGATGTCGTAGGGCGCGCCGCCGCCGAGCTCCTGCTGCTGCCGCCAGTCCCGCCCGGGGTCGTCCGGCGCGCTCTCCTCGGGGTCGAAGAGACTGAAGGCGGCCCGCACGCTGTCGACCGCGCCGATCGCCCCGGCGGCGAGCAGCTCGTCCACCTTGGCGATCGCCGGGTGTCGGCGGTACATGTAGCCCTCGACGAGGAGTGCGCCCGCGGCGGTCGCCGCGCTCCGCAGCTCCCGCGCGTCGGCGCCGCTCAGTGCGAGCGCCTTCTCGCAGAGAATGGCCCGCACGCCGGCCTCGAGGCAGCCGAGCACCTGCTCGCGGTGCAGGTTCGGCCAGGTGGCGAGGAGGACGCCGTCCAGCTCGTGCTCCCGGAGCATCGTCGGGTAGTCCGCGTATGCACGCTCGCAGCCGTGGCGCTCGGCCCAATCCTCGGCCAGGTCGGCGCGGAGATCGGCGCACGCCACGATCTCGACCTCGGAGGAGGCTGCGGCGCCGCGCGCGTGCCGCTCCGAGATGCTCCCGCAGCCGACGATCCCGAGCCGAAAAGCCATCTCAGGCCTCGAGGCGCCGGTCCCGGACGAGCGCTCGCACCGGCTCGAGGTCCGGCGCAAGCGGCTCGCCCTCGGCGAGGAAGGGCACGACCTCCCGCACCCGTGCGTGCGCGAGCGCGGTGCCCGCGCCCAGGCGCTCCGGCTGCCGCAGGTCGACGGCCTGGGCGGCGATGACGAGCTCGATCGCGACGATCGCCTCGCCCAGCTCGACCATGGCGGCCAGGCGGCGGGCCGAGAGCGGCGCCATCGTCATCCGGTCCTCGATGCCCTCGGCGTGCGTGCTCGTCACCACCTCGAAGGAGACGGGCTGGGCCAGGAGGCGCGCCTCGGCCGTCAGGCCCTGCGCGCTGACGCCGTGCTCGCCGAGCGAGTTCTCGGCGAGCCCCTGTCGGGGCGCGAGGCCGTCGGGAAGCCCGGTGAGCGGGCCCTGGAGCAGCTTCAGCAGGCGCTCGGCCGACGAGGTCAGGGCCGGTGCGAGCGCGATGCGGAGGAAGTCGAGCGCCGCCGAGAGCGGCAGGATCTCGAAGTTGGCGACCGAGACGATGCGATCCTCGGCCGGCACCGTCAGCGGGTTCTCCTGCGAGGCGTTGAGCTCGATCTCGAGCTGGCCGCGAACGAACGCGAGTGCGTCGCGCAGCGCGCCGTGCAGCTGCGGCAGCCCGCGGAAGGTGAGCGGGTCCTGGAGGTTCCGCGCGGCGCCGGGCTCCCAGAGAGAGCTGCCCTCGAGCAGCGAGCGCAGGCGGGCGAGCGACTCGATCAGGCCCGGGTACGGCCTGACCTTCCCGATCTCGGGGTGGAGCAGGGTGAGGTTGGCGGCGAAGGCCTCGAGGTCGAGCGCTCCCGCGACGTCCATCGCCTCCAGGAGCCGCTCGGCGTCCGCGACGGCCAGGGCGGCCATGCCGGTGGAGAAGGCGTTCGAATTGATGAGCGCGAGCGCCTCCTTGGCCTGCAGCTCGACGTCGGCGAAGAGCCCGTTCGCCAGGTCGGCCATGGCGGGGAGGTCGGCCTGGCCGAGCGACCCCAGCATCCGCACGCGCGGGTGCTCGCCCGCGTTGAGGCCGGCGACGAGGCGTTCGACGATCTCGGGCCGGGCGCCCGGGGTCGCGCTCGCGAGGGCGTTCGCAAGCCGGACCATGGTCGCCCGGACGATCTCCTCCGGCGCGTCCGGGCCTGCCCCGACCAGGTGGTTGACGACCAGCGCCCGGTTGAACGCGCGCGCCTCCTCGGCGGGAACGGCGATCTTCTTGCGGGCGCCGACGCCGGTCGTCATCCCGTACACGGCGTCCCCGCGCTCGAGCACACGCTCGACCAGGGCACGCGTCTCGCGCATCCGCTCGACCGCCGCGGGGGCGAGCTCCACCGCCGCGCGCTCGCGGGCGACCGCCACGACCTCCTCGATCGTGAGGCTCCGGCCGTCGAGGACGACGCTCGTCAACCCCAGACCTCTGCGGCCGTCTCGACGATCGTCGCCAGCTTCGCCCGCTCGTCCTCAACGGTGAGCGCGTTGCCGACCACCGACGTGGCGAAGCCGCACTGAGGCGAGAGGGCGAGCCGGTCGAGCGGCACGACCGTCGCCGCCTCGCGGATCCGGCCGGCGAGCTCGGAGACCGTCTCGCGCCGCGACGTCTTCGTCGTCACGAGGCCGAGCACGCAGATCGTGTCGTCGCGGGCCTGCGCGAGCGGCTCGAAGCCGCCCGAGCGGGCGTCGTCGTACTCGAGAAGCAGGCGCTGGGCCTTCACGCGGCGGAAGAGGCGGCCGGCGAGCCAGTCGTAGCCGCCCTCGACGAGCCAGCGGCTCGCCTGGTTGCCGCGGCAGAGGTGAAAGCCGAAGGTCACGCCGGGATGATCGCCGATCACGGCGTTGTCCAGCTCGAGGCCGAGGTCGAGCCAGCGCTCCGCCGGCCAGCCGCGGCTCTCGTAGAAGTCGCGGTAGCCCGGATCGAGCAGGAGCGGATAGTGGGGCGCGTCCAGCTGGATGTAGGTCGCGCCGAGCTCGACCAACTCGTCGACCTCCTCGCGCAGGATCGCGGCCACGTCCTCCAGGAACGCCTCGAGCGTCGGGTACGCGTCGCGCGAGCGCTCCGGGTCGTAGAAGTTCGCGAACAGGCTCGGGCTGGGGAGCGTCACCTTGAGGACGCGGTCGGTGCGCCCGCGCGCGTACGCGAACTCCTCGCCGGAGAGCGAGCGCCGGCGGCGCAACGTTCCCACCACCGCGATCGGCGGGCGCTCGACGACCATGTCGCCCAGCTCCTCCGAGTGCCACTCGCCCCAGAGAAACGCGTCGAGGTCCCACTCGCCGAAGCCATCCACGGCGGCCGGCACCTGGCTCTGGAAGGAGAGCCGGCGCATCTCGCCGTCGGTGACCACGTCGAGACCGGCGTCCGCCTGCAGCGCGAGGGCCGCGTCGACGGCGCCGTCCTCGACCGCCTTGAACTCCGCGCGGGAGAGGCCGCCGGCCGCCAGGCGCTGCTGCGCCTCCAGCAGCTCGGACGGCCGGAGCAGGCTGCCGACCACGTCGGTTCGAGCTTCGAGCACGCGGGCAGACTATGACGACCGCTAGCATTTCCGGCGCACGGCTGCGCCCATCCCATGAGAGAGATCCTCGTCATGTGCCCGCAGGAGCGGGACCTGAAGGCGATACGCGCTGCCGGGCTCGAAGACCGCTACCGGCTTCGTTTCGCGGGGTCCGACCTCGACCAGCTGGAGTCGTTCGACCCGGACGGCTTCCTGGAGGAGTGCGAGACGATCCCCGCAGAGGGCGTCGTCGGCACGAAGGACCAGTCGGCCCTGCTCGCCGCGCTCCTGGCCGAGCGGCGCGGGCTGCCGGGGCCGAGCCCGGAGTCGCTCGTGCGCCTCCAGCACAAGCCGACGGCACGCTTCGTGCAGCAGCTCGCCGCGCCGGAGGCGACCCCGCGCTTCGCGCTCCTCGACGGCCGCGTGCCCTTCGACGTCCCCTTCTTCGTCAAGCCGGTCGTCGGACGCCTTTCCCAGAACGTCTTCCGGATCGACGACCCGCGCGAGCTGGTCGACCTGCATGAAATCGACCGCTACACGACCCGCTACGCCGAGATCGCAGCGCTTGCGGGCGCCGATCCGGCACACGCCCACGGCTTCCTCGCAGAGGAGCTCCTGTCCGGCGACGAGGTGACGCTCGAGGGCTACGTGCACGACGGCGAGGTGACCACGATCGGTGTCACCGACTCGCTCAAGTACGAGGGCACCCTGAGCTTCGAGAGCTTCGTCTACCCGAGCGCGCTCCCGCAGGCGCGCCTGGACGAGCTCTCGGACGTGGCCGGGCGCGTCCTGCCGCGGCTCGGCTTCGAGGGCGGGTTCTTCAACGTCGAGTTCTTCGTCCCCGAGCGGGGGCCGGCGCAGATCATCGAGGTGAACGGGCGGATCGCCTCGCAGTTCGCTCCGCTCGTCCAGTCGGTCCACGGGCGCTCGACCTACGACGCTCTCTTCAAGCTTGCCCTCGGCGAGGACCCTGCCTGGACCTGCGGCGCGCCGGAGACGGTCGGGGTCAGCTACTGCCTCCGGGTCTTCCATGACGCCTACGTCGAGGCCGTGCCGGACCCGGAGCCCGATCTCGAGGTGCTCGTGCGCCCCGGCCTGCTCCTCTCCGAGCAGGGAGTCAACGACGCCCAGAGCTATCGCCTGGCGATCTTCTACGGCGTCGGCGAGACGCGCGAGGAGGCGATCGCGCGCTGCCGCGAGCGCGCAGCCGAGCTCAGGTTTCGGCTGGCGCCGCTGCCTGTTCGCTGACGTCGGGGGCCAGCTCTCCCCGCGCCTCCCGGTTGGAGATGCCGACCGCCCCGACCGCGGCGCCGGCGAAGGCGAACGCGGCCGCGAGGACCATGCCGGCCCGGAACCCGGCGATGGATGCGTCGCGGAGCTCGGGCAGGGTCTGGTCCTTGGCGAGCGGGACGGCGTCGGCGACGTCTGTCCGCCCCTCGAAGACGAGCGAGATGATGAGGCCGATGAGCGCAACCGCGACGAGGCTCCCGAGTCGGGAGACCGTCGAGTTGACGCCCGAGGCAATGCCCGCGTAGCGCTCGGGCGCCGACTTGAGGGCGGTCGACGTGATCGGCGCCACCATCATCGCGAGGCCGAACGAGAAGAGGAGCAGGGCGACGATGCCGTACGTCCAGAACTGGTCCTTCTCCTCGACGAGGCAGAAGACCAGCGTCCCGGCGCCGATCAGCGCAGGGCCGACCGTGAGGTAGAGCCGCGGCCCGTGGCGGTCGGCCAGCCCGCCGAAGCGGGCGGCGAGGAGGATCAGGACCAGGCTCGAGGGAATGTTGAGCAGCCCGGCCTCGAAGGGCGTGAAGCCGAGGAATTGCAGGTAGAGCGTGAAGAAGACGATGAAGCCGTACAGGCCGGCGTAGACGAGGAACGTCTCCGCGTTGGCAGCCGCGAAGTTCCGCTCCCGGAAGAGAGCGAACGGGAGCATCGGGTGGGCGACCCGCTGCTCGACGATCACGAACGCGGCGAGCGAGGCGACGGCGAGGACGAAGGCCCACCAGACGCTGCCGAAGCCGCGGTCGGTGCCCTCGACGAGCCCGTAGGTGAGCAAGCCGAAGCCCGTCGCCGCGAGCGCCGCCCCCGGAAGGTCGAGACGGCCTGCGCGCTCGGGCGGCGCATCCTGCCCGCGGCCGGCGAGCGCGAGGAAGACCGCAGCCGCCGCGAGCGGCAGGTTGAGCAGGAAGATCCAGCGCCAGGAGGCCCACTCGACGAGTGCGCCCCCGGCCGGCGGCCCGAGGATTGTGGCGACGCTCGTGAAGGAGGTCCACAGGCCGATGGCGCGCCCCGAGTCCTTCCCGTAGGCGGCCCGCAGGAGCGCGAGCGAGTTCGTCGTCAGGAAGGCGCCGGCGACGCCCTGCAGCGTGCGGGCGAGAATGAGCACGGCCTCGTTCGGGGCGGCGCCGGCGAGGAGCGAGGCGAGCGCGAACCCGCCCGCTCCGGCGATGAACACCCGCCGCCGGCCGTAGCGGTCGCCGATCGCGCCCCCGACGAGGTAGAGGGAGGCCAGCGCCAGCGAGTACGAGAGGAAGACCCACTGCTGCCCCGTCAGCCCGAGCCCGAGGTCCTCTTCGATCGTCGGGAGCGCGACGATCACGACCGTCGCGTCGATGAACGCGAGCGACGACCCGAGGATCGTCGCCGCGAGCGTCAGCCGCCGCTGTGCGTCGAGCCCGAGCGTGTCCACGGGCGGAGGATACGCTTCGACCGTGCTGCGGGGCGCGCTCGCAGGGATCGTCGCCGCGGCCGCCTGGGCGGCGGCCGAGCCGGCGGCCGGGCGGGTCTTCCGCGTCCCCGCGGGCTACTCGGACGTGCGCCTGCTCGGCGGCGTCCTCACTGCGGACGGCCCGAGCTGGCAGCGGGTCGGCCTGGCGGCGCACCTCGCCAACGGCGCGGTGTTCGGCGCCGTCTTCGCGCTCGCCGGCGGCCGGGGCTGGAAGCAAGGGCTCGCGGCCGCGCAGGCCGAGAGCCTGGCGCTCTGGCCCGGAATGGCCGTTCTCGACCGCGTCCATCCGGACCGGCGCAGCGGGCGCTGGCCGCCGCTTCTGACGAACGGACGCGTCTTCGCCTACGAGGCGGCCGTGCACGCTCTCTTCGGCGCCGTCCTCGGCGCGCTGGCGCGCTCGGACTAGACTCCGCGCCATGGAGCTGCGGCTCGGCATCGCGTCCCGGCGCGAGGTTCGAAGCTACGACGATCGCCCGATCCCGGACGAGGTCCAGCTGCGGATCCTCGATGCCGGGCGCCTCTCGGGGAGCTCGAAGAATCGCCAGCCCTGGCGCTTCGTCGTCGTCGAAAGCTCCGAGCGGCGGGAGCGGCTGGCCGAGCTGGTCTACGAGCCCTGAGAACATCAGGGGCGCGCGGCTGATCGTCGCCATCGCCGTCAACGGCAAGGGGCCGGTCACCCTCGACGCCGGCCGTTGCGCGCAGAACATGCTCCTGGCCGCGTGGGACCTGGGCGTCGGCGGCTGCCCGAACGGCATGCCCGACCGACAGGCGGTGTCGGAGACCCTCGGCCTGCGCGAGGGCGAGGAGCCCGCCATCGTCCTCTCCTTCGGCTATCCGGCGAAGCCGCGCGACCCGGCGAGCCGCCCGCCCGAGGAGTGGAGCGCGCGCGCGAACCGCAAGCCGCTGGACGAGCTCGTCGAGCGCGTGTGAGCTCGTCGGCCGACCAGAGGGCCGCCGCGGTCGGCGAGGCGATGTACGCCCGCGACACGGCGTCGCAGGCGCTCGGGATGGCGCTCGAGCAGGTTCGGCCCGGATACGCCCGCCTGCGCATGGCCGTGCGCGCGGACATGCTCAACGGCCACGGGAGCTGCCATGGAGGGATGGTCTTCGCTCTCGCGGACTCGGCCTTCGCGTTCGCCTGCAACTCCCACGACGTCGTCACGGTCGCCTCAAGCTGCTCGATCGAGTTCCTCGCGCCGGCCCAGGAGGGCGACGAGCTCGTTGCGGAGGCCGAGGAGCGCTTTCGCGAGGGGCGCAACGGCGTCTACGACGTCAACGTCCGGCGGGGCGACGGGTCGATGATCGCCACCTTCCGCGGCCGCTCGGCGTCGACCCGCCAGAGCGTCCTTGGCTAACCCCGGAACGTCCGGCACGGACGTCAGGATCGGTGCTTCCCGGCGACCCCGCCGAAGTCCCGACGCCCTGGGAGGTTCGCATGGATACCTGGCACAAGTACGCAGCGGAGGTGCTCGGCACCTTCATCCTGGTCTTCGGCGGTACGACCGCGCTCGCGGGGTCGCTGCTTTCCCCGACGGTCCTGGTCGTGGCCGCGCTCGCCTTCGGGCTCGCGCTGCTCGCCGGCCTCTACGCGTTCGGCGAGGTCTCGGGAGGCCACTTCAACCCCGCCGTCTCCCTCGCGATGTTCCTCGCGGGGCGGCTGCCGAGCACCGATCTCGTCCGCTACTGGCTCGCGCAGTTCGCCGGCGGAATCCTGGCCGCCGTCGCGCTCCTGATCGCGACCAGCCAGAACGTCGTGGCGGAGACCTCGACGAGACCAGGCATCACGGGTGACGGCACGGCCTTCTTCATGGAGGTGCTCTTCACGGCGATCTTCGTCGCCGTCATCCTCCAGGCGAGCGTCAGCGGCCAGTTCGGCGGCAGCGCGCTGCTGGCCATTCCGCTCGCGCTCGTGATGGTGCAGCTGGCGGCTATCCCCTTCAGCGGTGCCTCGGTCAATCCGGCCCGGACCTTCGGCCCCGATTTGATCGGGAATGACTGGGACGGGATCTGGATCTACCTGACCGCACCGCTGATCGGCGCCGTCCTCGCCGTCGGCCTCTACAAGTACGTCCACGGCGGCGCCCCGCAGCGGCCGCCCGCCCCGACCGCGGAGGTTCTGAGCGAGGAGGACCGGCAGGCGCCGTAGGCCGCTAGCTCAGGCGGCGCCGCGCCGCCTGGGTGGTCACGACGATCAGGAAGAGCATGATCGCCGCGCCGCCGGCGAAGGTGAGGACGCTCCGCAGGCCGGTGACGCCGTCGGTCGCGCCGGCGAGATTGCTCCCGACCGGAGGGCTGTGCGCGATCAGCTGGGCGCCGCCTCTGACCTCGGCCGAGGTCTGCGACGAGCCGAAGACGACCTCGCCGAAGGTCCCGGGCCCCGCGGGGTAGTCGAAGCCGAGCTGCGCCGTGAGCGGACGCGGGCCCTCCGCCGCGCGGGGGATCCACTTGCGCACGAGCCGAACGAGGCCGACAGCGCCGGCGCTCGTCAGGTGGATGCCGTCGTGGCCGAACCACGAGGCGGGCTTGCCCCGCGTGTACGCGTTCCAGTTGGCGAGGTAGAGCTGTGGCCAGCGCTGGAGGGACTGGCCGATGATCGCGTTGATCTTCGCGTAGTCGGGGTGGGCCGGCCGCAGCCCCCAGGCCCGGAGGTTCACCCAGACGACGCCCTTGACCCCGCGGTTGAGCGCGGCGCGCATGACCTGGTTGAGCTGCCCTCGATACGTCGAGGACGTGTCGTTGTAGCCGACGTCGATCACGAGAACGGTGCCGAGCCCGGTCCCGTAGTTTCGGATCGCCCTGAGGGCGGTCGTCGGGGTGACGCCCTGGTACGGGCAGCTGGGAGCGACGAGGCGCCGGCAGACCTTGAGGTCGCGCCGAACCGTGTGGCCCCGCGCGAGAAGGCGCTTGGCGGCGGGGCTGAACTCGATCGCGGCAGCCTTCGAGTCGCCGATGTAGGTCAGCTTGACCGCGTGCGCGGAGCCGGCCGCCGGCCCGAGGGCGCAGAGGGCGGCGAGGAGGGCGGCGAGGATGAGCGGCCGTCGCCCGGCGAGGCCGAGTCGCTCCCGCATGTCCACAGGATAGCCCCGCCTCCTCGAATCGCCAGAAACGGCTCTGGACCTGCGGTCCTCTTCAGGCGGTACCCTTTCGCAAGCCCGAGGCCCGGCGTGGTGGGAGCCCGCGGCGGCCATGGGCTCGCCGGCCCGATGAGGACGCACCCCGTCACCAGCCAGGTTCGGCCGCGCGCTCTCGCGGCCGCTCGCTGAGCCCGGGAGCCGGGCGCGCCGACGTGCTGTTCCCGACCGCGACCTTCGCGATCTTCTTCGTGATCGTCCTGCCGCTGTCGTGGCTTCTGATGCCGCATCCGCACCGGTGGCGGCCGTTCATCATCGGCGCCAGCTTCGTCTTCTACAGCTGGTGGGACTGGCGCTTCGTCCTCCTGCTCGCCGGCTCGATCCTCTGGAACCAGCTGATGGCCCTCCGGGTTCACCGCGCGGTGGGGGACGTCGCGCGCCGCAAGGCCCTGCTCTGGCTGGCGATCGGCGGCAACCTGGCCGTCCTCGGCTACTTCAAGTACTACGACTTCTTCGTCAGCTCGACCCAGAACCTGCTGACGGTCGTCGGGATCGAGCTCCCGCTCGAGGTGCGGACGGTGATCCTGCCGGTGGGGATCTCCTTCTTCACGTTCATGGGGATCAGCTACGTCGTGGACGTGTACCGGGGAGACACGGAGCCGACGACACTCGAGAAGTTCGCCGCCTACCTCTCGTTCTTCCCGCATCTGGTCGCCGGCCCGATCGTGCGGCCCAACGAGCTGATCCCGCAGTTGGACTCGCCCCGCTCGCCCCGCCGCGTGGACACGAGTCGCGCCTTCTACCTGATCGCGGCCGGGCTGTTCAAGAAGGTGGTGATCTCGAGCTACCTCGCCTCGAACATCGTCGACGAGGTCTTCGCCAATCCCGATCAGCACTCGTCGCTCGAGATCCTGATCGCCGTCTACGCGTACGCGGTGCAGATCTATGCCGACTTCTCCGGCTACACGGACATCGCCATCGGCATCGCCCTCCTCCTCGGCTTCAAGTTCCCTCTCAATTTCGACTCGCCCTACGCGGCCGTGTCGCTACAGGATTTCTGGCGCCGCTGGCACATCACGCTCTCGCGCTGGCTGCGCGACTACCTCTATATCCCGCTCGGCGGCAGCCGGCGCGGTGCCGCGATCACGTACCGGAACCTGCTGCTGACGATGCTCCTCGGCGGCCTCTGGCACGGGGCGGGGTGGACGTTCGTCGCCTGGGGCCTCATCCACGGCATCGGGCTCTCGGTGGAGCGGTTCCGACGCGAGCGCCACGGCGCCACGCCGGTCGAGAGCATGCGCCGGCGCGACATCTACTGGCGGCGCCTGCTCACGTTCCACGTCGTCTGCTTCGCGTGGATCTTCTTCAGATCGGACACGTTCGAGGTCGCCTGGGAGATGATCACGGGGCTGTTCACGCGCTGGGGCGAGCCCTCGCCGCTCGTGACGGGCACCGTCCTGCTGGCGATCGTAGTCGGGATCGGATCGCAGTACATTCCGCCGCGCATCACCCAGGTCGTGGTCGCGTCCTTCTCGCGTCTGAACGTGGTCGCGCAGGCCGCGGTGCTTGCGGTCGCGCTCATGGTCACGCAGGCTCTGGGCCCGCAGGACGTGGCACCCTTCATCTACTTCCAGTTCTGATGGCCGTCGAGACCCAGAGGGCAGGAGAGGCCGGCGGGCGCCCGGCGCCGCCGACCGAGGACGGGCGCCGGCTTTCCACCGCCGGCCGCGCGCTCGCCGTCACCGCGCTCGCGCTGCTCCTCGCCGCGCTCCTCAACGCCCAGAACATCTACAAGTCGGCCTACAACCAGCCCAAGGGCACGCAGCGGGAGGTGGCGCTCGCATTCGCCGGGCCGCTGCGAGAGGTGAGCATGGCTCTCCGCCTCGACCGGCCGCGTGCCTGGGTCGAGAGCGCCACCGGCCGCCGGCACGCAACGATCGACACCGAGATCGCGCTCCCCCCGCCGCCCCGGGCCGTGACCGACACGACGCCCGTGACCGGCTCTCCGCCCGCAGAGGAGGGGAGAGGCCCGGCCCGCACCGAGCCCGGCGAGCCCGCGACGCCGCGCCGGCCGACGTTCTCGCCCGAGGACCCGATGCGCGTGTGGGTCGCGGGCGACTCGCTCGTGATCACGCCCGGCTACGCGGTCTACCGGGCGCTCGACCAGAACGACGCCGTCGAGTCCATCGGCGACGTCGACGGCCGCGTCGCCACCGGCCTGACCCGCCCCGACGTCTTCAACTGGTTTCGCCACGTCGACGACGAGGTGCGCAAGGAGAAGGTCGACGCGGTCGTCCTCGCTTTCGGCGGCAACGACGACCACGAGGAGATGACCGGCGCGCCGAAGGGCGTCTCCATCGACGAGTTCGGCGACGCAGCGTGGACGAAGGAGTACCGTCGGCGCGTGGGCGGCCTGATGGACACCGCCAACCGGGCCGGGGCGGTCGTCGTCTGGCTCGGGCTCCCGATCACGAGCGACGGCGCCCAGTCTCGCCGCTTCAAGGTCATCAACAAGGCGGTCGAGGCCGAGGCCGCGCGACGGCCGGACACGGTCGTCTACGTCGACATGTACTCGTTGCTCGCGGACGACGACGGCGACTACGCGCCCTACCTCCCCACAGAGGGCGGCCGGCTCGAGAAGGTCCGCGCGGACGACGGCGTCCACCTGGAGCGCGCCGGCGGCGACATCGTCGCCCACCAGGTCGTGCGCGAGCTGCGCCGCATAGTCGACATCTGGAGCTGGCGCGCGAAGTAGACTCGACGGCCTCGTGCAGGCGCTCGTTCGTTTCGGGGTGGTCCTCGTCGTCGCGGGCGCGCTGGCCGCCGCGTGCGGCGGCGACGACGACGACGCGGGCGGCACGGCCCTGGAGGGCACCGAGTGGACGCTCGTCAGCGGCGTCGAGGCACCCGAGGACGCAGTGCCGACGCTGACCCTGGCGGATGGGTCTGCCAACGGCTTCGGGGGCTGCAATACGTTCGGAGGCTCGTACGAGCTCGACGGCGACTCGATCACGATCGGCCCGCTCGCGTCGACGATGATGGCGTGTGAGGAGGCGAAGTCGGCCGCCGAGGCCGCGTACCTGCCGGCGCTCGAGGCGGCGGACGCGTGGGCGGTCGAGAACGGTGAGCTCGTGCTCTCGAGCGACGGCGAAGAGACTCTCCGCTACTCCGCCGGCGGCTAGCGGCCTTCGGCCGCGCCGAAGTGCATAGTCCCGGCGTGCGCGCGCTTCCAATCCTCGTCGGCGTAACCGTTGCACTCGCCTTCGCCGGCGTCGCGCGGGCGGACGCCGAGGAGGACCTCGCCGAGCGGTACGCCCCCGTCGTCCGCCTCGTCGAGCAGACGGAGGAATGCGGCCCGGGCGAGCCCTTCCGGCCGAGCGACATCGACGCGTTCCTCGGCGAGGAGACTGTCTCGCTCCGCGGGCCCTGGAAGAGCAACGACCTCGTCAAGATCGCGCCGTCCGGCGAGGACCTCGGCCAGGGCCTCTACGAGTACAACCTCGACTTTCCGGGCAACGCGCTGCGCCCCGGCTGCGACTACGAGCGCTGGGCTCGGCGCGTGACCGCCGACACGGAGCCGACGGTCTACGCCCATGTCGCGACCGACCCCGCCCACCCGGATCGGCTCTCGCTCCAGTACTGGTTCTTCTACGCCTTCAACGACTGGAACAACCTCCACGAGGGCGACTGGGAGATGATCCAGCTCGTCTTCCCGGCCGCGAGCGCCGAGGAGGCGCTCGAGACGGAGCCGCTCGAGGTCGGTTACAGCCAGCACGAGGGCGCCGAGCGGGCGGAGTGGGGAGACGACAAGCTCGAGCTCGTCGACGGGACGCACCCGGTCGTCTATCCGGCTGCCGGGTCGCACGCGAACTTCTACGAGGACGCCCTCTTCCTCGGTCGCTCTGCGGAGCAGGGCGTCGGCTGCGACGACACGACCGGCCCCAGCATCACGCTCCGGCCCGACGTGCGCACGATTCCCGGCGAGGCGGCCGCGGCCCAGGCGGCGTACCCGTGGATCGCCTTCGAGGGCCGCTGGGGCGAGCGTCAGGAGGCGTTCTACAACGGCCCGACAGGCCCGAACCTGAAGTTGCAGTGGGCGGAGCCGATCACGTGGGCCGAGGTCTGGCGCGACAACGGCTACGCCGTCCCGGCCGGAGGGGCGTTCGGCACCGATGCGACCGACTTCTTCTGCGGTGCGGTCGAGGCGGGCTCGAACCTCGTCCTCCGGATCGCCGAGAGCCCGACGACGGCGCTGGCCGTGCTCGCCGGTTTCCTTGCCCTCGTCGTCTACGTCCTCACCCGCACTCCCTGGCGGCCCACTGCTCCGCTGCGCGTTGCGCGGCGACGCTCCTGGGGCCAGACCCTCACGGCGTCCTGGCGGATGTACACATCCCGGCCGTTGCTCTTCCTCGGGATCGGCCTGCTCGCCGTGCCGATCTCGTTCATCATCGCGGGGATCCAGTGGGTGCTCTTCAGCGCCGGCTCGATCCTCGGGATCGACCCGTACGGGGAGGGCGGCGGCTTCCGCGTCGGGCTCGGGGTCGCGATCGGCACCGTGTTGACGCTCCTCACCCTGGCCTTCGTCCAGGCGGCGAGTACGCGGGCCATCGTCGAGATCGACGCGGGACGCGATGTCGGGCCCACGCGGGCCTACCGCATGTCGCTCGACAGCGTGAGGCCGCTGATCGGCGCTCTGGCGATCGCCGTGACCGTCGTCACGCTCCTGACGCTCTCGCTCTTCCTCGTTCCGATCGCGGTCTGGCTCGCGGTCCGGTGGGCGCTCATCGTCCCAGCCGCCGAGCTCGAGCAGCGCTCGGCAATCGGCGCCCTCCGGCGGAGCGGAGAGCTGGTACGGCGCCAGTGGCTCAAGGTCGGGACGATCGTCGTGGTCGCCAGCGTCCTGGCCATCGTTGCCGGCCCGCTGCTCGGCGCGCTCCTGATCCTGTTCTTCGACGCGCCCTTCGAGGTGGTCAATATCGTCGCCGCCTTCGTCTATGCGGTAGCGATGCCGTTCGTCGGCGTCGCCACCGCGTACGTCTACTTCGACACGCTTGCCCGCGAGCGGCTCGAGGAGGCTTCACCCGCCGCCGTCGAGCTCCCGGCCGAGATCCAGCTCTAGCGCTCGAGCTTCGAGATCGTGTCGCCGACGCGGACCCGGCCCGGCTCGACGACCCGCGCGTTGAGCCCGCGCAGCCGCAGCTCGCGGCCCGGGCTCTTGTTCACGAACTTGAGCGCCTCCGTGCCGAAGCGGGCGCTGAACTTCGCGCAGCCGGTGTGGGGCACGTCGGAGACTTCGATGACAGCGTCGCCGACGGACAGGCGCGTTCCGGCAGGCAGGTTCTCGATGCTGAGATCGAGGTCGACGTAGAGCTGGTCGCCCGCGAGCGCCCAGCCCTGCCGATCGCTCGCGATCAGCTGGGCGAGGCGGGCGTTCATCACCGTCAACTGGGAGTCGTTGGTCGGCGAGCTGCCCAGGTGCCAGCGGTCGCCGACGAGCCCGACGACGGTGTCGAGGTCGCCCTCGTCGAGCAACCTCGCGCAGGTCGACCGCCGGGCGACGGACGATCAGCTCGACTGTGCCGCCGTCAGGCGGGGACGAGCGGACGTGCTCGAGGCCCGCGAGAAGCTCGTCGGTGGTGCGCTGGTCCATGGCCTTGTTCTAGCTCTTCGCCCGGACGCCGGTCAACTTCGCGCCGACGGATGCAGGAGCGGCACGGACGGCCGCCAGCCCGCACGGAGAACGGCGACGAGTGAGGGCGGCGTGATCAGCTCGACGGCGCGCCCGGCCGGCCTGGGGCTCGTCTCGACGTAGCCGCCCGGCGTCCAGGAGTGCAGGCGCGCCCCGAGCACGAGCCGGGGCACGCCGTCCTCGAGGACGAATGCCGCGTCCGGGAGCTCGTCGAGCGCGGCGCGATGTGTCCGGTGACGACGGCTGACCGGATCGACGCGCTCGGCGTGGAGCTGCCCGTCCATCGCGTCGGCGCCGACCTGGCCCGGGTGGAGGGCTTGCCAGATGGCCGAGAACCGGTCGTAGTCCTGCCTGCGGCAGAGCGCGCACGGGCGGTGCCCGGCGGCGAAGGCGGTCGCCTCGTCGAGGAAGAACAGCTCCGTGAACCGCCCGGGCTGGAGGAGCGGCCGTCGCAGCCAGCCCTTGAACCGAAGCCGGCACGCGATCCAGCGCTTGCCGTTGTAGCGCCGGCGGATCCGGCCCTCCGCGTCGTGAAGGCAGCCGCGGTTGCCGTACACGAGCCCGCGGCCGGGGTCGGCGACGAGCTCGCCCAGCGGCGTCACGCGGTTCTGCAGCGGCATGCCGCTAGTGTGGCGAACGATGGCGCGCATCACGACGCCGTTCGGGTTCCACTCGACCGCCGCCGAAGTCGCGGACGGCATCGACCTCTCCGGGAAGCGCGCGATCGTCACCGGCGCCTCGTCCGGCATAGGCGCCGAGACCGCGCGGGCGCTCGCCGGCACGGGCGCGGCCGTGACGCTCGCCGTGCGGGACACCGAGGCCGGCGCCCGCGTCGCGCGCGAGATCTCCGAGTCGACCGGGAACGACGTGGCGTGGCGCCGCTCGAGCTGACCGACCGCAGGTCGATCGCCGCGTTCGTCGCCGCCTGGGACGAGCCGCTTCACGTTCTCGTCGCGAACGCCGGCGTCATGGCCCTGCCGGAGCTCGGGCTCTCGCCCGAGGGGTTCGAGCTGCAGTTCGCCACGAACCACCTCGGGCACTTCGAGCTCGCGGTCGGCCTCCACGACGCGCTCGCCGCGGACGGTGCCGCGCGTATCGTCTCCGTGAGCTCGAGCGCGCACCAACGGTCGCCCGTGGTCTTCGACGACCTGAACTTCCGCTTCCGCCCGTACGACCAGTGGGCGGCGTACGGCCAGTCGAAGACGGCCAACGTGCTCTTCGCCGTCGGCGCGACGGCGCGGTGGGCGGGCAACGGCATCACCGCCAACTCGCTCATGCCCGGGGCGATCCTGACGAAGCTCCAGCGCCACGTCGGCGAGCCGGGTCACGATGCCGGGCGGAGCTCCAGAAGACGATCCCGCAGGGCGCGGCGACGTCGGTGCTCCTGGCGACCTCGCCGCTCCTCGAGGGGATCGGCGGCCGCTACTTCGTGGACTGCAACGAGGCCGAGATGGTCGAGCGGCGCACGTCGGACATGACCGGCGTTGCGCCGTACGCGCTCGACCAGGCGAACGCCGACCGGCTCTGGGAGCTCTCGCTGGCCTACTTGGGCGCCTAGACGTTGACGACGATGCCGCTCGCGAACAGCGTCGTCTCCACGAGCTTCAGGTGCGTCGTCTCGATGCCGTCGAGCAAGCGGCGGTCGCCGCCTCCGGCAACCGCGGAAAGATCCAGAGGTGGAGCTCGTCGACGCGGCCGTTCGGAATGAGCGTGCGGTCGAGCGCACCCGTGGTGTACTCGAGGATGTTCTAAGACCGCGGACCCGCGCGGAAGTCATCGGGCGAGGTTTTCCTTTCGGCGGCCTGGGTAGGCCTCGGCCGTCCGGGTTAGTTGCCGTCAAGGGGGGATCATGTCCGGGTTGAAGCTCACCGCGACGATCGCGATGGCGGTCGTCGTTTTCGGTACGGCAGTGGCGGGCGGCGTCGTGACCGGCAAGGCGTCCAGCGACGAGCGGGCGCTCCAGGCCACGAGGCAGGCCGCCGACCGTGGGATCGAGCAGCGGGTGAACCGCCTGCTCGCGCAGATGACGCTCGAGGAGAAGCTCGAGCAGATCCAGCTCCTGCCCGACTTCCTCGTCACCGAGGACGAGGTGCGGAAGGGGCTCGGCTCCGTGCTCAGCGTCACCGACCCGGTCCGCATCCGCGAGCTCCAGCGGCTCGCGGTCGAGGAGTCCCGGCTCAAGATCCCGATCCTCTTCGCCTTCGACACCATCCACGGCTTCCGGACGATTTTCCCGATCCCGTTGGCCGCGGGGGCGAGCTTCGACCCCCAGGTCGCGGCCGACGACAGCGCATACGGCGCGCGCGAGTCCGCAGCCGTCGGGCTCAAGCAGACGTACGCCCCGATGGTCGACGTCTCGCACGAGCCGCGCTGGGGCCGGATCGCCGAGGCGGCGGGCGAGGACCCGTACCTCAACGCCGTGCTCGCCGCTGCGCGCGTGAAGGCCTTCCAGGGCAAGGACTACTCCGCGAGCGACAAGCTTGTCTCCAGCCCGAAGCACTTCGCCGCCTACGGCCAACCGGAGGCCGGGCGCGACTACAACACGACCGACCTCTCGGAGCAGCGGCTCCGCAACCTCTACCTGCCACCGTTCAAGGCGGCGATCGAGGCCGGCGCCGACACCGCCATGTGCTCCTTCAACGCCATCAACGGCGTCCCGGGCTGCGGCAACGACTACCTCATGAACGAGATCCTCAAGGGCGAGTGGGACTTCGACGGCTTCGTCGAGAGCGACTGGACTGCGGTGTCCGAGATGCGCGCCTGCCCGCCGAAGAACCCCGACGGTGGCGAGTGCGGCCACGGCGTGGCCGCGGACGGCCCCGGCGCCGCCGAGCTCGCGCTCAACTCCGGCGTCGACTCCGAGATGACGAGCACGCTCATCCGCGACTTCGGCAAGGAGCTGCTCGCCTCGCACCGTATCTCCATGAAGCGGATCGACGACGCCGTCCGGCGGATCCTGCGCGTGAAGTTCCGCGCGGGGCTGTTCGAGAACCCGTACGCGCCCTTCGAGCCGGCCGAGGCCGAGGCGCAGATGCTGAAGCCCGACGCCGTCGCCGCCGCGCGAAGCGCCGCGAGCCGCTCGATGGTGCTCCTCCAGAACGAGGGCGGCGTCCTGCCGTTCGATCCTGCGTTGAAGACCGCCGTGATCGGGCCGCTTGCCCGTAACCAGCACGACATGCTCGGCCCCTGGTGGGGCGCCGGGCGCGACGCCGACGCCGTGACCGTGTTCGACGGCATCAACGAGCAGAGCCCGGGCACGACGTACGCCGAGGGCTGCAAGCTCTCCAACACCGAGGCGCCGCACGTGGATCCCGAGGGCTGCGGGACAGACGCCGGCTTCGCGGAGGCCGTCGAGGTCGCGCGGCAGGCGGACCAGGTCGTCCTCGCACTCGGCGAGACCCGGGAGATGAGCGGCGAGGCAAACTCGCGCAGCACCCTCGACCTGCCGGGGCGACAAGAGGAGCTGATCGCCGCCATCGCGGAGACCGGCACCCCGTTCGCGGTCGTGCTCTTCAGCGGCCGCCCGCTCGCGCTCGAGAACGTCGTCGGGCAGGCGCCGGCGATCCTGCAGGCCTGGTTCCCCGGCGTGCAGGCCGGGCCCGCGGTCGCGGACGTGGTCTTCGGCAAGGTCAACCCGGGCGGCAAGCTCCCGGTGAGCTTCCCGGTCCGGCTCGGCCAGGTGCCGATCTACTACAACCACGAGCCGACGGGCCGGCCGTGCAACCCGGACGTGAAGTGGAACTCGCGCCACCGCGACATCCCAGGCTGCGACCCGCTCTTCGTGTTCGGGCACGGGCTCAGCTACACGACGTTCGAGATCAGCGACCTCCGCCTGAGCGACACGTCGGTGTCGAGCCGCGGCAGCGTTACGGTCTGGGCGACGGTGAAGAACACGGGGACGGTCGCGGGCGACGAGGTCGTCCAGCTTTACCTCCACGACCCGGTCGCGAGCATCTCGCAGCCGGTCCGGCGCCTGCGCGGCTTCGAGCGGGTGACCCTCGAGGCCGGCGCGTCGCAGGTCGTCAACTTCACGCTCGACCGCAGCGACTTCGGCTTCTACGACGAGCGCGGCCGCTTCGTCGTCGAGCCGGGCCAGATCGACGTGTACGTCGGGTCGAGCTCGAAGGCGGAGTTGACGCAATCGTTCACGGTGCACCGATGACCCGCTGAGCGTCGCTGCGGTTGTCGTTTCACGGGAGAGGGCGATCTGCCGATGGGCGGCAGGTCGCCCTCTCCGCAGCATGTCCATTCGCAGGACCCGTCTCGACGCTCTTGCGGCCAGGGTCAACGTCGCAAGGCGAAATCAAGCGCTGACCCGGGTACACTCGCCGCAGATGCGGGGGGTAGTCGGACCCGCGTGCCGTCGCGCAGGGCTCCTCGCCGCCCTCGTCGCCCTGGCGTTCGTTTCCGCATGCGGCGGACCCGACGACAGCGGCTCCGCCGGGTCGACCTCGTCTGCCGGGGACACGGCGGCGCCGCGCACGCCCGACCCGGCGCCCCAGGTCGAGCTGACCGACGTCGACAAGGAGGTCTGGACGCCGGGGCCGCCCGACCGCTCCCGCATCCCCGTTCTCCTCTACCACGGTCTCGCCCCCGCGGAGGACTTCGCCGATCCCGCCGACGCCGCCTACGGCCTCGACCCGGACCAGTTCGCGGAGCAGATGGCGCTGCTCCACAACGCGGGCTACGAGACGGTCATGCTCGACGAGTTCGTCCGCTTCGTGAATGGGGAGGAGGTGAGCCTGCCGACGCACCCCCTGCTTCTCACCTTTGACGACGCCCGGGCGGACTCGTGGACCGGGGGCGACGGCATCCTCGAGCAGCTCGGCTACAACGCGGTCATGTTCGTCGACGTCGGTCGCGTCGAGGACGGCAACCCCGAGTACCTGACGTGGCAGGAGCTCGAGACCGTGGAGGCGAGCCCGCGTTGGGAGCTCCAGCTCCACTCCGGCGAGGGGCACCAGCAGGTCCAGTACGGGCCCGACCCCGACGACGTGGGGCCGTACTACGCGTACGAGCTCCAGGGGGAGACGTTCGACGAGTGGGGCGTCCGGGTCTACGGCGACATCGCCGAGGCCCAGAAGACGCTCGCCGCCCACATCCCGAGTTACCAGCCGCTCGCCTTCCCGCCGCCGTACGGCAACTATGGCCAGGACGGGACGAACGACGAGCGCATCCCGGCCGCGCTCCTGCCGTGGCTCGTCGACCGCTTCGGGATCGTCTTCACGCAGGACCGCCCGCCCTACTCCACACCTGGCGAGGACCAGCCGCTCGGCCGGCTCCAGGTCACGCGCGGGCTGACCGGCGGCGAGCTGCACGAGGCCCTCGTCGAGGACCGGTAGCGTCCCGCGTGTGTTCGCGTACGACCGCGCCGTGGCCGCGGAGTTCCCCACGATCCGTGCAGGCGTCCTGCACGCGACCGGGCTCCGGAACGGGCCGAGCCCGTCCGCGCTCCTCGACTCCTTCCGCGCGGAGCAACGTGCCGCGGCGGAGCGCCTGAGCGCGACGCCGGTCGCCGAGCTGCCGTCGATCGCGGCCTGGCGGCGGGTGTTCACGCGCTTCGGCGCCGAGCCGACGCGCTACCGCAACGCCGCCGAGGCGCTCCTCCGCCGGCTCGCCAAGCACGGCGACATCCCCTCGATCGGGACGCTCGTGGACCTCGGTAACCTCGTCTCCGTTCGCTACGCGGTGCCGGTCGCGGTGATCGACCGGGCGGGCGTCGCGGGCTCGATCGCCGTTCGCTTCGCCGAGGGGAACGAGCCGTTCACCGACCTCGGCTCGACCGAGGTCACCTCGCCCGAGCCTGGCGAGGTCGTCTTCGTCGACGAGGAGGGCGTCGTCTGCGCGCGCCGCTGGTGCTGGCGGCAGAGCGCCCAGAGCGCGACCGGCCCGGCCACGACGGAGGCGCTCGTCGTCGTCGAGGGCCACCACGAAGGCGCGGAGGAGGACGTCGCCGCGGCGGTCGACGACCTCGCCGCGCTGCTGGCCGCGCACCAGCGCGAGAGCCGAGCCGGCTCCCGCGTGCTCTCCGGCCGCCCCGGCGTCGGGGTCCGCCCAGCGGTCCCGGCCGACGCGGAGGCCGTCGCCGAGATCTGGCGGCGAGGGTGGCGGGACGGCCATGAGGACCTCGTCCCGAAGGAGCTCGTCGAGGCGCGCACCGAGGAGTCGTTCCGCACGCGTGCGGCCGACCGGGTGGGCGACACGACGGTCGCGACGATCGGTGAGGCCGTCGCAGGTTTCGTCATGGTCGTGGACGACGAGGTCGAGCAGGTCTACGTGTCCGGCGACCACCGCGGCACCGGCGTGGCCGACCTCCTCATGACCGAGGCCGAGCGGCAGGTCCGCGCCAACGGCCACGAGACTGCGTGGCTCGCCGTCGTTGCCGGCAACGGCCGGGCGAGGGGCTTCTACGAGCGGGCCGGCTGGCACGACGAGGGCCCGTTCGACTACGCGGCCTCGACTGAGAGCGGGCCGATCGCGGTCCCGTGCCGCCGCTACTCGAAAGGCGTCTAGCCAGGCAGCTCGGCGAGGCGCTGCTCGAGGAAGCGCCGCTCGACGTCCGAGTGCACCAGCTCGAGCGCGCGGCCGTACGCAGCCCGAGCTTCGTCGGTGCGCTCGAGCCGACGCAGGAGCTCGGCGTGGGTCGCGTGCAGGTAGTGGTAGCGGTCGAGCTCGAGCCGCTCGACGAGCGCGAGCGCGCCCTCGACGTCGCCGGCCTCGGCCATCGCGACAGCCTGGTTGAGCTCCACGACGGACGACCCCGTAACCCGCGCGAGCTCGCCGTAGAGCGCCGCGATCTCCTCCCAGTCGGGAGGGTCCGCGACGTGGAGTGAGGCGAGCGCCGCCTGGAGCACGTATGCACCGCGGCCGCCGAGCGCGAGGGCGCGCTCGAGCTGTTCGCGGCCCGCCTCGATCTGCTCGGCGTCCCAGCGCGAGCGGTCCTGGTCGCGGAGGAGGACGAGCTCCCCGTCGGCGAAGCGGGCCTCGCGACGTGCGTCGTTGATGAGCATCAGCGCCAGAAGCGCGTGCACCTCGGGCTCGTCGGGCATGAGACCGGCAAGCGCGCGGCCGAGCCGGATCGCCTCCCCCGCGAGGTCGCCGCGGCCGCCATAGCCCTCGTTGAAGATGAGGTAGACGACGGCGAGCACGGCCGCGAGCCGGTCGGGGAGCAGGTGGGCCGGCGGGACGCGGAAAGGGATGCCGGCGTCTTTGATCTTGCGCTTCGCACGGACGAGCCGCTTGGCCATGGTCTCCTCGGGCACGAGGAAGGCCCTGGCGATCTCCTCCGTCGTCAGGCCGCCCAGCGTCCGCAGCGTGAGCGCGACCTGGGCGTCGAGCGCGAGCGCCGGGTGGCAGCAGGTGAAGACGAGCTCGAGGCGCTCGTCCGGGATGACGGTGTCGTCCAGTTCGTCCTCCATGGCTTCGGGCCGGTCGAGGAGCGGGAGCTTCGCGGCGAGCGTCCGGTCGCGGCGGATGCGGTCGATCGCGCGGTTGCGGGCCGTCGTCAGCAACCAGGCGCGCGGGTTGGCCGGCGTCCCGTCGCGGGGCCAACGCTCGGCCGCGGCCGCGAAGGCCTCCTGCGCGGCTTCCTCGGCGAGGTCGAAGTCGCCGAGGAAGCCGATCAGGCCGGCGAGGACGCGGCCCCACTCATCGCGGAAGGCCTGCTCGAGGATCGCTAGTACTCCACGATCGGGCGCACCTCGACAGCGCCGCCCATGCCGGCCGCGGGCACGCGTGATGCGATCTCGATGGCCGCGTCGAGGTCGTCCGCCTCGAAGAAGAAGTAGCCGCCGAGCGCCTCCTTGACGGCGACGAAGGGCCCGTCGGTGGTCAGCGTCTTGCCGTCCTCGACGCGGACGGTGGTTGCGGCCTCGGCCGGCTGCATCTGCACCCCGGGAGTGACGCCCGGCGTCTGGTTGATCTCCTGGTAGGCGGCGTAGACGGCGTTTTGCTCGTCCTCGGAGAGCCGAGCCCACTCCTCGGGGTTGTGCGGCGTCGGCGTGTCGCCCTGGTGGATCAAGAGCATGTACTTCATCGTTTCCTCCTCGTTCGGTCGTGGTCGCTTCTGAGACGAACGGGAGGCGCGCGAAAGGACACCTTCACGTTCGGACATGGGCGAGGACGCCGTCGAGCGGGTCAGGGACGTGCGTGAGCGCGAGCGCGTCGACGAGGAGCTTCGCGTACAGCGCCTTGCGCCCA
The DNA here is from genome assembly GCA_963811635.1 of uncultured Actinomycetes bacterium. Lineage (GTDB taxonomy): Bacteria > Actinomycetota > Thermoleophilia > Gaiellales > Gaiellaceae > JAIBJN01. Next base: position 103,608 of record CAWESB010000012.1, read on the forward strand.
CTGCGAGTGCCCAGGAAGCGGCGCAGGTGTCGCTCCGTCGTCCAGCCGCGCTGCGCCGGCTGTTTCTGGAAGGTGCGGAACGAGAACAGCTCGCCCTGGGCTTCGATGATCCGTTCCACGGAATCGGCTCCGAGGGCACGGATCAGCTCGTCCTCGAGATCGGCGTCGCACACGTAGAAGCCCAGTTGCTCCAGTCCGGCCCGGGTGGGGGCCGGATCGAACCCCTGGCGCTCGAGCGCGCGCCGGAAGTCACCCTCCTCGCCGGCGTCGCACAGTCCGGCCAGCCGGACGTCGAGCCCGCGGGGGCCGAACTGCTCGAGGTAGCTGCCGATGTTCTTCGCGCCCCCGATCGGCACGATCGAGGTCCGCTCGGCGTCCAGATCCCGGCCGCGGCGCTGCGCGAGCGCCTCGAGCGCGCGCCGGTCGCTCTCGCCTTCGACAAGTACGACCGCGCGTGGGGAGAAGGAATCCATGGCGAAAAGCAGTGGCGTCCAGGAGACGGCGGTGCTCGCGCCGTCCACCCCTTCTTACCAGCTTGCCCGGGAGGGGGCGGTTAGCGCGGCGCCGGCTACGCGGTCAAAGTGGCTAGCCGTGACCAGCCGTGAGCTCGCCCTTGCCATTCGAGGGCGCCGCTTCGGCGTCGAACAGCCCGGTCTGGTAGGCGAGTACGACCGCCTGGACGCGGTCACGGAGACCGAGCTTCTGGAGGATGTGCGTGACGTGCGTCTTGACCGTGGTCTCGCTGATGTAGAGCTCCTGCGCGATCTCTCCGTTCGAAAGGCCGCGCGCCATCAGGCGAAAGACCTCTCGTTCGCGCTCACTGAGATCGTCGAGCTCCTTCGGAGGAGCCGGACGAGGCATCCGCGCGAACTTCTGGATCACGCGTCTCGTGATCGTCGGCGAGAGGAGAGCCTCGCCGGCGGCGACCGTGCGGATCGCGCCGATCAGCTGCTCGGGAGAGTCGTCCTTGAGAACGAAGCCGCTTGCGCCGGCTCTCAAAGCCTCGTAGACGTATTCGTCGAGGTCGAAGGTCGTGAGAATCAGGATCCGTGCGGTGTCGTCGGCCGCGAGGATGCGTCGAGTCGCCTGGAGCCCGTCGAGCTCGGGCATGCGGATATCCATCAGGACGACGGTTGGATCGAAGCGCGCCGCCTTGTCGACCGCCTCGAGTCCGTTGCTCGCCTCGGCGACCACCTCGATGTCCTCCTCGCCCGCGAGCAGCATGCGAAAGCCGGCGCGCACCATCGATTGGTCGTCGGCGACGAGGACGCGGATCATCGTCGCTCGTCGTTGAGCGGGAGGCGCGTACTGAGGACGAACCCGCCTCCGGTTGCTGCCCCGGCGGTCATCTCACCGCCGTAGATCTTCACGCGCTCGCGGACGCCGACGAGCCCGTGGCCGAGGCCGTCGGTCGTCGCGCTACCGAGACCGTTGTCGCGTACTTCGATCTCGACTTCGTCCGGCCGGTAGCGGACCGTCACGTCCGCGAGGGTGGCGCTCGCGTGCTTGAGGGCGTTGGTCAGGCCTTCCTGAACGATGCGGTAGGCCGAGAGATCGAGCCCTCGCGGGAGCGGGAATGGCTCCCCGTCCACGTGTAGCTCGACGGGCAGACCGGCACGACCGACTTCCTCCAGCAGCGAGTCGAGGCCGTCCAGGCCGGGCTGCGGAGTGAATTCGACGTCGTCACCGTCGCGACGCATGGCTGCGAGAAGCCGGCGCATCTCGGTCAGTGCCGTGCGGCCTGCCAGCTCGACGCTCCTGAGCGCTTCGCTGTCCTCGCCGAGCGCATCGGGGAGCTTGTGCCTGACCGCGCCGACCTGGAGCACCATGACACTGACGGCGTGCGCGACGATGTCGTGGAGCTCGCGTGCGATCCGCGAACGCTCTTCGGCCACGGCCACGCGTGCAGCCGCGTCCCGCTCCCGCTCGGCCCGGGCCGCGCGGGTTTCCGCCGCTTCGGCCTGTTCGGCACGCTCGCGCAGGGCATAGCCCGCGACCCAGCCCGCAACGAACCTGAGGGGGATGAAGATGAGCCAGCTGACGGGCTGTGGACCGGGAATGTTGTAGACCACGGTCACGATGGATCCGATGACGATGGCGAGGCCGATCGCCGCCAGCCTTCGGTCGCGGAGGTTTCCGAGGAGGAACGCGGTCGCAATTCCGACCACACCGAGGCTGTCGGGGAACGTGATCAGCAGCCCGTCGACAAAGGTGAGGGCCGCGGCCAGGATCCAGTACGAGGCCGGAGCGGCGAAGGGAAACCGCCGACGCGCGAAGAGCGGTAGCACCAGAAGCGCAATCGCGGACAGCGAGAACCACAGCGGCGTGGACGGCGCGCCCGGGTAGTCGCGCCAGACCACCAGTTCGATCATGCACGCGATCGCCATGGCTGCGATCAGCAGCTCGAACCAGTACTCGCGCGCGACGTAGCTGATTCTGCTTCGGCTCACGTGCTGAACGTATCGCACGGTCGGACGCGTCGCCTCCTACTCGAGTAGGAGCCGGGCTCATCAGCGGGTGGGAGTTCGAATCGTCGGCAGGTGCGGGCCCGAATCCGGCTTCGCGACGACGTTTTCTCGACGCCGCGCTCATAGCGTCGGGGCATGCACTCGCGCCACCCAGCGCCCGAACGAGAAGGAGGAGCCATGAGCCCCACCGCACGGGAGACCCGCGAGCTCGCCGCCCGCGAGAGCGACGGCATCCACGTCCTCTTGCTCTGGCACCCGCGCGAGAACTCGCTGACCGTCTCGGTCGAGGACGCGCGTCTCGGAGACCGCTTCCAGCTCGCGGTCACGCCCGACCGCGCCCTCGATGCCTTCTACCACCCCTTCGCTCATGCCGCGTAACGAGGGCCGGAGTCGCCCTCCTGAAAGGAGAACTGTCATGTCCCGCACGAACCACGGCAATCACTCCAACAACCTGGCGGCCCGCATGGGTCGCTGGAGCGCCGACCACTGGAAGACCGCGACGTTCGGTTGGCTCGCGTTCGTCCTCGTCGCCTTCGCGCTCGGCGGCATGGCCGGCACGAAGACCATCGACCCGAACACGGCCGGGCCGCGCGAGTCCGGTCGTATGGACAGGATCCTCGACGCGGGCTTCAAGCGCCCCGCCGACGAGAGCGTCCTCGTCCAGAGCCGCTCCCTCTCGGCGACCGACCCGGCCTTCACGGCCGCGGTCGAGGACGTCGTCGCGGGGCTGTCCAAGGTCGATGTCGTCCAGAACATCCGCTCGCCTCTCGACGAGGCCAACGCGGGTCAGATCGCTCCGAACGGCCATGCGGCGCTCGTCGAGTTCGAGATCCGCGGCCCGGCCGACGAGGCCGCGGACAAGCTCGACCCAGTCCTCGACCAGGTCGATGCCGCGCAGAAGGCTCATCCCGAGCTCTTCATCGGCGAGTTCGGCGACGCCAGCGCCGTCAAGGCGATCAATACGGCGTTCGCCGACGACCTGGGGAAGGCCGGCGAGCTGTCACTCCCGATCACGCTGATCATCCTCGTGGTCGCCTTCGGGGCGCTCGTCGCCGCCGGCATCCCGCTGCTGCTCGCTCTGACCGCGGTCATCGCGACCTTCGGCCTCGTCGCCGTGACCAGCCAGGCCGTGCCCATCGCGACGCAGGCCGGTGCGCTCGTGCTCCTGATCGGCCTCGCGGTCGGCGTCGACTACTCGCTCTTCTACCTGCGACGCGCACGCGAGGAGCGGGCCAAGGGGCGCAGCACTCACGCAGCAATCGAGGTCGCCGCCGCGACCTCCGGCCGGGCGGTTCTGATCTCCGGCCTGACCGTCATGACGGCGATGGCCGGCATGTTCCTGACCGGCGACCCCGTCTTCGCCTCGTTCGCGGTAGCAACCATCGCGGTGGTCGCGATTGCGATGCTCGGCTCCCTGACCGTGCTGCCGGCGCTGCTCTCGCGGCTCGGCGACAAGGTCGACCGGGGTCGGGTGCCGTTCCTCGGCCGCCGGCGCCGTGACGGCGACGGCCGGGTCTGGGGCGCCATCGTCGACCGCGTCCTGCGTCGGCCGGCCCTGTCTGCCGTCCTCGCAGGCGGGCTGCTGGTGGCACTCGCGGTGCCTGCGCTCCAGCTCCGCATGATGCAGCCCGGCCCTGACACGTTCCCGGAGTCCCTGACTGCGGTTCAGACGTACCAGCGCATGCAGGAGTCCTTCCCGGGCACGGCGATTCCGGCCACCGTGGTGGTCGAGGCGCCGGACGTCAACGCGCCCGAGATGCAGGCGGCCATCGGGCGGCTCCAGCAGCGGGCCCTCGCAAGCGGCCGCATGCACGAGCCGATCACAGTGAACGTCAACGAGGCCGGTACGGTCGCGAGCATCAACATCCCGATCGAGGGCAAGGGAGCCGACGCCGTCTCGAACGCGTCCCTGGCCGTCCTGCGGGACGAGATCGTCCCGAACACGATCGGCGCCTTTCCGGATGCCGAGGCCGGCGTCACGGGCTTCACCGCCCAGTGGAAGGACTCGTCCGACGAGATGAAGTCGACGCTTCCGCTCGTCGTTGGCTTCGTGCTCGTGTTCGCCTTCGGCCTCATGCTCGTCGCCTTCCGGTCGCCCGTGATTGCAGCCAAGGCAATCCTCCTGAACCTGCTCTCCGTGGGGGCCGCGTACGGCGTGCTGGTGCTCGTCTTCCAGCACGGCTACGGCAAGAGCCTCTTCGGCTTCAGCTCGACGGCGGGCATCGACCCGGTGGTCCCGCTGCTCCTGTTCGTGATCCTGTTCGGGCTCTCGATGGACTACCACGTGTTCCTCCTGAGCCGGATTCGGGAGGCCGTCCAGCGTGGCATGCCCACCGACGAAGCAGTCGCGCACGGGATCAAGTCGACCGCGGGCGTCGTCACCAGCGCCGCGATCGTCATGGTGGCCGTCTTCGCGGTCTTCATCGCGCTCTCGATGCTGATGTTCAAGCAGTTCGGCGTCGGGCTCGCGGCGGCGATCCTGATCGACGCGACCATCGTCCGCGGAGTGCTTCTGCCCGCCTCGATGAAGCTGCTCGGCGACTGGAACTGGTACCTCCCGAGCTGGCTCGAGTGGCTGCCCCGGTTCGACGTCTCCGAGGCCGAGGCTCCCGCCGAGGCCAAGCCCGCTCCCATCTCCGCCTAGATCCGAATGGCCGCCCCGGGCCCTGAGCGGGCCCGGGGCGGCAGCGAAAGGAATCCCGCCATGACTGCCTCCCCCGACAACAAGAGCAACCGAGTCTTCACACCGTCGTCGGATCGTCGCCCTCGTGCTCATCGCGCTGACGTGTGCTCGGCCTCGGCTACTTGCGCTTCGGGCCCGACGACGACCCGGTTTCGGTCCCGAGCCGGCGCGCAGGCCGGCGACCTGATCCTCGACAACTGTGAGTACGCCACCGAGGACGGCAGCTACGCCGCCGACTGCGGAACGCTCGTCGTGCCCGAGAACCGCGCCGACCCGGACTCGCGGCTGATCGCGCTGCCGGTGACCCGCATCAAGGCCAGGTCCGAGCGACCCGGCCGAGCCGATCTTCCGCCTCCAGGGCGGCCCCGGCCTCACGAACATGGAGTTCTCCAGGGCCAGCCGCTTCGCGGACGACCACGACGTCGTCCTGGTCGGCTATCGGGGCGTGGACGGCTCCGTCCGGCTCGACTGCCCGGAGGTCGTCTCCGCTCTCAAGCACTCGACCGACTTCCTCGGCGAGGCATCCTTCCGGGCGTACGGCGACGGGCTTCGTGCCTGCGCCGACCGCCTCACAGACGACGGCGTCGACCTCGCGGGCTACGGCCTGCCGCAGCAGGTCGACGACCTCGAGGCCGCGCGCGTCGCGCTCGGCTACGACCGCATCGACCTCGTCAGCGAAAGCGCCGGGACGCGCACGGCCATGATCTACTCCTGGCGCTACCCGGAGAGCATCCACCGGTCGGTGATGATCGCGGTCAACCCGCCGGGCCACTGGCTATGGGACGGGAAGACGACCGACGAGCAGATCGGCCGCTACGCCGCCCACTGCGCGAAGGACGACAGCTGTAGCAGCCGCACGGACGATCTCGCCGCGTCCATGCAGCGGACGGCCGCCGACATCCCCGACCGCTGGTTCTTCCTGCCGATCAAGGACGGGAACGTCCGCGTCGCCTCCTTCTGGGGGCTCATGGAGACGACCGCGGATGCGGCCGAAGGACCGATCTCGGGTCCAATGACGCTCGGTTCGTGGCTCGCGGCCGCCGACGGCGATGCGAGCGGGTTCTGGTTCCAGTCGCTCCTCGCCGATCTCGCGTTCCCCGAGTCGTTCGTCTGGGGGCAGATGGCCGCCGCCGCGAGGCTCGACGCGAAGGCGGCGAGCGACTCCTTCTCCTCCGGCAGCCTGAAGCCCGATTCGAATCTGGGCGACGCGGCGACGGCGTTCACCTGGGGCGGCGGCCGGATGGCCGACTCCTGGCCGGCGGTAGCGGACGAGGACGAGTACCGCACTGTGCGCGCGTCGAACGTCGAGACGCTGCTCATCGGCGGGGAGCTCGACCTCGCGACGCCGCCGCAGGCCGCGACGAAGGAGCTCCTCCCGCACCTGCCGAACGGCCGCCAGGTCGTCTTGCCCGGATTCGGGCATTCGGGCACCTTCTGGACGGAGCAGCCGGAGGCAGGTACCCACCTGATCAGCACGTACCTTGCGAGCGGCAAGGTGGACGACTCCCGCTACGAGCCCCAGGCTGTCGACTTCACGCCCGAGGTCACGCAGACCGCGCTCGGCAAGGGCATCGGCGGCGCGATCGTCGGCCTCGCGCTCCTGACCGTCCTCTCGCTGCTCTGGATGGCCGGCCGGGTGCGCAGGCGGGGCGGCTTCGGTCGCAAGGCCAGCGCGACGCTCCGCTCGGTGTACCCGGTCGTCCTCGGCCTGGGCGGTTGGTTCATCGGCGTCCTGATCGTCGTCACGACGATGCCCTGGGTTCCGCTCGACGACGAGCTGCTCGCGGTGCTCTCGGTCGGCGTGCCGATCGGCCTGGGGATCTACTGGGCCTGGGTTCCCCGCGACGGGTCCGGCCCGACCAAGACCGCGGGGTTCGCGGGGGCACTGGCCGGCGCCCTCGTCGGCGCGTGGCTCGGGTTCAACACGACGACGGGGCTCCTGGCGCTCATCACCGCGATCGCGGGAGCGACCGTCGGCGCAAACCTGCTGCTCATCGCCCTCGACGTCGCGTGGGCCCGGTCACTCCGTGACCGTCCACCGGCGCCTGCATCGTCGCCGGTACCTTCGGGCTCCGGGGCCTGAACGACGCTCTCCTCTACTTCGATGCCGAGAGGGCGGCCCGGCCGCCCTCTCGGCCTACTGCCGAAAGTGTCGACGGCTGCGAGAGGAATCCCGTGCGGACGCGCTACGAGAGTGGTGCTTCTTGTTCTGCGCCCTGTTCGATCGTCTCTCGCTCGTAGTCAAAGACAGTCGAGCCGCTCGACGACGACGAAGCCAGTGTCTTCGCTGATGACCCGAGCGATTTCCGGAATCACGTGATCGGGCTTGAGGACAAACCAGGTCGGGTTCGAGCGGATGCGCTTGTACTCCTCCAGGCTCAGCGCGACCGTGCTCATGCAGTCCTCGTAGCCGCACTCGCACACGAAGATCGCAACGTCGAGGTTGGCGCCGTCTCGGATGCGGTCGTTGACCTCGGCGAACAGCGCCTGATGGTGCTCAAAGTGCTTGCGAGACTCGGTCACGGCCCTTGCCCTGCACGATCTGCGAGTGATTTGCCGCGGAAGGCCGAACCTACCACCAGCTGGCGGCATCTCCGCGAAAGACAGGGGTAATTTCCCCCCGGTTGGCCGTAGCCGGTGAGCGGTACTAGAGCAAGATCGGCGCCCGTTTTTCCTAAGGGTTGAGCATCGCCCGACGCGCGCAGCGCCGTAGGACAGCCATGCGTGCACGGTCGCCTAGATGGCCAAGACGGCCAGGCCCTAGAACGGCCGCTAGCCTGGCGGTTGCCATCCGCCCAGCGGCAACGGGGCAACGCCATGACGCTCGAAGGCATCAATCCCGAGAACCTGCCTACCCCCGAGACTTACACCCACGTCATCGCTGCCACTGGAGGCAGGCTGGTGTTCGTCGCCGGCCAAGAGCCCGAGGACGGTCAAGGCAATGTGGTCGGGCTCGGTGACCTGGCAGCCCAGGCGCGTCAGGTGTTCGCCAATCTCGGTCGTGCTCTTGCGGCGGCCGGCGCGCGGACCGATCAGGTAGCCAAGATCACGATCTTCGTTGTTCGCCACCGGCCGGAGTACTTGCCTGTGATCGAGGAAGCCCGGGTTTCGCTGTTCGGTGACCACAAGCCTGTCGACACGCTGGTAGGTGTTGAGTCGTTGGCCCGACCCGAGTACCTAATCGAGGTCGACGCGATCGCGGTTACCGACGAGTGACCGGTCCCGCCTAGAGCCCTCTGGCCGAATCGAACCAAACGGCGAGGGCATTGGCTCGCAGCGGGACCGATCCCAAGCGGGTAGCGTGGACGGGCAAGCGAGCAGGGAGGTCATCGTGGCCGCAACCCGCAGTCCACTGATGCTGATTCACGGCGCTTGGCTCTCGTCGCGGAGCTGGGACCCGTTCGCCGAGTACTTCCGCGACCGGGGCTATGACGTCTCCGCCCCCGAATGGCCACGCAAGCAGGGCGACGTCGAAGAGCTGCGCGAGGCGACGGACGCAATCGAGGGGCTCGGCCTGACCGAGATCGTCGACCACTACGAGGCGCAGATCAGGGCGCTCGACCAGGAGCCGATCCTGATCGGCCACTCGTTCGGCGGGCTGATCGTCGAGCTCCTGCTCGACCGCGGGCTCGCCCGGGGGGGCGTCGCGATGAGCCCGGCGCCGCCGAAGGGGATCCTCGTCCTGCCGTTCTCGTCGCTCAAGGTCGCCTCGTCGGCACTGGTACATCCGTCTCGCTGGCACGGCGTCGTGCCGCTCACGCTCGACGAGTTCACCTACGGCTTCGTGAACACGTTCCCGCCCGAGGAGGCGAAGGCCGCATACGAGAAGTACTACGTCCCGGAGACCGGTCAGATCTTCTACGAGGCGGGTTTCGCGAACTTCCATCTGCACCCGCCCACCGAGCTGAATTTCAAGTACGAGGAGCGGGCACCGCTACTGATCATCGGCGCCGACCAGGACCACACGGTCCCCGCCTCGGTCTCGAAGAAGCAGTTCAAGAAGTACGAGAAGTCTCCGGCGCAGACCGACTACCTCGAGTTCGCCGGCCGGCCTCACCTGATGATGGCGGCCGAGAACTGGGCCGAGATCGCAGGGGCGATCGAGGGCTGGATCGCCGGCGTGCCCGAGAAGACGGGTGTCGCGGCGGGCAAGGCGTCGGCCTAGCCGCTCAGAAAGGAGCCGGGGACGGCCGGCCTCGTCCCCGGCTCGACGTCCTCAGGCGACGGCCGCCTGCCTAGAGGGCCGTTGGTGACGTGCCCGCGAGCCCGGAGACGCGCAGCCGCCATTCTCTCTCGGCCTCAGAGCCTGGCGGAAAGTCGACGGCCATCTCGTTCCGCCCATCCCACCGGGTGAGGCGGTTCAAAGACCGGGCGAGGACATAGCCGATCGCGAGCCCGGCAAGGATGAACCCGAGCGCGTTAGGAACTGTCCGCACCGGTGTGAGTCTATGCCGCTGGGGCCAGAGTTGGCGCCCCGGCGCGACAGCCCCGCCGTCGATCAGATGGCGGTACCCCTCGGAACGGGCAGCGGCTAGAACGCTCGGGAAACGCCGGGCGTGCCGCAAACCGAGGCAGGGAGCGAAGCCCTCTGACGGACTCGAACCGTCGACCCCCTCCTTACCATGGAGGATTCAGGCCGCAAAAGAGGGACTCAGAACAGCCCTTGCTGGCGCGTTTTTCCTGCAACTACGCCGCTTCGTCGGTCAGACGCATCCTTCCCTCGAAGAGCCTTGAGCCTCCCTCAAAAGCCTCGAACCTGTCCCCAATACCTATCCCCAGATCCCAGGCGGACAGCTCCGAGACCGAGCATCGCGCCGAGGCGGATCCGCCGGAACTTGCTAGGCCTCGCCGATCGAGCCACGCCAGGTCTTCACATGATTGCTGGCAACATCGAGAGGCTTCGGCGCAGATGCGGCAGTGCTCGTGATGGCCCGCTCGCCGTCGAGCACTTCCACCTGGGCGGTCGCGTCGCCGCTACGGTTCGATCGGCGCTGGATACAGAGTCGCCCCAGCCCATCACCGCACCTGCACGACGGGAGTTGTCTTATGAGCACGAAAGGAAGCAAGATGGCTGACGGTGTCCAGGTGGCGAAGCGCCGGCTCGACGCGAGCAAGAACGATGCACTGATCGGGATGGCGCGGATGGGCGCGGATGCGTTCGGGTACAAGGCAGACCTCCGGATCGACCGCCAACTCGCCCAACTCCTTCGCCTGCGAGTTTCGCAGCTCAACAACTGCACCTACTGCCTCAGCCTGCACTACGAGGCGACGCGCGATGCGGGCATCCCACGGGCCAAGATCGACACCCTGACCGCGTGGTGGGAGACCGAGCTTTTCTCCGAGGCCGAGCAGGCGGCGCTCCGCTACGCCGAGGCTCTCACCCGTGCGGCTGACACCGACCGAGACGCGGCGTTCCAGCGCTTCCACGACGCGCTCGCCGAGAACTTCAGCCTGGAGCAGATGCTCGAGATCGTCGGCGTCGTCGTCAACATGAACGTCTGGACCCGGATCAAGCTCGCCGAGGGCGCGATGCCGGGCCCGGCCTGAGCTCTGCCGCCGCTCCGAACCCCGCAGCCGCACCGACGCCGGCGCGTGCGGGGCGCCTTCTCCAAGGTCCGGACGGGGACGACTACCCGGTCATGACCGACTCGTCAGTGAGGGTTCGCCCCAAGGTCAGTGATCATCCCGAAGGGCGATTCGCGAAAGAGCCAACCGCGTCGGTCGGCTGCGTCTAGCCCGACCGTCATAGTCGACTAGACAACGATTCGCCAGGCCAGCCGGCACGGGTGCGCCTCGGCAAGACCCGGGCTGCAACCCACTAGCCTTGAAGAGGTGGCGGCGACGTAGAAGCTCAGCCCCTCTGGTGCCTCGGCAATCCTCGTCATCCGCTCGCGCGCGCGCAGTTGGGGCGGTCAGCTGAGTAGGTAGCCGGCGATGAAGCCGAGCACGGTCGCCGTCGCGACGCGGCTCGACACCTCGGCGAAGGCGTGAGGGACGATCGAGATCGAGACGACGGCGAGCACGGCGCCCGCGGCCAGGGCCTGAGCGCCTCCGACGAACTCGTCGCCGGCGTTGGCGAACGCGGTGCCGCCGAGAATCACAGCGCATGTGAGAGCGAAGCCAATGCCGCCGAGCAGCACGAGGGCGAAGCGCTTCGTGTGGCCGCCGGTGATGATCGGCTGGGCGGCTCCGTACGCCTCGACCACGTTGCCGACAACGATTCCGACGAGCAGCGCAAGCCCGATCTCGCCCTCCGCAACCGTTAGGCCCAGCGCTATCGACTCCGGCACCCCGTCCACGAAAAGTCCCACGGCGATCGACTCGCCACGGGCGGCCTCGGCGTGGTCGACGGACATCGTCATCGGCTGGCCAGCCGCGGCCGCCTGGCCCGAGCGGCGCATCTCCGCCATCGCCTCGTCGCGGGTGAGCCACGCATCGGCGCCGACGTAGACCAGCGTCCCTGCCAGAAGCCCAAGCGCGGTAACCACCGCGCCCGCGCGCTCGTCCGCCTCGGGGACGAGCTCGAAGGCGATCGCCGCGACGAGGAGGCCGCCGCCGAACGAGGTCACGACGGCGGCGATGCGCTCAGGAAGCCGCAGGACCACCGCGACGAGGGCTCCTGCGACGAGGCTCGCGCCGACGAGTATGGCCCAGCCGATCAGCGCCACATCAGCGCTGCTCGCTGTTTGTCGAAGCGCCTGTGATGAGTCGGGCGCCGCGACCGTGGGTCACGAAGCTGAACGACCAGCGGATGAGGACGAGCAGCCGATTCTGGAAGCCGATCAGATACCAGAGGTGGACGACCAGCCAGGTCGCCCAGGCGGGAAAGCCGCTGAGCCGGACGCCCTTGATGTCGGCGACAGCCGCCGCTCGGCCGATCGTGGCCAGGTTGCCCTTGTCGCGGTAGCGGAAGGCGCCGTGCTCTCGCCCCCGTAGTCGCGCGCGGACGACACCGGCCGCGTACCGGCCTTGCTGCATCGCGACGGGTGCGACGCCCGGCAGGACGACGGGCTCGCCGTTGACATCACGGACGCGGACCATGTCACCGATCGCGAACACCTCCAGGTGCCCGGGAAGGGTCAGATTGGATTCGACGGTGACGCGGCCGGCTCCGTCACGCTCGGCTCCGGTGAGCTCGGCGAGCCTGCCGGCGAGGCCGGACGCGGTGACGCCGGCAGCCCAGACGACCGCGCGGCTGGCGATGCGCTCTGAGCCACCGTCGTGGCCGGCGAGTGTCACGCCCGCGCCGTCGACTCCGATCACGGTGCGGCCGGTGAGGACGGTCACGCCGAGGCGCTGCAGCGACCGCTCGGCCTTCGCCGAGAGCGAGGGCGGGAAGCTCGTCAGTACACGATCGGCAGCCTCGACGAGGAGGATGCGGGCGCGGCGGGGATCGATGGTGCGGAAGTCGCGCCGCAGCGTGTCCCGCGCCAGCTCGGCGATCTGGCCGGCCATCTCGACGCCCGTCGGGCCGGCGCCGACGACGACGAACGTGAGCCACGCGTCGCGTGCGTCTGCGTTCGGCTCGACCTCGGCGGCTTCGAAGGCGGCGAGAAGCTGGCTCCGAACCGCGAGTGCGCTCTCCAGCGACTTCACCTCGGCGGCGCGCATCCGCCATTCCTGGTGGCCGAAGTACGAGTAGTGCGAGCCGCCGGCGACGATCAGCGTGTCGTATCCGAGCCGTTCCGGCGCCGGCACCGCCCCGACCGAGTGCAGGTGAAGTTCACGCGCGTGGAGGTCGAAGTCGGCGACCTCGGCCAGCAGCACGCGGACGTTGCGGTCGCGCTTGAAGATCGCGCGGAGCGGATAGGCGATCTCGCCGGGCGAGAGCGCGCCCGTCGCAACCTGGTAGGTGAGCGGCTGGAAGAGATGGAAGTTGCGGCGGTCGACGAGCGTGATCTCGACCGGCGCAC
>CAWESB010000013.1:0-210555 GCA_963811635.1 uncultured Actinomycetes bacterium
CCTGCCCCCGCTACTCGAAAGGCCCGCTTACGCGGGCCTTTCTGGGTCGTTCGGCTCGAAGCGCGCTCAGCTCTCGTTCGGCTGCGGAACGACCCGCATGTACGGAAGCGGGGTCTCCCAGCCGTCGGGCCAGAGCTCCTTCGCGGCCTCGTCGGTGACCGAGCCCGCGATGATCACGTCGTCGCCCTGCTGCCAGTTCGCCGGCGTGGCCACCTTGTGGTTGGCGGTCAGCTGGAGCGAGTCGATCACGCGCAGGATCTCGTCGAAATTGCGTCCCGTCGTCATCGGGTAGACGAGGATCAGCTTGATCGCCTTGTCGGGGCCGACGACGAAGACGTTCCGGACCGTCTGGTTGTCGGCCGGCGTCCGCGTGTCGGGATCGCCCTCGGTCTCCTCCGGCAGCATCCCGTAGAGCTTCGCGACGGCGAAGTCCGAGTCGGCGATGACCGGGAAGTTGGGTCGATGGCCCTGGGTGGCCTCGATCTCGTCGGCCCAGGCGTCCTTCCGGTCGACCCGGTCGACCGAGAGCCCGATCACCTTCACGCCGCGGCGCTCGAACTCCGGCTTGATGCCGGCCAGGGTGCCGAGCTCGGTCGTGCAGACCGGCGTGAAGTCCTTCGGGTGCGAGAAGAGGACCGCCCATGAGTCGCCGATCCACTCGTGAAAGCGAATGGGGCCTTCCGTGGTCTCGGCCGCGAAGTCGGGCGCGACGGTTCCCAGCCGCAGGCTCGGCGCGGTCGCCGACTCCTGGCTCGTTGTGCTCATTTCTCCTCCTGTCGATCGCTGGCGATGCCCAGCATGTCGTGGCGCCGTAACGAGGGCGTAACGGCCGGTGTCACGGCCTCCGGAGCGCATCGGCGTCGACCGGGATTGTTTGCATACCATGGTCCGCGTGGGGGAGCCCTCGTTCACGGTCGTACCCGACAAGGGTCAGCTCGAACAGCAGCTCGAGGCACACCGCACCGAGCTCACTGCCTACTGCTACCGGATGCTCGGGTCCTCGTTCGAGGCCGAGGACGCCGTGCAGGAGACCTTCATCCGGGCGTGGCGCGGCTACGACCGCTTCGAGGGCAGGTCGGCCCTCCGCTCCTGGCTCTACCGGATCGCGACCAACGTCTGCCTCGACATGCTCGGCGGCCGCGAGAGACGGGCCCGGCCGATGGACCTCGGGCCGGCGCGCGACCCCCACGGGCCCATCGGGGAAATCCTCCCCGAGGTGACCTGGCTCGAGCCCGTGCCCGACAGCCGCGTTCTCCCCGCCGACGGCGATCCCGCCGAGGTGGCGGCGACTCGCGAGACCGTCCGACTCGCCTTCGTCGCTGCGTTGCAGCACCTGCCGCCGCGCCAGCGCGCGGTGCTGATCCTCTTTGAGGTGCTGCGCTGGAAGGCCGCCGAGGTCGCGGAGCTGCTCGACACGAGCGTCGCCTCCGTGAACAGCGCGCTCCAGCGCGCCCGCGCGAACCTCGAGTCGAGCGACGTCTCTCTCGCCGAGACCGCGCCGACCGTCGAAGAGCCCGACCGCGAGCTGCTCGCCCGCTACGTCGAGGCCTTCGAGCAGTACGACATGGAGGCGCTCACGGCGCTCATCCACGAGGACGCGACCCAGTCGATGCCGCCGTACGAGCTCTGGCTCAGTGGCCGGGACGACATCTTCGGCTGGTGGTACGGGCCCGGCGCCGGCTGCCGCGGCTCCAAGGTAATCCCGACCGTGGCCGCGAACGGCTCGCCGGCGTTCGGCCAGTACAAGCCGAACGAGGCCGGCGACGGCTACGAGCCCTGGGCGCTCCAGGTGCTCGAGATCTCAGACGGGCGGATCGTCGAGTTCAGCTTCTTCCTCGACACGAAAACGCTGTTCCCATTGTTCGGCCTGCCGCTCGAGTTCGAGGGTTAGGCCGCACACCTCCGCAAGACCGGTGAAGAGGAGCAGCTGCTGCAGCTCGTTGGACGCATTCCGGACGCACACGCGCCGGCCGAGGCGCAGGGCGGTGAGCTGGAGCCGGGCGAGGGCGTCGACCGCGACCGCGTCCACTCCGGCCAAATCGCTAACGTCACAGAGGACGACGTCGGCTCCGCTCGCCTCCAGCAGGAAGCGGACCCGCTCGCAGAGCGCGGGTAGGTCGGAAGGGACGAGCGAGCCGCCGACGGCGAAGTCGATCGTGGTCGGCTCTGGGGCGGCCATCTGAGAGAAAGACCGGTCTGGCGGCCGAAACTCATCGCGGGCCGACCGATGAGTTTGGCGCCAGGGCCGCGTCTAACCCTCGGAGACCGGCGATGAGAGAACGCACCGAAAGGAAGGCCATCACATGAGCTTGGATAGCCGAAGCCGCTGGATTGCCCTCTGGGTCCTCTGCCTCGGCGACCTGATGATCGTCCTGGACGGGACGATCGTGAACGTCGCGCTCCCGACCATCCGGGACGACCTGGGCTTCAGCGAGACGTCGCTCGCGTGGATCGTCAACGCCTACCTGCTGACCTTCGGCGGCTTCCTGCTCCTGGGTGGCCGGCTGGGCGACCTCTTCGGCCACCGACGGATGTTCCTGATCGGGATCGTCGCGTTCACCTCCGCGTCACTCCTCTGCGGGCTCTCGACGTCGCAGGGCATGCTCGTGACCTCTCGCGCGATCCAGGGCCTCGGGGGCGCGCTCGTCGCCGCCGTGGCGCTCTCGCTCGTGATGATGCTCTTCACCGAGCCGGCCGAGCGCGCGAAGGCGATGGGGATCTTCGGGTTCGTGCTGTCGGGCGGAGGGGTCATCGGCGTCCTCGCGGGCGGGATCCTCACCGACCTGCTCTCGTGGCACTGGATCTTCTTCATCAACATCCCCGTCGGGATCATCGTCTTCATCCTCTCCACCCGCCTCCTTCCCGGCGAGTCGGCACTGGCGAGCAGGGGTCGCCTCGACGTCGCCGGAGCCATCTCGATCACCGCCTCGCTGATGCTCGCCGTCTACGCCATCGTGAACGGGAACTCGAACGGGTGGACGTCAGCCGAGACGCTCGGCCTGCTCGGCGCAGCGGTCGCCCTCCTGGTCGTCTTCCTCGCGATCGAGGCCCGCATCAAGGCGCCGCTCGTGCCGCTGACCCTCTTCCGGAACCGGAACGTGTCCTCGGCCAACGGCATCGGCATCCTCCTCGCTGCGGGGATGTTCGCCTACTTCTTCTTTTCGGCGCTCTACCTGCAGCGGGTCCTCGGCTACACGCCGCTCGAGGTCGGCTTCGCCTACCTGCCCTCGACCATCATCTGGGGCCTCTGCTCGCTCTACTCGGACCGGCTCGTCATGCGCTTCGGGATCAAGCCGCCCCTCGTCGGCGGGCTGACGCTGATGACGGTGGCGCTGCTCCTGCTCGCGCGGGCTCCGGTGGATGGGAGCTTCGCGATGGACGTGCTCCTTCCGACGGCCTTGATCGGCGTCGGCGCCGGGATCGCCTTCAACCCGATCCTGCTCGCAGCCATGGGCGGGGTCGCGCCCGAGGAGGCCGGGCTGGCCTCGGGCGTCGTCAACACGTCGTTCATGATGGGCGGCGCTGTCGGTCTCGCGATCCTCGCGAGCCTCGCCGACCTACGGACGGAGAACCTCCGCGACGGCGGGACGGCCGAGGCCGCCGCGCTCAGCAGCGGCTACCACATCGCCTTCCTCGTCGGCGCGATCTTCACCCTCTCGGCGGCGGTGCTCAGCGCGGTGCTGCTCCGATCTGTCCTCCCGAGCCACGCAGGGGAGGGCGAGCAGCAGCCGGCCACGGAGGCGGCCTAGCCGGCACTGGCATGCTGACGGGGTGAGCGAGAGCCTCGCCATCCGTCTCCGGGGCGTCGTCAAGCGCTACGGGCCGATCACCGCGGTCAACGGGCTCGATCTCGACGTCCCGGAGGGCACCTGCGTCGGCCTGCTCGGGCCGAACGGCGCCGGGAAATCGACGACCATGCGCCTGCTCACCGCGCAGGCGATCGCCGACGAGGGCGAGCTCGAGGTGCTCGGGTTCAAGCTTCCGGCGGAGTCCAAGGTCGCCCGGGCGCAGTGCGGGGTCGTGCCGCAGCTCGACAACCTCGACACGACGCTGACCGTCGAGCAGAACCTGCTCGTCTTCACGCACCTCTACCGGATCGCCCGAGCCGACCGGCGCGCGGCGATCGAGCGCGCGCTCGAGATGGCGAACCTCGTCGACCGGCGCGACAGCCGCGTCGACAAGCTCTCCGGCGGGATGCGCCGGCGGCTGCTCATCGCCCGCGCGCTCGTCCACCGCCCGCGGCTCGTGCTCCTGGACGAGCCGACGGTCGGTCTCGACCCGCAGGTGCGCCAGGAGCTCTGGGCACTCATCGACGCGCTGCGCGCCGAGGGCACCACCATCCTCATGTCGACGCACTACATCGAGGAGGCTCAGCGCCTCGCCGACACCGTCCTGATCATGTCCCACGGGAGCGCCGTGGCCTCCGGGCCGCCCGCGCGGCTCGTCCACGAGCACGCCGGGCGCGAAGCCGTCGAGGTCTACGGCTCGCCCGCGAAGCTCGCCGAGACCGAGGTGGCGGCGCAGGCCGCGGGCTTCGCGACCCGCCGCACCGGCACGAGCATCTCGGTGCTCGGCATCGAGGGCGGCGACGGCGACGTGCCCGAGGGCGAGCGCCGCCCGGCGAACCTCGAGGACGTCTTCGTCCTCCTCACGGGCGAGGAGATCGAGTGAGGACCGGGCGCGGGACGACGATCGGCCGCCTCGAGCGCCCCGCGATCACGGGCGTGCTCGTGCGCGAGGTCGTGAACTTCTCCTCGTACTGGCGTTCGGCGACGTTCTCGTCGACGGTCGAGCCGACCATCTACCTGCTCGCGTTCGGCTTCGGCTTCGGCTCGCTCGTCAGCCGCGTCGGCAACTACGACTACGTCGACTTCATCGGCACGGGGATCGTGGCCACCGCGGTGCTCTTCTCGAGCGCGTTCCCGGCCATGTTCGGCACGTTCGTGAAATATCAGTTTCAGAGGACTTATGACGCCATCCTGGCGGCTCCTGTGGACACTGAGGAGCTGGTCACGGCCGAGTCGCTCTGGATCTCAGCGCGGGCCGGCGTCTTCGGATGTGTGCCGATGGTCGTGGCGATGTTCTTCGGTCTCGACCCCTCGTGGGGCATGCTCCTCGTGCCCTTCATCGCCTTCATCTCAGGCTTCGGTTGGGCGAACTTCGGCATCGCCATCGCTGGCTTCGCGAAGAGCATCGAGAACTTCAGCTACATCGTGAGCGCCGTCATAACGCCGCTCTTCCTCGTCGCCGGCACGTTCTTCCCCATTGACGGGCTGCCCGAGTGGGCGCAGGTGCTGGCGAACTTCAACCCGCTCTACCAGTGCGTCGAGCTGGTACGCAGCGCAGTCTTCGGCGCGTGGGAGTGGGTTGACCTCCTCCGGCTGGGGATGCTCTTCGCCTTCGGCCTAGCCATGTGGCGCATCGCGATCTTCGCGATGGCGCGCAAGCTCGTGGACTAGGAACCGAGGTACAGCTCGCGCTCGGCCGGCGTCAGCTGACGCGTCACACTCGCGTCCGCGAGCTCGACGAGCTCGTCGTCCGGGACGCAGACCTCGCACTCCCAGACGCGGGCGGACGAATCATGGGAGGCCGTGGCGATGCGACGGCCGTCGGGGCTGAAGACCGCGCGGCTGACGCCGCCCTCGTGGCCGCGGAGGACAAGCACCTCCGTCCCGCCGTCGAGGTCCCAGACGCGGGCGGTCCGGTCCAGGCCGGCTGTGACGACGAAGGCGCCGTCCGGGCTGAAGGACGCGCTCTCGACCAGGCCGACGTGGCCCTGAAGGACGGCGACTTGCTCGCCGCTCGCCACGTCGAAAACCCTGGCCGCCTCGTCTCCCGGCGCGGCGACGAGGCTGCCGTCCGGGCTGAATGCGATCCCACCCACGGCTCCAGCGCCCTTGAACGTCCGCACCTCGGCCCCGTTGCTCGCGTTCCAGAGGTGCAGGGTGTCGTCGCCTGCGCTCGTCAGCACCTGCGCGCCGTCGGGGCTGAAGACGGCGTCGGTCACCCTGTCGCCGTGCTGGAGGACGAGGGTCTGTGCGCTGCTCGCCGTGTCCCAGATCCGCGCCGTGCCGTCGCTGCCGGCGGTGACCACCCTAGAGCCGTCGGGACTGAACGAGGCTCCGTCCAGCCTTCCCTCGTGGCCGACGAAGCGGGCGAGGTTCGCGCCGGTGGCCGCGTCCCAGATCTGAGCCGTCCCGTCCACGCCGGCCGTCAGCACGGTCGTGGCGTTCGAGCCGAACTCGGCATCGGTGATCAAGCTCAGGTGCCCGAAGGCGACCGCCGTCGCAAGGCAGGACAAGCCTTCCGCCCTCTGCTGCGCACAGCCGGCCGCGTCGGGTACCTCCTCGCCCGTGCGCGCGTTCCAGATGCGCGCCGTGAGGTCCTCGGCCGCGGTCAAGAGGCGCCCTCCGTCGGGGCTGAAGTCCACTGCCGTCAACGGCGACACCCCGTTCGTGAGCGGGGGCCCGTGGCCCCTCATCACCACTGGAGGGCCGATGTCCCACAGCCGCACCTCAGCGTCGGCTCCACCGGTCGCGACCGTCCTCCCGTCCGGGCTGAAGGCCGCCGAGTTGACGGTGTCTGTATGCCCCCGGAGGTATGCGACCACGTCCCCCGTCGTCGGGCTCCAGGCACGGGCGGTGCGGTCGATGCCGGCCGTGAAGACCAGCGACCCGTCCACATTCCAGCCGGCGTCCAAGATGAAGCCGCCATGGCTGTCGCGCAGCACTGATACCTCGTCGCCGTCGGCAGTCCATACCCGGGCAGTGCCGTCGTTGGTCGCCGTGAGGAGCTGGGAGCTGTCGGGGCTGAAAACGGCCAGGAAGCTGTCGCCGAGCACCGCGAGCAGGTTTCCGGACGCGGTGTCCCAGAGTGTCGTCGTGAGCGCCCCGACTGTTGCGACACGCGTGCCGTCCGCGCTCAACGAGGCGGACAAGACCGGCTCGTCGTACGTTCCGATCTCCCTGGCCTCGCCGCTGCGAACGTCCCAGAGGCGGACGCTTCCCCGGGCCTTGACATCCAGCTCGCTCGCGGCGACCAGTCCGGTCCCGCCGTCGGGGCCGAAGGCGACACTCATGACAGGGGCCTCTCCGTCGAGGCGTGCGATCTCCTCACCGGTGTCGGTCTCGAAGACGCGGGCGATGCCGCCTTCGCTGCCGGTGACCACGCGGCTTCCGTCGGGGCTGAAGGATCCGCGGTCGCCCTCGAAGGTGGCGAGCTCGTCGCCCTCGAGGTTCCAGACTTGCACCGTTTGGCCGTCTCCCCGCGTCAGGAGCCGTGTGCCGTTCGGCGAGAAGGTCACCCCTCGGACCGGCCCCTGCTTCAGCTCGATGACCCCGAGCTGGCGCCCATCCTGCGGACTCACGAGCTGGACGGTCCCGTCGCTCGACGCTGTGGCCAGCACGTCGCCGTCGGGGTTGAACGCGACCTCGGAGACGTTGTCCTCGTGGCTGCGGAGTGTCTGCCCGACGTGGGACTCGACGAGCGCCCTGCGCAGTGCGTCCCGCGCTTCAGGCGTCTCGTCCTTGTCGAGCGCCTCGCGTGCCAGCAGGATGCTGAGCTCCGGATCGATCTGGAGCTGCGATGTCGCGGCAGCCGCCAGCTGCCGCGACTGCGCTCGGTCTCGCTGCGCGATCGCCTCGCTCCGCTGCACGAGCGCAAAGGCCGCCAGGGCCGCGGAGACCAGCACGGCCGCGAGTGCGGCGCCCAGGAGAATTCGGAGCCGGCGCGACTCGGCTCGGCGGCTCGCGACGATGAACTCGGTCTGGAGCGGGGTGGGGCGAGGCTCCAGCCGCTCGCTCTGACGCGCGAGCCAGTCCTCCGCCGCGCGCAATTCCGAGCCCCGGAGCAGGTAGGCCCGCTGGCGGTCGTGCGCCTGCCATCGAAGCGCCCGCGCGAGCCATTGCGTGTGCTCCCGCACCCACTCGTGGTCGGTGCCGATCGCCTCGGCGACGTGCGTGGCCGTCTCCTCGAGCCCGCGCCCGTCCGCGTGGACGTATTGCACCGCCGCCAGTCCGGGCGGCACCCCGTCCGCCGGCCGCAGGAGCACCGGCACGAGGCGCTTCCCCAGCTCCAGCGCCCGCGACAGCTCCTTGCCGCACTCCGGCGAGGCCACGGACTCGGGGCTGATGACGAAGACGAAGGCGTCCGCCGCCTCGATCCCCGAGCCCAGCTCCTCGCGCCAGGGGGCGCCCGCCGGGATGTCGTCAGCGTCGACCCAGACGACGTGGCCGCCCGCCTCGAGCGCGCTCTTCAGCCCGAGGACGAACTCCGTGTCCCGGTGGGAGTAGGAGATGAAGGCGTCGAGGCCGCCGTCGTCCCGGCCGCTGGGTTGCCCGCCGTCTACCAGGGCACCTCCACCGCGGTTCCGTTGTGGAAGTGCAGGGCGGTGTAGCTCAGGGGGTTGTCCACGCCGATATAGACGTTCACCGTCACCAAAGGATCGCGCGGGAGGAGGTCGTAGGGCCCCTCGAAGGCCTTCGAGGTCGGTGGAAGCAAGACTAGGCACCGGCCGCGGTGGGAGCCGACCGGGTGCCGGTCCGCGCGCCAACCGTTAAGTGACAGTAATGAGCAGGGCGGCCGGGCCGTCTGGGGCCGGTGTTAGCTTCGAAGCGCTCTGCCGGACATCCCCGCCCTCGACGTCGCCCTCGGGCTCATCTTCGTTTTCGTGATCCTGAGCTTCGTCTGCTCGGCGCTCATGGAGACGCTTTCGAGCATCTTCGCCTGGCGCGCCGACTACCTGAAGAAGGGGTTGCGGAGCCTGCTCGACGAGGAGCTGATGGATCAGGTCTTCCACCACCCGCTCGTCGATCCCCTGGTGCGCTCGTCCCGCGGCCTCTCGCCGGGCCTGAAGAAAGTGCCAGGCGTCCGCAAGGCGGTCGGCTGGTGGCGACGCGAGCGCCACCCCGCCTACCTGCCCTCGCGCACGGTCGTCTCGGCGCTCCTGAACCTCGATGTCGAGGCGCAGACGAAGGAGACTGCCGCGACCGTCGACGACGCGCTGAAGCGGATGGAGAAGGCCGTGCAGGACATCCCCGTCGACCGCGTGCGGGCGGCGCTGACGGCGCTCCTGAACGAGGCGGACGAGCGTACCGACGACGCGGCGAAGAAGCTCGAGTTCTTCCGCCGGTCGGCGGAGACCTGGTACGACGACACGATGGCGCGCGTCTCGGGCTGGTACCGGCGTCGCGTTCAGATCGTGCTGTGGGTGATCGCGATCGTCGTCGTCCTCCTCCTCAACGTCGACACGGTCGCCATCGGGCGCACGCTGTGGAGCGACGACGCCGTGCGGGCGGCGGTCGTCGCGCAGGCCCAGGAGGCCGCGGGCTCGGAGGACCCGAGCGCGATCACGCAGAGCGTCGACAAGCTCGCGATCCCGCTCGGGTGGGATTTCGAGGGCGGCCCGCAGGACCTACCCGGCGGCTGGGAGGGGTGGGTCGGGAAGGTAATCGGGCTTCTCCTCACGGCCGCGGCCGTGTCCCTGGGCGCCCCCTTCTGGTTCGACCTGCTCGGCAAGGTCGCGCGGCTGCGCGCAACAGGCGTGCCGCCGCCCCCGGCGGCGAAGACGGAGAGCTAGCGCCCGGCGCTATCGTGGCCGGCATGGCCGCGACCGCCGTCTCCATCCCGGCCGCGACGCGCATGGGCGCCGTCCACCTCACCGTGGGCGACCTCGACCGCTCCCTCCGCTACTACGGCGGCCAGGTCGGCCTCGAGCTGCTGCGCCGCGAGGGCGGGACGGCCTCGCTCGGCGCGGGCGGGACCGAGCTGCTCGGGCTCGTCGAGGAGCCCGGCGCCCAGCCCGCCGGCCGCTACACGGGCCTGTTCCATTTCGCGCTCCTGGTCCCAGAGCGAGCACGACCTCGCTCGCTGGCTCGCCCACGCGGCGCGCGATCGCGTCCCGCTCGTCGGCATGTCCGACCATTTCGTCAGCGAGGCGCTCTATCTCACCGACCCCGACGGGCACGGGATCGAGATCTACCACGACCGTCCGCGCGAGGTCTGGGAGGGACAGGTCGGCGTCCGTATGACGACGGAGCCGCTGGACGTCGCGAGCCTGCTCGGCGAGCTGGAGGATCCGGCAACGGCGCCCTTCGAGCGGCTGCCCGCCGGAACCGACATGGGCCACGTCCACCTGCAGGTCGCCGACGTCGCGGACTCGATCGCGTTCTACCGGGACGTCCTCGGCCTCGAGCTGATGGCGGAGCTCTTCGGCTCCGCGGCATTCCTGGCCGCCGGCGGCTACCACCACCACATCGGCGCGAACGTCTGGCACAGCCGCGGTGCTCCGCCGGCCCCTCCGGGAACGGCGACGCTCCGCCACGCGACCCTCGTCCTGCCCGATGCCGGCGAGCGCGACCGGGTGGCCGCGCGCGTCGCGGACGCGGGCCAGGAGCCCGAGACGCAGGCGGATGGCGTGCTCGTGCGGGATCCGTCCGGCATCAACCTCCTGCTCGCGGCCGCCCCGTGAGCCTCCGCGCCCTGGCCGTCGCCGGCCTGCTCGCGGTGGCCGTCCTGTCCGGCTGCTCGTCTGATGGGGACGACCACTCGCTGCCTCCCATGACGGACGCCGGGCCGCCGAGCGACACCGCGCTGCCCGAGGCCCCGAGCGTCGAGGAGTGCGCGGCGCTGACCGAGTCCGACGACGTGCGCGCCTGCTACGGCGAGGCCTTCTCCGCGCTCATGTCCGACGCTGACGATCCCGGGCCCGCCCTCGAGGAGATCGCTGTCGCCGCCTACTCGGATCCGACGGGGCGGCTCCTCGGAGACTGCCACGGGATCATGCACGGGGTCGGGCGGGAGTACGCGCAGGCCCACGGGGTCACGCTGGACAGCCTCATGGACTACCTCCCGAAGACGAACGAGCCCGGCTGCTCGGCCGGGTTCGCCCACGGGCTCGTCACCGCCGTCGCGCCCGAGATCGATCTCTCCGACCCGCAGGCTTCGACCGGCGTCTGCGACGAGGCGGAGACGCGCTACCGGCGCTACAGCTGCATCCACGGCTTCGGCCACGCCTTCATGCGGCTCGTCCGCGAGGACTTGACCGAGGCGTTGAGATTCTGCTCCGCCCTCGGCGCGGATGCGCCCGACTGCTCGCAGGGCGTCTTCCACGACTACTGGTTCGCGGTCGCCGGCGCCGACGACGCGCAGGCGCCCGAGACCGTGGTCGAGGACCCGCGTGAGCTCTGCGGGGCCCAGGCCGACGAGTTCGTGCGCCCGTGCTGGTACCGCGCGTTCATCGAGAACCGTCCGGCCGAGCCGATCGAGTCAGGCGCGGACATCCTCGCGCTCTGCGAGGGGCTCGCCGGGCTCCAGCGGCAGGCGTGCATCACTGCGGCCTCCGTCGTCGGCCCGCCCGACCCGAGCGTCCAGCTTTCCCTCTGCGCCGAGCTTGCGGGCGAGGAGGCCGTCAGCTGCATCCACGGGGCGAAGGTGCAGAACCTGATCGCCTCGCCGCCGGAGGAACTCGTGGCGTTCGTGCGCCGGTGCGACGGCTTCCCGGGGGCGACGAGGCTCGAGTGCTACCGCTGGCTCGGCAAGGTGAGCGCCGTCCTCACGGACGGCGCGTTCAAGCAGTTCGGCTGCAGGGCCGTGCCCGACAAGCGCTCGCGGCGGGCCTGCGTCCAGGGCACCCGCCAGATCGACGAGCCCCTCGTCACCTTCAGCTAGACGCAGCGCCCGTTGCCGGGCCTTGGCGAGCTGAACGCTACGAGGCTGGGGACTCCGCGGGCTCGGGCGCCGTGACGAGGTCCTCGCGCTTCAGGATCAGGAGCGTCGTCAGGAGCGAGAGGGCGGCGAAGCCGGCCGCGACCCAGAAGGCGAGGCTATAGCCCTCCGTGAGGGCCTCGAGCGACGGCAGTCGCCCAGGCGGGGTCAGGTTGTCCGTCCGCGTGGTCGAGACTGTCGTCAGGATGGCGAGGCCGAGCGCGCCACCGATCTGCTGGCTCGTGTTGATCAGCCCCGACGCCAGCCCGGCCTCACGGCCCTGGACGCCCGCAAGTGCCGCGATCGACACCGGCACGAAGGAGAAGCCGAGGCCGACGCCGACGAGCAGGAAGCCGGGGAGGAGGTCGGAGACGTAGCTGCCGTCGACGGAGACCTGTGTGAAGAAGACGAGGCCGACCCCGAGTAGCGTCAGTCCCGTGGCGAGCACGGGCTTCACGCCGATCCGTGTCACGAGTGCCTGTGCGAGGCCGGAGGAGAGGACCGCGGTCAGCGCGACCGCGAGGTAGCCGACGCCGGTCTCGAGCGCCGAGAAGCCGAGCACGATCTGCATGTAGAGCGACAGGAGGAAGAACATTCCGAAGATCGTCGTGCCCAGCCCGAAGCCGATCAGATTCGCGCCCGCGAGCGTCCGCCGCTTGAAGAAGCTCAGCGGCACGAGCGGCGACTGCGAGCGCGACTCGATGACGAGGAAGGCGACCATGAGCACGGCGGAGCTGATCAGAGGGACGATCGTCTTGGGGGACGACCAGCCGCCCTGGGTGGACTGCGTGAGGCCGTAGACGAAGAGCATGAGGCTCGCCGTGACGGTGACTGCCCCCGCCGCGTCGAAGTGGCGGGCGAGGCCGTCCGCGCGGCTCTCGCGCACGTAGCGCGGCACCAGCGCGAGTGCGGCGAGACCGATGGGGACGTTGACGAAGAAGATCCACTCCCAGCCGACGTACTCGGTGAGGATGCCGCCGAGGAGGACGCCGATGGCGGCGCCCGAGCCGGCGATCGCGCCGAGAATCCCCAGGGCCTTGTTCCGCTCGGCGCCCTCGCGGAAGGTGACGAGCGTGATCGAGAAGACCGACGGCGCGAGGATCGCGCCGGCGGCGCCCTGGATCAGGCGCATGGCGATGAGCATCCCGGAGGAGACCGAGAGGCCGCAGAGCAGCGAGGAGGCGGCGAAGAGGGCCAGGCCGACCATGAACAGCCGCCGCCGCCCGAGCAGGTCGCCCGTGCGCCCGCCGAGGAGCAGAAAGCCGCCGAAGGTGAGGGCGTAGCCGCTCACCACCCACTGCAGGTTCTCGATCGTGAAGTCGAGGTCTTCCTGGATCGAGGGGAGCGCGACGTTCACGATCGAGACGTCGAGCACGACCATCAGGTAGGCCACTCCCAGGACGGCCAGAGCCTTCCAGCGCCTCGGGTCCGGAGCCGTGTCGATCGCCATGGAGAACTCCTCTCAGCCTGAAGAACGTGTCCGCCGCCTAGGCTACCGACCATGGAGCGGTGCGCGTGGGTACCCGAGGCGGACGAGCTCTACGTCGCCTATCACGACGAGGAATGGGGAGTCCCGGAGCGCGACGACCGCGCTCTCTACGAGCTCCTGACGCTCGAGGGCGCGCAGGCGGGGCTCTCGTGGGCGACGATCCTGCACAAGCGCGAGAACTACCGGAAGGCGTTCGCCGGCTTCGACCCGGCTGCGGTGGCCGCGTTCGGGCCGGCCCGCGTCGAGGAGCTCCTCCAGGACGCGGGCATCGTCCGCAACCGCCTCAAGGTGGAGTCGACCGTCGAGAACGCCCGGCGCGTGCTCGAGGTGCAGGAGGAGCTCGGGAGCTTCTCCGACCTCGTCTGGAGCTTCGTCGACGGGGAGCCGCTCGTGGGCGGCTGGCGGTCGGTCTCGGAGATTCCGGCGGAGACACCGGTCTCGAAGGCGATGAGCAAGGACCTGAAGCGCCGCGGCTTTCGCTTCGTCGGGCCGAAGGTCTGCTACGCGTTCATGCAGGCGACGGGGCTCGTGGACGACCACGTCGTCTCGTGCTTCCGCTTCCGACCGGCCCCGTCGTAACGCTGCACTCGTGAGCCCCGACGACCTGCGCGAAGGCGAGCGCCTCGGCCCGGCGCCGCCCGTCCCCGAGCCGGCCGGCGCCCGCTCGCTCCTGCGCCTGGCGACGGTCGACATCGGGCCGCTGCGGCGCCACCGGGACTTCCGCCTCCTCTTCGTCGGCCAGGGCGTCTCCGCCTTCGGCTCGATGATCACGTACGTCGCGCTGCCGTACCAGGCCTACCAGCTGTCCGGCTCCTCGCTCGTGGTCGGCCTCCTCAGCCTTGCGGAGCTGGTGCCGCTGCTCGTGACCGCGTTCGTCGGCGGCGCGCTTGCGGATGCCTTCGACCGCCGTCGCCTGGTGCAGATCGCCGAGCTCGGTCTCGCTGCCTGCGCGGGCGTGCTCGTCCTCAACTCGACGCTCTCCGAGCCGCGGCTGTGGGTGCTCTTCGCCGTGGGCGCGGCAATGGCGGGGCTCGACGGAATCCAGCGCCCGCCCCTCGACGCGCTCATCCCGCGCCTCGTCGACCGGGAGGAGTTCCTCGCGGCGAGCGCCCTCGACGGCTTCCGCTCGACCTTTGGCTGGGTGGCGGGCCCGGCGCTCGCCGGGGTCTTCATTGCGGTGCTCGGGCTCCCTCTGACGTACACGATCGACGTAGCCACGTTCGGCGTCTCGCTCGTGGCGCTCGCGCTCATGCGCGCGGTGCCCCCGCCGCCCGGTGCCGACCGGCCGAGCCTCCAGGGCATCCTCGAGGGCCTGCGCTACGCGAAGAGTCGCCCCGAGCTGGTCGGGACGTACACGGTCGACCTGATCGCGATGTTCTTCGGGATCCCGATCGCGCTCTTCCCTGCCTTCTCGGAGGAGTTCGGGGGCGCCGGTGCGCTCGGGCTCTTGTACGCGGCCCCCGCGCTGGGCGCGCTGGTCGCCACGGCGACGAGCGGCTGGACCGCGCGGATCAACCGGCACGGGATGGCGGTCGTCTGGGCGGCGATGGGCTGGGGGCTTGCCATGACGGCCCTCGGGTTCGCGCCGAATCTGGGCATTGCCCTGGCCATGCTCGCGCTGGCGGGCGGGTCGGACATGGTGAGCGGGATCTTCCGCGGGGCGATCTGGAACACGACCGTCCCCGACCACCTGCGCGGCCGCCTCGCCGGGATCGAGCAGGTGAGCTACTCGGCCGGGCCGCTCCTCGGCAACCTGGAGTCCGGCGTCGTCGCGAGCTTCGCCGGCGTGCGCGGCTCGATCGTGTCCGGCGGCGTCCTCTGTGTCGTCGGCGTCGGGGTTGCCGCGCTGCTCTTGCCAACCTTCCGGGCCTACGACGCCCGCGAGCGCCTGGCGAGCCCTCCCGAGCGACCCGCGCCGGCCTGAGGTGGCCGAGCCGAGCCGCGCGATCGCCACCCCGCCGACAGCGGGCATGATGTCAGGGAGCAACGGGTAGACGGACGCCTGCACGCGCGGCCAGGAAGGAGCGGAAGGGAACGGCCATGAAGCTCGAAGGGATCCACCACGTCACCGCGATCACTGCCGACGCCCCGGGGAACGTCGACTTCTACACGCGCGTGCTCGGCCTGCGGCTCGTGAAGAAAACGGTAAACCAGGACGACCCGACCGTGTACCACCTCTTCTACGCCGACGAGAAGGGGAGCCCAGGCTCCGACCTCACCTTCTTCGAGTATCCGGGCCTGCCTCCCGGCCGCGCGGGTGCCGGCATGGTGCATACCGTGGCGTGGCGCGTCGCCTCCCCCGAAGCCCTTGCCTTCTGGGGCGAGCGGCTGGCGGCGGAGGGAACCGACTCGGAGCGGGACGGCGACCGGCTGCGCTTCACCGATCCCGAGGGGATGGGCCTGGAGCTGCACGCGGTCGACCGCGGCGACGAGCCCCTCGTCGCCCACCACCCCGAAATTGCCGCCGAGGTCGCGCTCCAGGGCTTCGACGGCGTCAGGGCGTACTCGGCCGACCCGGAGGCCAGCAGGCCCTTCCTGGAGGAGGCGCTCGCGTTCGAGCCGGGCGACGGCGGCTGGGAGGTGCGCGGGACCGACCGCGGCTCCATCTACGGCTACGACGAGCCCCCGGGCGAGCGCGGGCTCTCGGGCGCGGGCACCGTCCACCATGTCGCCTGGTCGTCGCCGCTCGACGAGCACGAGAGCTGGCGCGAGCGCGTGGCCCAGGCGGGCGCGCGGCCGACGCCGGTGATCGACCGCTTCTACTTCCGCTCGATCTACTTCCGCGAGCCGAGCGGCGTCCTCTTCGAGATCGCCACGCTCGGCCCGGGCTTCACAGCCGACGAGCCGCTCGAGACGCTCGGCGAGGCCCTCTCGTTGCCGCCGGCCTACGAGCCGCTCCGAGAGCGGCTCGAGCACGTCCTGACGCCGCTCCCCGACCCGCGGCACGCGCGCGCCTCGAACTGAGCCGGACGCTTCGCGCATGAGCCTGCTCGAGTCCGTCCGCGTGCGGGCCTACCGCTCGGCGCGCGACGTCGAGCTCGAGCTCGGCCCGGTCACGGCGCTTGTGGGCGAGGCGCGCTCCGGCAAGTCCAGCCTGCTCGCTGCCGTGCGCGCGCTGCTCGACCCGGCCGCGCCGCCGAGCCCCGAGGACGTGCGCGGCCGGGCCGCCACGATGACGGTCGAGGCGAAGCTCGCGGGCGGGCGCACGATCGCGCTGACGGCGCACCCGCCGGAGAAGCCCCGGGCGCGCCGTCGCGGGGCGCCGCCCGTCCTCTTCCTGCCCGCCGCCCATCGCTCGGGGCCGCTTCTCGACCTCGACGGCGAGGTCGACGAGGTCGGGGACGCCGTTCGGCTCTTCCGGGACGCGCTCCAGGAGCCGCAGGAGCACCCCTCGGACTCAGCCGCGGCGTCCGCCCTCGTCGCCGCGGTCGACGCGTGCCGGGAGGCGGGGATCTCCGGCGTCGTCTTCCTGATCGAGGAGCCGGAGCTCTTTCTGCGCCCGCAGACCCAGCGCTACCTCTACCGGCGGCTCCGCGCGCTGGCAGCCGGCGGCAACCAGGTGCTCTACACGACCCACGCGCCCGCCTTCCTAAACGTCGCCCGGCTGGAGGAGCTCGTCCTCGTCCGCTACAGCCAGCGGCGCGGGACGCACATCGTCCAGCCGGAGCCGCTCGAGGCCGACGAGGCCTTCAGGGTCGTCAGCGAGTTCGACGCCGAGCGGAGCGAGCTCTTCCTCGCCCGCTCGGCGATCCTCGTCGAGGGGCGCACGGAGAAGCTCGTCCTCCCCACGATCTTCGCCGCGCTCGGCTATGACGCTGATCGGGCCGAGGTCTCGATCGTCGAGTGCGGCGGCAAGTCGAACATCCCCGTGTTCGCGCGCATCTGCAAGGCGTGCAGGATCCCCTTCGTCGTCATCCACGACCGGGACGCGCAGCCGGGCGCCGACCCGATCCCGGCCGAGGTCGCCCTCAACCGCCTGATCGCGAAGATCGCGGGCCGCGGGCGGACGATCGTCCTCGCCCCCGACTTCGAGGGCGTCACGGGCCTCCGCGGGCACTCGAACAAGCCCGAGCGGGCGTGGAATTACTTCTCCGAGGCCGGCGCCAGGGTGCCGCAGAAGCTCGAGCGGGCCGTGCGCCTCGCGGTGCGGGACGCCGCTCGCTAGGCGAAGGCCAATATCCGCGACGGCGGGTCGCCCTCGACCTTTGCCGGCTCCCAGGACTCGCCGGCGTCTCCGGTCGCATAGACGGTCCCGTCGGCGAGCCCGGCGGCGAGGACGCCGTCGGCGAACGCGAGCGCGTACGGCATCTCGTCCAGCGGCTGCGGCAGGCCTCCCGCCAGGCCTTCCCACGGCTCCTCGCCGCGCCGGCGGTAGACGACAGCCTCGGCGGAGCGGGTGCCGTGCGCCGCGAACGGCCCCGTGCTCGCAGAGACGAACCACTGGTCGGGATCCTCGGGATCGACGGCGACCGCCCAGGTGTAGTGGCGGTCTCGCCCGTCGTCGGCGGGCCTCCACGTCTCGCCGCCGTCGTGGCTCCAGGCTGCGCCCTGGCCGCCCGCCTCGTAGGCCCGGCCGGGAGCGGTCGGGTGCCAGGCGAGCGAGTGGCAGTCGAGCTGAGCGCCCGGGCGGTGGTCGCTCCACGTCTCGCCGCCGTCCTCGCTGCGCATGACGCCGCCGAGCTCGATCCCGACCAGAAGGAGCGCGGCGTCGTGCGGGCTCGGCGCGATCCAGCGGACGTGGGACGTCCACGGTCGGGGCGGGAAGCTCCAGGTCGGCGCCGAGGGGATCTCCCGCAGGCTGGCCAGCTCCGCCCAGCGCTCGCCGCGGTCGCGGCTGACGAAGAGCATGCTCGGCTCGCAGCCTGCGTAGAGCGCGCCGTCGACCGGGCCGACGGCGACGGAGTAGACGTCGGGCTGCGGGAAGTCGAGCGCGTCCCAGGTCGCGCCGCCGTCGACACTCCGCCATACGCCTTTCCCGCGCCCGCCGCCGAAGAGGATGTCCGGGTCGCGCGGGTCCCGCGCCAGGCAGGAGATGCCGCTGCCGGCGGCCGAGCCGGTCGCGTGCCACGAGCCCGTGCCGACCTCGAAGAGCACGACCCCGTCGCCGGTGGCGGCGGCGAGGGCCGTCAGCCGTCTCCGGTGGGCCGCGTGAAGATGACGAGCAGGCTCAGCAGCTCGTACGCCGTGAAGCGGTGCTCGGCGTGGGCGGCGACGAACATCGCCTGTCCCTCGGTGAGCTCGATCTCCTCGTCCTCGACCTGAAGCGTCCCGCGGCCCTCGAGGACGATGTAGACCTCGTCGTCCTCGTGCGGCTGCTGGCGGTCGGGCTCGGGGGCGACGAGCACGTAGACCCCGACCTCGAGGCCCGGCGACTCGTGCACGACCTCGTACCCGCCGGTGCCCTCCTGCAGCCGCCGCTTCGCTGCCTCGACGTCGAAGAGGTGCTCGTGAATCCCCATCAGACGGCGGCTTGCTTCAGCTCCGGGATGATCGAGTCGCCGTAGGTCTTCAGGATCTCCTCCTGGCCGTGGGTCATCAGGTAGATGTTGAAGTGGTCGACGCCGATCGAGTCGAGCTCCTTCAGCTTCTCCGTGACCGCGTCGACGCTGCCGATGACGCTGAAGCGGTCGGCGATCTCGTCGGTGACGAACTCGCCATGGGCGGCGCCCTCGCGGCTGTGGTCCTTGTAGTCGTAGAACTTCCGCGCCTTGACGTAGTCGGTGAGGTCCTTCGGGATCTCCGAGTTCTCGCCGTAGCGCTCGATCAGGTCCATGACGTGGTTGGAGACCATCGCCGGGAACCAGCGCGTCGCGTCCCGGGCCTCCTGCATGTCGTTCGTGACGATGCTCGGCGCGCAGACGATGCACTCGAGCTCGTCCGGGTCGCGGCCGGCCTCGACGGCTGCCGCGCGGGCCTGCTCCATGATCCACTGGATGATCACCGGGTCGGCGAGCTGGATGATGACGCCGTCGGCGATCCGCCCCGCCACGCCCAGCGCCCGAGGCCCGTAGGCGGCGATGTACATCGGAATCCGCTCACGGTCCTTGGCCCAGGTGAGCTCCAGCTCCTTCCCGTTCCACTCGACGGGACGGCCGTTCATGAGCTCCTTGATCATCGCGCAGGAGGCCTCGAACTCGGCCATCTTCACCGGCTGCTGGCCGATCACCCGCCGGGCCGAGTCGCCCCGCCCGATCCCGAGCACGGCGCGCCCGCCCGAGATGGCGTGCAGCGTCGCGTACAGCTGGCGGTGACCGTCGGCTCGCGCGTCCCCGGGTTCGTGACGCAGTGGCCGAACTTCAGCTTCTCCGTCTGCGTTGCCAGGAGCGTCAGAAGCGGGTAGCCGTCGTGCCAGAGGATGTGGGAGTCGTACGTCCAGCCGTTGTCGAAGTGATTCGCCTCCGCGAGCTGCATCAACTCCAGAAAGCGCGTGTGCGGCGGATCGGGAAGGACGGTGACGCCGAAGGTGAGCACGGGCTGGACCTCCTGAGCCGGGGATGGAAGCGATTCTACGCCGCCGCCGCGGTTCGCCGGAATGGGTAAGACGGGTCGCGCGTTCGACACGAACAGGAGATGGGTACGCTCCGGCCGATGCAGATCGAGACCCTCGACCACGTGGCTCTCTGGGTGGCCGACCGCGACGCGCTCGCGGACTTCCTGACCACGTACGCGGGCATGCACGTCATCGACCGGACCGAGAAGTTCACCCTCGTCGGCTCGGACGCGCGGCGCGGGAAGCTGACGCTCTTCGCCGAGGAAGGGCCCCGCGAGCCGGGCGTGCTCGCCCGCGTCGGCCTCCGGGTCTTCGACCTCGACGAGGCGCTCGCGGCGCTCCCGCCCGGGACGGCCGTCGAGCGCGTAGCGCGGACGCGCCGTGCTTCGATGCCGGCGAGGGCCTGAGGCTCGCCTTCGTCGAGGTGGACGAGGGCGTCGAGTACGACCTCGACCACGTCGCCTTCACCGTCCCGAATCCGTCCGAGACCTTCGTCCAGCTCGCCGAGCTCGGCTTCGCCGTCGAGGGCGAGCGGCTCCGGGCCGGGGATTCCTGGATCGTGCTCGAGCAGGGTGAGCCCGGCGAGAGCGAGCGCCCGCTCCTCAACCACCTCGGCCTCCGCGTCGAGTCGGCCGACAACCACATCGAGGAGGCGGAGCGGCGCGGCCTCGAGATCGCCGACGTCGTGGACGCGCCGAACACCTACGCGGTCTTCGTCTGGGGGCCCGACCGCATCAAGCTCGAGTACGTCGAGCACAAGCCGACGTTCTCGCTGACCTGACCGTATCCGCCGCGCCGCCGCCCCGGCCCCGGGGGAGGCGCCCGGTGCTTGTGTTCCACGCGCACAAGCCCGAGCCCACCTTTCGCAGCCGCGTCCAACGCGTGAGAAGGCGGATGCTTCGCTTGTGCTCGTGAAACACAAGGCAGGCGGCGCTCGTGGCTGAGCTCGTCGTCGCCGGGGCCGGGATGGCCGGGCTCGTGGCTGCCGTCCGCGCCCGCGAGCTCGGAGCCGATGTCGCCGTCCACGAGAAGGGCGACCGCCCCGGCGGCTCCATGCGGCTCTCGAGCTGCGTCGTCTGGCGCTACCGGGACTGGGAGGCGTTCCGCGCCGAGTGCCCGGACGGCGACCCCGCGCTCCAGCGGGTCGTCTGGGAGGGCCTGGACGACGCGCTCGCCTGGCTCGAGTCGCTCGGCGCCCCCGTGGTCGCGCGCGACACGGGCAACCCGCGCACGACCGGCCTGCGTTTCGATCCGGAGGGCCTGACGGAGGTGCTCGTGCGCCGTGCGGGCGACCTGCGCCTGGAGAGCCCGCTCCTCGGGCTGCCCGACGGCGCCCCCACCGTGCTCGCCACCGGGGGCTTTCAGGGCGACGCGGAGCTCGTCGCGCGCTACATCACCCCGGAGCCGCTGCTCTTGCGCGCGAATCCGTGGAGCACTGGCGACGGCCTCAGGCTCGCACTCGGCCGCGGCGCTGAGACGTCGGCCGGGCTCGACGAGTTCTACGGGCGCAACATGGCCGCGGTGCCACGGGCCCTCGAGCCGGGGGAGTTCGTCGCCCTCGCCCAGGTTTACGCGCGCTCCGCGAGAGTCGAGAACGCGTCCGGCGAGCGCTTCGAGCCTCGGCACTGGGCCGACGTGGACGTCGTCCAGTGGACCGCCCGCCAGCCCGGTGGACGCGCCTGGTACGTCGTCCCGGACGACGCGCTCGCCGAGCGCGTGCGCGAGCGCACGGTCGGCGAGCTCGTCGAGGCGGCGCGCGCGGCGGGAGCCGACGTGGAGCGCCTGGACGGCGCCGTTCGGGTGCCGGTCGCGGCCGCCATCACCGCGACCCTCGGCGGGATCAGGGTCGACGAGCGCGCGCGGGCCGCCGAGGGGCTCTGGGCCGCGGGCGCCGATGTGGGCGGGGTCTCGACGGGCGGCTGGTCGAGCGCGCTCGCGGCCGCTCTCGTGCTGGGGCGCGTGGCCGCCGAGGACGCAGTCGGCTAGGCGGCCAGGAGGTACGCGCAGGGCCGCTCGTCGTCGGGGAGCGGCGAAGGGCCGACCTTGGCGACGGTGAAGCGGGCCTCTTCGAGCTCGACGTCGGCACCGGGAGCAGGGGCCTCGCCGTCGCGCTCGACCAGCTCGTAGCCGGAGGGCTTGGAGACGAAGAGCAGGTGCTTGTCGGTCATCGAGCGCGGAGTCTAACCGCCGCGCGCGGCCGCAACGTAGGGAGGCACGACGACGCGGACGAGCGTGCCGCCGTGCTCGCCGCTGTCGATCGAGAGGCGTCCGTTGAGGATCTTCACGCGCTCGTCGATCGCCTCGATCGAGCCGCGGCGGCGCTCTTCGACGCCGTTGTCGGCGATCTCGGTCTCGAAGCCGCCATCGTCCCGCTGCCGCACGGCCACCTCGATCTTGAGGGGCCGCCGGCGCACGGCCTGGTTCAGCGACTCGCGGATGATCTGGTAGAGCGCGACCTGGGACTTCTCGCCCAGCCGCTCGCCGGCTTCGACGTCGGTGAGCACCGTGATCCGGTGGGTTCCCTCGATCTGGTCGCCGAGCGCGCGCACGGCGGCGAAGAAGCCTGCGTCGCGCAGGACGAGGGGCTCGATCGCGAACGAGAGGTCGCGGAGGACGCGAATCGTGTCGCGCTCCTTCTCGAGCGAGTTCTCGATCACCTTCGCCGCGTCGTCGCTGCGCCCGTCCTGGAGCGCCGCCAGCGCGGCGTCGTGCATGAGCGCGATCCCGGACATCGACTGGAGCGGGCCGTCGTGGAGGAAGAGCGAGAGCCGGCGGCGCTCGTCCTGCTCTGCAGTGATCAGTTTCTCGGTCAGCCGCTCGCGCTCGGCCTCGCGCTCGCGCGCCTCCTCGAGCAGGCGCGAGTTCTCGACCGCGCGGGCCGCGAAGTCGGCGAGCACCGTCGCGCGCATGTGGTCCCAGCGGTGGAAGGGCTCGGGCCGCGTCAGCTCGAGGTCGCCCAGGCGCTCGCCGTGGACGGCGAGCGGGACGACCATGCGCTCGCCGCCGGGCCGGGCCTCGTCGTTTCCGGAGCGGCCGGCGGGGAGGATGCGCGCGCTGCGGGCGTCGAAGAGCCGCTTGGCCTCGTCGCAGGTACGGTCGAGGATCTCGGAGGCGTCGAGCGTCGAGGAGACTTCGCCGATCGAGTCCACGAGCGACTCGAGGAAGCTCGCCTGCGCTTGCAGCTCGTCCTCGGCCGACTCGTGGCGCCGGCGCTCGGTGACGATCAGGTAGAGCGCGAACGCGCCGAAGAACGCCGTCGAGGCGACGAGGCCGCCCGCGGCTACCTCCGCATTGCCGAATGCGAGCCCGAGCGCGCCGACCAGGGCGGACCCGACCGTGCAGGCGACGAGGATTCCGCGCGCGTTACGAGAGAACCGGCCGCCCACGCTCAACCCCGAGCGCGGCGGTCAGTCGATGATCGATTCCCGCAGCGCGATCGCGACTGCATGGGTGCGCGTGTCCGCCTCGAGCTTGGCGAGGATGTGCCGGACGTGACTCTTCACCGTCTCCTGGCTGATGAAGAGCCTGGCCGCGACGTCTGCGTTCGACATGCCGTCGGCGAGGAGCTGCAGGATCTCGCGCTCGCGCACCGTGAGCATCTCCTCGCGCTCGCGCGTGAGCAGCGCCGGCATGAGGGCGGGGTCGACGTAGCCCTCGCCGCTCGCGACCTTCTCGATCGCCCGGAGCAGCGTCGCATGAGGCGCTTCCTTCAGGATGTAGCCCTTGGCTCCCGCCTCGAGACCGCGGCCGAGCAGGCTCCGCTCACCGTATGCGGTGAAGATGAGCACGGCCGTCTGCGGCAGGCGCTCCGCCAGGACCTTCGTGGCTTCGAGCCCGTCCATGTTCGGCATGCGCACGTCCATGATCACGACGTTCGGGCGGCGCCTCTCGGCCACGGCGATGGCGCTCGCGCCGTCGGCGGCCTCGCCCACGACGCGGATCTGCGGCGCGCGCGAGAGGGAGAGGCGCAGGCCTTCCCTGACGACCTCGTGGTCATCGGCGATTAGGCAGGTGATTTCGTTCGACATGGTGCGGCTCGCTCCCCAGGCACGATGATAGATCGGGTGCGAGGCCGTCACACTTTAGAGGGACTTGTCATTGACCCGATCGAGGGCCCCTTCCCGGGGGCGCTCTTCGTGGAGGGCGGGCGCATCGCGGAGGTCGAGCGGCGGGAGGGCGGAGCGGAGGATCCGCTCCTTTTCCCGGGCTTCGTCGACCTGCAGGTCTACGACGCGGCGGACGCGCCGGCGGCGGGGGTGACTGGATACCTGCTCGCCACGCGCACCGTGCAGGAGGTGGCCGACCCGCTCTGCCTCGGCCTCCACCTGGAGGGGCCGTTCCTCAACCCCGAGGCGGCCGGGGCGATCCCGGTCGAAGAGCTCACGGACGTCGACCTGGGCGCGGTGGCCGAGTGGACCTCCGTCCAGGAGCTCGTCCGCCTCGTCACGCTCGCCCCGGAGCTGCCGCTCGCGCTCATCGCCGTCGAGCGGCTCGCGGCGGCGGGCATCGTCGCGGCGCTCGGGCACACGCGGGCCAACGACCTGACGACGCGGGCCGCTCTCGACGCCGGCGCCACCTTCGCCACCCACCTCTGGAACGCGATGAAGCCGCCAAGCGCCAGGTCGCCCGGGCCGGTCCTGACGCTGCTCCTCGACGAGCGCGCGACCATCGGCCTGATCCCGGACGGCCGCCATCTTCACCCGATCGTGGAAGAGCTGGCGGTGCGGGTCGCCGGCCCCGGCCGGATCGCGCTCACGAGCGACCGCGTGCCGCTTCCGGCCGAGCGGCCGGACGGCTCGCTGCTCGGCGGCAACCGAGTTGGCGCCCCGGTCGTCGCCCACATGGCCAGGTTTGGCCTCGCGGAGGCGGCTGCGATGTCCAGCCTCGTCCCTGCGCAAGTGCTGGGCCTCGCCGACCGCGGCCGGCTGGCACCGGGGTACCGCGCGGACATCGCCGTCCTCTCGCCCGAGTTCGGGGTGATTCGGACGCTCGCCGCCGGGGAAGACCTCTGATCCCTACGCTATCCTCAGAACGCAACTTGGACGACGAGATACCACCTAGTACCCGCGCCCCGGAGAGCGGGGCGTGAGCGATCCTCTCCGCATCGTCATCATTCTCCTGCTCGTGCTGGGGAATGCCGTGTTCGTCGCGGCCGAGTACTCGCTCGTCACCTCCCGCCGCACGCGGCTCGAGGAACTGGCCAAGCGCGGGAACCGCCGCGCCAACACCGCGCTGCGCCTCCTGGACGAGCCCGTCCGCTTCATTTCCACGGTCCAGGTCGGGATCACCGTCTTCGGCATCCTCCTCGGTGCGCTCGGTGAGCCGTTCATCTCGAGCTTCTTCGACGACTGGGTCTCGCGCGGCGTCGCGTTCATCTTCTCGTTCCTGATCCTGACCTACCTCAGCGTCGTCCTCGGCGAGCTCGTGCCGAAGTCGATCGCCCTCCAGCGCGCCGAGCGCCTGGCGCTCTGGCTCGCCGTCCCCCTGGACTGGCTCGGGCGGGTCACATACCCGCTCGTTTGGGTCCTGCAGAGGTCGGCGAACGCCATCGCCCGCCTCTTCGGCGTTCAGCCGGCCCCGGCCGGGATGACCATGCACACGGAGGAGGACATCCGGCTGATCGTGGCCCAGACCGAGGAGATCGAGGAGGCGGAGGAGGAGATGCTCTACAAGGTCTTCGACTTCGCCGACAAGGAGGCTCACGACGTGATGGTCACGCGGCCGGAGGTGGTCGCTCTCTCCGTCGACCTTCCCCCGCAGGAAGCGCTTGCGGCTGTCATCGACTCGCCGTACACGCGCTACCCGGTCTACCGCGGAACCCTCGACGACGTCATCGGGATCCTCCACGTCCGCGATCTCTTCGGCGCGTTGTACGACCGCGGCATCGACAAGGTCGTGATCGAGGAGATCGTCAGGCCCGCGCACGTCGTCCCGGAGACGAAGGACCTCGCCTCGCTCCTGGGGGACTTCCGCCGCCAGAACCAGCACATGGCGCTCGTCGTCGACGAGTACGGCGCCGTCCAGGGGATCGTGACTCTCGAGGACCTGCTCGAGGAGATCGTCGGCGAGATCGAGGACGAGTACGACTTGCCGGACGACTCGGTCGAGCGCATCGACGACCGCCACATCCGCATCCACGGGACGTTCTCGATCGACGACTTCAACGAGCAGTTCGGCACCGACCTGCCGCAGGAGGACTACCACACGATCGCCGGCTTCGTCTTCGGCGAGCTCGGGCGCGCTCCGCAGCCGGGGGACGAGGTGCACCACGACGGCCTCCGCTTCAAGGTGGAAGAGGTCGACGGCCAGCGGATCGAGCGCCTCGAGGTCGAGTTCATGGAGCGCGAGCTCGAGGACGCCGCGGAAGTCGCCGAACTCTAAGATCGCCACGTGGAGTTCGACCACATCGGCGTGCCCGCGCCCGCGAGGCGCGACGGCATGCGCTTCCTCGAGTCGAAGCGGCTTTGGCTGACGAGCCCGGCCGACCATCCGTACCGGGTCGAGTGGCTCTAGTACGAGGCGGACAGCCCGGAGGCCGAGCTCGTCCGCACGGTGCCCCCCCTCCCCTCCCCCTCAAAACCTAGAGACCCTGCGACTCGTCTTCGGCGAGGTGCGCGTCGGATTCATCGAGGTCGATGGGGTGCCGGTGGAGTTCGTCCAGCCCTACTGATGCTGGCCGACCTGATCGCGGACCTCGTCCGGATCGACTCGATCAATCCGGACCTGATCGAGGGCGCCGCCGGCGAGGGAGAGATCGCCCGCTTCGTCGCCGACTGGCTCGGGGACGCCGGGCTCGCGGTCGAGGTCGAGGAGGTTGCGCCCGGGCGCTTCAACGCGGTCGGGATCGCGCGCGGGTCGGGCGGGGGCAAGAGCCTCCTCCTCAACGCGCACATGGACACGGTCGGCGTCGCAGGCATGGAGCGACCTTTCGAGCCGACGGTCGAGAACGGACGCCTGCACGGCCGCGGCTCCTACGACATGAAGGCCGGGCTGGCCGCGATCATGCTGACCGGCGCAGAGGCTGCCAAGGCCGGGCTCAGCGGAGACGTGATCGTCACCGCCGTCTGCGACGAGGAGGTGGCGAGCATCGGTTCGGCGCGGGTGGCCGAGCGCTACCGCGCGGACGCGGCCGTCGTCTCGGAGCCGACCGAGATGCGGCTCGCGCTCGCGCACAAGGGCTTCGTCGGCTTCGAGATCGAGACGAAGGGCCGCGCCGCGCACGGCTCGAGGCCCGATCTCGGCATCGACGCGATCGCGCACATGGGCCCCGTGCTCGTCGGCATCGAGGAGCTCGACCGGCGACTGCGCGCCGACCCGACGCATCCGCTCCTGGCGAGCGGGTCGCTCCACGCCTCCGTGATCGAGGGCGGGCAGGAGTACTCCAGCTACCCGGAGCGCTGCCTGCTCACGGGCGAGCGCCGCACGATCCCTGGGGAGACGGCTGCACACGTCGAGGAAGAGCTGCGCGAGCTCCTCGGCGACATCGACGGCGAGGTCCGGGTCGTCGTCGCCCGCGAGCCGTTCGAGACGCCAGGCGACGCGCCGATCGCCGAGCTGGTCGCGCGCCACGCCGGCGGGCCCGAGGTTGTGGGCGTGCCGTTCTGGGCCGACTCGGCCCTGCTCTCGTCCGCGGGCATCCCGACCGTGGTCTTCGGCCCGGCCGGCGAGGGGGCGCATGCCGTGGAGGAATGGGTCGACCTGGTTAGCGTTGAGCGCTGCGTGGAGATC
Source organism: uncultured Actinomycetes bacterium (assembly GCA_963811635.1). Taxonomy (GTDB): domain Bacteria; phylum Actinomycetota; class Thermoleophilia; order Gaiellales; family Gaiellaceae; genus JAIBJN01. The sequence goes on from CAWESB010000013.1 coordinate 27,411, forward strand.
TATACGGCAGTCGCCCATGAGCTCTGCGCCTGAGACCATCCGCATCGGAGACTTCGAGGTTCGCCGCCTGGGCTACGGCGCCATGCGCATCACGGGGCCGTCCATCCTCGGCTGGCCCGCCGACCGCGAGAACGCATTGCGCGTCGTACGCCGCGCGGTCGAGCTCGGCGTGAACCTGATCGACACCGCGGACGCCTACGGGCCCGAGGTGAGCGAGCTCATGCTCGCGGAGGCGCTGCATCCCTACCCGGAGGGGGTCGTGATCGCGACGAAGGGCGGCCTCCTGCGCACGAGCTCGGGGTCCTGGCCGAGCGACGCGCGCCCGGAGCACCTGCGCGAGGCCTGCGAGGGCAGCCTGCGGCGGCTTCGGGTCGACCGCATCGACGTCTACCAGCTGCACGCGCCGGATCCGAAGGTGCCGCTCGAGGAGAGCGTCGGCGAGCTGGCGCGGCTCCAGGAGGAGGGCAAGATCCGCCACGTCGGCCTCTCGAACGTGAGCGTCGACGAGCTTCACCGTGCGCAGGAGCTCGTCACCGTCCTCTCCGTCCAGAACCGCTACAACCTCGGCGATCGTCACTCCGAGGACGTCCTCGAGGAGTGCGAGCGCCAGGGAATCGCGTTCCTTCCCTGGTATCCGCTCGCCGCCGGCGACCTCGCACAGCCGGGCAGCAGCCTGGGCAGCATCGCGGACGCCCACGGCGCCACGCCGGCGCAGGTCGCCCTCGCCTGGCTCCTGGCGCGCTCCCCCGTCGTCGTTCCCATCCCGGGCACCGCCTCGCTGGAGCACCTGGAGGAGAACGTCGCCGCCGCCGAGCTCGAGCTCTCGGCGGACGAGGTGGCCGAGCTCGCTAGGGCCTGAGCTTCGAGGTGTTCACGACCCGGAAGTCCGAGCCCTTGAGGCGGCGCAGCGTGTGCAGCTGGTCGTTGTCCCAGCGCGGATCCGGGACGCCGGAGATGTACCAGCTGGAGCCGTTGTCGGCGACGATCATCCCGTAGCGCTTCAGCGCGCGCAGGATGACGCGTGCCTGCGTCGGGTACTTCAGGACCGGGAAGTTCCCGCGCAGGCGCAGACGGAGGCCCATGGGCGGCAGGTTGGGGCTCGTGTAGCTGCTCGCGAAGTGGCGGGCGGGATAGATGAACGCCCGCCGCGAGCGCTTCACGGTGAAGCGGAGCGCGTGGTCGATGGCGCCGCTCGCTACCTCGTCGTAGCGCGCGAGGCCGGCGAGGATCGGCAGGCCTGCCGCGTCGGCGGACGTCCAGCCGCGGGGCCGGAGCGCGTTCGAGCTCAGGTTCCAGATGGCGCCCGAGCCGGCCCGCCACGAGGGCCAGAGGTCGAACAGCTCGTAGAGCCTGCAGGAGTCCTTGTCGACGATGAGCGCGTGGCGGTCGCCGTCGGCGTGGTCGCCGCCCTCGATCTTCACGTCGGCCGGGATCGGATACGGGCCGGGATCGCTCTCGTCGTCGTAGCGGAAGTTCACCGCGGTCTTCGGCAGCGAGCCGTCGACGACGGTGACCGGGATCCCGATCGGCCCGCCGTCCCACAGGCCCGACCCGAAGTCCGCGTGCACGTAGGAGCTTGCGCCGATGGCCTTCACGACCGCGGCGGAGTTCTTCTGTAGCGGCAGCCGGTTCACCGGCTTGTTCCAGACGCTCGTGGCCGGGAAGATCGGGCAGTTCGGCGCCTCGGGGAGCGGTGCGGCAAGGACGGTGGGAGCGAGCAAGAGAGCGCCGATCGCCGCGGAGAGAGCGAGCCTCATGCTCTCGTTGTGTGCCGCTCGAAGAGGGCGTCAATCCCCGAGTTGGAGGACTGTCGCCATCCTGTCCCAGCGGTCCAGCTCGCAGCCGTTCGAGCGGCTGAACTCCGCGTCGACCTGCTCGCCGTTGACCACGCCCACGACCGTCGCCTGCTCGGGCCCGCCGAAGATCATCGTGCAGGCCGAATCGGGCGGCACCGGCTCGAGCGCGGCCGGGTCGGCCAGGAGAGCCTGGCACGCGGCCTCGGGATTCGGATGGGTGCCGGTGGTCGGCTCGCAGGTCAGCGTCGCCTCCTGCGAGTCGCCCTCCCGTCCCTGGGGCCAGAACGTGATCGTCACCTCGACGGCCGACCCTGGGGACGACCCGGTCGAGTCGCCGGAGCTGCTCCCGCCGCCGCCCGAGGCCGCGTCGCCGTCCGAGTCCGACTCCGACCCGCAGGCCGCGAGTGCAAGGGCGATCATTGCGGCGAGGAGGACGAGGCCAGCTCGTCGGTGCGCCGAGCGAGCTCGACGTCGTGGTCGGTGATCGCCTGCGCGGCGTGCGTCCACCAGCGGACTGTAACCCTGTTCCAGCTGATCGCCAGGTCGGGATGGTGGTTCGCAGCCTCGGCCGCCTCGGCCAGCCGGTTCACGAACGCCATCGCCTCCACGAAGTCCCGGAAACGGAAGTCGCGCTCCAGCGCGCCCTCCACCTCGGCCCAGCCCTCGGGATGCTCGACCATCACCGCCCATGATCGCTGACGGTCAGGGTGTCGCCGTCCACGATCCCCTCGAGGACGATTGGCCGGTCGCTCCAGCTGACGTCGCCCTCCGTCGTCAGGTCGGCGACCGAGTCCAGGTCGAGCCCGTCGACGAGGAGTGAGGGCCCGCCGCATTGCGGCGGGAAGGACTCGGCCAGAGCGGAGCAGAGGCGCGCCTCGCCGCCCTGGACGAGCAGGTTTCCGCTGACGAGCTGCGGTTCGTCGGAGCCCGAGACGTCGGCAATGAACGCGGGCGTGGTCGTGCCGCCCGGCGAGGCATCGCTCGAGTCGTCGTCGCCGCCGCAGCCGGCGAGAGCAGCTGCGGTCAGCAGGGTCGCGATGAGCGCGAAGGTCTTCATGCCCGTGAGACCGGGCATTCGCCGCGAAGGTTCCCGCGCCTACGTCAGGCTCAGGCTGGCGATCGAGCCGTCGGTGATCGTCCAGGCGGCCAGCTCGCCCGTGCGGAGTGAGAGGATCAGGTAAGGGCGCCCCTCCCAGAGCCCGATCGACTCCACGTCGGTGCGCGAGGGCCGGGGCGGGCTCGAGGGGTGGGAGTGGAAGACCGCGAGCTCGAGCCCCTCGTCCTCCAGGAACCACACATCGGGATCGATTTCGAGCTCGAACCTATAGGGGCTCGCGGCTCGGTTTCTCCCTGGGAAAAATCGCTCCGCGACTCCGTCGCGAAGCGAGATAAGGCCGCAGGCCTCGTTCGGCAGCTCCGCCTCGGCGTGCTCGACCAGCGCCGAGCGCACCTCGGCCGGGATCACCACCAGAGGCGGTCTTCCATGGCCGCGCCGACCTCGCCGGCCGGGCGCATCCAGAAGTCGGCGGAGAGGTACTTCCAGCCGCCGTCGGCGAGGACCGCGACGACGACGCCCTCCTCCATCTCCTCGGCGAGGCGGCGCGCGACGTGGATCACGGCGCCGGACGAGACGCCGGCGAAGATCGCCTCGCGCTCCAGGAGGGCCCGCAGGCCCTCGACCGACTCCTCGTTGGTGACGAGCACCTTCCGGTCGAGCTTGGAGACGTCGAGGATGGGCGGGACGTAGCCGTCCGCCAGCGAGCGCAGCCCGTAGACGAGGTCGCCCTGGAGGGGCTCGGCCGCGGCCACGACGACGTCCGGAAACGACTCCCGCAGACGGTCCCCGGCGCCCATGAGGGTGCCGCCGGTGCCCAGCCCGGCGACGAGGGCGTCGACATGGGGGAGGGCTTCCACGATCTCGGCGCCCGTGCCCTCGTAGTGGGCCCGCGGATTGGCCTCGTTGCCGTACTGGAAGGGCATGAACCAGCGCGGGTCGCGCTCCGCCATCCGCAGGGCGAGCCGCACGGCGCCGTTCGACCCTTCCGAGGCAGGGGAGAAGACGAGCCGCGCGCCGTAGAGCTCGAGCAGCTTCGCCCGCTCGGGGGTCGCGTTCTCCGGGAGGACGCAGGTGAGGGGATAGCCCTTGAGCTTCGCCACCATGGCGAGCGAGATTCCGGTGTTGCCGCTGGTCGGCTCGAGGAGCTCGCGCCCGGGCTCGAGCTCGCCGGCGGCCTCTGCGGCCTCGATCATCGCCTTGGCTACCCGGTCCTTGATCGAGCCCGTTGGGTTCTGGCCCTCGAGCTTCGCGTAGAGCCGGACGCCGGGGTGCGGGGCGAGCCGTGGCAGCTCGACGAGCGGCGTGTCCCCGACCGTCTCGAGCAGGGAAGGCGTCAGCGTCCGCTCCCCGCCGGCCATGGCCGGAAGCAGGATCACGGTCGAGTCCTCGCGCACCTGCGTGTCGAGGCCCTCGAGCGTGCGGACGTCCTCGCTGTCGAGGTAGACGTTGACGAACGGCGCGATGCCGTCGCCGTCCTCGAGCACCTGCCGGCCCAGGCCGGGGAAGCGCTCCGCCAGGTCGGCGAGCACCTCGCGCATGGTCGAGCCGTTCGCTTCGACCTCGCGGGCGCCTCCGACCTCGGAGCGCAGCGTCGGCGGGATGCGGACCCTGATCACCGGGCCACCTGGTGCGGCGCGCCCTGGCAGAACTCGACGTAGTCGATGTAGTCCGTGATCGTCGGGTGGTCGCCGCAGACCGGGCACTCGGGGTCGCGGCGCAGGCTGATCTCCGTGAACTGCGTCTCGAGCGCGTCGAAGAGGAGCAGGCGGCCGACGAGCGGCTCGCCGATCCCGAGCGCGAGCTTCAGCGCCTCGTTGGCCTGGAGCGAGCCGACGATGCCCGGGAGGACGCCGAGCACGCCGCCCTCCGCGCAGCTCGGGGCGAGCTCCGGCGGCGGCGGCTGCGGGAAGAGGCAGCGGTAGCACGGCCCCTCCTTGGGCTTGAAGACCGTGGTCTGGCCCTCGAAGCGGAAGATCGAGCCGTGGACGACGGGGATCCCGTGCCACACGGAGGCGTCGTTCAGGAGGTAGCGCGTGGGGAAGTTGTCGGCCCCGTCGACGATGACGTCCCAGCCCTCGCCGAGGATCCGGTCGACGTTCTCGGAGGTCAGGCGCTCCCGGAAGACCTTGACTGTCACGTCGGGGTTGAGTGCCTCGATCGTGCGCTTGGCGGACTCCGCCTTGGAATCGCCCAGCCGCTCGGTCGAATGCACGATCTGCCGCTGGAGGTTCGAGTCGTCGACGACGTCGTCGTCGACGATCCCGAGCGTGCCCACGCCTGCCGCGGCGAGGTAGAGCGACGCGGGCGAGCCCAGGCCGCCGGCGCCGATCAGGAGGATGCGCGAGTCGAGCAGCTTCAGCTGGCCCTCCTCGCCGACCTCGGGGATGAGGAGATGGCGGGAGTAGCGTCGCCGCTTGCTCTCGTCGAGCGCGCGTGGCACGTCGAAGCCGAAGCCGTTCCGCTTCCAGTCGTTGAAGCCGCCGGCCAGTGAGGAGACGTTCGCGTACCCCAGCTCCTCGAGCGTCTTCGTCGCGAAGGCGGAGCGGGCGCCGGAGGCGCAGTAGACGACCACCTGGGCGTCGCGGTCCGGGACGGCGTTCTCGATGCGGGACTCGAGGTTCCCTCGCGGCACGTGCACCGCGCCCGGGATGTGGCCCTCGTCCCACTCGTTGCGGTCGCGCACGTCGACGAAGACGGGCGCCTCGGACTCGCGCAGCTCGGCGGCGTGCTGGGCGTCGATCTCGTCGATCTCGCTCTTCACCTGCTGCAAGAGGTCGCGATAGCCGGCCATTGCTTCACGAAGTATAGCTACCTCGATGCCGCGTCCCGCAAGGGCTTGAAGCTACGCTCGCCCCGTGTCCCAGGGCCGTGCCCGCCTCCTCGTCGGCCTCGCCGCGACCGCAGCGGCGGCGCTCGTCGTCGGCGTGACCGTGCTCCAGGCCGAGGACGAGAGCGCGGCGCCGACGACGACCTCCGAGAAGCGCCGCCCGCCGCCGCTCGAGCTGGGCCTCACCGTCCGCGACGACGCCGAGGCGCGTGCTCTGCGCGACGCTGAGGCGCTCCTCGACGACGGTGACCGCGAGGCTGCCGGCGAGCGCTTCGACGAGCTGCTTGCCGACAACCCCGATTCTGTGGAGGCCGCCGTCGGGGCGGCGATCGCCGCCTGGCCGACAGGGACCGTCGAGCGCCTGCAAGAGCTCGCGGCCGCCGAGCCGGACAGCGGCGTCGTCCGCCTCCATCTCGGGCTCGCGCTCCTCGCGAGCGGCGACGAGGCGGCGGCGGCCCGGCAGTGGGAGGAGGCCGAGCGGCGCGATCCCGACTCGCCGGCCGCGCTGCGGGCCGAGGACATCCTCCATCCCCAGTTCGCCCCCGGCCGGCCGCCGTTCGTCGCGCCGCTGCAGGCGCCGCCTGGGCTCGAGGGGCTCTCGCCCGAGGAGCAGCTCGCCCGGCTGGAGAGCGACGCGCGCTCGGGAGGTGTCGAGGAGAAGCTCGTCTACGGGATCGCGCTGCAGCGGGTCGGCCGCCCCGAGTCGGCCCGGGAGGCATTTGCGGCCGCCGCCGAGGCGGACCCCTCCAGCCTCCCGGCCAAGGTCGCGGCGGCGCTCGGCCGCTTCGACAAGGACGACCCGTCGCAGACGTTCTCACGCCTCGGCCCGCTCGCGGCCTCCGACGAGGACGGTGTCGTCCGCTACCACCTCGGGCTCGCGCTCTCGTGGCTCGGGCAGGTGGAGGAGGCCCAGCGACAGCTCGATCTCGCGCGGAAGGCGGACCCCGACGGCTTCTACGGGACGGAAGCGAAGCGCCTTCTTGACCGTCTTGAGGAGGTCGGCCGCTGAGACTTCCCCCAAAAGGGGCATGCCAGACGTCCGACCGCCGTGCAAGAGTCGCGGCGCTTGTGGAGCAGAGTTGCGGCAAGCGGACCGTTGACAAGTCGCGGGTCCCGGCTACGTTGAGGAGACGGGATAGGGGATTTCGAGGAGAGGAAGGGGAGCGAAGTGGGCGTCATGCTCGACCATGAGGACGCCAAGGCGCTCGTGCGCCAGGGGCAGGAAGCCGGCTTCCTCACGCACGAGGAGATCGCGCTCGCCCTGGGCGACGAGCTCGAGCCCCTGCAGCTGGACGAGTTCTACGCGGCGCTCGAGGAGTTGCACATCGAGGTCGTCGACGAGGCCGGCGAACAGGCCGAGCTCGACCTCGAGCCGGAGGTGCGCGAGATCTCGACCGACGCGCTCCAGCTCTTCCTCAAGGACATCGGCAAAGTCCCGCTCCTGACCGCGGCGCAGGAGGTCGAGCTCGCCAAGCGCATCGAGCGCGGCGACCACCCGGCCAAGCAGAAGATGGTCGAGTCGAACCTCAGGCTCGTCGTCTCCATCGCCAAGAACTACCGCAACCAGGGCCTGCCCTTCCTCGACCTGATTCAGGAGGGCACGATCGGGCTCGTCCGCGCCGCCGAGAAGTTCGACTACCGCAAGGGCTTCAAGTTCTCGACGTACGCGACATGGTGGATCCGCCAGGCGGTCGCCCGGGCGCTCGCCGACAAGGCGCGCACGATCCGGATGCCCGTGCACGTCGTCGAGAAGCTGAACAAGATCGGCCGCATCGAGCGGAAGCTCCTGAGCGAGCTGGGCCGCGATCCGACGATCGACGAGATCGCCGAGGAGCTCGAGCTGGACTCCGTCGAGATCGAGCACATCAAGCGCAGCGCGCAGGCGCCCATCTCGCTGGAGAAGCCGGTCGGCGACGAGGAGGAGTCCGAGTTCGGCCACTTCCTGGCCGACGAGAGCGCTCCTGCCCCCGACGAGGCGGCCGAGACGTCGCTGCGCAAGGAGACGCTCACGCGCGTCCTGCAGACGCTCTCGCTGCGTGAGCGCCGCGTCCTCGAGATGCGCTACGGCCTCGACGGCCAGCACCCGCGCACGCTCGACGAGGTCGGGCGCACGTTCAACGTCACCCGCGAGCGCGTCCGCCAGATCGAGAACCAGTGCCTGAAGAAGCTGCAAGCGCTGGCGGAGACCCAGAAGCTTCGCGACGTCGCCTAGCGGCCACGCGGCAAACCTCGGCGATTAGACTGCGCGGCCTTGCCGCAGGAGCTGGATCCCACCTGGCTCGAGGAGCTCTCCGAATGGCTCCGCATCCCGAGCGTGAGCGCGGACGCCGCCCACGCGGAGGACGTCGCCCGTTCGGGCGAGTGGGTGCGGGACTTCGTGCGGGCAGCCGGCGGCCGGGCCGAGCTCGTCCCCACGGACGCGCTCCCGCTCGCCGTCGGTGAGATCGCCGCCTCGAACGGCGCCGACGAGGCCCCGACCGTCCTCCTCTACGGGCACTTCGACGTCCAGCCTCCCGCGCCGCTCGACCTCTGGGAGTCGGATCCTTTCGAGCCGGAGCTCCGGGACGGCTGGCTCTACGCGCGCGGCGCGGTCGACGACAAGGGGAACTCGTACCTCCTCCTGAAGGCCGCGCGGCTGCTCGCCGAGGAGGGCGCCCTGCCGGTCAACGTCCGGGTGGCCTTCGATGGCGAGGAGGAGATCGGCGGCCATTCCATCGTCGACTTCCTGGCCGCCGACGAGCGCGGCGCCGACGCCTGCCTCATCTTCGACAGCGGCATGCCCCGCCCGGACACGCCGGCATTCGACCTCGCCGTGCGAGGGCTCGTCTACTTCCACGTCCGCGTGCGCACCGGCGAGCGCGACCTTCACTCCGGCGTCTACGGCGGCGCCGCGATGAACGGGGTCCATGCCCTCATGCAGGCGCTGGCGCCGGTCGTCGCCGTCCCGGACGAGCTACGGGCCGGGGTGGTCCCGCCGACCGAGGAGGAGACACGGTCCTGGCAGGAGCTCGACCCGGGCCCCGCCGTCCTCGCCGCTGACGGCGCCACGCCGCTCGACGAGCGCGCGGCCGAGGAGTTCTACCTGCGGACGCTGGCCGGCCCTGCGGTCGACGTGAACGGCCTCGAGGGCGGCTCGCCGATCCTGCAGAAGACCGTCCTGCCGATCTTCGCCGAGGCGAACGTCTCCATCCGGCTGGCGCCCGGCCAGGACGTCGAGGAGATCTCGGCCGCCTTCGAGCGCCTCGTGCGCGAGGCCGCCCCCGAAGGCGCCGAGGTCGAGATCGAGCGCCGCTCGTCGTCGCCCGCAGGCCTGATCTCACCCGACGCGCCCGCGGTCAAGATCGCTCAGGGAGCGTTCGAGCGCGTCGTCGGCCGGCGACCGCTCCTCCTCCGCTCCGGGGGGACGATCCCGCTCGTTCCCGCGCTCGCGGAGCGCGGCATTCCCACGATCCTCTCGGGGTTCGCAGTCCCGGGCGCGAACATCCACTCGCCGAACGAGCGCCTGCTCGCGCGCTACATCCCTCTCGGCGTCGCCGCCGCGCGCGAGACGCTGGTCTCGTTCGCCGCCCTCCCGCGCTGACGGTGAAGCTCGGCCAGGCGGTCAACGGCGTCCTCCGGAAGCTCATCCTCGCGACGTCCGGAAACAAGCTGGCGCGCCGGCTCGCGGCGAAGCACGGGCTGCGTCTGGGCGCCTCGCGCTTCGTCGCCGGCGACGACCTGGACGCCTGCGTCGTCGTCCTCCGGGGCCTGAACGAGCGCGGCCTGCACGCGAACACGACGCTTCTCGGCGAGGACGTGCTGGACGAGGCCGAGGCGCGGGCGGTCACCGACGAGTGCGTGACCATCCTCGACCGGCTCCACGCCGAGTCGCTGAAGACGAACCTCGCGGTCAAGCTCACGCACCTCGGCCTCGACATCGACGAGGAGCTCGCTTACGAGAATGTCGAGCGGATCGTCGAGCACGCCGCCGGGCTGGGGAACTTCGTCCGCCTGGACATGGAGTACTCGGCGCTCGTCGACCCGACGCTCCGCACCTACCGGCGCCTGCGCGAGGCGGGGTTGGAGAACGTCGGCACGGTGCTCCAGTCGTACCTCTACCGGACGCCTGAGGACCTCGAGAGCCTGCTCCCGCTCGCGCCCAACCTCCGGCTCGTCAAGGGCGCGTACCTCGAGCCGGAGTCGGTCGCCTATCCCAGCAAGGCCGACGTCGACGCCGCCTACCTGCGCCTCGTCGAGCGCTCGCTCGAGGGCGACGGCTACACGGCGATCGCCACGCACGACGAGCGCATGATCGAGCACGCGCTCGCCTTCGCGGAGCGGAAGGGGATCGGCCGCGACCGCTTCGAGCTCCAGATGCTCTACGGCGTCCGCCCGCAGCTCCAGCTCGACCTCGTCGCGCGTGGCTACAAGGTGCTCGTGGCCACCCCGTTCGGGCCCGAGTGGTTTCCCTTCTTCACGCGCCGCCTCGCCGAGCGCCCGGCGAACCTGCTCTTCGTGCTCCGGAACCTGCTTCGGCGTTAGGAGGGTTCGGCGGCACAGCCGCCGTTCGGTCGAACCTTCTAGGCGGCCGGGGCAACGCGCGTCTTCGGCGCGTGCGTGTGGCTGTCGTCCGTCACGAGCCAGCTGTGCCCGAAGCGGCGCATCTCCTCGATGATCGGCAGGAGCGCGGTGCCCTTCTGGGTCAGCTCGTACTCGGCCCGGCGGGCAGCCGTGTGCTTCTCGATGAGGCCGTCGTGCTCGAGGACGCGGAGCCGCTCCGAGAGCGTCCGCGGGCTGATGCCCGGGCACGAGCGCTCGAGCTCGGAGAAGCGGCGGGGGCCTTCGGACAGGTCGTGGACGATGATCGCCGTCCACTTCGAGCCGATGATCTCGGCGGTGCAGGCGACCGCGCACTCCTCGTCGTGGACGGGTTTCATCGTGCGCATAGGCGCATTGTAACCCGGTCGTGCGTCAGTCCCAGGGCGGCGGATTGTGCACCCAGCGCCCGCCGACCATGGTCGCGACGACCCCGACCTCGCCCAGCTCCTCGGGTGGGCAGTCGAGCGGATCACGGTCGAGGACGACGAGATCTGCGAGGAATCCGGGCAGGAGCCGGCCGCGGCGGCGCTCGTCCCCGGTCAGCCACGCCGGGGCGACACAGGTGGCGTGGAGGGCCTGCTCGACGGTCACCGCCTGCTCCGGGTGCCAGGCCTCGCGCTCGTCGAGCGTGCGCGTGACGCCGGCCCGGATCCCGAACAGCGGGTCGAGCTCCTCGACCGGTGCGTCCGAGCCGTTGGCGACGAGCGCGCCGGAGTCGATCAGCGAGCGGAAGGCGTACGCGCCGTCGGTCTTGCCTTCCCAGAAGCGGTCGGCCAGGTCGCGGTCGGAGGCGGCGTGGCTGAACTGGACCGAGGCGGCGACGCCGAGCTCGGCGAAGCGTCCGACGTCCTCGGGGGCGAGGAGCTGGGCGTGCTCGATGCGCTGGCGGAGCCCGCGCGCGCGCCACTCGTCCTGCGTGGCCTCGAAGGCGTCGAGTGCCCGCCGGTTGGCCCGGTCGCCGATCGCGTGGACGGCGACGGGGAAGCCGGCCCGCGCGCTACGGCGCACGATGTCCTCGAACTCCTCGTAGCCGACGATCTCGACGCCCGTGCCGTCGAGCAGCAGTGCGGTGCGCGATCCCAGCGTCCCGTCGAGGAAGGCCTTGATGTAGCCGACCCGCAGGAAGTCGTCGCCGAGACCCGACGCGAGCCCGATCTCCTGCAGCCGCTCGAGATGGTCCCAGGGGAGCGACTGCCAGATGCGCAGGTTGAGCGCGCCCTCGTCGCGCAGGCGCTGGAAGACGCGCAGGGCGCCGAGCCAGCCGTCCTTGTCGTGCACGGACACGACGCCGCGCGAGAGTGCGAGCGGGATCGCCTCGCGGCACGCGTCGACCATCTCGTCCTCGGTCGGCCGCACGTACGCGTCCCGGAAGTGCCAGGCGCACTCCTCGCGGAGGACGCCGGACGGCGCTCCCTGCTCGTCCCGCTCGACCACGCCGCCCGGCACCTGCAGCTCGCCGTCGGCGAGCGCGAGCGCGGCCGAGTTGACCCAGAGCGAGTGGTAGTCCTTCGACATGAGGGCGACAGGCACGTCGCCGGCGACGGCGTCGAGCGCCTCCTTCGTCGGCTCCGCGGCCGGCGACCAGTCGCCGCTCCGCCAGCCGAGGCCGCGCAGCCACCGTCCCGATGGGACCTCGCCGACGGCCGAGGCGACGCGCGAAAGCGCGTCGTCCAGCGACTCCGAGCCCTCGAGGCGGACCTGCCGCTGCGCGAGCGCCCAGGTGGGGAAATGGACGTGCGAGTCGGTGAAGCCCGGGAGCACGCAGCGCCCCCCGAGGTCGACGCGGTCCGGGCTGGCAAGCGCGGTCTCGTGCGTCCCGACCCCGCCCGCGATTCGCTCGCCGGCGATTGCGAGGGCGGCCGCCCTCGGCAGCGACGGATCGAGCGTCCGGACGATCCCGTTCTCGAGGATCACGGTGCGGACGATAGTGAAGCGCCGACGCCCCCGGGGACGGCAGGGAGGTCTCCGGGGGCGTCTGGCGGGAGCCGGGCCGGCCCGCACCGGGTGGCAGTGATTCGCCGCCCGGGGCCGATCGGTTCGATCGTCAGCGCGCGAACATGTCCGGGTTCTGCTGGGCGATGGCCAAGGCGAGCGTGTCGCCGGTCTCGATCATGTGCTTGTAGGCCTCGCGGAAGAGCGTGTAGGCCTGGTCGTAGTCGCCGGCGGCGTAGGCGTCGAGCGCGCCCTTCAGCTGCATGACGTGCTCGGTGACGCCCTCCTGCAGGGCGGCCTGGGGGAGCCCGGTCGCCTCGGCCAGGAAGCCGGAGAACGCGCCGGTGTAGCCGGTGAGGTTGTCAACCGCCTCGGCCTGGCCGGCCTTGTCGCCCTTGGCGAGTGCGACCGTGTAGTCGACGAAGAACCCGATGTGGTCGCGCCACAGGCTGGGCCCGTCGAGGAACGTCTTGGCCGCCTCGTCGCCGTAGACGGAGCCGATCGCCTCCGAGATGTCGACCGAGTTTGCGTCGAGCGCGCCGGCGATCGCCTCGAAGTCGGGGTCGCCGGAGAGGCCCTTCTGCGTCGCGAGCATCGCCAGGATCGCGTGCTCTCCGAACAGCCGGTCGAGCGTCACCCGCAGGTCGGACGCCGCGGCGGTCGCCGGCTCGAGCGGGAACGTGTCGGGGGACTGCTCGGCGATCCCCCCGGCGAGCGCGTCGCCCTCGTCGTACATGTGGGCGTACGCTTCGCGAGTCAGGTCGTAGGCCGTCGCGTAGTCCTGCTTGGCATAGGCGTCGAGCTGGCCCTTCAGCTGCATGACGTGCATGGTCAAGCTCTCCTGGAGCACGTCCTGCGGCAGTCCTGTCGCCCCGGCGAGGAAGCCGGAGAAGGCACCGGTGTAGCCGGTGAGGTCCTCGACCGCCTTCTGCTGCGCGGCCTTGTCCTTTGTGGCCAGGCCGACGGTGTAGTCCACGAAGTAGCCGATGTGGTCGCGCCAGAGGCTGGGTCCGTCGAGGAACTGTTTCGCGGCCTCGTCGCCGTAGACGGATCCGATCGCTTCGGAGAGCTCGACGCTGTTGGCCTCGAGCGCGCCGGCGGCGGCATCGAAGTCCTTGTCGCCGTCAAGGCCCTTCTGGGTGGCGGCGATCGCGAGCAGCGCGTGCTCGCCGAGGAGGGTGTCGAGCGTGACGCGGAGGTCGGCCGCCGGGCTCGTCGTGGAGGCTGCGGCCATGTCCATGTCGTCCGACATGCCGGCCATCCCGGCCTCGGTCGTGGTGGGGCTGCCTGCTGCGTCGTCGTCGTCCCCGCCGCACGCGGCGAGCCCGAAGGCGGCGCTCGCGACCACGGCGAGGAGCGCGAGGAGCGTCCTGAGTCTCATCGTGTCTCCCTGGTCGGTGTCATGGGCACGGCTTGTTCGCCGCGGCACCCTGCTCCGGTTCGCCAAACCGCCGAAAGGCGCATCGCGTATGGACTCCCGATGCGTCGTCTCCTCCTCGCCGCGCTTGCCGCAGTCCTCCTCCCGGCGTGCGGCGGCGAGGAGGCGACTCCGGACGAGGCCTCCGCCCCGACCGGCGGCGACGAGGTCGTCGAGATCGCGCTCAGCGATTTCGCGATCCAGCCCGGCTCGCTGAGCCTCGACCCGGGGACGTACACGTTCCGGGTCGTCAACGACGGCGGCACCGTCCACGCCCTCGAGGTCGAGGGCTCGGGCGTCGAGGTCGAGACCGACCACCTCCAGCCGGGCGACTCGGCCGACCTCGACGTCAACCTCTCAGAGGCGGGCGACTACGAGCTCTATTGCCCCGTCGACGGCCATCGCGACCGCGGCATGGAGGCCACGCTGACGGTCGGCGGCGGCGGCGCGCCCGGGACGACGACCGACGAGACGACCACTGAGGAGGACGACGACTCGGGCTACGGGTACTAGCCCGGCGGGCAGCACCACTCGGCGATCTGCGGGAACGAGGTCGCCCCGATCGTTCCCGGCGAGAACTCGCGGCGCACGTCACCGACGGCGTGGATCCGGCTGACGCCGGGCAGCCGCAGGAAGAGCAGCTGGTCGGCCTCCGGCCAGCCCGTCGCGAGCCAGCGGCCGTTCGGGGAAAAGACGACGTCCTCGAGGCGGCCTTCGACGGCCTGAAGCCGTGTGGTGCCGAGCACGAGCACGCTGCGGCCCGCAGCCGAGTCGAACGCCGAGTAGGCGACGTCGCGTGTCCCGGGCGCGAACGCAGCGTCGAGGACGTCGCTCCCGGGCGGCGTCTCCACCGCCCGTGCGAGACCTCCTCCCGGCCGGAAGAGCGGATGGCGCCTGCCCGACGTGACGACGAGGAGCAGCCCACCGTCGGGCGACCAGACGAGCTGCTCCGGCGCCGCACCGGTCTCTGCCGACCAGAGCTCGTCCCCGGTGTCCACCCCGACGACGTGGACGCGGCTGTCCGTGCCGGCGTAGGCGACGACGGTCTGCCCCTCGCCCGGCATCCAGGCGGGCGCGACCGGCGCGACGTTCTCGGCGAGCAGGCGGTCGCCGGTGCCGTTTCCGACGACGACGCGCAGGGTCTCGCCCTCGCGGTAGACGACGCGGAAGCCGGGGCTCGGCGACCAGCGGGCGTCGGCGACCGGGGTCGGCCGCGTCACCATCCAGCGCACGTCGCCGTCGGTCGGCTCGAGAGCCAGGACTCGCCGGCTGCGGGTGGCGACGACGAACAGCCCCTTCGGCGAGAAGGAGGCGCCGTCGTAGTCGCCGAGGAGCCGCTTCGACCCGTTCGGACGGACGACCCACGGCCCCTGCTCGGAGACGACCAGCAGGCGCCCCGCGGCGGGGAGACCGAAGAGGGCAGGCTCGGCGTTCTCTTCCCCCGCAACGCGGTCGCGGATCCAGCCGCCAACCGAGCGGCCGGGGGGCGAGAGGGCCGCCGCGACGATCGCGGCGACGATCGCGAAGGCGACGAGCAGTCGCAGGCGCCGTACGCGGGCGGGAGCTGGCTCCCGGGCTTCGTAAGCCTCGCGGACGACCGCCCAGGTGCGGCGCTGCGCCTCGAGCTCGTCCGGGACCGGCACGGACAGGAGCGCGGAGCGGACGTCACGAGCCCTCACGGCTCCTTCTCCTCGTCGACGGTGCCCTGGAGCGTGTCGAGTCCCCGCCGGAGTCTCGAGTTCACGGTTCCGCGCGGGATCTCGAGCATGCGCGCGATCTCACCGGGGGTGTACTCGAGGACGTAGCGGAGGACGACCACGGCCCGGTGGTCGGGCGAGAGCGAGGCGAGCGCGGAGACGACGTCCTCCGGCAGCGGGGCGGCGGGATCGGCCCGCTCCTCGGCGGCCAGGTCGGCGATCGCCTCTCCGGCGCCCACCTCGCGCCGCAGTGACCTCGCCCGGGCCCAGTCGATCGCGCGGTTGACGACGATCCGGTGGAGCCACGGGCCAAAGGGCCGACCGCTGTCGAAGCGGTCGAGGGCCCGGACGGCCGCGATGAAGGCTTCTTGAGCCACGTCCTCGGCGCCGGCGGCGTCGTGCACGACGAGGTATGCCGCGCGGTAGGCCCGCGGCCAATGGGCACGGAAGAGTGCCTCGAAATCGGAGGCTGACCCTCCCTGGGCGCCGCGCACCCAGGCCCGCTCGTCACGGCCAGCGCCCGCCATCGCGTGCCGACTATACGAGCGTGCGCCACGATCCGGTCCATCGTCGACGGATACGGCCGGCCGCCTTGCGGAGGTCCCGCGGCGGTCGTAGGCTAGCCAGGCCATGTCGGCGTGCTCGAGCTGCCGGGGAGAGGTCGAGGAGCGGTTCCGCTTCTGCCCCTGGTGCGGGGCAGCCCAGCGGACGAAGATCGTCGAGTTCTTCGCGGGGCATCCCCTCGTCGAGGCCGATGCGTCCAAGGCGCTCCGCGTCTCGCGCTATCTCGGCGAGAGCGAGGAGGCGCGGCACGTGCGCTTCAGCGTCTGGGGCGGGGGAGAGCAGACGCAGCGGGCCGAGGCGGCGGTCTCGCTCACCGACGACGAGGCCGAGCGGCTCGCGCGCTTCCTCGCCGAGACGGCGAGGGTGGCCGACACGGCCGCCGGCTAGCGGAGCAGGAGGCGGACGGCCCGGGCGTGGCGCGCGGCGGCCGCGCGGCCGAGCGCGCCGCGCGGGAGCTCGACGACGAACGACGCCGCGCCCGGGAAGCGGTGGTTCTGCCAGTTCGGCGCCGTCCCGTGCAACCAGCGGATCGACCGGTACGGCGCGCCGGCCAGCCGCGCGTAGCGACGCGCCTGCGGGACGGCGCTGCCCCAGGCGCGGACAACGGCCTGGGGCTGGTGGTACCAGATGGTCACGTCGGGGCGGACCCGGAGGACGAGCTGCCGCGCGAGCCGGGTCTCGCGCTCGGACCACGGGCGCGGGCCCGAGTACTGCAGGTCCCACCGCCGCCCGATCGGGATCCATTCGGAGCCGAAGTTCCGGTTGAGGTCGACGCCGCGCCCGTTCAAGCGGGTGCCGATCCGCGTCCCGTCCGGGTTGAGGTTGTGGACGATCCAGAGGTCGATCCCTCTCGGGAGGGCGCCGCGCGCGAGCCGCCTCGTGATGTCGACGCCTTCGCACTCGTCCCCGTGGATACAGCCGAACACGAGGAGCTTCCGGGGGCTCGAGAACTCGCCGAAGCGGTGCACCCGGATCGGGCTGCCCAGCTGGGACCGCCCCAGGACGCCGTGCCATTCTTGGGGCGCCTGAGCCTGCGCGGGAGCGATCGCGGCGAGGAACGCGGCGGTGAGCGAGGCGGCGGTCACACCGATCGGTACGGTACGGGCTCGCCCTCGGGTCCGGGACCCGGCCCGGCCCCGCCGTCGTAGCACTCTCGTGCGCCGTAGTCTCGCCACAGCCGCGCTCGTGCTCGCGCTGCCCGCGTCGGTCACCGCCGCCCTGGACGTGGGGGACGGCGAGTCGGTGGCGCCGGCGACCGTGGCCGCGCCGAGCTCCGCGGCCGTTCAGCCGGTCTGGCGCAACTCGTTCGCGCTCGGTGCGCCGTCGGACGGACGCCTCGTCCGGGGTGTGATGCTCCCCGGCGAGGGGCCGGACTACTTCACGTGGGATCCCGTCCTCCACGAGGTGCCCAACCGGGCCTGGCGCCGGTGGGGGACGGACAGGCTCCTCCGCTTCCTCCTCGGCGTGATCCGCGGCTACGCGGTCGCCCACCCGGACGCGCCTCGGGTCGGGATCGGGGACCTGAGCAAGCCGCACGGCGGCCCGTTCGGGCCCGTGCACGCGACACACCAGAACGGGCTCGACGCCGACGTCTACTACCCGCGCCGCGACCGTCGCGAGCGGCCCCCGAAGCTCGTCTCGCAGATCGACCGCCGGCTCGCCCAGGACCTCCTCGACCGCTTCGTCGCCGCGGGCGCCGACCTCGTCTACATCGGCCCGAACACGGGCTTCACGGGCCCGGCGGGTGTCGTGCAGGTGCTCTGGAACCACGACAACCACCTGCACGTGCGCATCCGTGGTACCACTCGCCCAGAGCGGTAGTGCGCCGAATCGCCACCTGGCTCCTGGTCGGGGCCGTCGCGGCCCTGGGAATCGCGGCTGCCGTCGATGCGATGCGCGGGACCGAGCAGGTCTCCCGCCAGCGCGCGGGGCCGTTGATTTCCGGGCTCGCCGACCAGCCCGAGCTGGCCATCCGCCAGCTGCGCGAGGCGGGCGTCCGCGGGGTGCTCACGTACTCGGACGAGGAGTGCAAGCTCCACGCCGTTTCGCTGCCGGATCTGCGCCCCGTGCGGGCGCCGTCGTTCGAGATGTGCCGGCCGGCGATGGCTTCGGGCGGCCTGGGCACAGTCGACGGCGACGTCGTCTGGGCCGGCCTCGGCTACGGCACCTTCCAGGTCGTCCTCTCGAAGGAAGAGCTCGGGCGCGAGCTCACCCGCCTGCTCTCGTCTCCCGGCGGGCACCCGGAGCTCGGCTTCCGCGCCGTCCAAGCCGTTGCGCTCGATGACGAGCGCACGGTTGTCCTGGCCGACTCGACCTACGTGCCGAAGGACCGCTTCCTCGTCTTGCTGCACCGAGGGCGCGTCGTCCGCGCCCAGCCCACGTGGCTGATCCCGGGCGTGCGCTTCCTCAGGCCCAGCCCCACCGGCGTCTACTTCGCGTCGATGGGTCCGGACGCGCTGGGCTGGTTCGACCGGGACGCGGATCCGCTCGAGCTGCCCGATTCGGTGCAACGTCCGCACGCCATCGCCTGGTCGGCGGACGAGCGCTGGACGGCCCTGGCGACTGCAAAGAGCGTGTACGTCTTCCCGAGCGTCCGTCCCGACGAGCTGATCGTCCGCATCCCGCTCGCCGTGAACGACTTCGCCTGGAGCGAGTGAGCCCGGAACCCTCACTAGAATCCTGTCCGTGGGGTACGAGCCGCTCTCCGGCGAGCAGCGCGAGATCCGCGACCTCGTCCGGACGCTCGCGCGCGAGCGGATCGGGCCGCGCGCGGCCGAGATCGATGCCTCAGGCGAGTTTCCCTGGGACATGGTCGACGTGCTGCGCGAGCACGAGATTCTCGGCCTGCCCTTCGAGGAGCGCTTCGGCGGCACCGGCACGGGCACCCTCATGGTGCTCGTCGCGATCGAGGAGATCTCGAAGGTCTGCGCGACGACCGGGCTGATCCTCGCCATGCAGGAACTCGGCGCGCTCGCGATCAAGAACGACGGCTCCGAGGAGCAGAAGGAGCGCTACCTGCCGCGGCTCGCCAGCGGCGAGTGGCTGCCGGCCTACGCCCTCACCGAGCCGGGCTCGGGCTCCGACGCGGCCGCGATGCGCTCGGCGGCGCAGCGGGACGGCGACGACTACGTCCTGAACGGCGCCAAGCGCTTCATCACGAATGCGGGCGTGGCCGGCGTCTACGTCGTCTTCGCCAAGACCGATCCCGAAGCGGGCCACCAGGGCATCTCCGCGTTCATCGTCGAGGCCGACGCACCAGGCTTCGAGGTCGGGCGTATCGAGCCGAAGATGGGGATCAAGGGCTCGACCACGGGCGAGGTCTTCTTCAACGACTGCCGCGTCCCGGCCGCCAACCGCATCGGCGAGGAGGGCGACGGCTTCAAGGTGGCCATGCGTGTGCTCGACCGCTCGCGCCCCGGGATCGCGGCCCAGGCGCTCGGGATCGCCCAGGGCGCGACCGACTACGCGCTCGAGTACGCGAAGACCCGCGCGACGATGGGCAAGCCGATCGCCGAGCACCAGCTGATCGCGGCGAAGCTCGCCGAGATGGAGACGAAGTGCGAGGCCGCGCGCGGCCTCCTCTACAAGGTCGGCACGGCCATCGACGAGGGCGTCGAGCCGCTGACGAAGATGTCGGCGATGGCGAAGCTCTTCTGCGGCGACACCGCGATGGAGGTCACGACCGAGGCGGTGCAGATCCTCGGCGGGTACGGCTACATGAAGGAGTACCCGGTCGAGCGCATGATGCGCGACGCGAAGATCACGCAGATCTACGAGGGCACGCAGGAGATCCAGCGCATCGTGATCGCGCGCGAGATGGTGCGCGAGGCCCGCGCCTCCCTGCTCGCCGGCGTCGGCTAGCCGCTAGGGCTTGGCCGCGCGAAGCGACGCCTTGTAGGCGCGCTTCTTCGCCTGGTAGTCCTCGAGCGCCTCGTAGGAGTCGACGTCGCCGAGCGTCGGGTGCGTCGGCGCGACATCCTCCCACCCGGGCGGCGTGACGCCGAAGCGCTTCACGAGGATCGCAATCAGCGACCGTGCCTTCATCGGCCCGATGCCGGGCAGGTCGAGCAGGCGCCGCTGCAGGTCCTCGCCGCTCTCGGCGTCGAGCCAGACGCGCTCGGCGCGCCCGCCGTAGTCCTCCGCTACCGCTGCGCAGAGCTCCTGCACCCGCCGCGCCATGTTTCCCGGGAAGCGATGGATGGCGGGCTTCTGGCGGAAGAGCTCCTCGAGCTCGGCCGGGTCGGTCGTGGCGATCGTGGCCGCGTCGAAGCTGCCGAGCCGGCGCCGGAGCTCGAGCGGCCCGGAGAACGCCTTCTGCACCGTGACCTGCTGGTCGAGGACGAATCCGACGAGCAGCGCCAGCGGCTCCTCGGCGAGGAACCGATCAGCCTCGTCGTCGCCCGTGAAGTAGAGGTGCGTCGGCCGAGTCGTTGCCATGCCCACGATTCTAGACACGACGTCCAGCCTTCCTCTCGGAACGCCTCGGTGACGATGTCGGCACGGTTCGTGAGCCGCCTGCGCGCTTCTCGGCGTTAGGCTCGAAAGCGGGTGGTGGGATGGGGTGCCCCGAAGGAGTTAAGACGAGCGGCGGCGCCGTCGGCACTCCCTCCGCCAAGGGGTACGCTGGACGGGTGAGCGCGCTCGAGCCCTTCAGCCCGGGCGTCCGCGGCTGGTTCGAGCGGACGTTCGACGGCCCCACCCCCGCGCAGGAGCAAGGCTGGCCGGCGATCGCCTCCGGAAAGCACGTCCTCATCCAGGCGCCGACCGGCTCGGGCAAGACCCTGGCCGCCTTCCTCTGGGCGCTCGACCGCGCGCAGCCCGGACAGGGGACGCAGGTGCTCTACGTCAGCCCGCTGAAGGCGCTCAACTACGACGTCGAGCGCAACCTCCGCGGGCCGCTCGCCGGGATCGGCTCCGAGCTGTCCGTGGCCGTCCGCACCGGCGACACGCCGCCCAAGGAGCGCGCGGCGATGCTCAAGAGCCCTCCGGACATCCTCATCACCACGCCGGAGTCGCTCTTCCTCATGCTGACCTCGCGCGCCCGCGAGACCCTGCGCGGTGTCCAGGTGGTCATCGTCGACGAGGTGCACGCGGTCGCAGGGACGAAGCGGGGCGCGCACCTGGCACTGAGCCTCGAGCGCCTGGAGCGGCTCGTCGGAGACTCGGTCCAGCGGGTCGGCCTCTCCGCGACCCAGCGCCCGCTCGAGGAGATCGGACGGTTCGTGTCGGGCGGGAGGCCGACCGAGCTCGTCGACGCGGGCACCCGCAAGGAGCTCGACCTTCGGGTCGTCGTCCCACTCGAGGACATGCGCGAGCCCGGCGAGGGCAACTCCATCTGGCCGTCGATCTACCCGGCGCTGCTCGAGCTCGTGCAGGAGCACCGCTCGACGATCGTCTTCGTCAACAACCGCCGCCTCGCCGAGCGTCTGGCCCTGCGCCTGAACGAGCTCGCCGAAAGCGAGATCGCGCGCGCACACCACGGCTCGCTCGCGCGCGAGCAACGGGTCGAGGTGGAGGAGCTGCTGAAGAAGGGCGACATCCCCTGCCTCGTCGCCACCTCGTCGCTCGAGCTCGGGATCGACATGGGCGCGGTCGACCTGGTCGTGCAGGTCGAGTCGCCGAAGTCCGTGGCCCGCGGACTCCAGCGCGTCGGCCGCGCCGGGCACCGCCTCGACGAGGCGTCGAAGGGCCGCATCTTCCCGAAGTTCCGGGCCGACCTGCTCGAGTCGGCCGTGGTCGTCAGACGAATGAAGGAAGGGCTGATCGAGGAGACGCGGGTGCCGCGGAACCCGCTGGACGTCCTCGCGCAGCAGATCGTCGCGATCTGCGCGCAGGAGGAGATCGAGGTCGACGAGCTCCACGACCTCGTGCGCCGCGCCTGGCCTTTCCGCGACCTCTCGCGCCAGCAGCTCGAGAACGTCCTCGACATGCTGGCCGGCCGCTACCCGTCGGAGGAGTTCGCGGAGCTGCGCCCGCGCATCACGTGGGATCGCGTCGCCGGAGTCCTGCGGGGCCGCGAGGGTGCGCGCCGGCTCGCGGTCACGAACGCCGGGACGATCCCGGACCGGGGGCTCTTCGGCGTCCATCTCGTGGACGGCGGCGGCCGGGTCGGCGAGCTCGACGAGGAGATGGTCTACGAAGCCCGTGCCGGCCAGACCTTCCTCCTCGGCGCCTCGACGTGGCGCATCGAGGAGATCACCCGCGATCGGGTGCTCGTCTCGCCTGCGCCGGGCGTCCCCGGCCTCGTGCCGTTCTGGAAGGGCGAGGGCATCGGCCGGCCGTACGAGCTGGGCGAGGCGATCGGACGCACGGGGCGGGAGCTCGTCGCCCTCGACGACGCGCGGGCCCGCGAGCGGCTCGTCGGCGAGCACGAGCTCGACGAGCGCGCCGCCGAGAACCTGCTGACGTTCCTCCGGGAGCAGGAGCAGGCGACCGGCGCACTTCCCTCCGACCGCGCGATCGTGGTCGAGCGCTTCCGCGACGAGATCGGGGACTGGCGCCTCTGCATCCTCACGCCCTTCGGCGCCCGCGTCCACGCGCCCTGGGCGCTCGCCCTGGCCGTGCGCATGCGGGAGTCGCTCGGGCTCGAGGTCAACTTCATCTGGTCGGACGACGGGATCGCGCTCCACCTGCCGGACTCCGACGCGCCCCCGCCGCTCGCCGAGCTGCTCGTCGGCCCGGACGAGCTCGAGGACCTCGTCGTCGCCGAACTCGGCGGCACGGCGCTCTTCGGCGCCCGCTTCCGCGAGAACGCCGCACGCGCGCTCCTGATCCCACGGCGCCGACCCGGCCAGCGGACGCCGCTCTGGCAGCAGCGCCTGAAGGCGCAAGGGCTGCTGCAGGTTGCCCGCCGCTATCCGGACTTTCCGGTCGTGCTCGAGACCTACCGCGAGGTGCTCCAGGACGTCTTCGACCTGCCCTCGCTTCGCGGACTCCTCGACGCGCTGCGGCAGCGCCGCATCGACCTCGTCGAGGTCGAGACGCCGAGCGCCTCGCCGTTCGCCTCCTCGCTCCTCTTCGACTACGTCGCCACGTACATGTACGAGGACGACACGCCGCTCGCCGAACGTCGCGCCCAGGCGCTCGCGCTCGACCGCGACCTCCTCAAGGAGCTGCTCGGCCAGGAGGAGCTTCGCGACCTCATCGACCCCGAGGCGGTCGAGCAGGTGGAGTCCGAGCTGGGCGGCTCGCCGAAGAGCGCCGACGCGCTCCATGACCTGCTCCTGCGGCGCGGTGACCTGGCCGCGGGAGAGTTCGACGAATCCCTCGCTGCCCCGCTCGAGACCGAGCGCCGCGCCGTCCGCGTCCGCGTCGGCGGGGACGAGCGGCTGATCGCGGTCGAGGATGCCGGACGCTACCGCGACGCGCTGGGCGCGATGCCGCCGTCCGGCCTTCCGGATGCGTACCTGGAGGGCGGCGAGGATCCGCTCGGCTGGATCCTCCGGCGCTTCGCGCGCGGGCGCGGCCCCTTCACGACGGACGAGGCGGCCCGCCGGTTCGGCCTGGAGCCCGAGCGCACGGAGGCGCTGCTCGGAGCGCTCGACCTCGTGCGTGGCGAGCTGCGTCCCGGCGGCTCCGAGCGCGAGTGGTGCGATCCCGATGTGCTTCGGCGGCTCCGGCGTGCGAGCCTCGCCCGCCTCCGCAAGGAGGTCGAGCCCGTCGATCAGGGCGCGCTCGGCCGCTTCCTCCCCGGCTGGCAGGGGCTCGACCGGCGCGCGAGCCTTCGCGAGGCCCTCGTGCCGCTTCAGGGAGTGTCGCTGCCGGTGTCGCTTTGGGAAAGCGACGTGCTGCCTCGCCGCGTGCCGAGCTACCAGCCGTCCTGGCTCGACCAGCTGACCGCCTCGGGCGAGGTCGTATGGGTGGGTGCGGGCCTCGAGCGCGTTGCCCTGTACTTCCGCGAGGACGCGCCGGCACTCGGGCGACCGGGCGCGCTGCCTCCTCCCGAGGGGAAGGCGCATGAGGCAATCCGCGCGGCGCTCGCGGGCGGCGCCCTCTTCTGGTTCGACCTCTTGGCGGCCTCGGGCCTCGATGGCGAGACGGCCCTTCCGGCCCTCTGGGACCTCGTCTGGGCCGGCGAGGTGACGAATGACGCCTGGCAGCCGCTCCGCGCGAGCCGCCGCTTCCAGGCACCGCGTGCCGAGAGGCGGCCGCGCCGGTTCTCGCGCTCGCGCGCGGACGCGATCACCGCCACGCAGGGCCGCTGGTCCA
The DNA here is from genome assembly GCA_963811635.1 of uncultured Actinomycetes bacterium. Taxonomy (GTDB): domain Bacteria; phylum Actinomycetota; class Thermoleophilia; order Gaiellales; family Gaiellaceae; genus JAIBJN01. Next base: position 51,487 of record CAWESB010000013.1, read on the forward strand.
CGACCGCCGGGCTCTTCGCCGGCGAGCCCGATCCGCGCGCGCTCGCCGAGCTCTTACTCGAGCGGCACGGCATCGTCACACGCGACGGCGTTCGGGCCGAGGGAATCCCCGGCGGCTACGCGCCCGTCTACCGCGAGCTGCGCAAGCTCGAGACGCTGGGCGTCTGTCGTCGCGGCTATTTCGTCGAGGGCCTCGGCGGAGCCCAGTTCGCGCTGCCGGGCGCGGTCGAGCGTCTGCGCGAACGGCCCGACGAGGAGCCGACGCTCGTCCTGGCGGCCGCCGATCCCGCGCAGCCGTACGGCGCCGCGTTGTCGTGGCCGAAGCGCTCCGGCGCGCGGGCGGCGCGCGTCGCCGGCGCCTACGTCGTCCTGCTCGGAGGCGAGCCCGCGCTGTTCGTCGAGCGGGGAGGCCGCTCCCTCGTCCCGCTCCGCGATCCCGAGGAGGGCTGGTTGCGAACGGCGCTCGCGGTGCTCGTCGAGCATGCGCGCCGGACCGGGCTCAAGCGACTGGCCGTCGAGCGCTTCGACGGCGAGCCGGTCGCAGAGACGGACGCGATGCCCCTGCTCGTCGAGGCCGGCTTCCTGGCGGGCCCGCGGCGCGCCGTGCTCCGCGCGTAGGCGATGCCCGAGGGCGACGCGCTCCACCGCGCCGCCGAGCGGTTGCGTGTGCTCGAGGGCGAGGTCGTCACGGTCGAGACGCCGCACCCGCGCGCGGCCGTGCTCCAGCTCGTCGAGCGCCTCGACGGCCGCCGGCTCGAGCGCGTCAGGGCGGTGGGGAAGAACCTCCTGCTCGACTTCGAGGGCGGGCTCGTCCTTCGCAGCCACCTGCGCATGCACGGGCGCTGGCGCGTGCAGCCCGCCGACGTGGAGCCGTTCGGTACGCCGTGGCTCGTGCTCCGCGGCCGCGAGCGCCAGGCCGTGCTTTGGAACGGCCCGGTCCTGGAGCTGACGCGCGGGCGCTCCCCGACCGTCGCGCGCCTCGGGCCGGACGTGATGGGCGATCCACCCGACTTCGACGCCATGGTCGCGCGGCTCCGGGCCACGCCGCAATCGCGCGGGCTGGGGGAGGCTCTGCTCGACCAGCGCCTGGTCGCCGGCGTCGGAAACATGTGGAAGGCGGAGGCGCTCTTCGCGGCGGAGACCTCGCCGTGGCGCAGGCTGGCCGAGGTCGACGACACCGAGCTCCGGCGCGTGCTCGAGGAGGCGGCGCGGCTCATGCAGGCGGGCCGCCGATCCCGCCGCGTCTACCGCCGCGCGGGGCGTCCCTGCGGGTGCTGCGGGACGACGATCCGCTCCTACCCGCAGGGCGACGAGGCCCGCATGGCCTACTGGTGTCCGGGCTGCCAGGCAGGAACGAGCCCCGCGGGGGCGTAACCGTTTCGGGTGTCCGACCGGGCTTCCGACCACCGACCTCCCAGCGGGGGGACCGGCAAGGCGCCGCGCTCCCCGCGCCTGTTCACCTCGCTCCGAGGCTTCTGCCTGGGTGCCTTCTTCGACCTGGGCATGGAGCTGGAGAGCGGCGCCGATCTTCCGATCGCGCTCGAGGAGCACGCCGGGCCGAACCGTCCGACGCTCTACGAGTATCGCCCGCTCGTCGGCTCCTTCATCGAGCTTCGCGCCGGGCGGATCGCGCTGCGCGAGGATGCACGGGAGGCCCTCGCCGCGCTGAAGGACGAGCCGGCGGCTGCGATCTTCGCGAGCGCCCACGCCGACGAGCGCGTCGGCGAGGACGAGGCGCTCCGCCGCACCATCCTCATCCCACTGCTCGTCCGCACCGCCGAGGCTTGCGGTGGCTTCGACTGGGACGACGCAGCGTTCGAGCGCTCCTACATCGAGCTCGAGAGCTCGCTCTACGGCGACCGCCGCTCGTACGCCGCCCTGGCGCCGGTCGTCGGCCTGACCGCCGGCGGGACGACCGAGCTCGGGCGGGGCGTCCGCGTCCGACCCGCCGCCGCGAACGAGCTGACCGCCGCCTGGCCGGACGCCGGGAGGCTGCTCCCGCGCGACTGGGGGCGCGAGATCGACCGCACCCTGGTCCTCGAGCTCGAGGCCGAGCTCGACTCCCAGGCCTGCCGCGTCCCCGACGCGCCGGGGGAGTTCGGCCGTGCCGTGAGCGCGCTTCGGCTGGCGACGCCGGGGGCGATCGCCGCTGGTCCCGTCGTCTTCGAGCGGCTTGACTTCCGCCCGTACGGCGTCCGCCCGATGCCGGCGACCGCGGCCCAGGTTCCTCCGGGGCAGGGAACCCGCCTCGATGTCTTTCGCGCGCCGCTCGTCGTCGAGCTCCAGACGCGGCTCGCCGACGCGCCCGACGATCTGCTGGAAGCCCTCGACCGCTGGGAGCTGGCGCTCTTCCATGCTGGTGCGCATCGCTCGGACGAGCTCCGCGAGGCGTTGGAGGCGCTCCTCGGCTGCGACGAGGGCCCGTGGGCGGCCGCCATGCGGGCCGCCGTCCTCCTAGGCGAGACGGCGCGGGAACGCGAGGATCTCCTCATCGCCCTCCGGGCGCTGCTCGACGGAGACGGCGCCGGGGCGCGCGCGGAGGACGCCGTGCGCCGGGCGCTGATCGAGACCCTGCTCGAGGGGTCGCGCGAGGAGCTCGTGGCCACCCTGGACGAGGCCCTCCTCGGGCTGCGCCCGCGGCCGCAGGTGAGCACCTCGTCCCGCGTGCTCGCGGCGGGATGACGGTTCCGAGCCGCGCCGACCTCCTGCGCCGTCGCCGCTGCCGCCTGCTCGTCTTCGGGATGGTGCTCGGCGCCCTCCTGCCCATCTTCCAGTGGAGCTGGGTGACGCTCGCGACCGGCCTTGCCGGCATCGCTGTGCTGCTGCTCGTCTATCGCCGCGAATGTGTTTGCAGGTCCGCGCAGCCCTCGGCACAGAGCGACACACACCCGCGCGACCCCGGGGCGTAGCCTCGGGGACGTGGACGAAGCACGCAAGGTCATCGAGCGGCTCGAGCGGATCGAGGCGCTCCAGAGCACGCAGGCGCCCGCCGCGGAGCTGCTCGGCGAGGTGAGGCTGCTGCTCCGCGAGGGCGAGGCCTGGCTCGCGGCGGAGCACGACGGCGCCGGAGCCGGTGACACGATCGACCCGACCGGCGAAGCCGAGGAGGCTCTTCGCGGCTGCCGCGCGAGCCTCAGCGAGCGGGAGGAGGTGATACCCGAGACCGCCGACGGCGCAGTCCTATAATCGCGCCCGATGCCGCGCTACGGGCCGCCGAATGCGTTCGAGACCCCGCGCTTCTCGGGCCCGCGGACGTTCATGCGACTCCCGCACGTGCGCGACCTCGACGGGGTCGACGTGGCCATCGTCGGCATCCCGACGGACGGCGCCGTCGTCTACCGGTCGGGCGCGCGCTTCGGGCCGGAGGGGATCCGGAGCGTGTCCGTGACGCTGCGCAACTACAACCGAAACCTCGGCGTCGACGTGGTCGAGAAGCTCTCGCTCGTCGACTACGGCGACGTGCCAACGGTCCCCGGGTCGACCGCGGACTCGCTCGAGCGCTCGACGGCGGCGCTCGAGGAGATTGCGCGGGCCGGAGTGACGACGATCGGGCTCGGGGGCGACCACACCGTGCTGCTCGCGGAGCTGCGGGCGCTCGCCGCCGTCCATGGACCGCTGGCGCTCGTCCAGTTCGACTCCCACCACGACCTGTGGGACGAGTACTTCGGGCAGAAGCTCTTCCACGGGAGCGTCGTCCGCCGTGCCGTCGAGGAAGGTCTGATCGATCCGGAGCGGTCGATTCAGGCCGGCCTTCGCGGATCGCTGAACGACGCCGGCGACGTGGGCATGCCGGCGAGCTTCGGCATCGACGCGCTCGCCTACGAGGAGCTGGCCGCGCTCGGCCCGGGAGGGTTCTCGGAGCGCGTCCGCAACCGTGTCGGAAGCTCTGCCTGCTTCCTGTCCTTCGACATCGACTTTGTCGACCCCGCGTTCGCGCCCGGCACGGGGACGCCAGAGGTCGGGGGGCCGTCGAGCCGCGAGGCGCTCACGTACATCCGTTCCCTCGCCGGGTTGGACTTCCGAGGCTTCGACTGCGTCGAGGTCTCGCCGCCGTTCGACCCCGCCGGCGTGACGGCGCTCGTGGCGGCCAACGCCTGCTTCGAGATGCTCTCGCTCGTCGCCCTCCGCCGGTGAGGACACCCGCGGGTGCGCGGCCCGAAAACAGGGCCCCGAATCGCCGCTGTGCCGCTCCCCAAGCCGGATTGCGCGGAGAAGAACCTGAGAAGGATTGTGCTACCCTGGCACGAAACAGGAGCCCTCAATGGGCCTTTCCGGAATTCTTACGCGTCCGCGGAAGCGGACGCCTACTTCACAGGGAGTCACGCTGGGTCAGGTCATCGCGCTCGCCAACCAGAAGGGTGGCGTGGCGAAGACGACGACGACGCTCAACCTCGCCGTCGCCTTCACGGAGCAGGGGTTCAACGTGCTCGGCATCGACCTGGACCCGCAGGGCAACCTGACCATGAGCCAGGGCATGGACCCGGACGCGGTCGAGCGCTCGATGTTCGATGTCCTCGTCCACAGCCTGCCCATCGACGAGGTCATCCACCGGACGGAGATCGACCTGGCCGTCTCCTCGATCGACCTCGCCGGCGCGGAGCTCGCGCTCTCGAGCATGATCGGCCGCGAGCGCGCGCTGCAGAAGGCGCTGCTCTCGGTGCGGAGCCGCTACGACTACATCCTCATCGACACCCCGCCGTCGCTCGGGCTGCTGACGATCAACGCGCTCACGGCGTCGGACAGCGTCATCGTTCCGGTGCAGTGCGAGTACCTCTCCCTCCGCGGGCTCGTCCAGCTGGAGAACACGCTCTCGATGATCCGTGAGAATCTCAACCCGACGGTGGAGATCCGCGGGATACTCCCGACCATGTACGACGGCCGCACCCTCCACTCGAAGGAGGCCGTCGAGATGCTCAAGGAGAACTTCGGCGACCTGGTCTTCGAGACGAGGATCCGCAAGACCGTGCGCTATGCGGAAGCGCCCGTGCAGGGCAGCTCCGTGCTGAAGTACGACCCGGCGGGAGCCGCCGCCGACGCCTACCGCGAGCTCGCGAAGGAGGTGCTCGATGGCGCGACGCCGCGCCAGCATGCGTGAGGGCCCGCTCGCCGAGCTCTTCCGGGCGACCGAGGCCGCGCAGCGGCAGTCCGAGAAGCCGGGCGAGCAGGGCCAGGAGCCCCCGGCCCAGGTAGCTTCCGACCCCGACGCGACCGTCGAGTCGGCCGCGCCCGTCGAGCCGCCGGCATCGACTCCGGAGCCGGAGCCCGAGGAGATCACCCTTGCCGAGCCTGCCGAGCCGCCCGCGCGCGGGGCGGCGGCCGAGCGGGCCGCAGCCGCGCCGCCGGCTCCGCCGACACCCGAGCGAGCACCCGCGCCGCCGCCGAAGTCGGACCGGCCCGAGCGCCCCTACGCCGACCCGGCCGGCGACCGCCAGCTGACGCAGCCGGTCCGCCGCCTGATCGAGCCGACGCCGCGCATGCGCACGACCCCTCGCCCCGACTCCGCCGCCTACCTGGCTGTCATCCGGGTCGTCGGTGTCGGCGGGGCCGGCCTGAACGCCGTCAACCGCATGATCGAGGCGGGGATCTCGCAGGTCGAGTTCATCGCCGTCAACACGGACATTCAGCAGCTGAAGCAGTGCGAGGCGCCGATCAAGCTCCACATCGGCCGCGACCTGACGCAGGGCCTCGGCTCCGGCGCCGACCCGGACGTCGGTCGCCGCGCCGCCGAGGAGGCCGAGGATCAGATCAAGCACGTCCTCCGCGGCTCCGACATGGTCTTCGTCACCGCCGGCGAGGGCGGGGGCACCGGCTCCGGCGCCGCGCCTGTCGTGGCCAAGCTCGCGAAGGACGTCGGCGCGCTCGCCGTCGGCATCGTCACGATGCCGTTCCGCTTCGAGGGAACCCGCCGCCGTGCCCAGGCCGAGGCGGGGGCCGAGATGCTCCGCGAGGTCTGCGACACGGTCATCCTCATCCCGAACGACCGGCTGCTAGAGGTGCTCGACCGCTCGACGTCGATGCTGGACGCGTTCCGGATCGCCGACGACGTGCTCCGCCAGGGCGTCCAGGGCATCTGCGACCTGATCACGATGCCCGGCCTCATCAACCTCGACTTCGCGGACGTGCGCACGGTCATGTCCGACGCCGGCTCCGCGCTCATGGGCATCGGCTTCGCGACCGGCGAGAACCGGGCCCACGAGGCCGCCGAGCGGGCGCTCCGCTCGCCGCTGATCGACACCGAGCTCGTCGGCGCCCGCGGGATCCTGCTCTCGATCGCCGGCGGCGAGGACCTGACGCTGCTCGAGGTGAACGAGGCGGCCGAGGTCATCCGCCGCGGCGCGACCGATGAGACGAACATCATCTTCGGCGCGACCATCGACGAGCGCCTCGCCGGACAGGTCTGGGTGACGGTGATCGCCACGGGCATCGGCCAGCCGCAGGCGCGGGAGGGAATCCGCCCCTCGGAGCCGGACCCGCTCGAGCCGCCGAGCTTCCTGAGCGATCTTTAGGAGTGCTCGGCGAGGCGTTGCTCGTCGCCGGGGCGGCCTGGTCGTTCCGAGACAAGGACGCAGGGAGCACTCGTAGCCGGAGGCTACGGGCGCGACTGAGGACGCAGCTCTCGGGGCGAGCAGGACGTTCCGGCGGCTCAGCCCGCGCTTCGTCGAGCACTCCTGGCGCTACGCTCCCCGCATGAAGGGCGCAGTGGCCGCCGGCCACCCGCTGACAGCCCAGGCGGGCGCGCGGATCCTCGCCGAGGGAGGGAACGCGGTGGACGCCTGCATCGCGGCGGCGTTCGTGTCGTGGGTGGCGGAGAGCCCGCTGACGGGCCCGGGCGGCGGCGGCTTCATGCTCGTCCACGAGGAGCGGGACCGGGCAGACCGCCTGCTCGACTTCTTCGCCGCCGTGCCCGGCGCCGGCCTGCCGCCCGGCGAGCGCGGCGAGATGGTCTCCGTCGACATCCCTTTCGACGAGCGGACGACTCAGTTCTTCCTCATCGGGCCGGCCGCAGTCGCCGTCCCCGGCATGCCCGCCGGCCTCGCCGCCGCGCACCGCCGCTACGCCAGGCTCCCATGGCAGGAGCTGATCGTCCCGGCGGTCGAGGTGGCACGGGCGGGCGTGCCGGTGAACGCGGCGCAGGCCTTCCTCCACGAGATCCTCGACGCGATCCTCCGGGCCGAGCCCGAGGGCCGCAAGGTCTACGGCGGCGACAGCCCGCTCGGCGAAGGGGAGGTCCTCCACATGGACGACCTGGCCGCGACCCTCGAATGGCTGGCCGCCGAAGGTGGCGAGGCGTTCTACCGCGGCGAGCTCGCCGCCCGGATGTGCGCGGCCGTGCAGGCGCGCGGCGGCACGGTCAGCGAGCAGGACCTGGCCTCGTACCGCGTCATCCGCCGCCGGCCCGTGCGCGCCGCCTACCGCGACGCCGAGTACGTGGCGAACCCGCCGCCGTCCTCTGGCGGCCTCCTCATCGCCTTCGCCCTCCGCGTGCTCGACGGGCTCGGCCCGATGCCGAGCGCCGGTAGCGCCGAGGCGGTCTCGATCCTCTCCGAGGCCATGCGCGAGGCCGGGCGGGCCCGGGGCGGCAACTTCGTCACCGAGCTCTACCGGGGCGGGGCGGCCGGGCGCGTCCTCGCCGACCAGCGGGTCGCCGAGGCCGTCGACGCGGCGCGCACACGGCTCCGGGCGCCCGTGGCCGAGCCGATGGGCGTGCCCTCGACGACGCACATCAGCGTCGTGGACGGCGAGGGCAACGCGGCGTCGCTCTCGGCTTCGACCGGCTGCGGCTCGGGGTTCCTCGTCCCGGGCACCGGGATCCAGCTGAACAACATGCTCGGGGAGCCCGACCTCAACCCGCCCGGAAAATCGCCGCGACCTGGGACGAGGCTGACCAGCATGATGGCGCCGTCGATGGTGCTCGCCGACGGCCGGCCGAGGCTCGTCGTCGGCAGCGCAGGGTCGATCCGCCTGCGGGCCGCAATCCTTCAGATCGTCGTCAACGTCCTCGACCACGGCCTCACGGCGGAGGAAGCGATCCAGGCGCCGCGCGTCCACTTCGACGACGGCGTCCTCCAACTCGAGGGCGGCCTCGCGCCCGGGACGGCGGACGCGCTGGAGGAGTCCGGCTACACGGTGAACCGCTGGGCCGGGGGCAACCTCTACTTCGGCGGTGCCGCCGCGGTTGCGATCCGGGAGGACGGGAGGCTCGAGGCCGCGGGCGATCCGCGTCGAGGCGGGGCCGGCATGGTCGTGGGCACGTGAACATCCAGGTCCGCCGGGCGGCGCCGGGAGACGCGGCGGCCCTCGTCGACCTCGCGCGCGCCGTCGGTGCCGAGCCCGAGGGCTGGTTGATCACCAACGGCGACTGGCGGACTCCCTCGGAGGAGCGCCGGTACCTCCGGGCGGTGCGGCGGCACACGCACGCTGCGGTCTTCGTCGCCGAGACGGCGGACGGGATCGTCGGCCGCATTTCGCTCGCGCGCGACGTGCACCCCGCCAGCGAGCACGTCGCCGACCTCGGGCTGATGGTCGCCGGCGCCCACCGGCGGCGGGGGATCGGGCGCGCGCTCATGGCGGCCGCCGAGGCCTGGGCCCGCGAGGTCGGCGTCCACAAGCTCGAGCTGCACGTCTTCCCCTACAACGATGCCGCCATCGCCCTCTACGAGGACATGGGCTACGAGCGGGAGGGCTACCGCCGCGACCACTACCGGCGCTCCGACGGCTACGTTGACGCCATCCTCATGGCCAAGGTGATCCAGTGACCGAGCCGATCGAGCCCAGACCGGGGTCGGTCCTCTTCGAGGAGCAGGTGCTCGAGGAGGAGGAAGAGCTCTGGATCGACGACTCCGGTGAGGACCACTCCGGTTGGTTCTGCGTTCGCACGGATCCGTTCCCGTGCCCGGCCGCCGGCTGCACGTACGTCGCCGAGTTCATGACCGCCGTCCACCTCATCCTGGTCTGGGTCGACCGGGACGACCCGAACCTCCTCTGGCATGCCCAGCGGGCCAAGGACGTCGGCCGCAACCCGCGGATCGTCCCGTACGAGCGCGGATTCGGCCCGAGCGCCTCGTACTACGCCTGGGAGGCCTCCGGGCGGCCGGTGCACGGGGTCAGGCGTCCAGCATAAGCAGCGCTTAAGCACCGGTTCAGCAAGTCGTGTGGTCGGCCTCCGCTTCGGCCGGGCAGGCTGAGACCGTGGTCCCGTTCGTTGTCCGCCGCGTCCTCTGGACGATCCCGGTGATCTTCGTCGTCGTGACGATGATCTTCTTCCTCATGCGCTCGATCGGCGGCGATCCGCTGCGTCACGGGCCGCTCGTCGGCCTGACGAGCGCCGGCGGCTGGCAGAAGTACGGCGACCCTCAGCCGGAGGGCATCCGCACCGCCCAACTCCACAAGTTCGGCCTCGACCTGCCGTGGTACGAGCAGTACGCGAACTACCTGGAAGGGGTGGCGACGTTCGATTACGGGCCGTCCCTGACCTACCGCGACCGGTCGGTCAACGAGATCCTCGAGGAGCAGACGCCGAACTCGCTGCAGCTCGCCGCCCTGGCCCTCGCCTGGGCACTCGCGCTCGGGGTCCCGCTGGGGGTGATCGCAGCGTTCCGGCACGGGTCGGCGCTCGACGGGGCGATCCGCCTCTTCTCCGGGGCCGGGCTCGCGCTCCCGATCTTCTTCGTGGCGACGCTGCTCGTGTACTTCCTCAGCGTCAGGGCGGGACTCTTCCCCACCAACGGCTGGACGGAGGGGTGGCGCTACAAGGTCCTGCCCTCGTTCGCGCTCGGCCTCCTGCCGCTCGCGGTCTGCATCCGCCTGGTCCGCGGCGCCACGCTGGAGACGATGCAGGAGGAGTACGTCGTCGCTGCGCGCGGGCGCGGTCTGCGCCGGCGGCGCGTGCTCCTGGTGCACGTCCTGCGGAACTCGCTGCTCCCCGTCCTGACCGTGATCGGGCCGATGATCGGCTATCTCGTCACGGGCTCCTTCGTGATCGAGGTGCTCTTCTCGGTGCCGGGAATCTCGCGCTACTACGTCGCGTCCGTGCTTGCGCGCGACTACACGGTCGTGCTCGGGATCACCGTGCTCGTGGCGCTGATGATCATCGTCGCGAACCTGATCGTGGACATCCTCCAGGCGTACCTCGACCCGCGGATCCGCACGGTGGCGGCCTAGAGTGGTTCGACGCGGCCGTTGCCGCCCGCGCGGCGGCGGATCTCGGACTCCCGCTCGACGGCCTCGGCCGCCTGGTTGAGCATCGGGGCGAGGCGGACGACGCGCTCGCGCTCGGAGCGGAGCTCGAGGAGGCCCTGCTTGATCTCGGTGCCGAAGTCGATGCGCGCGGCGATCTGGTACGCGATCGAGTCGGCGTCGAGGTCGAGGTCGTCCACCTCGACGTCGGCCGCATCGATCACGCGGGCATAGGCGGCCAGGCAGTCCTCGACCTCGTCTTCGTTGGGCGTGTCCGTCTCGTCCGGCACCTCCTCGATCTCGCCGGTGCTGTAGGCGCGGCCCTCGGTGATACCGAGGAGCTGGAAGCGCTCGCGTGCCTCGACGACGACATTCAGCCTGCCGTCCGGGAAGCGGTCGGTCACCTCGACGACCGCGCAGCGGACGCCGACGTCGCGCATCCCCTCGTCGTCCTCGAGCACGAGGCCGAAATCGGCGCCGAAGTCGAGGCACTCGGAGATGAGCTCGCGGTAGCGCGGCTCGAAGACGTGCAGGGGCGCCTGCTCGCCCGGAACGAGCACGAGGTTGAGCGGGAAGAGGCCGATCTCGTCCACAGGCCGACAGGTTAAGGTTTCCTCGTGGCCCGCGATCCAATCAGGCCCGCCCTCTCCGAGCTCGTCCCCTACGAGCCGGGCAAGCCCGTCGAGGAGGTGCAGCGCGAGCTGGGCCTCGAGCGCGTGGTCAAGCTCGCCTCGAACGAAGGGCAGTTCGGGCCTTTTCCGGCGGCGCTCGCAGCGCTCGAGCGCGGGCTGCCGGAGCTGAACCGCTACCCGGACGGCGGCGCCTACCGCCTGGTCCGGGGCCTCGCGGAGAAGCACGGCGTCGAGCCGTCCAGCGTGGCCGTGGCCGCTGGCGCCGACGCGATCATCGCCTACCTCTGCCTCGCGACGCTCGATCCCGGCGACGAGGTCGTCTTCGGGTGGCCCTCGTTCGCGAGCTACCCGCTCGCCGCGATCAAGCTGGGCGCGACCCCCGTGCGCGTGCCGCTCGTCGAGCACCGCTATGACGTCGAGGCGCTCCTGGCGGCGATCACCGACCGGACGAAGATCGCCTACCTCTGCAACCCGAACAACCCGACCGGGACGATGATCCCCCGGGACGAGGTGGACGCCTACTTCGCCCGCGTCCCCGACCACGTCCTCACGGTGCTCGACGAGGCGTACTTCGAGTACCTGGCCGAGCCCGATTACCCGGATGGGATCGAGGAGCACGTCAGGGCCGGGCGCAACGTCCTCGTCCTGCGCACCTTCTCCAAGATCTACGGCCTCGCCGGGCTGCGTGTCGGGTACGGCGTCGGCCCGAAAGTGGTCGTCGACGCAGTCAAGAAGGTGCGGAACGCGTTCGACATCACCCAGCCCGCCCAGGACGCCGCCGTCGCGAGCCTGGGGGACGTGGCCGAGCTCGAGCGCCGGCGCACCTTCAACGCGGAGTGCCGCGCGCAGCTGGTCGAGCTGTGCTCCGACCTCGAGCTGACGCTTGCGCCGCGCCAGGTCGCGAACTTCGTCTACGCCGACGTGGGCGAGGACGCGAGGCCCGTGTTCGACGCGCTGCTGCGCGAGGGCGTCATCGTCCGTCCCCTGGCGCCGTTCGGCGCTCCCGGCGCGATCCGCGTCACGGTCGGGACGAAGGAGGAGAACGAGTTCTTCGCCCAGGCGCTGCGGCGTGTGACGGCGCTGGCCGGCTAGATGGCGCGGACCTGGACGCTGGACGAGCTCGTGCAGGGCGTCCGCGAGGGCGATCGCCGCGCGCTCGCGCGGGCGATCACGCTCGTCGAGAACGGCGACCCGCTGGCCTATGCGCTGATCCGCGAGCTCTACCCGGAGACCGGGCGCGCCTACGCGATCGGCATCACCGGCCCGCCCGGCGTGGGCAAGTCGAGCCTGATCAGCGCGCTCGTTCGGCTGGTCCGCGAGGAGGGAACGAGCGTCGGAGTCGTCTCCGTCGACCCGTCCAGCCCGTTCACGAAGGGCGCGCTCCTGGGCGACCGCATCCGCCTGACCGACCACTTCCTCGACCCCGACGTCTTCATCCGCTCGATGGGCACGCGCGGCCACCAGGGCGGGCTCGCGGAGACGACGCTGCAGGCGGCGCTCGTGCTCGATGCCGCCGGCAAGGACCTGCTGTTCCTGGAGACGGTCGGTGCCGGCCAGAGCGAGGTCGAGGTGATCACGATCGCCGACACCGTCCTCCTCGTGCTCATGCCCGGCTCGGGCGACTCGATCCAGGCGCTCAAGGCCGGGATCATGGAGATCCCCGACGTCATCGCCGTCAACAAGCGGGACCACCCGGCCGCGAAGACGATGCTGAACGAGGTGCGCTCCATCCTCGCCCTCGACACCGAGCGCGAGTGGAAGCCGCCCATCGTCCTCACCGAAGCCGTGAGCGGCGAGGGCGTGCCCGAGCTCTGGGACAAGGTCCTCGAGCATCGGCGGCACCTGGAGGAGAGCGGTGCGCTCGCGGAGCGACGGGCGGCCAATCTCGCCGGCGAGGTCTTCGCGGTCGCGAGCGCACGGGCGAAGTCGCGGCTCGAGGCCGCCGTGGCCGAGGACGAGGAGCTGCGGCGGCTGCTCGGCGAGGTGCAGCGGCGCGAGCTCGACCCCCTGACGGCGGTGCGTGAGATCATGGAGCGGGTATTCAAGGTGCCGGACGGCTATGGCGACGGCGACAGGCCCGACACTCGCTGAGATCCACGAGGCGCGGAAGCGGCTCCAGGGCGTCGCGCGCGAGACACCGGTCATCTCCTCGGAGACTCTCGGGCGCCTCGCCGGGCGACCGGTCTGGTTGAAGGCGGAGAACCTCCAGCGGACAGGCTCCTTCAAGATCCGCGGTGCGTTCACGCGCATCTCGAACCTCACGGATGCCGAGCGCGCCGCCGGCGTCGTCACCGCGAGCGCGGGAAACCACGGACAGGCCGTCGCCTGGGCGGCGCGCGAGGCCGGCGTGCGGGCGACCGTCTTCATGCCCGAGGACGCGCCCACCGCGAAGGTCGAGGCGACGAAGAGCTACGGCGCGAACGTCGTCCTGGCGGGCCACGGCTTCGACGACGCCGTCGCCGCGGCGCAGGAGCGCGTGGAGGCGGGGGAGACCTTCGTCCATGCCTTCGAGGATCCGCTCGTCCTCGCCGGCCAGGGCACGCTCGGGCTCGAGCTCGCGGAGCAGCTCGCCCCCGAGGTGGAGACGGTCGTCGTGCCCATCGGCGGTGGCGGATTGGCTGCCGGGGTCGCGCTCGCTCTCAACGAGCTGCGCCCGGACATCCGGCTCGTCGGCGTCCAGGCTGCCGCGTGCGCGCCGTTCGCCGGACAGGCGCCGAGCGGGAACACGATCGCCGACGGGATCGCCGTCAAGCAGCCGGGCGAGCTGACGCAGAGCCTGCTGGCCGGTCGGCTGGAGAGCGTCGTCACCGTCACGGACGCTGAGATCGCGGGCGCGATCCTCCTCGTCAGCGAGCGCTGCAAGCTGACGGTCGAAGGCGCCGGAGCCGCGTCGGTCGCCGCTCTCCTCGCAGGCAGGGTCGGGGGCACCGGCGCGGTGTGCGCGCTCCTCTCCGGGGGGAACATCGACGCGAGCATGCTGATCGAGGTCCTCCGTCACGGCCTCACCCGCGCCGGGCGCTACCTGGTCGTGCGCACCCGCGTGGACGACCGGCCGGGCAACCTGGCCGGCCTTCTCGCCGCGGTGGCCGAGGAGCGGGCGAACGTCCTCGTGGTCGACCACCACCGCGAGGGCATGGACCTGCCCGTGACGGGCACCGAGATCGAGCTCACTCTCGTCATGCGCGACGAGGAGCACTGCGCGGAGCTGCTCGCCCGCCTGGACGAGCGCGGTTACATCGTCGAGCGACTCGGCTAGGCCGCCGTGAGCTACGACGTCAGCCAGTTCGACCCCCTGCGCCCACCGTCTGGCCGACGAAAGCTCTGGCTGCTCGTCCTCGGCCCGCTGGTGTGGGTCGTCGCGCTGGCGATCGTGGCAGTGGCGATCCACCGGACCGACCTGATCGGGCTCGGGCTCCTGTTCGCAGCCGCCTCGTTCGTGCTCGGCCTCGCCCTGCTGATCCCCGCCCGCCGCCGGCGGCTGCAAGAGGAGCGCGAGGGTGCGCCTGGCCGCTGACATCCTGCTCGCGTGCATCGCCCTCTACCCGGTCGTCACCGCCGGTATCTGGACGGCCGGAGGCGTGCTCTTCCGCCTGCTCGACGAGCGGATCGAGCTCGAGACGCCGGCCGGGGGCTGGCCCGCAGTGACGCTCCTGATCCCGGCGTACAACGAGGAGCCGGTGATCGCGTCGTGCGTGCGCCATGCCCGCGACGCCGATTACCCGGAGCTCGAGATCGTCGTCCTCGACGACGGCTCCACCGACGGCACGAGCGCGAGGGCCACGGCTGCGGCCGAGGGCGATCGTCGGGTCGAGGTCATCCGGGACTCCACCAACCTCGGCAAGGCGGAGCGCCTGAATGTCGGCTTCCGGCGGGCGGGGCACAGACTCGTCGCCGTGACGGACGCCGACACGCACCTCCATCCGCTCGCGCTGAAGCTGCTCGTGGCCCGGATCACCGCCTCGGAGCGGATCGCCGCGGTCGCCGGGGCACCGCACGTGACCAACCGCACCGGCCTGCTCCCGGCGCTGCAGAGCCTCGAGGCCTCCTCGATCATCGGCCTGATCCGCCGCACGCACGCGCTGCCGGGCCGCGTGGGCGTCGTGGCCGGCGTCCTGGGCATCTTCCGCCGCGACGCGGTGCTCGCCGTCGGCGGTTACGACGGCCGGATGGCGACCGAGGACATCGACCTCTCCTGGCGGCTTCTCCTCGCCGGCTGGCACACGCAGTTCGAGCCGAACGCGCTCGTCGGCATGGAGGTGCCGACCACGCTGCGGGCCCTGTGGGCGCAGCGGAAGCGCTGGGCCCAGGGCCAGGGGGAGGTCCTCCACGAGCACTTTGGTGCCGCACTCGCGTGGCGGAACCGCTCGATGTGGCCGCTCGCCCTCGAGTCGGTCGCGTCGCTGCTCTGGGTGTGCGGCCTCGCGCTGGCGCTGGTCCTCGCCGTGCTCGCCGTGGTCTTCGAGGATACGCTCGCCGTCTTCGGGTTCGGGGTCGCCTGGGGAATCGCGATCGCCGTCGTCGCCCTCGTCCAGCTCGCGTTCGCGATCGGCGTCGAGGCCCGGTACGACCGGCCGGCCGCGCTCGCGTTCCTCGCCGGCCCGCTCTACCCACTCGGCTACTGGACGATCTCCGCTCTGGCCGCGCTCCGGTCCGAAAGCCCGCGGTTTTCCGCGGCCCGCACCGAGAGCGGGTCGTCTGGGACATCCCGCGCGTCGGCGCCGGCTCCGACTAGTTGAGCTCGAGCCCCTCGTGGGCGAGTTCGACGGTCTCGATCGCGACCTCGTTCCCCTCCGCGTCGAGCTCCGGCCCCTCGATCTTGACGATCCAGGCGTCCCGCAGGGCCCAGCGGAGGACGGCGTTGCGGGAGTCGTCCAGGAGGACGATCGCGACGTTGCGCCGCTGGGCGTTGCCCTCGACCACCGTGCGCCACCAGTCCCAGAGGTCGCGCGAGGTCGTGATCCCGCGCTTTAGGGTCACGTTCGCGTAGCGGACGCGGCCCGGCAGCTTGCGGCTCGACGTGAGCGTGTCCGCGCCCGAGCGGTACTCGATCACCTCGACCTCCGCGGAGAGGCCGCTCACGCTCTTGAAGGCCGCGGAGCCGATCCCGTCGATCTCGACCAGGAAGTTGAAGTTCTTGAAGGGGTCGTTCCTCGTCGACGGGGCGGGCATGTCAGTCTCCTCTCGGGTAGTCGAGGTCGCGGTAGATCTCGAGGTCGTGCGTCATCGTCCCGCGATACTCCTTCTTCTCGGCGTCGCGGTAGGCGACCCGCGCCGTGAGGGCCGTCGACCGGGTGTTGCGCGCGAACCAGGAGGGCGCGGAGTCGAGCAGCGTCCGGATCTCCTTCCCGGGCGCGAGGTAGGTGATGTTGCGGAAGAGGGCGAGCGCCGCCACGTCCTTCGTGCCGCCGAGGCCCACGAGCTTGCGGTTGAACGTCGTCTTGACGTCGAGCGCGGGCCGGTCGCCGACGTTCGCCACGGAGAGGAAGAGCAGGCCCTCGTCGAAGATGACGTCCACGATCACGTCGGGCCGGCCGGTCATCGCGCGACAGCCTACTCCCCGAGCGAGCGCCAGCAGGCGCTCGGCATAGAGCGGGGCGGTGGGCTCGTCCTCATGGCGGAAGTAGGCGTAGACGTCGACGCCGTCGTCCAGGAGGGGCCGGATCTCGGCGGCGAGCGCCGCGAGGGCGGCCTCGTCGTAGGGCGGCTCGCGGAAACGCAGGTAGCGGAAGGCTGCGCCGCCCTCGCGGGCGTTCGCGCGGGCGACGCCGCGCTCGTCGAGACGTGCCGTGACCTCGGGGTCGTCCCAGGAGTCGTGGCGGAAGTCGATCGCGGCCGGAACCTCCGGGTCGAGCGCGTCGAGGAGCAGGCGCAGGAAGCCGTCGTCGCGTGCCTGCGGCACCTTGATCCGCAGCGGCCCGAGCCGGTCGCCGAGCCGCTTCGCCATGCGGCAGAACTCGTCCACGCCCTCGATGCGCCCGAAGGACGTCAGCCGCCGGCTCGTCGTCACGCCGAAGCGGAAGCCAGGGGGGACCTGCGCGGCCCAGCGGTCGAACTGGTCCTCCTCCGGCACCCGGTAGAACGTGTTGTTGAGCTCGACCGTGTTCACCCGCTCGGCGTACAGCCGCAGGAAGCTGTCCGACTTGGCGTCGGCCGGGTAGAAGCCGCCGCGCCAGGAGGGGTAGGAGAAGCCCGAGGCGCCCGCGTAGAGCGTGCCGCTCACGCCGGGAGTATGCGCACGTCGCCGCCGCCCAGGAAGGTGGCGAGGCGGCGACCCTCCGCCTGAACGGCGGCCGTGTCCTTCTTGGACAGGCGGCGCACTGGCCTCACGACGACGTCGCCGTCCTCCGGCCGCCAGATCGCGCGGATGAAGCCGCCGACCAGCACCATGCGGAAGAAGCGCCCGTCCCAGGAGCCGAATCGCGGCCGGTCCGCAGGGTCGACGATCCGCGAGCGGTCGGCGTGGGAGAGGAAGACGTTGTCGTACTCCGCGAGGAAGCGAACGGGCGCGGGCGTGGTGGGATCGGCGAGCGGTGCGTCCGGCACGTCGAAGAGTTCGACGCCGTTCTCGTCGCGGAACGTGCGCAGGCCGCGCACGCGCTCCGCGATCTCGCGGACGCCGGTGAGGCCCGACCAGGTCGCGATGTCCTTGACGCTCGCCGGGCCGAACGCGGCGAGGTAGCGGCGAACCGCGTCGTCCGGCTTGGCGGAGTGACGAACCCGGCGCCCGAGCCAGGAGTCCGCGGTCGTCAGCGTCGCCCGCCCGCTGCGGCTCCACAGCCCGCGCGGCGGCACCTGGACGAGCGGCACGAGGTACGCGACCGCGTAGGTGAGCGAGTCCGCATCCGCGTCCGGCCAGCGCGCGGCGAGGAGCACCTTGAGCTGCGAGCGCGTGAGCGGCTCCTCCGTGAGATGGGCGCGCCCGGCGGCGACGACCTCGTCGACCTCGACATCGCGCAGCTGCTTCCCGAACGGGCTGCCGCTCCAGAACATCCGCTCGCACACGCTTTGCATGGCCGGTCGCAGGGCGAGGCAGTCCCGGTCGGTGACAAGGTGGATCGTCCCGCGCATGAGCGTCATCCGCACCGCCTTGCGGCCTTCGATGAGGCCCTCGAGCTCCTCCGGCCGGAAGCCCTCGATGCGCGACCAGAGCGTGACGTAGGGATCGCGCGGCTCCTGCGCCTGGAGGCCGACCAGGTGCTCGATCACCTGGGCGGCCGGCCGTTCCGTCCGCCGGAGCAGTCCCTGACGCTCCAGCAGTGTGCGATTCAGCTCGCGGACGGTCAGAGCCCGAGGTGCCGCGCGATCACCATCCGCTGCACTTCGTTCGTCCCCTCCCCGATCTCCAGGACCTTCTGGTCGCGGTAGAGGCGGGAGATCGCGTACTCGTCCATGAAGCCGTAGCCGCCGTGGATCTGCAGCGCCTTGTCGGCCACCCGCTTCGAGAGCTCGCCGGTGTAGAGCTTGGCGACGGCCGCCTCCTTCGCGAACTCCCGGCCCTGGTCCTTGAGCCAGGCCGCCTTGTAGACGAGGCCGCGCGCCGCCTCGATCTCGGTGGACATGTCCGCCAGGGCGAACTGCACCGCCTGGAAACTCGCGATCGGCTTGCCGAACTGCTCACGCTCGCGCGCATAGGCGGTGGCAAGGTCATAGGCGCCCTGCGCGAGACCGAGGCCCATCGCCGCGACGGAGATCCGCCCGCCGTCGAGGATCTCGAGGAACTGTTTGAAGCCGGCTCCGCGCGGGCCGAGCAGGTTCCCCTCCGGCACGCGGCAGTCCTCGAAGGAGAGCTCCCGCGTGTCCGAGGCGCGCCAGCCCATCTTCTGCATCGGCGCGGAGATCCCGTAGCCCGGCGTCCCGTTCGGGACGATCAGGTTGGAGATCTCCTCCTCGCCGGTGCGCGCGGTGATCGTCACGCAGGCGGTGATGTCGGTGCCGGCATTCGTGATGAAGATCTTGGAGCCGTTGATCACCCACTCGCCGTCATGCAGCTCGGCCCGGGTCCGGGTGGCGCCCGCGTCGGAGCCGGCGCCCGGCTCGGTCAGGCCGAAAGAGGCGAGCTTGCGGCCCGCGGCCAGGTCGGGGAGCAATTCGCGCTTCTGCTCCTCCGAGCCGAAGAGCAGGATCGGCATCGTCCCCAGGGACGTGTGCGCGGCGACCGTGATCGCCACGGACGAGTCGATCCGGGTCAGCTCCTCGATCGCGATCGCGTAGGAGAGCGTGTCGCCGCCGGCGCCGCCGTGCTCCTCGGGGATCGAAATGCCCATGAGCCCCAGCTCTGCGAGGCCCGCGACGATGTCGTAGGGAAAGCGGTGCTCGCGATCGAGCTCCTCCGCCACCGGCGCGATCCGCTCCTCGGCGAACGCGCGCACAGTGGCGCGCAGAAGTTCGTGCTCGTCGGAGAGGTCGAGGTCCACTACGACCCGAGGCGGCGGGCGAGCTCCGTGAGGAGCCGGACCCCGTAGCCGGTCGCGCCCAGCCGCGAGTAGTAGTCGCCGCGGCCGCGCTCGAGGTAGGCGGTGCCGGCGATGTCGAGGTGGGCCCAGGGGCCGTCGCCCGCGAACGTCTCGAGGAAGGCGGCCGCCAGGATGGGGGAGGCCTGCCGGTAGTCGGACGAGTTCTTCAGGTCGGCGAACGCGGAGTCGTTGTAGCGGTGGTAGCGCTCGTGCAACGGCATCCGCCAGGCGTGGTCGCCGCTGGCTTCGGCCGCCGCCGTGATCTCGGTCGCCCAGTCCTCGTCGTTCGCGAACAGCCCGGCGTAGAGGTCGCCCATGGCGACGACGATGCCGCCGGTGAGAGTGGCGAGGTCGAGCACGTGGGTGGCGCCGGACTCGCGGGCGAACCAGAGGGCATCGGCGAGGATCAACCGGCCTTCGGCGTCCGTGTTGGAGATCTCGATCGTCTTCCCGCTCAGCGCCGTGATGATGTCGCCCGGCCGGAAGGCGTGCCCGCTGGGCAGGTTCTCGCAGGAGGGGACGACGGTGAGGATCCGCACCGGCAGGCCGAGCTCGGCGATGGCGCCGGTCGCGGCCAGGACGGCGCCGCCGCCGCCCATGTCGGACTTCATCTCGTCCATGCGGTAGGCCGGCTTCAGCGAGAGCCCGCCAGAGTCGAAGGTGATCGCCTTGCCGACGAGCCCGACGCGAAGGTCGGTCTTCGCCGGCTCGGGCGGCTCGTACGCGAGCGTGATCAGCCTGGGCGGGTTGTCGCTCCCCTGGCTGACCGCCGAGAAGGCGCCCATGCCGGCCGCGCGGATCTCCTCCGGCCCCAGCGCCTCGAAGCGGAGATGCTCGCTGCCGGCGGCGATCTCCTCGGCCCAGGCGGCGAGGTCCTCGGGCGTCAGCATGTTCGCGGGGGAGTTGACCACGTCACGGCAGCGGTTCGCCCAGGTCGCGGCCACGTTCGCACGCCCGGCCGCCTCGGCCGCTGCACCGGCGCCCGGTCCGCAGAGCACGAGGCGCTCGATCTGCCCGCGCCCCTCCTCCTGGGTCTTCCAGTGGGCGTTCTCGTAGGGGCCGAGCACGGTGCCGTCGACGATCGCCTGGCCCAGCTCGGCCGCGGGCAGCCCGTTCTCCTCGAGGACCCAGGCCACGCTCGTTCCGCCGATGTCGAGCGTCTTCGCGGCCACCCTGGCGGCGGCCGTCCGCATCCGGTCGGCGTCGAGGTCGTGCTTGCCGAGCCCGACGGCGCCCACCCGCTGCGCGGCCAGGCGGCCGTCGGCGTGGAGGAGGGTCACGCGCCCCTCGTCTCCCTTCAGCTCGCCTACCTCGACGAGTCGGGTCAGACGCCCCTCGACCAGCCGGTCGAGACCCTGGGCGGCAGCTGAGAGCTCCACGGGATCGCGAACGGCGAAGGCGAGGACGTCGGCCTCGACCCCCCCGGGCGGCGCCTCAACGACGTCGATCTTCATGAACGAGGCGGGATGCTATAGGAGCCGGGCGCCGAGTTGCGGAGCGTGCCCCGTTCGAGGGATCGGCGCTCGGCCTGCCACACCCGATACAGAGGGCAGCGCGAGAGCGCCGCTCCACCCTCTCCCCACAGCCCGCATCCCTCCCCTCCGCGGGCGAATACCTCTCCCCATTGAAGCCCTCCTCCTCGGAGGGCTTCATCGTCCAGGGTAACGTTCGGCCGGTGCGCGCAGGCGTCGACTCGAAGGGCATGGCCGCCCTTTCCTCGGGCCATCTGGCCACGGATCTCGCCCAGGGATCGCTGCCGGCGCTCCTGCCCTTCTTTACGACGAGGTTCGACCTCTCGTACACGATGGTGGGCGCGCTCGTGCTCGCGGCGACCATCAGCTCGTCGATCATCCAGCCTGCATTCGGCTTCTGGTCGGACGCCCGCGGGACGCTCTGGCTCTTGCCCGCCGGCGTGGCGCTGGCGGGCATCGGCATCGCCTTCGCCTCGATCGCTCCGAGCTACGCCTTGGTCATACTCGGCGTGCTGGCGTCCGGCCTGGGCGTCGCTGCCTACCACCCGGAGGGGTCGAAGTTCGCGAGCTACGTGAGCGGGAGGCGCCGCGCGAGCGGCATGTCGCTCTTCTCCGTGGGCGGCAACATCGGCTTCGCCCTCGGGCCGCTCCTCGCCTCGTTCTTCGTGATCACGCTCGGGCTCGGCCTCGACGGCGGCGTCTTCGTTGCCGTTCCGGGGCTGATCGTCGCCGGGTTGCTCCTTGTCGCCCTCCCGCACCTCGCGCGTTTCGCGCCCGACGAGGTCGCCCAGGCGCGCCGCTCCGCCGCCGGAAACGACTGGCGCGGGACGTGGATGCTGCTCGCCATCGTCGGCCTGCGCAGCCTCGCGCATATGGGCCTGTTCACCTTCATCCCGCTTTACGAGATCTCTCGCGGCGAGAGCGCCATCTACGGCACGCGGCTGCTCGCGCTCTTCCTCTTCGCCGGCGCTATCGGGACGCTTTTCGGCGGGCCGCTCGCCGACCGGGTCGGCCGCCGTCGCGTCCTGCTCGGGAGCTTCATCGTCTCGCCGCCGCTGATCGCCACCTACGTGCTCGTCGGCGGCCCGGTCGGCGTCATCGCCCTCTTCTTCGCCGGCATGGCCGTGATCGGCACGTTCAGCGTGAGCCTCGTCATGAGCCAGGAGTACATGCCCGGCCGTGTCGGCATGGCCTCGGGCCTCTCGATCGGCCTCGCGATCGGCCTCGGCGGCGTCGCCGCCATCGGGCTTGGCGCGATCGCGGACGCGGTCGACCTGGAGGCCGCTGTGTTGACGACGGCGCTCGGCCCGGCTCTCTGCATCATCCTCGTGCTCCTCCTCCCGGCCCCCCGCCGCGTCCCTCAGGCGGAGCCGGAGCCGGCGGCCGCCGCCCTCTGATGCCGCAGACCGCCCGCGAGTTCTTCGAGGACTTGAAGGCGAGGACCGCCGACGGCTCCGAGCGCACGCGCGGCCTGACGGCCAGCTACCGCTTCGACGTCGACGGCACGGGCAGCTGGCGCGTGGACGTCGACGACGGTTCCATCTCGGTGAGCGAGAGCGACGCCCCTGCCGACTGCGTCATCGCCGTCCCGGAGGGCCTGCTCCTCCGCATCGTGCGCGGGGAGCAGAGCCCCATGGGCGCCTTCCTGATGGGGAAGATCCGGGTGGAAGGCGACGCGGCCCTGGCGATGCGCTTGAAGGACCTGCTCGGCTAGCTCGGGGAGGCGGGTCCTGAGGTCAACGCCGAGGTGCACGCGTTCGTGCGCGCCCTCGGCTCCTGACCTAGGGAGCCAGCCGCTCCAGCAGCCAGCCGCCGTCCGGGCCGAGGCTGTAGCGGAAGCGGTCGTGCAGGCGGTTGGGGCGGTTCTGCCAGAACTCGAGCCGGGTCGGCCGGAGGAGGTAGCCGCCCCACCAGGGCGGCAGCGGCGGGTCGTCGCCGTAGGCCGATTCGGCCTCGGCATACGCCAGGTCGAGCGCCTCCCGGCCGGGGATGACCGAGCTCTGCCGCGACGCCCAGGCGCCGAGGCGGCTCCCGAGCGGCCGGGTGCGGAAGTACGCCTCGGCCTCCTCCCGCGGCAGCGGCTCGACCGCGCCTGCGACCGTCACCTGACGGCGCGGCTCCAGCGGCCAGTGGAAGACGAGCGCCGCGTGCGGGTTCGCTGCCAGCTCCGTGCCCTTGCGGCTCTCCGTGTTCGTGAAGAAGCGGAAGCCGTCGGCGGCCACGCTCTTGAGCAGGACGGTGCGCGCCGACGGGCGGCCCTGCGCGTCGGCGGTCGCCAGCGTCATCGCCTCGGGCATCTCGACGCCGCCCGCCCGTGCCGCGTCCAGCCAGCGGGCGAACTCCGCCAGCGGGTCGGGGAGCTCCACGGCGTCCATCAGTCCTCCAGCTCCACGAGCAAGGCCCCGCCGGCCACGCGGTCGCCCTCGGCGACGTGGACGCGCTTGACGACGGCCTCGTACGGCGAGACGAGCGGCGTCTCCATCTTCATCGCCTCGAGGACGACGAGCGGCTGTCGGGCTTCCACCCGCTCGCCCTCAGCGGCCAGGACGCGGATGACGACACCAGGCATCGGCGCGACCAGGGAGCTGGTCTCGTGGGCGCCGTCCGCCGAATGGGCGGCGCCCTCGACCGTCGGCGCCGGCCGGGCCCGAGGCGCCGGCTCCCTCCGTCCGCGGTTGAGGCGCCAGTAGCCCGCCCAGGGGCCGGTGTCCTTCGTCGGCAGCGAGAGCGGCGGGTGATCGGAGAGGAAGGCCGTTGTCGTCTCACCGGCCCGAACGGCTGGATGGTCGACGAGCCAGCGCAGGAAGCCGAGGTTGGTGGTCATGCCCGCCACCCGCGTCGCGCGCAGGGCCCTTGAGAGCGTGTCGAACGCGTCCTCGCGCGTTTCGCCATGGGCGATCAGCTTCGCGATCAAGGGGTCGTAGGCGAGCGGCACGTCGTCGCCCGCCTCGACGCCGGCGTCGACCCTGATCCCCTCCGGCAGCTTCAGGCGGTCGAGGCGCCCGGCCTGGGGGAGGAAGGTGAGCGGGTGCTCGGCGTAGAGCCGTACCTCGACCGCGTGGCCGTCGGGCTCCTCGTAGCGGACGTCGAGCGGCTCGCCGGCGGCGATGCGCAGCTGCTGCTCGACGAGGTCGATCCCGGTGACCAGCTCCGTCACCGGATGCTCCACCTGCAGCCGCGCGTTCAGCTCGAGGAAGTAGAAGCGGTCGCCGTCGAGCATGAACTCGGCCGTGCCGGCGTTCTCGTATCCGACCGCCCGCGCGAATGCGACCGCGGCGTCGCCCATGGCTGCGCGCAAGTCGGGGTCGAGCGCGGGGGAGGGGCTCTCCTCGAGCACCTTCTGATGGCGCCGCTGGATCGAGCACTCGCGCTCGCCGAGATGGATCGCCGTTCCGTGCCGGTCGGCGAGGACCTGGATCTCGACGTGTCGCGGCCGCTCGATGTAGCGCTCGCAGAAGACGCGTCCGTCCTTGAACCCTGCCTCGGCCTCGCGCGCGGCCGCCTCGAGAGCCTCCTCGAGCTCGCCGGGCGAGCGGACGACGCGC
This sequence comes from uncultured Actinomycetes bacterium, assembly GCA_963811635.1. Taxonomy (GTDB): domain Bacteria; phylum Actinomycetota; class Thermoleophilia; order Gaiellales; family Gaiellaceae; genus JAIBJN01. The sequence continues at coordinate 75,764 of CAWESB010000013.1, forward strand.
ATCCCGCGGCCGCCACCTCCCGCCGCCGCCTTCACGATCAGCGGGTAGCCGATCGCCTCGGGCTCGCCCGACTCGACCACCGGCACACCTGCCCCTGCGGCCAGCCGCTTCGCCTCGAGCTTGTCGCCGGCCGCCCGGATCGCCGTCGGGGAAGGGCCGACGAACGCGAGGCCGGCCGCCGCGGCGGCCTCGGCGAAGTCGCCGTTCTCGGCCAGGAACCCGTAGCCCGGATGGATGGCGTCTGCGCCGGCGTCGCGCGCAGCCTGCACGAGGCTCTCGGCGTCGAGGTAGCTCGCCACCGGGACGGCCTCGTCGGCCGCCCGCGTGTGGAACGCACCGGCATCGTCGGGGGCGAAGGCGGCCACCGTCCCGACGCCGAGCCGCCGGCACGTGCGGAAGACGCGGGCTGCGATCTCCCCCCGGTTGGCTACGAAGACCTTGCGGATTTCCATGGGCTGATGCGCCTTGGCGCGTGTCCGGCTACGCCCTCGTCTGAACCGGACGCGGCCCGAAGAGCCGTTGTCGGACGTGGCAACTGTGTTCTAACCTATGAGGAAATCGAACTCGAGCGGCGCACGCCCGCGGCCTCGACTCAGTTCTCGAACAGGGAGGTCGAACGTGTCCAGGTTGTTGGCGTGCTCGCTCCGGGTCGGCATCGGGGCGCTTGTGGCGGTTGCCGTGTTCCTCGGGCCGGCGACGGCCGCTTCGGCGGAGGTCATCACCACCGAGGAGCCGATCGTGCTGGAGACCGGCGAAACGGTGCTCGAGGTCTCGCAGGTGACCGCGGACGCCGTCACGACGGCGGCCGCGACGTCGGTCAAGTGCAAGAAGGTCCACGGCTGGCATGGGCTCAAGCATCCGTTGTTCGGATACTTCTACTGGAGATACATCCTGACGATCCGCTGGTGCTGGCACCCCGGGGGCTCGCTGATCGTCAAGACAGCCGACCCCTGGTCGCCCGCATACTGGCGCGACGTCGAATGCTGCCTCCAGTTCTCGGGGTGGGACTTCATCGGCCACACGGCGCTCAGCATCGACGGCGGTGTCAACCGTGGCCAGTACCGGGTCCGGTCGCAGGGGAAGTTCCAGCAGTGCTACCAATTCTGCTTCAACACGAAGACGCCTTGGGTCCGCCTGACCGGGTATCCGGGCGGCGCGTGGGGCTTCGCCCATGGCAACTAGGCGGAGCGTCTCGCGGCTGCTCATCGTCGCTCTACTGGTCGTCGCGGCAGTGGTTGCCCTGGTCGTCTTCCTCACCTGGGGCGTGAGCGCCGGCGGCAGCGGGTGACAGGGAGCGGGGTCATCCGGGGTAGATACCCCAGGTGCCGCCGCCGGGGCGCGACGCAGGGCGCTTCTCCAGGAACGCGCGCAAGCCTTCCTGACCCTCCGGGCTCGTGCGCAGCGCTGCCGCGATGTGGGCGGTCGCCTCCCCGAAGGGACGTTCGCGGACGAGTCGCTTCGCGGCGCGGACGGCCTCGGGCCCGGCGGCGAGGAGCTGCCCCACGGCTCGCTCGACGGCGGCGTCGAGATCCTCGGCGATCTCGTGGACGAGTCCGATCCGGAGGGCCGTCTCGACGTCGAAGCGCTCGCCGGTGACGAAGTAGCGCCGTGCCGCGCCTGGCCCGATCCGGGGGAGGACGAAGGGGGAGATGACGGCCGGGATGATCCCGAGCCGCACCTCGGTGAACCCGAAGACGGCGTCTTGTGCCGCGATCGCGACGTCGACACATGCGACGAGGCCCGAGCCGCCGCCGAGGGCGAATCCCTGCACTCCCGCGACCACCGGAGCGGGACAGGAGTCGATCGCCTCGAGCATGGCGTAGAGCCGCATCGCGTCCGCGACGTTCTCGTCATAGGAGAGGTCGACCGAGGAGCGCTGCCACTCCACATCGGCGCCGGCGCAGAAGCTCGGGCCGTCACCGGCAAGGACGACCGCGCGTGCGTCGCCGACCTCGGCGAAAGCCTCGGTGAGCTCGGCGATGAGGGCGGCGTCGAAGGCGTTGCGCCGCTCGGGCTTGGCGATGGTGACCCGAAGGACGTCCTCGTCACGCTCGATCCGCAGCGCGCTCATCGATCGGGAGCATAAGGTTCGCTCCATGATCAAGGGCGCGCTGGCGGCTGCCGTGACGCCGCTCCGTAACGACGGGACGGACCTCGACGAAGACGGGTTCGAGCCCCTCGTCGATTTCCTCGCCGCTGGAGGGCTGGACGGGATCCTCGCGATGGGGACGACAGGGGAGGGCATCCTCCTCGCGCCAGACGAGCGCAGGCGGGTCACCGAGCTGTTTCTGGCCGCCTGCGCCGGACGGCTCGATGTCGCCGTCCACTGCGGCGCGCAGACGACCGCGGACACGCTCGCACTCGTCGAGCACGCAGCCGGGTCGGGCGCTGCCGCGATCGCCGTCATCGGCCCGCCCTATTTCCAGCTCGACGACGAGTCCCTGCTCGCGCACTTCGCCGCCGCCGCCGCGGCCGCGGCGCCGACGCCGTTCTACGTCTACGAGTTCGCGAAGGTGAGCGGCTACCCGGTGCCGATCCGCGTCGTCGAGCAGCTGCGCGAGGTGGCGCCCAATCTCGCCGGCATGAAGGTCTCCGACGCGCCCTTCGAGCGTCTCGAGCCGTATCTGCTGGACGGCCTCGACATCTTCGTCGGCGCCGAGAGCCTCATCGGCGCCGGCATGCGCCAGGGCGCGACCGGCTCGGTCTCGGCCCTCGCCACCGCCTTCCCGGAGCTCGTAGCGGGCGCCGTCCGCGACCCGAGCCCCGAGCGGAGTGCCCAGCTCGGCGAGCTGCGCGACGGCCTCGAGGCTTTCCCGCGGCATGCCGCGCTCAAGCGAATACTCGCGCTGCGGGGGGTCGCCGTGCGCGAGGACGTGCGGGCGCCGCTCCGCGGCCTCACGGGCGAGGAGCGCGAGCGCCTGGACGCGCTCGTCCCCGGCTGGCTTGGCCACGAGCCGGCCGCGCGCCCCGCGGCCTAGAGCTGCGGCTCCCAGCCGTCCTGCGGCGGGGCGCCGACGACGACCCACGAGAGTCCTGAGGGCCCGGCGACGGGCTTCCGGACGGAGGCCGCGGCGACGAAGACGTAGCGGCCCGGCTTCAGGTCGACGACCTCGCCGTCGATCGTCATCGTCCCGGTGCCGGCGAGGACGAGGTAGACCTCCTCCTGCCCCGAGTCCGAGTGGTCGTGCTCGCGGCCCTCGGCGCCCGGCGGCAGGTCGACCTGGTTGATCCCGAACGCGTTGAGACCCAAGCGCTGCCGGATCTGCTTGAAGACCCCGCCGTAGGCGGGCTCGACGTCCTCCGAGTCGACGATCGCGTAGGGCACGGGGCGGAAGTCTACGGACGGGCGAGCGCCCGTCGCCTCACATCCGGAAGATGCCGAAGGTCGTCTCCGGGATCGGTGCGTTCAGCGCGGCTGAGATCCCGAGGGCGACCACCTTGCGCGTGTCGAGCGGATCGATGATGCCGTCGTCCCAGAGGCGCGAGGTCGAGTAGTACGGATTGCCTTCGTGCTCGTACTTGGCTCGAATCTCGTTCGGGTCGGCGCTCCCGACGGTCGACAGGACGTTGGCGGCCTGCTCGCCGCCCATGACCGAGATGCGCGCGTTCGGCCACATCCACAGCTGCCGGGGCGAGTACGCCCGTCCGCACATCCCGTAGTTGCCGGCGCCGAAGGACCCGCCCACGATCACCGTGAACTTCGGCACCTGCGCGCAGGCGACCGCGGTGACGAGCTTCGCCCCGTCCTTCGCGATGCCGCCTGCCTCGTATTCCTTGCCCACCATGAAGCCCGTGATGTTCTGGAGGAAGAGGAGCGGGACCCGGCGCTTGCACGCGAGCTCGACGAAGTGCGCGCCCTTGAGCGCCGACTCCGAGAAGAGCACGCCGTTGTTGGCGAGGATGGCGACCGGATAGCCCTCGATGCGTGCGAAGCCGCAGACGAGCGTGTCGCCGTAGAGCGCCTTGAACTCGTGCAGGCGACTCCCGTCGACCAGGCGCGCGATCAGCTCGCGGACGTCGTAGCCCTTCGAGAAGTCGGTCGGCACGATGCCGTACAGCTCCTCGGGGTCGTAGAGCGGCTCCTCGGGCGGGAGCACGTCCCAGGGCGGGTCCGGCTTGCTCCGGCTGAGGTTGCGGACGATCTGGCGCGCGAGCGCGAGCGCGTGCTCGTCGCTGACCGCGTAGTGGTCGGTCACGCCCGAGACACGCGAGTGGACGTCGGCGCCGCCGAGCTCCTCGGCGCTGACCTCCTCGCCTGTTGCCGCCTTCACGAGCGGCGGTCCCCCGAGGAAGATCGTCCCCGTCCCGCGCACGATCACGGTTTCGTCGCTCATCGCCGGGACGTAGGCCCCGCCGGCGGTACACGAGCCCATCACGACCGCGATCTGCGGGATGCCCTTGGCGGACATCTGCGCCTGGTTGAAGAAGATGCGGCCGAAGTGCTCCCGGTCGGGGAAGACCTCGTCCTGGAGCGGGAGAAACGCGCCGCCCGAATCGACGAGGTAGATGCACGGGAGGTGGTTCTGCTCGGCCACCTCCTGCGCCCGCAGGTGCTTCTTGACGGTCAGCGGGTAGTAGGTCCCGCCCTTGACGGTCGCGTCGTTGGCGACGATGACGCACTCGACGCCCTCGACCGCGCCGATGCCGGCGATCATCCCGGCGGCCGGCGCATCGCCGCCGTAGGCGTCCCATGCGGCGAGCGCGTTCAGCTCGAGGAACGCCGAGCCAGGATCGAGCAGCCGCTCCACCCGCTCGCGGGCCAGGAGCTTCCCGCGTGCGGCGTGACGCTCGACGGACTGCGGCGGGCGCTCCGTCGCGACCTGCATCGTTCGCTCGCGCAGCTCGGCGACGAGCGCCTCCATCCGCTCCCGGTTGGCCGCGTAGGACTCGGCCGCGAGGTCGGCTCTCGAGTCGAGGACGGCCACTACTCGGGGTACGGCAACCTGGCGAGGATCGCCTTGAGCGCGCGCAGGATTTCGGCCTCGTCGTGCCCGAAGTCCTCGAGGTACGCGGTCAGCGCGGCGCGCACGAGCCGGAGCTCCTCGTCGGTGAGCTCGAGCGTCTGCATGGCTCGTAGCCTACGTCTTCGAGGGGACAACCCGGCCACATGGCTAGTGGCGGCACGAATTCGTGCTGGTACTTTCTTGGTGAGGGAAATGCGTGGCCAGGGGACAGTGGTTGCCGTGCTCGCGTGCGGACTCGTGCTCATCGGCGCTCACGTTGCGTCTGCGAAGCTCATGATCGGGAACGCGCGCGCCAACATCCTCGTCGGGACGGTACGGGCGGACATCATCGAGGCTCGCGGCGGCAGGGACGTTGCCTCTGGTCGCGCCGGAGTCGACTCGATCCACGGCGAGGGCGGCGCCGACGCCCTGCTCGGGAACTCGGGGAACGACTGGCTCTGGGGGGAAGGTGGCGACGACGTCCTCGACGGCGGCAGGGGCCGGGATCACATCTGGGGCGGTTGGGGCGCCGACACCATCCAAGGCGGCCCGGGCAACGACCTGATCAACTCGGACACGAACGACGGCCTCATCGACAGCATCGACTGCGGCCCCGGCACGGACACCGTCGTCGTCAGGCGCGGGGACCGGGCCTTCCACTGCGAGCACATCCGGCGACTGAGGGTCGGCCTGCTCCCGCCGGGCGGGGCCACGTGGAACGGTGGGGTGAACGGGGACACGCACCATGGGGACGAAGGGCGCGACTACCTGGTCGGATGGGGCGGCGACGACATGCTCTTCGGCGAAGGGGGCCACGACATCCTCTGGGGCAGCGACGGCAACGACGACCTCAACGGCTGGTTCGGGATCGACTGGCTGTTCGGCGGCCCGGGTAACGACCTGATCGTCGGCTGGGACGGCAGTGACACGCTATTCGGCGGTCTCGGCCGTGACGAGCTCTACGGCTACAAGGGCGACGACGTTCTCTACTCGATCGAGGTCGACGGCCTGCCGGACGTGATCGACTGCGGCGAGAACCCGAACGCCAACAACGATTTCGACCGGGCTGTCGCGCGCAAGGAGGACATCGTCAAGAACTGCGAGTGGGTCCGCATCCTGCGCCTCGCCTAGCGATTCCAAGAATTACCCGGCCTTAACAGAACGGCCACGGGTTCCATACACGGCGGTGGTTCGATTCCATCCGCACGATCCACCTCTGGAAAGGAATGCCCGTGAAGCGCACACATCTTCTCGTCGCGGCAGCCGCGCTTGCGGTGCTCGCACTCGCTCCGGCCGCGTCGGCGAAGGTCATCGTCGGAACCTCCGGCGACGACACGCTCGCAGGCACCGACCGGCGGGACTTCATCCAAGGCCGTGGGGGCAACGACGCCCTGGCGGGCAACGGGGGCTCGGACTTCCTCTTCGGCCAGCGCGGTAGCGACACCGCGACGGGCGATGCGGGCCGAGACTTCGTCTGGGGCGGTCCCGGGAACGACGCGTTGGAGGGCGGCATCGGACCTGACGTCCTCTACGCAGGTTGGGGTCTGGACGCGCTCGAGGGAGGGGACGGAGACGACCTCCTCCGCTCGGGCGAGGATGACGGCGTCCCCGACGTCGTCGATTGCGGTGACGGTCACGACCGAGCGCTCATCCGCGCCGGCGACGTCGCCGTGGACTGCGAAGTCGTCAGGACCGCGCCGGCGCGCCCCAGTCGCGTCCATTTTCAGCGCGGGACTCGGGGCGACGACACGCTGACCGGCACCGAGAAGCGGGACTTCATCCTCGCGCGGGCCGGCAACGACGCGGTGTCCGGGGCCGGTGGGCTCGACTTCCTCTTCGGCCAGAAGGGGATGGACACGCTCAACGGTGACGACGGGGCCGACAGGCTTTGGGGTGGCTCCGAGGACGACCTCCTCCACGGGGGCAGCGGGCCGGACTGGATCTGGGCGGGTTGGGGCGCCGACCAGCTGTTCGGCGAGGAAGGGAACGACCACCTCTTCGCAGCTGCCGCCGACGGGGCGGTGGACACGCTCGACTGCGGCGAGCACGCGGACGATCGCGATCGCGCCGTGCTTCGGCCCGGTGACGCGGCTGTGAATTGCGAGCTCGTTCGCACTCTCGGGTAGCCGAGAGCGCGTGCATTGACGGGGACGGAGCCTTCCGATCGGCTCCGTCCCCGCCTCTTTCCAACTCGGCACACATTCGCGACACGCCGTCACACACACGCGCTGTTCTCCTCGGTACGCTCGAAAGCGGGTGGTGGGACGGGGTGCCCCTGGAGAGTTAAGGAACCCGGAGGCCGGGGATCAGGCGGCCGGAACGGCCGCCGAGTCGACCGCGACGCGGAGCGAGGCGACGAAATCGCGCAAGCCGCCTGGGCCCGACTCGTCGGCGACCTGGATGGCTCGGCTGCCGACGACGATCCCGTCCGCGAGGGTTGCCGCGGCGGCCGCGTGGTCCGGCGTGGAGATGCCGAAGCCGGCCAGGATCGGCAGGTCGGTGACGGCGCGCGCCCGCTCGACCAGGCCGGCGAGCTGGCCGGAAACGGCCTGGCGCGCCCCGGTCGTGCCGGTCAGGGAGACGAGGTAGAGCCAGCCGTCGGTCCGAGCGGCGGCGAGCGCGACGCGCTCGCTCGTGCTCGTCGGGGCGACGAGCTGGACGCGCGGGATCTCTGGCGCCGCCTCGACCGGGAGGTCGGCGACGATCAGGCTCGTCGCGCCCGCGGCCCGTGCGTCTTCCCAGAAGCGTTCGTACCCGTACGCCTCGAGGATCGAGGCATAGGTCATGGGGACGAGCGGCACGTCAGGCCCGACGCGCCGGCGGGTCTCGGCCAGGCATTCCAGGCACCGCTGGGTGCGCATGCCCTGCCGGAGCGCCCTCTCGCCGGCGAGGCGGATCACCGGGCCGTCAGCCAGCGGGTCCGAGAACGGGAACCCAAGCTCGAGCAGGTCGGCGCCGCCCTCGACCGCGGCCTCCGCCAGCTCCGGCGTCTCCGGGAACGACATCAGGTAGATGGAGACGCGCTTGTTCATGCGTGCGAGAGGACGACCGCGAGATCCTTGTCGCCCCGGCCGGACAGGCAGACGGCGATCAGTTCCGCGTCGAGCTCGAGCGCCCGCGCGAGCGCGTGCGAGGGCTCGAGCGCGGCGATGATCCCCTCGCGCTCGGCGAGCAGGTGGAGTGCAGCGAGCGCCTCGTCGTCGGTGGCCGACACGTACTCGGCACGGCCCGAGTCGCGCAGGTACGCGTGCTCGGGGCCGACGCCCGGGTAGTCGAGGCCGGCGGAGATCGAGTGAGCGTCCGCGATCTGGCCGTCGTCGTCGGCGAGAATCGAGGAGCGGGCGCCGTGGAGGACTCCGGGCCGCCCGCTGCCGAGGCTGGCCGCGCCTGCCGCTTCCACGCCGATCAGGCGGACGTCCTCGTCCGCGACGAAGCCGGCGAACATGCCGATCGCGTTCGAGCCGCCCCCGACGCAGGCGACAACCGCGTCCGGAAGCCGCTCCTCGGCCTCGAGGATCTGGGCGCGCGCCTCGGCGCCGATGACGGCCTGGAGCTCGCGCACGATCTCCGGATACGGGTGCGGGCCGACGCAGGAGCCGATCAGGTAGTGGGTGGTCTCCACGTTCGTGATCCAGTCGCGGATCGCCTCGCTCGTCGCCTCCTTCAGCGTCCGCGTGCCGAACTCGACCGGGCGCACCTCGGCGCCGAGCAAGCCCATGCGCTCGACGTTGGGCTTCTGCCGTTCCATGTCCTCGGCGCCCATGTAGACGACGCACTCCATGCCAAAGCGCGCGCAGACGGTCGCAGCGGCGACGCCGTGCTGGCCGGCGCCCGTCTCGGCCACGATGCGCTGCTTCTCGAGCCGCCGCGCGATCAGCGCCTGCCCGACGGCGTTGTTGATCTTGTGGGCTCCGGTGTGGCACAGATCCTCGCGCTTGAGGTAGACGCGCCTCCCGTCGCCGATGCGCTCGGCGAGGTAGAGCGGTGTCGGACGGCCGACGTAGGTGCGCTGCAGCTCGCCCAGCTCCGCCCGGAAGGAGGCGTCGTCCCGGATCGCCGCCCAGCCGCGCTCGAGCTCCTCGAGCGCCGGGACGAGCGTTTCGGGGACGTACTGGCCGCCGTAGGCGCCGTAGAGGCCTTCCGCCGTGACGCTCATGCCGCGACTCCTTCCCTCGAGCGCACGGCCTCGACGAAGGCGCGCACCTGGTTGTGGTCCTTGACTCCCGGCGACAGCTCGAGGCTGCGGCTGGCGTCGACGCCCCAGGGCGCGACCGCGTCGATCGCCGCGCGCACGTTGTCGGGCCCAAGGCCGCCGGCGAGGAGCACCCGGCCGGAGATGGCGGCCGCCTCCTGCCAGTGCTGCTCGTCGCCCTCGAGCCAGGGGAGGTCGCGCACGGTCGCGACCGCCTCGCCGTCGCGCAGGAGGACGCCGTTCCGCGCGCGGTGGCCGTCCTCCTCCGGATAGAGCTGCACGAGATCGGTGCCGGCGTCCACCGGCTCGCCGACGCACACCGCTACCGAGAGCATCGTGTCGGGCACGGGGAGCGGAGCCTCCGCGCGGCGCGGGCTCTCGGCAAGCACGAAGCCCGCCATGTCCGCGCCGGCCTCGGCTGCGGCAGCGACGTCCTCCTCGCGGGTGAGCCCGCAGACCTTCACGAGCGGGCGCGCGAGGATCTCCGCGAGCTTGGCGCCGGGATCGTCCGCGCGCATGAGCGCGGAGCCGACGAGGATCGCGCTCGCCCCGGCGAGCTCGGCCTCGGCGCCCTGGGCGCGGTTGCCGATCGCACTCTCGGCCACGATCACGCGCTCGCGGGGGGCACTCGCGACGAGCGCGAGCTGCGTGCGCCGATCGATCGCGAACGTGCCCAGGTCGCGCGCGTTGATGCCGATGATCTCGGCGTCGAGCTCGACGGCCCGGCGAAGCTCCTCGGCGTCGTGGGCCTCGACGAGGAGGTCGAGCCCGAGCTCGCGGCCGCCGGCGAGCATGAGCCGCGCCTGCTCGTCGGCGAGGTCTCGGAGGAGGAGCAGCGCCGCGTCGGCGCCTGCGATTCGGGCTTGCAGCAGGTCACCCTGATCGTCGAAGAAGCCCTTGGCGAGAAGCGGGACGCTCGTTGCCGCCCGGGCCGCGGCGAGGTCTTCGAAGGTGCCGCCGAAGCGTTCGTCGACCAGGATCGAGACGGCAGCCGCGCCGTTGGCGCCGAACGCCTTGGCGAGCGTGGCCGGATCCGCATCCGGGCGCAGGTCGCCCGCGGACGGCGAGCGACGCTTCACCTCGGCGATCGCGCGCAGGCCGCCCTGCTCGAGCGCATCCCGGAAGCGTCCCATCAGGCCGGCTCCTCCGCGGCCGTGGGCTCCAGCTGGGAGAAGGCGACGAGCTCGTCGAGGCGTGTCCCTGCGGTGCCCGAGTCCACCGCCTCGGCGGCGAGGGCGTAGCCCTCCTCGAGGTCGGCCGCGTGCCCGCCGGCGGCGATGGCGCCGGCCGCGTTCAGGAGCACCGCCTCGCGCTTCGGGCCCGGCGCGCCGGCGAGGATCTGGCGCACGACGACCGCGTTCTCGTCCGGTGTGCCCCCCGCGAGGTCGGCCGACGAGCAGCGGGGGACGCCGAAGTCCAGCGGGTCGATCTCGCGCCGCATCACGTCGCCGTCGACGACCTCGCAGACGAGGTTCGGCCCGGCCGGCGACAGCTCGTCGATGCCTCCCGCCCCGTGGACGACGAACGCGCGCCGCGCGCCGAGCGTTCCGAGCACCGAGGCGATCGTCTCCACGAGCTCGGGCGCGTAGACCCCGACGACCTGCGCCCTCGCGCCCGCGGGGTTCGTCAGCGGCCCGAGCACGTTGAAGACCGTGCGCGTCGCCAGTTCGCGCCGCACGGGCGCGGCATGGCGCATGGCTGGGTGGTGTGCCTGCGCGAAGAGGAAGCCGAACCCGAGCTCGTCGATCGAGCGCTCGATCTGGGGCGGCGCCAGGTCGAGCCGGAAGCCGAGGGACTCGAGGACGTCCGCCGAGCCCGACGCGGAGGAGACCGCGCGGTTGCCGTGCTTCGCGACGCCCGCGCCGGCGGCCGCCGCGACGAGCGCCGCCGCCGTGGAGATGTTGAACGTGCGTGCCCCGTCCCCGCCGGTGCCGGCCGTGTCGACGAGGTCGTCCCGCTTCGGCCGCACCGAGAGGACGTGCTCGCGCATGGCCTCGGCGCACCCGGCGATCTCATCCGCCCGCTCGCCCTTGAGCCTGAGCGCGACGAGGAAGCCGCCCATCTGCGCGGGCGTCGCCTCGCCGCCCATGATCTGGTTCATCACGTCGCGCGCCTCGGCCCGCGTCAGGTCGCGGCCCTCGAGCAGCTGCGCCAGCGCCTCCTGGATCGTCACCGCCTGCCCTCCAAAAAGTTGCGGCCGAGCGCGGGCCCGTCGGGCGTGAGGACGGACTCCGGGTGGAACTGGATCCCGACCACCGGGTACTCGCGGTGGCGGACGGCCATCACCTCGCCGTCGTCGGCCGTCGCGCACACCTCGAGGTCGTCCGGGACGGAGGTCGCTGCGAGCGAGTGGTAGCGCCCGCCCTCGAGCGGGTCGGGGAGGCCGTCGAAGATGCCGCGGCCGTCGTGGGAGACGGCACTCGCCTTCCCGTGCAGGAGCTTGTGCGCCTGCCCGATCTCGCCGCCGAAGGCCTCGACGATCGCCTGGTGACCAAGACAGACGCCCAGGGTCGGGACGCGCGGCCCGAGCCGGCGCACGATCTCGACCGAGGCGCCGGCGTCCTCGGGCCGCCCGGGACCGGGGGAGATGACGAGGTGGCTCGGCGCGAGGCGTTCGGCGCCGTCCGCGTCGATCGCGTCGTTGCGGAGCACGGTCACCTCCGCGCCCAGCTCCTCGAACAGGTGGGCGAGGTTGTAGGTGAAGCTGTCGTAGTTGTCGACGAGGAGGATCACGGCGCCTTGCTCCTCCCATTCTGCTCGGCGTCCGCAAGCGCCGCCTCCAGCGCGGCGAGCTTGCGCAGGCACTCGTCGTGCTCGGCGGCCGGATCCGACTCGGCCACGATCCCGGCTCCCGCCTGGAGCCGGGCGAGCCCGTCGGCCAGGATCACGGTGCGGATGGCGATGCAGGTATCCAGCGAGCCGTCCGGCAGCGCGTAGCCGACGGCGCCCGCGTACGGGCCCCGCCGGTAGCCCTCGAGCTCCGAGATGATCTGCATCGCGCGCACCTTGGGCGCGCCCGAGACCGTCCCGGCCGGGAAGCAGGCGCGGAGGAGGTCGAACGCCGTGCGCTCCGGGGACAGCTCGCCGGCGACCTCCGAGACCAGGTGCGTGACGTGTGAGTAGCGCTCGGCCTCGAGGAAGCGCACGACGCGCACGCTGCCGGGCTCGCACACGCGCGAGAGGTCGTTGCGGCCGAGGTCGACGAGCATCACGTGCTCGGCCTTGTCCTTCTCGGAGGCGAGCAGCTCCTCCGCGTCGCCCTCGCCCGGCGTCGTCGTCCCGGCGATCGGGTTGAGCGAGGCGCGCGTGCCTTCCAGCTTGACCAGCGTCTCCGGCGAGGAGCCCACGAGCGCGACGCCGTCCAGCTCGAGCAGGAAGTGGTAAGGCGATGGGTTGATGCGGCGGAGCGAGCGGTAGAGCGCAAGCGCGGAGACGCCGGTCGGGCGCTCCGCCCGCTGCGAGAGGACGATCTGGAACGCGTCGCCGGCCCGGATGTGCTCCTTCGCCGTCCGGACGCCGGCCTCGTACGCCTGCCGGTCGGGGAAGCGCCGCGTCGGCCCGGGCTCGGATGCATCCGCCGGAGGCTCGGGGGCGACGTCCGCGGCCAGCCGCTCCGAGACCGACGCGGGGTCGCCGGCGAGCACCTCGGCCACGCTGGCCGCGTGGTCGAAGCGGACGAGGGTGTCGGCGACGACGAAGCGGCTCTCGGGCAGGGCCGGGCCCGTGTCGGGCAGCGGCACCGTCGGCTCGAGCGCGGCGACGTGGTCGTAGCCGAGATAGCCGACGACGGGTCGCCCGGCCGCCACCTCGCGCTCGGCCTCGTCGAACGTGACCAGCCGCGTGCCGGTGCCGACCAGGCTGTGCCGGCCCAGCCGCCCCTTCTCCACTGACTCGAGCAGGAAGCCCGCCGGGTTGCCCGCACGCAGCCGCATGTACGCCCCCAGCGGGGTGATCAGGTCGGCGTGGATGTCGGACGCTGTCGTCATGGCACAACGAAAAGACCCTCCTGGGGTCTACGAGCGGAGCGGGCTGTGAGGGTGCCTCTGGGCTAGCAGGCGACGCTCCCGCTCCGCTCGCGGCGCCAGGCCCACCAGGTGCGGACGGGAGGAGTCATCTGCCGAGAGCGTAGGCGACCCCGGCGGAGCGCGTCAAGACCGGTTGACCCGAGGTGCGGCAGGTTTCCGGGAATGTGTCAAGAATGCGGATTGATGGAGCCGCATCCCATCAGGCTGGTCGTCGAGGACGACCTGCAGCGGTCGCGCCTGACGGTCTTCTTTCGGCTCATCCTCGCGATCCCGCATTTCATCTGGTTCTTCCTCTGGAGCATCGCCGTCTTCCTGGCGTCGATCCTCAGCTGGTTCATCGTGCTCATCACGGCACGGCTCCCGCTTGCGCTGCACCGCTTCGGCTCGGCCTACACCCGCTACTCGACGCACCTCTTCGCCTACCTCTACCTCGCTGCGAACGAGTACCCCGGCTTCGTGGGCGAGGCGGGCGACTACCCGATCGACGTCAAGATCGACGGGCCCGCCCGCCAGAGCCGCTGGAAGACCCTCGGGCGGCTGATCCTGGCGATCCCGGCCGTGATTCTCGCCTCGGCGCTGACCGGTGCTCCAGGAGGCGGCGGGAGCGGGTACCAGAGCAACTCGACGAACGCCGAGGACACGGAGTGGTGGGGGTTCTCCGGCACGACAGGCGTCGTCGCCTTCGCGGCGTTCTTCGGCTGGTTCGTGTGCGTCGCGCTCGCCCGGATGCCGCTCGGCTTCCGGGACTTCGTGGTCTACGGCCTGCGCTACTCGGCCCAGACCATCGGCTACCTGCTCTTCCTGACGGACCGCTACCCGAGCTCGGACCCGCGGCTCCCCGCGGCGACGCAGCCGACGCCGGTGAAGCCGATCACGCTGCACCGTGATCGACGAGCTGCGCCGGTCGCGCCTGACCGTCTTCTTCCGCATCCTGCTCGCGATCCCGCACATCGTCTGGCTGATCCTCTGGGGCGTCGCGGTCTTCTTCGCAGTTCTCTTCGGCTGGTTCGCGGCGCTGATCACCGGGCGCCTGCCGGACGCGTTGCACCGGTTCATCGGCGCCTACGTCCGCTACGAGATCCACGTCCTCGCCTTCATCTACCTCGTCGCCAACCCGTTCCCCGGGTTCACCGGGACCCCTGGGACCTATCCCGTCGACCTCGAGATCGGCCCGCGTAAGGACCAGAACCGGTGGAAGACCCTCTTCCGCCTCTTCCTCATGATCCCGGCGCAGTTCCTCGCCTTCGCCCTTGGCGGCGTCCTCTTCATCGTCGCCGTCTTCGGTTGGTTCACCGGCGTCTTCCTCGGCCGGATGCCTGAGGGCCTGCGCAACCTGGGCGCCTTCTGCCTGCGCTACCTCGGGCAGGCGTACGGCTACAGCTGGCTCCTGACCGACAGCTACCCCTACACCGGGCCCAACGAGTACGTCGCGCCGGAGCCCGAGGACGCGCGGAAGGAATTGCCGCCGTGGCCCGGCCCGCTTCGCTTGTCGTCGCCCTCGTCGTAGCCGCGCTGGCGGTCGTCTGGGCCCTCGCCGCCTGGTGGCTCTGGCAGACGGTGATCCCGGACGGCCTGCGCCTGCCCACGGTCGAGGCCTCGGACGTGCTGTCGCCCGCGGAGCTCGACAAGGCGAGGGACTTCGAACGCTTCCTCCGCTGGAGCTACGTCGCCTCGGCGCTCGTCCTCATCGCCGCCTTCGCCGTGTACGCGCGCTACGGCTACCGCTTCGCCAAGGAGTCCGCGGCGGGCCGCATCGGCACCGGGATGCTCCTGGGCATGCTCGGAGTCGCGATCGTCTGGCTCGTCCAGATCCCCTTCGGGTTCCTGGATCTCTGGTGGCAGCGCCGCCACGACGTCTCCGAGCTCGGCTACGTCGACTGGCTCGTCCTCAACTGGTTCTCGCTCGGCGCGGAGTTCCTCTTCCTCTGCCTCGCGCTCCTGATCGTGATGGGCCTGGCCGGCCCGCTCAGGGACTGGTGGTGGATCCCGGGGTCGGCGGTCTTCATCGGGCTGGCCGCGCTGCTCACGTTCACGTCGCCGTATCTCATCCCGGCGCAGGTCGACCCGCCGCCCGGCCTGCAACGGGACGCGGACGAGCTGGCCGATCGTCAGGGCCTCCCCGACATCCCCGTCCGCATCCAGGAGGTGGACGCCTGGGAGAGCCCGAACGCAGCCGCCACGGGGCTCGGCCCGACGCGGCGCATCATTGTCTGGAACACGCTCGTGGACAGCTTCGACGAGGGTGAGGTGCGCGCCGTCCTCGGCCACGAGCTCGGCCACCACTCGCGCAACCATCTCTGGAAGAGCCTCGCCTGGTACGCGCTCTTTGCGATCCCGGGCGCTTTCGTCATCGCCTGGGCGGCGAAGCGGCGGGGAGGGATGCGCGAGCCTGCGGCGGTGCCGCTCGCCCTGCTCGTCTTCGTCGTTCTGCAGACGCTCGCCCTTCCGCTCCAGAACGCGATCATCCGCAACATGGAGGCCGAGGCCGATTGGGTCTCGCTGCAGACGACGGGTGACCCCGAGTCGACGAGCCGGCTCTGGCGGGACTTCGCACGGCAGGCGCTCGCCGACCCGAGCCCGCCGACCTGGTCGTACCTGCTCGTGGAAACGCACCCCTCGATGGCGAAGCGCATCGCCATGGCCGAGGCCTGGCGCAAGCGCAACGAATAGCGCTCTGGGAGCCGGAGCGGGGTTGGTACGCTGGCCTCGTGGCCCGCTCCGTCATCGTCTCGGCCGTCCGCACCCCGTTCGGGAAGCTCGGCGGCGCGCTCAAAGACTACGAGGCGCCCGCCCTCGGCGCGATCGCCATCCGCGGGGCGCTCGACCGCGTGGACGTGCGCGACGACGAAGTCGAGTACGTGATCATGGGCCAGGTGCTCCAGGGCGGTGCGGGCCAGGCGCCCGCCCGCCAGGCCGCCGCCGGCGCGGGGCTCCCCAGGGAGGTCCCGAGCGACACGATCAACAAGGTCTGCGCGTCGAGCGTGCGCGCGGTCGAGATCGCCGATCAGATGATCCGGGCGGGCGACCACGACGTGATCGTCGCAGGCGGCATGGAGTCGATGTCGAACGCGCCGTACATCCTCAAGCAGGCACGCTTCGGCTACCGGCTCGGCGACGGCGCGGTCATCGACCTGATGCTCCACGACGGGCTCGTCTCGAGCTTCGACGGCAAGCACATGGTCGAGCAGGCGTCCTTCGTCTCCCGCGAGCTCGGCATCACGCGCGAGGAGCAGGACGCCTGGGCCTTCCGCTCCCAGCAGCGTGCGGTCGCAGCGATGGACGAGGGCCGCTTCGCGGACGAGCTCGTCTCCGTCAACGGCGTCGAGGCCGACGAGGCGCCCCGGCGCGACACCTCGCTCGAGAAGCTCGCGGGCCTCAAGCCCGTCTTCGACCCCGAGGGGACGACGACGGCGGGCAACGCCCCCGGCCTCAACGACGGCGCCGGCGCACTCGTCGTCACGAGTGAGGAGTTCGCGCAGAAGCGCGGGCTCGAGATCCTCGCCACGATCGTCTCCTCCGCGTACATCGCCGACGAGTACGCCTACCTCGCGCGCACCCCCGCGAAGGCCGCGGCCCGCGCGCTCGAGAAGGCCGGCAAGTCGATCGACGACGTCGAGCGCGTCGAGATCAACGAGGCCTTCGCCTCGGTCACGGTCAACTCCGTGAAGATGCTGGGCGCGGATCCCGAGCGCGTCAACGTCAACGGCGGCGCAGTTGCGCTCGGCCACCCGGTCGGCGCCTCCGGCGCGCGCATCCTCGGGACGATGATCTACGAGCTCCGCCGCAACGGCGGAGGGCTCGGCCTCGCGGCGATCTGCTCCGGCGGCGGCCAGGGCGACGCCCTGCTGCTCGAGGTCTAGGAACTTCCGGTCTCTCGGGCGTGGTCGGCCTGCTCATCGACGAGACGGCGCCGCTCGCGATCTCGCCGGCGCCGGATTCGCCGCCCGGCTGCTAGTCGGTCCGGAGGATCCAGGTCTCACGCCGCGGCTGCGCCCGGGCGACCAACTCGCCCGTCTGGAGGTCGATGATCTCGAAGCGCGTGCCGTTGTGGGTCGTCGCATAGAGGTGGTTGCCGCTCACCTGGGAGAGGTCGGCGCCTTTGCGCGCGATGCTGAAGCGCGGCTCGCCGTCGGTGTCGAAGACGATCAGCACCTGCTCATCGGTGCCTTCCCGCCAGCCGGAAGCGAGCAGCGCGTCGTCCTCGAGCGTGACCCAGCTCGGCTCGTCGCTGAGACGTCGCACGCTCCAGTCGCTCGGGTCGATGAGAGTTACGCCGGCAGGCGTCACCTTCACGTTCTTGCCGTCGTCCGTGTACTGGGCGCCGCTGACCGCGACGAGGCCCGAGGGGAGCCAGACCGCGTTCCGGTCGGGCCCGTCGATGCCCTTCGCCTCCGCCGCGGGCTCGAGCCAGTTCCGCACGCGGCCCCAGAGCGAGACGGGCTCGCTGAGCTCGTGATAGGCGACCTTCATCGAGTCGAGGTCGACCTCGGCCACCCGTCCGCCGGCAGGGATCACGAGCGCTCGCTTGCCCTCCGGGTCGATGGCGAGGCCGGGCACCGCCTGGCGCGCGCGGTAGTCGCTGTCGTCCGTGCCCTCCATCTGCTCCCAGCCGGCGGGCACATCGTTGAGCGTCACCTCCCGGAGGCCGCTGCCGTCGAAGACGACGAGCCGCGCGGGGCCGATATGGTCGGTCGGGGCCACGAGCGCGACGAGCTCCTTCCCCGCGGGCTCCGAGTAGAGCGTCGCGCCGCCAAGATCGTGCTCCGAGAGAATCTCGTGGGTCGCCGGGTCGATGGCCGCCACCACCCCAGGGTTGCCGCCGAGCGAAGCGAGCATGACATCGGGCTCCGCCCAGATCAGGTGGTCGACGTACGACGCCGACCCGACATTGACCGTGCCGACCGTCTTCATCCGGTCGACGTCGACGAACTGCACGTTGCCACTCTCGCTCCCGCCGATCGCCAGGAGGCTTCCGTCGGGAGAGAGCTGGCCCACGGACATGAAGAAGGGCACCTTCACCGCGCGGTTGTCGACCGGCTCGAGCGTGCTGCCGTCGGCCCAGAAGACCTCGTTGCCGGCCCCGGTGCTCGTCGCAGCCAGGACGGCGTCCGTCGGCGCAGAGGGGGTGGGCGCGGTGGTGGTGGTCGTCGTCACGCCCGACGTCGTGGAGGTGGTCGGCGGCGCGGCCGCGTCCTTCGAGCCGCCGCAGCCGGCGAGGGCGGCGGCGGTTGCTGCGACGAGGAGGAACTTCGCCTTCATCTAGTCCAAGTACACCACCGAGTCGATGCGGGTTCCAGTACTCTCGCCGCGATGCGGTTCGAGCGCGTTCTCGTCGTCGGAGCCGGCCAGATGGGCGCCGGGATCGCGCAGGTCCTGGCCGCCTCCGGCCGGACCGTCCTCCTGCACGACGCCGCACCCGGCGCGGTCGACAAGGGCCTGGCGACGATGCGGAAGAGCCTCGAGAAGCTGGCGGCGAAGGGCGCCGACCATGATCCCGACGACGTGCTGAGCCGGGTCGAGCCGGTCGACGAGCTGGCCGCGGCCGACTTGATGATCGAGGCCGTCGTCGAGGATGCCGCCGTGAAGCAGGAGATCTTCGGCCGTGCAGACGCGGCGCTTCCGGCCGGCGCTGTGCTCGCCTCCAACACGTCCTCGATCCCGATCGCCTCGCTGGCCGCGGCCACCTCCAGGCCGGACTGCGTGGTCGGGATGCACTTCTTCAACCCCGTCCCGGTCATGGCCCTCGTCGAGGTCGTGCGCGCCCCGGGAACCTCCGAGGAGACCGTCGGCGAGATCGTCGAGCTCTCCCGGGAGCTCGGGAAGACGCCGGCGGAGGTGAACGACTTCCCCGGATTCGTCTCGAACCGCGTCCTCATGCCGCTCATCAACGAGGCCGCCTATGCCCTCCAGGACGGTGTCGCCGAGGCGGAGGCGATCGACACGATCGCGAGGCTGGGCTTCAACCATCCGATGGGCCCGCTGGCCCTCGCGGACCTCATCGGCCTCGACACGTGCGTCTCGATCATGGAGGTCCTGCGGGACGGCCTCGGAGACGCGAAGTACGAGCCGTGCCCGCTCCTGCGCCGCCACGTCGAGGCAGGACGCCTCGGGCGGAAGACAGGAGCGGGGTTTTACGATTACCTTTAGGCAAGAAGCCGTATCGGAATCTCGCTCCCAGCAGGGATGACGAGCAAACCGATTGGGGTCGCAACGCCGAATGATGAGAGCCGCCAGTGCGCCTGCTGATCGCTGACGACGACGCTGCGCTTCGCGCGCTCCTCCGCACGACCTTCGAGGTCGTGGACGTCGAGGTGGAGGAGGCGGCGACGGCCGAGGCAGCGCTCGAGGCGGTTGTGCGGGAGCGTCCCGACGCGATCGTTCTCGACTTCCGCTTCCCCGGGATGAGCGGCATCGAGCTGTGCCGGCGGCTGAAGGCCGATGAGGCCACCACCGACATCGCCATCGTCCTTCTCTCCGGCTCGGTCGACGACACCGCCGTCGCCCACGACTCGGGCGCCGATGCGTACCTGCGAAAGCCGTTCAGCCCGCTGGAGCTGCTCGACGTCGTCGAGCGGCTCACGGGTGGGCTGGCCGCCGTGCCGCCCCCGGCCCGCGCCGAGGGCGAGGCCGAGGACGGGCAGCAGCTCCTCCTCTACGCGCGCGACCTCCGGCACCTCCTCGAGATCGAGCGAGGACAGCGCATCCTCCTCCAGAACGCGTACAAGGAGACCGTGGCGGCGCTCGCCAGCGCGCTCGAGTCCAAGGACACGGGGACGCGCGCGCACTCCCAGCGGGTGCAGCGCTACGCGCTCGAGCTCTCGGGGTCGGTGGGCTCCGACGTCGTCGAGGACCCGAGCGTCGAGTACGGCTTCCTGCTCCACGACGTCGGCAAGATCGGGATCCCCGACCGCATCCTCCAGAAGCCGGGCCCCCTGAACGGCGGCGAGACCCGGCTGATGCGGACGCACACGCTCCTGGGCGAGCAGATGCTCGGAGGGGTGGCGTTCCTGCAGGGCGAGGGCCTCCGCGTCGTCCGCTCCCACCACGAGCGCTGGGACGGTAGCGGGTACCCGGACGGGCTCACCGGGACCGACATCCCGCTCGCAGCCCGGATCTTCGCCGTCGCCGACTCCCTGGACGCGATGACGAGCGACCGGCCCTACCGGCCCGCCCTCACCTGGGCCGAGGCCGGCCGCGAGATCGTGGGCGAGTCGCGTTCCCAGTTCGACCCGGCGGTCGTGAAAGCATTCGTCGACCGGGAAGAGCGCCTGCGCGCCATTCGCACGCAGTTCGCGGCCTAGACAACTCTTCGCCCGTTCTAGGAATTTCCCCCTCGGCCCTCGTGGCCCGGCCCCGGCGCCTAGCCCGCGCACCGCCTCTCTATACTCGCCGCCGTGGCGAGAAGCCGGGACGAGCCCGTACGGCTGACGCGGATCTACACGCGGGCCGGTGACGCGGGGAAAACGAGCCTCGGTGACGGGAGCCGTGTCTCCAAGACCGATCTCCGCATCGAGGCCTACGGCACGGTCGACGAGGTCAACTCGCTCCTCGGCCTCGCGCTGGCAGGCGATCTCACCGACGAGTTCCGGCCCTGGCTCGCGCAGATCCAGAACGACCTCTTCGACCTCGGCGCCGACCTCTCCGTCCCGCTCGAGGACGACCGGCGCGAGCGTCTACGCGTGACCGCGGCCCAGGTCGAGCGCCTCGAAGGGCTCTGCGACCTGGTCAACGAGCGCCTGGAGCCGCTGAAGAGCTTCGTGCTCCCGGGCGGGACCGAAACGGCCTCGCGGCTGCACGTGGCCCGCGCCGCGTGCCGCCGCGCGGAGCGCCGCGCCGTCGCACTCGCCGAGGCGCAGTCGGTGAACCCCGAGGCGCTCGCCTACCTCAACCGGCTCTCGGACCTCCTCTTCATCCTCGCCCGGGCCGCGAACGCCGGCTCTCAGGAGCCGCTGTGGAGGCCTGGGAGCTCGCAGTAGCGTCGGCCGGCGCGTTCGTCGCCGGCTTCGTCGGATCGCTGGTGGGGCTCGTGCTCGGAAGCCTCCGCCTGCCCGCCGTTCTGCTCGCGTCCGGAAGCACCGCCGCGGCGGCGGGGACGAACATCGCCGTCAGTGCGATCGCCGCGCTCAGCGGCGGGCTCACGCACGCACGCGCGGGGCGCGTGAGCTGGCGGATCGTCGCGTGGATGACGCCACCGTCGGTCGTGGGCGCCTTCCTGGGGGGCTACTTCGCGCACGTGATCCCGGAAGACCTGCTGCTTGGCTCGATCGCAGTCGTGCTCGCCTGGAGCGGGCTCGATCTCGTCTTCGAGTTGCGGGCCGCGCCCGAGACGCGGCGGCCCCGCGTGGCGGCGTCGATCTCGGGCGCGCTGATCGGCCTCCTCGGCGGAGCGGTGGGGCTCATCCTCGGGACGCTGCGCATGCCCGCGCTGATCCGCAGCGTCGGGCTCTCTCCTCACGCCGCGGTGGGGACGAACCTCGTAGTCGGGTTCTTCCTCGGCGTCGCCGGCTTCGTGGGGCACCTCCTCCACTCGGAGGTCGAATGGCTCGTGCTCGCGGTCTGCGTCGCCGGTGCCGTTCCCGGCGCCTGGCTCGGGGCACGCTCGACGGGCAGGCTCGACGAGAGCACGCTCCGGCGTCTCATCGGGGTCGTGCTGCTGATCGTCGCGGTCACGATCGCCGTGACCGCCTTCGCCGGCTAGGACAGGCGGAGGAAGCGGCGGATCGCGTCGAGGATCCGCTGGTCCCAGAGGAGCATCGGGTCACCGCCCGAGGACCGAACCGCGGGGAATGGCCGCCGCGCGCGGAGGATGGCGACGACGGCGATGGAGAAGGCGGCCGCCAGGAGGCCGAAGCCGAGCTCCTGGCGAAGGCTGGAGAGCCCGACGGCCCTGACGCCGACGAAGGGGAGGACGCGACCGCGCTTCGGCTCGAGCGACTCCTCGTCGGTGGCCGTGGGCGACGGCGTGGTCGTCGGCGAGGGCGTGTCGCTCGGCGTCGGCGGGACGAAGGTGCCCGTGGTCGGGGCCGACGGGGGCGTCGGCGGAACCGTCGGGACGGCCGCCGTCGCGGGGCGGCGGGAGGCGCTCGTGCCCTTGGAGACGGTGAGGCCGATCTTGGTGCCGGCCGGCTTGAGACCGGAGACGGCGGCCGCGATGACCTTGCCCTTGGCCACGGTCGAGGAGGCCTTGTAGCTGAGCTTGCCGACCTTGAAGCCGCGGTTCTTCAGTGACGTTTTGGCGGCGGCGAGCGTCAGCTTCGCGACCTTGGGGACGACCTTGAGGGCGACGGTCTTCGGGCCGACGTTGCCGGCCTCGTCCACCGCGGCCACCTGGTAGGCGCGCTTGTCGGTCAGCGTGAGCTTGCCCATTGCCACGGTGCGGATGGAGCCGACGACGGTCTTCACGACCGCGCCGTTCGCGTAGATCCGGTAGGCGGAGACGAGCCCGGAGTTGTCGCTCGCCGCCGTCCAGGAGAGCGAGAACTTGCCGGCGAGGACGACGCCCTTGAACCCGCCCGGCGCGGTCGGGGCCTGGGCGTCCTCGAGGAGCGTGAAGACCGAGAGGTGTCGCGTAAAGATGCGGACGTTGCTGCCGTCATACTCGAAGCCGTCGTTCCAGGCGGCCGGAAGGGCGCTGCCGGGGATCTGCGCGATCGGCCGCCAGGAGCCGTTCTCGAGGACGGCCGGGATCGCGTGGGCCAGCGTGTTGTCGACCTCGATCTGCAGCGGAAGCGAGAAGGAGGTCACGTCGGTGCCCGCCAGGGCCCAGTAGGCGGTGACGTTCAGGATCTCGCTGGCCGGCTGGAAGCCGTTCGTGCCGCCCGCGGCGGGCTGCGGGTCGACGCGGAGCACGAGCCAGTCGCCGGCCGGGGCGCCCGACCAGGCGCCTGCCGGGACGGTGACGGTGGTCGTGTCGCTCGTGGAGCGGAGTGACATGGTCGCGCCGAGCAGCGAGTTCTTCTCGACGTACGGGTAATCCGCCGCGACGGTCGACCAGGTCGTGAAGTGGACGCGGATCGGCTGCCGGTTGCCCGCGAGGTCCTCGAGCTCGCCGGCGAGCGTGTGGGGGCCGGGCGTGAAGGACTCCGTGTACGTGACGGTGTTGCCGGCGACGCTCGGCGCCGGCGCGGCCGAGCCGTCGATCGTGGCGCCGACGATGCCGGTGAGGTCTTCGCTCGCGGCCACCTGGAGCGTGCCCGCCGAGGCGATCGTCGAGCCGTCCACGGGCGTCGAGGAGGTGAGGCTGGGCTTCGTGTTGTCGACGCGGCGGTTGACGACCGCGGCCGAGGTGGTCGAGTTGCCGGCGTTGTCGGTGACGATGACGCGCAGGTCGTAGAGGCCGTCTGCGACGCTCGTCGTGTTCCAGGAGGCAGGGACGGACGTCCAGGTGCCGGCGCCCGCGGGGGAGCGCTCGAAGGCGACCGAGGCGACGCCCGAGCCGGGGTCGGAGGCGTTCGCCGTCAGCGAGACGGTCCCGCGCAGGTCGGCGCCGGGGTCGTTCATCGTCGCGCCGGGGGCGGTGTTGTCGACGATGCGGTCCTCGACGGCGGCCGACGGGCTCGAGTTGCCGACGTTGTCGGTGACGACGACCCGGAGGTCGTAGGCGCCGTCGGCGAGCAGGGCCGTGTTCCAGTTGATGCTGTACGGGTCGGTCGCGTCGAGATCGATCGGCGCCCACGAGTCGGCGTCGGCGGGCGAGACCTGGAACTCGACGCTCTGGACGCCGGCGCCCGTGTCGCTCGGAGAGGCCGTGAGGGCGACGACGCCGCGCAGAAACTCACCGGGGTCGGCGAGGCCGCCGCCGGGGGCGGTCGCGTCGATCGTCCAGGTGTGGGCCGCGGGCGTGCCGTCGACGTTGCCGGCTGGATCGATCGCGCGCACCTCGAACGTGTGGTTGCCGTCCGCAAGGCCGGTGTAGCCGTGCGGGCTCGCGCAGGCGCCCCAGGCACCGCCGTCGAGGCGGCACTGGAAGCTGGAGGAGCCCTCGGACGAGGAGAACTCGAAGCTCGGAGCCGAGCTGCCGCTCGGGTCGCTCGGGGCTACGTCGATCGTGGTCTGCGGGGCGACGGTGTCGACCGTCCAGGCGAAGGTCGCCGGGGTCGGGTCGACGTTGCCCGCCGCATCGGTCGCGCGGACATGGAAGGTGTGGTTGCCCTCGCCGAGGCCGGTGTAGCTCTTCGGGCTCGAGCAGGCGCCCCAGCCGCCGCCGTCGAGGCGGCACTCGAAGCTCGCGCCGCCCTCGTTCGAGCTGAAGGCGAAGCTCGCGCCCGCGCTCGGGCTCGGGTCGGCGGGAGCCGAGTCGAGCGAGGTGGCGGGGACGGTGCGGTCGATGGTGACGTTGACGACGGCCGAGCCGGTGTTGGAGGCGGCGTCGGTCGCGACGGCGCGCAGGGCGCGGTTGCCGTCCGCGTCGACGGGCCAGGAGGCCTCGTACGGCGCGACAGTGTCGGCGCCGAGCGAGACCCACGAGCCGGTCGAGCAGTTGGTGCTCGCGTCGGAGCAGCTGAAGAGCTCGACTCCGGTGACGTCGCCGTCCGGGCTGGTCGCCGTGACCGTGTACGGATCGGAGTCGGCCGCGTTGACGAAGCCACTCGGCTGCGTGATCGAGACCGAGGTCGTGCCCGCGTCGACGAGCCAGGTGTACGACTCGGGCGCCGTCTCCTGGTTGCCGGCCGCGTCGGTTGCGCGGACCTCGTACGTGTGGCTGCCATCGGCTAGCGGGCCGATCGTCGCCGGGCTCGAGCACGGGCCCCAGGCGCCGCCGTCGAGGCGGCACTGGAACGTGGAGCCGGCCTCGGTCGCCGTGAACTCGAAGGTCGGTGTGGTGTCGCTGGTCGGATCGGATGGGACGACCGTGAAGGACGAGTCCGGCGCGACCGTGTCGACCGTCCATGCGTGCGAGGCGGGGGAGGGGTCGACGTTGTCTGCGGCATCGACGGCGCGCACCTGGAAGAGATGGCTGCCGTCGGCGAGCAGGCCCACCGTCTCGGGGCTCGTGCACACGGCCCAGGCCCCGCCGTCGAGACGACACTCGAAGGTCGCGCCCGGCTCGCTCGCCGAGAAGTCGAAGGAGGGGGCGTCGTCGTTGGACGGATCCGTCGGCGAGTCGTCGAGCGTCGTGTCCGGTGCGGCCGTGTCGACCGCCCACGTGTGCGAGGCGGGCGTCGCGTCGGTGAGGCCGGCGGCGTCCGTGGCGCGCACCTGGAAGGCGTGGTTGCCGTCGGTGAGGCTCGCGTAGCTCCTCGGGCTCGTGCACGCTCCCCAGGCGCCGCCGTCGAGGCGGCACTCGAAGGTCGAGGCGGGTTCGTTCGACGAGAAGTCGAACGACGGGGATGCGTCGGCGCTGGGGTTGCCCGGCGCGCCGTCGATGGTCGTCTGCGGGGCGACGAGGTCGACCTTGCGCCGTGCTCGGCGGGAGCGTGTAGATGGCCTCGTTGCCGACGCGGTCGGCGACGCGGTAGCGGTACTGGGCGCAGAGGCCGGAGGCGACCGTGTCCGGGCTGGTGACCGTGATCCAGGCGCCGGCGAACGGGTCGCACACGCCGCCCGCGAGCGCGGAGGTGTCGCGCTCGAGGACGCCGGAGGAGGCGTCCACGCCGGAGAGGGCGTCGGTGCCGGCATCGACGGTGACCGTCACCGTGCCGTCGGCGTCGTACCCGTCGGGGTAGCTGACGGAGCCGCCGGCCGGAGCTGCGGTGTCCGGCGTGACGGTGAACGTGTCGCTCGCCGTGTTGCCGGCCGCGTCGTGCGCCGTCACGGTCTGCGAGCCCGAGAGGTCGTCGAGGTCGTAGGTGGCCGCGTACGGGCTCGTCGTGTCCTCGACCCCGTTGGGGAAGACGATCCTGGCGATGCCGGAGCCGGCATCGGAGCTCGTGGCCGAGACGTCGTACGTGCCGGTCTGGGCCGTGTTGACGAAGATCTCGCTGCCGGCGACGTGTGCGTAGGGGCTCGACTCGGAGAGCGAGATCGAGGGCGCGCCCGGGTCGGTCTGGTCGATCCGGATCGTCACCAGGGCGGTGCGCACGGGCTCGGCATTGCCGACGTTGTCGACCGAGAAGTAGTGGATGACGTAGACGCCGTCGGCCGTGAGGTCGATCTCGGTGCCCTCGGGCGAGCTCGTCGTCGGCACGCTGCCGTCCGTCGTGTAGTAGGTCTCGGCGACGCCCGAGCGGCCGTCCGTCGGGCTGAGCGTGACCGTGACCGGGGCCGTCTGCCAGGCGGAGCCGATCGAGGCGGTGTCGTCGGTCGTGGACGGCGCCGTGACGTCCTCGGTGACCTCGAAGTCGGACGAGGCGGTGTTGCCCGCGCGATCGTGGGCGGTGACGGTCTCGGTGCCGCCAAGGTCGTCGAAGTCGTAGGTGGCCGAATACGGGGCGCTCGTGTCCTCGACGCCGCCCGGGAAGACGACCTTGTCGATGCCGGAGACGGCGTCGGACGTGGAGGCGCCGACGTCGTAGGACCCCGACTGGCTCGTGTTGACGAAGATCTCCGTGCCGACGACGTGGGCATACGGGCTCGACTCGTCCAGCGTGAGCACCGGCGCAGCCGGGTTGACGAGGTCGACCTTGACGACGTGGGCGGAGGTGTAGACGGCCTCGTTGCCGACGCGGTCGGCGACGCGGTAGCGGTACTGGGCGCAGAGCCCGGAGGCGATCGTGTCCGGGCTGGTGACCGTGCTCCAGACGCCGGCGAACGGGTCGCAGGTGCCGTCGGCGAGCGAGGCGGTGCGCCGCTCGAGCACGGCGGAGCCGGCCGCGAGGCCGGAGAGGGCGTCCGTGCCGGCGTCGACCGTGATCGCGACGTCGCCGTCGGCGTCGTAGCCGCTCGCGTAGCCGACGGAGCCGCCGCTCGGCTCGGCCGTGTCCGGCGTGACCGTGAACGGGCTCGAGGCGGTCAGGCCCACGCCGTTGAACGCCGTCACGGACTGGCCGCCGGACAGGTCGCCGAGGCCATAGGAGGTCTCGTACGGGCTGGAGGAGTCGTCGGTCGGGCCGGGGAAGCGCACCTTGTCGATACCGGAGTGGGCGTCGGAGCTCGTAGCCTGGACGTCGTACGTGCCGGTCTCGTCGGTGTTGACGAAGATCTCGCTGCCGTTGACGTGCGCGAACGGGCTCGACTCGACGAGGGTCACGAGCGGCGCGGACGGGGCGGTGTTGTCGACGGTGACCGTGCGCGTTGCCGAGGTGAAGGTGTTTCCGGCGGCGTCGGTGGTGATGACGCGGAGCTCGTGGTCGCCATCGGCGAGCGAGGTGGTGTCCCAGTTGGCCGAGTAGGGGGCGTTCGTGTCGTTGGCGATCGTCGTCCAGGCGCCGCCACCTGCGGGTCGCCGTTGGAACTCGGCCGAGTCGACGCCGGAGCCGGTGTCGGCAGAGTCCGAGGTGACGATGACCGTGCCGGTGACGAAGGAGCCGTCCGCCGGAGCCGTCAGCGAACCGGTCGGGTTGGTGCGGTCGATAGTGATGTCGACGAGGTCGGAGCCCGTGATGCCGGCTTCGTCCGTCGCCACGGCGCGCAGAGCGCGGTTGCCGTCGGCGTCGATCGTCCACAGGGCCGAGTACGGGGCGCTCGCGTCGACGCCCAGCGAGACCCACGAGCCGGTCGAGCAGCCGGTGCTCGCGTTCGAGCAGCGGAAGAGCTCGATGGCGGCGACGTCGCCGTCGGGCGTCGTGGCGGTGACGCTGAAGGGGTCGGCGGCCGCGCCGTTGACGAAGCCGGTCGGCGCCGTGATCGTGACCGTGGGATCGGTGTTGTCGACGGTGACCGTGCGCGTTGCCGAGGTGAAGGTGTTTCCGGCGGCGTCGGTGGTGATGACGCGGAGGTCGTAGTCGCCGTCGGCGAGTGAGGTCGTGTCCCAGTTGGCGGCGTAGGGGGCGTTCGTGTCGGTGGCAATCGTGGTCCAGGCGCCGCCGCCTGCGGGCCGCCGTTGGAACTCGGCCGAGTCGACGCCGGAGCCGGTGTCGGCCGAGTCGGAGGAGACGGTGACCGAGCTGCCGCCGAGGACGGAGGCGTCGGCCGGGGCGGTGAGCGAGCCGGTCGGGTTCGTGTTGTCGACCTCGACGCCCTGGACGGCGGAGTCGAGCGAGTTGCCGGCGCTGTCGGTGACGCGCACCCGGACGCGGACATCGCCGTCGGCGGGCTGACTCGCCCAGGTGACGGTGTATTCGGGGCCGGTCGTGCTCGAGCCGATCGGCGTCGAGGGCGAGCACGAGGTGCCTACGCAGTAGAGATAGGTGAGCGAGTCGACGCCGGAGGTCGCGTCCGAGCCGGAGCCGGTCAGCCCCTGGCCGTTCCGGATCGCGGCCGGCAGCGTGTCGAGGGTCGCTGCGCTCGGCGCGGTGTTGTCGACGGTGACCGTGCGCGTTGCCGAGGTGAAGGTGTTTCCGGCGGCGTCGGTGGTGATGACGCGGAGGTCGTAGTCGCCGTCGGCGAGTGAGGTCGTGTCCCAGTTGGCGGCGTAGGGGGCGTTCGTGTCGGTGGCGATCGTGGTCCAGGCGCCGCCGCCTGCGGGCCGCCGTTGGAACTCGGCCGAGTCGACGCCGGAGCCGGTGTCGGCCGAGTCGGAGGAGACGGTGACCGAGCTGCCGCGCAGCGCCGCGCCGTCGGCGGGAGCTGTCAGGAAGCCCGTCGGATCGGTCGCGTCGAAGTGGAACGTCAGGGCGGAAGGCGCCTCGGCGTTGCCGACGTCGTCGGTCGCGAAGACGCTGACGGTGTAGTCGCCGTCGGCGGGGAAGTTCGAGGCCGGGAAGGCGCGCGTCCAGTTGCCGCCGGCGAGCCCCGTGTTCAGGAGCACCTCCGGGGCCGACGAGAAGGAGGCGCCGTTCCAGTAGAGGCCTGTCGAGACGCGGCGGACGGAGACCCGAACCTGGTCGACTCCGGAGCCGGAGCCGTCCGAGTAGGTGCCGCAAAGCCCGCTCGTGGCGCAGCCGGCGTTCCAGCCGGCGACGTTGTACTCGCCGCTCGCGGCCGGGAAGCCGATCGTCGAGGACGGCGCCGCCGTATCGACGAGCCAGGTGTAGGTGGCGGGGGTGCCGTCCGTGTTGCCGGCGGCGTCGGTGGCGCGTACGTCGAAGGTGTGGCTGCCGTCGGTCAGGCTCGTGTAGCTCGTCGGGCTGGTGCAGGCGCTCCAAGCGCCGCCGTCGATGCGGCACTCGAACGTGGAGCTGCCCTCGTCCGAGGAGAAGTCGAAGCTCCCGGACGTGGAAGCGGTCGGATCGGCCGGATTGGCGTCGATCGTCGTCTGCGGCGGCGTCGTGTCGTACGTGAAGGTCCGCGTCGGGCCGCCCTCGGTGTTGTCGGCGTCGTCGGTCGCGCGCACGTGGAGCGTGTAGTCGCCGTCGGCCGGGAAGTTGCCCGCCGGGAAGGCATACGACCAGTTGCCGCCGGCGAGGGTCGCGGTGAAGTACGTCTCGCCGCCGGCGTCGAAGGAGGCGCCGTCCCAGTAGAGGTCGGTGGAGACGCGCTTCAGGCTGACCTCGACCTGAGCGATGCCGGAGCCGGAGTCGGACTGCGTGCCGCAGAGGCCGCTCGTCGCGCAGCCGGCGTTCCAGCCCGCGGTCGAGTAGCGCGTGCTCGCGGCGGGGAAGGTGACGAGCGCGCTCGGGTCGGTGTTGTCGATCCGGAACGTCCGCGAGGGCCCGGCCTCGGTGTTGCCGGCGTCGTCGGTCGCGCGCACGTGGACGACGTACTGGCCGTCGGCAGGGAAGCTCGCCGCCGCGAAGGGATACGACCAGTTGCCGCCGGCGAGCGAGGCCGCGAACCAGCTCTCGGTGCCCGCATCGAAGGAGTCGCCGTCCCAGTAGAGGTCGTCGGAGACCCGCTGGACGCTGACCTCGACGTTGGAGACGCCAGTGCCCGAGTCGGACTGGGGTCCGCAGAGGCCGACGGTTGCGCAGCCTGTGTTCCAGACGGACGTGCGGTACTCGCCGCCGGCCGCGGGGAAGGCGAAGAGCGCGCTCGGGTCGGTCGTGTCGTACTCGAAGGTGCGGCTCGACGGTGTCTCGACGTTGCCGACGTCGTCGGTCGCGCGGACGCGCACGGTGTAGCTGCCGTCCGCGGGGAAGTCGGAGCTGTCGAGGTCGTACGACCAGGAGCCGCCGGCGAGGGTCGCGTCGTTCCAGACCTCGGTTGCGCTCGAGAAGCCGGTGCCGTTCCAGTAGTTGCCGTTGCCGCGGCGGATGGAGACCTCGACCTCGGCGACGCCGGAGCCGGAGCCGTCGCCGTAGGTGCCGCAGAGGCCGCTCGTCGCGCAGCCGGCGTCCCAGCCGGCCGCGTTGTACTCGCCGCCCGGCGCGGGGAAGCTCGTGGTCGACGAGGGGGCGGTCGTGTCGACGAGCCAGGTGTAGGTGGCGGGGGTGCCGTCCGTGTTGCCGGCGGCGTCGGTGGCGCGCACGTCGAAGGTGTGGCTGCCGTCGGTCAGGCTCGTGTAGCTCTTCGGGCTGGTGCAGGCGCTCCAGGCGCCGCCGTCGATGCTGCACTCGAAGGTGGAGCCGCCTTCGTTCGCGGAGACGTCGAAGGCAGCCGTGGTCGAGCTCGTCGGATCCGTCGGGCTCGAGTCGATCGTCGTCTGCGGGGCGGTGGTGTCGTAGGCGAAGGTCCGGCTGGAAGCGCTCTCCGTGTTGCCGGCGACGTCGGTCGCTCGGAAGCGGACGGTGTAGCCGCCGTCGGCGGGGAAGTCGGTGGAATCGAGGCCGTACGTCCAGTCGCCGGCGGCGAGGGTCGCGTCGTTCCAGACCTCGGTTGACGCTCGAGAAGCCGGAGCCGTTCCAGTAGTTGCCGGTGCCGCGGCGGATCGAGACCTCGACCTCGGCCACGCCGGTGCTGCCGTCCGCGTAGCTCCCGCAGAGCCCGTCAGTGGCGCAGCCCGCGGCCCAGCCGGCGGCGTTGTAGGTGCCCGCGGCAGCCGGGAAGGCGAGCGTCGAGGAGGGCGCCGTTGCGTCGAAGTCGAAGGTGCGGCTGGAGGGCGTTTCCGTGTTGCCGGCGTCGTCGCGAGCGCGCACGCGCACCGTGTAGCTGCCGTCGGCGGGGAAGTCGGTGGAATCGAGGCCGTACGTCCAGTCGCCGGCGGCGAGGGTCGCGTCGTTCCAGACCTCGGTGGCGCTCGAGAAGCCGGAGCCGGTCCAGTAGTTGCCGTTGCCGCGGCGGATTGAGACCTCGACGTCGACGACGCCCACGCCCGAATCGGAGTAGGTGCCGCAGAGACCCGGCGCCGTGCAGCCCGCGTCCCATTCGGCGGCCGTGTACCTGCCGGAGGCGGCCGGGAAGCTCGCCGTCGAGGTCGGGTCGACCGTGTCGATCGTCCAGTTGAAGGCGGCCGGGTTGTTGTCGGTGTTGCCGGCGGGATCGGTGGCGCGCACCTCGAAGTTGTGACCGCCGTCTGACAGGCCGGTGTAGGCCTTCGGGCTCGCGCACGCGCCCCAGGCGCCGCCGTCGATGGCGCACTCGAAGGTCGCGCCGGGCTCGTCGGCGGAGAAGTCGAAGCTCGCCGACGACGAGTTCGTCGGGTCGGGCATGCTCGAGTCGATCGTCGTCTCGGGCTCGCTCGCGTCGAACGTGAACGTCCCACTGGAGGCGGGCTCGACGTTCCCCGCGGCGTCCTTGGCACGCACGCGCACCGCGTACTCGCCGTCGACGGGGAGGTTCGCCGCCGGGAAGTCGTACGACCAGTCGCCCGCGGCGAGGTCGACGTCGTTCCAGACCTCTGTCGAGCTGGAGAAGCCGGAGCCGTCCCAGTAATCGGTGCCGTCGTACTGGATGGAGACCTCGACCTCGGCGACGCCGGAGGTGGCGTCGAAGTAGGTGCCGCAGAGGCCGGGGGCGGGGCAGCCCGCGTCCCAGCCGGCCGGGTTGTAGATGCCGGCGGCCCCGGGGAAGGCGAGGGCCGAGGAGGGGTCGGTCTTGTCGACCTCGAACGTCCGGCTCGACGGGGCTTCAGTGTTGCCGACGTCGTCGCGGGCCCGGACGCGGACGGTGTAGTCGCCGTCGGCGGGGAAGTCGGAGGAGTCGAGGTCGTAGGACCAGTCGCCGGCGGCGAGGTCGGCGTCGTTCCAGACCTCGGTCGAGCTGGAGAAGCCGGAGCCGTCCCAGTAATCGCCGCCGCCCTCCTGGATCGAGACCTCGACCGCGGCGACGCCCGCACCGGAACCGTCCGAGTAGGTGCCGCAGAGGCCGGCGGTGGCGCAGCCCGCCGCCCACTCGGAGGCGGTGTAGCTGGCCGATGCGACCGGGAAGCCGATCGTCGAGGTCGGCGCCGTCGTGTCGACGAGCCAGGTGTAGGTGGCGGGGGTGCCGTCCGTGTTGCCGGCGGCGTCGGTGGCGCGTACGTCGAAGGTGTGGCTGCCGTCGGTCAGGCTCGTGTAGCTCGTCGGGCTGGTGCAGGCGCTCCAGGCGCCGCCGTCGATGCGGCACTCGAACGTGGAGCTGCCCTCGCTCGAGGAGAAGTCGAAGCTGGCGGACGTCGAGCTCGTCTGGCTCGGCGGGTTGGAGTCGATCGTCGTCTGCGGGGCGGCGCGGTCGATCGTGAACGAGCGGCTGGAGGGCGTCTCCGTATTCGCGGCGTTGTCGACCGCACGCACGCGCACCGTGTAGCTGTCATCGGCCGGGAAGCTCGCGGCCGGGAAGGTCAGCGACCAGTTGCCGCCGCGCGATCGTCGCGTTGTTCCAGACTTCAGCGCCGCTTCCGAAGCTGCTGCCGTTCCAGTAGTTGCCCGCGCCCTGGCGGATCGAGACCTGCATCTGGGCGACGCCGGAGCCGGTGCCGTCCGAATACGTCCCGCAGAAGCCGCTGGTGCCGCACCCGGTGTTCCAGCCGGTGGTGTTGTAGGTACCGGCGGAGGCGGGGAAGCTGACCGTCGAGGTCGGCGCGACGGTGTCGACCACCCAGGTGTAGGAGGCCGGCGAGGCGTCGACGTTGGCGGCGACGTCGGTCGCGCGGACGTCGAACGTGTGGCTGCCCTCGGTGAGGCTCGTGTAGTCGGCCGGGCTCGTGCAGGCGCCCCAGCTGCCGCCGTCGAGGCGGCACTCGAAGGTGGAGCTGCCCTCGCTCGAGCTGAACGTGAACGTCGCGCTCGACGACGAGCTCGGGTGCGACGGGTTCGAGTCGATCGTCGTCTGGGGAGCAGCGCGATCGATCGTGAACGAGCGGCTGGACGGCGTCTCGACATTGCCGGCCGCGTCGGTCGCGCGGACCCGCACGGTGTAGGAGCCGTCGGCCGGGAAGCTTGCGGCCGGGAAGGTCAGCGACCAGTTGCCGCCGGCCAACGTGGCCGTATTCCAGACCTCGGCGCCGCTTCCGAAGCTGGTGCCGTTCCAGTAGTTGCCGCGCCCTGGCGGATCGAGACCTGGACCTGCGCGACGCCGGAGCCGCCGTCCGAGTGGGTGCCGCAGAAGCCGTTGGTCGCGCAGCCGGCGTTCCAGCCGGAGGTGTTGTACGTGCCGGCGGCGGCGGGGAAGGTGACGGTCGAGGCCGGCGCCGTGTTGTCGATCCGGAAGGTCCGCGACGGGCCGGTCTCGGTGTTCTGCGCGTCGTCTCTCGCACGCACGTGGACCGTGTACTGACCGTCGGCGGGGAAGCTCGCCGCCGGGAAGGTGAGTGACCAGTTGCCGCCCGCGAGGCTCGCGGTCTGGTACGCCTCGGACGCCGAGGCGAACGAGGTGCCGTTCCAGTAGAGGCCGTTCGAGAGGCGCTGGATCGACACCTGGACGACCTGGACGCCCGAGAGGCTGTCGGAGTAGGTGCCGCAGAAGCCGTTCGTGCCGCAACCCGCGTTCCAGGCGGTGTCCGTGTAGTCGCCGCCGGAGGTCGGGAAGGTGAAGAGCGCGCTCGGGTTCGTCGTGTCGTACGTGAAGGTTCGGCTCGACGGGGCCTCCGTGTTCGCGACGGCGTCGACCGCGCGCACCCGCACGGTGTAGTTGTCGTCGGCGGGGAAGCTGCCCCCGGCGAACGCATACGACCAGTTGCCGCCGGCGACCGTCGAGTTGTTCCAGACCTCGGAGGCGCTGGCGAAGCTGGAGCCGTTCCAGTAGTTGCCTGCACCCTGGCGGATCGAGACCTGCACCTGCGCGACGCCGGAGCCGGTGCCGTCGGAGTAGGTGCCGCAAAGGCCGACGGTGCCGCAGCCTGCGGCCCAGCCGGTCGCGTTGTACTCGCCGCTCGCGGCCGGGAAGGTCGTGGTGGAGCTCGGCGCCGTCGTGTCGACCAGCCAGGTGTACGAGGCCGGCGAGGCGTCCTGGTTGCCCGCGGCGTCGGTGGCGCGTACGTCGAAGGTGTGGCTGCCGTCGGCGAGGCTGGTGTAGCTCTTCGGGCTGGTGCACGCGGCCCAGGCGCCGCCGTCGAGGCGGCACTCGAACGTCGAGCCGCCCTCGCTCGAGGAGAAGCCGAAGTCGGCGGAGGTCGAGCCCGTCGGGGACGGTGGATTCGAGTCGATGGTCGTCTGCGGCGCATCCGGATCGATCGTGAACGTCCGGCTCGAGGGGCCTTCGAGGTTGCCCGCCCCGTCAACCGCCCGCACCCGAACGGTGTAGCTTCCGGCGGCCGGGAAGCCGGCGCCGTTGAATGCGTACGACCAGTCCCCAGCCGAGAGGCTCGCCGCGTTCCAGACCTCGGCGCCGCTCGAAAAGCCGGAGCCGTTCCAGTAGTTTCCCGAGCCCTGGCGCAGCGAGATCTGCACCTGGGAGACGCCCGACCCGGCATCGGAGTACGTCCCGCAGAGCCCGATCGTGGTGCAGCCTGCCGCCCAGCTGGCGGCGTTGTACGTGCCGGAAGAGGCGGGAAAGGTCGTCGTGGAGGCAGGAGCGCTGTTATCCACCAGCCTGTCCTCGATCATCGAGTTGGTGACGTTGGACGCCACGTCCGTGATCACGACGCGAAGGTCGTAGAGCCCGTCGGCGACCGCGGTCGTGTCGAAGGAGGCCGCGTAGGGCGAGGTCGGGTCGGCCGACCCGATGTCGGTCCACGTCCCCGCGTTCGCAGGCGAACGTTGAAACAGGACGCCGGCCACGGCCGAGTCGGCGTCGCTGGCGGTCGCCGCGAGCGCGACCGTGCCGGCGAGGGGCGAGCCGGGATCGGTGAGGCTGCCGACCGGCACGACGTTGTCGACGTTGAACGACACCTGGTGGCCGACGACGCGACCGGACGTGCTGGCGGTCGAGGTCTTGCTCCCCGTGGCACCAGCGGCGGACTGGGTCATGTCGTCAGTGGCCACGCTCGCGGCCCCGGTCGTCCCGATCTCGTAGCGCTCGGACATGCCGGTCGCGGTCGAGTACGTCGAGTTCGTGTTGCTCGAGAAGAACGCAAGGACGAGCGCATCGTTCGCCGCGGTCGTGATCGAAGCCGCGGTGACGGTCGTGGTGTTGTTGGCGGTCGTGGCGGCTCCGACCGCGTCGAGCGGTGCCGAGGCCTTGACGCCGTAGTAGGCGCTCATCCCCCCTGCTGCGGGCTGCGTCCCGGTCCACGTCCAGGTGTAAGACCCCGGCTCGGACGATCCGGCGACGCGGTAGTAGGTGGCCTGCCGGATGAAGCTTCCGTTGTTCGTTCCCCCGGCGGCCGTCCAGCCGGTCGGCGTGTTGATCGCTGCGTTGCCGACACGCGCGATGTGGGCGACCAGCAAGTCGTTGGACTGGACGCCGGCGGGGACGCCGAGAACGAGGGAGGTTGCTCCCGTCGTCGTCGCCGTGACGGCCGCTCGGTGCGTGACCGCTGGGTCGATGACGTAGGGGAGGGGCAGGTCGGCGTCGTCGAGATCGAGGGTCAGCCACCAGCCCGAGTCACTCTCCGCGAGGCTCCAGCGGAGGCCGTCGGGCGTGACGTCCTTGCCCTCGCCGTCGAGAATCCGGACCGGGTTGATGCCGATCGTGGTGACGCGGTGGCGCGTGGGGTCGAGGAAGGTGACGGAGCCGTCGCGGCCGAGGCGCGGGTGCAGCCTGGTCGCGAGCTTCCAGCGCCAGGTCTTCACGCCCTGCCGCTTTGTGACGGTGAGGAACTCCTCGGTCTCGCGGCCGTTGACGACGATCGTCTCCGTGCCGAAGCTCGTGTCGCGCGTGACTCCGTGGACGTGGCGTCGCCACTGGTCGCCGCCGACGTCCTCCGACACGACCGAGACCGACACGCCCCAGTGGGAGACGGTGTAGCCCTGGTCGTGGATGCGGACGTCGACGCCGGTGGCCGGCGTGCGCTCGAGCGGCGCCTCCGCCTTCTCGGGGCCGAGCTCGTTCGCGAGGAAGCTCGGCATGCTCGTGTCCAGACGACCCACGCCTGCGAGAACGACGACCGCGAGGAAGACCGCGGCCGCGGCGGCGATCGCGGCGGCCGTCCTGACCGGGGAGGAAACGCGCAGAACAGCGGCCGGCTCGACGTCTGTCGAGCCGGTCTCCGACTGCCGCATGGGTGGGATGTGGGTCATCTGTCTCGGGCGCGCGAAAAGCTGTTCGTGGTGGATCCATCGGCGTCCGGGGTAGGCCGGAAGGTGCAATTCGGTATGAAAAAGGGATGAGGCGAGGCCAAGCCCCCATCCGGGTGAGAGCCCCATCACCCCGGGGGAGGAGCAGCCTCAGCCTCGACTTGAGCTAGAGGGTAGGCGAAGGAGGCGTCCGACTCCGCGTAGAATTCGCGGCACATGGCCACGACCGAGGACCCGCCGGGTCTCGACGCCACCGGGGAGTGGCGCCGGGACCTGTACGAGGCCAAGCCCGAGCGCGACGCCCTCTTCACGACGATGTCGGGGCTGCCGGTCGAGCCCCTCTACACGCGCGACGGCGTCGAGATCGACTACGAGCGGGACCTCGGCTACCCGGGGGTCTATCCGTACACGCGCGGGGTCTATCCCTCCATGTACCGGGGGAAGCTCTGGACGATGCGGCAGTTCGCCGGCTTCGGCACCGCCGAGGAGACGAACGTCCGCTTCCGCTACCTGCTCGAGCACGGGCAGACCGGGCTCTCGACGGCGTTCGACATGCCGACCCTCATGGGCTACGACTCGGACCACCCGAAGTCGCTCGGCGAGGTCGGCCGCGAGGGCGTGGCTGTCGACTCACTCGAGGACATGGAGCATCTCTTCGCCGGGATCCCGCTCGACGAGGTCTCCACCTCGATGACGATCAACGCTCCGGCCGCGATGCTCCTCGCGTTCTACATCTGCGTCGCCGAGAAGCAGGGGGTCGGCCGGGACGCGCTGCGCGGGACGATCCAGACCGACATCCTCAAGGAGTACATCGCGCAGAAGGAGTGGATCTTCCCGCCCGAGCCCTCCATGCGCCTGTGCGTGGACATGATCGAGTTCTGCGCGCGCGAGGTGCCGCTCTGGCACCCGGTGTCGATCTCCGGCTACCACATCCGCGAGGCCGGCTCGACTGCCGCCCAGGAGCTCGCCTTCACCCTCGCCGACGGCTTCGCCTACGTCGAGGCGGCCATGGCCCGTGGCCTGGACGTCGACGACTTCGCGCCCCGGCTCTCGTTCTTCTTCAACGCGCACATCGACTTCTTCGAAGAGATCGCCAAGTACCGGGCCGCCCGCCGGATCTGGGCGCGCGAGCTGCGCGACCGCTACGGCGCGAAGAGCCCTCGCTCGTGGCTGATGCGCTTCCACGCGCAGACGGCCGGCGTCTCGCTGACGGCGCAGCAGCCGGAGGTCAACATCGTGCGCACGGCGGTCGAGGCGCTCGCGGCGGTCCTTGGCGGCTGCCAGTCGCTGCACACGAACTCCTTCGACGAGGCGCTGGCCCTCCCGACCGAGCACGCCGTGAAGATCGCGCTCCGCACCCAGCAGGTGCTCGCGCACGAGACCGGGGTCGCGTCGACGATCGACCCGCTCGGCGGCTCGTACTTCGTCGAGGACCTGACCAACCGCCTGGAGGCCGAGGCCTACGAGTACTTCGATCGCATCCGCCGGCTCGGCGGCGTCGTCCCCGCGATCAAGGACAACTTCTTCCAGCGCGAGATCGCCGAGGCGTCCTTCCGGTTCCAGAGCGAGCTCGAGGCGGGCAAGCGCGTCATCGTCGGCGTCAACCGCTACCAGGAGCCCGACGAGCAGCCGATCGAGATCCTCAAGATCGACCAGGCGCTCGAAGACAAGCAGGTCGATCGGGTGCAGTCGCTACGGGAGCGGCGCGACTCGGCGGCCGCCGAAGCCGCGCTCGCCCGGCTCAAGGCAGACGCGGTCTCCGAGGACCGGAACCTGATGCCGGCCATCGTGGATGCCTCGCGCGTCTATGTGACCATGGGCGAGATGTGCGACGCGCTGCGCGAGGTCTGGGGCACCTGGCGCGAGACCCCGGTTTTCTAGATTCCCGGGATTTGCAGGGGACACTCCTGTGGGAGTCCCGCCGAACGGCTAGTAGCCGCTGACCGGCGCGTGGAGTAGTCTCGCGTGTCACGAGCGCCGGTTGGCCGCAGCCGACGCTCATACGCGAGGGCGTCGTGAGCCTTCCCTCTGTACGGCCCTCGCACTGGGCAAGCGGGCACTCCCGGTGACCAAGCGGGATGGCCCGCTTGG
Organism: uncultured Actinomycetes bacterium; assembly: GCA_963811635.1. Classification (GTDB taxonomy): domain Bacteria; phylum Actinomycetota; class Thermoleophilia; order Gaiellales; family Gaiellaceae; genus JAIBJN01. The sequence continues at coordinate 114,405 of CAWESB010000013.1, forward strand.
CCCTGCCGGCCCGCCCTTTCCGGACGTCTCCCCCTTTCGGGGGATGACGCGCAGCCCCGAAAAAGGGAAATTTCCGGTGCGCTCCTCCAGGGCGCGCGCGGCCGCCCCCGATTGGTCGGGGGGTGGCCGCGTTCCGTTTCTGGGATCCTCCGGCTGCTGCTACGCCGCGGTGCTCGCCGTCGCCTGGAGCGGAAGCAGTCCGTGCACCTGCGCCCACCGGCTCGCCTCGGTTCGATTCGAGACGTCGAGCTTCCGGTAGATGTTCGACAGGTGGAACTTCACGGTCTGCTCCGTCACCCAGAGCATGCGGGCGAGCTGCGCGTTCGAATGGCCCTCGGCCACGAGCGTGAGGATCTCCAGCTCGCGGCGCGTAAGGCCCCATGCCTCCTCGATGGTCTCGCGAGTGCGCTGGCGCTTGCCGTTGTGCTCGCGGGCGAGGTAGATGGAATGGTCGAACGCCTGCCGGATGGCCGAGGCCAGGTCGTCTGCATGGGCCGTCTTGAGGACGTAGGCGTCAGCGCCGCCGGCGAGTGCCGCGTCGACGTACTGAGGGTCGCCGTACGCCGAGAGGACGATGACCTTGAGCTCCGCCACCCGCTGCTTCGCGAGCGCAAGACACTCGACGCCGTCCATCTCGCCCGTGCTCATCTCGATCCCCGTGACGAACAGGCTGGGCCGGTGCTCCTCGATCAGTGCGAGGGCATGGTCGGGTGAGGTCGCCTTCCCCTTGACCTCGATCCCGATCCGGGCCAGGACCTGCTCAACCGCCTCCAGCCAGAGGGGATGCTGGTCCAGCAGTACCGCCGTACGATGCTCAGAAGGACTCATCGAAAGGGCCGCCTTTCGATCGGACTACACGAAAGAATCACGATAACTCATCTTTGGTCGTGTGCAAAGGGGTGAGGAGAAACCTGTTGAAACTGGCGCCACCTGACGGAGTCCACACCTGGGTACGACCGTGAGGCCCGGACCGGCCCCCTCGAACGGTTAGGGGAGAGGTTCGAGGCCGTCGACGAGAAGCGGCGGCGCGTGCAGGTATTCGGCAGCCCTGCGCTTGCGCTCGATGTCCTCGTAGACGCGCTCGACGACCTCGGTCTCGAGGCCCGTGGCCGCCGCCGCGGCCGCGGCCGGGAGCCCTTCGTTCTTCGCGTAGAGGCAGAGGTCGAGCTTGTCGAACGGGACGGAGAAGTAGAACTCCTCCTGGCTCTGCTCGAGGGCGTAGGTGTCGGTCGTCGGCGGCCGGCTGCGGATCTCCGCCGGGACGCCGAGCTCCTCGGCGAGCTGGTAGACCTGGGTCTTGTAGAGATGGGCGATCGGCTTGACGTCCGCGGAGCCGTCGCCGTTCTTGACGAAGAAGCCCTGGTCGTACTCGAGCCGGTTGGGCGTGCCCACGACTGCGTAGTCGAGGCGGTCGGCGTGGTAGTACTCGAGCATCTTGCGGACGCGCTGCTTGAAGTTCGTCGCGGCGACGACCTCGCGGTATGCGGTCGGCGGTCAGCCGCGCCTCGCGGCGCTCGCCCTCGGGCGACTCGGCGACGACGGTGAAGAGGCTGTAGCGCGAGCCGCCCAGGAGGCTCGGAAGGACGATCTTCGCCTTCCAGCCGGGGCCGTACTCGGGCATGACTGTGCGGATGGCGGCGTCGCGGCGCTCGTAGCAGCCGGCGGCGCCGAGGAGCTCGGTGATGTCCTCGAGGACCGTCTCGACGCCGGCGGCATCCGCCGAGACCCGCGAGAGGTCGAGCGTGTCAGAGGCGGACTCCCCCTCGGGCATGAGGACGCCGAGCACGCGCTCCGGCCCGAAGGCCCGCGTGCAGAGGAAGGCGACGAGGCTCGAGTCGACGCCACCCGAGAGGCCGACGACGGCGCCGCGACGCCGCAGGTCCTTGTAGACGACCTCGCGCAGGCGCTCGGCGATCTCGTCCGCCGTCCGCCCCGCATCGTCCAGGCGGAGCGACTCCGCGGTCAGCTGCTCAGCCGGCACCGTTGGAGCCGGCGGTCTTCTCGCCGACGAAGCGGGTGATGTTGGCGATCGAGTCGAGGTTCTCGGGGAGGACCTCCTCGTCGGCGATTGCGACCTCGTAGCGCTCCTCGATGAAGCCGATCAGCTCGAGGACGCCGGTCGAGTCGATGACCCCCACCTCGATGAGCGAGTCGTCTCGGTCGAGCACGACGCCGTCCGCGCTCAGGGGAAAGTTGTCCCGGAGGAACTGACGGACTTCCTGCTCGATGCTCTCGGGGTTCGACACTGGGTCTTCGCGACGGGCAAAGAGAAGTCGCCACCGGGGACCTCACGGGGCGACGTGCCTGAGCATAGCAACGACCCCTGGAGCTTTCGACCAGGATCTTCTGTCCTTGCCGCCCGTCCGGGTCGCCCGTATCGTCAGGGACATGTGCGGCATCGCCGGGATCTACGCGCGCCCTGGCTCCGACGCGCCCGAGCAGCTTCTCCTGACCATGGCGGGGGAGCTCCGCCACCGTGGTCCCGACGGCACCGGCCTGTACACGGACGGCCGTCTCGGGATGACGAACAACCGCCTGGCGATCGTCGACCTCGAAGGCGGCGACCAGCCGCTCGCGAGCGAGGACGGCCGCTACTGGGTGATGCAGAACGGCGAGATCTACAACTACGTCGAGCTGCTGGCCGAGCTCGAAGGCCTCGGCCGTCGCTTCGCGACCCGGAGCGACACCGAGGTGATCGCGCAGGCGTACGCCGAGTGGGGCCCGGCCTGCCTCGAGCGGATGAACGGCGACTTCGCCTTCGCGGTCTGGGACCGGCGCGAGCAGGAGCTCTTCCTCGCGCGCGACCGCTTCGGCGTCCGTCCGCTGTTCCTCGCCGAGCTCGGGGGCGACCTCGTCTTCGCCTCCGAGATGAAGGCGATCCTGCGCCACCCCTCCGCGCGGCGCGAGCTCGACCCCGCCGGGCTCGTCGAGACGTTCACCACCTGGTGCATCTCACCGGACGCCTCGTCGTTCCCAGGCATCCGGGAGCTCGCCCCCGCCCACTACCTCCGCGTCGGCCCCGACGGCATCCGCGAGGAGCGGCGGTGGTGGGACCTCCGCTTCTCGGACGCCGGCGACGTGACGCCGGCCGAGCGCGCCGGGCTCGCGGACGAGCTGGATGCGCTGCTCGGAGACGCCACGCGCTTGCGCCTGCGGGCCGACGTCCCCGTCGCCGCGTACCTGAGCGGCGGCCTCGACTCGTCCGCCATCGTCGCGCACGCGCTCGAGCAGATGGACGAGACGCTCTACAGCTTCGGCATCGGCTTCGAGGATCCGCGCTTCGACGAGAGCGACTACCAGGATCGCCTCACCGGCTCCCGCGGCCTCGATCTCACCCGCGTGACGATCGGCGCCCGCGACATCGCCGAGCTTCTCCCGCAGACCGTGGAGCTGACGGAGAAGCCGACGCTCCGCACCGCGCCGTCGCCGCTCCTGCGCCTCTCCGGCGCCGTCCAGCAGGCGGGCCTGAAGGTGGTCACCACCGGCGAGGGGGCGGACGAGCTCTTCGGCGGGTACGACCTCTTCCGCGAGAACGCGGTGCGCCATTTCTGGGCGCGCGAGCCCGAGTCCGAGCTCCGCCCGCTGCTGCTCACGCGGCTGAACGCGTTCATCGGCAAGGACCTCAAGCGCTCCGGCGCGTTCCTCGTCGGCTTCTACCGCAAGGGCCTCACCGACGTCGACGACCCCCTCTACAGCCACCGGCTCCGCTTCGCGAACACCTCGCGGCTGCTCGGGCTCCTCCAGGGCGACGTCCTGGCGGCGGCGGCCTCGCGGGGCGACCCGGCCGAACGCCTCGAGGCGCGCCTGCCGTCGTGGTTCATGGAGATGACGCCGCTCGGCCGCGCTCAGTACCTGGAGATCACCACCTTCCTGAACGGCTACCTGCTCCACTCGCAGGGCGACCGGATGCTGATGGGCCATTCGATCGAAGGTCGTTTCCCCTTCCTCGACTACCGCGTGGCCGAGCTCGCGGCGAGCCTTCCCGACCAGCTCCGCCTGCGCGGGCTGAACGAGAAGTACCTCCTGCGCAAGGCCGTCGAGCACCGGCTCCCGCCGGAGATCGCCGGGCGGAAGAAGCGCCCGTACCGCGCGCCGATCGTCGGCGCCTTCGTCGGCCCGGACGCGCCCGCCTACGTCGGCGAGCTCCTCGACGAGGCGCGGCTGGGCGAGGCCGGGCTCTTCGCCCCGGAGGCCGTCTCGCGGCTCGTCCGCAAGTGCGAGGCCGGCGCGTCGCGGGACGCGGTGAGCGAGACCGACGAGATGGCGCTCGTCGGCGTCCTCTCGACCATGCTCCTGCACGACCGCTTCGTCGCGAGCCCCCGCCTCGCCGAGCCGCTCGTACCCGACCGCGTCGTCGTCGGCGACGAGCTGCGGAGTCGGGAGACGCCCGCGCGGGCCACTGCATGAACGTTCGCCTGCTCCACGAGACGCTGCTCGCCTCGGCCGAGCGCGTGCCCGACCGCGAGGCCGTCGTCGCCGGTGCCGCGCGCATCTCGTACGCGCAGATGCTCGATCGCTCGCTGCGGCTCGCTCGCGGCTTGCAGGAGCTGGGCGTCGGCAGGGGAGACCGGGTCGCCATCTACATGGACAACTCCGCCGGCTGCGCGACTGCGATCTACGCGGACGCTCCTGGCGGGGGGCGTCTTCGTGGTCGTCAACCCGCAGACGAAGGAGGACAAGCTCCTCTACGTCCTCGACGACTGCGAGGCGGCCGTGCTCCTCACCGAGGGCAGCCTGACCCGGACGGCGCTCGCCGCCGCCTCGTCCGCAGCGAGCGTGAAGGCGGTGGTCGCCGACTCGGCGCCGGAGGGCGTCGACGGCGCGCTCGTCCTCGACGACGTCGTCTCCTCGTCGGAGCCCGAGCCGCACGCGCGGGGCACGATCCCGCTCGACCTCTCCGCGCTCATCTACACGTCCGGGAGCACCGGCTTCCCGAAGGGCGTGATGATGACCCACCAGAGCATGGTCTTCGCCGCGGGGAGCATCGCGCAGTACCTGCGGCTCGGCCCGGACGAGCGCATCCTCGGCCTGCTGCCGCTCGCCTTCGACTACGGGCTCTACCAGCTGCTCATGAACGTGCTCAGGGGCGGGACATTGCTCCTCGAGCGCTCCTTCGCCTTCCCGGCCCAGATCGTCAAGCGCGTCCAGGAGGAGGCGGCCACGGTCTTCCCCGGCGTGCCGACCGTCTACGCGACCCTGCTCTCGATGCGGCGCAGCATGGAGTTCGAGCTGCCGAGCGTCCGGCGGGTCACGAACACGGCGGCGGCCCTGCCGTCGACCTTCCACGGTGAGCTCGCCCGGATCTTTCCGAACGCGCTCATCTTCGCCATGTACGGGCTGACCGAGTGCAAGCGCGTCAGCTACCTCGAGCCCGAGCTCCTCGCCGAGAAGCCGACCTCGGTCGGCCGGGCCATCCCAGGGACGGAGACGATGGTGCTTCGCCAGGACGGAACACACGTCGAGCCGGGCGAGACCGGCGTCCTCTACGTCCGTGGGCCGCATGTGATGGTCGGCTACTGGAACAAGCCGGAGCAGACGGCCGAGATGATCGTCGACGGGCCGTTCCCGGGCGAGCGCATGCTCTGCGCCCAGGACCACTTCACCGTCGACGAGGACGGCTTCCTCTACTTCGTCGGGACGTAGCGACGACATCATCAAGACGCGGGGCGAGAAGGTCAGCCCGATCGAGGTCGAGAACGCCATCTTCGACATCGCGGGCGTCAAGGAGGCCGCGGTGATCGGCGTCGCCGACGAGGTGCTCGGCGAGGCGATCCGGGCGTTCGTCGTCCTCGACGAGGGCGCAACGCTGACCGAGCAGGAGATCATCGCCGCCTGCCGCACGCGCCTCGAGAACTTCATGGTCCCGCAGGGCGTCGAGTTCCGCGACTCGCTGCCGACCACGGCGACCGGCAAGGTCCGCCGCAAGAGCCTCAAAGAGCCTTCCGAGGTCTGATCTCCGGCGCTCGGCGGCCGACGGCCAGAAATCTGAGCCCGGGCGGCGCAGGGCCGCCCGGGCTCAGGTTGGTGTCGGTGCTAGGGCCGGGGCGGGCGTGGGATGACGATGCCCTGGTTGTTGAGGTCGACCGGGTCGACCGCATCGCCGTTCATGTTCACGCGGAGGGGGAGGCTGGCGATGAAGACGGAGTCGCGGGCGCCGGAGCGCAGCGACGCGTCCACGCGGAGCCCCTGGTTCGCGTTCACCATCACGCAGCGGATGCAGACCACGTCCGTCGGGTTGCCGTTGGTCGCGGAGGGATAGAAGCCCCCGCCGGCGCCCCAGCACGTGTACTTGCGGTCGACGGCATCGCCGGAGCGGAAGTCGTAGAACCGGATCCGGGTGCCGCCGTTGATCTGGACGCCGTCCTGGTGGGCGCCGTCCTGGAGGCGCCCGCAGTTGACGTAGCCGGTGATGTCGAGGTCGCGGGCGCCCTCCTTGACGGTCATGCCGTCGTCGGACGGCCCGATCGTCGTTCCGTTCCCGTTGATGTGGAGGATCAGGTCGATCGTGAGCGGGTTGCCGTCGCCGATGCAGCCCGGCTCGATCCAGACGCCGTCGCCGACGGAGCTCGCCGCCATGTTGTTGTTCCACGTCTGCTCGACGAGGATCGGCAGCGGCCCGTACTCGCTGAGCGGCCTGTTGCAGTCCCAGCGGGCATTCGTGGCTGTGATCACCGTCCGGGGTGTGGGCTCCATGTTCGTCGTGGGCAGCGGAGGCGGAGGGGGATCGTCGGGGGGCGGGGGATCGTCCGGCGGCGGTGGCGGGGGCGGGGTGTCGCCCGCGCCGACCGCGGGGCCGACGGCGTAGGACGTGGAGATGGTCGCGCCGTAGGCATTCGCGGCCTCGACCTGCGAGCGGATCTTTTTGCCGACGTCGGCGGCGGAGACGAGGTAGGCGGTGCCGAAGGCGCCGTCGATGGGGTTGCAGTCCTGGCCCTCCGCGCTGCAGCGGAGCCAGCGGTGCGTGTAGCTGAAGGGGGCCCGAGCCGTTCCACTCGCCGTCGGTCGTGACGAGCAGGTCACCCTCGCGGGCGTTTCCGCTGAGGCCGGGGCGCTCGACGTTGACGGGAGCGACCGGGTCGGACGCGCAGGCGCCGGTGTGCACCCAGCGCGAAGCGACGCTCGATGATCCGTTCCTGCCGAGGGCGCGGACGCCGAAGCGGTAGCCGCGGTTACAGTCGAGGTTGCGGAAGGTGTGGCGGATGCGGGTCGTGGACGCGACGCGGTGGCCGTTCTTGAAGAGGTAGAACCTGCGGGCGGTGCGGGTCCACGTGATCGTCACCGTCGTGGACGTCGTGGTGACGACACGAAGGTTCTGCGGCATGTGCGGCCTGCCGGCGAGGTGGTGCGCGGCGGCGGGGCCGGCGGCGACCAGCGCAAGGCCGGCCGTCACGGTGGCGAGCGCGGCGGCTCGCCCGAAACGCGGGTACGTAAATGCAGAGGGAGTGCGGCTCATACGCGCGCAGATCGGCGGGTGGCTGCGCGCGCATAACGGCCCCATCCCTCACGCGAGGGCACCCCGAAGGGGGGTTCTGGCAAAAACCCCGCGCATCCGCCCGGGCGCAATACCCGGTTCGGGGGAAAGTTGTTTGCAGCGTGTTAGGGCGAGCAGCGCTCGTCGCCGTCGGGGAGCTCCTCGTTCCCCTCGAGCACGGGCTCCTGGGCGAGGGTCTCGTCGATCCGCAGGGTGTGGTAGCGGCCCGGGCAGATGAGGGTGTTGCGCGCGCCGGAGCGCACCGACTCGTCCACGAACAGCGTCTGCGCCGCGCCGCCGCCGAGCAGGCAGCCGTCGCAGACGACGTCGGTGGGCATGCCCGGCGCCAGCGCGCTGACGTAGAACTGCGCGTTCGGGTCCGAGCTGCACTGGATCTCGAGGTCCTTGAAGGTGATTCGCTCGCCGCCCATCACCTGAATGCCGTCCTGATGTCCGCCCGAGCCCTGTGCGTGGCAGCGGACGTAGCCGCCTTCGACGACCAGGTCGTGGGCGACCGGCTCGGGGACGTTCACCTTGACGCCGTCTCCCTTCCAGGTGTCGACCTCGATCCGCCTGATCCGGCCCGTGCACCCCTGGCGGAGGTAGATGGCGTCGCCCTGGACGTTCTTGATCTCGACCTTGACCAGGTCGAGATCGACGCTGCCGTGGCAGATCCAGGGCTCGTCGACGAGGTGGATGCTCCCGTTTCGCTGGGAGGTGTCCGCCTGGCCTGTCCCCGCACCGCCGCTCGTCAGCGTCTCGGGGCTGCCTTCGTCGTCGCCCGAGGAGCAGCCGGCGAGCAGGCCGAGCGCAAGCGCGAGGACGACGGCTACGGGCGGGCCGCAACGCCGGAGCATGAGCACAGGCTACCGGCCGTCGCGCCGGTCCTTGTCCACTAGCGGTGGCAGAGCGGATTGATGGCGCCGAGGATTCTCAGCCTCGCGTGGACCGGCCGCACGGCGACCCCCCGCTCGATCCGAACCGCGTACCCGAAGCGGCCACGGCAGACGCGCGACCGCCGGGCGCCGGAGTCGACGGAGAGGTCGATGAAAAGCGGCGATGCCGCGCCCGTCCCGAGCAGGCAGGCGACGCAGACGACCTTCCTGGGGACGTACGGACGGTTGCCGCTGACGTAGAACTGGGAATTCGTGGCCCGACTGTTCTGGCTGCCGCACTTGATCTCCAGGCTGCGGAAGGTGATGCGCCGCCCGTCCATGACCTGGACGCCGTCCTGGTGGCCGCCGACGTGGTCGTGGCAGTAGATGTAGCCGTTGCCGATGACGAGGTCGTGGGCCGGCCTGCGTCCATTGCCCCGGTTGACCGTGATGCCGTCGTTCGTCCAGGTGTCCACCTGGATGCGGCCGATACGACCCGTGCAGCCCGGGCGCAGGTAGATCGCGTGGGCCAGGTTGGTGCGCATGGTCACCTTGACGAGGTCGATGTTCACGCGCCGCCGGCACGTCCACGGCCGGTTGACGCGGATCACCTCCCGGAAGACCGTGTCGCCCCGGGTGGTCGCCGAGGTCCTGTCGACCGCGTCGTCGGCGATCGTCGTCGCGCTCCGCCCCTCGGCGGGGAAGAGAAGTGCAAGCCCGACGGCGGCGACGCACGCGGCGAGGGTGCTGAGGAGTCGTCCCTGGCCCCTGATCATGGCGGCGGAGGCTAGCAAGGGGTTCCGGACGGGTCGCGGTCAGCCCCGGGCCGCAGCGGACCTCGAGACGGATCGTCGCCGTTCGGTTTCGTCCCCGTTGCAGGGAAATACCGCCCCTGTAAGGATTTCCTGAAATTGGAGGCGAGCTACTCGAGGTATCCGAGCCCGCGCAGGCGGCGCTCGACCTCGACGGCGCCCTCCTCCTCGAGCTCGGCCCGCTCGGGCTCGAACTCCGCCGGGGCGGCGTCGTCGTACTCGGGCGGCCGGGAGTCGAGCAGCTCCGGGCGGAGCGCCTCGACGAGGACGCGGCCCTCGAGGTCGGCCGGAACGGCCTCGCCCATGAGGTAGAGGAGCGTGGGGGCGACGTCGACGAGCTCCCCGCTCACGGGCGCGCCCCGGGTGACGGCGGGGCCAGAGAGGATGACGATCCCCTCGTGCCGATGGCTCCCGACGTAGGAGTGGTCGCTCCCGCCCTCGATCTCGATCTCGTCCCAGAGCGACTCCGACCGGGTCTTGAGGTTCCCCTTGCCGAGCCAGGCGTAGTGGTCGAACTCGACGAGGAGGTCGGGAACCTTGGCGAGCTCGGGGCCGTGGAAGAGATCCTCCCGGCGGTGGGCCTGGGCGACGATGCGCTCGCCGTTCGGGCCCTCGAGCTCGAGCAGGCGTGCCGCGATCGCGTCGCGCACACGCTCGTACTCCTCGCCGGGCTCGACAATGCCGTGCTCCTCGCGACCGCTGACGTTGAGGACGACGTTCCCGAAGGTCCCGTACGCGAACGCCTTCGTCTTGCTCCAGTCGAGCACCGTGTAGTCGCTGCGCTCGATCGCCCGCTCGCGGAGGCCGGGCAGCCGCTGCTTCGCGAAGTAGCGGAGCCGCTCGGGCAAGTAGCGCCGCAGCTCGAGCGCATCCCCCAGGAGCTTGCGGCCGGCCACGCCGCCGCCGGTCTCGTACGTGAGGAAGCCCTCCGCGGCCAGCCAGGCGTTGAGGTTGACGACCCCGTGCAGGGGGCCGGCGCCGTGGTCGGAGACGACCATGACGTTGCCGCTGCCGGCGAGGTCGACGAGCGCGCCGACCGCTTCGTCGAGGACACGGTAGACCTCGGCCACGGGGCTGGCGAGCCCCTCCGCCTCCCACTGGGTCCAGCAGAGGTGGTGGATGTGGTCGGCGGCCATGAAGACGACGAAGAGCAGCTCGGGGTCGAACCGCTCCGCCAGCCACGCGACGATCTCGACCTTTTGGGCGGCCGCGCGGCGAACCACGTCGAGGTCGAGCTTCCCGTCGGTCAGCGGGAACTTGTTGTCGAGCTCGAGCGACCCATAGCGCCGGCGCAGCTCGTCGCGCAGCGCCTCCGGGTACGTCAGCCCCTGCTCGCGCGCCGCCGCGTCGAAGCCCGCCACCGCAAACCCGTCGACCTCGGGCGCGGGCCAGGTGAAGGGCACGTTCACGATGCCCGTCCGCCGACCGGAGCGGCGTAGCCGGTCCCAGAGGGCCGGCGCCCGCCGGAAGCTCCCGTTCACGAGCCGGAGCTGATAGCCGGTCTCGTCCCGCTCGATGAAATCCCAGATCCCGTGACGGCCTGCGTTGACGCCGCTGACGATCGTCGCCCAGGCGTGCGGTGTCAGGGGATGAGTGGTGGAGCGGAGGACGCCGCGCGCGCCGGAGTCGCACAGTCGCCCGAGGTTGGGAAGCTCCCCAGCGGCCAGCATCGGGTCGACGACGTCGAACGTCGCCGAGTCGAGCCCGATGAGGGTCAGGTCTGGACTGGACACCCGCGGAAGCAGCCGCTACAAGTTAGGAACCAGGAACCAGCCTACTGAATGGACCCCACGGGAATGCGGCAGGAAATCTGCCGCGGGGAGGCTTCCCAAACGGTGCCAGTGAAGACTTGTCCTAACTGCGGTCACGCCTCGCGCGACGACGATCGGTTCTGTGCGTCGTGCGGCCAACCGACGGATATCCGCCGGCAGGCCCCGCGTGCGCCGGTCGAGGAGCGGCCCCGCCGGGCCGCGGCCCCTGCCGCTCCCGCTCCCGCACCCGCTCCCCCTGCCGCTCCCGCTGGGGCGTCCCCCTCAAACGTCGGGGTTTACGCGAACGCGCTCCGGCGCTTTTGGTGGGTCCTCGTCATCGGCGCTGTCGTCGCCCTCTTCGCCGGCCTGTCGGCGCGCTACTCGGTGAGCCTCTTCCCCCCGGGGCTCGAAGAGAAGGACCAGGTCACCTACACGTCGGAGACTCAGCTGCTCGTCTCGAGCGCGGAAAACCCCTACATCCGCAGTCAGAAGACCTTCAACCCGACTTCCGCCAACGAGGGCTCCGGCGCGACGGGGGACGAAGAGCCTCCCGCCGACGGCGCGTCGCCGCTCGACGAGATTCCGATCACCTCCGCGCCCGACCTGAACACGCTCGTCCGCACGGCCAACCTCTACCCGTTCGTCATCGAGTCGGACGACGTCGCCGCCTACCGGCGCGAGAAGTACGGCGACCTGCCCGGAAGCATCTCGGCGCTCGGAGTGACGTCCGTCGTGACGGCGAACCGGATCGAGCTGTCCGAGATCCCGGTAATCAGGCTCATCGCGGTCGCCGACTCGCCCGACGACGCGGTCGGCCTGGCCAACAAGACGGCCACGGCATTCATCGGCTGGCTCGGTGAGCAGCAGAAGGCGGCCAAGATCCTCCCCGAGGACCGGATCGTCGTCGAGCAGCTGACGGTGCCGCAAGGCGCGATCCCCTCCGGGGGCAGCTCGAAGACCCTGCCGATCCTCGTCTTCCTCGTGGTCTTCGCGGCGTTCTGCGTGCTCGCCGTTCTCCTCGACTATCTCATCCCCGCCCGGCCGCGCCGCGAACACTCGGACGTGGAGCCCGTCGAGCCGGTCGAGGTCAAGAAGACCGCCTAGGCGATGGCCTACGTCGAAGCGCCCGTCGCCCGCCGCTCGACGGCGATCGGGGTGGCGGCCTTCGGGGCGGCGAGCCTCGCCGCCGGGACGATGCTCGGGCCGAGGGAAACGCTCGCCGGGGCCGCGGTCTTCGTTGCCGCGGCGGTGGTCGCCATGCGCGAGCTGTCGACGCCGACGGTCACCTGGCCCAACGCGATCGCCGCCTTCGTCCTCGTCATGTGGCTGATCCCGGCCCGCGGCTACCGGCTGCCGATCACGTTGCCGTTCAACCTCGAGCCCTATCGCATAGTCCTTGGAGTGCTGCTCGTCGTCCTGGTCGTGGCGGCGATCTACGGGCGCCTGACGCTCGAGTTCCTCGGCTTCGGGGTGCCGCTGCTCATCCTGGCCGGCGTCGCGGTCGTGGCCGCGATCCTCAACTACCAGGAGCTCTCGAACGCGTTCGAGGGCGGCGGGGCTTTCAAGTCGCTCTCCTACTACCTCGGCTTCCTGGCCGTCTTCGTGCTCGTCGCCTCGACGATCAAGACGCAGGCCGCCATGGACACGGTTGTGCGGGCGCTCGTCATCGGGGCGACGATCGTCGCGTTCTCGGCCATCTACGAGTCGCGTTCCAGCTACAACGTGTTCGACGAGCTCTCCAACTGGATCCCGGTCCTCATCCGGGAAGCCCGCGGAGGCTTCGAGGCGCGCGGCGGCAACGTTCGGGTCTACGCGTCAGCACAGCACCCGATTGCGCTGTCGGCTGCGCTGTTCATGGCTTTTCCGCTCGCCCTCTACCTCGTCGGGCGGGCGAGCACGCAGCTCCGCTCGCGCCTCTGGATCCTCGCGGCGGCTGTCTGCGCCATGGGCGCGGTCGCCACGATTTCCCGGACGACGGTGATCATGGTGGCCGCGCTCGGGATCGTGGCGGTCTGGGTGCGCGGCCGCAAGGTCGTTCGCTTCTGGCCGTTCCTGCTCGTCCTGCCGATCGCCATCCACTTCGCTGTCCCCGGGGCGCTCGGCGGCATCTACAAGGCGATCACGTTCCAGGGAGGCGGTCTCGCCGCGGACGCCTACGCCCGCCCGGGAGAGCAGGGCTCGGGCCGGCTCGCCGACCTCGGGCCCGGGCTGCGCCTGTGGGACGAATCGCCGCTCGTCGGCAAGGGCATCGGCTCGCAGGTGACAACCCAGGAGGCCGGCGTCGCGCAGACGGCCGAGGGTGCCCAGGGGGCGGTCATCATCTTCGACAACGAGTGGCTGAACACACTCGTCTCGCTCGGGGTCGTCGGCCTCGTGGCGGTCGCGTGGTTCGTCTGGGGGAGCCTGATCACCATCGGCAGGTTCGCCCGCAGGGTGCGCGGTCCGCGCAGCGACCTGGCCGCTGCATGCGCGGCGGCGATCGGCGCGTTCGGGATCGCGATGTTCGTGTTCGACGCGTTCGCCTTCGTCCAGGCGACGATCTTCTTCTTCATGATCGCGGCGATCGGGCTCCAGGCCCGGCGCCTCGGCCCACGGCCGACGGATTCGTAGCTAGCGCAGAAGGCTCGTGCCCCGCATCGACTCGGGCGCTTCGAGCCCGAGCAGGTCGAGCACGGTCGGCGCCACGTCGAGCAGATGGGCGCCCTCGCGCGGGCCGGCCGTAACACCGGGCGCCTTGAGCACGAAGAGCCCCTCCTGCGCGTGGTTGGCGTCGTCGGGACCGGTGTCGTTTTCGAACGTGTGCACGCCCTCCTCGCCGCCCACGGTGCCGACCGACCGCCACAGCAGGTCGCCGAAGTGGACGATCAGGTCGGGCGCGACGCCGTTCACTTGCGGGTACGTCTTCTCGGGGACGTGCACCCGCGTGTCGAGCGGCTCGCCGTTCTCGTCCGGGATGGCGGCGAGGCGGGCTGCGAGGTCGTCCCGGACGCGCTCGTAGTCGTCGGCGGGCACGATTCCCTCCGGCTCGCGGCCGGCGACGTTGAGGAAGATGCGCGAGTAGTAGCCGCCCTCGCCCCAGGCGACAGTCTTCGACCAGTCGATCCCGGCCTCGCGCAGCGGCATGACCCGGTCGGGCTCGGTCAGCGTCCCGAGGAGGCCCTCGCGCCGGAGCCACTCGTTGACGCGGATACCTCCGTCCATGCGCTTGCCCCCGTGGTCGGAGACGACGAGCACTGCGGTGTCGTCGTCCGCATGCGCGAGGACCCCGGCCATGAGGCCGTCCACGTGCCGGTGGTAGTCGAGGATCGCGTGCTCGAACGGGTTTCCCGGCTCGTGCTTTCTGTGCTCTGGGTCCATCAGCTTCCAGAAGCCGTGGTACATGCGGTCGATGCCCATCTCGACCATGGCGAAGAGCTCCCAGGGCTTCGTCTCGAGCAGGTGGTTGGCGAGCTGGAAGCGCCGGTCGGTCATCTCGTAGACCTGACGGAGGAGGTAGTCCTTGTCGTCCGTGCGGAAGTCGCGCACGTCGAAGAGGTACTCGCCCACCGTCTGCTCGACCTCGCGCTTGAGCATCGGCGGGAAGGTGAACTGGCTCTCGACCGAAGGCGTCAGGAAGCAGCTGACCATGACGCCGTTGAGCGGCCGCGGCGGGTACGTCCCGGGGACGCTGAGGACGATCGAGGGCTTGCCGGCGCGCGTGGCGTAGTCCCAGAGGCGCGGCTCGCGGATCGCCGTCGAGTTGGCGATGAAGAGGCCGTCGTAGGAGTGGTCGGAGCGGTTGCGGAAGCCGTAGACGCCGAGGTCGCCGGGGGTGCGGCTCGACATCATGCAGGACCAGGCCGGGACGGTGATCGGCGGGATCACCGAGGTCAGGCGGCCGTAGGCTCCGTGCTCCATCAGGCCTGAGAGGACGGGCAGCTCGTCGCGCCAGCGGTCGAGGAGGAGCGACGGCTCGGCGCAGTCGAGCCCGACGATCATCACCTTCATCGCGCCAGGAGCCTCCGGTAGAGGCCTTCGAGGTCGCGCGCGCCCTGCTCCCAGGTGAGCCGGTCGCGCCGCGCCAGGGTCCCGGCCCGCAGGCGGGCGAGCAGCTCCGGGTCGCGGTCGAGGAGGCCGAGGTGGTCGGTCAGCGCCGGCACGTCGCCGGCCTCGTGCACGAGCGCATCAGCCATGTGCTCGCAGCGCGCCCCGGCCGCGTCGGAGACGACCGGCACGCAGCCGGACGCCTGCGCCTCGTAGGTGACGAGGGCGCTTCCCTCCTCGACGGTCGGGAGGACGAGCACGTCGCTGCCGCGCATCACCTCCGACATGTCGGTCACGAACCCCTTGACCGTGACGCTCGGGTGCGCGAGCCACTCTGCGAGCACGTCGTCGTACCCGGGATAGAAGGCGCCGCAGATCGTGAAGGTGCCGCGCTCGGCCGCGCCCGAGCCCACCCACGCCTGCAGGGCGTAGTGCAGGCCCTTGCGCGGCTCGCAGCTGCCGGCGAAGAGAGCGCGCAGGCCCGGCGGGGCGCCGTTACGGCTCGCCTCCGGCGCGGGGAAGCGCGCCGGGTCGAAGCCGTACTGGTGCAGGCCGAGCCGCTCGGGCGAGAAGCCGCGGTCCAGGAAGGTGCGGCGCGAGAACTCGGAGGGGACGGCGACGAGGTCGACGGCGGCGTACTCGCGTTCCTCGAGGTCGAGCGCGTACTCGTCGGCGGTGTGCGAGTGGCCCTCGGGCTGGGCGAGGCCGAGTCGCGCGGTCTCCTCGGCGACGCGCTCGTAGGCGTAGGCGGTGTGGGTGTTGGGCGCCTCGCGGACGCTGGCGATGCCCGTGTCGCGGGCTGCCGCGGCCGTCTCGACGGTCGCGCGCGGCCAGCAGTGGACGATGTCCACCTCGCCGGCGAGCCGGCGGAGCGCTTTGCCGACCCGGCGGTCGTGGTAGCGATACGCCCGGCGCCGGCCTATCGCGCGGTGCGGGACCCGCTTGCCGGCGAGGGTGAGTGTCGTCACGACCTCCTCGGTGTGCGGGAGCTCGTGGGCGACCGCGGTTGCGTATACGCGCACCTCGTGGCCGAGGCCGACCAGGCTCTGCACCTGGTTCCAGGCGGTCGTCCCGATCCCGGGCGCGCCCAGCGTGTCCGGGAAGCTGTAGAGCACCCGTAGCGGTGTGGAAGACGGCGTCGTCATGTCTCGGCCCGTCGACTCACGAGCCCGGCGTAGATCGTCTCGAGATCACGAACTCCCTGGTCCCACGTCAGTTGATCTCTGCTCTCAAGGGTACGCGCCCGCAGCCGGGTGAGGAGGCTGCGATCGCCGTCGACGAGGCGAAGGTGGGACGTGAGGGTCTCGACGTCGCCTGCCTGGTGGACGAGGCATGAGCGCATGTGCTCGCAGCGGGCGCCCGCGGCGTCCGAGACGACGAGCACACAGCCGGAGCCCTGGGCCTCGTACGTCACGAGCGCGCTCCCGTCCTCGATCGACGGCAGCACGAGCACGTCGCTCGCGCGCATGAGCGCGCCGACGTCGTCGACGAAGCCGTTCACCTGGACGCTCGGGTGCGCGAGCCAGCGCGCGAGCACGCGGTCGTAGCCCGGGTAGAAGTCGCCGCAGATCGTGAAGGTTCCCCGCTCGGCCGCTCCCGAGTCGAGCCAGGCCTGCAACGCATAGTGGAGCCCCTTGCGCGGCTCGCAGCGGCCGACGAAGATCGCGCGGAGGCCGTCGTCCACGTTGACCGGCCGCGGCGGGGGGACGGGGAAGCGCACGGGGTCGAACCCGTAGCGGTGGAGGGCGAGCCGTTCGCTTCCGACGCTGTGCTCGAGGAACGTCGTCCGCGCGTACTCGGACGGAACGGCCAGCATGTCGACCGCCTCGTACTCCTGCTCCTCGAGCTCGAGGCTGATCGGGTCGGGCGTGTGCGAGTGGCCGGCGAGCGGCTCTAGCCCGAGCATTGCCGTCTCCTCGGCGACGCGCGCGTAGGCGAACGCCGTGTGCGTGTTCGGCACCTCCCGCACCGTCGGGATCCCGAGGGCGCGGGCCGCCGCGGCCGTCTGCAACGTCGCTCGCGGCCAGACGTGGACGATGTCGACCTGCCCGGCGAGGTGGGCGAGCGCGTGCGCGACCCGCTGGTCGTGGTAGCGGTAGGCGCGCCGGCGCCCGAGGGCGCGGTGCGGGATCCGGACCCCGGCCGCAGAGAGGGTCGTCACCTTCTTCGTCTCCTCGAGCTCACGCGCCTCGGAGGCGTCCTTGCCGATGCTCGTGCAGTAGATCGCGACCTCGTGGCCGCGCCGAACCAGGCCCTCGACGAAGTGGAGAGCCGCCGCGCCGATGCCGGGCTCTCCGAGGGTGTCGGGGAAGCTGTAGAGAATCCGCAGCGTCTCCGACAGGACGGACGTCACCCGCCGTCAATCCTCCAGGTAGCCGAGCGACTGCAACCGGCGGCGGATGGCCGCGACCTCCTCGCTCGTCAACCCGTCCTCTTCGGCGGCGGTCGGGGGCGCCTGGCTCGACGCCAGGTCGCGGAGCACGTAGACGGCGAACTCCGTCACGGAATGGAAGCCGGTCCCCTCGATCACCTGCCGCAACCGCTCATAGAGCGGGCGGGGGATCTTCAGGGTTACGTCGTCGGTTCTCTCGCTTCGCCGCCGCGCCATCACACTTCCGGAAGAGTGTTACCGGAGTGTATCCGCGCCGCTTCCGCCGAAGGTCTGGACCGTTACTCTGGACTTGGCACACCGCGCGGAATCGCCTACGACTTTGATGAGGGAGATGCGGTCATGAAGAGCCGAAGCTGGAGCGGGGCTTTGCGGTCTTTCGTGGACCCGATGACGTATTTCCAGGTGGTCCGCCTCCTCCACTACTACAGCTACTCGCACGTGCGCCCGCGCCGGCTGATGACCATGGAGGAAGGAGCGACGATCGCCCCCAACGTCTCGCTGCGAAACGGCGAGCGGATCACGATCGGGCGGCGCTCGAAGATCGGCGAGCGCGCCTACATCTGGGCGGGAGACAAGACCGGCAGGATCGAGATCGGCGAGGACTGCCGCTTGGGCCCCGAGGTGTTCGTGACGGCGTCCGACTACGGGCTCTCTCCCGACGCCAAGATCGCGGAGCAGGAGCGCAATGAGCGGGACGTGACGATCGGGAACGACGTCTGGCTCGGCGCCCGCGTCTTCGTCGGCGCCGGCGTGACGATCGGCGACGGGTGCGTCGTCAGCGCCGGCTCGGTGGTCACGAAGTCGCTTCCTGCCGGCTCCGTCGCCGTCGGGAACCCGGCCCGCATCGTGCGCCGCCGCGAGGACTATGCCGCGAGCGGCGAGACGCCCGCGCCGGAGCCCGACGCGGTGAGAGCGTCGGCTTGAGACCCGACGTCTCGATCCTGCTCGTCACCTTTCGCTGCCGGGAGGCGGCGCTGGCCTGCCTGCGCTCCATCTACGCCACCACTTCCGGCGTGGACTTCGAGGTGGTCGTCCTGGACAACGCCTCCGATGACGGAACGGTCGAGCTCGTCGCCTCCGAGTTCCCCCAGGCCCGGCTGATCGCCTCGACCGAGAATCTCGGCTTCGCGAGGGGCGTGAACCGAGCCGCGGAGGAGTCGACCGGCGAGTTCGTCCTGCTCCTGAACCCGGACACGGAGGTGCACCCCGGGGCGATCGAGAGAATCGTCGCCTTCGCCGGCGGCCATCCCGAGCACGGCCTCTACGGCGGGAGGACGCTCGATCCCGACGGCAGGGTCAACCCGGGCTCGTGCTGGGGGGCGCCGACGCTCTGGAGCCTCTTCTGCTTCGCCGCGCTCCTCTCGACCGCGTTCAAGCACAGCCGGGTTTTCGATCCGGAATCGCTCGGCGGCTGGCAGCGGGACAGCGTCCGCGAGGTCGACATCGTCACCGGTTGCCTGCTCCTCGCCCCCCGGGCGCTCTGGCAGGTGCTGGGCGGGTTCGACACTCGCTTCTTCATGTACGGGGAGGACGCCGACCTCTCCATTCGCGCCAAGGCGCTTGGCTACCGGCCGGCGATCACGCCCGACGCCGTCGTCACACACGAGATCGGGCTCTCCTCCGCCACCCGCGAGGACAAACTGCTCCTCCTCTTCAGCGGCAAAGCGACACTCCTGCGGAAGCACTGGCGTGGCCCGCGCCTGCGCGCCGGCCTCTTCCTCCTCAAAGCGGGCGTTGGCGCCCGCGCGCTCCTCGCCGTGCTCGGCCGCCGCAGCGAGGGGCGCGCCGGAGCATGGCCGGAGGTGTGGCGTGAGCGCCGGGACTGGCTGCCGGGCTACCCACCGCGGATCGACGCCCCCGACGCGTCGGCGCCTCTCCCGTCCCGCGAAGTCGGCGCCGCATAATGAGCGGGCACCGGTCCTTCCTCGGCCCGCTCAAGTGGGCCTTCGTCATGAACTGGGGCGACCGGGCGTTCTCGTTCGTCTTCGTGGTCCTCCTCGCGGCCATCCTCGGCCCCCACGACTTCGGCGTCGTGATGCTGGCGCTCATCTACATCGAGTTCATCCGCCTCTTCCTGGAGGGCGGGGTGCAGACCGCGCTAGTCCAGCGCGAAGACCTGCGTCGCGAGCACCTCGACTCCGCGTTCTGGGTCAACCTCGTCTGGTGTGTCGCGCTCGCTGGTCTCAGCGTCGCGCTCTCGGGTTGGTGGGCCCGCATCAACGACGTGCCCGAGCTCGCCGACGTCGTCAAGGTCCTCTCCATCCTGCTGGTCCTGCAGGGTCTGACGATCGTGCAGCTCGGGCTCTTCCAGCGCGAGATGCGCTTCAAGGCGCTCGCCGTCCGCGAGACGAGCGCAGTCGTCGTGGGTGGGGTCATCGGGCTCACGCTCGCGCTCCGGGGCGCCGGAGTCTGGGCGCTCGTCGCGCAGCAGCTTGGCCACGCCGGGACGCAGCTCGTCCTTCTCTGGGGCATGAGCACGTGGCGCCCGAGCTTCCGCTTCTCGCCGGCGAGCGCGCGGCAGCTCGTCCGCTACTCGAGCGGGGTCTTCCTCGCCAACCTGGGAGGCTTCATCAACCGTCGCGCCGACGCCCTGCTCATTGGCCTCTTCTTCGGGCCGACCGTGGTCGGGCTCTACCGACTCGCCGACCGCTTCGTCGACAACGTCCTCGAGGTGACGATGCGGCCCGTCGGCCACGTCTCGCTCCCGTTCCTCTCCCGCCTGCAGCACGATCGGAAGGGCCTCCGGGACGCCGTCGTGTCTTTCCTTCGGTTGACGCTGATCCTCACCGTTCCCGTGATGCTTGTCGTGGCGGCGTGTAGCGGGCTCCTCGTGGACGTCATGCCCGCCGAATGGAAGGACTCCGGCGACGTCCTGAAGCTCCTCGCTTTCGTCGGGATTGGGAAGGCGGTCGTCTTCTTTACGGGGCCGCTCCTCTTCGCCGTCGCGAGGCCGCATCTGAGGGCGGCGATGCTCTGGGCGCTCGCGGCGCTCTCTGCAGGCTTCGTCGTGCTCGTGGGCTTCCTTCTCGCAGATGCCTCGATCCGTGATCAAGCGGTGGGCATGGCGGCGTCTCGCGCGCTCTACTTCCTCGCCATCGTCATCCCGGTAAACGTCGCCGTCATCTGCTGGATCACGGGCCTCCGGCCTCGCTCCTTCCTGGCCTTGCTCCCGGCCCCGCTGGCGTCAGGGGCGGCCGGGTTCGCCGTGGTGGCCGGGCTCGAGGCCGTGGGCGCCTTCGATCGGCTTCCGCCTGTTGCTGCGCTCGTCGTCGCGGGAGCGGCTGCCTCGCTGGCGGCCGCGGGCGTCCTCCTCGCGCTCGAGCCGCGGGCTCGGGCGCTTCTCGCGCCGCTCGTGCGGCCCGCGGCGAGGCGCGAGCCAGAAGCCGTCCGAGCAGCGGTCGCACCTCCAAGTCTGACGACAGAATGGAGCGCCAGAGACCGATGACCGAGATCACGAACCACGAGCGGCAGCGGGTGATTCCTGACGCCCTGGCGGCGAATGGACCCTGCGTGATTGGTGCCACCGGCGGCTCCGGGACGCGCGTGATCGCCAAGATCCTGCGCTCGGGCGGCATGTTCACCGGTGAGAAGCTGAACCCGTACGAGGACGCGGTCGAGCTCGGGTTCTACTCGGACCGCTGGATCGACACGTACGTCGAGACCGGGGGAGACCCGTCCGGCGGCATCCGCCGAGACATGACCGCCGACCTCGCGTCCGTCCTTGCCGACCATCTCTCCGGGCTCCCGGACGACGCCGTGGCCTGGGGATGGAAGGAGCCCCGAAGCATCTACCTCCTGCCTTTCTGGAACGAGACGATGCCGAGCGTCCGCTTCCTCCACTTCGTCCGGGACGGCCGCGACATGGCCTTCTCGGAGAACCAGAACCAGCTGAAGAAGCACGGCCGCGCGGTGCTCGGCGACGACCTCCGCAAGGCGAAGACACCCGTGCGCTCGGTCGCGCTCTGGGACCGGGTCAACGCCGCCGCCGCCGACTTCGGCGAGCAGAAGCTCGGCTCCCGCTATCTCCGCGTGCGCTTCGAGGATCTCTGTGCCGAGCCGGGCGCGACGGTCGCCCGGATCTACGGCTTCTTCGGCCTCGAGGGCGACACCGAGGCCATCGGGAGAGCCGAGGTGCGTCCGCCCGACACGCTGGGCCGATGGCAACTCCGCCGGAAGGGCGTGGTCGACGAGCTCAACCGGACCGCCGAGTCGACGCTCCGCAGGTTCGGGTACCTCTGAGCTCCGATCGGCGTCAGTAGCGCACGACCGAGGAGCCTCCGGAGGTCAGCCGGTGGCGCCAGCGGCGCTTGATCGGATCGATCATCTCGGTGCGGGCGAGCAGGCTCCGCACGCCCGTGACCCCCGTGAGCAGCGAGCTGCGCGCGACGTTCGTCAGGCAGCCCTTGGCCGTGGGAGCGAACAGGTGCACGTCCTGCTCGAGTCGGCTCCGTGTCGACAGGCGGCGTTTGTACTCCGCTTCGCCCCAGCCGAAGTCCAGGGTATCGATGGCGTCGTCGGCGCAGAGGTCCTCGATCAGCCGGTAGAGGACGTAGTTCCCGACCCGGAGATCGGTATAGGCGGGGTCGTAGCCGGGGATCCCGATGAAGAACGCCCCCCGGTAGGCGTGCCCGTGCCAGAACGAGATAGGCTCGCCGTCGAGGTAGAGGACGTACGCGCGGAACCAGCCCCGGTTCATGAGGAGCCTCTCGATTCGCCGTTCGAACTCGCTCTGGGCGAAGGCGACCCCGAGCGCGTGTTGATACGTCTTTCTCGCCACCGCGGCGAGATCGGTGAAGACGCGGTCGCCCTCCGAGGCCCCTCGGAAGATGCGGAACGAGAGGCGGTCCCCGAAGCTCTTCTCGAGCCGGCGAGAATAGCGCCTCGCGCTCTTGAGCGTACTGGGCGAGAGCGAGGCAAGGAACGCGTCGTACGAATTCGGGACGGCGAGCTCCCAGTGGGAGGCGGTCGGCGCGCCGTGCTCGTGCAAGATGCTCGACGTTCCCCCGACAGCCCGGCGGAGCGGGGAGCCGGTGTCGACGTTGCGAAGGCGCAGGACGTCGACCTCGCCGCTTGCGAGGTGGCGGCGGAGGGCGCCGAGCACGACCTCCGCGCCCTCGTCGTCCAGGTCGCCCAGGACACCCCCGTAGACGACGGTGAGCGAGCGGACCCGCGGCGCGTAGACGGTCCTGTAGCCGATGCGTGTCCGGAGCCGGATGTCCTCGATCCGGCCGAGGACGAGCGCTGTTGTTTCGCCCTCGCGCTCGAGTGCAACGACGTGGGGACGCAGCGTCTGCGGCTGCCAGTCGAGGATGAGAGGGAAGACGTCCGGGTCGGTGCTGAACTGCCGACCCTGGAGCTGCTCCCATGCCTCTCGGAGCGGCTCGAGCTCGTCCACGCTGCGCGCCACCCGAATGCGCGTGCCGCGCGGTGTCGTAAGGTCTTGTCCCGGCCTCGCCATGAGTTTCCCTCCGCGCAGTTCCCCGCCTACGGTGGCCGAGCGGGCCACCGGCGCAGCAGATCATGCGTCCAGGGGCGCCCGATCGCGACGCGGCGAAGGTCCCGGCGCTCGACATCGGCCAGGGACTCCTGACCCAGCCTGCGCCTGGCAAAACGAGGCTCAGTGACGACGGTGACGATAGGCGACACAGAACTGGACACAAGATTGGCCACGCGCCGCCGCAGGAAGCCAGCGTACCACTGTGGCCCCGAACCTGCAGCCGACTCGAACCCAACCCCATACACTTGGTCCTCCAGAGGCGGTCGGGTCGGAAAGAACATCGGATGAGCTCTCAGGGCGCGGCACAGCGGATTCCTTGGGCGCGGACGCGCCGTCGGCTCAAGAAGGTAGTCGGGCTGCTCCGGGCCGGCGAATTGCGAACCGTTCTGAGGGCATTCCGCAAGTGGTTCTTTAGCGATTCCTACTCGTATGGGCTCCGGCGCGACCTGACCGCGCCGGTCGAGGTCCCGGAGCCCACGATCTCCGTGACGGTCCGGCCGATCCGGCCGTCCGACGTCCCGGCTTTCACCGAAATCGATCGCGCGAAGCAGGACCGCGCGTCAATCCGGCACCGTTCGGCCTCGGCGCGCCTCCTCGGCTCCGATATCCGAACGTGCTACGTGGCCGCGACCGACGGGGGCGTTCCCTGCTACATGCAGTACCTCATCTTGGCGAGCGAGAACGACAAGGTGGAGAGGTTCTTCGAGGGCATCTTTCCCCGGCTTCGGGAGGACGAGGCGCTTCTCGAAGCGGCGTTCACGCTCGAGGAGTACCGCGGTTGCCGGCTCATGCCCTTTGTCATGAACCAGTTGGCGGAGAAGGCGTCGCAGGAGGGAGCCCGCTGGCTCCTCACATTCGTCTCCGCCGAGAACATCCCGGCGCTCAAGGGGTGCAAGCGGGCGGGGTTTGTGCCCTATCTGCTTGTCAACCAGCGATTCCGGCTGTTTAGGCGGCGCATCGTCTTCACGCCGCTTCCCGAGCGGACGCCGTACCCCTTCGACGTCGTGGGTGGCCGCGCAGTCGAGCGGACGGCCGCCGACGGCGTGTGAGCCCGACGGTCTGGCAGGGACGCGGCCTGCGCGAATCGCCTGCCGTTGGCGAATCCGAGCGTTCCTAGCGGGTTTGCGCGAGCCGTTCGCGGAGGGCGTCGGCCATGAGGACGAGCGCCTGGCGGGCGGCGTCCTCGTCGGCGAAGGGCGCGAGCAGGCCTTCCACGCGAAGCTGCTGCACGATCAGAACCCGGCCCGGCTCGAGCGGCTCGAGCACGAACTCGTACTCCCAGTCGCGCAGGCCGGGGACGACGAGCCGGTCTTGCCAGCGGAGCTTCTTGTCCGGCCGCGCGATCAAGACCTCGGCGTCGAGGGACTCCGGGTCGTGGCCCGGAAGCGCCGCCTCGAGCTCGAGCGTGCTCCCCTCCCGGGCCTCCCCGGAGGCCTCCCGCAGAACGGGGTTCCATTCGTCATAGGCGGCGAAGTCCGTCAGCACAGCCCAGACCTCCGGCTTTGGGGCTTCCACGGTCGCGCTCAGCGAGGCGATCTGCGCAGGTCGGTCAAGGAGGGCGCTCGCTCCCAGCGCGACCAGCAAGGCCGCAGCCAGGCCTGCGAGGGCGAGCAGGGCGAGGCGCAGGGGGCGCGGCATGGATCAGGCGCGGAGCGCCGGGTTGCGGCCGGGGTGGACCCGTTCGGTCCTCTTCCTCACGGTCGGCGGGTCGACGCGGCGGGCTCCGTCGACGATCATCTCGTGCGGGCGACCTGCAAGGCTCAGGAAGTTCCCCCCGACGCGGCGCGGTCTCCCAGCCGCGCGCGCCAGCGCCGGCGCATCGCCGGGAGCCGGCCGGTGCGCCCCGCCAGCGCCTGCGCCGTCCGCGTGGCGCCGCGCACGCCCGACAGGCCGAGGTTGATCGCCACCGGCTTCGGCCGCGGCTCGTAGACCGCGACGTCCTGCTCGAGCCAGCTCTCGTCGCCGAAATGGCTCTTGTATGCGGCATCCCCGAACCCGAAGTCGATCGTCCGTACGGACTCGTCCGCGCAGAGGTCCTCGATGAGCCTCATGAGCAGATACGTCCCGGGGCGTGCGTCGGCGTAGGCGGGGTCGTACCCTGTCGCGACGCTCCAGAAGACGCCCGCGTAGACGTTCCCGTGCCAGAATGCGACCGGCTTGCCGCGGAGGTAGAGGACGTAGCCGCGGAACCAGCCGCGGTCCATGCACGTCTCGGTCAGCCGCCGGTTCAGCTCGTCGCGCGAGAAGCCGACGCCGAGCGTCGCCTGGTACGTGCGCTGGTACACCTCGAACGTGTCCGCGAAGAGCCGGTCGAGCTCGTGCCTGGATTGCAGCCGCCCGACTTCTACCTTGCCTCCGAAGCTCCTCTCGAGGCGGCGCGCGTACCTGCGGACGTGCCGTTGTCGTTCCTTCGAGCGGGCGGCGAGGAACTCCTCGAGGGAGCCCGGCACGGTCGACCGCCAGTGTGTCACTGGCTTGCGGAAGTGCTCGCGACGGAGCAAGGGAGCATCCTGGCGGGCGACGTCGTAGGCGCTCGACTCGTGCCGGAGCATCCTGATCCTCACGACATCGGCCTCTCTGGGCCTGAGCGAGCCCCTGACCTCGTCGATGAGCTTGCCCACGTTCGAGTCCTGGGAGAGCAGCCCGCCGTAGACGACTGTGAGCGAGCGCACATGCGGATTGAACACCATCGCGTAGCCGAGGCGCGTGGGGGAGCGGGCGTTCTCGAGCCGGGCGACTGCCAGGCCCGTGGGCTCACCGCCCTCCTCGAGCAGCACGACATGGGGCCGAATCACCTGCGAGGCGTGCCGAGTGTGGGTGAGGAAGAAGTCGATGTCGGCGTTGACGTGCTCGCCGTTCAGTCGCTCCCAGGCAGGACGCAGGGTCTCCACTTCCTCGAGTGTTGTCGCCACGGTGATGTTCACCGCGCTTTCCCCCTGAGTTCCCGGCGCGCCCGGCCCGCTCCCTTGCGGGCCTTCTTCACCGCACTCCTCGTTCGGTAGCTCCAGAAACGCTCCCGACCGAGAGCGCCGATCTCCGCGGGCAGGAGGCTGAGCGCGCCGGCGGCACCGTTCTCCTCGAGGTGCTGGGCGGAGGCGGTTCCGGGGATGACGGCGAGCCTCGGCGAACGGTGCAGGAGCCAGGCGAGCGCCACCTGGGAGGCGGTTGCTCCGTGTGCGCGCGCGACGCGGGCGCGCGTCGATCCGTCTTCCGCGAGGAAGCCCTTCGCGAGCGGCGCCCAGGCGATAAAGGCCAGGCCCTCCTGGTCACAGCGGGCGAGGACGTCCTCGGACCCTCGCTCCGCAAGGCTGAGACGGTTCTGGACGCTGACGATTTCCGCCGTTGACCGCGCGCGTGTGAGCTCCACGAGGTCGACGTTGCAGACCCCGATGGCGCCCACCTTGCCTTCGGCCTGGAGCTCGGCCAGGGCGCCCACTGACTCCTCGATCGGCACGGCTGCGTCGACGACGTGGAGCTGGTACAGGTCGATGCGCTCGAGCCCGAGCCGGCGCAGGCTCCCCTCGCACGCTGCACGAAGAGCCTCGGGACGGCAGTCGGCCGACCACTCGTGCGGCCCGTGGCGGCGGAATCCACCCTTGGTCGCGACGAGCAGCCCGTCATAGGGGTGAAGGGCCTCGCGCAACAGGTTTTCGGCGACCTCGGGCCCGTAGGAGTCGGCGGTGTCGAAGAGTTGCACCCCCAGCTCGGCGGCCCGGCGCAAGAGCGAGCGTGCCCCGACGGGGTCGACGGGGGTACCCCACGTCCCCCGGCCTGTGAGGGACATCGTTCCGAGGCCCAGGCGACTGACCTCGACGCCGGCGAGCACCATCGTCCCCGGCGCGCTCAGCGGAAGCCACCCCCGTTGTGCCCGGCCGTGGGAGGAGGAGCGACCGCGTAGCGGACGGCGCTGGCACCCAGCGTCCACTCGGCGACGACGAGGCGAGGGAGCTCGTGCAGGAAGCGCGAGCGGAGGGCGGGCTCGTCGCTCAGCCGGCGGTAGATGACCGGGAGGCGCAGGAGCGCGAAATGGTGGACGGGCACCCGCGCGAAGAAGTCCCGCGCGCGGCCCTCGCTAAGGACGCGGCGCGTGCGCGCGATCCCGTAGGCCATCCGGCGCTGCTGTCGCCGCAGGTCGGCGAACGTCTCGCGGTCGTGGTCGTGGTGGGCGTGGAAGCGCGGGTCGAAGACGAGCCGGTAGCCGGCGGCCGCGGCGTCGGCGCTGAAGGCGCCGTCCTCGCCGCCGTAGCTCTCGTCCCAGCGGAAGGGTGCGTCTCGCGGGACGGCGACGCAGTACGAGGAGAGGAACGGGACCTCGCGCGGCTGCCCCAGCGGGAGGAATGGCGTTTCGCACTGGAGGTGGGCGACCCAGCCCCAGGAGGTGCGGCTGTCGAACGTTCGCGCGCAGCCGATCAGCGCGCCCGGGTGTTCCTCGAGTGCGCGGGCAAGACCGGCGCCCCAGCCGTCCGCGGGGATGGCGTCCGCGTCAAGGAAGACGACGACCGGGGAGGCTGCCCGCTGCCAGCCGACGTTGCGGGCGCCCCCGGCGAAGGCGTGCTCCTCCAGCGAGACGACCGTGGCCCCCTCGCCCGCCGCGGCGGCAGCAGTGCCGTCGGTGGAGCAGTCGTCCACGACGATGATCTCGGCGGGCGCCGGCGCCTGCGCTCTCAGCGCACGGATGACGCGCCCGATCGTGCGCTCCGCGTTGTAGGCGGGGATGACGACCGTGAACGTGTCAGCGGACATCGCCGAGGACCCTCTCCCGCAGCGCGAGCGAGTCCGCGAGGAACTTCGCCGCCCAGTTCGGATACTGCAGCGGCGCGTACCGGCCGTAGATCGGGAACGAGCCCGGCACCGCGCCGTCCACCGCCTGCCAGCTCGAGCGCGACTGGAACGCGGCGGCCTGCTCGATCGCCTCGATCCCCGCCTGCCGCAGGATGACGTCCCCGGTCTCCTGGAAGAGCCGGAGCCAGACGCCGCCGGTCTGCGCGAGCCCGGTGACGCACACCCAGTCCCCGCCGGGGCTCCAGTCCCGCTCGTAGGTCCCTGGGAGGCGCCCGAGCCGGCGGAAGACGCCGAGCATGGCATGGGCCGTGCGCACCGCGCCTTCGAGGTAGCGCTGGTCTTCGAGCAGCACCGCGCTCTCGAGGAGGCCGCGCATCGTGTAGGCGAGGCCGTGGCTGTTCGGGAGCTCCCCCGCACGGAAGTTGCACCACTCGAACCAGCCGTTCTCCTGCTGGGTGGAGAGGACCCAGTCGAGGTTGCGGACAGCCGCGGTGCGGAGCTCCTCGTCCCCGGTCGCCTGGAAGAGCCTCAGCAGCGCCCAGTCGACGCGCGAGTGATAGGTGTGCGGATTCGCGGCGAGCGTGTGCTCGCCCTGCCACGTGCCGTCGTCGTGCTGGACGCGCGCGAGGAAGTGCCCTGCGCGCCGCCCGGCCTCGAGCCAGTGGTCGTCGCCGAAGGTCTCGTGCAAGTCGACCCAGCCGAAGATGACCATGCCGGTGTTGAACACGACCGACCTCGTCGGCGGGGACACGAAGGCGCCTTCCATGACGCCTCCGTCCGGGTTCTGCACCTCGACCTCCCAGTCCCCCAGCTCCCGGGCGCGCACGCGCAGCGAGTCGTCGCCTGTCTTGGCGGCGTGCTCGAGCAGCGTCCCGATGATGTAGCCGGTCGTCTCCGGGTAGGCGGGGAGCCAGCCGTGCAGGAGCGAGTAGCCCTTCGAAGAGCCGCGGCGATCCGTCACGTCATGGGTCAGGCAGAGCCAGTCGATCGCCGCCTGGAGCGCGCCGTCGGGGACGCCGCCTCCGTTCTGCGAGGCTCCGAACGAACGGCGAACCGTGTCCGAGGCGGACAGATAGGGCAGCGCGACGGTGCGCCGCAGGAGGTCCGTCGCCGCGTTCACTGCGGGCGGCGGCGGCCCGAGACGAGCTCGCGGGCGAGCAGGCCCGCGAAGCGGAGATTCGTGCGCAGGTAGCGCGGCCCCAGGCGGCGCGGCTCCTGCACGAAGCGGTAGAACCACTCGAGGCCCAGCCGCTGCATCGACGCCGGCGCGCGCTTCGTCACGCCGGCGACGATGTCGATCGACCCGCCGACGCCCATGGAGAAGGGGACGCCCAGGTCGGCGGCGTGCTCTGCGAGCCAGTACTCCTTGCGCGGGGAGGTCATGGCGACGAGGAGGATGTGCGGCTCGGCCTCCCGGACGAGGGCGCAGATCTCCACGCTCTTCTCGTCGGCGAAGTAGCCGTGGTGCGAGCCGGCGACGACGAGTCCCGGGTAGAGCTCGCCCAGCCGTTCGATCGCGGTCGCAAGCACGTCCTCCTTCGCGCCGAGGACGTAGACACGGTAGCCGCGCTCCTGGGCCAGCTCGAGCAGCCGGAACATCAGGTCGATGCCGGTGACTCGCTCGGGAAGCGGGTCGCCCAGCAGGCGCGAGGCCCAGACGAGGGGCTGGCCGTCGACGCTGACGAGCTCGCAGCGCTCGACGATCTCGCGCAGCCGCAGGTTCTCGCGGAGAGCGACCACCTTGGCGACGTTGACCGCCACGTGCTGGGCGGGGCCGCCCGACTCGATGATCTCCGCGCACCGGCGCACCGTCTGGTCCATGTCGAGCCGGTCGATGTCGCAGCCGACCACGCTGGGCCCGGTCTCGAGGCGTCGAGGAATGCGGCAGGACGAGGATCTCGCTTCCGCTCGTCATCAGGCGCTCGAGGCGACCGGCTCGCGGGACGACGCCAGGGCCGAGCCGAGGACGTCGGCGACGCGCTCGGCGGCCCTGCCGTCCCAGAGGGGGATGGCCCGGGGGGCGCGAGCCTCGACGGCGAGCTCGATGTCGCCGATGGCGGCCGGGTCCTCGCCGATGAGCGTGTTCGTTCCCTGGGTGATCGTGATCGGACGCTCCGTGCTCGCGCGCAGCGTGTAGCAGGGGACGCCCAACGCTGCGGCCTCCTCCTGGACGCCGCCCGAGTCGGTGACGATCAGGCCGGCCGCGCACTGGAGCGAGAGAAAGTCGAGGTAGCCCAGCGGGTCGAGGCAGATGACGCCGGCGCGCTCGAGCCGGTCGAGGCCCTCGCCGGAGGCGAGGCGCGCCCGGGTGCGCGGGTGGATGGGGAAGACGACCCGCATGCGCCGGCCGAGCTCGGCGAGCGCGGTCACGATCCCGCGCAGGCGGTCCTCCACGTCGACGTTCGACGGGCGATGCAGCGTCACGAGGGCGTAGTCGCCCTCGTCGGCCCCGAGGCCCGCCCAGGCCTGCCGTTCGCGCGCGTCGCGCTCGAGGCGCCGCAGCGTGTCGATCATCGTGTTCCCGACGTAGTGGATCCGGTCGGCGGGGATGCCCTCGGCGACAAGGTTCTCGTTCGCCTCGGGGCTGTGGGTGAAGAGGAAGTCGGAGAGCCGGTCGGTGAGGACACGGTTCTGCTCCTCGGGCATCGACCAGTCGCCGGAGCGCAGGCCGGACTCGATGTGGGCGACGGGCACCCCGAGCTTGGCGGCCGCCAGCGAGCAGGCGAGGGTCGCGTTGACGTCGCCGCTGACGACGACGAGCTCGGGCGGGTCCTCCAGGAGCACCCGTTCGAACGCGACGAGCGTGAAGCCGGTTTGCTCGCCGTGGGAGCCGGAGCCGATGCCGAGGAAGCGGTCGGGCTTCGGGAAGCCGAGGTCGTCGATGATCTCCGTGGACAGGCGCTCGTCGTAGTGCTGGCCCGTGTGGACGACGAGCTGGCGGAAGTGCCCGCGGCTGCGCGTCGCCTCGATGACCGGCGCCATCTTGACGAAGTTGGGTCGGGCTCCGACTGCAAAGACGACCGAAGTCATGACGTGTTACCCGGGCTAAGTGTGACGGAGGATTCGGGAGCTAGCAGGCCCGCGACCTGATGAGCGCGGGGAACGTGCGGATGATCAGCTTGAGGTCGTTCAGGAGCGACCACGTGGTGACGTAGACGTAATCCAGGCGGACCATCTCCTCGAAGGGGATGTCGTCGCGCCCCAGAACCTGCCACAGGCCCGTCACGCCCGGCTTCAGGTTGAGCCGTTGCCGGCGCCAGTCGACGACGTGCTGGTCCTCCTCCAGGATGAGCGGCCTCGGCCCGACGAGGCTCATCTCGCCCTTGACGACGTTGAGGAGCTGCGGCAGCTCGTCGATCGAGAAGCGGCGCAGGAACCTCCCGGAGCGCGTCACGCGCGGGTCGTTCGGGATCTTGAACATGCGCGGGTCGCCGTTGCCGTGCTTGTTCAGGGCGGCGTAGTCCCGCTTCCGCGAGTCGGCGTCCGCGTCCATCGTGCGGAATTTCAGGATCTCGAACGTCTTGTCGGCGGAGCCCATCCGCAGCTGGCGGAAGAAGACCGGGCCCTTCGAGTCGAGCTTGATCCAGACGGCCACGGCGAGGAAGAGCGGCGCGAGGATGACCAGGCCGGTGATCGAGAGCACGAGGTCCATCGACCGCTTCATCACCCGCGACGAGCGCGAGAGGCGCAGCGCCGGGAGCCCGATGAGCGGGAGGCCCTCGGCGGTGTGGATGCCGATGTTCGTCCCGATCACCTCGAAGAAGCGTGGGACGAGGTCGATCTGGATGTCGAGATCCTTGAGCGACCGGATGAGGTCGAGCATCTCCTCGTGCGAGTCGTTCGAGAAGGCGACGATGACGCGCTCGACGTCCAGGATCTGGACCATCTGCGGCAGCTGCCGGAGCCCGCCGAGGAGCGCGACGTCGTTGAGGCTCTCGGCGCGGTCCTTGGGCTGGTCGTCGACGAAGCCGACGAGGTTGAGCCCGTATTCGGGGTGGTGGCGCAGCTTCTTCGCGACCAGCTGCCCGACGTCGCCGGCGCCGACGATGATCGTGTTCTGCACGTAGGCGAGATGGCGCCGGGCCACGCCGCGCGCGATCGCCCGGCTGACCGTGATGGCGGCGATCGCGAAGAGCCAGAAGCCGAGCAGGCGCGCGAAGCCGGGATCGGCCTTGTGGGTGACCGTGGCGAACGCGAAGAAGAGCCAGCTCCCGACCGTGACCAGGTGCAGGACGCCGACGAGGTCGTCGGCGGTGGAGTGGTCGGTGCGCTCCTCGTCGTAGTCGTACAGGCCGTAGAGCTTTGCCACGATCACCCAGGCCGGCAGGCTCAGGCAGAAGGCGAGCAGCTCCACCTGCGTGCTGACTGCGTCGGAGCGGCCGGGGGAGTCGAAGATGAGCGTGGATGCGATCGCCGCGACGGTCAGGCCGACGAGGTCTGCGATGACCAGCATCCGGCGCACGAGCCAGCCGCGGCGCATCCGCACCGCGCTCGTGCGCCGCTGCTCCAGGATCTGAAGCGTGCGCGTATCGAGAGACGCCGGCATTTCGGTAGCCGCCGCCGTGCCTACGTGAGGCTCGACCGTCCTCATCTACGTGGTACACCCCCTGGGCTCGGTACCACACCCCGTACTTGCCGCTTTCACCACTTCCCCTAGTGAGATCGACTGGCGCCTCCCGGATGCTCGCTTCTCCCGAACGAACATTGGGCTTCTCCGACGCTACAAGCGCTGGCGCATGCCAGCAATGAACGAATGGACGGCCTAGGCTCTCCTTTCCTTCCCTGACGCTGGACTTTCGGCTAGGACCCATCCTGACACGTCCTCAGCACTCTTGCTGGAGTGCTTGACCACTCTCAATCATGCCCGCTGAGCCGCCACCAGCCCACACCGCCGCCGAGCCGATCTGGGCCGGCGTCGACCGGCTCCTCGCCAGGGGCGTGGAGCCGGGCCTCGCCTTCCACCGGCTCGAGCCGCTCGCCGCCCGCCGCCTGCGAGCGCTCGGGGAGGAGCCGCCCGAGGAGCTGGTCGAGACTGAACGCCTCGGCACGGCCTTCGCGCTCGCCGCCGGTGTGCACCTCGCTCGTGCGCGCGCCGCGGTCGACGGCCCGCTTCTCGTCGTCAAGGGGCCCGAGCTCGCGGCCCTCTACCCCGACCCCACGCTGCGGATCTCGCGCGATCTCGACCTCGTCGTGCCGGATCCCGAGGCCGCGCAGCGCGCCCTCGTGGCCGCGGGCTTCGTGGAGTCGGGCGATCCGGACTTCTACGCGCGGGCGCCACACCTGCTGCCACTTGCGTGGCCGGGGCTCCCGGTCGAGCTGGAGGTGCACGGCAGCCCGAACTGGCCGCTGCGCGCCGACCCGCCGACGGCCGCGGAGCTGCTGGAGGGCGCGGTGCCGTCGGCCTCCGGGGTGGACGGCGTCCTCGCGCCCGCGCCCGACAAGCACGTGCTCATCCTGGCCGCGCACGCGTGGACGCACGGCCCGCTCGCCCGCGCCCGCGACCTGCTCGACGTGGCGCTGATGACCCGAGCCGCGGACCCGGCCGCGGTCGACCGGCTCGCCCGGACGTGGGCGATCGAGAAGCTCTGGCGGACGACGTCAGCGGTCGCCGAGGCGCTCTTCCTCGGCTCGCCGCCGCCCCGGCCGCTCCGCGGCTGGGCGAAGAACCTCGCCGAGGTACGGGAGCGGACCGTGCTCGAGCAGCACGTCGCCCGCTGGCGGTGCTGGTTCGACGCGTATCCGGCCGGGCCGGCGCTTCGCGCTTCGCTGGACGAGGTGCAGGAGGACCTCTCGCCGCAGCCCGGTGAGACGTGGGGCGCGAAGCTCCGCCGCTCGCGACGGGCGGTTCGCAACGCCTTCGCGCACAAGTCCGCCCACGACGACGGTTCCTAGGAGAAGCGGGCCAGCTCCTCGTGGGTGCCGCGGCCCGGAGGCGGGCCGACGTCGACGCCGCCCAGCTCCACCCACGCGTGGGCGTCCTTGTCGGCCGCCGTCTGCGGCAGGCCGATCACGAGCTCCGGCTCGTCACCCTGCTCGCGGAGGAGGCGGTAGAGGACGAGCGCGCTCACGAGGCAGCGGGGCTGGCGGGATCCCAGCCGGAGGCTGCGGTCGACCGCGCGCGAGAGCCGGTCGGGGGAGTGAGCGGCCTTCCGGGCCGCGGGGGCGCGGAGGCGGGCGACGAAGGCCGGCAGCTGCTCGCGGCGGAGCCCGACGAGCACGCGCGGGTACAACGTCCAGATCCGGAGGGCGAGCCCGGTCTTGGCGCGGGTGGAGAGCGGCGGCTCAGACACCGGAGAGCACCAGGTCGACATCGTCGCCGAGCGAGTCGAGCGAGAGCGGGCGGCGGAAGCGGAAAGCCGGCACCGACGAGGCGAGGTCGGCGACGCCGGCGAAGGAGCGGGAGACGTCCTCCTCGGTCGGGAGCCGGAAGCTGAGGGCCCAGAGGTCGCGGATCGCCTCGGGCTGCTCGACCGCGGCGAGGCCCGGCTCTTCGGCCTCCTCCAGGAAGACGACCGCCCGGAGCGGCACCGGCGTGCAGTCGCCCGGCTCGCCGAGCGCGTAGTGGACGCGGTCGTCGCTCTCGCCGACACGGCGGGCGCGCGGGAGCTCGAGCGCGGACGCGACGTCGTGACGGACCCGCAGCATCGCGGGGCCGGGCACGACCGCGGGCTCGGGCCCGAGGGTGACGCACGACGTGTCCTCGCTGAGCACGCGGTGCCCGGCGCGGTGGAAGGCGGCCGCCGCCGTCGTCTTCCCGTAGGTGCGGGGCGCGGCAAGCAGGAGGGCGCCGCCGTCGGCCTCGACAGCAGCGGCGTGGAGGGGCAGGTCGCCGCGGGCACTGAAGCAGAGGAGCGCCGGGATCCCCCAGAGCCGCTCCTCGGTGCGCAGGCCGCCGCCGGCGGGCACCTCGATCCGGTGTCCCTCGGGGTCGACCGCGAACCAGCCGCCGTCGCCAATCCAGAGCCGGAAGGCGCGGCCGTCCGCATAGAGCCTCGCCTCGAGGGGCAGCTCCGCGGTCGGCTGCCACTCGACGAGAAGCCGATCGTCCGGCCCCTCGCCTTCCCGTGCGGGCGCTGACACTTCGAGCGGCTCGCCCGAGCCTTCGCGCAGGTACGCGAACGGCAGCGACGATCGGACCTCGAACCCGTAGCAGGTGCCGACCGCCGTCACGCCCACAGCCCCAGGAACGCGTGCGCCCGCGCCAGGTCGTACGCCCAGAGCAGCTCGACGACGCCCAGGTCCCGGGCTTCGACCCGAGCTTCGAGGGCGCGGTAGTCGACGCCCTCGATCCGCAGGTCGGAGTCGAGCGCGAGCCGGCGGATGCCCTCGTAGTCGGCGGTGCGCAGCGCGAAGTCGTTGAAGAACGTCTTGTCGGTTCGATCGAGCAGCTCGTCGGGGAGCCGCCCGCGCACGCTCTCGCGCAGCAGGCTCTTCGGGAGCGCGTCGGGAAACTTGATCTCCGCCGGGAGGGAGAGCACGAACTCCCAGAGGTCGACGTCGACGAGGGGACGGCGCACGTGCACTCCGCAGGCCGCCGCACAGAGTGCGTCCGCGTCGAAGGAGTAGGCGCCGACGCCGACGATCGGGTCGAGCTGGTGCTCGAGCCACCGGCGGCGTGCCGGCCGCGCCAGGTCGGGGCGCGGGCCGGGCGAGCCGGCGACCTCCGGGTCGACCCAGGACGGCAGCTGGCGGAAGTCCTCCCGGCCCCGCAGGCGGCGGTAGCCGTGCGCGAGTCGCGGAGACACGAGCGAGGGCCCCGCGTTCTTGACGAGGCGGCGCCAGGAGGCCCCGCGCGCTCGCTGGTCGCGTGCCCACGCGAGCGAGGCGCGCCCGCGGCCGTGGAGGATGAGGTGCCCGATCAGGTGCTGGCCGAACGTGAACACCCATTCCGCCATCTCGCCGGTGAGGACGTTGGTCGCGCCGAGCTCCCTCGCGAGCCGGTAGTTCTCGGCCAGCTCGGGGATCGACATCGTGTCGACCGGGCCGTCGAGGAGATCGACCCAGTGCTCGGCATCGTCGAGCGGGCGCGAGGTCGGCGTGTAGGCATGCAGGCGCAGGTCGAGGTACTCGGTGACCATCCGGATCCAGCTCGACTCGTCCACACCGGGGTCTTCCGGATAGACGGAGGAGACCGCGAGCAGCCGCTCGCCGGTGATCTCCCGGGTCTGCGGCGCGGCGAACGCGGCGATGGTGGGGGAGTCGATGCCGCCGCTCAGCGAGATCGCGTCCCGTCCCGTGAGGCTCCTGCGAACGGCCTGCTCGACGAGCTCCGCCAGCCGCTCGCGCGCCTCGGGGAGCGTGACACTCGCGGTCTCGAGCAGCGGCTCGGGGTCCCAGTAGCGGCGAAACACCGCCGGGCGTCCCGGCGCGAGCGTCGCGGTCGAGGCCCGCGGGAAGCGGTCGACCCCCCGGAGCATCGTCCGGTGCGCGTCGAAGCGGCCGAAGAACATCGCCTCGACGCAGTCGACGTCCGGCTCTCGCGCGATTCCGGCGCCGGCCGCCACCTGCTTGCCCTCGGTCGCTGCGACGAGCCCGTGAGCGCCTTCTAAGTAGAAGAGGGGCGCGAGCCCGAGCTGGTCGCGGAAGACGACCAGCTCCGTACCGTCCGTCCAGGCCCCGGCGAAGACCCCGCGCAGGCGGGCGGGCGCCTCCGCGCCCCAGGCCCCGAAGGCGGCGAGGATCGTCCCGGCCGGCCCCCCTTCGCTCGCTCCGAGCTCGACCTGGAGCTCGGCCAGGTTGTCGAGGCTCCCGGTCAGGACCGCGGCCTTGCCGTTGCCCGCGGCCGTCCAGGCGTCGGCGGGCCCGTCGACGTTCGAGCTGCCGAGGCCGATGCTGCCGTCGACGTGCAGCTCGAGCTCGCCGCCCCGGTGCGGCGCCGCCCGCAGGGCGCGCTCGACGGCCGCGCGCTCCGCGCCGGCGGGGGAGTGGACGACGACGATCGACCCCACGGAAGCGGTCAGCCCGCGATCAGGTCGCGCGCTCGGAGGTCGGCGAGGAAGCGTTCCGTCTCGGCACCGAGGTCGTCGGGAGGGTCGTCGAGCTGCTCGCGGACGTCGGCGACGAGCTGGTCGAAGGTGCGCTCGCCGTCGATAAGGCTCCAGATCAGGATCCCGGTCTCGTTCAGCCCGTGGTAGGCGCCCGAGTCGAGGTGGAGGAGGACGGCGCCGCCCTCCCCGGCGAGCTCCCGGTAGACGACCTGCGGATTCCGGCGGATGACCGCGTCGGTGTGCATCGCTCCGAGCGCCTAGTAGAGGCCGAGGGTGCCTTGGCGCCGCTCGCGCCGCAGCGCGGCGCGGAAGGCGATCGCGCCGAGAAAGACGGAGACGATCGACAGCGGAACGAGGATGGCCACCGCGCGGCCGACTCCCTCCCAGCCGGTGCCGCCGAGGAGCGGCTCGCGCATCCCGTCCACGGCGATGGTGATCGGGTTCAGCTCGGCGAGGGAGGCGACCCACTGGGGCAGGACGTCGAGCGGGTAGTACGCACCCGAGAAGATGATGAGGACGGTCGAGGCGAGCCCGACGATGCCGGAGCCCCGCCGGAACGTGAGGGTGGCCCCGGCGCTCGCGACGCCCAGGCCCCAGACGAAGGGGATGAACGCGACCAGGACGACGAGTGCCGGGATGAGCCCGCTCGCGTAGAAGTCGAGCCCGAAGGCGAGCGCGATGATGACGAGGAAGACCGCGGTGCGGAGCGGGATGTAGATGAGGTCGTAGACGACCGCGCCCAGCTGCACGGTCGCGGGGCTCGTGGGTGTCATCAGCAGGGACTCGAGCGTTCCCGCGAACTGCTCCTGCTGCATCCCCACCGCGACGCGCCCGAGCGCGAGCGTCATGAACGCCGAGATCGCGATTCCGACCGCGACGAACTCCATGTAGGTGGTCGGCTCGCCGCCGAACGAGGGCAACGTCGAGGGGTCGACCATGAGGCCGACGAAGTAGAACGTGAACGCCTGCAGCGCCAGCCC
This sequence comes from uncultured Actinomycetes bacterium, assembly GCA_963811635.1. GTDB lineage: Bacteria > Actinomycetota > Thermoleophilia > Gaiellales > Gaiellaceae > JAIBJN01. Next base: position 151,975 of record CAWESB010000013.1, read on the forward strand.
GATCCAGTCGCCGATGAACGGCAGCCGATAGCTCCAGGCGACGAGGAAATCGCGGCGGACGAACGCGGGAAGCTTGCGGAGCTCGCCGGCGAGCGTGCTCACTCGCCCGCCCTCGCCAGGTTGAGGTAGGCGTTCTCGATCTCCGACCGTTCCTCGCGGCAGCCGAGGACGTCGACGCCGACGGCGGTGAGCGCCGCGAGCACCTGGCCGAGCACCGCTTCCTCCGAGAGGTGGAGAAGGAAGTCGTCGGGCTCGCCGTCGTCGAGCGCGGCGATCGTGCCGCCGCCCGCGACCGCAAGCCGCACGTCCGGCTCCAGCTCCGGGCCGGACCGCCGACCGTTGCGCAGCCGAAGGACGTAGCGTCGGGGCGCCGCGAGCGCGATCAGCTGCGAGACGGTTCCCTGGAACGCGGCCTGCCCCTCGCGGAGAAGCGTGACCGCGTCGGCGAAGCCGCGGATCTCCTCGATCCGCTGCGTCGCCCAGATGACCGCCGAGCCCCGGTCGGCAAGGCCGCGGACGAGCTCCCGCATCCGCGCGGCCGCCTCGGGGTCGAGGTCGTGCGTGGCCTCGTCGATCAGGAGGACGCTCGGCTCGGTGAGGAGCGCGCGCGCGATCGAGAGGCGCTTCTGCATCCCGTGCGAGTAGAAGCCCGAGCGGAGCCGCACCGCGTCGGCGAGCCCGACGAGCTCCAGCACCTCGTACGCGCGGGCCGTCGCCTGCCGCTTCGACATGCCCTGGAGCCGCCCGAAGAAGATCAGGTTCTCGAGCCCGGAGATGCGGAGGTAGAGGGAGCGGTCGCCCGAGGGGACGAGTCCCATGCGGGCGCGCAGCTCACGGGGGCATTCCCACGTGTCGACGCCGAGCACCCGCGCCTCGCCGGCGTCGGGCTTCACGAGCCCGGTGAGGACGCGCACGAGCGTGGTCTTGCCCGCGCCGTTCGGCCCGAGCAGGGCCTCGATCCGGCCCTCGCCGACTGCGAGGGAGACGCCGTCGAGCGCGACGCGCTCGCCGAAGCGCCTCGAGACCGCGCACGCCTCGACCACCGGCATCTCAGCGCGGAGGTCGGGCGGCGGGCCGCTCAGCGGCCTACGACGGGCAGGAGTACTCGCAGAACTTGTCGAGGTGACAGATCCTCCAGTCACCCTGCTTGTTCTGGTGCGAGTTCGGAGCTGGCGTGCAGACGTTGGACGGGATCTGCGCACGAGAAAAAGTGTGCGCGCTGATCGATCCATAGTCCATAACCCTGGGTGGTGCGTAGCTGACCTTCATAGCGTTCACCTTCCTGTTCGCCCCTACTGAGGCCGCCGCAGAGGCCTCCATGCACCATGGTGCGCCCTTGCGTCGGACGACCGCAACTCTACTTCCGTCCAGTTTGTCGCAAAGTGCGGGGATTTCTCGCGTCAGCGGAAGCGCGCCAACAGTGGCCTGGCGGCTTCCGCGAGGGCGTAGGCGGCAAAAACCCGCGTCACGAGCCGGGTCTCGCGAGGTCGAACCACCTGGCCGACCGCGAGCGCCCCGGCCGCCCAGAGCGAGACGCAATGCGGGCACGTCACCAGCTCGCCCACCGCCCGCCGAAGCCCGCTGCCCGCCGGCTGCACGGCGGCAGGCCCGTCCGCGAAGGGCCGGCGGAGGAAGAGGGTGACGCGGTCCTCGGCGATGGTGCTCCCGATCTTCGAGCTCGCCAGGCCGAGGGCGAGGAGGTCGGCGGCGGACGTTGGTTCCGCCAGCCGGTCGCGCCCGGCTCTCGCCGCCGTCAGCAGTCCGGCCCAGAAGAGCGCCGAGAGCGTCGCGTAGGGCGTCTCCGAGGCCATCGCCCTCCTAGATGTCGACGACGAGGCCGTCGTGCGCGACCTGCACGCCCTCGGGGGAAGGGAGCTCCACCGGCCGGTGCGTGAGGATGACCGGCCCGTCGGCCGCGGCGAGCGCCTCGTCCGCGGACAGGTGCCCGCGCGGGAGCCCGTCAGAGGTCGGGTCGCTGAGCGTCGCCTCGCAGAGGAAGAGGTCGGCGCCCTGCGCGAGCTCGGCGAGCTCGTCCGTCGGCGCGGAGTCGCCCGAGTACGCGAGCGTCGTCCCGTTGTGCGTCACGCGGAAGCCGTGGGAGATGAGGTCGTAGTGCGGCAGCCTGCAGGCCAGCACCTCGAAGCCGGCGGTCCTGAAGGGCACGCCGGGGTCGAACTCCTGAAGCTCGAACGCCTCCTCGAACATGCCGTCGTTGCCCCAGTGCGAGGCGAACGCCTCCAGCTGACCCCGGCCGCCCGGCGGAAGCCAGAGGGAGCAGGCGATGCGGTGCTCCTGCGGCCCGTATGCGTTCAGCCAGGCCCAGGGGACGAGGTCGCCCCAGTGGTCGAGGTGGAAGTGCGTGATCGCGATCGAGCGGGGGTAAAGCTCGAGCTCGCGGAGCCGACCGAGGACGCCGGGGCCGCAGTCGAGGAGCAGGGGTCTGTCACCCTCCACGAGGTAGCCGGACTGGGCGCTCCCGGGGTTCGGCCAGGCGGGGGAGGAGCCGATGACGGTCAAGCGCACCTCCATATACTGGCGCACCATGGCCAGGAAGATCCGGGTCGTGATCGCGAAGCCGGGGCTCGACGGTCACGATCGCGGCGCAAAGATCATTGCGCGGGCCCTTCGGGACGCCGGCATGGAGGTCATCTACACGGGCCTCCATCAGACGCCGGAGCAGATCGTCGAGACCGCGATCCAGGAGGATGCTGACGCCGTCGGCATCTCCATTCTCTCCGGCGCGCACATGACGCTCGTGCCTCGAATCCTCGAGGGCCTGCGCGAGAACGGGGTCGACGACGTGCTCGTCCTCGTGGGCGGAACGATCCCGCGCGAAGACGTGGAGGAGCTGAAGAAGCAGGGCGTCGCCGAGATCTTCACGCCGGGCGCGCCGGTCTCCGAGATCGTCGAGTTCCTGCGGGCCAACGTGCCCGTCGAGGCATGATCGACGTCTCCCGCGACGCGGGCACCGCCATTGTCACGGTCGACCGGCCGGAGGCGATGAACGCGCTCGACCTCGACCACCTCGAGACCCTCCACCAGCGGCTCGCCGAGCTGGCCGCCGACGAGTCGGCTCGGGTCGTCGTCCTCACCGGCGGCGGCGAGAAGGCCTTCGTCGCGGGCGCGGACATCAAGTACATGCAGGGCCTGGGCGTGCTCGAGGCGCGCCGCTGGGGCGAGCTCGGGCATGCCTGCGGGAACCTGCTCGAGACGATGCCGAAGCCGACGATCGCGTCGATCAACGGCTACGCGCTCGGCGGCGGCTGCGAGCTCGCGCTCGCGTGCGACCTGCGCCTCGCCTCGTCGAACGCCAAGATCGGCCAGCCGGAGATCGACCTCGGGATCCTCCCGGGCTGGGGCGGCTCCGTCCGCCTCGCCCGGACGACGACGCTCGGTTTCGCGAAGGCGCTCATCTTCTCGGGCCGGCCCGTCGACGCTGGCGAGGCGCTCCAGCACGGCCTCGTCAACGCGGTCTACGAGCCGGAGGAGCTGCGCGAAAAGACGCTCGATCTCTGCCACGGCCTCGAGGCGAAGAGCCCGCTCGCGCTCGCGTACGCGAAGGAGGCCGTGAACCAGGCGCTGCAGGGCCCGCACCGCGTCAACCTCGAAACCGAGGCGCGCCTCTTCGCGATGCTGTTCGCGAGCGAGGACCAAAAGGAGGGCATGGCCGCGTTCACGGAGAAGCGGCCGCCGGACTTCACCGGCAGGTAGGCTGAAGCTCCGAGCGGGAGCCTCTGGACCGAGGCTGAGAGGGGGCCAGGAGGCCTCGACCGCCACCACCTGATCTGGGTCATGCCAGCGAAGGGACTCGAATGAGCACTCACGATCCGCTCGTCATCGCCGGCCGCGAGTTCGGCTCGCGCCTGCTCACCGGGACCGGCAAGTTCGACACGTTCGAGACGATGCGCGACGCCCTGACGGCCTCGGGCTCGGAGATCGTCACCGTCGCCGTGCGCCGCATCGACTTCGACGCCCGCGACGAGGACATCACGACGTTCATCCCGGAGCACATGCTGCTGCTCCCCAACACCTCGGGCTGCGCGACCGCGGAGGAGGCCGTCCGCTCCGCGCGGCTCGCGCGCGCCGGCGGGCTGCCCGACTGGGTGAAGCTCGAGGTCATCCCCGACCCCCGCTATCTCCTTCCAGATCCGGTGGAGACCCTCCGGGCCGCGGCGACCCTCGTCGAGGACGGCTTCACCGTGTTGCCGTACGTCTCGCCCGACCCGGTGCTCCAGAAGAAGCTCGAGGAGGTGGGGTGCGCGACGGTGATGCCGCTTGCCGCGCCGATCGGGAGCGGCCGCGGGCTCAAGCTCCGCGACGCGATCCGGATCATGGTCGAGCAGGCCGAGGTGCCGCTCGTCGTCGACGCCGGCCTCGGGTCGCCGTCGCACGCCGCCGAGGCGATGGAGATGGGCGCCGACGCGGTCCTCGTCAACTCGGCCATCGCGGGCGCCGAGGATCCCGTCGCGATGGCGAGGGCGTTCGGGCTCGCGGTCGAGGCGGGCCGCATGGCCTTCCACGCCGGCGTCATCGAGGAGCGCGAGCAGGCGGCGGCGTCGAGCCCGCTCGCCGGCGCCCTCCACCAGCCGTGAGCGCCAGCATCAGCCTCAACGGGCGCGACCAGCCGGTCGAGCACGGCGAGACCGTCGCCGGCCTCCTCGAGCGCCTCGGCTTCGGCCGCGGCTACGCGCTCGTGGAGCGGAACGGCGAGCCCGTCGAGCGCGCCCGCTACGCGGAGGTGAGGCTCGAGGATGGCGACAGCCTCGTCGTCGCCCGCCCCGTCGCCGGCGGCTGAGGCGCGGCTCTACCTCGTCACCGCCGCCCGGGCGGACCTCGCCGCTTTCGTCGAGGCCGCGGTCCGGGGCGGCGTCGACCTGGTGCAGCTGCGGGAGAAGCACCTGCCCGACGGGCAGCTGCTCGCCGTGCTGGAGGAGGCGCGCGCGGTGACGCGGCGCCTCGGCGTCCCACTCGTCGTCAACGACCGCCCCGACCTCGCCGTGCTCGTCGGCGCGGACCTGGTCCACGTCGGCCAGGACGACCTGCCTGTGGAGGCCGTTCGCCGCTTCGGCCTTCCGGTCGGCCTCTCGACTCACTCCGAGCAGGAGCTGGCGCGCGCCCAGGCGGACTACGTCGGCGTCGGGCCCGTCTACGTCACGCCGACGAAGCACGGCCGGCCGGCGGTCGGCCTCGAGCTCGTCCGGCACGCCGCGGCCAAGGTCCGCGTCCCCTGGTTCGCCATCGGCGGCATCGACGAAGGAAACATCGCCGACGTCGTCGCCGCGGGCGCGCGCCGCATCGCAGTCGTCCGCGCGATCGGGGATGCGGACGATCCCGAGGGGGCCGCACGGACCTTGCGCGCCGCGCTCGGCCCGTGACCTAGCGCGCCAGCTTGAGCAGGTCGCGGACGGTAAGGAGCCCCGGGGCGGCGCGCGCCGAGAGGACCGTCTCCGGGAAGTCGTTCGACCAGGCGATCACGTTGCTGCCGGCGACGAAGTCCCCGAGCAGGATCGGCTCGGACGTCCGCTCTGCCGTGGTCCGGCGGAGGGTGGCGCCGACCGGCACGGACAGGGTGAGGTCGCGTGCGGGCTTGATGGTGACGCCGTTGGAGAGGCGGAGCTGGGTGATCCGCACCCGGATCCGCTGCGGGTCGAGGTCGAGGTACGTCGCGACGACCGTGCCGTGCACGCGCACTCTCATCGTCTCGAAGTCGCCGGGCCGCGGCCTCGGGTAGAGATGCTTCCAGGCGCGGCGGAGGTGCCTGTAGGGCGAGACGGCGCGGCCGCCGTTCGGATGCACCTCGAAATGGAGGTGCGAGGCGATCCCGTTCGCGTCTCCGGAGTCGCCGACGAACGCGATCAGCTGCCCGGGCCGCACGCGCTGGTTGGAGGTGAGCCCGGGGGCGTAAGCGATGCCGTTCCTGCAGCCGCCGCGGTTGTCGTTTCCAAGGGTGCGGTCGTTGTTCAGGTGGATGTACATGTAGGTCGTGCCGCTGCGCCCGTGCAGGTAGAGCATGCAGCCGGCGTTGCGGGAGCTCGTCCACTTGACGACGCGGCCGCCCTCGACGGCGACGACGGGCGAGCGCTTCTCAGCCATCAGGTCGTTGCCCTGGTGCCCGCCGCTGGGCCGCGGGGCGCCGAAGTCGTCGGAGTACTTGGTGGCCGCGACCACGGGAAAGATCAGCCGGGGCACGGCTGCGCTCGCCGTCCCCACGAAGATCCACGTGGCGAGGAGGACGAATAGGGCTAGGGCTGTCGTCCGGTGGCGGCTCATGAGAGCGGTCCGACGCTCCGGTGCGGCGCTGGGCGGCGCGGAGACTAACAGAGCCTTCGGCAGGAACTTGTAAAGACTTGAATCCGAGGCTGCCCGATAGGATCCGCCACCGGTGAAGCTCGCCGTCTGCGTCAAGGAGGTGCCGGAGGCGTCCGCGCGCACGCGGATCGACCCGGGCACCCTGCGCCTGGACCGCAGCGGCACGGCCGCGCTCAACCCCTTCGACGCCCACGCCCTCGAGGAGGCGCTGCGGATCAAGGAGCGCACGGGCGACGGTGAGGTGGTCGCGATCATGATGGGCCCGGCCCGGGCGGCCGAGTCGCTGCGCAAGGCGCTCGCGATCGGCGCCGACCGCGCCGTCCACGTCGCCGACGACGCGCTCGCGGGCTCCGACCTCGTTGCCACTGCGCGCGCGCTCGCGAAGGCCGTGGAGCGCGAGCAGGCCGACCTCGTCCTGCTCGGCCAGCAAGGCGGTGACTCGGACGGCGCCGTCCTCTGGTCGGCCCTGGCGGAGCTCCTGCAGCGTCCGGTCGTCTCGCAGGCCGCGAGTCTCGAGCTGGGGGACGGCAAGATCACGGCCAAGCGGCAGACCGAGTACGGCTACGACGTGATCGAGGCGCCGCTCCCTGCCGTCGTCGCCGTCTCCGACGCGATCAACGAGCCCCGGTACCCGTCGCTCAAGGGGATCATGGGGGCAAAGAAGAAGCCCTTCGACACGGTCTCCGCGGCCGACCTCGGTCTCGCCCCCGACGAGATCGGCGAGGCGGGCTCCCGCACCCAGGTGCATGGGCTCTCCGACCCGCCCTCGCGGGGGGACAGCATCCGCATCGAGGACGACGGGAACGCCGCGGAGAGAATCCTCGAGTACCTGGCCGAGAGGAAGCTCCTCTGATGGCCACGCTCGTTTTTCTCGAAGACCACGAGGGCGAGCTCGTCAAGGGCTCGCTCGGCGTCCTCTCGAAGGCCGCGCAGCTGGGCGGCGACGTCGCCGCCGTCGTGGCCGGCTCGGGCGTGAAGGGGCTCGCTGCCGGCGCCGGCCGTTTCGGCGCTACCAAGGTCTTCGTGGCGGACGACCCGTCCCTCGGGGCGCCGCTGCCCCAGCCCCGCGTTGACGTCCTCGCGCGACTGATCGAGGACAAGGGGTTCGACACCGTCGTCTTCGGCGCGTCGGTTCTCTCGGCGGACGTCGCCGCGGGCCTGGCTGCGCGCCTCGGCGCCGGGCTCAACTGGGACCTGGTCGACCTCGAGTTCCGCGACGGCCGGCTCGTCGGCAGGCGCCCCGCCCTGCAGGATTCCATCTACGCCGAGGTCGGCTGGAAGAGCGAGCCGCGGCTCGCGCTGATCCGCTCGGGGACGTTCGAGCCCGTCGAAGGCAGCGGCGAGGCCGAGGTGGAGGACGTCGCCGTCGAGCTGCAGGAATTCTCCCAGCAGGCCGTCATGGTCGAGCGGGCCCATGCCGAAAGCGAGGGCCCGTCGATCGAGGACGCCGACGTGATCGTCGCCGGCGGCCGCGGCCTCGGCGAGCCGGAGAGGTTCGCCCTGCTCGAGGATCTCGCCAAGGCGCTCGGCGGCGCCGTCGCCGCGACCCGGGCGGTGGTCGACGCCGGCTGGTATCCGTACGCAGCCCAGGTCGGGCAGACGGGCAAGACCGTCTCGCCGAAGCTCTACTTCGCCTGCGGCATTTCCGGCGCGATCCAGCACAAGGTCGGGATGCAGTCGTCCGGCACCATCGTCGCCATCAACAAGGATCCCAACGCGCCCATCTTCGAGTATGCGGACATGGGCGTCGTCGGCGACCTCCACCAGATCGTCCCCAAGCTGACCGAGCTCGTGAAGGAGAAGCGCGGATGAGCGTGCGCCCAGCGGACTTTCCGCCCCCGTTCGACGGGAACGAGTTCATCGCAGAGCCGACCGATCCGCCTGACGAGCGCATCGACGTCGGCGTCCTCGTCGTCGGCGCCGGCCCTGCCGGGCTGGCGGCCGCGGTCCGGGTCGGGCAGCTCCTCGAGGAGCAGCCGGAGGTGCGGGAGCGTCTCGGCGAGATCCCGGTGGCGCTCGTGGAGAAGGGGAGGACCCCGGGGGCCCACCTGCTCTCCGGCGCCGTCGTCAACCCGCGCGCGTTCCGCGAGCTGTTCCGCGGCATCGCCTCTGAGGACCTGCCCTTCCGCGCGCCGGTCGTGCGCGAGGGCGTCTACTTCCTCACCCCGAAGCGCCACGTCCGCGTGCCCGCGCCGCCGCCGATGTGGAACCACAACCACTACGTCGCGTCGCTCTCGGAGGCCGGGCGCTGGCTGGCCGAGCGCGCCGAGGAGCTGGGCGTCACCCTCGTTCCCGAGACGAGCGCGCGCACGCTCCTCGTCAGCGGCGGCCGCGTTGTCGGAATCCGCACCGGCGACAAGGGACGCGGCAAGGGCGGCGAGGAGCTGCCGAACTTCGAGCCCGGCTCGGACATCCGCGCGCGCATCACGATCCTCGCGGAGGGCACGCAGGGCCACCTGGCCGGCGTCGCCTCGGAGCGCTTCGGGCTCGCCTCGCGCCCGCAGGTCTATGCGCTGGGCGTGAAGGAGGTCTGGGAGGTCCCGAAGCCGCTCAACCGGGTCATCCACACGATGGGGTGGCCCCTCCGCGCCGGCAAGCGCTACCGCGAGTTCGGAGGCAGCTTCATCTACCCGCTGGATGACGACAAGATCGCCATCGGGATGGTGGTCGGGCTCGACTACACCGACGCCTCTCTCTCCGTGCACGACCTCCTGCAGGAGCTGAAGACGCACGCGTTCGTGCGCGGGCTCCTCGAGGGCGGAACCCGGGTCGCCTGGGGGGCGAAGACGATCCCCGAGGGCGGCTTCCAGGCGGTCCCGGACCGGCTCTCCTTCCCGGGCGGGATGATCGTCGGCGACTCGGCCGGCTTCGTGAACGTGCCCGCGCTCAAGGGCGTGCACTACGCGATGAAGTCCGGCATGCTCGCTGCCGAGACGGCGGTCGAGGCGGTCGGCCCGGGCGAGACCTCCTGGGCGCCCGGAGCGCTCGACGGCTACGACGCCGCGGTGCGCGAGAGCTACATCTGGACCGACCTGCACCGTGTCCGCAACGCGCGGCCCGCGTTCAAGCACGGCTTCTACCGCGGAGCGCTCGTGGCCGGCATCTCGATCACCACGCTCGGCAAGCTGCCACCGGGGACGAAGGAGCTCGAGCGCGACGCCGACGTCCCCGTGGCGATCGGCGATCGGGCGAAGGCCTACCCGGCCGCCGACGGCAAGCTCGTCTTCGACAAGCTCTCGAGCGTCTACGTCTCGGGGAACAAGACCCGCGACGACGCGCCGAGTCACATCCACGTCGACACGAAGGTGCGGCGCGAGGTGGCGGAGGGCTGGGCGCACATGTGCCCGGCACAGGTCTACGAGGTCGCGGGCGAGGCCAGCCCCGCCGGGAACGTCGTCGACGTCGAGGTGACGGCCTCCAACTGCGTTCAGTGCGGCGCCATCTCGGCGAAGGGCGGGCGGCTGACGCCGCCCGAGGGCGGGGACGGTCCCGAATACACGCAGATGTAGAAGCGGCCGCGGCCGTCATCGCCGGCCGCCTGCACCGGACGCCGCTGCTCTCGTCGGAGACGCTCGGCCGCACGTTCGGCGGGCGCGCCTTCCTCAAGGCCGAGCTGCTGCAGAAGACCGGGAGCTTCAAGGCGCGCGGCGTCCTCAACAAGCTCGCCTCGCTGACGCCGGAGGAGCGAACGCGCGGCGTGATCGGCGCCTCCGCCGGCAACCACGCGGGCGCGCTCGCCTACGCCAGCGCTCTCGAGGGCATCGACTGCCTCGTGGTCATGTGGCAGGGCGCGAGCGAGCTCAAGCGCGCGGCGACTCTGGGCTATGGCGCGAGCGTCGACCAGGAGGCGCTCGGGCCCACTGAGGTCTTCGAGCGGCTGCACGCGCTCCAGGAGGAGACGGGCCGCGTGCTCGTCCATCCCTTCGACGACCCGCTGATCGTCGGCGGTGCGGGCACGGTCGGGCTCGAGATCGGCCAGGACCGTCCCGAGGTCGAGATCGTCGTCGTGCCCGTGGGCGGCGGAGGCCTCGTCTCGGGCATCGCCACGGCCCTGCCCGGGAGCCGGATCGTCGCGGTCGAGCCCGAGGGATCCGCCGCTTATCACGACGGCCTTGCGGCCGGACGCTCCGTGCCTGTCACGCCGCGCTCGATCGCCGACGGGCTCAACGCGCCCTTCGCCGGCTCCCTCCCGCTCCAGATCGGGCGCGAGCTCGGCATCGAGTCGGTGCTCGTCACCGAGGCGGAGATCGAGGACGGCTTCCGCTTCCTCTACGAGCGCGCGAAGCTCGCCGTGGAGCCGGCCGGAGCCGCCGGAGTGGCCGCGCTGCTCGCCGGAAAAGTCCCCGGAGTCGAGGGGGCGACGGTGGCCGTCGTCGTCTCCGGTGGCAACGTAGCCGGCGAAACGGCCTCTGGTATCCTCAAGCCCGACCCGCGCTAGGCCGATCATGAAGACCGAGATCCACCCCGAATACGTCCTCGCCACCGTTACGTGCTCCTGCGGGAACACGTTCCAGACCCGATCCACGAAGGCCGAGCTTCATGTCGAAATCTGCTCCGAGTGCCATCCCTTCTACACCGGGAAGCAGAAGGTCGTGGACACGGGCGGCCGCGTCGCGCGCTTCCAGAAGCGCCTCGAGAAGGCCGGCGCTACCCGCGACGAGCAGTAGGGAGGAGCCGCAGCCGTGAGCGCGCCCATCGGCGGCCAGGCTGTGCTGGAGGGCGTGATGATGCGCGGCCCGTCCGCATGGTCGGTCGCAGTCCGAAAGCCCGACGGCGAGATCGCAGAGGTCAACCGGCCGATCTCGTCCTTCCTCCTCAAGCACCGTTGGGCGCGCCTTCCGATCGTGCGGGGTGTCTTCGCGCTCGGCGAGTCGCTCGCCATCGGCTTCCGCGCGCTCGCCATCTCGGCGAACTACGCGGCGCAGGAGGAAGGCGATGAAGGCGAGGAGGTGCAGACCGAGCTCTCGCGCGGGCAGCTGCTCTTCGCCTTCGGCATCGCCATCGGCTTCGCGCTCCTGCTCTTCAAGGTCTCGCCCGCGCTGATCACCAACTGGCTGCCGATCGACTCGACCGGCTGGTTCGTGGTCGTCGAAGGGGCGATCCGCGTGTCGATCTTCATCCTCTATCTCGTGATCGTGGGCTTCATGCCCGACCTGAAGCGGGTGTTCCAGTACCACGCCGCCGAGCACAAGGCGATCAACGCCTACGAGGCCGGCGACCCGCTCGAGCCTGAGGTCGTCCAGCGCCACAGCCTCATCCACGTGCGCTGCGGCACGGCGTTCCTCCTCTACGTGATGGTGATCGCGATCTTCGTCTTCGCCTTCGTCGGCCAGCCCGGCTGGTTCTGGCTGATCGTCTCGCGCATCCTCCTCCTGCCGGTGATCGCCGGCATCGCCTACGAGGTGATCCGCTTTGCCGGGGCCCACCCCCAGAACCCGATCCTGCGCACGATCCTGGCGCCCGGCCTCTGGCTCCAGCGCCTGACCACGCGCAGCCCCTCGCTCGACCAGATCGAGGTCTCGATCCGCGCGCTCCACGAGGTGCTCCGCCTCGAGGGCCGGCTGACGCCGGAGGAGCGCAAGGTCGAGGTCATGGCGTAGGGCGGTCGTGGCCCCGCCCGGGGCTATCCTGAGCCGGTCATGACGGCCCAGATCGACAATCTCGTCGGACGAGCTCGAGCGCTCGTACACCGACGCGCAGGAGCGAATGAACGACCCGTCGCTCTACTCCGACCGCAACGCGGCGGCGGACGCCGGGCGTCGCCTGAAGGAGCTCGAGGGCCCGCACAAGCTCGCCCAGGAGTGGCGCGAGGCGCGCGACGACGCCGACGCCGCCCGCGCCGACCCGGACCTGCGCGAGCTCCTGCCCGAAATCGAGGAGCGCCTCGAGCGGCTCGAGGAGGACCTGAAGCTCGCGCTCGTCGAGCGCGACCCCAACGACTCGAAGGACGTCGTCGTCGAGATCCGCCAGGGCGCCGGCGGCGACGAGGCGGCTCTCTGGGCCGGCAACCTCTTCCGCATGCTCACGCGCTACGCGGAGCGGCGGGGGTACAAATGGGAGCCCCTCGGCTCCGGCCCGAGCGACGGCGGGGGCTACAAGGACGTCACCTTCGCGATCAAGGGCGACGGCGCCTACTCGGTCTTCAAGTTCGAGGGCGGCACGCACCGCGTCCAGCGCGTGCCGGAAACGGAGTCCCAGGGGCGGATCCACACCTCTACGGCGACGGTCGCGGTCATGCCGGAGGCAGAGGAGGTCGACGTCGAGCTCGACCAGAACGACCTCAAGATCGATGTCTACCGCTCGACCGGCCCCGGGGGGCAGAGCGTCAACACCACCGACTCGGCGGTGCGCATCACGCACCTGCCGACCGGCATCGTCGTCGCGATGCAGGACGAGAAGTCCCAGCTCCAGAACAAGCAGAAGGCGATGCGCGTGCTGCGTGCGCGGCTGCTCGAGGCAGAGCTGCGGCGCCAGCAGGAGGAGCTCTCGGCGCAGCGGCGCTCGCAGATCGGGAGCGGCGACCGCGCGGAGAAGATCCGCACCTACAACTTCCCCGAGAACCGGGTCACCGACCACCGCATCAAGCTCACGCTCCACCGGCTCGACTCCGTGCTCGACGGCGACCTCGACGAGCTGACCGGGGCGCTGACGGCGGAGGAGCGCCGGCGGGCGCTCGAGACGGCCGCCACGGCGTGAGCCCGCTCGACGCCGTTCACCAGGTCGCGCGCGAGCTCGACGAGGCCGGCGTGCCCTCGCCCCGCGTCGACGCGGAGCTGCTCGTCGCGCACGTGCTCGGCCTCTCGCGGACCGAGCTCTACGCCGCCGACCGGCCGGTCGGTGACGAGCAACTCACACGGCTGCGGGCGCTGGTGGAGCGGCGGCGGGCCCGGGAGCCGCTCGCGTACGTCCTCGGCGAGTGGGGCTTCCGCCGGCTGATGCTCGCAGTGGACGGCCGGGCGCTCGTGCCCCGGCCGGAGACGGAGGGCGTCGTCGAGCGCTGCCTCGTCCACCTCCGCGGCCTGGCCTCGCCGCGCGTCCTCGACGTCGGCACGGGGTCGGGCGCCATCGCGCTGGCAATCGCCGACGAGCACCCCGGCGCGCGGGTGATCGCGGTCGACCGGGCCGACGGGGCGCTCGCTCTCGCACGCGACAACCTGGCCCGGGCCGCCGTCAACGGCCGGGTCGAGCTCCGCCACGGCGATCTCCTCGAAGGCCTCGCGGGCCCGTTCGACCTGATCGTCTCCAATCCGCCCTACGTCCCCGCGGCGGATTACGACACCCTCCAGCCGGAGATCCGACTCTACGAGCCCTACGAGGCCGTCGTCGGTGACGGCGTCTGGCGGGAGATCGCGCGCGACGCGCGCGCGCTCCTCGCCCCCGGCGGCCACCTCGTCCTCGAGGTCGGCGACGGCCAGGCCGCCGAGGTAGCCGAGGGCCTCGCGGCCCTCGGCTACGAGGAAGTCCACTGCACCCCTGACCTCGCCGGCCGCGACCGCACGGTCGAAGGGCGGCGTCCCTAGCAGCCACGTCCGGGGTCAGACCCCGGGCGTGCCCGCCGCGGACGTGACCTGGGGGCGACGGCCGCACGGGTGCCCTTCTCAAGCCGTAAGACTGTGCACCCATGAACGCCGACTTCCACACCCGGCCAGGGTGGACGCGTTCGCACCAGCCATGTCCGGGGTCAGACCCCGGGCGTGGCCGCAGGGGACACCCGTGAGTGACGACGCGGTCGCCGCCTTGCGGGCCGGGCAGCTCGTCGTCTTGCCGACGGACACCGTCTACGGGATCTGCGCGGACGCGTACCGGGAGGCGCCGTGTCTGCGGTTGCGCGCTGCGAAGCCGCGGCCGGAGGGGATGCCGGTGGCGCTGCTCGCGGCCGACTTCGACGTCGTGCTCGACGCGGTGCCGGAGGCCCGGGGCCGCGCCGCCGTCATCGCGCGCGTGCTCCTGCCGGGGCCCTACACGCTCGTCCTCCCGAACCCAGCGCGGCGCTTCCGCTGGCTCTCGGGGGCGCGCCCGACCACGATCGGCGTCCGCGTCCCGGCCCTGCCGCCCGCGGCACTCGAGGTCGTCACGCGGGTCGGCGCGGTCGCTGCGACGAGCGCGAACCTCCACGGCGAGCCCGACCCCGCCCGGGTCGCGGACGTGCCCCAGGAGATCCTCGACTTCTGCGGCGCCGTCGTCGACGCCGGCAACCTCCCGGGAACGCCGTCGACGGTGATCGACCTGACCGGGACGGAGCCGGTGGTGCTGCGCGAGGGCGCGGCTCCGGCGGAGGAAGCCCTCGAACGGGCGCGTGAGGCCCTCTCCGTAGGGACCGGGGGCTAGACTCAGCGGACTGTGGAGACCGCGTCCGCTCGACCGAAGGCGCTCGTCACCGGCGGCGCCGGGTTCATCGGCTCGCACCTGTGCGAGTCGCTCCTGAACGAGGGCTGGGAGGTCTACGCCCTCGACGACCTCTCGACCGGCTCGCTGGACAACGTTGCCCACCTGCGCGAGCGCTGGGACTTCCACCTCGTCGTCGACTCGGTGCTCTCGCCGACCGTCGTCAACGAGCTGGTCTACAAGTGCGATGTCGTCTACCACCTCGCCGCGGCGGTCGGCGTCCGCCTGATCGTCGAGCAGCCGGTGCAGACGCTCCTGACCAACGTGCGCGGGACCGAGGTGATCCTGGAGCATGCGCACCGCTTCGGGAAGCGGCTCTTGATCGCCTCGACCTCGGAGGTGTACGGCGACCACCGCGAGCGCACGCCGCTGCCCGAGGACGCACGCCGCGTCTACGGGCCGACAACGACCCGCCGCTGGGCCTACGCCGACTCGAAGGCGATGGACGAGCTGCTCGCGCTCGCCTACCACCAGGAGCGCGGCCTCGACTGCGTGATCGCCCGCCTCTTCAACACCGTCGGGCCGCGCCAGAGCGGCCAGTACGGGATGGTGATCCCGCGCTTCGTCGAGCGCGCGCTCGCGGGCGGGCCGCTCGAGATCCACGGGGACGGCACCCAGACGCGCTGCTTCTGCCACGTCGCCGACACGGTCCGGGCGCTTTCGTCGCTGATGGACAGTGCGGCCACGAGCGGTGAGATCTACAACGTCGGCTCGCAGCAGTCGATCAGCATCCTCGACCTCGCCAAGCGAGTGCTCGAGATGACTCGCTCGAGCTCGGAGCTGAGCTACGTCCCGTACGAGGAGGTCTACGGCCTCGGCATCGAGGACATGCACCACCGGGTCCCAGCGACCGAGAAGATCGCCGACGCAGTCGGCTGGCAGGCGACGCTCGACCTCGACGTCGTCCTCGCCGACGTGATCAAGCACCAGCGCCTCGTCGGCGCGCCGGCCGACGGCAACGGCCTGCCTCAGCGCGAGCTGGAGGACGCCCGCTCGGGCGCGAGCACGCCTTCGACCGCGCGAACGGCGAGCGAGTAAGCGGCGAGCGCCGCCGCGACCGTCACGCCCCACTGGACGAACGGCCACTGCGCAAACGGGAGCGCGACCGCGATGCCGATCACGACCGCCGGCGCGACGAGGCCGGTCACGCCGAGCGCGCTCAGGCGGCCGAGCCCCCAGGCGCGGCGGAAGTCCGCGTACTCGCGGATCAGCGGAACGACGACGAGGGCCACAACGGCCAGGATCCCCACGATCCCCACACACTGACGATGGCACGGACCGGGTTGCCCGTCCAGGTCCGGGCAGTAAAGTGGCACCGATGGCGATCGCGGTGGAGACCCTCGAGGAGCTGCGGCGCGCGGCTCTCGCCGACGTCGACCCGGACCTCGTCGAGCTGATCGGGCGCGAGCTCGAGCGGCAGCGTGGGACGATCGAGCTGATCGCCTCGGAGAACTTCACCTGGCCGTCCGTGTTCGAGGCGGTCGGGAGCGTGCCGACGAACAAGTACGCCGAGGGGTACCCGGGCCGCCGCTACTACGGCGGCTGCGAGGTCGTCGATGAGATCGAGCAGCTCGCCATCGACCGGGCGAAGTCGCTCTTCGGCGCCGAGCACGCGAACGTGCAGCCGCACGCGGGCGCGCAGACGAACATGGCCGTGTACTTCAGCTGCCTCGAGCCCGGCGACACGATCCTCGCCATGCGGCTCGACCACGGCGGCCACCTCACCCACGGGCTCAAGGTCAACTTCTCGGGGAAGCTCTACGACATCGTCGGCTACGGCGTCGACCGCGAGACCGGCCTCATCGACTTCGACGAGGTACGGCGCCTGGCCGAGGAGCACCGGCCGAAGCTCATCGTCTGCGGCGCCTCCGCCTACCCGCGGGTGATCGAGGCCGAGCGCTTCCGCGCGATCGCGGACGACGTGGGCGCGCTCCTCCTCTGCGACATGGCGCACATCGCCGGGCTCGTCGCCGCGGGGCTGCACCCGAACCCGGTCCCGCACTGCGACTTCGTCACCTCGACCAGCCACAAGACGCTCGCGGGCCCGCGCGCCGGCTTCATCCTCTGCAAGGACGAGCACGCGGCGGCGGTCGACAAGGCGGTCTTCCCTGGCATGCAGGGCGGCCCGCTCCTACACGTGATCGCCGCCAAGGCGACCTGCTTCAAGATCGCGGCTACGGATGCCTTCCGCGCCTACCAGGGTCAGATCCGCGTGAATGCGGACGCCCTCGCCGAGTCACTGCTCGGCGGCGGCTTCGACCTCCTGACCGGCGGCACCGACACGCACCTCGTCCAGGTCGACCTGCGCCGCAGCGAGTGGACCGGCCGCGCCGCGGAGCAGCGGCTGCACGAGGTCAGGATCACCGCAAACCGCAACACCGTCCCCTTCGACGAGCGCCCGCCGCTGGAGGCCTCCGGCATCCGGCTGGGGACGCCGGCCGTGACGATGCGCGGTTTCGACGAGGACGACCTGCGCGAGGTGGGGGAGATCATCGGCGGCGCGCTCGGCGACGGCGACCTCGACGCGCTGCGCGCACGCAGCGACGCGCTCACCGGGCGCCGCCCGCTCTATCCGGGCTTCCGCGGCTATACGGAGTACTCGGCGTGACGGTCGCCACCGAGCGCGTCACGGTCGTCGACCACCCGCTGGCGCAGCACAAGCTCGGGCTCCTGCGCGACGCCGAGACCCCGACGCAGTTCTTCCGCCAGCTCGTCAACGAGCTCGCGGTCCTCCTCACCTACGAGGTGACGAAGGACCTGCCGGTGGAGGAGGTCGAGATCGAGACGCCGCTCGAGCGGATGACCGTCCCGCGCATCTCGGGCAAGAAGGTCGCCGTCGTGCCGATCCTCCGCGCGGGGATCGGGATGCTCGACGGCGTGCTCTCGCTCCTCACGGCCGCGCGGGTCGGCTTCATCGGCCTCTATCGCAACGAGGAGACGTTGCAGCCCGTCGAGTACTACGTGAAGCTGCCGGCCGACGTCGCCGACCGAGACGTGATCCTGCTCGACCCGATGCTCGCGACCGGCAACTCGACCGCCGCCGCCGTCGAGATCCTCAAGAACGCGGGCGCCCAGTCGGTGCGGATGATCGCGATCATCGCCGCGCCCGAGGGCATCGAGCGCCTGCACGCCGCCCACCCTGACGTCCACGTCGTCGTCGCCTCGATCGATCGCGGGCTCGACGAGCGCGGCTACATCGTCCCGGGCCTGGGCGACGCAGGCGACCGCCTGTACGGCACGAAGTGATCTGAGCCCGTCATGTGGAACGTCTTCACAGCTCACCTGGACGTGCTCTGGGGATTCCTCGTCGCGTTCGCGGTCGTCGTCGTCCTGACGCCCGCGGTCGGGCGGGTCGCACGCGTCCTCGGCGTGGTCGACGAGCCGGGCGAAGCGCGCCGCATGCACCTCCGCGCCGTGCCGCGGCTCGGCGGCCTCGCCATCTTCCTCGGCATCTTCATCCCGGGGCTGGCGTTCCTCGACCTCACCGGTGCCTACCGCGGGATCCTGCTCGGCGCCGCCGTGGCGACCGCGGTCGGCATGGCCGACGACTTCCGCGGCCTCCCGTGGGCGGCAAAGCTGGCCGGCCAGGGCGTCGCCGCCGGGATCGCGATCCACTTCGGGGTCTACATCGACCGCTTCAGCTTCCCCGTCCTCGGCGTCCACGAGCTGCCGTACTGGTTCGCCGTGCTCGTGACGGTCGTCTGGATCGTCGGGATGATGAACGTGATCAACCTGCTCGACGGCATGGACGGCCTCGCCGCGGGGATCAGCGCGATCGCGGGGGCGACCTTCGCCATCCTGGCGCTCGAGCTCGGCCGGCCGGAGGCCGCCGTGCTCTCGGCGATCGTCTGCGGCGCGTGCCTGGGCTTCCTGCGGCACAACTTCTACCCGGCCCGGATCTTCATGGGTGACTCGGGGTCGCACCTGCTCGGCTTCACGCTCGCCGCCGTGGCGATCCAGGGCTCGCTGAAGACGGCGGCGACGGTCGCGCTGATCTTCCCGCTGATCGTGCTCGCCGTGCCCATCCTCGACACGTCTTTCGTGATCGCCAAGCGACTGAAGTACGGGCGCCCGTTGACCGAGCCGACTCCATGGCACCTGTACCACCGCTTCCGCAACATCGGCTTCACCCAGCGCCGCGCCGCCCTCTACTTCTACCTCTGGGGCGCCGTGCTGGCCGGCGGCGCGCTCGCCTCCCGGTTCGTGCCCTTCCGGAGCCACGGCGAGTGGCACCTGTGGCCGACCGTCCTCGTCGCCACGATCGGCCTCGTCGTGGTCGCCACCTCGCTCTACATGGTGATCGTCCTCGAGATCCTCAAGGTCCGGCGGTTGCGCGCCTGGGCCGGCCGCCGGCAGACCGACCAGCCGGACGAGGAGCAGACGCTCAAGAGCGCGTGAGCTCCTCGGACGAGACGGCCGCCGCCGCCAGGCTCGCGTTCGAGCAGGCGTCCGCCTGGCTCGCGCGGCTGGAGGAGCGGGCCGTCCTCCCCGAGGGGGGAGAGGACGCGGCGCGCGGCTTCGGCGGTCCGCTGCCCGAGACCGGCTCGGGGGCCGTCGGCGCCCTGGAGGAGCTCGCGGCCGGCCTCGACGCGGCCACCGCCTCGCCCGGGCCGCGCTTCTTCCATTTCGTCACGGGCGGCGTCACGCCCGCGGCGCTCGGCGCCGACTGGCTTGCGACCGCGCTCGACCAGAACGCGTTCAGCTGGGTCGGCTCGCCTCTCGGGACACGCCTCGAGACTGTCTCGCTCGGCTGGCTGAAGGAGCTCTTCGAGCTTCCCGCCGACTGGGGCGGTGCGCTGACGACCGGGGCCACCACCGCCAACTTCATTGCGCTCGCCGCCGCCCGGCAGTGGTGGGGCCGACAACACGGGCGCGACGTCGGCGCCGAGGGCATGGCCGGGCTGCCGGCGGTGCCCGTCCTCTCGAGCGGGTTCATCCACCCGAGCGCGCTCAAGGCGCTGGCCATGCTCGGGATCGGGCGGGCGACGGTACAGACGTATTCCCGCGACCCCGTGGGCAGGATCGACCTCGACGGCCTCGAGCGCGGACTGCGAGACCTCGACGGCGCCCCGGCGATCGTCGTCGGCAACGCCGGCGAGGTGAACGCGGGTGAGTTCGACCCGCTCGACGCGCTGGCCGACCTTGCGGAGGAGCACGGCGCCTGGCTGCACGTCGACGGCGCCTTCGGGCTGTTCGCGCGCCTCTCGCCGCGGTCAGCGCCCCTGGCCGCGGGCGTCGAGCGTGCCCACTCGGTCATCGCCGACGGCCACAAGTGGCTGAACGTCCCCTACGACTGCGGCTTCGCCTTCGTCCGCGACCCCGCCCTGCTCGCGCGCGTCTTCTCGCTCGCCGCGGCCTACCTCCCGGACGAGGAGCCCGAGCCCACCTACGGCTACCTGACCCCCGAGTCGTCGCAGCGGGCGCGCTCGCTCGCGGTCTGGTCGGCGCTGCGGGCGTGGGGGCGGGCCGGCTACCGCGAGATGGTGGAGCGCCACCTGGACCTCGCGCAGCGCCTCGCCGGGCTCGTCGACGACGCGCCCGACCTCGAGCGGCTTGCCGACGTCCCGCTCAACATCGTCTGCTTCCGCTACCGGCCGGAGGGCGTGCCGGAGGAGGAGCTCGACGGCCTCAACGCGCGGCTCGGCGAGGAGGTTCTTGCCGACGGGCGGGTCTACGTGGGCACGACGAGCTTCGGCGGGAGAGTCGCGTTTCGCCCGGCAATCGTCAACTGGCGGACGCGCGAGAGCGACATCGACCTCCTCGTCGAGGTCGTCCGCGAGCTGGGGGCCTCGTTGCTCGCTCGCACAAAGTAAGCCTAAACCCGCTCAAAAAGACGGATCGGGCTGTTACGAACTCGCCCCGGGGACTGATAGGCTTCGGGCGAATAAGATGCCTTCCGTGGTGGCCCTCGTCCGATGCTCGGACGCCCCGTGACCCCCGGGGCGCTGCTGACGCCGCGTCCGATGCCGGACCGGCGTATGCCGATCGCCTTCGGCGGCGCCGTCGTCGCACTCGCTCTTCCGATCTTCCTCCTCGCCGGCTGGGACGTGCGGGGCTGGGCGCTCGGCTCCCTTCTTTGGGCCGGCAGCCAGATCGTCGGCCTCCTGCTCAACAAGGCAGGTATCGGTGAGCCGACGCTCCGGGGCTCGGGCATCGCCGCCTTCGGGATGATGGGCCGCGGGATCGTGCTGGTGCTCATCCTGCTCGCCGTCGCCGTCGCGAATCCGTCGCTCGCGCTTGCCGGCGCGCTCGTCTACGCGGCCGCGTACAGCGCCGAGCTGATCGCGAGCCTCGCGATCTACTTCTCGGGGAACCCGAAGCGATGAACTTCCTGCTCGCAGCCGCCGAGAGCGACTTCGACCCGCAGCACGAGTTCATCCTCCAGGAGTGGATCCCGATCCACGTCGGGCCGCTCGACCTTTCGGTCAACAAGGCGGTCGCCTACGTCTGGCTCGGAGGGCTGCTCACGATCCTCCTCGGCGTCTGGCTGATGCGCTTCGGGCTCGCGCTGCGCCCCGACCGGCGGCAGACGACGGGCGAGGCGCTCTACGAGGCGGTCCAGGAGCAGATCGCCGAGTCGAGCCTCCCATCGAAGGCCCTGCACCTCTGGTTCCCCTACGTCGCAGCCCTCTTCCTCTTCATCTGGGTGCTGAACATCGTCGGCTTCATCCCGCTGCCGCTCTCGGACGAGAAGTTCGACCTCCTCGGCGTCTCGCTTCCGACCTGGGGGATCTACGCCGCGACGGCGAACCTGAGCGTCACGCTCGCGCTGGCGCTCATCACCTTCCTCGCCACCCACTTCGAGGGCATCCGCTACAACGGTGCGCGCCGGTACTTCAAGAGCTGGATCCCGGAGGGCGCGCCGAAGCCGCTGCTCGTCCTGATCGTCCCCCTCGAGGTCATCTCGCAGTTCATGCGTCTGATCTCGCTCTCGGTGCGGCTCTTCGCCAACATGCTCGCGGGCCACATGCTCATCCTCGTCATGCTCGGCCTCATCTTCATCTTCTCGGCCTGGTGGCTCATCCCGTTCTCGGTCCTGATCGGGACGGGGATCTACATCTTCGAGGTCGGCATCGTCGTCTCGATCCAGGCCTTCGTCTTCGCGCTGCTGTCGGCGATCTACATCGGCGCGGCCATCGAACCGGAACACTAAGTAGGGAAAGGGAGGGAGAGACGTTGGACGTATTGCTTGCACAGACCACCGACGCAGGCCTTGCCGACCTGGGGAAGGCAATCGCCTTCGGAGTCGGCGTCGGGCTCGGCGCGGTCGGCGCCGGTATCGGCATCGGCAACATCTTCGGATCCATGATCCAGGCGGTCGCCCGCCAGCCCGAGCTCCGTGCGGAGCTGACCGGCATCCAGTGGCTCGGCTTCGCGCTCACCGAGGCAGTCGTCTTCTACGCGCTGCTCGGCGGCCTGCTCGCCTTCGTGCTCGTCTGATGCCCCTCCAGGCCATACACGCCGGCCCCTGCCCCGCGATCACGCGGCGCAAGAGTCCTGACCTGAAGGGGCTTTGCCGATGAGGGATCACCTCCTGCAGGGGCTCCTCTTCGCCCAGGAGACGACCACGACGTCCGAGGACGAGGGCTCGCTCATCGACGTCGTCCCGGGCCTGATGGTCTGGACGATCGTCACGTTCCTCATCGTCCTCTGGTTCCTGAGGCGCTTCGCCTTCGGCCGCATCCAGGTCTTGATCGACACCCGCCGCGACCGGATCCGCGAGGCCCTCGACGAGGCCGACAAGGCCCGCGAGGAGGCTCGCGAGCTCCGCGAGCTCGTCAAGCGCGAGCGCGAGGAGGCGAAGGTCGAGCGTGAGAAGATCCTCGACGAGTCGCGCCGGCAGGCCCAGCGGCAGTTCGAGCAGGCGCGCGAGGCGGCCGACAAGGACCTGAAGGAGCGGCTGGAGAAGAACCGCGAGGAGCTCGAGGCCGAGAACGCGCGGCTCCGCGAGCAGATCCGCCGCGACGTCGTCGAGCTGACCCTACTGGCCTCCGAGAAGGTGACCGGCAAGGTCCTGGACGAGGGCGACCAGCGCCGCCTGATCGACGAGACGATCGCCGAGGTGGACGTGAAGCAGATCGCGAGCGAGAACTAGCAGTGCCCATTCAGGTAATCCAGCCTCGACGCTGCTCGTATTGCCTGGAGGGACTCTAGGTGGCCGTCGCGCACCGCGTGTACGCCGAGGCGCTCCTCGACGCGGCCCAGGACGCGGGCCGCGTCGAGGCGGTCCGGGAGGAGCTGGGCGACTTCGCCGCGGCCGTCCAGGCCTCCGACGAGCTGCGCTCGCTGCTCCGCAACCCGCAGATCGAGCCGCACGTGAAGCGCGACGCGCTCGCGGCCGCCCTCGCCGAGGCCGACCCGCTCGTCCGCAACTTCCTCCTCCTGCTCGCCGAGAAGGGCCGCATCGCCGAGGTCGAGGAGATGCAGCGGGAGCTCGAGCGCCTGATCGCCGCCCAGGAGCGCATTCTCGAGCTCGAGCTGACGACCGCGATCGAGCTCTCCGACGACGAAGCCGCCCAGGTCGTCGGGCAGATCGAGAAGGCGTCCGGGCGCAAGGTGGAGGCGACCAGGAGCGTCGACCCCGACCTCATCGGCGGCATCGTCATCCAGGCCGGCTCGCAGCGCCTCGACGCGAGCGTGCGCGGCCGACTGGACCAGCTACGCCAGGAACTCACAGCAAGGAGCTGAGAATCAAGTGAAGCTACGCCCCGAAGAGATCACGTCGATCCTCAAGCAGCGCATCGAGTCGTTCGACGTCGAGACCGACCTGGCGGAGGTCGGCACCGTCCTCCAGATCGGCGACGGCATCGCGCGCGTCTACGGCCTGGAGAGCTGCATGGCGCTGGAGATGCTCGAGCTCGAGCACGGCGTCACCGGCATCGCGCTCAACCTCGAGGAGGACAACGTCGGCGTCGCGCTGTTCGGCGACTGGGAGCAGGTCTCCGAGGGCGAGACCGTGAAGCGCACCGGCAAGGTCATGAGCGTCCCGGTCGGCGACGAGCTCGTCGGCCGCATCGTCAACCCGCTCGGCATCCCGCTCGACGGCCAGGGCCCGCTCCAGACCTCCGGGAACCGCCTGCTCGAGTTCAAGGCCCCCGGCGTCGTCAACCGCCAGCCCGTGGTCGAGCCGCTCCAGACCGGGATCAAGGCGATCGACTCGATGATCCCGATCGGCCGCGGCCAGCGCGAGCTCGTGATCGGCGACCGCTCGACGGGCAAGACGGCGATCCTGATCGACACGATTCTGAACCAGCGCGGCCAGGACATGATCTGCATCTACGTCGCCATCGGGCAGAAGGCCTCGACCGTGGCCCAGGTGTACGAGCGCCTCAAGGAGGCGGGGGCGATGGACTACACGATCATCGTCATGGCCTCGGCGACCGAGGCGGCCCCGATCAAGTGGATGGCGCCCTACGCGGGCACAGCCATGGGCGAGTACTTCCTCTACAACGGCAAGCACGCCGTCTGCATGTACGACGACCTCTCCAAGCACGCGGACGCGTACCGGCAGATGTCGCTGCTGCTCCGCCGCCCGCCCGGCCGCGAGGCGTTTCCGGGCGATGTCTTCTACCTTCACTCGCGGCTGCTCGAGCGCTCCTGCAAGCTCTCCGACGAGCTCGGCGGCGGCTCGCTGACCGCGCTGCCGGTGATCGAGACCCAGGCCGGCGACGTGTCGGCCTACATCCCGACGAACGTCATCTCGATCACGGACGGCCAGATCTTCCTCGAGTCCGATCTCTTCTACTCGGGCGTGCGCCCGGCCATCAACGTCGGCATCTCGGTCAGCCGCGTGGGCGGGAACGCCCAGACCAAGGCGATGAAGAAGGTCGCCGGTCGCCTGCGCCTCGACCTCGCCCAGTACCGCGAGCTGGAGGCCTTCGCCCAGTTCGGCTCCGAGCTCGACCCGCAGACCCAGCGGACGCTGGCCCGGGGCGAGCGGATGGTCTCCACCCTCAACCAGCCGCAGTATCAGCCGTGGCCCCTGGAGGAGCAGGTCGTCGCCATCTTCGCAGGCATCCAGGGCCTCCTCGACGACATCCCGCCGGCGCAGGTGCCGCGCTTCCAGGAGGAGCTGCGGGAGTACCTCCGCACGGAGGGCAAGGCCTACGAGGCGATCCGTGAGTCCGGCGACCTCCCGGACGAGCTCCAGGAATCGACGCGGAAGCAGATCGAGGACTTCAAGAAGAACTTCTCGGTGCACGAGGAGTCCACGATGGCGGGAGCGGCTGCGTAGGCGATGCTCCTTCCGGCGGCACACGCTCGCCTCTGCCCCGCGATCACGCGGCGCCAGAGCCCACCCACGCCCTCACCAAGGCTGCCAGCCTTGGCTTCGGACGAGTGCGGACTCTGGCTTGGTGCTCGCGAGGCAGAGACTGAGCAGCACCACCGAAAGGACCATTGATGGCAACCGTCCAGGACATCAAGCGGCGGCTCCGCTCCGTCCGCAACACGCGCAAGATCACGAAGGCGATGGAGCTCGTCGCCGCCGCGAAGCTGCGCCGCGCCGAGGGCCGCATCGAGGCGCTGCGCCCGTACGCGGAGCGGATGCGCGAGCTGATGATCGGGACTGCGCGTGCGACCCCGTCGCGCGGCTTCCCTCTGCTCGAGGCGCGGGAGAGCATCGAGTCGGTGGCGATCGTCCCGCTCACCGGCGACCGCGGCCTGGCCGGTGCCTTCAACGCCCAGATCGTCCGCCGGGCGATTCAGCTCGAGCGCCAGGTGCGGGCGGAGGGCGCGGACGTCCGCTGGCTCGTCGCGGGCAAGAAGGGGCGCTCGACCCTCCGCTTTCGCCGCTACGCGATCGAGCAGGCGTGGGTCGACTTCACCGACCGCCCCGCCTATGCGGACGCCGTCGCCATCTCGCGCAAGCTGGCCGAGCTGTTCGTCGAGCGCGAGGTCGATCGCGTGCTCATGGTCTACAACCATTACGTCTCGCCCCTCACGCAGACCGTGTCCGTGGAGGACGTCCTCCCGATCCCGCGCACGCTGCTCGAGGAGGAGGAGAAGAGCGCCTACGAGATCGCGCTCGAGGGCGATTTCATCTACGAGCCCGAGCCGGAGGAGATCCTCGAGCGGCTGCTCCCGACCTATCTGGAGACGACCGTCTACCGCGCCCTGCTCGAGTCGGCGGCGTCCGAGCACGGGGCGCGCATGACCGCCATGCGCAACGCCTCGAAGAACGCCGGCGAGCTGATCGACAAGCTGACGCTGGACATGAACCGCGCGCGCCAGTCGGAGATCACGCAGGAGATCCTCGAAGTCGTCGCGGGCGCGGACGCGCTCACGCAGTAGCCAACCCGGACGCGCGCGTGAGCGTCTCTACAGGTTGATGCGCGCGCTCGCCGTCTCGCTCGTCCTGCTCGGCCTCGTCGTCACTGCGGCGGTCGTCGGCACCCTCGGGACCGGCGCCGACGACGCCGACGCGGCCGACTGGGCCTTCGCCGAGTCGATGTCGCAGCGGCGGAGCTACGTGGCGGCGGCCGAGATCGGCGGCGAGATCTACGCCGCCGGGGGGATGGTGGGGGAGACCGGGCGGCCGCTCGACCTCCTCGCGCGCTACGACCCGAAGACCGACAGCTGGGAGACCCTCCGCCGCATGCCCGAGCCCACCCGGGCCGGGGCCGCAGCGGCGGTGGACGGGACCCTCTACGTGATCGGTGGCTCGACCGTCGACGGGAACACGGCGGCGGTCTACGCCTACGACCCCGCGGCCGACGAGTGGACCGAGAAGGCGCCGCTTCCGGGCCCGCGCTTCAACCACTCGGCGGTCGCCCTCGACGGGAAGATCTACGTGCTCGGCGGCTTCGCAGAGGGCGAGGAGCAGCGCGACGTCTACGTCTACGACCCGGCAGCCGACACGTGGTCGGAGGGGCCGCCGCTGCCGGTTCCCAACCACGCCTTCGACGCGGTGGCGTTCGATGGCGAAATCTGGATGATCGGCGGCCGGCGCGGCGACGAGATCCTCCGGGACGTCTGGATCCTGAACCCGGAGACGGGCGAGTGGCGCCCCGGGCCGGCGATGCCCGAGCCGATGGAGCTCCTCGGCGCCGCCGTCGCAGGCGACCAGATCCATGCCGTCTGGGAGAGCACGTACCAGATCTACGACGCCGAGTCGGGCACCTGGAGCGAGGGGCCCCGCTCCCTCGTGACGCGCCACGGCCTGCAGACCTTCTACGTCGACGGGGAGCTCTTCACCGTCGGCGGCTGCACCACCCAGCTCCGCGACAGTCAGGTCGTCGAGCGACGTGTTCTCCCGGCGCGCTAACTTCACGCCGCCAGGTGCGTCTAAGCACCCAGTGGCCGCCCGGCCAGAACGACGTGCGGCCGTTGCATTGGAATAGAGGAGGGCAGCAGTGCGAAGAAAGACATGGCTCATGCTCGTTGCAGCGCTGATTGCGGTGTTGACACTCGGAGCCGCCGGTTGCGGTGGCGACGACGACGACAGCAACGCCGGCGCCGACACGAGCGGTGGCACGGACACCTCGGGCGGCCCCGCGGCCGAGCAGGTGCTCCGGATCGCATGGGGCGCAGAGCCTCCGTCGCTCGACCCGGGTAAGGCCACGGACACGACGTCGTCGAACGTCCTTCTGGCCCTCATGGACCCGCTCGTGAAACTGAATCCCGATACGCTCGCAGCTGAGCCGGCGCTTGCCGAAAGCTGGGACGTCGAGGGGACCACGGTCACGTTCCATCTTCGGGACGACGCGACGTGGACGAACGGTGACCCGGTCACCGCGCAGGACTTCGTGTACTCGTGGAAGCGCACGTTGAGCCCCGAGCTCGCGGCCGACTACGCGTACCAGCTGTACGGCATCACGGGCGCTGCCGAGTACAACGGTTGCGAGAAGGACTGCGACAAGCTGGCCGACGCCGTTGGTGTCACCGCTGTCGACGACACCACGCTCCAGGTGGAGCTGACGTCCGAGCAGCCGTGGTTCATCCAGCAGGCGGCGCACCACTCGTTCCTCCCGGTTCACCAGGCGACCGTCGAAGAGTTCGGCGACAACTGGACCGACCCGGAGAACATCGTCACCAACGGGCCCTTCATGCTCGACTCCTGGGAGCACGAGGCCTCGATCAACATGGTGAAGAACCCCGACTGGCGCGACGCCGACACCGTCTCGCTCGAGCGGATCGACGGTCCGATCATCGTCGACGGCACGACCCGCGTGCAGTCCTTCGAGGCCGGCGAGGTCGACGCCCTCGACGGCGCGGGCCTTCCGCCCGAGGAGATCGAGCGGTTGAAGACCGAGTCGTACTACGAGCAGTACCCCGCGCTGGGGACGTACTACTACGGCTTCAACACGAAGAACATCGGCCTGGCCGAGCGCAAGGCGCTCTCGCTGGCGATCAACCGGAAGATCATCACCGACGAGATCGACCGGACGGGCCGCTCGCAGGCTACGGGCATGACACCGGAGGGAATCGCCGGGTTCGATGTCATCAACCCGAACTCGCCGTGGCTCCCGCCCGAAGGTGACATCGAGCAGGCTAAGGCGATGCTCGCCGAGGAGCCGAACCCGGATACCGAGATCAACCTCTTCCACAACGACGCGCCCGGCCACCCCGAGATCGCCGTGGCCGTGCAGGACATGTGGAAGGAGCTCGGCATCGAGACGACCATCAAGGCGCAGGAGTGGGCCCAGTACCTCGAGTTCCTCGGCCCGCCGCCGAACAAGGCCGTCGACGTGTATCGCCTCGGGTGGATCTACGACTTCCCGGATGCGATCAACGGGCTCGAGCTGTTCACGTGCGACTCCGGCAACAACAACACCAACTGGTGCAACAAGGACTACGACGCCCTTGTCGAGGAAGCCAGGAAGACGCCGGACGACGAGGCACGCTACGACCTCTATCGCCAGATGGAGGGCATCATGTTCGACGAGGACGGCGAGGTGCCGATCACGCCGATCATGTGGTACACGTATCCCAACCTCGAGAACGACGCGGTTCGGGACACGTTCTTCATCAGCCCGCTCGACCAGATCGACTTCACCAAGGTCGTCGTCGCGGGCTAGGAGGCAAACTGCCTTCACGAAACGGAATCGGGCGGGGCGCACTGCGCCCCGCCCGGCTCCTGTTGCGAAATAGTGTCTAACGGGTAGACAATCCGAAGCAGATGGCGGGTTTCATCATCAGGAGGATCCTCTGGACCATCCCGGTCATCCTCCTCGTCATCCTCATGATCTTCGTGATGATGCGGCAGATCGAGGGCAACCCGTTCCGCCGCACGGAGCGGGCGGTGCCGCCCCAGGTGCAGGCGAACCTCGAGCGCAAGTTCAATCTCGACAAGCCCGTGTGGCAGCAGTACCTGCTCTACGTGAAGGGCGTCTTCACGCTCGACCTGGGGCCGTCGCTCATCCTGCGTGACCGCACGGTCACCGACATCGTCAAAGAGCACTTCCCCCGCTCGATCAAGCTCGGGATCCTCGCCTTCATCTGGGCGATCGTCTTCGGGATCCCCGCGGGGGTGATCGCGGCCCTCAGGCCGAACACGAAGTACGACTACCTGCTGATGTTCTTCTCGAGCATCGGCTTCGCCTTACCGAGCTTCTTCGTCGCCACCCTGCTCATCTACTACTTCGCCTTGAAGGTGAACCTCTTCCCGACGAACGGTTGGCCGACCGGGTTCTGGGACATCGACTCGCGCGTCGTTCTCCCATCGCTCGCGCTCGGGCTGTATCCGATGGCGTACTTCGCCAGGCTCGTGCGCGGATCGATGCTGGAGACCATGCAGCAGGATTACGTGCGCACCGCGCGCGCGAAGGGGCTGCGCTGGAAGAAGATCGTGGTGCGCCACGTGTTCCGGAACTCGCTCATCCCCGTCGTGACCGCGACCGCCCCGCTCTTCGGGCTGATCATCACCGGGGTGTTCGTGATCGAGATCATCTTCTCGATCCCCGGCATCGGCAGGTACTTCATCAGCTCGGTGTCGAACCGCGACTACTCGGTCGTGATGGGGATCACCGTGCTAACGTCCATCGTGGTCATCATCGCGAACCTCTTCGTGGACATCGCGTACGGGTTCCTCGACCCGCGGACGAGGTCGTCGAGGACGTAGGCCGATGGCCGTCAACCCCCGCGAAGCCGCAACGCTCCAGCCGCCGACCTCGTCGGTCCCGCTCGCCGAGACGGCCGGCGACCCCATTCGCCAGTCGAGCCTCTGGCGCGACGCGTACCGCCGCTACCTGCGGAACAAGGGCGCGGTCGCCGCCGCGATCCTCTTCGTGATCATCCTGCTCTACTGCCTCCTGATCCCGGGCTTCTGGTTCATCCCCGGGATCTGGACGACGATCTTCGACATCGACCCGAACGACGCGAACTTCGCCGAGGTGCGCCTGCCGCCGAGCGTCGAGCATCCGTTCGGGACGGACGGCTTCGGCCGCGACATCTTCTGCCGCGTGGCGCTCGGGGGGCAGGTCTCGATCGGCATCGGCTTCGCCGCGACGATCGCCATCCTGGTGATCGGCGTCACCTACGGCGCCATCTCCGGCTTCATCGGCGGCCGCCTCGACAACGCGATGATGCGCTTCCTCGACGCGCTCTACGGGCTGCCGTACCTGCCCTTCGCGATCCTCGCGCTCGCGATCGTCGGATCGGTGAACTTCTGGACGATGGTGCTGGCGCTGACGATCGCGAGCTGGTTCACGACCGCGCGCATCGTGCGCGGCCAGGTGATGACGCTGAAACAGAACGACTACGTGCGTGCTGCACACGCCGTGGGCGCGCGCTGGCACCGCGTGCTGATGCGGCACCTCCTGCCGAACACGCTCGGCGTCCTCATCATCGCCATCTTCCTCGAGCTCCCGAACGTCGTCCTCGGCGAGGCGTTCCTCTCGTTCATCGGCCTCGGCATCAACCCGCCCGACGCGTCCTGGGGCTCGCTCGCGAGCGAGGGCCGCGAGGCGTACCGGCTCTACCCGATGGACCTCTGGATCCCCAGCCTCTTCATCGCGGCGCTCGTGCTCTCCGCGAACTTCATCGCCGACGGCCTCCGCGACGCCCTCGATCCGCGCACGAAAGAGACGTAGCCGATGGCGCTCCTGGAAGTCGACGACCTCCGGACGTACTTCTTTACCCGCGAGGGGGCCGTCCAGGCAGTCGACGGGGTCTCGTTCAACGTCGAGAAGGGCAAGACGCTCGGGATCGTGGGCGAGTCCGGCTGCGGCAAGTCCGTCACCGCGCTCTCGATCATGGGCCTGATCCCGAAGCCGCCGGCGAAGATCGTCAGCGGCTCCGTCACGTACGAGGGCCGGGACCTGACGACGCTCTCCGAGCACCAGCTCGAGGATGTCCGCGGCAAGGAGATCGCGATGATCTTCCAGGACCCGATGACGTCCCTGAACCCGACGTTCAAGATCGGGACGCAGATCACGGAGACGATCCGCCGCCATTTCGACTCCTCGAAGGAGGCCGCCCGCCAGCGCGCGGTCGAGCTGCTCGAGGAGGTCGGGATCCCGCGCGCGGCCGAGCGCCTCGACGACTACCCGCACCAGTTCTCGGGAGGCATGCGCCAGCGCGTGATGATCGCGATCGCGCTCTCCTGCAGCCCGAACCTGCTGATCGCGGACGAGCCCACGACGGCGCTCGACGTCACCATCCAGGCGCAGATCCTCGACCTGCTCGAGCGGCTCCGCGAGGAGCACCAGATGGCGATGATCATCATCACCCACGACATGGGCGTCGTCGCCGAGGTCGCGGACGACGTGGCCGTCATGTACGCGGGCCAGATCGTCGAGCAGGCCTCCGTCCTCGACCTCTTCGATAACCCGGAGCACCCGTACACCGAGGCCATGCTCGGCGCGCTGCCCCAGCTCGAGGGCGAGGGCATCCGGGAGGGCCGGTTGACGGCGATCCCGGGCCGCCCGCCGGACCTCGTCGACCCGCCCGAGGCCTGCCGCTTCGCCGCCCGGTGCCCGTACAACGGACAGGACGCGTGCGCGACCAAGCCGCAGGAGCTGCGTGAGGTACGGCCGGGCCACCTGGTGCGCACCATGCACCCGACGAGCGAGCGCGGCCGGGCGCGCGAGACGGTGACGACGTGAGCGAGTCGGCCACGATCACCCCGGCCACCGCCATCAACGACGGCTCGCTCCTCACGGTCACCGACCTGACGAAGCACTTCCCGGTGCGCAAGGGGATCCTCTGGGAGAAGACGGTCGGCTACGTGAAGGCGGTCGACGGCGTCACCTTCTCGATCCCGGAGGGCAAGACGCTCGGGCTCGTCGGCGAGTCCGGCTCGGGCAAGTCGACGACCGGCTACTGCATCCTCCAGCTGATCCGGCCGACGGGCGGCTCCATTCGCTTCCAGGGCAAGGAGCTGACGACCCTCAAGGGCGAGCAGCTCCGCAAGACGCGGCAGGACATGCAGATCGTCTTCCAGGACCCGTACTCTTCGCTCGACCCGCGCATGACGGTCGGGAACATCGTCTCCGAGCCCCTCGAGGTGCACGGCATGGGGACGCGCCGGAGCCGGACCGAGACGGTGCGGCGCCTGCTCGAGGTCGTCGGCTTCAACCCGAACTTCACGAACCGCTACCCGCACGAGTTCTCCGGCGGGCAGCGTCAGCGCATCGGCATCGCAAGGGCGCTCGCGCTCAACCCGAAGCTGATCGTCTGCGACGAGCCCGTCTCGGCGCTCGACGTCTCCATCCAGGCGCAGATCCTCAACCTGCTCAAGGACCTGCAGCGGGACTTCGGGCTCACGTATCTCTTCATCTCGCACGACCTCGCGGTCGTGCGGACGATGTCGGACGAGATCGCTGTCATGAACCAGGGCAAGCTCGTCGAGGTGGGACCGGCGGAGCAGGTGTACACGCACCCGAAGGAGGAGTACACGAAGGCGCTCTTCACCGCCGTGCCGGTTCCCGACCCGCGGCGCCAGCGCGAGCGCAAGGCAGAGCGGGCGCGGCTCCGGCTCGAGCGCATCGCCGGTATGTAGGGTCGGACTGTAGGACTAACCTCCTCCGACCGATATCGTCAGAGAAGGTATGGCTGGCAAGGACCCGCTGATTCAGGGCGGCATCTGTGATCGCGCCCGTGAATGGACGTCGCTTCGACTCGACGGCGAGCTTTCGCCGCTCGAGGACGAGCTGCTGCAGCGACACCTCGAGGTGTGCGACGAATGTCGCGCGTTCGAGTACGACGTCCGCTGGGCCACGGACGTCCTGCGGCTGACCCCGCAGGAGCGCCCGTCGCAGCGCCTGAGGGTCTCGGTCGCCAGCAAGCCGCGGGTCACGGCCCGCCGGGTCACCGCCATCGCTGCGACGGCGGCGCTCGCCCTCGGCGCCCTGATCGGCGCCCTCGTGGATCGGCCGTCCTCGTCGACGCCGTCGCAGTTGCCCAACGAGATCAGCTTCCTCACGAACGCGCAGCGCGACGCGAACGACTTCCGGAAGCTCCCGCGGACGAGGATCCTCTCGCCCGCACCGTCGCCGAGTGCGCCGCCGAACACGCCTGAAGGCGTGATCTAGCCCAACCGGCGCTCGAGCGTCGATAGACTTGTGGTGGCCGGAAAGCCGGCAATCCTCGCACGCGATCACCCAGGAGATTCATGGCCACCGAGACGAAGAATGTCGGCAAGATCGTGGAGATCAAGGGCGTTGTCATCGACGCCGTCTTCCACGGCGAGCTCCCGAGCATCTACAACGCCCTGCGTATCCAGGTCCCCGAGCAGGACGGCCGCCCCGCGGTCGACCTGATCGCCGAGGTCCAACAGCATCTCGGGAACGACCGCGTCCGCGCCGTGGCGATGGACTCCACCGACGGCGTTGCCCGCGGCACCGACGTCGAGGACACGGGTGCGCCGATCTCCGTCCCGGTCGGCCAGGCGACGCTCGGCCGGATCTTCAACGTCCTCGGGGCGGCCATCGATGAGGGCGACGACGTGGAGTCCGAGCGCTGGCCGATCCATCGGCCGGCGCCGACCTTCGAGGAGCTCCAGCCGACCGTTGAGATCTTCGAGACCGGCATCAAGGTGATCGACCTGCTCGCCCCCTACGTCAAGGGCGGCAAGGTCGGGCTCTTCGGCGGGGCCGGGGTGGGCAAGACCGTGCTCATCCAGGAGCTGATCCGCAACATCGCCGCCGAGCACGAGGGCCTCTCGGTCTTCGCGGGCGTGGGCGAGCGCTCGCGCGAGGGCAACGACCTGTGGCGCGAGATGAAGGAATCAGGCGTCATCGACAAGACGGCGCTCGTCTTCGGGCAGATGAACGAACCGCCCGGTGCGCGCCTGCGCGTCGGCCTTGCGGGGCTGACCATGGCCGAGTACTTCCGCGACGAAGGTCAGGACGTGCTCCTCTTCATCGACAACATCTTCCGCTTCGTGCAGGCGGGCTCGGAGGTCTCGGCGCTGCTCGGGCGCATGCCTTCGGCGGTCGGCTACCAGCCGACGCTCGCCACCGAGATGGGCCAGCTTCAGGAGCGGATCACGTCCACCCGCAAGGGCTCGGTCACCTCGGTGCAGGCCATCTACGTCCCCGCCGACGACCTCACCGACCCCGCGCCTGCGAACACGTTCGCCCACCTCGACGCCACGACCACGCTCTCGCGCTCGATCGCGGAGCAGGCGATCTACCCGGCCGTCGACCCGCTCGACTCCGTCTCTCGGGCGCTCCAGCCCGACATCGTCGGCGACGAGCACTACGACACCGCGACCCGCGTACAGGAGATCCTCCAGCGCTACAGGGACCTCCAGGACATCATCGCCATCCTCGGCATGGACGAGCTCTCAGACGAGGACAAGCTCACCGTCCAGCGGGCGCGCAAGGTGCAGCGCTTCCTTTCGCAGCCCTTCTTCGTCGCGGAGGTCTTCACCGGCAGTCCGGGCCAGTACGTCAAGCTCGAGGACACGATCAAGGGCTTCCGGGAGATCATCGAGGGCAAGCACGACGAGCTCCCCGAGCAGGCCTTCTACATGGTCGGGACGATCGAGGAGGCCGTCGCGCGTGCCAAGGAGATGACGGGCGACGAGGCGCCGGCGGCTGCGGCCGAGGAAGCCGATGAGCCGGAGGCCTCGGAGGAGCTCGAGGCGGAGCCGGCCGCCGTCTAGCGGAGGTCCTCGATGGCCACGCAGGAGGGCGCAGCCCGCACCTTCGACCTCTCGCTCGTGACGCCCGAGGGGCCGGCGTTCGAGGGCGAGGCGGAGATGCTGATCGTCCCCGGCGCGTCCGGGGAGATCGGCGTGCTCGCGCGCCACGCGCCGCTCGTCGCCATGCTCAAGGCCGGGGAGATCCGGGTGAAGTCGCAAGGCGAGTGGCAAGCCTTCGCAGCCGGGCCCGGCTACTTCAAGGTGCAGCAGGACCGCGCGCTCGTCCTGGTCGACGACGCGGTGCGCGCCGAGGAGATCGACGTCGAGGAGGCCCGGCGCGAGGCCGACGAGGCCCGGGCCCTGCTCGAGGAGATCGATGCGGGCGCGGATGAGCACGACCGCTGGAAGGTCGAGCAGCGCCTTCGCCACGCCGAGAACAAGCTCGCCGTCGCGGGCCACGACTAGCCCGGTTCCAGCCCCACCTCGGCGCCGAAAGGCACAATTCACGGGGTGGCTACCGCTGAGGCCTCCCGCACCGCGCAGCTGCACGACCTCCTCGCGCAGCGCATCCTCGTGCTCGACGGGGCGTGGGGGACGATGCTGCAGCGGCAGGGGCTCTCGGACGCGGACTACCGCGGCGAGCGCTTCCGCGAGCACCCGCGCGAGGTTGCGGGCGACCCCGATCTCCTCAACCTGACCCGCCCCGACGTCGTCCTCGGCGTCCACCGCGCCTACCTGGACGCCGGCGCGGACATCACGACGACGAACACGTTCACCGCGACGTCGATCGGGCAAGCGGACTACGGCCTCCAGGAGGCCGTCTACGACCTGAACCTCGAGGGCGCCCGGCTCGCGCGGCAGGCCTGCGACGAGCGCGACGACGGCCCCCGCTTCGTCGCCGGCTCCATGGGGCCGCTCAATCAGACGCTCTCGCTCTCGCCCAAGGTGGACGACCCGTCCTACCGCGCGGTCACCTTCGACGAGGTCCGCTCGAGCTACGCGGAGCAGGTGCGCGGTCTGGTCGAGGGCGGCGTCGACCTGCTCCTGATCGAGACGATCTTCGACACGTTGAACTCGAAGGCGGCGATCGTGGCCGCGCGCGACGTGCTCGACGAGCTCGGCGTCGACCTGCCCCTCT
Organism: uncultured Actinomycetes bacterium; assembly: GCA_963811635.1. Taxonomy (GTDB): domain Bacteria; phylum Actinomycetota; class Thermoleophilia; order Gaiellales; family Gaiellaceae; genus JAIBJN01. Next base: position 187,836 of record CAWESB010000013.1, read on the forward strand.
GGATCTCGGTCACGATCGTCGACCTCTCCGGCCGAACGCTCTCGGGCCAGACGCTCGAGGCCTTCTGGGCCTCCGTCGAGCACGCCGGCCCGCTGATCGTCGGGGTCAACTGCTCGCTCGGCGCGCGCGAGATGCGCCATCACGTCGAGGAGCTCGCGCGGCTCGCCGACTGCTACACGAGCTCGCACCCCAACGCCGGCCTTCCGAACCCGTTCGGCGGCTACGACGAGGGCCCGGAGACGACCAGCTCTCTGCTCCGCGAGTTCGCCGAGAGCGGGCTCGTCAACGTCGTCGGCGGCTGCTGCGGGACGACGCCGGAGCACACGCGCGCGATCTCCGCGGCCATGCGCGGCCTGCCACCGCGTCGGGTGCCCACGCACCGGACGGTGACCCGCTTCAGCGGCCTCGAGCCGTTCTCGATCACCGAGAACACGAACTTCGTCATGGTCGGCGAGCGGACCAACGTCACCGGCAGCGCGCGCTTCCGGCGCCTGATCGAGGCGAACGACTTCCAGGGCGCGCTCGATGTCGCGCTCGACCAGGTGCGCGGCGGCGCCAACATCCTCGACGTCAACATGGACGCCGACCTCCTCGACTCCGAGGCGGCCATGACCACGTTCCTCAGCCTCGTCGCGACCGAGCCCGAGGTCGCACGGCTGCCGATCATGATCGACAGCTCGCGCTGGTCGGTGCTCGAGGCGGGCCTCAAGTGCGTCCAGGGCAAGGGGATCGTCAACTCGCTGAGCCTCAAGGAGGGCGAGGAGGACTTCCTCGCCAAGGCGCGGGTGGTGCGGCGCTACGGCGCCGGGGTCGTGGTCATGGCGTTCGACGAAAAGGGGCAGGCCGAGACCGCCGAGCGCAAAGTCGCGATCTGCGAGCGGGCCTACCGCCTGCTCGTGGACGAGGTCGGCTTCCCGCCCGAGGACATCGTCTTCGACCCGAACATCCTCGCGGTCGCCACCGGGATGGAGGAGCACGCGGAGTTCGCGAAGTCCTTCATCGAGGCGGTGCCGCTGCTCAAGGAACGCTGCCCCGGCGCCAAGGTCTCGGGCGGCGTCTCCAACCTCTCCTTCGCCTTCCGCGGCAACGAGCGGGTGCGCGAGGCGATCCACTCCGTCTTCCTCTACCACGCCATCCAGGCGGGGCTCGACATGGGGATCGTGAACGCGGGCCAGCTCGCGGTCTACGAGGACATTCCGCCCGACCTGCTCGAGCACGTCGAGGACATCGTCTTCAACCGGCGGCCGGACGCTACCGAGCGCATGGTCACGTTCGCGGCCACGGTGCATGGCGAGGGCATGAAGCGCGAGCTCGACCTCTCCTGGCGCGAGGAGCCCGTCGAGAAACGGCTCGCCTATGCGCTCGTCCACGGCGTCGTCGACTACATCGAGGAGGACACGGAAGAGGCGCGCCAGAAGCTCCCGCGGCCGCTCGACGTGATCGAGGGCCCGCTCATGGACGGGATGTCGATCGTCGGCGACCTCTTCGGCTCCGGGAAGATGTTCCTGCCGCAGGTGGTGAAGAGCGCGCGGGCGATGAAGCGCGCAGTCGCCTACCTCGAGCCGTACATGGAGGCCGAGAAAGCCGGCGGCAACGGGCGTGCGCGCGGGAAGATCGTGCTGGCCACGGTCAAGGGCGACGTCCACGACATCGGCAAGAACATCGTCGGCGTCGTTCTCGGCTGCAACAACTACGAGATCATCGACCTCGGCGTCATGGTCTCCGCCGACCGGATCCTCGACACCGCGGTCGAGGAGGACTGCGACATGGTCGGCCTCTCCGGCCTGATCACGCCCTCGCTCGACGAGATGGTGCACGTGGCCGGGGAGATGGAGCGACGCGGCCTCGACCTGCCGCTCCTGATCGGCGGCGCCACCACCTCGCGCCAGCACACGGCGGTGAAGATCGCGCCCGCGTACGGCCAGCCGACCCTGCATGTCCTCGACGCCTCGCGGGTGGTCGCGGTCGTCTCCGACCTGCTCGAGCCCGAGCGGCGCCGGCGGCTCGATAGCGACAACCGCGCGGCGCAGGAGAAGCTGCGGGTGCTGCACGGCGAGAAGCAGCGCAAGCCGCTGCTCCCGCTGGCCGGGGCCCGCGCGCGCCGCACGCCGGTCGACTGGCGCCAGGAGGACCTGCCGGCGCCAGCCTTCACGGGCGTCCGCGTGGTGGAGCCCGACCTGGCGCTCCTGCGACGGTACGTCGACTGGACCTTCTTCTTCCATGCGTGGGAGCTGAAGGGGCGCTTCCCCAAGATCCTCGAGGACCCGGTCGTCGGCGAGGTCGCGCGGGATCTCTTCGAGAACGCCGAGGCGCTGCTCGACGAGATCGTCGCGGGCGGCCTCCTGCGGGCACGCGGCGTCTACGGCTTCTGGCCGGCCGCTGCCGAAGGCGACGACCTTGCGCTCGAGAACGGTGTCCGCTTCCCCATGCTGCGCCAGCAGGTCGACCACGCCGACTCGCGGCCGAACCGCTCCCTCGCCGACTTCGTGGCGCCCGTCGAGACCGGCCTGGTCGACCATGTGGGCGCGTTCGCGGTGACGGCGGGGCTCGGAGCCGACGAGCTCGCCGACGGCTTCGCGGCCGAGCACGACGACTACCGCTCGATCATGGTCAAGGCGCTGGCCGACCGGCTCGCCGAGGCCTTCGCCGAGTACCTCCACGAGGTCGCCCGCCGGGAGTGGTACGAGGAGGGCGACCCGCACTCGAGCGAAGACCTGATCGCGGAGCGCTACCGCGGCATCCGCCCCGCGTTCGGCTACCCGGCCTGCCCCGACCACTCCTTGAAGCGCGCGCTCTTCCAGCTCCTCGGCGCCGAGGAGGCCGGCCTCCGCCTGACCGACAACTTCGCCATGACCCCGGGCGCGAGCGTTTCGGGCATCTACCTCGGCCACCCGGCCGCGCGCTACTTCTCGGTAGGACGGATCGCCCGCGACCAGGCGGAGGACTACGCGGGCCGGCTGGGGGTCGGGCTGCGCGAGGCGGAGCGCTGGCTCTCGCCGAACCTGGCTTACGACCCCGACTGACCGGGTAGAGCACCGGATCGTGGAGCGCAACTTCGGCACGAGCCGCCGCTTCAGCCTGGGCGTCGAGGAGGAGTTTCAGCTCGTCGGCAGCGAGAGCTACGAGCTCGTCTCGCGCATCGACGAGATCCTCTCGGAGGTCGAGGACGAGGAGGAGCACGAGGGCCGGGTCAAGCCGGAGCTGCTCCAGTCCGTGGTCGAGGTCGCAACCAACGTCGCCCACTCGGTCGAGGAGGCGATGGACGACCTGCGCAAGCTGCGCGCGCGCCTGCGCGATGCGGCCGCCGAGCGCGACGCCCGGATCGCCTCCGCGGGGACGCACCCGTTCTCGCGCTACGAGCACCAGGAGGTGACCGACCGGCCGCGCTACCGCGAGCTGATCGCCGACATGGGCTGGGTCGCCGAGCGCGAGCTGATCTTCGGCCTCCACGTCCACGTGGGGCTCGCCTCGCCCCAGAGTGCGATCGCGTGCATGAACGCGACCCGGACATTCCTTCCGGAGCTGCTCGCCCTCTCTGCGAACTCACCCTTCTGGCAGGCGCGCCCGACCGGTTTGGCTTCGACGCGCACGAAGGTCTTCGAGGCCTTCCCGCGCTCCGGGCTGCCGCCCGCCTTCGCATCCTGGGAGGAGTTCGAGCTGCTCGTCGAGCGCGGCATCAGGACCAACTCGTTCCCGGACTACACGTACATCTGGTGGGACCTGCGCCCGCATCCGCGCCTCGGGACGATCGAGCTGCGCATCTGCGACAGCCAGGCCTCGATCGAGGCCGTCACCGGGATCGTCGCTCTCACCCAGAGCCTCGTCGCGACGCTCGCCGAGGACTTCGAGGCCGGGCGCCCGCTCCCGGTGCAGCCGGTGACGCTCGTCGACGAGAACAAGTGGCGGGCGACGCGGGACGGGCTCGACGCCAAGCTGATCGACCTCGAGCACGACACCGAGCGCCCGGCCCGTGAGGCCGTGCTCGCGCTCGTCGAGCGCGCCGAGGCGGCGGCGAGGACGCTCGGCTGCGAGGACGAGCTCGAGTCGATCGAGCGCCTCTTGGCCCGGGGAACCGGCGCCGACGCGCAGCTGGGCGTCTACGAGGAGACCCAGAGCCTCCTGGCCGTTGCGCAGTGGATTGCGGAGGAGACCGTGCGGGGACTGTAGAACCGGTCTAGACCGCCGTGAGCTTCGCTATCCTCAGCCGGTCGCCTGCGGGCGACTTTCCTCCATGCGCACGACCCTGAAGAAAGGCACCAGGCAGTCGGCGAACGGGAACGGCGAGTATCCGCCGGGCCCCCCGCCGCTCGTCGAGCCTCCGCTCCGCGTCTCCCCGCCTCCGCCGCCGACGCCGCCCGTCGCCGTCGCCGCGGCCGGGGGAGACCGCGCGTTCTACCGCGTCCGGCGCAACCCGCTGAAGCTCCTCGCCAAGGGCGTCATGTGGCTGATCCTGCTCGTCCTCGTCGCGGCAGGTGCCCTCGCGGGGGGCGTGAAGATGTACTTCGACTACAGCGTCTCGGCGATCCAGGCCGACGACCCCGAGGTGATCGAGGCGGTCGAGGACCTCACGCTGCCTGAGGAGGGCAAGCCGGCCACGGCGATCGTGATCGGCTACGACAAGCGTGCCGGCGAAGTCTCGGCCGGACGGTCGGACACGGTCATGCTCCTGCGCGTCGACCCGCAGAAGGATGTCGTGACGATGCTCTCCTTCCCGCGGGACCTGATCGTCGAGCACCCGGGGTGCGAGGGCCACCCCGGCTGGAGCGGCCGCATCAACGAGGCGTACGCCTACTGCGGCCCGCGCGGGACGCTCACGACCGTCAAGGAGCTGACCGGCATCCCGATCAACTACATGATCACGGTCAACTTCCGTGCCTTCCGCAACATCGTCGACAAGCTCGGCGGCGTCTACATGGACGTCGACCGGCGCTACTTCAACGACAACTCGGGCGCCACGGTCGGGACGTACGCGACCATCAACCTCAAGCCCGGCTACCAGAAGCTGGACGGGCGCGAGGCGCTCGACTTCGTTCGCTTCCGCCACACGGACTCCGACCTCTACCGCGTCGTGCGCCAGCAGGAGTTCGTGAAGGCGGTGAAGCAGCGTGTCTCGAGCGCCTGGGACGTCTTCCAGCTGCCGGGGATCGTGAAGGCGATCACCGAGAACATCGAGGTGGCCAAGGGCGGCGGGAAGTCGATCAGCTCGGGCGAAGTGCTGGGCTACGCCAACGCGCTCTACGGCCTCCCCGCCGGCAACTTCCAGCAGGTGCCGCTCGACGGCATCACCGGCTACAACGAGCTCTCACTCGACCCGACCTCGCTCGGCAACGCCGTCCGCCACTTCCTGAACCCCGATGTGAAAGCAGGGGACAAGGCGGTCGCGGTGGCGACCGGCACGAAGCCCAAGGGCGAGAACGCGCCACCGCCGTCGCAGGTCAGCGTCGAGGTCATGAACGGGAGCGGCGTCGCCGGAGCCGCCGACGAGGCCGCAGTCCTTCTCGGCCAGGTGGGCTACAACACCGAGAACGGCGGCAACGCCGAGAACTTCAACTACTTCCGCACGACCGTCCTCTACGAGCCCGAGATCGGCAAGGCGGAGGCGGCCGCGCAGGCGGTGGCCGACCTCTTCGGCGAGGCCCAGGTGAAGGAGGCCCCGGCGGCGAGCCCCCTGACGACCATGGTCCGGGTCGTCGTCGGCAAGACGTTCCAGGGCACGCTCGGCCCGGCCCCGGCCGACGACACACCCGAGCGCCAGAAGCCCGAGGTCGTCGTGGACCCGTCGTCGATCCGGCCGGCGCTGCGCTCGCTCCGCAAGCAGGTCGACTTCCGGATCATGGTGCCGACGGTGCGGGAGGACGGCTCGTCGATCGACGACGACCAGGGGATCCGGGTCTACAGGATCGACGACCACAAGGCCCTTCGGCTGACGTACCACACCGGCTCGAACGAGTACTGGGGCATCCAGCAGACGAGCTGGGAGGATCCGCCGATCCTCGAGGAGCCGACGCTCGAGCGGACGATCCGCGGGCGGAACTACAAGTTCTTCTTCAGCGGCGCGCGGCTCCACATCATCGCGTTCGAGGAGAACGGCGGCACGTACTGGGTCGTGAACACGCTCCGGAACAAGCTCTCGAACGAGACGATGCTCGCCATCGCCAAGGGCATGAAGCCTCAGGCGTCCAAGTAGGGGATCTCGTGGAGGCGATCATCCTGGCCGGCGGCAAGGCCGAGCGCCTCGGCGCGGCCGCGGAGGGCCGGCCCAAGGCGCTCGTCCCGATCGCCGAGCGCCCCCTGGCCGCGTACCAGGTGGCCCAGCTCGCGCGGGCCGGCGTCTCGCGGGTGCTGGTCAGCTGCGCGGCCGGGCAGGAGGACGCCTTCCAGGAGGAGCTGTCCGGGCTCGGCCCGGAGATCGTGACGGTGCCGGAGCCGGAGCCGCTCGGGCGCGGCGGCGGCCTGCGTCTCGCCGCCGGCGCCCGGCGGGAGGAGGGTGACGTCTACGCGCTGAACGGGGACGAGCTCCTGGACGTCGACCTCGGGGCGCTGCTTGCGCGGCACCGCGAGTCGGAGAGCGCGGCGACGATCGTCGTCACGCACCCGCGCTCCCCTTCGGCGTCGTCGAGCTGGACGGCGACCTGGTCACGGGCTTCGTGGAAGCGGGCGTGCTGCGGCACTGGGTCAGCTGCGGCGTCTACGTCCTGGGCGACGAGGCGATCGCGGAGCTCCCGGAGCGGGGCGACCACGAGACCACGACCTTCCCGGCGCTCGCAGGGCGGCGGCGGCTCGCCGCGTTTCCCCACGAAGGGACTCTGGCTGACCGTGAACACGCCGAAGGACCTCCGCGTGGCGGACGAGCACGTCCGCAGCCACCCGGAATGGCTTGACTCCCCGGGCGGCGCTGGGGTATGACCGCTCGGCGGTGGGCGACTTGACCCCGAACCTGCTGGATCTGGACCGCTTCGCGGTGCCCGTGGAGCGGGTCGAGAAGCCCTGGGGCTACGAGATCGTCTACGCGGCGACGGAGCGCTACGTCGGCAAGGTGCTGTTCATCCGCGCCGGCGAGCAGCTCAGCCTCCAGTTCCACCGCAGGAAGGACGAGGTCATCTACGTCCACTCGGGCCGCATCGAGCTGGAGGTGGGGGAGCCGGGCCGGACGCCCGACGTCGAGGTGGTCGGCCCCGGCCGGGCGTTCCGCTTCGCCCCCGGCGTCGTCCATCGCTGGCGCGCCCTCGAGGACTCCTTCGTGCTCGAGGCCTCGACGCCGGACCTCGACGACGTCGTGCGCCTCGAGGACCGCTACGGGCGGGTAGACACGTAGACTGACCGGCGGCCATGGCGACGACCGCTCCACGTCACGACGTCAAGGATCTCGAGCTCGCCCGCGCCGGCGTGATCCGGATCGAGTGGGCCGACCGGCAGATGCCGGTGCTGGCGGCGATCCGCGAGCGCTTCGAGCGCGAGCGGCCTCTGGACGGCATCCGCATCTCCGCCTGTCTGCACGTGACGACGGAGACGGCGAACCTCGCGCGGACCCTCAAGGCGGGCGGCGCAGACGTCGTGCTCTGCGCCTCGAACCCGCTCTCCACGCAGGACGACGTGGCCGCTGCCCTCGTCGAGAAGTACGGGATCTCGGTCTTCGCCATCCGCGGCGAGGACAACGACACGTACTACTCGCACATCGAGGCGGCGGTCGACCACCATCCGCAGCTGACGATGGACGACGGCGCCGACGTGATCGGCGTGCTCCACAAGGACCGCCGTGACCAGCTCTCCGAGATCATCGGCGGCACCGAGGAGACGACGACCGGCGTCATCCGCCTGCGCGCCCTCGAGGCCCAGGGCGACCTCGCCTTCCCAATCATCGCCGTGAACGAGGCGGACACCAAGCACCTCTTCGACAACCGCTACGGGACCGGCCAGTCGACGATCGACGGGATCATCCGCGCCACCAACGTCCTCCTCGCCGGTCGCCGCTTCGTCGTCGCCGGGTACGGCTGGACCGGGCGCGGCGTCGCCATGCGCGCCCGCGGAATGGGCGCGAACGTGATCGTCACCGAGGTCGACCCCGTGCGGGCGCTCGAGGCGCTCATGGACGGCTACGAGGTGATGCCGATGGAGCGCGCCGCCGAGGTCGGAGACCTCTTCTGCACCGCGACCGGCGACAAGAACGTGATCGGCCGCGACGCCCTCGAGCGCTTGAAGGACGGGGCGATCCTCTCGAACACGGGCCATTTCAACGTCGAGATCGACATCCCGGCCCTGCGCGAGCTCGCCGTCGCCGAGCGCGAGTCGCGCCCGAACGTCGAGGAGTTCGAGCTGGCGGACGGCCGCCGCGTCTACCTGATCGGCGAGGGCCGCCTCGTCAACCTCGCAGCAGCCGAGGGGCACCCCGCGTCCGTCATGGACATGAGCTTTGCGAACCAGGCTCTCTCGGCCGAGTACGTGGTCGCCCATGCGGAGGAGCTGGAGCCGCGCGTCTACGGCGTCCCGGAGGAGATCGATCGCGAGATCGCCCGGCTGAAGCTGGAGAGCATGGGCGCCGAGATCGACAGCCTCACCGAGGAGCAGGCGAGGTACCTGGCGTCCTGGGACGAAGGGACCTAGAGCCTCACGCGATCGTGCGGCTGGAGGACGACTGTGTCGTCGTCCTCGACCAGCGCCGACTTCCGGAGGAAGAAGTCGAGCTGGAGTGCCGCTCCGCCGCCGAGGTCGCCGAGGCGATCAGCACGCTCGCCGTGCGCGGGGCGCCGGCGATCGGGATCGCGGCCGCCTACGGCTACGCCCTCGCGGGCGTGCGCGGGGACGGCCTCGACGAGGCCGCGGCGACGCTCCTGGCTTCCCGCCCGACCGCGGTGAACCTCCCCTGGGCGATCGCCGAGATGCGCAGGGGCGACCAGAGCCCGGCGGCCCTCGCCGAGCGGGCGCGGGCACTGCACGACGAGGAGGTCGAACGTTGCCGCCGCATGGCGGGCCACGCGGCCGGCCTGCTCGCCCCGGGCACGCGGGCGCTCACCCACTGCAACGCGGGCGCTCTCGCGACGGGCGGTGTGGGGACGGCGCTCGGCGCCATCCGCGAGGGGTTCGAGCGCGGGCTCGTCGCACATGTCTTCGTGGACGAGACGAGGCCGCTCCTCCAGGGCGCCAGGCTGACCGCGTGGGAGCTGGAGCGGGCGGGCGTCCCGCACAGCGTGGTTGCGGACAGTGCGGCGGGCTCCCTGATGGCGCGGGGCGAGGTCGACGCCGTGCTCACCGGCGCCGACCGCATCGCGGCCAACGGCGACGCGGCCAACAAGATCGGCACCTACCCGCTCGCCGTGCTCGCCGCCTACCACGAGCTTCCCTTCTACGTCGTCGCGCCGAGCTCGACGGTCGACCTCGCGGCCGGGAGCGGCGCCGACATCCCGATCGAGGAGCGCGACCCGGCGGAGGTGACCGGCCGGTTCCCGGCCCGGAATCCGGCCTTCGACGTGACCCCGGCCGAGCTGATCGCCGCCGTGGTCACGGAGGAGGGCGTGCACCGCGCGCCGTACCAGGAGTCCCTGGCCGGTCTCGGCCGCACTCGAGAGGAGGCCGCACGATGAAGGCGATGGTGATGGCCGCCGGGCTGGGCACGCGCCTCAGGCCGCTGACCGACGTCCTGCCGAAGCCGATGATGCCCGTCGCGAACCGGCCGGTCCTGCACCACCTCCTGAACCTGCTCCGTCGCCACGACGTGACCGAGGTCGGCATCAACCTGCACGCCTTCCCGGAGATGATCCAGCGCTACTTCGGCGACGGCGCCGCGCTCGACATGTCGATCCTGTGGTCGGAGGAGCGCGAGCTGCTCGGGACGGCCGGGGGCACGAAGAAGCTGCAGGACTACTGGGGCGACGAGACGATCCTCGTCACCTCGGGCGACGGGCTCCACGACGTCGACCTGACCGCGCTCCTGGGCCACCACCAGCGCACCGGCGCACTCGCGACGCTGACCGTCAAGCCCGTGCCGGACCCCTCTTCGTACGGCGTCGTCATCCTCGACCGCGACACGCGCGTCCGCGGATTCCAGGAGAAGCCGCGGCGCGACGAGGCCCGAAGCGATCTCGCCAACTGCGGCATCTACGTGATCGAGCCCGAGCTCCTCGAGCGCATTCCCGCAGGCACCTTCTACGACTTCGGCGAGGACGTCTGGCCCAACCTCGTCGCGGCCGGGGAGGAGGTCTACGCCTACACGACGATGGCGTACTGGAACGACGTCGGCGACCTCGACGAGCTGCGCAACACGATCCTCGACGCTGTCCTCGGCCACGTCCGCGTCGACATCCCCGGCGAGGAGATCGCGCCGGGCGTCTGGGCGGAGCAGGGCTGCAAGATCCACTCGAGCGCGATGATCGACGGCCCGGTCGTCCTCGGGCCCAACGTCACCGTCGAGGCCGACGCGCAGATCCGCGGCCCGGCCGCGATCGGTGCCGACTGTCACGTGGGCAAGGCCGCGGCCATCCGCCGCGCGGCACTCCTTCCGGGCAGCGTTGTCCCCGACGAGGGTCTCGCGATCGCGGGGATCTTCGGCGACGCCTCCAAGCTCGCCGACAGCATCCTCCGCTACCCGTCCGCGCGGGAGTAAACCGGTTCTAGCGGCGCGAGCCGCCGGCGCCGATCGGCGCCAGGCCGGCGGAGCGAAGGCGGTCCGTGTCCGCGATGACGACGGCGAGTGCGCCCAGGACCTCGGCGCGCTCGCCGAGCACGCCTGCCCGGACCTCGACGGCCTCGGCCACGCCCGGCAGGGAGTAGCGGTCGATCTCCTCGCGGACGCCGTCGAGAAGCGCGTCGCCGGCGAGGCTGAGGTCGCCGCCGACGACGACCGCGGCCGGGTTGAGGAAGTTGCAGAGGTCGGCGACGGCCCGGCCCACCGCCCGGCCGGCGTCGTTGACGACGCGCCGCGCGGGCAGGTCGCCGCTGGCGACGAGGTCGAGCAGGTCGCGGAGCGTCAGGTCGGGGCCGTGGGTCGGGCGGAGAAGCATCAGGAGCGCCCCGGTCGAGGCCACCGTCTCCAGGCAACCGCGGTTGCCGCAGCGGCAGACGGCGCCCTCCGGGCGAACCTGGATGTGGCCCAGCTCGCCCGCGATCCCGGTGGCTCCGTGGTAGAGGCGGCCGCCGAGCACGAGCCCGGCGCCGATCCCCGCGGACATCATCACGTAGACGACGTCGGAGAACCCGCGGCCCGCGCCGAACGAGACCTCTGCGAGGGCGCCGAGGTTGGCATCGTTGTCCAGCTCGACCGGGATCTCGAGCCTGCGGGAGAGCTCCTCGCCCGCCTGGATGCCGGCCCAGCCGGGGAGGACGGTCGAGCCGACGACGCCCTTGTGCCGGTCGATCGGGCCCGAGAGCGCCATGCCGGCGCCGATGACGCGGTCGCGGTCGACGCCGGCCTCGGCCAGCACGGCCGTTGCGAGCTCGGCGGCGGCGTCGAGGGCCTCGTCCGGGACGCCGTCGACGTCGAGCTCGACGTACTGCTCCGCGAGGACGGCGGAGGAGAGGTCGGCGACGGCCACCCGCACGTGCCGGTGGCCGAAGTCGATGCCGATTGCGGAGCCGGCCGCGGCGTCGAGCCGTAGGAGCACCGGCGGTCGCCCGCGTCCCGTCGGTTCTACGCGCCCGTCGGACTGCTCGACGATCAGCCCACGACCCTGGAGGTCGGAGACGAGCGTCGCGACGGTCGTGCGCGAGATGCCCGTCACCCGCGCGAGGTCGCTCCGGCTCGCGGTTCCGGCGCGCCGGAGAGCGTCGACGACGCGGAGCCTGTTCAGCTCTCGCGACGTCCCGAACGTTCCAGGCTCCACCGTCAAAATCGCACCTCGCAGGTCCGCGGTCGTGAACACTTTCGCACGCTGGTGGAGGAATTTCACCTGCTCATTCGGGAAATACGACTGGACCGGGCAGAAAGGAAACGGCGTTGTCCGCATGGCTTCCGGCGTGCCGCGGGGACAAAGCGGGCGCGTTTCGGCTTGAATCCGTCTTCCGATGGCCCTAAGCTCCCCCGGCAAGGGCGGCCGGGGTCATCGACGAGGAGGCAACTCGTGAGTAGATTTTCGTACAAAGCCAGCGAATCCCAAAGGGGACGCTGGCTGCTGGGCCTCGTGCTGACCCTTGTGGCAGCACTGGCGCTCGTCGCGTCGGGCTGCGGCGGCGACGACGACGATGAAACAAGCGCAGACACGACGGCCACAGGCGCGGCGTCGGACGGCGGAGGTGGATGCGACAAGAGCATCTGGGTCCTCCTGCCCGACAGCGCGACGTCGCCACGCTGGGAGAGTGATGACCGCCCCTACCTCGACCAGGCGTTCACCGAGGCCGGCGTCGAGCATACGATCGTCAACGCCGAGGGCGACGCCGCTACGCAGCAGTCGCAGGCGGAGCAGGCCATCAACGACGGTGCCGGCGTGATCATCCTGGCCAGCATCGACACGGGCTCGGGCGGCACGATCATCGACATTGCGAAGGAGGCCGGCGTCCAGGTCATCGAGTACGACCGGTTCAACACGGGTAGCTCGGGTGGAGCGGCCTACGTGAGCTTCGACAACGTGAAGGTTGGAGCGACGATGGCCGAGGTCCTCGAGCCGATCATCGACGAGCTCCCCGGCACGCCGCAGGTCGTGATGCTGAACGGCGGCGAGGAGGACAACAACGCGTTCCTGTTCCGCGACGGCTACGCGGCCACGGTCGAGGCCAAGGTCGATGCCGGCGACTGGGCCCTGGTCGCCGACCAGTTCGTGCCCGGTTGGGGCGCAAACGGCGAGGGTCAACAGATCATGGAGCAGGTCCTCACGGACGCGAACAACAAGGTCGACGCGGTCTTCGCCGCGAACGACAACCTCGCGACGCAAGCGATCAACGCCCTCGACGCGGCCGGCGTCGGACCCGTGCCGCTCAGCGGCCAGGACGCGACCGCCGCAGGCCTCCAGCAAATCATCCTGGGCCAGCAGACGATGACCGTCTACAAGCCGATTCAGGCGGAAGCCGACGTGGCCGCGAAGGCCGCGCTCGCGCTGTGCGCAGGCGAAGATCCCACGACAATCGACTCCGAGTTCGAGTTCACGTCGATTGGGATTCAGGCGGAGGACGGCAAGCCGACGGACACGCCGACGGGCGAGGGCATCGTGCCTTACCTCGCTGAAACGCCGATCGGAGTGACCGTGGACAACATCATGGACACCGTGGTCGCGGACGATTTCGTGACGATCGAGGAGATCTGCACCGGAGACACCGCGGACACCGACTTCTGTAAGGAAAACGGCTGATCGAAGAACGGAAGGAGAGGGCGTCCGCGGGCGCCCTCTCCTCACCCGCCCGCCATGGCTACGGTTGACACGCCGCTGCTCGAGTGCCGGAACGTCTCCAAGGCGTTCGGAGCTGTCCAGGCGCTCTATCGGGTCGATTTCGAGGTTCGCCGCGGCGAGGTCATGGCGCTGGTCGGCGACAACGGCGCGGGCAAGTCGACGCTGATCAAGAGCATTGCCGGGATCTACCCGTTCGACGAGGGCAAGGTCTTCTTCGAAGGCAGCTACGTCAATATCCACGGCCCCCGCGACGCCGCCAAGTACGGCATCGAGATCGTCTACCAGGACCTCGCACTCGCGGACAACCTCGACGTCGTCGCCAACATGTTCCTGGGCCGCGAGCGGACCCGCACTGGAATCGTGCTCGACGAGTCGAGCATGGAGAGCGCCTCACGCCAGACGCTGAACAGCCTGTCGGTCACGACGCTCCAGTCGGTCCGTCAGCGCGTGGCCGGGCTCTCCGGAGGCCAGCGCCAGGCGGTGGCGGTGGCGAAGTCCGTCATGTGGGACTCGAAGCTCGTCATCCTCGACGAGCCGACGGCCGCCCTCGGGGTCGCGCAGACCCGCCAGGTGCTCGATCTGGTGCGGCGCCTGGCCGAGCGGCAGCTCGGCGTGGTGCTCGTCTCCCACAATCTCCACGACGTCTTCGAGGCCGCGGACCGGATCACGGTGCTCCGCCTCGGCCAGTGCGTGGCGGTGCTCGACCGGGCGAAGACGACGCAGCAGGAGGTCGTGCAGGCCATAACCGCCGGGACGCTCGACCACGTCCCGGGCATGGAGGGCGCCGAAGTGGCGGACGCATGACCGAGCAGGTCGACCCCAACGTTCCCCCCGCCGTCACCGCCGACATCGAGGAGCCGCCGACCTCGCGCCCGCCCGAAGGGGAGGGGCACACGCAGGAGACCCTCAGCGGGTGGCTGGCGCGCTGGTGGCAGGGCGTCAAGACCGGTGAGCTCGGGTCGCTTCCGATCATCGTCGGGCTCGTGGCCATCGTCATCGTCTTCGGCCTGCTCGACGACACCTTCCTCACCGAGCGCAACTTCACCAACCTCTTGCTGCAGATGGCAGCGATCGCGACGATCGCGATAGGGGTCGTCTTCGTGCTCTTGATCGGGGAAATCGACCTGTCGGTTGCTTTTGTCAGCGCGGTCGGCGGAGTCGTGATGACGCTCCTCCTGCGCCCCGACGACCCTGGGTGGCCCTGGTGGCTGGCGATCCTGGCAGGACTTCTGGTCACGACGGCGATCGGCTTCCTTCAGGCGCTGGTGATCACGAAGGCCGGCGTCCCGTCCTTCGTTGTCACCCTGGCGGGCCTGCTCATCTGGTCCGGCGTCGTCCTGATCTTGACCACGCAGGCCTCGTCCATCGGGACGATCCGGATCCAGGACGACAACGTCGTCCGCATCGCGAACGACTTTCTCTCGGAGACGGCCGGCTGGATCCTGGGAGCCGTGGCGGTGCTCGCCTACGCGCTCGCGCAGCTCAACACCGCGCGCCAGCGACGTGCCAGCGGCTTGTACGGGAAGCCCCTTTCGCTGATCGTGCTCCAGATCGCCGGGCTCGCGCTCGTCACATTTGCTGCGGTCTGGTACTGCAACAAGGATCGCGGCGTGCCCTACGCGATCGTGATCCTCATCGTCTTCCTGATCTTCTGGTCGTTCATTTCTGCGCGCACGCGCTTTGGTCGCCACGTCTACGCAGTGGGTGGGAGCGCCGAAGCGTCACGCCGTGCAGGGATCAACGTCGACCGGGTCCGCATCGCCGTCTTCATGATCAGCGGCTTCATGGCTGGCGTCGGCGGGATCATGCTCGCCTCGCGTCTTCGCTCCGTCGCGACGAACACGGGCGGGGGACAGCTTCTGCTGCTCGTCATCGCGGCGGCCGTCATCGGCGGCACCAGCCTGTTCGGCGGCGTCGGCCGCGTCGTCTCCGCGCTCCTCGGCGCCCTCGTCATCGGCTCGATCACGAACGGCATGGATCTCCTCGGCCTCGCGTCGGGGACGAAGTTCGTCATCACCGGTCTGGTCCTTCTCGGGGCGGTGCTGATCGACGCGTTCGCGAAGAAGCGGCGGACGGCCCGCGGCGCCGTCTAGCGAGCCCGGTGGCAGGCGGCGAAGCCATCGGGGTCGGCATGCTCGGCTACGCCTTCATGGGGAAGGCGCACTCGCGGGCGTTCCTGGCTCAGAGGACGCTGGACACCCCGCTTCGGCCCGAGCTGGTCTCCATCTCCGGCCGCGACGCGCAGAAGGTCGAGGAGGCGCGCCTGGCCTACGGCTGGGCCGAGGCGGTCACCGACTGGCGCGAGCAGGTCGCCGACGATCGTATCGGCCTCTACGACAACGGCGGCCCGAACGCGCTCCACGCCGAGCCGAGCATCGAAGCCGCCAGGGCCGGCAAGCACGTCCTCTGCGAGAAGCCGCTCGGCCGCACCGCTCCCGAGTCGTTGGAGATGTGGCGCGAGGTCGAGCGTGCCGGCGTCGTGCACATGTGCGGCTTCAACTACCGCTTCGTCCCCGCGGTACGGCTGGCGCGTGAGCTGCTCGAGGCCGGCGACCTCGGCGAGGTCGTCCATTTCCGCGCCCGTTACCTCCAGTCCTGGGGCTGGGACGCGCCGCCGAGCTGGCGCTTCGACTCCGAGGTCGCGGGCTCTGGCGCGCTCGGCGACCTCGGCGCCCACATCGTCGACCTCGCCCGCTACCTGATCGGCGAGCCGACCTCCATCTCGGCGGTCGTGCGCACCTTCGTGGAGGGCCGGCAGGTGGACGACGCTTTCGTCGCGACGGTCGAGTTCGAGGGCGGCGCCATCGGCACGCTCGAGGCCTCCAGGCTCGCACGGGGGCGCATCAACCAGAACACCTTCGAGGTGAACGGCTCGCGGGGGTCGCTGTCCTTCGACGTCGAGCGCCTGAACGAGCTCCAGGTCGCGGACGAGAGCGGCATGTTCAGGCGCATCCTCGTCACGGAGCCGAGCCATCCGTTCATGGACCTGTGGTGGCCGCCCGGCCACATCGTCGGCTGGGGCGACACCTTCACCCACGAGATCCGCCATCTCCTCCAGGCCGTCGCAGGCGAGGGCACCGTCGCCCCGCACGGCGCCACGTTCGAGGACGGCTACCGCTGCGCCGAGATCTGCGACGCCATCGTCCGCTCCTCGGCGAGCGGCGCCCGTGAGGAGATCGTCTACGAAGGGAGCGCGGTGTGAAGACCAGTCTGGGTATTTGGGCGTTGGGGCCGATGGTGACGCGGTTCGTGCCTGGTGGGTACAAGCCGGAGTTCGCGGGTGAGTCGACCGCGCAGCGGGTGGACCGGGCGGTCGAGGGACTGGGGGAGCTGATCGACGGGTATGAGTTTCACTATCCGCAGGAGCTGAACGAGGACAATCTGGATGAGGTGCGTGAGGCACTCGCCGGCCACGACGTCTACTGCATGGCGACGGGCCTGCACCTCGATCCGCGCTTTGCCCGCGGCGGCCTCGTCTCCCCCGACGAGGCGACCCGTGCGGAAGCGCTTCGCCGGACGGATGCGGCGATCGACTTCGCGGGCGAGCTGGGCGCGCATTTCATCATCTGGCCTGGGATCGAGGGGTACAACTACCCGTTCCAGAGCCCATATCGGGAGAGCTGGGACTGGCTGGTGGACGGGATCGGGCAGGCGGCGCAGCGCTGCGCCGACCGCGGCGTCCTCCTCTTCCTCGAGCACAAGAACTCGGAGCCGGCGATGAAGATCCTCATGCGCAACATCGGCATGACCTTGCACGTCATCCACAAGCTGCGCGCCCAGGGTCTGACGAACGTGAAGGTGAACATGGACTGGCAGCATCTCCTCATGAACCGGGAGAGCCTGGCCGAGTACGCCGCCCTGCTCGCCGCGGAGGGGCTGCTCGGTCACCAGCATGCAAACTCGGGCTGGGGCGATTTCGACGACGACAACATCGTCGGTGCGACCGCGTTCATGGAGACGCTCGAGCTGGCGCTCGAGCTGCGCCGCGCCGGCTACGGCGACAACGGGGAGCGGCTCGGCTTCGACCTCTACCCCTACACCGAAGACGCGGTCGCCGCGGTGCGCCGCAGCGTCCTGCAGTGGCGCTTCATAGACCAGGTCGCCGCCCGCATCGACGAGGCCGCCCTCCGCGAGGCGCAGATGGCCAAGGACGCAATCCGCGCCTACGAAATCGTCTACGACGCGCTGGGAGCCGGGTGAGGCTCGAGCAAGCGCTCGCGATCGTCGGCGCGGTCGTGCGCGAGGCGCCCGCTCCGGTCTCCGTGTTCGTCGCGGACGACCACGGCGAGCTGGTCGCGGCCGCGACCATGGACGGCGCGCCGCCTGACACGAGGCTGAACGCGCAGCGCAAGGCGTACACCGCCGCCCGCAGCGACGCCCGCTCGACCGGCGAGCTCGCCGACAAGGTGCGGGGCGATGCTGCCGAGCTCGCGAGCTTCGACCCGGTGTTCACGTTCTTCCGCGGCGGGGTCGCGGCGTTCGAGGAGGGCGCTCGCGTCGGCGCCGTCGGCGTCAGCGGCCTCCCGGGCGAGGACGACGAGGCGCTCGCGACCGACGCGCTTCTCGCCGCCGGGCTCGCGCTGCGGTGACCGCCCTCGTCGGCCTCGACGTCGGCACGTCCGGCGTGAAGGCGCTCGCGATCTCTCCCACCGGCGAGCTGCTCGCCCGCGCCGAGCGCGACTATCCGCTCTCGACGCCGCAGCCCGGATGGGCCGAGCAGGACCCGGCCGACTGGCGGCGCGCCGCCGAGGAGGCGCTCGCCGCCCTGGGCGCCGGCGACATCGCCGGGATCGGCCTCACGGGCCAGATGCACGGCCTCGTCGCGCTCGACGCCGAGCAGCGCGTGCTCCGCCCCGCCATCCTCTGGAACGACCAGCGGACGGCGGCAGAGTGCCGCGAGATCGAGGAGCGGCTCGGCCTGTCCCGGCTCATCGAGCTGACGGGCAACCGCGCGCTGCCGGGCTTCACCGCGCCGAAGCTCCTCTGGCTCCGCCGCCACGAGCCGGAGACCTTCGAGCGCATCGCGCACGTCCTTCTCCCGAAGGACTTCGTCCGCCTCGCGCTGACCGGGGAGCTCGCGACCGACGTCGCCGACGCCTCCGGGACGCTGCTCTTCGACGTCGCCGGCCGGCGCTGGAGCGGTGACGTGCTCGACGCGCTGGAGCTGCCGGCCGCGTGGCTGCCCCGGGCGCTCGAGTCGCCTGCTGTCTCCGCCGAGACGCCGGCCGGCACGCCGGTGGCGGCCGGCGCGGGCGACCAGGCCGCCGGCGCGCTCGGCGTCGGCGTCATCGGCGCCGGCCCGGCCTCGGTCGTCCTCGGCACCTCCGGTGTCGTCTTCGCGGCGCTGCCCTCGGCGGTGGTCGACCCTGAGGGCCGGGCGCACGTCTTCTGCCACGCGACCCCGGGCGGCTGGCACGCGATGGGAGTGATGCTCTCGGCCGCGGGGTCGCTCGGCTGGTTCCGCCACACGCTCGCGCCCGGCGAGGGCTACGACGCGCTCGTCGCCGAGGCGGGGCGGTGGGAGCCCGGCGCCGAAGGGCTTCTCTTTCTCCCGTACCTGGCGGGGGAGCGCACGCCGCACGTCGACCCGGATGCCCGCGGGGCCTTCGTCGGCCTGTCGCTGCGCCACGACCGCGGGGCTCTCGTGCGCGCCGTGCTCGAAGGCGTCGCCTACGGGCTGCGGGACTCGCTCGAGATCCTGCGTGCGCTCGGCTGCCGCCTCGACGTCGGTCGGGTCTCCGGCGGCGGCGCCCGCAGCGATCTCTGGCTGAGGATCGTCGCCTCCGTGCTCGGGCTCCCGCTCGAGCGGACCGCAGCCGAGGAGGGAGCGGCCTACGGGGCGGCGCTCCTCGGCGGTGTGGCGGGCGGCGTCTTCGCGGACGTCGAGGAGGCGGTGGCCTCGTGCGTGTCCGTCCGCGACACGATCGAGCCCGTCCCTGGCTGGGAGGAGATCTACGCGGAGGGGTATGCCCGCTACCGCGCGTTGTATCCGGCACTCGAACCCTTGGAGGAACGATGAGCACGAAGTGGGGGATCATCTCGACGGCGCACATCAACCGCCTGGTTCTGGCGGGCGCGCGCGAGTCCGACCGGGTGGAAATGGTCGGCGTCGCGAGCCGCGACCAGGTGCGCGCGGAGGCGTACGCGCGCGAGCACGGGATCGAGCGCGCCTACGGGAGCTACGAGGCGCTGCTCGAGGACCCGGACATCGAGGCGGTGTACATCTCGCTGCCGAACTCGCTGCACGTCGAGTGGTCGGTGCGCTCCCTCGAGGCCGGCAAGCACGTCCTCTGCGAGAAGCCGCTGGACCGCCGGCCCGAGGAGGTGGAGCGCGCCTTCGACGCCGCCGAGCGCTCCGGCCGCATCCTCATGGAGGCGTTCATGTATCGCCATAACCCACAGACGGCGCGGTTGACGAAGCTCGTCGCGGAGGGCGCGATCGGGACGCTCAGGTCGATCCGCGCGGCCTTCAGCTTCAGCCTCGACGAGGTCGAGAACGTGCGCCTCGCCGCCGATCTCGACGGCGGCGCCCTCATGGACGTCGGCTGCTACTGCGTCAGCGGCTCGCGCCTCGTGGCGGGTGAGCCCGAGCGTGTCTACGGCGAGCAGGTCGTCGGCGAGAGCGGGGTGGACGTCCTCTTCGCCGGGACGATGCGCTTCCCCGGCGATGTCGTCGCGCAGTTCGACTGCGGCTTCGTGCTTCCAGACCGCGACGAGCTCGAGGTGGTCGGCTCGGAAGGGTCGCTCTTCCTCGACGATCCCTGGCACGCGCGCACGCCCGTGATCGAAGTGCGCCGCGAGGACGGGGTCGAGGAAGTAGCGCTCGAGCCGCAGGACTCCTACCGCCTGGAGCTGGAGAACCTCGGCGACGCGATCGCGGGAAGCGCCGAGCCGCTGCTCGGCCGCGCGGACGCGGTCGGCCAGGCTCGCGCGATCGCGGCGCTCTACCGCTCGGCGGAGACCGGGGCGCCCGTGTCGCTCGACTGACACGAAGCCGGCACGGTCCTGCGCGCCGCGGCGCGCTATCCAGGGTGGATGGATGTCGGTCGCGCGCTCCTCGGCGTGCTTCTGCCGGAACGATGCCTCGCCTGCGGGCTCGGCGAGGAGCTGCTCTGCGGCCGCTGCCGGGCGGGCCTGCTCGTGCTCCGCGAGGCGCGCTGTGCACGTTGTGGCTCGCCGACCGCGTGGCCGGTGGAGCGGTGCGGGGAGTGCGCCGGACGGCGCCTGGCGTTCTCCTCCGCCCGGGCCGCGGTCGGCTACGACGGTCCCGCCCGCAGGCTCGTGGCCGCATGGAAGGAGCGCGGCATCTCGCGCGTCGCGGCTGTCGCTACCGACCTCGTCGCCGAGACGGTGCCGCCTCCACCGGTCGAGGTGCTCACGTTCGTCCCCGGCGAGGGGGACCGCGTCGGCTGGCGCGGCGCGAACCCGGCCGAGGAGCTCTCGCACGCCCTCGGCCTTCGCTGGGGGCTCCCCGCAGCCCCGCTGCTGGCGCGAAGACGCCGCGTCAGGCCGCAGCGCGGGCTCACCCGGGCCGAGCGCAGCGCGAACGTCCAGGCCGCGTTCCGGACAGTGACGGCTTCGCCGCGATCCGTCGGGCTGATCGACGACGTCTACACGACGGGGGCGACCGTGGGAGCAGCCGCGCGAGAGCTTCGCCGGGCCGGCGCCCGGACCGTGCACGTCGTCACGTTTGCTCGGGTTGTCCGCGGTTGACAAGCACAGCAGGGCGCATTGCCCCGGTCTTTGGCGGGCGGGTAGGCTGCGGAGACCGACGAGGGAGGCGCCTGTGAGACTTCAGGTCAAGGGCAAGAACGTCGAGGTCAGCGACACCCTCAAGGCCTACGCCGAAGAGAAGCTCGGCAAGCTCGACAAGCACCTGAACGACGCCGCGCGGCTCGAGGTCGAGCTCGCGGTGGAGAAGAACCCGTCCATCGCCGCGAGCCAGATCGCCGAAGGCACGATCTGGACGAAGGGCCCCGTGCTTCGCGCGCGCGAGAGCTCGTCCGACATGCGCGCCTCGATCGACCTGCTCGTCGAGAAGCTCGAGCGGCAGGCGCAGGCGCTACCGCGACAAGCGCCGGCGCGGCCCGCCCGCGGCGAACGCGACCGAGGCCGAGTCGATCCCGGTCGTCGCCGACGAGGAGACCCCCGTGATCGTGAAGACGAAGCAGTTCGCCGTGAAGCCGATGACCCCCGAGGAGGCCGTGCTCCAGCTGGAGCTGATCGGCCACGACTTCTTCGTCTTCCAGAACGCCGAGACGAACGACGTGAACGTCGTCTACCGCCGCCGCGACGGCAACTACGGGCTCATCGAGCCGCAGATCGCGTGATAGCCGGCGGCGAGGAGATCCGCGACCCGCGGGTGTTCCGCTGGGTGGAGAGCGGCGTCTCGGGCCTCGCGCGGGCGCGCGAGTGGGACGCGACCGCGCTCGCCCACGTCCCGGCTCTCGGGGCTACGAGGCCGGCGAGGTCGAGTTCCGCGTCTTCGCCGACGGCACGGTCATCGGGGACGTGTCGCCCGAGGTCCTGGCGAGCTGACCGGCGAGCTCGGGCTTGCGCCGCCGTTCGTCGTGCGCGCCGTGCGCCAGGGCGAGTCGGAATGGACGGTGGGCGCCCTCAGCTCGAGTCGGAGCTCGTCGCTCTTCCCGCAGGGGATCGGCGATGTCGCTCGAGGTCGCCGTGCCGCCCGACGGCGAGACGATGCTGCTCGTCGACGGCGAGATGGTCGCCGAGGTCCCCGGGGGCCGCAGGGGAGGCCCTCGCCGAGCTCGAGAGCGCGGCGCAGCTCGCTTTCAGGCTTTCGTCGCGCGTGCCGATAGGGTGGAAGACGGTCGCTGGGAGCTGACCGTCGATCCCTCTGTACAACGGCAGCTACCCTGAACTGATGCCCCAGAACTACGGCGCCCTCGAGAAGGTCCTGCGCGTCGGCGAAGGACGCCGGCTCAAGCGCCTCGCCCAGCAGGCCGACTACGTCACGTCGCTCGAGCCCGACTTCGAGAGGCTCTCCGATGCCGAGCTGGCCGCCAAGACGGCCGAGTTCGCCAGCGGCTCGAGAACGGCGAGGATCTCGACGAGCTGACGTTCGAGGCGTTCGCGGCCGTCCGCGAGGCCGCCCGGCGCTCGGGATGCGCCACTTCGACGTCCAGGTGATGGGTGCCATCGTGCTCCACGAGGGCGACATCGCCGAGATGAAGACCGGCGAGGGAAAGACCCTCGTCGCGACGATGCCGCTCTACCTGAACGCCCTCCCGGCCCGCGGGACGCACCTCGTGACCGTCAACGACTACCTCGCAAAGCGCGACGCAGAGTGGATGGGCCCGGTCTACGAGGCGCTCGGCATGCGGGCGTCCTTCAACCGCGACCAGATGCCGTTCGCCTAGCGCAAGGAGTCGTACGCCGCCGACATCACG
>CAWESB010000014.1:0-34244 GCA_963811635.1 uncultured Actinomycetes bacterium
TGAAGGCACTCGGCTATCCAGCCAGCGGCGAGGGCCTCGATGCTCACCATTGTGTGGCTCACGGCTGCGCCTCTCCGTAACCAGCGGCGGAATCCCCCAAGGCTGCATGGGACTTGCCCACCATCCACCGCTTCGCGATCAGTTGCCGCACTTACAAACAAGCTAGGCACGCGCTCGGCTGTCGCCAATCCCCCGAAAGGGTGGGATCGCCCCTATTCCAGGGGCCACCGGTGCCGCCTGCCGCTGCAACCGGCCTCAGCGGCGTCGCACGCCGTGTCGGCCGCCCACAAGCTGCGCCCAAATCGCCTAAGATGCCGCTCCGCCGTCGTCCAGAAGGAGGGTTCAGTGCCTGGCTTCAACGACACCGAAGCTGTTGCCGTTTTCCCAACCAACTCCGGAGACGATTTTCGGGTGCCGACGGTCGAGGCCGCAAACGGCTTTGACGTGCACCTCGAAGGCGAAGCGGGAAACGGACTGATCGGCCCAAACGCCGTCACGCCCTACCGCGCCAGCATCCAGATCCGAAACCTCACGCAATTCGTACTCGTAGGCGCCGCGGCGCCTGCGAATGCGACGGGCAACATCGGCGTAGGCCAGGATTGGAACACGAATGACGAGGAGTTCATCTTTACCGTTGCCGGCGGCGCGGTCTCTGCGGTGACCTCCTTGAAGTCATCGGGTTGATCCGCTCCGGGAACTCGCCAGGCGACCCAACCAACGATTTCTCCTACGAGCGAAGCGCGATCGTCGAAGCGATCTAGCCGAACGTGGCCTGCTCCGCTCGACGCGCTTAGTCTGCCAACCGCTGGCCCCGCTCCGTTTGAGGGGGTTGTTCGCCAACGGCGCCGATGCCGATGAGCCGTAGCCTGCCCACGCCCCGGCGAGGGTCAGGCTACGGCTTGGTAGCGCGGATCTGGACAGTGGGCGACCACACCTACGGTGGCTTCCACGACGCTCACGGCCTCCGGCGGACGCTCGACCTCGACGTGGCATTTGCGCGAGGGCTCAGCCACGTCGCTCCCACGACCGACTCCTAATCGACGGGCGAGGAGCCGGTCGGAGCGCAAGGTCGGTTCCGGAGCGGGAACGCTTGCGGGGGACGGAGAGGGGGCCCGGAGGCGAGCGGGAAAGGTTGCGGGATGGTGGCGGGGGGCTAGGGTGACAGGGTGAAGATCACCGACGTCAACGGAACCTTTCTGAGCCAGGTTTACGTTGCGCTGACTCTGAGCGAGGCGAAGGAAATGCTGAACACGCTCAATCAGATGCTCGAAGACCCGTTCACGCACAGGCACGAGCACGTTTCGGATCACAAGTGGTTGCAGACAGGCGACGAGTCCGACGAGCGAGAAGTGACGCTCAGCATCTACGACGACTGAAGCAGGGTCGGAAGCGGGAAGGGTTGCGGGGGACGGAGAGGGGCGGAGGCGACCGCGAGAGGTATGCGGGATCGCGGCGATGGGTCGATAGATGAGGGTGGTCTGGCGCACTCGCACCCCTTTTTGCACCTTCCTCGGCGATTTGCCGTGGTGCGAGGAGGTCACCGCACCTTCGACTTCGGCCGCGGATCAGGGTTCGGCACCGTCGACTTGCTCACCGGGTCGTACACGTAGCGGGGCACAACCCGACGGGCCTCGTTGACGCACGCCCGACACCACGAGCTCAGCCCGTCCCGCGTCCGCCTATTGGACGGAAACAAGGCCGGCCCCTTCGCCTCACCGCACCTGGTGCAGACCTTTTCCGTCACAGCCGTTTTCTCGGTAAATCCCGCCGGAACCTAAGCCGGGGTCTGCGCTGTGCGTCGTCAAAAAAACGCAGCGACTCCGATCTTTGGGCGTGTTGTCGGTGGTGGCAGCGGTCGGCTGTGGGTGGAGCGTTGAGTCATCGGAGGCCCGATCGGTCGACGAGCCGGATAGGCTGAAGCGGTGCCTCGTCGCCTGCTCGTGGTCGCCACCGCCTCTGTCCCGGCGGCTGCTCTTCGCGCGTCTGTGCGTGCGCACGCGGGCGAGGATGCAGAGCTGCTTGTTGTTGCGCCAGCGTCCGACATCTCTCGGCTTGACTGGTTGACGAACGCCGAGGACGACGCGCGTACCGAGGCAGCCGGGCGGGCCGACGAGCTTGCGGAGGCGGCACCGACCGATGACGTTGAGTCGCGGGTCGGTGATCCCGACCCTGTGAAGGCGATCGAGGACGCGCTTCGCACCTTCCCGGCGGATGAACTGATCGTCGTCACACTCCCTGAGGAGGACGCCGCCTGGCTCGAGAAGGGAAGCGCGGAGACGGCCCTTAATCGCTTCTCCCTTCCAGTCACACATCTCGTCGTCGACGATTCCTAGAGCTTCGAGATCGACTGCGACGACCCCCGACGGCCACGGCGAGGTTGTCTTGCTGGGGGAAGGGTGGGGTGCACGGCTGCCCGGTGAACTAGGAGGGTTCCGGGTTTCCGCGAGGCCGTTGGCGTGCCATGAGAGAACCACGCTTTGACACCCCTTCCTTCCTGTTGCGAGCGCCGATGCCGCCAGGGTCATCGTGCTCAACCTTGAACGGCTCGGTCTGTTCCAGTTGCCGGATGCGCTGCTCGAACGACCGCGGCGGCTTGGCCAGGTGGGCGGTGCGGTACTCGGCGTTGTCGAGGCGGATCGCGTCGGCCGTGTGCCTGCGCTCCCGGAACAGCGCCCCTGCCAGCGCGTTCCGTAGCTCGTCCAGGGTGGCGTAGCTCATTAGGTGGCGCTGTGGGCGCCGATGAGCACGGCCGCCGGCAGCAAAGGTTTTCCGTCTACGCGGGAGAACAGGCGGTATCCGATCTGGCCGCTGTCGCTGTGCAACTCCTCTTGCCGCTTGATGCTGATGTCCCGTACCCGCCTGACGCCGTAGCCCAACCGGAAGTCTCCGACCAGCAGGCTCTTGGCGGACGCGGCCGGGGTGGGGAGGCTCGCGTCCATGAACACGGGCGGCCCATCAGGGTGGGAGGGTCGTTCTGCATGCCGGGGAAGGTGAGGCCGCCGGACGCATGCTCCAACGCGGCCAGGTTCACGGCGTCTGTCGGGTGCATCACCCAGCTCGCCTGGGCGCGATACGCCTCCGGCAACGCCAGGAAGAACTGCACAATCGCTGCTTTGGAGAAGGCCGTGACGTTGCCCGTCGGCGCTGTCGACACGGTGAACGTGCTGGCTGCGCTGACCGCGCCAGTCGGCTTGCCTGAGCCGTCGCCGGTCGCGTAGGCGGCCGCTTCCAAAAGGCCGATCCGCTGGCCGAGCTCGACCGCGAGGAACCTGTCCAGGTCGACAGCCTCGTCGTCGCGGAAGCTCTCGCTGACAATGATTTTCGTGTTCGCCTTGAACGCGCCCAGGTTCACCTGCGTGATGGTTTCGTCGGACGGGGTGATCGCTCCTGATTCAGCCACCCAACTCGCGGTGCCATGAGTCGCGGCCACCGGAACGCCCAGGGTGCCGCCCTTGTCGGTGACAAACTCCGTGGCCAGCCTCGCGATAGGTGAGGCGGAACGGGCTGCGCTCATGACCATGTCGGACACGTCCTCCGGCACAAGGAAGCCGCCGCCCGACGCGGCCTTGGAAAGCACGCGGTATTCGTGCTCCTCGAGGTACTCGTCGGGCTCCGCGAACAGCGCGGGTGCGCTCATCCATTTCCACCACGACGCTGTTTCGCCGGTTGTCTTGCCGCTCCTGAACTCGTCGTAGCTCGTACGGGGAAGGCGGAACAGTTCCCTGCGGAGTTCGCGTCCGAGCGCCCCCACGGCCTCCATGTCAGAGACCAGCGGTGCCGCAACTTTGGGCGTCATGCCGGCTGCTCCGGGTCGGCGTGCAACCACTCGTCGAGCTCGCGGCGGTCAACCCTGACGGCGGCACCCTTCGGGCCGAGCCGGTAGGCGGGAATGACGCCCCGCAGGATCTTCCGGCGCACCGTCACCGGGTGCAGGTCGAGCATCCGTGCGACCTCTTTCACCTGCAACCACTGGGTTTTTCGAACCATCAACCTCAACTTGAGCCATAGGCTTATGGTAACAAGAGGGAGCGGATGCCATCCACGCCGGCGGGAGGGGGAGGGGGCGATCTCCGGACGGCGCTGTAACGTGGGGGCGTCGGTGTGAACCGCCGAGTGTTGGTTGGTCTTTCCAAAGCTGTCTGAGCGGCCCTTCGGGGCCGTTCGGCACTGAGGAGTCGGGGGCGCTATCCGCAAGCCCCCATACGCTTTCCAGTGCTATGGAAGGACATCGACACTTGCGGCCGTGGCTACCACCCGATCGAAGCTAGTCCGCGCTCTTGAGGCTGAGGATCCCGCCGTCGCCGCCGCACGGGCCGCACGGGCGGAAGGGTTCGAGCGAGCGATGGCCCCGATCCACGCCGACATCGATGCTCTCTCAGGCCATGAGCGAGAGCGTTTCATGCACACGCCGCTCTGGGATCTGTTCCGCCGCGACCGTGCCCTTCTGCGCCGTGCCGCCGAACGGGCGCGGAGAGCCGCTTCTCCGCCGGCCGTGCGCTCCCGAAGCTCGCGTCCCCGTGAATCCCGCCGCCGAGTCGCCCTCACCGCCGGCGCTCGCGGCGACCCTTCATCAGAGCCTGAGCCGCCTTTAGCCGCCGCCCTCCTCGTTAGGGGGCTGGCTGTGAAAGCGCCGCCGGCCTGGTACGTCGGCCTCCCCTGCCGCTACTGCGGCGGGCGCGTGGTCGGCAAGCGCGACGGGTTCTACTGCCAGCCCGTCAGCCCACGCGGAAGGCTTCTCGAGCCGTGGGCGCGTCACGGCACCTGCAAGGAGGCGGTGAAGCCGTGAGCCGCGACGAGGATTTGGTCGTCGCCGCCGCCCGCGCTCGCGGCCCAGCCCTCGATCCCCGCGAGCAACTGGAGTGGGACTTGACCCACGGCGTGGGGGACGCGGAAGGGTTCTGGCGTCTCGTTCGCTTCGACGCAGAACACGAGGAGGACCGCCTCGACCACGACCAGGAGCTCGGGCGGCTCCAACGGGAACGCCAGAAGCGGGAGCGGCAGGCGCGGGCTCGGCTGCTTCCCCCGCCGGCGCCGGGCCGCCTGACGCTGGCCGAAGCCCTCGAACGCCTCAAGCGGGTGAGGAAGACCCGGAAAGGGTGGGCGGCGTGCTGTCCTGCCCACAAGGACGCGATTCCGTCACTGGTGGTTTCTGAGAGCGATTCGCGCCCTGGCGAGCCGGTGTTCCACTGTTTCGCGGGCTGCCATTGGGCGGAGATCGTCGAGGCGCTGCGATGACCGACGTGCTCGGTTTCGATCTCGCGAGAGACCTTTTGAGTCTGGCCCCTAGTAGTTCACCCCTACCTTCCATGTCACCTACTACTCGGGGGGTTACTACTAGGGGGATTTCAACTACTAGGGGGATTTCGACCGCTGGGGCCGAGTTCTTGCGCTCGCTTCCGCTGTCGGTGGACGAAACGCTCGCCCGGGCGCGTGCCTCCGGCCGTCCCCTTTGCCTCGGGACGCCCGAGTTCTACGTGTGGAAGATCCGCCTCGCGGTGGAGCGCGGCCTCGTGCGGCCCCACCGTGTTCTGACGGTTGCTCTCGCCGACGCCAGTTTCCCGACGGTGAAGGTGTGGGCCGGGTTCGTTCTCCTGATCGGCTGCAAGTGGCTTTACGAGCCGGGGGTGCCGACGGTGTTTAGCCGCGAGTTCGCCGCCCCATGGTCTGACGTGACCGTGGATCAGGCGAGGGGCGCGATTACGGCGCTCAAGCGGGCCGGTTACATGCTCGCCGTGGGGAAGCACGGCCGGTCAACCCTATGGAAGCCGGTGGGTGCGCCAGCGGAAGGGGCCGTCCCCTGCAACGACTGCGAGTGGCGGCGGAGCTGCGCGAAGGAAGGCTGCTGGATCATCGAGTGCGCAGCCGCCGGGCAACCCACTTCCGGCTACTGGAAACGGGAGAAGCGCAAGTGAGCGAACGCCTCCTCACCGCCCGCGAGGTCGCCGACCTTCTCAGCTTCGCGCCGGCGACGATCGTCGACTGGTACGAGGCCGGAAAGCTGCCGGGGTTCAAGGTCGGAGGACGCCTCCGTTTCCGGGAGTCGGAAGTTCTCGCGTGGCTAGAGACGAAGAGGGCGGGTGCCGGAGGAGAGGTTGCACCCGTCCCCGTCCACACACCCGCCCAGGGGCGTAGTCTTACAGTCGCACCCGTCCCCTCAACAGGAGGAGAACATGCCTAGCGTTCAGCACGGGCAGGTCAAGAAGCTCGGCGGCGGCTCCTGGGCCTACCGCTACCGCGACGAACACGGCGACCGTCGCCAAGTCGGAGGGTTTCCGACGAAGGGGGAAGCCCGGACGGCACTCGACGCCGCCCTCGCGGTCGCCAGAGGCGGCCCACGGGCCTCGGAGCGTCGAGGCTGGACGCTCTCGCAGCTCGTCGAGCACTACCTCGCGCAGCACCAGGTGAGCGAGCACCGCAAGGCGACCCTCCGTTGGCTGCTCCGCAAGGCCACCGACCCGTTCGGAACCATGCTCGTCCGCGACCTGCTCCCCGAGGAACTAGGGCGCTGGGCCGCCTCCATCCCGGAGGGTCACCGCTTCGAGGCGACCCAAGCTCTGAGGCAGGTGCTCCGCGCCGCTGTCGCCTGGGACGTCCTCGACCGCGACCTCGCCGCCGGCCTCAAGAACCCGCAGCCGCGACGCGCCGAGGTTCAGCCGTTCGCCTCCTGGGATGAGGTCGAGGCGGTCGCCGTCGAGCTCGGCCCCTGGGGGCCTCTGGCGACGTTCGCGGCCGCGACCGGACTCCGGCCCGAGGAGTTGCTACCGCTCGAACGCCGCGACATCGACCGGAGGGCGAGCGTGCTGCACGTTCGCCGCGTCTACGTCCGAGGCGAGTTGAAGCACGAAGGCAAGACGCCGGGTTCCGTCCCTCGTCGGGTGCCGCTGAGCGATCGAGCCCTGGCCGCGCTCGAAGCGGATGCCGCCGCGTCTGGACTCGCCGCTCATCTTCCCGGCGTCGCGTGGCGGCTACGTCGACCTGCACAACTGGCGATACCGCGAGTGGCTTCCGGCCGTCCGCGCAGCGGGCTTTGTCGACGCGGAGGGGAAGGCCACGAAGCGGATCTACGATCTCCGGCATACGTTCGCCACGTTCGCTATCCACGCGCTCGTCCCGAGCTTCATCATCGCCAGGGTGATGGGCACGTCCGAGGCGATGCTGAGGAAGCACTACGGGCACCTGCTGCCCGACACGGACGACCTCGTGATCGAGCGGCTGAACGCCTACGCCGCGGGCGAAAACGAGACGTTCGGGCACGGAGAGGGCACGGGAGACGCGGGCGAGTGATCGCCGGGAGCTCGCAAACCCAGGCAGGGAGCGAAGCCCTCTGACGGACTCGAACCGTCGACCCCCTCCTTACCATGGAGGTGCTCTACCAACTGAGCTAAGAGGGCGCTCGGGGCCATCGTAGCGAGGGTTCCCGGAGGGCGTGCACCGGTTAAGCTGCCGCACGTGAGCGTGAATGGGAACGAGCCCCGCGGAATCCTCGCCTCGGTGCGGCGGGTGGTCGGGCACGCCAGCTCGCTCTCCCAGCTCGAGAAGGAGCTCGCCGCTGTCGAGCTCAAGAAGAAGGCGGCGTCGCTCGGAGCGGGGGCCGGGCTGGGGATCGCGGCGGCGGTCGTCGCGTTCTTTGCGACCGGCTTCGCACTCGCGACGATCGCGGCTGCGCTGGCGCTCGTCGTCGACTGGTGGCTCGCGCTCCTGATCGTCTTTGCGATCCTGCTCTTGCTGACGGTCATCCTGGGCCTGCTGGCAATGCGGATGATGAAGAAGGGCACCCCGCTCGCGCCCGAGCAGGCGATCGAGGAGGCGCGGCTTACCAAGCAGGCCATCAGGAGCGGGCATGCCCGATAACGGCCGCAGCGTGGAAGAGATCCGCCGGCAGATCTCCGAGGAGAGGGAGCAGCTCACGGGTGCGCTCGCCGATCTGCGCGAGGACGTCCATGCGGCCCGCCGGATCCCGATGATCGTGGGCGGCGCGCTTGCCGCCGGCGTGGCCGCGCTCACAGCGCTCAAGGTCGCGCGCAAGCTCGGCGGCGACTAGTTCCCCTGGTCGCGAGGCCTACCCCGAATGCGGGATGGTCCTAGCCCTGCGGCGGGATCTTGCGCGGGCGGGGGGCGGTCGATGCGAACTGAGGTTTTCCCCCGATCGGAAAGGAAACACCACCTCATGTCGCATCTCCGCGTGCTCTCCGTCCGCCTCGCCGTCGCCGGCGCTCTCGTTCTCGCAGCGCTGCCCGCCGCCGGGTGGAAGTGGGGCGGGTAGTTCCCCCGCACAGCTCGCTCGGCTCTAGCGCCCCGGTGCCGGGGCGCTAGTCGCTTTTCAAGGCGAGGACCTCGGCGGGCTTGACGCCGTTGACGAAGACGGCGACGACCTGCGGGTCGAACTGCGTCCCGGCGCAGCGCTCGAGCTCGGCGATCGCGTCCTCGTGGGCGACGTGGTCGCGGTAGATGCGATCGCTGGTCATGGCGTCGTAGGCGTCGGCGACGAAGAGGATGCGCGAGCCGAGCGGGATCTCCTCGCCGCCGAGGCCGTGCGGGTAGCCGCGGCCGTCCCAGCGCTCGTGATGGTGGAGCACCCAGGTCGACACGGGCTCGACGCCGAGCGAGCGCAGCATGCGGTAGCCGATCTGCGGGTGCCGGCGCAGAACGAGGCTCTCCGACTCGTTCAGGGCCTCCGGCTTGCGCAGGATCTCCTCCGGGATCGCGAGCTTGCCGAGGTCGTGCAGGCTGCCGGCCAGGCGGACGAGCTCGACCTCCTCTGCGTCGAGCCCGAGCAGCGCGGCGACGCGGGCGGCGAGCTGGGCGACGACGTAGGAGTGGCGGCCGGCGTACGCGTCTCGCTCGTCGACGGCGTGCGCGAGGCTGGCGGCGGCGTTGAGCCGCGCCTCGCGGTCGGGCGCCTCGCCGAGGCCGGTGAACTGGGGAAGCTCCCCGAGATCCGGGTGGTACGCGCGCACGCGGCTCTTTCCGTGCTCCTTCGCAAGGTAGAGGGCTTGATCGGCGACGCTGACGATCTCGGATCGGTCGAGCCCGAGCTGCGGGTAGGTGACGACTCCCGCCGAGAGCCTGACGGTGAGCCCGGGCGCCGCCTGGAGGAGGCTGACGCGGCGGATGACCCCGTCAGCGATCGCCACGGCGTCCTGCTCGTCGCGCCCGAGTAGCAGTAGGGCGAACTCGTCGCCGCCGATCCGGAACGCCTCGCCGTCCTGGCGGAGCCGGCTGGCGACCTGCGCGAGCACGAGGTCGCCCTTCGGGTGCCCGAGCCTGTCGTTGACCTCCTTGAAGTTGTCGATGTCGAGCAGGCAGACGCTCAGCGGCAGGCCCTTCTGCTCCGCCTCGACGAGCTCGTGGCCGAGCCGCTCGTGGAAGTGACGGTGGTTGCCGAGGCCGGTGAGCGGGTCGGTGAGGGCAAGCCGCATCGCGGCGAGCTCGCGGAAGACCGAGCGCTGGTAGAGCGCAATTGCGGCGAGCGGCCCGAGGAGTGCGGCCGAGAGGAAGGGCGAGCGCTCCCAGAGCACCGCCAGCATCAGCGTCAGCGAGGCCATGATCGCGAAGGCGATGAACGTCGAGGAGACCGCCCGGCGCAGGAGCGAGACGAAGCCCTCGCGGGCCCAACGGCTGACGACGACGGCGACGAGGGGGATGTTCACCGCGTAGAAGGCAGTCGAGGCGAGGCCGACCTCGATCGCGAGCCAGCCGAACCCCCCGTCCGGGATCACCGTGCAGACGGCGCCGGCCGCCGCGGCCGCGAGCGCGTAGACCGAGCTGTTGTAGAGGACCCGGATGGCCGGCTGGCGCCGGGACACCTCCACGAGCAGCTGGGTCAGGAGGCCAACGACGATCGCCGGCGCCCAACCGTAGATCGCCGCCGTCCCGACGATGAACACGGTCGCGAGAGACGTGCCGCCAACCGGCACGTTCTCGATCGGGACGGGGAAGGCCTCGACGAACGCGGCCGCGACGAGCAGCGCCATCATCCCGGCCAGCGTGGCCGGGGAGGGCTCGAGCGCGGCAAGCGCCGAAAGGGCGAGGACGGTGACGAGCGTTCCGCCGAAGACGACGGGCGCGACGATAGGGAGGAGGCGAACCGTCTCCCGGGACACCCGAACGTGCCGCGCGTCCTCTGCGCGGGACTGGGCGATCGTCTGCGTGCCGGCCATCAGCGCCCCTTCTCCTGCCGGCCCTGGGCGAGGGCCGGTCGGTGGCGCCGCAGAATGTGCTTTCTCTCCTTCGATTAAGCCACGCTTTCTCCTCGTGTCAAAGCTGTGCGTCCGCCCGCCCCCATCCTGTGAGGGCAGGTTGGTTGACGGCGATCGGTCACCCTGCGAAGCGCGCACCGTGGCGACGCGGTGGGTCGTGGTTGCCTTCCTGGTGCTCCTCGCGCTCAACGTTTGGCTCCTGTGGTGTGCAGCTCCGCACGCTGGTCGTCGGGGTGCCATCGACGGTTCTCGGGATCGGGACGACCGCCTACTCGTTCTTCCCCTAGGCTGCTCGGCGTGACGGGGATGGTCTTCCACCAGGGGCGGCTGGCCGCCTCGGTCGAGGTCGAGCCGGCCTGACCACCGTGGACGCGCCGCGCGACGTCTCCGACCCCGTCTCGGGCCAGCGCTGGGTCTTCACGAAGACCGGCGCCGAGACCGGGGGAGAGCTGCTCGAGGCCGAGCTACACGTGAGCGCGGGCGGCTTCGTCCGCTCGCACGCCCACCCGACCCAGGAGGAGACGTTCACGGGCGTGAGCGGCACGTTCGTCCTCGACATCGACGGCGAGACGCGGGCGCTCGCACCGGGTGAGACGGTCGTGATCCCGCCGAGGACACCGCATGGTTTCCGCGACGCTCCCGGCCCCGCGCAGCTGCTCGTAACCGTTCGCCCGGCGCTTGCGCTCGACGACTACTTCCGGGCCTACCTCGGCCTCTCGCGCGACGGGCGCATCCGGCTGCCCGCCTCCGGCCTCCCGCGCGGCCTCCTCCAGCTCGCGCTCGTGATGGACCGGTACTCGCCCGAGATCGCCGCGGCCGGGATCCCGCTCGGACTCCAGCGGAAGACGTGGCGGGCGCTGGCCGCGCTCGGCCGTAGGTCGGGGATGAGCGCCTCCTTCCCGGAGTACGGCGCGCCGTAGGCTTAGCGGTTCTTGACGCGGTGGAAGAACCGCTCGCCCAGCTTGCGGACGATCACGAAGGGCGGCGTGATCGCGGCCATGACCTTGCCGGTCGTCGTGCGCGGGTCGGCGAAGATGCCGAGCTGCTCGAGGATCTTCGCCTTGTCGTAGTACGCACGCTCGAGGGCGAGCATGCCCTTGTCGTCGAAGCTGTAGAGGACGCAGAGGCGAGACTCCATCCGCCTGCCCATGGCGGGCAGGCCGCGCCAGTCGCCCAGGTGCGTGCCGGTGACGGTCACCTCGAGGATGAGGAAACGGTCGGTGACGTGGCGGTCGTGGATCTCGATGTCGAGGTCGGGGAAAGCGGTCAGGAGCTCGTCGTAGTGATGCCGGATGCCGTCGCGCCCGGAGACCTGCTCGTCCCAGGGGACGTCGTCGAAGTCGGGGTTCTCGCCCCAGGTGGCCATGATCCTCTCGAGGTCACGGTCGACCTCCGCCTGCACGTGCTCGTCGACGAGCTTCGTGCGCGCCTCGATGGAGTTGGGGTCGGTGCTCATGGCGTCGGGCGCGGCGATCTTATCGGTCTACGCGGCAAGCCTGCCCTCGGCGAGCACGCGACGCACCGGAGCGACCTCGTGTGGGCGGTTCGCGAGCAGGACGGCGACCAGTTTGCCGTCGTGCGCGTAGTAGCTGGCAGAAAAGGAGCCGGGGTTGCCGTCGAGGACGGCCTGATCCCAGGCGGTGCCGTGGCCGACGTGCTGGAGCCTCAGGCCGAACTGATCCGACCAGAAGTACGGCACGTCGTCGGCGGGCGCCGAACGCCCCACCAGCGCTCGCGCGACCGCGGTTCCCTGCTTGGCGGCGCTCGTCCAATGCTCGGTCCGGACGTGCCGCCCCACGGAGGGCCTCCAGACTGTCGCTGCGTCGCCACAGGCGTAGACGCCGCGATGCACCGTCCGGCCACAAGCATCGGTCACGACAGCGCCACTGCCCAGGAGTTCGGTCGCCGGCTCGGCGCCGACGGCGACGAGGACGGCGTCGCAGACCACCTCCGCGCCGCAGGCGAGCGCGAGCGCCCGGGGCCGTCCTGCGGACATCTGGAGGGCCTCGACCCTGGCGCCTGTGCGCAGATCGATTCCGGCCGAGCGATAGCGTTCGGCGAGCAGCCGGCCGACCTCCTCGCCGAAAAGCGACGCGAACGGGAGGCGGCCCGCCTCGAGCAAGACCACGTCCGTTCCGAGTTCCGCGGCCGCCGATGCGACCTCGGCACCCACGAACCCAGCGCCAACAATCGCGAGGCGCCTCCCGGAACCGAGCGAGGCTCCGAGTGCCCTCGCATCGTCGAGCGTGCGGAGCACGTGCACGCCTGGGCGACCGTCAAGCGCGGGAAAGGGTCGTGGGCGGGCTCCCGTGGCGAGGACGAGTGCATCCCAGCCAAGCGGCCCGGCAGTCGTCCACGCGCTGCGCCGAGGAACGTCGATTTTTCGGACGCAGGTGTCCAAGCGTAGGTCGATTCCTCTCTCGCGCCAGAACTCGTCGGGACGAAGGCGAACGTCGTCGCGCCGCCCGGCGAGAAGCTCCTTGGAGAGAGCCGGGCGCTCGTAGGGACGATGCGCCTCCTCGCCGACCAGGACGATCTCGCCCGTGAAGCCCTCGGCCCGCAGGACTTCGGCACAGCGGCTGCCCGCGAGGCCCGCGCCCACGATCACGACCCGCCGTGGGCTCATGCCGCTTCCTCGCCTTGCTCTTCGAGGACGAAGATCGCCCCCATCGGACAGGAGCGGGCCGCCTCGAGTGCGGCGGGCGCGTCGGTGTCCTCCACGAGCGCGACGGCGACGCCGTCGTCGCCGAGGCGAAAGAGCGCCGGTGCGGCGCTCACGCAGGACCCGAAGCCGCTACAGAGCGACCTGTCGATCTCGATGCGGTACATGTCGGGTATCTCCTTTGGTCGGTGGGACGAGCATGCGCCAGCCGAGGGCGCCGAGGACAGCGCCCACTGCGGCCCCGTACAGGGCCACTGCCCAGGTGCGCCCGCTGTCGGTTCCGGCAGCGATGCCGTGCAACGTTGCGAGCGCGAAGACGAGGTAGGTGAGCCAGTGCAAACCTCTCCAAGCTCTGGCGCCGATCCACCTCCTGAGCGAGAAGGAGACGTAGACGAGCACCATCAGCTCCGCGGCAAGCACGCCCAACGCGGTCGCGAGGGGCCGGTAGGGAGCGCTGCCCGGGACGAGGAGCGCCGCCAGGCCGATGTCGACGGCGTCATCGAGCACGAGTGCCGCGCCGTGGAGCGAGAGCGCCCCGAGCCCCAATAGGGCCAGGAAGCGATGGATGTCGACGATCGCAGCAGGGCTGACCGAGCGACCCAGGGGCCGCGCCTTGAGCACGAGGCCGGCGATGACGGACGCCGTCACGAGGAGGTACGCCACGATCCCGCTCGCCCGAGCGAGCAGCCAGTACGTCGGGTCGCTCTTCACGCCAGCCCTCCGGCCAGCAGGGTTCGCCCGTGCCTCGTCACGAGCACGGCCGGGCTTCCCAGCGCATCGGCCTCTGCGGCGGCGCGCTCCGCGCTCCCTGCAAGGAAGAGGGACTTCGCGAGTACCTCCGCTTCGAGCGCCGTCGGCGCGACCACCGTCGCGCGGAGCAGCTCGCCCTCGGCGGGCCGGCCCGTGGCGGGGTCGATGAGATGGTGGCGTTCGCCGTCGGGCGCGCGCCAACGGCGCCGGTCACGTCCCGAAGTGGCGACGGCGTGCTCCCGCACCTCCAGCGTGAGCGTTCCCGTGCTGGTCTCGACGCCGATGGGCCACGGCTTTCCGGAGACCGCGATATCCCCACCGGCATCCACGAGCGCCGGACCGGCGGCGGAGAGTATCCGGAGCGCCCGGTCTACGGCGTAGCCCTTCGCGATCCCGCCGAGGTCGAGCTTCACACCGGGATCGAGCACGATCGACCCGGTGGCCGAGTCGATCTCGACGCCTCCCCCGCAGGCCCCGCCGCACGCGAGCGGCCCGGCGTCACCCGCCTGGATGTCCTGGAACGTGCGGTCGTAGCCGGCGGCGACAAGCGCCTCGTGCACGGTCGGGTCGAACCGGCCCTCCGTCCGCTCGCGCGCCGCCAAGGCTGCTCCGACGACGGCGAGCAGGTCCGGGCCCGCGACGAGCCGTCCGCGGCGGTTGAGGCTCGAGAGCTCGGAGTCGGCGAGGAAACGGGAGAGCAGTCCTTCCAGCCGCCTGAACTCAGATTCCGCCGCGAGGAAGGTGTCGTCTGGCGGCTCCGCGTCGAGCTGAAGCTCGACAAACGTCCCCATTGCGTGAAACGCGTGACGCGTCACGAGGTCCTCGTCGTCGCGGCCGGGGCCGCCGTCACGATCCGTACGACCGGGGGGGTGGGCGGCGGCTGCCGGTCCCGCCGTGCGAGGATCCTCCCTACGAGCCGGGCGTCCTGGCGCAGGCGCTGCTCGTACTGCGCCAGCGCGGCGGCGGTCGGGTCGGGCGCGGCGGCGGGGGCCTGCTCGGCTTGCCAGGGCGCCCCGGCGATGCCGGCCCAGGCGAGGAAGAGCCCCAGAATGGCCGCGGCGAGGGCGTAGAGGCGGGCGACGTGGCTAGTCATCTTCGTCTTCGCCCTCGTCGGCGTGCTCGTCCTCGTCGTCGGAGGTGGCGGATGGGGCCGGGGATGCCGCGACGCGCGTGAGGACGGCGGCCTGAGTCGCTCTGCGGCCGGAAGGAATCGCCTTCAGCTGCTTGCGGAGCTTGGCTTCGAAGCGATCGAGGTCGCGGAGCCGCGCCTCGAGCGCCGACTGGGAGAGCCCCGGGGTAGCTGTTGCGGTTGCCGGCTGTGCGAGGTCGGCGCTGCGCGTCAGCGCCGCGAAGCCGGCCAGCGCCGCCGCGGCGAGCAGGACGACGATGAAGAATGCGTGCTTGCGAGCCATAGAATTCCTCCTCCGGTCGACTCTCCGACCATAGGCGCCCGCTTCTTCAGCGCGGGTGAAGCCTCGGTAAGGACTCGCCCTGAGGAGGGTGAAGGTTCGGCCCGGAGCGCTTAGACTGTCGAGCCACGCCGAGCGTCACCGATCCACTTCCAGCGCCTCTCGCCGACCGGCTCGCCGCCCTCCGCACTGCGCTGGACGCCGTGATTCCGGCCAAGCAGCTCGACCGCAACCTGCTCGTCGGGACCTGGAACCTCCGCGCCTTCGGCGGCGTCACCGACAAGTGGGAGGCCGAGGCGGGCGACGAGCCGGTGCGCGACCTCTTCGACGTTCGCTGCATCGCCGAGATCGTCTCGCGCTTCGACGTGATCGCCATACAGGAGGTGCGCGGCAACCTGACGGCGTTGCAGAACCTCCAGGCGGCTCTCGGCCCGAACTGGGCGACGATCATGACCGACGTCACCCGCGGGAAGGCCGGCAACAACGAGCGCATGGTCTTCGGTTTCGACCTTCGCCGCGCACGACCGTCCGGGCTCGCCGGCGAGCTCGTGGTCGCCATCGAGACGGAAACCTCGGTGAGCTCGAGCGGCCTCGACCGTCAGTTCGCGCGCACGCCCTACGCCGTCAGCTTCGCGGTCGACCGGCTCCAGCTGACGCTCGTGACCCTGCACGTCCTCTACGGGGAGGAGTCGGCTCGCGCCGACGAGCTGCGGGAGATCGCGGGCTGGCTCGCGCGCTGGGCGAAAGAGGAACGGCAGTGGAACCAGAACCTGATCGCGCTCGGCGACTTCAACATCGACCGCCGCGGCGATCTCCTCTTCGACGCCTTCACCTCGACCGGGATCCAGCCGGCGCCGCAGCTGAACGACGTGCCGCGCACGATCTTCGGCGATCCGGGCGACAGCAAGTTCTACGACCAGATCGCGTGGTTCGTGGACAAGAAGCGCGGCCCGGTGCTCGGTTTGCAGTCCGGCGCGGCGGGAAGCTTCGACTACGTGCCGCTGCTCCAGGCCGGAAGAACGAAGACGGAGCTCTCCTGGAAGATCTCCGATCACTACCCGCTCTGGGTTGAGTTCTCCGTCCGGTGAGCCACGCGCCGGCGCACGGCGGCAGGTCGCTCAACCGTGTGGCCGCGAGTGCCACGACGCACTGCCTGACAGGTTGCGCCATCGGCGAGGTGCTCGGCTTCGTGATCGGCACCGCTCTCGGCTGGGGGAACCTCGCGACGATCGTGCTCGCGATCGTGCTCGCGTTCTTCTTCGGCTACCTGCTGACCAGCCTCCCGCTCCTGCGCTCGGGCCTGAGCGTGCGCGAGGTCGTGCCGATCGCTCTGGCCGCGGACACGATCTCGATCGCCATCATGGAGATCGTCGACAACGCGGTCATCCTCGTCTATCCGGGCGCGATGGATGCCGGCCTGGGCGACGCGCTCTTCTGGTGGAGCCTCGCGCTCGCGCTCGCGGTCGCCTGGCTGTTCGCGTTCCCGGCCAACCGGTGGCTGATCGCACGCGGGCGCGGCCACGCGGTCGCGCATCAGCACCACTAACTCTCGCGCCGAAGTTTGGTCCTGTTGAACAAGGGCTTTGTGCGAACTAGGCTGGCCCGGCCAGGCAATCCCGGGAGGAGGATGGTGTGATCAGGAAGAAATTGGGGCGCGCCGGCGTCGCCGCCGTCGCGCTCGTGCTGGTGCTGGGGACCTTCGCGGCGACCGCGTCGGCCACCCGCTTCACACCGGGCTCGCCAGGGCTCGGCGACCCGTTTTTCCCCAACGCGGGGAACGGAGGCTACGACGTCAAGCACTACGCGCTCGATCTCGACTTCGATCCGGCGACGGACCAGCTCGTCGGCAAGGCGACCATCGTCGCCGAGTCGACGCAGGGGCTGAAGACCTTCAATCTCGACCTGCGGCAGTTCCTCGCCGTCAAGAGCATCGAGGTAGGGACGAAGCAGGGCTTCAAGATGAAACCCGCCGAGTGGTCGCGCGACGGCCAGGAGCTCGTCGTCTCGCCCCGCGAGAAGATCCGGGATCGGACCGGCTTCTCGGTCGTGGTCGAGTACGAGGGCATCGTCGAGCCGATCGTCGATCCGGACGACTCGATCGAGGGCTTCGTGCCGACCGACGACGGTGCCTACGTCGTCAACGAGCCGCAGGGCTCGCCCGGCTGGTATCCGTCGAACGACAACCCGAACGACAAGGCGCTCTTCGACATCTCGGTCACGGTGCCGCAGGGCCTGACGGCGCTCGCCAACGGCGTGCTCGTCTCCTCGACCACCACCGACGGCAAGACGACCTGGAAGTGGAGCCACTCGAACCCGATGGCGACCTATCTCGCGACTGCGACGCTCGGGAGCTTCGACTTCGTCCAGTCGACGCTGCCGGACGGGACGCCGAACTACGTCGCCGTCGACACGACGATCACGTCGAGCCGCGCGGTCCTCTCCCGGATCCCGGCGGTGCACGAGTACTTCAGCTCGGTGTTCGGCCCCTATCCGTTCGATGCGACCGGCGCCATCGTCGACCGCGCGGGGAACGTCGGCTACGCGCTCGAGTCGCAGACGAAGCCGAACTACCCGTCCATGCCGAGCGAAGGCACGCTCGCGCACGAGATTGCACATCAGTGGTACGGCGACTCGGTCTCGCTGGAGGTCTGGCCGGACATGTGGCTGAACGAGGGCTTCGCGACCTACGCGGAGTGGCTCTGGACCGAGCACCTCGGGCACCCGGACCGCGCAGCAGGCGTTCGACACGCAGTACGCCCGCGCTGCCACGAGCTCGTTCTGGCTGCTGGCGCCGGCCGCGATTCCGGATGCCTCGCAGTTGTTCGACTCGCCCGTGTACCAGCGCGGCGCCATGACGCTGCAGGCGCTCCGCGTGAAGATCGGCGACCTCGCCTTCTTCCAGCTGCTCCGGAAGTGGGCCGACGACAACCGTTACGGCAACGTCTCGACGGCCGACTTCATCGCCGCCGCCGAGGCGGCGTCCGGGATGGACTTGGACGACTTCTTCGACGTCTGGCTCTTCACGCCCGGCAAGCCCACGACCTGGTAATCCGAGGGGAAGGGGCGCCGCCCTCGGGCGGCGCCCCTTCCCCTCATCGCCGTTTCATCCGCGACGCCTACCGTCGTTCCCAACCTGTGACAAGGAGGGGACGATGCAGAAACGACCGACTCTCATCGCAACGGCTCTTGCGACGCTCGGGTTGATCGGTGCCGGTGGCGCGGTGCTCG
Source organism: uncultured Actinomycetes bacterium (assembly GCA_963811635.1). GTDB lineage: Bacteria > Actinomycetota > Thermoleophilia > Gaiellales > Gaiellaceae > JAIBJN01. The sequence goes on from CAWESB010000014.1 coordinate 18,249, forward strand.
CGCAGAGCCAGACCGGCGAGGCGGCCGGTAGGCCGGCACGGCTCGCCGAAGCGACGCTGATCATCGAGGTGAACGGCACCGACGGTGACGCCGGGCTGCAGTTCTTCCTCGACGGGGAGGCCTGGAGGTCGATGACGGTCTCCGATCCGAAGGGCCGTACGGTCCTCGACATCGACGCCGAAGGGCGCCTGAAGAACTGGGGCCTGACCGAGCTCTTCTCCGAGAGCAACGAGCCACCGTTCGACGAGGTGCCGCTCGCCGAGTTCAAGGCGCGCTTCCCGGCGGGGATCTACAGGTTCTCCGGCGAGACGATCGAAGGCCGAAAGATCGTCGGCTCGGCACGTCTTTCCCACGACATTCCCGACGGGCCCTCGATCACCGCTCCCGGCGACGGCGCCACCGTCGACCGCGCGGGAGTCGTCGCCCGCTGGCAGGCGCCACCCGAGCCGCCCGGGATCGACATCGTCGGCTACCGCGTGATCGCCACGCGCGAGGATCCGCTGCGCGTCTACCAGGTCGAGCTCCCGGCCTCGGCCAGGCACGTGCCGATTCCGGCGGCGTTCCTGGAGTCGGGCACCGAGTACGAGCTCGAGATCCAGGCGATCGAGGAGAGCGGGAACTGGACGTTCAGCACGACGACGTTCTCCGTGCGCTAGCGCCCACCTCGGGGTGCTGTCAGGCGAGACTCGAGAGGGCCCTTCGGGGCCTCTCGCCGTTCTCGACCGGAGGGACAGGGGACTCGCCACGCAATGAGGCGTTGCCCGCCGCGCGTTCAACTCGTGGGTCTGGCCGTTCCTCGGTCTGCTCTCCTGTCCTGGACGACGCTCAGCGCGCCTGCTGCTTGCTCAGAAGGCCCGAAGTGTCGCTTGTGGGGCATGCACGGGCGCGGCATATACTGACGCGGCGGAACGAGAAGGCGTGCCCACGGCGGCGCTCCGCTCGACCACGTCTTCACCTGGAGCGTTGTCCACAAGAAGGAGAGGGTTATGGCAGTCGGCCCCGTCGACGTATACATCATTGGCTTTCCGGGCAACAAGTTCACCGGGCGTATCGCTCCGGCGATCATGGAGCTGGTAGAGAACGGCACGATCCGAGTGCTCGATCTGCTCTTCGTGATGAAGGATGCAGACGGCGTCGTGACGACACTCGAGGCTGCGGACCTCGACGAGGAGGGCGCGGCCTTCGTCGCCATCGACGTCGAGCAGCCGGGTGCGTTGGGGCCCGAGGATGCAGAGGAGGTCAGCGACGATCTCCCGTCCAACAGCTCGACCCTCCTGATCGCATTCGAGAACCTCTGGGCCGCGAGGGTGGTCGACGCCCTCCAGGCTGCGGACGCTGTGTTGATCGACTCGATCCGGATCCCCGCCGAGGTCGTGGCGGCCGCGGTCGACGCACGCTAGACCGTCCATTCGAGATCGAAAGGAGCGACATGGGACTTCTTCGTATGGCAACTCGCACCGCCGTCGTGGCGGGAACCGCCACCGCCGTGTCCGGGCGCGTGCAGCGTCGTCAGGCCGCCAAGTATCAGCAGGAGGACGCGCAGCAGTACCAGCAGGAGGCACCGCCACCGGAAGCGGAGGACGACGCAGCCGCACAGCTCCAGAACCTGGCTCAGCTTCACAGCCAGGGTGTGCTCACCGATGAGGAGTTCGCTGCAGCCAAGGCCAAGATCCTCGGAATCTGAGCGGGGCGACGCGCGGGGCCTGTGAGACACGCCGAGGCGTACTCGCGGCTGGCAGGGGTTTACGACGAGATTGTCGTCGACCCCTGCCATGACCGCTGGGCCGCGTTCCTCCATGACCTCTGGAGCGCCGACCCGGAGGGCGTACGCTCGGTGCTCGATCTCTGCTGCGGCACCGGCCTCCTCGCGGGCGAGTTGATCGGATGGGGCTACCGGGTCGTCGGCGTCGACGCATCCGACGCGATGCTGGCGCTCGCTCGCGAACGCCTCGGCCCCGAAGTTGCGTTGAGCCGCATGACTCTCCCGGAGCTCGCGGGCGAAGGTGTCTTCGACGCGGCGGTCTGCACGTTCGACGGCTTCAACTACCTCACTCCGGACGAGTTGCGATTGACGATGGCCGCGGTGGCCCTCCGGCTTCGGCCCACCGGGTGGCTCGTCTTCGATCTCCACACCGACGGGATGATGAACTTCACCATCTCCAACTCCGTCGTCGCGGGTGAATCGGCCGGAACCGGCTTTGTGATCAGCAGTACCGTGGATCCCGACGCCCGCACCTGCGACACCACGATCGAGCTCACGCGGCCCCGTGCCGGTGACTCCTTCAGCGAGCAGCACAGGCAGTACTTCCACACGGATGCGGATGTCCGTGCCTCCCTGCAAGCCGCGGGCTTCGCGGTGACCGCGGTTGGCGAGGAGTACACGCACAAGCCGGCGGACGCTTCGACCCTCCGCGCGACGTGGACTGCACGGCGTCTACCGATGTGATCTTTCCGGGCCGGGAGGCGGCAGGCGCTCGCGTCGTATCTCTGCCGCGAAAGGTCGACGGATCGAGTCCGTCATCCGCCAGCGTTCCTGCTACGCCTGACGAGGGCGAGCGGACCCTGTGTGCGACGTGCCAGGTGCGCGCCAGTCGTGCGCCGGTGAATACCCTGCACGAGCGGTCTCTAGCGGTGTTGATCGGAGGCCCGAGAGACCCCCGTGAGACTGCCAAACTCGCATGAGTACGCGAGTTCTGGCTTCAACACTGATACAGGGCCGCCAGGACTCGAACCTGGAACCCCCGGTTTTGGAGACCGGTGCTCTGCCAATTGAGCTACGGCCCTCGGCGAGAGGGCATTGTACCGGGGTGCGTCGCAGGCCCCTCGCCGCGCTCTTCGCCGTGCTCGCCGTTTCCTTCGTCCTGGTCGGGCTGTACGCGGCCGATTCAGGGGGCGCCGCCTGGGTGATCGCGTTCGCCGCGGTCTTCCTCGGAGTGTGGATGGGGGAGTTGGCGTACAAGATGTGGAAGTAGGAAAACCGCCGATTTCTCACGAATCTGGTTCCGGCTTCTCTATCCTCTGCGGCGATGGTCGAGCGAACCATGGACACGGACACACTCTGGAGCGAGTTCAAGCGCACGAACGACCGTGCGCTCCGTGACCGTCTGATCCTCACGTACGCGCCGCTCGTCAAGTACGTCGCCGGCCGATTGGGGAGCGGGCTCCCAGCGCACGTGGAGGAGGGCGACCTCGTCTCCTACGGGCTCCTCGGGCTGATCGGCGCCATCGAGCGCTTCGACCCCACGCGCGACATCAAGTTCGAGACCTATGCGATCGCGCGGATCAAGGGCTCGATCATCGACGAGCTTCGCTCGATGGACTGGGTGCCGCGCTCCGTGCGCGCCCGGGCCCGCGACATCGAGCGGACGATCTCCTCGCTCGAGGCGAAGCTGACCCGCGCGCCGACCGACGAGGAGATCGCCCACCAGCTCGGCATCACCGAGGACGAGTTCCAGGACTCGCTGCTCGAGATCTCCCGGACCTCGATCGCAGCGCTCGACGAGCTCTGGACGAGCTCCTCCCACGGGGGCGATCCGGTGGCGCTGATCGACACGATCGAGGATCCCCAGGCTGCCGAGCCCCAGTCGGCGATGGCGCAGACGGAGCTGCGCGAGGCTCTGGGCGAGTCGATCGCCCGGCTGCCCGAGCGCGAGAAGCTCGTGGTCACGCTCTACTACTACGAGGAGCTGACCTTACGGGAGATCGGCGAGGTGCTCGGAGTGACCGAGTCGCGGGTCTCGCAGCTGCACACGAAGGCGATCCTGCGCCTCAAGGCGCGCCTCTCGGCGACCCGCGCCGGCGTCACCCAGGACTAGCCCGGACGCCGGGCCATTCTTTCCTGCACGTTGCGACCAAGTCGCTAAACTCGCCAATCCGTGCCGCAGTTCGAGCCGAGCAAGATTCGGAACGTTGCCGTCGTCGGGCACCGGGGGACGGGCAAGACCTCGCTGGTCGAGGCGATGCTCTTCCAGTCGGGCGCGACGAACCGCCTGGGATCCGTCGAGGGCGAATCGACGGTCTCCGACTGGGACGAGGAGGAGCACCGCCGCCAGATGTCCCTGGCGGCGTCCGTCTGCCACGCGCAGTGGCAGGACCGGAAGATCAACCTCGTCGACACGCCCGGCGACCCGGGCTTCCAGGCCGACACGCTCGCATCGCTGCGCGTGGTCGAAGGCGCGCTCTTCGCGGTCAACGGGGTCAACGGCGTCGAGGTGCAGACGACGCGACTCTGGGAGCGCGCCGACGCGCTCGGCCTCTGCCGCGTCCTCTTCGTGACCATGCTCGACCGCGAGCGCGCGGACTTCTTCTCGACGCTCGAGCAGCTCCGCAGCCAGCTCTCGGATCGCTGCGTCGCGGTGCAGATCCCGATCGGGCACGAGCACGAGCTGAAGGGCATCGTCGATCTCTTCCACATGCACGCCTATATGGACCCGGGCGGCGAGCGCGAGTCGAAGCCGGCGGAGATCCCGGACGACATCGCCGCGCAGGCGGCCGGGTACCGCGAGCAGCTCGTCGACTCCGTCGTCGAGACCGACGAGGCGCTGATGGAGCGCTACCTCGAGGAGGGCGAGGTCTCGGGCGACGATCTCGCGCACGCGCTCAAGAACGCCGTCGTGGCGGGCGACCTCTTCCCCGTCACGTGCGGCGTCCCCACGAAGAACCTCGGCACGACAGGCCTGCTCGACCTCCTCGTCGAGGGCATCCCCTCGCCGGCGAAGAAGCCGCTCGAGTCCGGGGTCGACGGCGGCGGGCCGGCCGCGTTCATCTTCAAGACGGTCGCCGACCCGTTCGCCGGCCGCATCAACGTCTTCCGCGTGCTCGCGGGCACGCTCGCCTCCGACTCGAACCTCGTCAACTCGCGCACGAAGGGCAAGGAGCGCGTCGGGCAGCTGCTCCTCCTCCAGGGGAAGGAGCACGAGGCCGCCCAGGAGTTCGGCGAGGGAGACATCGGCGCCGTCGCCAAGCTGAAGGAGACCGGCACGGGCGACGTCCTCCTGACCGAGGACAAGCCGATCGAGCTGGCGCCGCTCGACTTCCCGCAGCCCGTGATGAGCTTCGCGATCACCCCGAAGGCCAAAGGCGACGAGGAGAAGATGGCAGCCGCGCTCCGGCGCCTGCACGAGGAGGACCCGACGCTGACGCTCCGCCGCGACGAGCAGACCGGCGAGCAGCTCCTCGGGGGCCTCTCCCAGATCCACGTCGAGGTCGCGGTCGACCGCCTCAAGCGGCGCTTCGGCGTCGAGGTCGACCTGCACCAGCCGCGCGTCCCGTACCTCGAGACCATCCGCAAGGAATCGCGGGCGCAGGGCCGGTACAAGAAGCAGACCGGCGGGCGCGGCCAGTTCGGCGACTGCCAGATCGTCCTCGAGCCGCTTCCCGGCCACGACGGCTACGAGTTCGTGGACAAGATCGTGGGCGGCGTCATCCCGCAGAGCTTCCGTCCGGCGGTGGACAAGGGGATCCAGGAGGCGATGATCCACGGCGAGCTCGCCGGCGCGCCGGTCCGGGGCGTGCGCGTGCTCCTCGTCGACGGCTCCTACCATTCCGTCGACTCCTCGGAGATGGCCTTCAAGATCGCGGGCTCGATGGCGTTCAAGAGCGCATACGAGAAGGCCGACCCCGTTCTGCTCGAGCCGATCATGTCCCTCGAGGCCGCTGTTCCGGACGAGAGCGTGGGCGCCGTCAACGGCGACCTCAACTCGCGACGAGGGCGCCTGCTGGGCATGGAGCCGACCGGCGCGGGGCTGACGACGATCAAGGCCGAGGTGCCGATGGCGGACGTGCTCACGTACTCGCAGTCGCTCACGTCCTTGACAGGAGGCCGCGGGGACTACACGCTGGCGTTCCTGCGCTACGAGGAAGTGCCCTCGCACATCGCGCAGAAGATCATGGAGCAGATGAAGAAGGAGGACGAGGAGTGACGGTCGTCCGCAAGCAGCACGTCCAGCGGACGTGCGCGATCTGCCACCGGACGCTCCTCATGGGCGAGCGCGCCGTCCGCTTCACGCCGAGCGGCGGCGACGACGACTGGCGCGACGTTTGCGCGCTCTGCACGACGACGGCCGACGATCACGGCTGGGTGAAGGAGGGGAGCCCGACGACCCCGATCGTCCCGGAGACGCGGCGCCGACGCCGCTTCGGCGGGCTCGGCGCGCTCCTGGAGCCCCGCAAGGCCGAGCCGGAGCCGCGCGTGCCGGAGCCGATGTACCGGCGCCTCAACCCCGAGGAACAGGCGATGGTCGAGGCAGCCGAGCTCTTCAACGACAGCGCCTACCGGCGGACGATCGCCGGTATCGCCAAGAGCCTCGGTAACGCGCGCGTGAGCCTCCTGCCGCTCTCCGGGGTCAATCCCGAGGTCGTGATCACCGTGGCCTGGGACATCTCCTGGTACCAGTACCGCGTCTCTCCGGAGTCGCCGCAGCACGTCCGCCTGGCCGAGCGCGGCTACGAGCTCGAGGACCTCGACCCGCGCTTCGCGCACTGGAACGGCCATCTTGCGGGCGACGGCCGGGTCACGCCGGACATCCCCCGGCTGTAGGCTCGCTGACGACCTGCCGATAGAAACGGGGACGATGATCTACTGCGTCATTCCCCAGGAGCTCGAGGCCGAGCTGTACGACAAGCTCGTCGAGCACTACAAGGACAATCCGAACGTCGAGGTGATCGTCGACCGCCGCAGCGGACCCGATCGCCGCAAGAACGGCTACGGCCCGCCCGTGGGCGAGCAGCGGACGATCCGCGACCGTCGGCGAGCGCACCCAGGGACGTTTCCGGAGACGGATCCGCCCGAAGCCGGCTAGCCGGTCTGCTCGACATCGGGCACCTTCACCTGGAAGGTCACGTGGCCCCGGACCCCGGCGCGGCCTGAAACTCATCGCGGCGCTCCCCGGCGCGGAGGCGCAGCATCGCGACGACGCCGAGCGCCGGCCCGGGGACGAGGAAGACGAAGGCCCAGCGCCAGCCGACGCCGTCCGCGAGGAATGGCAGCAGCCAGATAGTCGCCACCGTCAGCGTGAAGCCGACGGCGAGCTGCATCGTCAGCGCCGTCCCGACGTACGCCTGATCGGCGTGCTCCGTGACGAGGGTCGAGAACTGGGCCGAGTCCGCGACGACGGTGAAGCCCCAGACGAGCCCGATCGCGAGGACGACCCATCCCGGCGCGTCCGCGAAGAGCCCGATCAAAAGAGCGCAGGAGCCCGAGATGGCCAGCATGAGCGCCGTCGTCTCCGGCCTGCCGATCCGGTCGCCGAGCAGGCCCCCGACCCAGCAGCCGACCGCGCCCGCGGCGATCACCGCGAAGGTCGCGTAGGCGGCTTCGGCCCCGCCGGCGACGACCGTGGAGTAGAAGACGACGAACCACGCCCACATGGCGTAGAGCTCCCACATGTGGCCGAAGTAGCCGAGGCTCGAGAGGCGGACGCCGCGATTCGCGAACACCCGCCGGGCCTGGTGCGGGTCGAAGGTGGCCTGCGGGAACGGATAGGGCCCGTCGCGGACGGCGAGGGCGAGCAATCCTCCTGCGAAGGTGAGAGCGGAGGTCGCGTAGACGACCGTGTGCCAGTCGAGGCTGCCGAGCGCGTTGACGAGGTGGGGCGTCGCCGAGCCGAGCGTGAGCGCCCCGACGAGGATGCCGAGCGCGGTCCCGCGCCCGCGCCGGAACCAGGTCGACATCAGCTTGAGGGCGGGCGGGTAGACGCCCGCGAGGAAGAATCCGGTGAGGAAGCGGAGCGGGATCGCTCCACCGGGGCCGGAGACGAGCCCGAGCAGGGCGTTCGCCCCCGCGGCGCCCGTCGCGCCGACGAGGATGACGATCCGGGGAGAGACGACGTCCGCGACGTTGAGGACGGCCGAGACGAGCGCCCCGGCGACGAAGCCGAGCTGAACGGCGATGGTCAACCACGCGGCGGCGGTGCTCCCGAGGCCCCACTCCTCCCGGAGCTGCGGAACGACGGCGCTCGCCGAGAACCACGTCGTCATCGAGAGGACGAGCGCGACAGCGAGCAGCGCGAGCGCCCGGTTCCGGCCGGGCGCTAGATCGGCTCGGTCCATACGAGCGCCGTGCCGTCGAGGACGACCGTGCCCTCCTGGTTCGTGATCGTCGTGCGGAGTGTCGTGATCGGCTTGTCCTCGCGCGCCTCGACCACCTCGACCTCGGCGGTGATCTCGTCCCCGGGCTTGACCGGCGCGCTGAAGCTCCAGTTCACGTGCAGGAAGACGCTTCCGGGACCGGGGAGGTCCTCGGCAACGACGGCGTTGAGCAGGCCGCTCGTGACGCCGCCCTGGACGATCAAACCGCCGAAGCGCGAGCGCGCGGCGAGCTCCTCGTCGTAGTGGAGTGGATTGCGGTCGCCGGTGAGCTCCGTGAAGAGCGCGATGTCCTCGCTGCGCACGAGGCGGGTGCGGCTGGCCTTGTCGCCGACGGCGGGCACAGTGCGAAGCCTAGAATCGACGGCGGAAAAACGACAAGGAGCGAGATGGCGACCGCAGCGACAGAGACTTCGAAGAACTTCATCGGCGGCGAGTGGGTCGACGCCACCGGCGACGACACGTTCGACACCACGAACCCGGCTACGGGCGAGACGATCGGGACGTTCCCGCGCTCCTCGGAGGCCGACGTCGACCGCGCGGTCGAGGCCGCGAAGGAGGCCTACGAGAGCTGGCGCCTGACGCCGGCGCCGCGCCGCGGCGAGGTTCTCTTCCGGGTCGCGCAGCGCTTCGTCGAGCACAAGGACGAGCTCACCGAGCTGATGGTCCGCGAGATGGGGAAGGTGCGCGCCGAGGCCGGCGGCGACGTGCAGGAGGCCATCGACATGACCTTCTACATGGCCGGCGAGGGCAGGCGCCTCTTCGGCCAGACGACGCCGTCCGAGATGCCGGACAAGTTCCAGATGAGCATCCGCCAGCCGGTCGGGGTCGTCGGCGCGATCACGCCCTGGAACTTCCCCATCGCCATCCCGAGCTGGAAGATCGCGCCCGCGCTGGTCTGTGGCAACACGGTCGTCTTCAAGCCCGCCCGCGACACCCCGATGCTGGGCCAGCGCTTCGTCGAGATCTTCGAGGAGGCCGGGCTGCCGGCCGGCGTCCTCAACATCGTGCACGGCGGCGGCGAGTCGGTGGGCGAGCGCCTCGTCAAGCATCCCGACGTGCCGCTCATCTCGCTCACCGGATCGCGCGAGGTCGGGATCAAGACCGCCGAGAACGGCGCCGCCTACCTCAAGCACATCCACCTGGAGCTCGGCGGCAAGAACGCCATCATCGTCATGGACGACGCCGACCTCGACCTCGCGGTCGACGGGATCATCTGGTCCGCCTTCGGCACGTCCGGGCAGCGCTGCACGGCCGCGAGCCGGGTCGTCGCCGGCAAGTCGGTGTACGACGCGCTCACCTCGAAGCTCGTCGCGCGAACCGAAGAGCTTCGCCTCGGCGACGGCCTCGAGAGCTCGACCGACATCGGCCCGGTCGTCAACCGCTCCGCGCTGGAGAAGATCCACTCGTACACGGAGATCGGCAAGGACGAGGGCGCGACGCTCCTCACCGGGGGCGAGGTCGCGACCGAGAACGGGCTGGACAAGGGCTCGTTCTACCGGCCGACGATCTTCGGCGACGTGGAGCCGGGCATGCGGATCGCGCAAGAGGAGATCTTCGGGCCGACCACCGCGGTCATCAAGGCGACCGACGTCGACGAGGCGATCAGGATCGCAAACGGCATCGAGTTCGGCCTCTCCTCGTCCATCTTCACGAGCGACGTGAACAAGGCCTTCAAGGCGATGCGCGACCTGAACGCAGGCATCACGTACATCAACGCCGGCACCACCGGTGCCGAGGTGCACCTGCCGTTCGGCGGCACGAAGGGCACCGGCAACGGCCACCGCGAGGCGGGTCAGGCCGCGCTCGACTTCTACACGGAGTGGAAGTCGATCTACGTCGACTACTCCGGCAAGCTCCAGCGCGCCCAGATCGACTGAGCCCATGCTGCAGAAGGTCAACCTCGCCGAGAAGCTTGCGAGCTTCGACGAGCCGTTCAGCCCGCGCATCGTGGGCTACTACAACGATACGAAGATCCAGGTCGCGAAGACGAAGGGCCCGTTCGTCTGGCACTCGCACCCGGACACGGACGACCTCTTCCTCGTGCTCGCCGGCAGCCTCCGGGTCGAGCTCCGCGACGGCGCGGTCGAGCTCGACGAGGGGGAGATGCTCGTCGTCCCGCGCGGCGTCGAGCACCGGCCGGTCGCGGACGAGGAAGCCCACGTGCTCCTGCTCGAGCTCGAGGGGACGCCGAACACGGGCGACTCCGGTGCCGAGGCCGCGCCCGAGGTCGAGGCTTGAGGCGCAAGCTCGTCGTCTTCGTGCCGCGGGAGGCGCTCGACGATGTCCGGGCGGCGCTCTTTGCCGCCGGTGCGGGAAAGATCGGCGACTACGAGCGCTGCTCGTGGTACGGCGCCGGGACGGGCACGTACTACGGCCGCGAGGGAACATCTCCGACGCTCGGAGAAGCGGGGCGCGAAGAGCGGGTGGCCGAGCTCCGGCTGGAGACGGTCTATCCCGCGGACCGCGAGAGCGAGGTCGTGGCCGCGCTTCGCGCCGCGCACCCGTACGAGGAGCCGGCGTTCGACCTCTACGAGCTTCTCGATCCACCTACGTGAGGGCCCGACTGTTCACCGACGGCGGCGCGCGTGGGAATCCGGGCCCGGCCGCGTCCGCCTACGTGCTCGAGGCCGATGACGGCACGGTGCTCGCCGCCCACGGCGAGGCGATCGGCGTGGCCACCAACAACGTCGCCGAGTACAAGGCCCTCGTCGCCGGGCTCGAACGGGCGCGCGACCTCGGGGTGGAGGAGCTGGAGGTCGTTTCCGACTCCGAGCTCCTCGTCAAGCAGATGCGCGGCGAGTACAAGGTGAAGAACGAGGCATTAAGGGAGCTGTCGCTCGGGGCCGCCCGCCTCGCCCGCGAGATCGGCGTCGTGCGCTACACGGCCGTCCGCCGCGAGCACAACGAGCTGGCCGACAGCCTCGTCAACGAGGCACTCGACGCGGCCTCGTAAGGGATCACCCCTTCCTGCCTGATGCTTCTCCCTGCAGGTCGGCGCGAAGATTCACCTGCTGCGGGCAGGCGACTCGTTCACCTATAGCCCGACCGATCCGCACACGTGGCGGAACCCCTCGGCGAGCGAGACGGCGGTCGTCCTCTGGCTCGCCGTCCCGAACCCGTACGCGCGGCTATAATCCGCCCCGCGCGCGGATGTAGCTCAGTTGGCTAGAGCGTCTGCTTGCCATGCAGAAGGTCGTGGGTTCGAGTCCCATCATCCGCTCCTCTGAAAGCCCCGCTCAGGCGGGGTTTTTCTTTGCCCCCGGCTCGAGCCCCCACCCGCGACGGGCGGCGCTGGTCAGGTTTTGGTCAGGTTCGCGCTGGCGGGAGGCCGCGTGGCTAAGCCAAAAGTGTCGGCGCCGGCGACTCTTCCCCGCATGCTTCCGTGAGCACGCCCGCGGCCGTACTGGTCACGAAGTGGTCACCTAGAGCAACTTCCCGCTCCGCTCCGGCTCCGGCAGGGGACAGGGCTCCAACCCCTGAACGCGGGAAAGCCCGCCGACCAGGGCGGGCCTCCCACTAACGAACGCGATCGTCCGTCGGAACGCGCCCGCCGCCGAAGCGCACGTGGCCGGCACTTCTAATTCACGTGTGTATGTGCATTAATTCGCAACCGCCCAGCATCAATTTGGGGGATTCAGGAGGGAGATGCGGCATGCGGAGAAAGAAGCGCGGGGCTGTGGCTCTGGCGGCGGCGGCACTCGTTGGCGTCGTCGGTTTGTTCGCGGCGCTCATCGTGCCCGCGGCGAGTGCGGGCCAGCCGACGATCCAGCGGTTCCCGTTTGAAGATCATCTCGTCTCTCAGTCGTGCGGATTCCCTGTCCAAATCGATGCCACTGGAACTGTCGTCGATATCTCCTACACCGACGCACAAGGGAACTTCCACGAGTTCCAAGCCGGCCCGACAGCGAAGGCGACGCTGACCAACCTCGTCACCGGGAAAACCATCGTCGTCAACAACTCCGGCCCGGGGGATTCCACGTTTGGCGCAGACGGCAGCTTCACCCGGGTGGGCACCGGGCTCTGGCTCTGGTCTCAGCTGAATCCCGCCACGCTCGCGCCGGGAATTTTTCTCAGCGAGGGAAGGTTCGTCGTGTCCCGCTCGGCCTCGGGTGTCCTGACAATCACGCTCACCGGAACCACGATCGACCTGTGCGCTCGACTCGCGTGACCTGAGACCGATCCCTCCCGGCCACGGCAGCGAGGTTGTCGCGCACGTGCACGATCAGGTCAGGTTCCCTTCCAGCCCCGAACGCTTCCGGTCAGAGAGTCCCGAGAGGGTTTTGCGCGCTCGCTGCCGGGGCAGACTGCTCGATGGCGGAGGATCGTCCCGTGGTGGGGGACACTGGCCCGTCCTTCCCTCCACGGGGCTAGCGGGCGCCGGATGCGGCGCGGCGTCCGAATCCCGTGTTTTGTCAGGCGCACGCACCGTGAGACAATCCGATGGGCGCCGGCGTGGGGGCAGCCCTTCCGGTTGCCGCAGCCGGCGGGGTGCCGAACGCCTACCGTCGGCGCCCGCCATTCCGCGTGCCCGAGGGGACGGGCCGTCAAGGGTCGGCGACGCCGCCTCAGACGGCCGCCCGCATGATCCCGGCAGGCGTGGTGTCGAGCGCCTTCTTGCGGTGCTCCTCCAGCTCCTTGGCACGAAGGCGCAGCTCGCACTCGATCTCGGGATGGGCCTCTGTCGCGATCTTGACCGAGCCATACTCCATCTTCCAAGTCTGGAGCTGGTCGTCGGTGATGCGGGAGGAAGGCGAGTCCGGGGTCTGCGTAGCACCGCGAGCATACCCGCCGCGTCCGATTGCTACTCCCCGCTAGGACGGGTTCGCCCGCTCGTCGGTTGAGCGGCCTAGATGGCTCTTTCGGCCGTGGCCCCCGACGAGTCAGCGCACCTTCGACTTCGGCCGACGACCCGCAGCGCACCGCGGCTGTTTGGCGAGTTCGGTGGCGCACAGACGCGAAGGCGGCGTAAGTTTCCCTCACGATGCGGCTTGTGACGTTCTAGAGGGAGGTAGGGATGGGTTCCAGGAGCATGGCAGGCTGGATCGGATTCGCCGGCATTCTGATGGTGCTCGTCGGCGCGATCGACTTCTTTCAGGGCCTGATCGCTCTGTTCGACGATGAGTACTTCGTCGTCACTGGGTCTGGCTTCCTCGTCGTCGACCTGACGGCGTGGGGCTGGATCATGTTGATCTGGGGCGTGGTGCTCGTGCTCGCGGGCGTCGCGCTCGTAGGCGGGCAGGGGTGGGCGCGCTGGTTTGCGATCGTTGTCGTGTCGCTGAACTTCATCGCCCAGCTCGGCTTTCTCGGCAACAGTCAGACTCCGATCTGGTCACTGACTGTGATCGCGCTGAACGTGATCGTGCTGTACGCGCTGACTGCGCGCTGGAGCGAGAGCGTGGACGAGATCAGAGCCGCTAGCTAACCGGCTCTCCCTGGATCGAGGCCGTCGCGTGACACCGTGCGCGACGGCCTCGGCGACTTCGACGACTAGCGGCCCGACACCTAGCTCACCGCACCCGAGACTTCGGCCGAGCGTCAGGGTTCGCCACCGTCGACCTGCTCACCGGGTCGTACATGACTCTCGGGCATCAGGCGTGGTACGCGGGCGCCGAAAATCGAGGAATCATCGGGGTTTGTACGACCCCTGACGTTTCCGGATGCCTTCGCGTTCCGCTTGCCATGCAGAAGGTCGTGGGTTCGAGTCCCATCATCCGCTCTCAGAAACCCGCTGGAAACGGCGGGTTTTCTCGTGCCCGCGTCGCCGGTACCCGATCGCGCATGGGCGACCCGTCGAACCCAACGGTCAATGAGGGAAGGTTTCCCTGTCTTAGGTCTGAGATCCCCGTCAGTCATCCATCGGGAATTCAACGACCCGGTCGATTCCCGTGACGGCCGGCGAGCGTCCGGCACCGACTGCGCATCGTCTCAAGCGAGACTTGAAGGCACAGCGTCCACAATCTCATGGTGGAGCTACGACTTTCCGGCGGCTCCCCCGGTCGTGCTGGCCGTACCAATCACTAGTGCTGGCCGCACCGACCTCGCCCTAGCGACCCTGTACGTTCGGGTCGTGAGTACCGCCGAGCTTTCTGTCCCGGGCGTGACCCTCGCCCCGAGCGACGGGCGACGCCGGCGCGACGCCCTCGCCGCAGCCGCCTGGGTCCTGGTCGGGGCGCTGCCGCTCGTCGGCCTCGTCTCGCTCGTGCTGCGGGAGCAGCTCGATCCGAACTGGTCGAATCCACAGGTCCACTTCACCGTGTTCTTGACGGTCGGCATCGGCGTCTCGCTACTCGCCGTCGCCGCAGGGGAAGCGGCGAACCGCCGCGGCGACGCCCGCGTCCAGCTGATCTCGCTCGCCTTCCTCGCGACGGGCGGTTTCCTCGGTCTGCACGCGCTTGGGACCGCAGGAGTGCTGTTCGCGCACCAGTACGCCGGGTTCAAAGTCGCGAATCCCGTCGGCCTAGTCCTCGCTTCGCTCTTCGCTTTCGCTTCGGGGTTCGTTGATGTGCGTCCTTCGTTTGCGCCGTTCGTCGTTCGGCACCGCGTGGCGCTGCGCCGGACGGTGCTGGGCGCCCTGGCCGTGTGGTTCGTCTGGACGGTCATCGAGATGCCGCCGCTAGACAACCTCTACAGCGAAGGCGGGTCGAATGGCCTGATCACGGCGATGGCGGCGCTCGGCGGGCTCGCCTACGCCGTCGCGGCGACCCGCTACTGGTACGTCTATCGCGGGCGGATAGCGCTGCTCCAAGCGAGCGTGATCGCCTGCTTCGCTCTCCTGGCCCAGGCGATGATCGGCGTGGCGCTGACCGGCGAACGCGCCTGGCACGCGAGCTGGTGGGAGTGGCACGGCCTCATCGTGACGGCGTACGCCGCGGTCAGCTACGCCGCGCACCGTCAGTGGCGCGACGAGCGGTTCCGCACGCTCTACCTGTCCACCACGCGCGAGCGGGTACAACCGGTGAGCGTCCTCTTCAGCGACCTCGCCGGCTTCACGGCGTTCGCCGAGCGCGCGAAGCCCGCGGACGTCGCAAGGGTGCTCGACACGTACTACTCCGCCGCGGTACCGCTGATCACGCTTAGGTTCGGGGGCGACGTCGAGAAGTTCATGGGCGACGGCATGATGGTCACCTTCAATACGCGAGGCGACCAGCCCGATCACGCCTTGCGAGCCGCCCAGGCTGCGCTCGCGATCCAGCAGGAACTGACCGCCGTCGCGGAGGCCAACCCCGGATGGCCTCGGCTGCGCGTCGGCGTGAACAGCGGCCTCGCGTCTGTGCGCGAGATGGGCGGCGACGGGTTCGTCAGCTATGTGGTCGTGGGCGACGCGGTCAACACGGCATCGAGGCTCGAGGGCGAGGCACCCGAGGGCGGCGTGCTGATCGGCGCCGAGACCCGTCGGGCGCTCCCGGAGGGCAGCATCGTCGAGGCCGTTCCGGGGTTGCGGGTGAAGGGCAGGGAGGAGGCGGTCAACGCGTACCTCCTTCACGGGCTGCCCCATTTGGGCTGACTCACGGTTTCTGGCCGTTAGCCACGCCCCGGCACGGATTAGCTAGGACCTTCGGAAGGCTTCGCAGACGGGCCGAGTTTCTAGGCCGTCGCCTCGGGAAACACTCTCCGTGGGGAGGCGGGGTCTGCGGCCAGGTCAGCGCCTCCCCGTCTTCTAGATAAGGGGGAGGCCCGACGCCCTGCGGCCCGAACGCCGGGGCTCCCGCTGACCCTCGCCTGCACCCGTTGACCGGGCCTGGGCGAACTGCAGCGAAAGTCCCTTCCCTTGTCTCACGGCAGCCGACGGTAGTCAACTCGGCGGTAGCCAGCAATCCTCTCGCGCGCCGGTGGCTAGATCAGCACCGTGCCACGGGCAACTGCCTAGCCCAGGAGCAGCGCAACGACGGCGCCGAGCGAGAGGAACGG
>CAWESB010000015.1:0-253371 GCA_963811635.1 uncultured Actinomycetes bacterium
TCCGGCCCGCCCCCTAGTCCGTGGAGTACTTCGGCTGGACCTTCTCGCCGCGGATCTTGGCGACCGCCTGGTTGGCAGAGACCGCCGCCTCGCCGAAGCCGACCGAGATGAGGGTGATCTTCCCCTCGTAGCCGGCGACGTCGCCGGCCGCGTAGACGGACGGAAGCGAAGTCTCCATCGTCGAGGGCTCGACCAGGACCTGGCGCTTGCCGTGCAGCTCGAGGCCCCAGTCGGCGATCGAGCCCAGGTGGGAGTGGAAGCCGAGGAGGGTGATGAGGGCGTCGCACTCCACCTCGAACGTGTCGCCGGAGGACGTGTCCTCGAGCGTCACCGCCTCGATGGCGCCGTCGCCGCGGACGCCGCGCACCTCGGCCGGGATGCAGATGCGGACCGCGCCCTGCTCCTCCAGCTCGCGCGCCTCCTTGACGGACGTCTCGAGCGCGCGGAAGCGGTCGCGCCGGTGGACGAGCGTGATCGGCAGGCGGGCGGTGTCCTGGAGGCCGAGCGTCCAGTCGAGCGCCGAGTCGCCGCCGCCGACGATCACGCACGTCTTGTCGCGGAAGACCTCCTTGCGCTTGACGAAGTAGTGGAGCCCGCGGCCCTCCCAGTCGTCGATGTCCTCGATCTCGAGCTTGCGGGGCTCGAACGCTCCGTGCCCGGCGGTGACGATCAGCTTCCTCGTCGGGAACGCCTCGCCCTGGTGCGTCGTCAGGATCAGGTGCTCCTCGCCGTTGACGCCCACACGCTGGAGGTCCTTCACCTCCTGGTCGAGGAAGACCTCCGCTCCGAACTGGAGCCCCTGCTCGACGCAGAGGTCGACGAGCGCCTGCCCCTGGATCTTCGGATGGCCGGCGACGTCGTAGACGTGCTTCTCGGGATAGACGGCGGCCACCTGGCCGCCGAGCTGGCCGAGGCTTTCGACGATCCGGACCGACGCGTCGCGGTGCCCCGCGTAGTAGGCGGCCGCGAGCCCGACGGGGCCGGCGCCGATGATCGTGATGTCGACGACGTGGTGCTCGCTCACCGCGGCCTAGGGTAACGCGAGGAGGGCCGGGGCTCGGCTCAGTGAGAGCAACCCGCGCCGCAACCGCTGCCGCCGGCGTGAGCGTGGTCCGGCTCGCCGCCCGCCTCGTCCTTCGCCTGGAAGGAGGAGCCGCAGCCGCAAGCCGCCTGCACGTTCGGGTTGTTGATCGCGAACCCGGCGCCCATGAGGGCGTCGACGAAGTCGATCTCGGAGCCGACGAGGTACGGGGCGCTGAACGGGTCGACGACGACGCGGACGCCGTGCATCTCGACTTCGTTGTCTCCGTCCTGAGGCCCACGGTCGAAACCGAGCGCGTACTGGAAGCCTGAGCAGCCCCCGCCCTGAACGGCGATCCGGAGCACGCTGACGTCACCCTCGGGCTCCTGGGACATCAGCTCCTTGATCTTCGCCGCGGCGTTCTCGGTGACCGTGACCATCGATCTGAGTGTAGCAACGCCCTCCGTCGCCCCAAACACCTCGACTTTGTGACTGCCGTAGCAGGCCGTTTTTCCTGGCGGGGAGCCGGTTTCCGTGCATGCGCGCAGACTCCTTGTGAGCGATAGGATGACGGGCGTGCAGGCCGTGCTCCTCGCCGCGCTTGACGACTGGTTCCCGTTCCTCGTCTATGCACTCTTCGCAGCGGCGATTCCTGCGTCGATGCTCTTCGCTTCGTTCGCCTTCTCGACGCGCCGGAAACAGGCCCGGCCGCCCGCTCAGCGGATGCCGTTCGAGTCCGGCGTCTCGACCGGCCCGCCCAAGCAGCAGCGCTTCACGGTCAGCTTCTACCTGACGGCGATGCTCTTCATCGTCTTCGACATCGAGATCGTCTTCCTCTACCCGGTCGCGGTCGTCCTCGACTCGGTCGGGGCCTTCGCGCTCGCCGAGTTCGGATTCTTCATCGCGATCCTCGCGATCGCGTACATCTACGTCTGGAAGCGGGGCGCCCTCGAGTGGCGGTGAAGAAGAAGCGCCTGGCCGACTACGGGCTCCAGTCCGAGCGCACGCTCATGCGCGGGAAGGGGCCGAGCGTCTTCGAGCAGGAGCTGGGCGTCGACGAGCTCGCGGAGCGGCTCGGGCTCACGACCGTCGAGAAGGCCGTCGCCTGGGCGCAGGGCTACTCGATCTGGCCGGACACGTTCGGGCTCGCCTGCTGCGCCATCGAGATGATGTCGATCGTCTCGTCGCGCTACGACGTCGCCCGCTTCGGCGCCGAGGTGTTCCGCTCCTCGCCGCGCCAGGCCGACTTGCTGATCGTCTCGGGGCGGGTCGCCCACAAGATGGCCCAGCCGCTGCGCGAGATCTACGACCAGATGCTCCAGCCCAAGTGGGTGATCGCCATGGGCGCCTGCGCGAGCTCGGGCGGGATGTTCAACAACTACGCCATCCTCCAGGGCGTCGACAAGATCGTCCCCGTCGACATCCACGTGCCCGGCTGCCCGCCGCGGCCGGAGGCGCTGCTCGAGGGGATCGTGCGGCTGCAGGAGAAGATCCAGGCCGGCGTCCCGCCCGCCTACGAGATCCGCGGAGTCGCTGAGTGAGCACCGCACTCTCGGGGGTTCCGGGGTTCGTCGAGGAGCGGTCAGGCTATGGCGAGACGACCGTCGTCGTCGAGCGCGAGCGCCTCGTCGAGGCCGCCTTCTGGCTCCGGGACGAGGCCGGCTTCAACATGCTCTCCGACATCGCCGCCGCCGACTACCTCGGCTGGAACACGCCCCGCGTCGCCGGCTACTGGGGCGACCTGCGCGGCCACGACATCAACAGCCCCGGCTCCTGGGGGCTGCAGAAGCAGCCGGCGCCGAAGGAGCACCGCTTCTCGGTCTCCTACCACCTGCTCAGAGTGGCCTCGGGCGCCGGCGAGGCACCGCGCATCCGCCTCCAGGTCTGGTGCGAGGACGGCGAGCCGCTGCCGACCGTCGTCGAGGTCTGGCCCACGGCCGACTGGCACGAGCGGGAGGCCTGGGACCTGATGGGCATCCGCTTCGAGGGCCACCCGAATCACTCGCGGATCCTCCTGGAGGACGACTGGGAGGGCCATCCGCTGCGCAAGGACTATCCGCTCGGCGGCGAGCCGGTGCGGTTCTCGAACGAGGACTAGGAAGCAGTCGTGGCCGTCACCGAGCCGAGGAAAGCGATCTACGCCGGGACGCGGATCCCGTCGCCGACCCCGACGATCCTCCAGGTCGACCCGGCCCTCCGCGAGGAAGGCGACATCCTCCAGGTCAACTTCGGCCCGAACCACCCCTCGACGCACGGCGTCCTGCGCCTGGTCGTCGACCTGAACGGCGAGAAGGTCGTCGGCGTCCGGGCGGTCGTCGGCTACCTCCACACCGGCTTCGAGAAGAACATGGAGCACAAGACCTGGTGGAAGGCGATCACGTACCCGGAGCGGATCGACTACGTCTCCTTCCAGAACAACGAGCTCGTCTTCGTGCTGGCGATCGAGAAGCTGCTCGGCATCGAGCCGCCGCCGAAGGCGCAGTGGATGCGAATGCTCCTCTGCGAGCTCAACCGGATTCACTCGCACCTCGTCTGGCTCGGCACCGCGGCGCTCGAGCTGGGGGCGATCTCGATGTTCTGGTACTGCTTCCGCGAGCGGGACGCCATCCTCGACCTCTTCGAGCTGGTCACCGGCGTCCGCATGCACACGCGCTACTTCCAGGCGGGCGGGCTCGCCGAGGACATCCCGGTCGGCTTCTACGACGAGTGCCGCGCCTTCGCCGACACGATGCAGAAGCGCGTCGACGAGTACGAGTCGATCCTCACCGGCCAGGCGATCTGGCTCGAGCGGACGAAGGGCATCGGCCTCCTCTCGGCCGCGGACGCGATCGCGCTCGGCCAATCCGGCCCGGTCCTGCGCGCCTCCGGCGTCGACTGGGACCTCCGCAAGGTGCAGCCGTACCTCGCCTACGACCAGGTCGACTTCGACGTCCCGGTGTACCCGGCCGGCGACGTCTTCGACCGCTACAAGGTGCACATGGACGAGATGCGCGAGTCGACGCGCATCGTCCAGCAGTCGCTCGACGGCATGCCCGAAGGGCCCTGGATCGTCGACGACCGCAAGATCGTCCTCCCGCCCCGGCACGAGCTGCACACGTCGATGGAGAGCCTCATCCACCACTTCAAGCTCGTGACCGAGGGCTATCGCGTGCCCGAGGGCGAGGTCTACGTCACGGTCGAGTCGCCCCGAGGCGAGCTCGGCTGCTACCTCGTCTCCGACGGCGGCCCCAAGCCCTGGCGCGTGAAGTTCCGCGCCCCGTCCTTCGTCGCGCTCGAGGCGACGGCGACGTGCATGAGCGATGCGCTCGTGGCCGACCTGATCGCCGTCGTCGGTTCGCTCGACACGGTCATGGGAGAGGTCGACCGGTGAGCCGCGCGCCCAAGCCGCTCTACGACCGCATTCGGGCAGTGGCGAAGCAGTACCCAGAGACGCGCTCCGCCGTCTTACCCGCCCTGCGGCTCGCGCAGGAGGAGCACGGCGGCTGGCTCCCGCCCACGGCCTTCCGCGAGGTCGGCGACGCGCTCGACCTGACCCCCGCCTACTGCAAGGCGGTGGCGAGCTTCTATGACATGTTCCGGCTCGAGCCCGTCGGCCGGCACATGGTCGAGGTCTGCACGAACATCTCGTGCGCGCTCGTCGGCGCCCAGCAGGTGCTGGAGGCGTTCGAGCGCGAGCTCGACGTGCACGCCGGCGAGACGACGGCCGACGGCGAGGTGACGCTCCGCACGGTCGAGTGCGCCGGCGGCTGCGGCTGGGGGACGGTCGTCGCGGTCGACCACCGCTACCGCGAGCCGGTTCGCGCCGGCGACGTCTCGGCGATCGTCAAGGAGCTGCGCGGTGCCGATTAGGGAGCTTTTGCTCAAGGACGCGGACACCCGCGACCTGACCCAGCTCTCCGAGTACGAGGCCGCGGGCGGCTACCGCTCGCTCCGCAAGGCGCTGGGGATGGAGCGCAAGGCTGTGCTCGACGAGCTGCTCGAGGCGAACATACGCGGCCGCGGGGGCGCCGGATTCCCGATGGGCCGCAAGGCGAGCTTCCTCCCCCAGCCGGAGGAAACGTCGAAGCCGATCTACCTCGTCGTCAATGCCGACGAGTCCGAGCCCGGGACGTTCAAGGACCGCGAGATCATGCTCCGCGTCCCGCATCTCTTCGTCGAGGGCGTGATCACGGCGGCCTACACGATCGGCTCGAACCTCGCGTTCATCTACCTCCGCGGCGAGTACCTGACCGAGTACGAGGTGGTCGTGGCCGCGCTCGAGGAGGCGCGGAAGGCCGGTTACGTCGGCAAGGACGTGCTCGGCTCCGGCTGGAACCTGGCAGTCGTCGTTCACCGCGGCGCCGGCGCCTACATCTGCGGCGAGGAGACCGGGCTGCTCGAGTCGCTCGAGGGCAGCCGCGGGCAGCCGCGCACGAAGCCGCCGTTCCCCGCCATCTCCGGGCTCTACGCCTCGCCGACGCTGATCAACAATGTCGAAACGCTCGCGACCGTGCCGAAGATCCTCGAGATCGGCGGCAAGGCCTACGCCCGGCTCGGCGTCGAGAACTCGGCCGGGACGCGCGTCTTCTCGCTTTCGGGCAACGTCGTCAACGGCGGGAACTACGAGCTCGAGCTGGGGACGACGCTCCGCGAGCTGGTCTACGACATCGGCGGCGGCATCCCGGACGGGCGCGAGCTGAAGGCGATCATCCCCGGTGGCTCGTCCGTGCCGGTGCTGACGGCGTCCGAGGTCGATACCGCGCTCGACTTCGACGCGATGGCGCAGGCGGGGACGATGCTCGGCTCCGGCGCCGTCATCGTCATCGACGACCGCTGCTGCACGGTGCAGCTCGGCCTGCGGGTCGCGCAGTTCTACATGCACGAGTCCTGCGGGAAGTGCACGCCGTGCCGCGAGGGCACGCGCTGGATGGTGCAGCTCCTGCGCAAGATCGAGGACGGCGAGGCGACCCAGGGGGAGCTCGACGTGCTCCTCAACGTCTGCGACCGGATCCTCGGCAACTGCCTCTGCCCGCTCGGCGACGCGGCGGCGATGCCGATCGCGAGCTACGTCGCCAAGTTCCGGGACGAGTACCAGCGCCACATCGACGAGGGCGGGTGCCCGTTCGGCGGCGAGTCCTCCCTCGAGGGCGTCCTCGCGCCGGTCGACCAGCACCACGCGCACGTCAGAAGCCACATCGAGGTGCCGGCCGGGCCATGACCTTCGAGCACGCCTTAATTACTTCGGGGCACCCCGGCCCACCACCCGCTTTCGAGCCTAACGCCGAAAAGCGCGCGCGTGGCGCGCGCCGTGTGACGAAGGTGTGCCGATGAGCTCGCAGGCGCATGGGCTCGTCACCGTCACGATCGACGGGCAGGAGCTCGAGGCCCCGAAGGGCCAGGGCATGGTGGAGACGGCCGCGTCGATCGGGATCGAGATCCCTGTCTTCTGCTACGAGCCCCGGCTCGGCCCGCCCGTCGGAGCCTGCCGCATGTGCCTCTGCGAGGTCGAGGGCCTGCCGAAGCTCCAGGCGGCCTGCACCCTGACCGCCTCGGACGGGCTCGTCCTCAAGACGGCGCTCACGAGCGAGAAGGCGGCCGAGGGCCAAGACGCGATCCTCGAGTTCATCCTCCTCAACCACCCGCTCGACTGCCCCGACTGCGACAAGGGCGGCGAGTGCCCGCTCCAGGACCTGACCTTCCGGTACGGCCCGGGCTCGACTCGCATGCACTTCCCCAAGCGGACGTTCGACAAGCCGATCCCGATCTCGCCGCTGATCGCCCTCGACCGCGAGCGCTGCATCCTCTGCTACCGCTGCACACGCTTCTCCGAGAACGTCTCGGAGGACGGCCAGCTCGTCGCGATCAACCGCGGGGCCTCGTCCGTGATCGCCACCTTCGAGGACGAGCCGTACCGCGCGCACTTCAGCGGCAACGTCGTCGAGCTCTGCCCCGTCGGAGCGCTGACGTCCACGACCTATCGCTTCCGCGCACGCCCCTGGGAGATCCAGAACGTGCCCACCGTCTGCGGCCTCTGCCCCGTCGGCTGCAACGTCTGGGCGACGACACGCGAAGGGAAGGTCGCCCGCGTCCTCTCCCGCAACCACCCCGAGGTGCACGAGGGCTGGCTCTGCGACAAGGGCCGCTTCGCCTACGACCACCTGCGGGCGCCCGACCGGATCCGCACCCCGCTCCTGCGCGTCCGCCGCCGCGGCTTCGAGGAGACGAGCTACGAAGCAGCGCTCGACGCCGCCGAAGCGGGACTCCGCGAGGCCGGCTCCTCGGTCGTGGTCGCCTTCTCGGGCGGCGAGACCGTCGAACAGGCGACCGCGCTCGCCCGCCTCGTCCGCGAGGGCCTCGGGGGCGACGTCGCCCTCCTCCCCGATCGCTGGGACGAGGGCCTGGCCGCGTTCAGGGCACCGCTCTCGGCAATCCGCGACGCGGAGCTCGTCCTCGTGCTCGGCGATGACCCCGTGGTCGAGCGCGCCCCGGTCGTCGACCTCTGGCTCCGCGCCGCCCGCCGCGCGGGCGGCCGCGTCATCAGCGTCAACCCGGCGGGCGACGTGCAGGCGACTCCCGGGTCGGCGGCGCAGGTCTGCGCGGCCCTTCGCAAGGGTGGCGACGTGACGCCGGAGCTCCGCGACACCGCCAAGGCGGTCCGCGGCGCCAAGCGGATCGCGCTGATCTGGTCCGAGGACGACCCCACGGGAGGCCGCCACGTGGGGGCGCTCGCAAGCGACCTGCACGAGAACGCGAAGGCCGAGGTGTCCGTCTACGTCCTCCCGCGGACGCCGAACGGGCGCGGCGTCGCCGCCGCCTGGGACGCGCTCGGCGAGAGCTCGGAGCCGCCGGCCGACGGCGAGATCGGCGCGCTGATCGTCTCCGGCGACGAGGCGGGCTACGACCCGCGCGTCGCGGAGCTGGCCGATCGCGCCCGCTTCGTCCTCACGACGGCCATGTTCCAGAGCGACCTGACCGCGTGGTCGCACCTCGTCCTTCCCGGCACGAGCTACCTCGAGCGCGAGGGCACGATGGTCAACCTCGAGGGCCGCGCCCAGCGGCTCCGCCGCGCCGTCGTCCCGACGGGCCCCGACGAGCTCGAATGGCTCTCCCGCCTGGGCGAGCGCTTCGGCGTCGAGATCGACGCCTGGGCGGCGCCGACGGCGGAGGAGACGGCCGTCCTGGGGCCCGGCGACGAGTTCGCCTGGTCGCAGCCCGACCCGCAGGCCTCGACCGGCAAGCCGGCCGGCCCCGGCCTCGAGCTCGTCGTCTACACGTCGCTCTTCAGCGGCGGCGCCGTCGAGCGCGTCCCGCAGCTCCAGTTCCAGCGGCCGGCGCCCGAGGTCGAGCTCGCCCACGAGGACGCGACCACGCGCGACATCGCCCCGGGCGAGACGGTGCGAGTCTCGGCGAACGGGACGAAGAAGGAGCTGCGCGCCAAGCTGAGCCGCAAGCTCCGCACAGGCGTCGTGCGGATCGCGGCGGAGCACGCCGAGGGCCTCGCCGACCGCGTGCAGGTGGAGAAGGCCGATGCCTGAGACCCTGAACCAGCCCTGGTGGATCGACGTCATCAAGGCCGCCGTCGTCATCAACCTCGTCATGGTCTGCTTCGCGTACGCGACCTGGCTCGAGCGCAAGCTGCTCGGGCGGATGCAGCTGCGCTACGGCCCGAACCGCGCCGGGCCCTTCGGGCTCCTGCAGCCGATCGCCGACCTGGTCAAGCTGATCCGCAAGGAGAGCTTCTCGCCGACCGGCGCCGTCAGCCTCCTCTACTTTGCGGCGCCCGTCGTCGCGGCCTTCACGGCGCTCGCCTCGTTCAGCGTCATCCCCTTCGGCGGCGTCTGGGAGATCGGCGGCTACGACGTCACCGGCTACGTCGCCGACGTCTCCATCGGCGTCCTCCTCATCTTCGCCCTCGGCGCCATCGGCATCTATGCCTTCCTTGTCGGCGGCTGGGCGAGCGACTCGAAGTACAGCCTCCTCGGCTCCATGCGAACGGCCGCGCAACTCGTCTCCTACGAGGTCTCGCTCGCGCTTTCCGTGCTCGGCGTGATCGTCATGGCCGAGAGCCTTTCCCTCGTCGACATCGTCGAGAAGCAGCAGGACACGATCTGGTACGCGGGCCCGCAGATCGTCGGGCTCCTCATCTTCTTCGTCGCCGGCGTCGCCGAGACGAACCGGCCGCCGTTCGACCTGCCCGAGGCCGAGACCGAGCTCGTCGCCGGCTATCAGACGGAGTACAGCGGCATGCGCTACGGCCTCTTCGCCATGGCCGAGTACGTGAACATGATCACGCTCAGCGGGCTCGCCGTGACGCTCTTCTTCGGCGGCTGGGGCGGCCCGGTCCTGCCCGGCCCGCTCTGGTTCGTCCTCAAGCTCGCGATCGTGGTCTTCATCTTCATGTGGCTACGTGCGACCCTCCCGCGCCTGCGCTACGACCAGCTGATGAAGATCGGCTGGAAGGTGCTCCTGCCGGTCGCCACCCTCAACGCCGTCATCACCGCCGTGATCGTGGTCTACACGTGAGGGTCGCTCGCCTTCGGCTCGCTCGCGTGGGGGAAACCATGTTCCCCCCACGAGCCCCCTTCTTTGACGCAGTGAAGGAACCTCCCGGTTCCCTCACACACCCTCCCCCTCATCGGCCGGAGACCGGCCGATGAGCCCGCAGCCGTTCGACAGCTTCAAGGGCTTCGCCGTCACGTTCCGGCAGATGTTCAAGAAGCCGATCACCCAGCAGTACCCCGACTACAAGCGCCCGGTCTACCCCCGCTTCCGTGGACGGCACCGCCTCTGGAAGCACGAGAACGGGCTCGAGAAGTGCGTCGGCTGCTCACTCTGCGCCGCCGCCTGCCCGGCCGACTGCATCCGCGTCGTCGCCGACGAGAACACGCCGGACAACCGGGTCAGCGCGGGCGAGCGCTACGCCCGCATCTACGAGATCAACCTCTCCCGCTGCATCTTCTGCGGCTACTGCGAGCTCGCGTGCCCGTTCGACGCGATCACGCTCGAGGCCGAGTTCGAGATCGCCGAATACTCGCGCGACGACCTCATCTACACGAAGGACATGCTGCTCGCCGAGCCGGTGAAGCGCATGCCTGTCGCCGACCGCGACCTCTACGACACGCCCGTGCCCGTCTGGAAGGCGGAGAGTTGACGGCGCTCGTCCTCGCCGCCTCGGCCTCGAACATCCTCGTCTGGATCATCTGGATCCTCGCCGCGCTCGCGCTCCTCGCCTCGGGGCTCGCGGTCGTCCTCTTCCAGAACCCGTTCTTCAGCGCGCTCGCGCTGATCGGGAACCTCGCCTCCCTCGCCGTCCTCTACCTGCTGCTCTCGGGCGAGTTCGTGGCGGGCGCGCAGGTGATCGTCTACGCGGGCGCAATCGTGATCATGTTCGTCTTCGTGCTCGCCTACCTCGGCGGGCGCGCCGACGCGCCCTGGGCCGGCGGCCCGACGCTCCAGAACGTCACCGCCGTCGCCGCGGCGGCGGCGATCGCCCTCGAGATCGCCGTCGTCATCGCTCTCAAGGCGGGCGACAGCCTCAACGACACGGCCACGATCTCGAGCTCCTTCGGCTCGCCGGCGGAGATCGGCGAGCTCTTCCTCTCCGACCACCTGCTCGCCTTCGAGGTGACGTCGATCGTGCTCCTGGTCGCCGCGGTCGGCGGCGTCATCCTCGGCAGCGCCATGCCGTCGTCCGACGAGGAGAGCGAGGCCTGATGCTCGGCCCGGGGATCGCCGCCTACCTGATCCTCTCGGTCGCCCTCTTCGCGACCGGCGCGTTCGGCGTGCTCATCCGCCGCAGCCCGCTGATCATCCTGCTCGCGCTCGAGCTGATGCTGAACGCCGGCAACCTCGCCCTGATCGCCTTCGCGCGCCGATTCGGGGACGGCGACGGTCAGATCTTCGCGCTGACGGTGATGGTCGTCGCCGCGGCGGAGGCCGTGCTCGGGCTGGGGCTGATCGTCGCCGTCTCGCGGAAGCATGTCGAGCTCGACGTCGACCGCTTGACCTCGCTGCGGGGCTGAGTCGTGGACGTCCTCGCCTGGATAGCCCTCTTCTCGCCCGCGGTCGCCGTCGTCGGGATCGGGCTGCTCGGCGACCGGATCTCCCGCCGCGGCGCGGGGCTCGTCGCGTCCGGAGCGACCCTCGTCTCCTTCGTCTGCACGGTTGCGATCTTCGTCCAGCTGCTGGGGCGCGAGCCGGAGGAGCGCTCGGAGGTCACGACCATCTGGACCTGGCTGACGGCCGGCGACCTCCGCTTCGGGGCGACGCTCCTGATCGACCCGCTCTCGGTCTTCATGATGCTCGTCGTCTCCGGCGTCGGCTTCCTGATCCTCGTCTACGCGATCGGGTACATGAGCGGCGACGAGGAGGAGCGCCGCTACCACGCCTACAAGGCGCTCTTCATCTTCTCGATGCTCCTGCTCGTCATGGCCGGGAACCTGCTGCTGCTCCTGGCCGGGTGGGGGCTGGTCGGCCTCTCCTCGTACCTGCTCATCAACTACTGGCACCGGCGGCACGAGGCCGTGGACGCGGGCAAGAAGGCGTTCATCATGAACGCGGTCGGTGACGCGACCTTCGTGCTCGCGCTTTTCATCCTCGTCGAGCAGATCGGCTCGCTCGACTTCGGCACCGTCTTCGCGGAGGCGCCCGAAGCGCTGGGCGACGGCTCGACGCTGGCGGTGCTCGTGGCGCTCGGCCTCCTCGGCGGGGCCCTCGCCAAGTCCGCGCAAGTCCCGCTCCACACCTGGCTCCCGGACGCGATGGAGGGCCCGACACCGGTCAGCGCGCTCATCCACGCGGCCACGATGGTCACGGCCGGCGTCTACCTGATCGCGCGCACGAGCCCGCTCTTCGAGCTTGCGATCGACGTGCAGGACCTCGCCGGGATCCTCGGCGCGGTCACGCTCCTCCTCGCCGGGCTGATCGCACTCGTCCAGACCGACATCAAGCGGGTGATCGCGTACTCGACCATGAGCCAGATCGGCTACATGTTCGTCGCGGTCGGTCTCGGCGCCTACGGCCCCGGGATGTTCCACCTGATGACGCACGCCTTCTTCAAGGCGCTCCTCTTCATGTCGGCCGGCCTCGTCATCCACGCCCTCTCCGGCGAGCAGGACATCCGTCGGATGGGAGGGTTGGCCCGCGAGCTGCCCTGGACGTACCGCTCGTTCCTCGTCGGCGCCCTCGCGCTGGCGGCGATCCCGCCGTTCGCCGGCTTCTTCTCCAAGGACGCCATCCTCTCGAGCGCCGCCAACTCCGGCTCGCTCGGCTGGATCCTCTGGACGATCGGGATCGTCGGCGCGTTCCTGACAGGCCTCTACACCTTCCGGCTCCTCTTCATCGTCTTCTTCCGGGAGATGACCCCCTTCGCGCGCGAGCACCTGCACAAGGAGCGCTTCGAGGGCCCGCTCTCGATGATGTGGCCGGTCGGCGTCCTCGCCGTACTCTCGACGATCGCCGGCTTCCTCCAGGTTCCGGGCGGCTGGGCGCTCGTCGACACCTGGCTCGATCCCGTGGTGGAGTCCGTCCCGGAGGCCGGCGGCGCGCTCGCCGTCTTCTCGATCCTCGCCTCGCTGACGGCCGCCGTCGGTGGCATCGCCGTCGCCTGGGCCGTCTACCGCAAGCCCGGCGAGCGCTCGGCGGCGGTTCGCCGCCGCTTCCCGAGCGCCGTCCGCGCCCTCGAGCACAAGTTCTACTTCGACGAAGCCTACGACCTGGCCTTCTACAAGCCGACCTCGGCCTTCGCGGCCTGGATGCTGCGCCGTATCGAGGAGCCGCTCGTCCTCCGCTCGCTCGGCGGCCTCGGCACCGGCGTCCGCGACGTGTCCGGCCGGGTTGCCGCCACCCAGACCGGGCGGGTGCGGGGATACGTCCTCGCCCTCGCCGTCGGCCTGGCCGTGCTGGCCATCGTCTTCCTGGTGGTCGCGTGATCACGACGATCCTGATCCTGCTGCCCATCGCCGGCGCGGTCGCGATCTGGATCGTGCCGTGGAGCTCGCAGCGGGCCGCCGGCGGGTTCGCGCTGCTCGTCGCGCTCGGCGAGCTCGCCCTCTGGGTGGGGACGGCGCTCAACTTCGACTTCGAAGCGACCGGCCTTCAGAACGAGGCCGACGTCAGCTGGTTCTCGGATCTCGACGTCGC
Organism: uncultured Actinomycetes bacterium; assembly: GCA_963811635.1. Lineage (GTDB taxonomy): Bacteria > Actinomycetota > Thermoleophilia > Gaiellales > Gaiellaceae > JAIBJN01. Next base: position 13,142 of record CAWESB010000015.1, read on the forward strand.
CTACAAGGTCGGCTTCTACGACTACTCCCTCTGGCTGGTCGGGCTCACCGTCGTCGTCACGGCGGCCGCGGTCGGGTACGGGCTCTGGACCGGGCGCGACCGGCTCGGCGTTTACCTGAGCCTCCTGCTCTTCCTCGAGGGCGCGACGATCGGGGTCTTCACCTCCCAGGACCTGATCCTCTTCTACGTCTTCTGGGAGGCCATGCTGATCCCGCTCTACGTCCTGATCGGCGTCTGGGGCGGGCCCGGCCGGCTGGGGGCGACGTACAAGTTCGTCGCCTACACGATGGCCGGCTCCCTGCTCATGCTGGTCGCGATCGTGGCGGCAGGGCTCGGGGCGGGGACGTTCGACATCGCCGAGCTCGCCGGGCAGGGGACGAGCACCTGGATCTTCCTCGGCTTCGCCGTCGCCTTCGCCGTCAAGGCGCCGCTCTGGCCCTTCCACGGCTGGCTGCCCGACGCATATCGCGAGGCGCCGGCCGAGGTGGCGGCGCTCCTCTCGGGCGTGATCTCGAAGACGGCCGCGTACGGCTTCCTCGCCATCGCCGTGCCGCTCTATCCCGGCCCGGCCGAGGACTGGCGCACCGTCATCCTCGTGCTCGCGTCGATCGGCCTCGTCTACGGGTCGCTCCTCGCGTTCCGCTCGCCCGACGTTCGCGGCGTCATCGCCTACTCGAGCCTCGCGCAGATGAACCTGATCCTGATCGGGATCTTCGCCGTGAACGCCTCCGGCTACACCGGCGCGCTGCTGCAGATGGTCAACCACGGTCTGATCTCGGCCGCTCTCTTCCTGCTCGCCGGCGCGATCGAGCGGCGGACGAGCACCGGCGAGCTTCGGCTGCTCGGCGGGATGGCGCGCGGGCGCCCCGTGCTCGCCACCGTCCTGATCACCACCGGCGTGGTCGCGCTCGCCGTCCCCGGCTCGAGCGCCTTCGCCGCCGAGTTTCTCGTCCTCAACGGCATCTTCACGATCGGCTGGGGCTGGGCCGTCGTCGGCGCCGTCGCCATCGTCCTCGCCGCGATGTACATGCTGCGGTTGATCTCAGCCGTCCTCCACCAGGACGTCGGCAGCGCCGTCCCCGCCGAGGCGCTCGACCTCCGCCCGGCGGAGATCGGCGTGATCGCGCCGCTCGTCCTCGTGCTGCTCGTCCTCTCGTTCTGGCCGGCGGCCATCACCGAGCGCCTCTCAGGGGTGTTCTTCTAGTGGACTTCCAGGCCCCGACGATCGACTGGACGGCGCTCTCTCCGATCCTGGTGACGCTCGGCGGCGCCGTCGTCGTCCTCCTCGTCAGCCTGTTCCTCCCGACCGGCACGCGCCGGATCTTTGGCGCGGTCGTCGCCGGGCTCTGCTTCGCCGCCGCGGGTGGGCTGGCGATCGCGCTCTTCGCGGCCGACGACACGGGGCGCGGGATCGTCGCCGACGCGATCCGCCGCGACCGCCTGGGCGAGCTCGCCCAGGTCTTCGTCATGGCAGCGGGGCTCCTGAGCGTGGGCGTCTCCTTCCGGGAGCCGGGTGGAGACGACCGGGCGGGCGAGTACTACGCGCTCCTGCTCACGGCGGCAAGCGGCATGGCCTTCTTCGTGACCGCGAGCAATTTGATGACGCTCTTCCTCGGGCTCGAGTGGTTCTCGATTTGCCTCTACATCCTCACGGCCATCGCCGTCGAGCGGCTCAGCGGGCTCGAGGCGAGCCTCAAGTATCTGATCGTGGGCAGCTTCGGCTCGGCGATCCTGCTCTTCGGGAGCGCGTTCGTCTACGGCGCCACCGGCGCGATCGGCTTCGAGGAGATCGCCGCCGGAACGGCCGACGGCGAGCGGCTCTTCCTCGTCGCCGGGCTGGCCATGATCATCGTCGGCCTCGCGTTCAAGTCCTCGGCGGCCCCGTTCCACATGTGGACGCCCGACGTCTACGAGGGCGCGCCGACGCCCGTGACCGGGTTCATGGCCGCGGCGACGAAGGTCGCGGCGCTCGTGGTCACGCTGCGCCTGCTGGTGACGGCGTTCCCGGACGAGGCCGACCTCTGGACCGTCGCACTCGCGGTGATCGTCTGCATCTCCCTGGCCTGGGGCAACCTCGCCGCAATCGTGCAGACGAACGTGAAGCGGCTGCTCGCGTACTCGAGCATCTCGCACGCCGGCTTCCTGCTGATGCCGATCGCGGCAGGCAACGCCCTCGGCGGCCGCGCGCTCCTCTACTACCTGATCCCGTACGGCGCCATGAGCATCGGCGCCTTCGCCGTCGTCGCCATCCGCGAGCGCGAGCTGCGTGCCCCGGTGACGCTCGCCAACCTCGCGAGCTTCGGCTGGGAACGGCCGTTCCTGGGCGGCTCGATGGCGCTGTTCATGTTCGGCTTCATCGGCTTCCCGCCGGCGGGCATCTTCCTCGGCAAGGTGTACGTCTTCGGCGCCGTGATCGACCGCGGCTGGGCGTGGCTCGCCGTGGTCGGCGGGATCGCGACGGCGGTCTCCGTCTACTACTACCTCAACGTCATCCGGGCGATGTACATGCAGCCGCGGGAGCTCGCGGTCGTCGCCGTGGGCGGCTCACCGCCGCCCGACCGGCTGCTCGTCGCCTCCGTAGCCGGGTCGGCGCTGGTCGCTGTCGGGAGCTTCGTCTTCGCCGGGCCCCTCCTCGAGATCGCCGCCGATGCGGTCGCGTTCCTACCGTTCCCCGTAGGCTGACGCCCTCCATGGGGAAGCGAGTCGTCGTCCTCGGCGCGGGGGTCACTGGCGAAGCCTTCGTCTCCGCCCTGCGCAGGCTGGACGCGGAGGCTGAGATCACGGTCGTCGAGCACGAGCTGCTCGGCGGCGAGTGCTCCTACTGGGCCTGCATCCCTTCGAAGACCCTCCTGCGGCCGCTCGACGTGATCGCCCGCGCGCGCCTCGCCCCGGGGGCGGCCGAGGCCGTCACCGCGGTGGACGCCGCCAAGGTCTTCGGCTGGCGCGACGAGGTCTCCAAAAAGGACGACACGAGCCAGGAAAGGTGGCTCGTCGACCTCGGCGCCGAGGTCGTACGCGGCACTGGAGTCGTCGCCGAGCCGGGCCTCGTCAAGGTCGGCGAGCGCGAGCTCCCCTACGACGCGCTGCTCGTGGCGACAGGCTCACGGCCCGCCGAGCCTCCGATCGAGGGCCTGGACGAGGTGGCGCACTGGGGCAACCGCGAGGCGACGAGCGCGAGCGCCGTCCCGGAGAGCCTCGCCGTGGTCGGCGGCGGCGCGGTCGGCTGCGAGCTCGCCCAGCTCTACGCCCGCTTGGGTGCCCGCGTCACGCTGGTGCAGAACGGCCCGCGACTGCTCCCGCGCGTCGACGCGGACGCCGCCGAGCTCCTCCAGGCCCGCTTCCGCGAGGAGGGCATCGACCTCCGCCTCGGCGCGAAGGCCAACCGGGTCGAAGGCGGCAGTGGCGAGCCGTACCGCCTCGCGATCGAGGGGGAGGAGCTGGTCGAGGCCGAGCGCCTGCTGGTCGCCACCGGCCGCAGGCCCAACGTGGAGGGCTTCGGCTTCGAGCGCCTCGACCTGACCGTCGAGCGCCAGGGCATCGTCGTGGACGAGACCCTGGCGGCCGGCGAAGGCGTCTGGGCGGCCGGCGACGTCACGGGCGTCGCCCTCTTCACCCACGTGGGCAAGTACCAGGCGCGCATCGCCGCGGCGAACGTCGCGGGAGGCAACGCCCGCGCCGACTACACCGCCGTCCCCGCCGCCGTCTTCACCGACCCGCAGGTCGCGTCGACCGGCGACACGAGCGGAGAGAACGCGGTCACCGCCACCTGGAAGCTCGGCTCGGTCTCTCGCACCGCCACCTTCCAGCGGCCGAAGCAGCCGGGTTTCCTGAAGCTCTACGCCGACCCGACGCGGGGGGTGCTCGTGGGCGGCACCGCCGTCGGCCCCGAGGCCGGCGAGTGGATCGGCCAGGTCACCCTCGCGATCCGCGCCGCAGTGTCAGTTGAGGTTCTGCGGGACACGATCCAGCCGTTCCCGACCTTCTCCGAAGCCGTGTTCTTCGCAGCCCGCGAGCTGGCGCTGTAGCCTCGCACCGATGGCCGAACGCGACGAGCTCGTACGCAGCCTCCAGGGCCTTGCCCTGTTCGCCGACCTGCGCGAAGCCGACCTCGAGGCGATCGCCGACCCCGAGTGGGAGCGGAGCTACGGCGAGAGCGAGCGGGTGCTCCGTCGCGGCCTGTCCGGTGGCGGGCTCTTCGTCATCCTCGACGGCGAGGCGGCGGTCGAGATCCACGGTGACGACAATCCGCGGCGACTCCTGCGCGGCGACTTCTTCGGCGAGGTCTCGACATTGCTGCAGTGCAAGCCGACCGCCGACGTCGTCGCGCGCACGCCCTTGCACGCACTCGAGATCCCCGGGCCGCAGCTCGAAACCTTCCTCCTGCAGTACCCGCACGTGACCTTCCGGATGCTGCAGACCGTCACACGCAGGCTTCGGGACCTCCTCCAGTAGTGAGCGGCGGCGAGGACGAGCGGCCGTTTCCGCCGGGGGAATATCCCGTCATCGTCGTCGGGAGCGGCCCGGGCGGCCTTCAGGCGAGCTACTGCCTCTCGCGGCTCGGGGTCGAGCACGCCGTCATCTCACGTGACGACGCGCCGGGCGGGATGTTCCGGCTCTGCCCGGTCTTCCAGCGCCTTCTCTCGTGGTCGAAGCCCGACGCGCTCGCCGAGCCGGGCACCCGCGAGTACGAGTGGTACGACCACAACAGCCTGCTGGCCGACGAGGCCGAGCATCAGGCGCTCGTGCCCAGCTTCATGGACCGCTCGTACATGGTTCCCACGCGCGAGGAGATGGCACGCGGCCTCGCGGCGTTCGCCGAGCGCGTGCCGGTGGCCGTGCGCTACGGGTGCACCTGGGAGGGGACACGGCGGGAGGACGACGGGCGGCTCGTCCTCACGACCTCCGACGGGGAGTACCGGGCACGGGCGATCGTGTTCGCGATCGGTGTGACGACGCCCTGGTTCTCGCCGATCCCCGGCATCGAGGCCGTCCCGCACTACGTCGGTACGAGGTCGCCCGCCGACTACCGCGGGCGCAGCGTCTTCGTCATCGGCAAGCGCAACTCCGGCTTCGAGATCGCCGACGGCCTCCTCCCGTGGGCGAGGCAGGTGATCCTCGGCTCTCCGCGGCCAGTGCAGACCGCCGTGATCGCGCAGGCATCCGTCCGCGTCCGCTACCTGCAGCCGTACGAGGACGCGAGCCTCGGCGGCGGGACGCTCGCGCTCGACCTCGCCGTGGAGCGCATCGAGCGCCTCGACGCGGGCTGGCGTATCGTCGGCAACGGGACGAGCCGCCCCGGCCCGATCGATCTCGAGGTCGACGAGGTGATCGCGGCCACAGGCTTCGCCGCGCCTCTTCTCGACCTCGACGAACTGGGCGTGCGCACCGTGTCGCAGGGCCGCATTCCGGCGCTGACGCCGTTTTGGGAGAGCGCGCCGGGCTCGGGCATCTACTTCGCCGGGAACGCCACCCAGGGAGCGGCCGGATTGCGCAAGCACGGCGTCGGCGCCGCGTCGCCCGCCGTGCACGGCTTCCGCTACAACGCGAGGATCATGGCGCGCCATCTGGCCGCGACCCACCTCGGCATCGAGGTTCCGGCCCAGCAGGTCGAGGGCGATCAGGCCTCCTATCTCCTGCAGGAGCTGACCAAGGCGCCCGAGCTCTGGGCGCAGAAGTCCTATCTCGCACGCGTCGTGCACGGCGACGGGCGCGCGGAGATCGCGCCCCTCGCCGCCCACCTCGACGACCCCGGCACCGATTCGGTGGCGGTCGCGGTCGAGATGAACGCGGCCGGTGATGTCTACCCGGCCGTGTACACGACCCGGGCAGGCCAGATGCGCGAGCACCTGCTCTCTCCGGACCTCCGGAACGACTTCCGCGGCCCCGAGCACGAACGGGAGCTGCGCGCGGCGCTGTGAGGCGCGTCGGCCTCACGGCTCTTCTTCTCGCCCTCCCGCTCACCGGGCTGCTCCTGCTCCTGGGCGTGCCCGACCTCGACGTCAGCTGGGAGCAGCAGCCGTCGCATTTCTGGCTCATCCTCGCCTCGGCGGTACTCAGCTTCCTGCTCGGCTTCCTCATGGCCGAGGCGGCCGCGAGGCGCGGCGACGCACGCGTGCTCCTCGTCGGGCTCGCGTTTCTCTCCGGCTCGGGCTTTCTCGCCCTGCACGCCCTCGCCACGCCCGGCGTGCTCCTGACGGGCAAGAACGCCGGCTTCCAGATCGCGTCCGCGATCGGCCTCCTGATCGCCTCCGGGTTCGCCGCCGCCTCGGCGCTCCCGCTCGGCGAGGGCGCCGCCTCCTCGGTGCTGCGCGAGCGGCGCTTCCTGTTCGCGTCCGTCGGGATTGCGATCGCGGTGTGGGCGGTGCTCGCGCTCGGGACGCTGCCGCCGCTGGACGAGCCGATCACCCCGGAGGCCGCGCGCGGGCCGCTCCTGCTCCTCTGGGCCCTCGGCGGCCTCTTCTACGGCTACGCCGCCTACCGCTACGCGCGCCTGTGGGTCAGGCGGCGCGCGCCTGTCGCGCTCGCCGTCACCTCGGCCTGGGTCCTGCTGGCGGAGGCGATGCTGGCGATCGCAATCTCGCGCAACTGGCACGTGAGCTGGTGGGAGTGGCACCTGCTCATGCTCCTGGCCTTCGGGCTCGTGGCACGCAGCGTCTGGGCGGAATGGAAGCGCGAGGGCTCGAGCGCCGAGGTCTTTGCCGACCTCTACGAGGAGCGCACGCTCGGCCGCAACGAGTACGTCAGCGTCCTCTTCGCCGACCTGCAGGCATTCACGACCTTCGCCGAGCGAACGCCGCCCGACGAAGTGCGGACGATGCTCAACGCCTACTTCCTGGCCGCCGCGCCCGTGCTCCAGGAGGAGAACGGCGAGATCGTCCAGACCGTGGGCGACGCCATCTTCGCCGTCTTCAGGGGCGAGGACCACGAGGCGAGAGCCGCCCGCGCCGGGCTGGGCCTACAGGCGGCCTGCGCGGTCGTGCCCGACCGTCGCCCGGACTGGCCGCAGTTCCGCGTCGGGGTCAACTCGGGGGAAGCCCACGTCGGCCTCGTCCAGGCCCCGGGGGCGAAGTCGTACACGCCCACCGGCGACGTCGTCAACACGGGCGCCCGCCTGGAGCAGCAAGCCCGTGCCGGCGAGGTCGTGATCGCGGAGACGACGCGCGCCGCACTCGGGTCCGGCGCCGTGGTCGACGACCTTGGCCCCCTGCCGGTGAAGGGGAAGGAGCGGCCGGTGCGGGCCTTCGTCCTACGCTCGCTCGCGGCGGACCGGGGCGAGGGCGACGAGCGCCTGCAGGATCAGGACGCCGAAGGCGAAGGCTAGGACGCCGCTCGCAGCGCCGGGCACGACGTCCTCGGGAACGACCGGCGCACGGATGGCTGCGCCGACGACGATCGCGAGGACGAGCAGCGTCGCCAACGTGGCCTGGAGCCGTCCGAGCGCGTCACCGCGACCGCCGCTCGCGGCGTCGACGACACGGGCAAAGCAGATCAGGCCCGCGGCGGCGGTCACGGGAACGCCCAGGACGAGGAGGTAGAACGAGGCGGCGGCAAGCCCGAGCGCGTCCGAGACGGCAACCGCGAGGAGGAGGGCTCCGGCGAGCTCCACCGCCATCGCATCGGCGCCGCTGCGGGACTGCCACATGCGCCCCGATTCGGCGCCTTGCCTCGTTCTCCTCCGTTACCCTGGCCGCAGCGACTACGAGGAGGGCTGCATGGCGGATACGACGGTCACCTGGCTCGGACACGCGACCTTTCGGATCGATACTCCGGGAGGAAAGCGCATCTACATCGATCCGTGGCTCTCCAACCCGAAGTGCCCGGAGAACGAGCGCGAGCCCGAGCGCGTCGACCTGATCGCGCTCACCCACGGCCACGACGACCACGTCGGACAGACCCTCGAGCTGTGGAAGCAGTTCGACTGCCCGGTGGTCGCACTGGTCGAGCTCCGCGACTGGCTCTCGACGAAGGGCCTCCCCCAGGGGGACGACCACGCGCCCAACAAGGGCGGCACCGTCGAGGTCGAGGGCGTGAAGATCAGCCTCACGGACGCGAAGCACTCGAGCAGCACGTTCGAGAACGGCACCTTCGTGTACCTCGGCGAGCCGGCCGGCCTCGTCATCGAGGTGGAGAACGGGACGAAGCTCTACTTCGCGGGCGACACCTGCGTCTTCGGAGACATGGCGTTGATCCGCCGGATCCACGAGCCCGACGTCGCCGTCCTCCCGATCGGCGGGCACTTCACGATGGACCCCCGCGAGGCGGCGGTGGCGGTCGAGCTGCTCGGCGTCGCCCGCGCCATTCCGTGCCACTACGGGACGTTCCCGCTCCTCGCCGGCACGCCCGAGGAGTGGCGCGAGCGCCTGACGACGACCTGCGAGATCCTTGCGCCCGAACCGGGCGGCTCTGTCACAGTCTGACCATGAGAGAGCGCTGGTTCGGGGCCACGGGGAGACGCGTGCCGGAGATCGTCCTCGAAGGGGAGATCGAGCTCGGGGACGCGCTCGTCCTCGACGACGTCGCCGACGACTCGCGCCTCCGCGAGGCGCATGCCGCCGGAATACCGGTGGTCGTACGAGCCACCGACCCGGAGTCCGTGACGCGGGCGCTCGCCCGTCCCGAGGTGGCGTGCGTGCTCGTCCCCGCAGATCGCGGCGACCTGCGCGACCTCGACCTGCGCCGGATCACGTACGGCTGACCCCGAGGTCAGCGGGCGTCGCCGGGGAGGCGGACTCCTGCTGCCCGCGCTCTGAACTCCGGGACCGGGTCGGCCTCGGGACGCGCCACCAGCAGCACCGCGCCGAAGCCTCCGCCTGCGAGGGCGTCGACGAGCAGCTGCAGCCCGACGGCGAGCGCGAACGCCTTGTGCGCCTGCTCGCCGCCGAAGGGGACGAGCTCGTCGGGCGTCGCGGTGCCGGCGAGCACGTCGCCGTGCGTGACCTTGCCCATGGAGACGTCTGCGACGATCGGGCCGCCGGCCGAGCTGGGGACCGCGATTGCGAGCGGGTTCGTGCCCGTGAGCGGCGGGCCGCCGCCGGGTGGGCGCAGCCGCGGCGGGGAAGTCGCGGTCAGGGCGGCGACGAGGCCGCCGTCGGCGAGCTTCCGCGCCCAGTAACCGAGGACGCCGGTGGGGAAGCACTGCTCGGCGACCACGACGCGCGCATGCGCCGGAGGGGCGGCGAGCTGGGCCTCGACGATCGCCGCGAGCGTCAGGTAGCCGAGCGCGCCGCGGCCAGACCAACGCTCGTAGGAATCATCCGCCAGGACGCGCTCGGGACGGGCGCTCGGGTCGAGCTCGGGCAGGGCGGCGATCCAGTCGATCCGCGAGGTGCCGTGGCTCTCGCGGCCCCGGGCGTCGGCGTCGGCGAAGTGGTCGGCCAGGATCCGCGCCTCTCGCTCGGCGAAGCCGAGCGCCTGCAGCCGGCCGACGGCGTCCTCGACGCTCAGTTGTGAACGAGGGGCAGCGGCTTGACGATGCCGACCCCCTCCTCGCGCCGCGTGGACGCGAGCGTCTCGGCAAGAGCCACGATCGCGCGCGAGACGGCGCTCTCGGGCTCCGCGAGCACGATCGGCTCGCCCTGGTCGGCGAGCTCGCCGAGGCGCGGGTCGAAGGGGATCCGACCGAGCAGCGGCGCCTCGACCTCGGCGGCGAGCGCCTCGCCCCCACCCGATCCGAAGAGCTCCTCGTGAGAGCCGTCCTCGCGGGTCAGGTAGGACATGTTCTCGACGACGCCGAGCAGGCGCATGTTCGTCTTTCGCGCCATCTGCGCGGCGCGAACGGCCACCTGCTGCGCGGCGCGATGCGGCGTCGTGACGACGATCGCCTCCGCCCGCGGCAGGAGCTGCCCGAGCGAGATGGCCACGTCGCCCGTACCCGGCGGCATGTCCACGACGAGCACGTCGAGCTCGCCCCAGTGGACGTCGGAGAGGAACTGCTCGAGCGCCCGGTGCAGCATGGGGCCGCGCCACATCACCGGCGTGTTCTCGTCGAGGAAGAAGCCGATCGACATCACCTTGAGGTCGCCCCGGACCGGCGGGACGATCATGGCGCGCTCGCCCCCGTCGACGGCGATAGGCCGCTGGTGGACGCCGAGCATGTGCGGGATCGAGTAGCCGTAGACGTCCGCGTCGAGGACGCCTGCGCTCTGGCCGAGGCCCGAGAAGGCGACGGCGAGGTTCGCGGCGAGGGACGACTTGCCGACGCCGCCCTTACCGCTGGCCACGGCAAGGACCCGCGTGCTCGAGTCGACCGAGATGCCCGGGCTCCGCTCGGTGACGCCGCCGCGCAGGCGCGTCGTCAGCGCCGCCTTCTCCTCGGGCGACATCACGTCGAAGCCGAGCTCGACCTCGTCCACGCCGTCGAGCGGCTCGAGCGCGTTCTCGACCTGCTCCTGGAAGCTCGCGCGCAGCGGGCACCCGGGCACGGTGAGGGCGATGACGACGCCGACGCGGCCGCCGTCGATGGTCACGTCCCGGACCATGTCGAGCTCGATGACGGAGCGCCCCAGTTCGGGGTCGTAGACGCCTTCGAGGGCGCTCAGGATCTCGTCTCGTGTGGCCACAAGGCAAGGCTAGCAGCGCCGCTGTGCAAGATTGTGGCGTGCGCGCCGGAATCTCCGTCATCGTCGCAGCTGTTTCGCTCTCGCTCTGCGCGGGAACGGCGCCTGCCCAGACCGCCCCGACCGTGACCACGAACCTGCCCAGCTGGAGGGCGCCCGGCGGCTTGCTGGCGCTCCGCGGCACCGCCGCGCCCGGTGCTGCGGTCGAGTTGTGGATCGGCGCCGCCAAGCGCGCTGACACGACGGCCGAGGCCGACGGCGACTACGCCTTCAGCGTCCGCGTGCCGGCCACGCCGCGCACGTACCTCGTCGCCGTTGTCTCGGGAGGGCAGCGAACGGCGGCGGGCCGGGTTTTGGTCCGGCCCGTGCGCCTCTCCGCGGTCGGCGACGTCAACCTCGGCGACGGGGTCGCCACGGCGATGGCGCGCCACGGGACGAGGTGGCCGTGGCTCTACGTCGCCTCCAGGCTGCGGACGGCCGACATCGCCGTTGTCAATCTCGAATGCACGGTCTCCACCAGGGGCCGGGCCTGGCCCGGGAAGCTCTTCACCTTCCGCGGCACGCCCGCTTCGCTCCGGACGACGCGCACGTTCGCCGGGATCGACGTGGCCTCGCTCGCGAACAACCACTCGCTGGACTACGGCCGCGTCGCCTTCGCGGACACGCTCGCCTACGCGAAGCGCTACGGCATCCGCACGATCGGCGGCGGCGCCAACCTGACGCAGGCGCGCAAGCCGGCAATCCTGCTGCGCGGCGGGCTCAGGATCGCCTTCCTGGGCTTCGCGGAGGAGCGCCCGGCCGCGTTCGACGCCGGCCCCGGACGCTCGGGCCTGACGCCCGCGGCTCCCGCCTACATCCGCGCCGACGTCCGCCAGGCGAACCAGAACGCCGATGTCGTCGTCGTCTACTTCCACTGGGGGGTCGAGCTCGACCGGACCCCCAACGCGCGGGAGCGGATGCTGGCGCAGGTCTCGCTGGACTCTGGCGCATCCGTCGTGCTCGGCGCCCACCCGCACGTCCTGCAGCCGCGCGTGCGGCAGGGGAACCGGTTCATCGCCTGGAGCCTGGGGAACTTCGTCTTCGACTGGACGTCCCCGGGCACCGACCGGACGGGGATCCTCCGCCTCGGCCTCGACGCTGACGGCGTCGCCTCCTCGAGCTTCCTCCCGGCTCGCATCAACTGGGTGCAGCCGCGGCCCCAGTAGTGCATCGCCTGGTGGGGCGCTAGATGGACGAGCGAATCCTGCTCGTCGAGGACGACGCCTCCATCCGGGAGACGACGTCGCTCGGGCTCGCGGGCGCCGGGTTCAAGGTGAGCACGGCCGACGACGGGCGCGCGGCGCTCGACAGGTTTCAGCAGGAAGCGTTCGACCTCGTCGTCCTCGACCTGATGTTGCCCAAGCTGGACGGCTACGAGGTCTGCCGCGAGATCCGCAAGTCGAGCCGGGTGCCGATCGTGATCCTCTCCGCGCGGAGCGACACGGTGGACGTCGTCGTCGGGCTCGAGCTCGGCGCCGACGACTACGTGACGAAACCGTTCGAGCTGCCCGAGCTCGTCGCCAGAATACGAGCCGCGCTGCGCCGGGCGGGCACGGATACCGAGGGCGCGCGCATCGTCGCGGGCGACCTGGAGATCGACCCCGAGGGCTTCCGGGCCACGAAGGCCGGCGTGGAGCTCGACCTGACGGCTACCGAGTTCCGCCTCCTGCTCGAGCTCGCACGCCGTCCGGGCCAGGTGTTCACGCGGGAGCTGTTGCTCGAGCGCGTCTGGAACTACGAGTACCTCGGCGACTCGCGGCTCGTCGACGTCGCCGTGCAACGGCTGCGCGCGAAGGTCGAGGACGACCCGAGGAGCCCGAAGCTGATCACGACGGTCCGCGGCGTCGGCTACCGCTTCGCTCGATGACCGAGCGGTCGCGCGCCATCCACCCGGGACGCCTCCGCCGGCGCCTGACGCTCGCGTTCGCGCTCACGGCCGGGATCGCGGCCGCGGCGCTCGCGGCCGGGTCGTTCGTCATCGTGCGCGAAGCCCGGCTCGACGACTCGCGCGACCGGGCGCTCGAGCAGTCCCGCTTCAACCTCGTGCTCGCCTCGGAGGTGCTCCCGACCGAGGGCCCCGAGGGTCTCCTCGACGCCTACGCGCGGCGCGGGAACTTCGAGACCGTGCTGCTCGTCGACGGCACCGCCTACCCCTCCAGCCTCTCGCTCAGCGAGGAGCAGATCCCCGAGGATCTCCGCAGCCTGGTCGAGGACGGCCAGCTGGCCTACGAGCGCACCGACGTCGCGGACACGCGCTACCTCGTGACGGGCGGCGAGGTGCCGGGCGGAGACGGCAGCGACCAGGCCTACTTCTTCTTCTCCGAGGAGGAGCTCTGGGACGACCTCGCCCAGCTGCGGAACATCCTCCTGATCGGGCTGGGGATCGTCGTCGTCGTGGCCGCGCTCGCGGGCGCGCTTCTGGCCAGGCGGACGCTCGCGCCCGTGGCGCGCGCCAGCAGCGCCGCGCGCTCGCTCGCCGAAGGACTCCTGGACACGCGCCTCCCGGTCGAGAGCTCGGACGAGTTCGGCGTCTGGGCCGCGTCCTTCAACGAGATGGCGGACGCGCTCGAGGGCAAGATCACCGAGCTCTCCGAGGCGCAGGCGCGCGAGCGCCGCTTCACCGCAGACGTCGCGCACGAGCTGCGCACGCCGCTGACGGCGATCGTGAACGAGGCCTCGCTCCTCGGCGAGCACATCGAGCGCATGCCGCCCGAGGCGCGGCGGCCGGCCGAGCTCCTCGTGGAGGACGTAAAGCGCCTCCGCGACCTGGTCGAGGACCTGATGGAGATCTCCCGCCTCGACGCCGGCACCCAGCCCGTGCGGCCAGAGCCTGTGGACATCGGCTCCCTGGTCGCCGCGGCGCTCCGGGCGCGCGGGTGGGAGGAGCGCGTCGGCATCGACGCGGACGAGGTCGTCCTCACGACCGACCCGCGCCGCTTCGAGCGCATCGTCGCCAACCTGATCGGGAACGCGCTCGAACACGGCGGCCGGGACGTCGCCGTCCGCGTCGGCCTCGACGGCGTCGGGGCCTTCGTCGAGGTGACCGACCACGGCCCCGGCATCGCCCGCGAGGACCTCCCGCACCTGTTCGAGCGCTTCTACAAGGCGGATCCCGCCCGCACCGGCCGCGGGACCGGCCTCGGCCTGGCGATCGCGCTCGAGAACGCCCGCCTCCTGGGCGGCGACCTCGAGGTTGCGAGCGAGCCCGGCGTTGGCGCACGCTTCACGCTCCGACTGCCTGTTACCTAACCGTTACGCGGCGGTGCCGGCGCTGTTGCGCGCGCCCGGCAGGGTTGGTGCATCGCACCTCTCAAGGAGGCAGTCATGAAGGTCCTTCTCGTCGTCCCCGCCGCAGTCCTCGCCGCTTCGCTCGGCTTCCTCATCGCGAGCTGCGGCTCGAACGGCGACGCCACCTCGGCCGGCCCGGTCCCCTCGGTGGGCACGTCCCCGAACGGCACGACCGAGGAGGTGCCGACGCCTTCGACCCAGGAGACCGAGACTGGCACCGAGACCGAGCCGTCGTCCTCGACGGTCACGTACCAGGTGTGGTTCGCGAACGACGAGGGCCTCTTCGTCACCTATCGCACCGAGCCCGCGACGCCGCGGGTCGGCACCGCCTCGCTCGAGTCGCTGCTCGAGGGGCCCGACTCCTTCGAGGAGGGGTACGGCCTGCGGACGGCGATCCCCGACGGGACGCAGCTCCTCGGGCTCTCGATCGACGACGGGATCGCCCGCGTCGACCTCACCTCGGAGTTCGAGACGGGCGGCGGCAGCGCGTCGATGCAGACGCGGCTCGCCCAGGTCACCTTCACGATCACGCAGTTCCCGAGCGTGAAGGGCGTCGTCTTCAGCCTCGACGGCGAGCCGATCGACGTGCTCGGCGGCGAGGGAGTCGTGATCGACCATCCCCTGACGCGGCGCGACTACGCCGACTTGCTGCCCGCGATCCTCGTCACCAGCCCGGCCCTCAACGAGGCCGTTTCGAGCCCCGTCGTCATCCGCGGCAGCTCGAACGTCTTCGAGGCGAACGTGGGCATCCAGATCCTCGACGAGAACGGCGACGTCCTGGTCGAGACGTTCACGACCGCAACCTGCGGCACGGGCTGCCGCGGGACGTACCGGATCGCCGTCCCCTACGAGGTGGACCACGAGCAGGAGGGCACGATCGTCGTCCACGACGACGACGCGGCCGGCACGGGCACGTTCCCCCACGAGGTCCGCATCCCCGTCCGCCTCCTGCCGTGAAGAAACCCGCCTCCACGACCGTCTGAGGAAGAGACGATGACCACCGCGACCGCGCTGGGCCCGGCCGTCGAGATCGGCGAGTCGGTGATCGACCGGGCCCGGCGCGGCGACCAGGAGGCGTTCGCCGCTGTGATCCGACACTACGACCCGGGCCTGAGAGCCCTCACGTTCCGGCTCCTCGGCAACCGCGATCTCATGGACGACGTGCTCCAGGAGGCCTACGTGAAGGCGTTCAGGGCGCTCCCCCGCTTCCGGGGGGACGCCAGGCTCGGAACCTGGCTCTACCGCATCGCGTACAGCGCGTGCATGGACGAGCTGCGCCGGTCACGCCACGGACGGGAGCTGCCGCTGGACGAGGCACTCCCGAGCGGCAGCGCCGATCACGGCGACGTCGCGGCCGGACGCGGCGACCTCGCCCAGGCGTTGGCCACCCTGCCGCCGGAGGAGCGTGCGGCCGTCCTCCTCGTCGACGCGCAGGGCTTCGACTACCGGGAAAGCGCCCGGGTACTCGGAATCCCCGAGGGCACGGTCGCCTCCCGCTTGAACCGCGCGCGGACGACTCTTCGTATGGCTCTGGGGACGACCGGATGAAGACGTACCACGACGAGCAACTCGGGGCCGCGCTGCGGGAGCTGCACGCGCCGGAGCATCGGCCGGAGTTCCACGCGGAGCTGCACCGGCTTCTCGCGGCTGAGCGCGTCGCCCGGCCGATGCGGCGCCCCCGGCTCCGCTGGACCCTTCGGGCCGTGGCCGTCGCCGCGGTGGTTGCCCTCGCCTTCGTTGCGATCGACGCCCTACGCTCTGAGAACGTCAATGTCCCTCCGATCGTCCAGCCGGCCGACGCGGCGGTGGTCAAGGCCAAGGTGCTGAACGCCATGGCAGACACCCGCACGCTCTCCGGAACGTTCGTCTCGACCGAGCGCGACCCGGGCACGGACACCACCGATCGCCTCCGCGGCGAGTTCGTGCTACTCGCGGACGGAAGCTTCCACGTGCGCACGGGTGGGATCGAGGAGGCCTACGACGCCCGCCGTCGAGTCTCGACCCTCTACGATCCGAACCCGGCCTACGAGCCGTTCGCGCACCAGGCGCGCGGCCTCTCGGGCGGCCCGCCGGACACGTTCGTGGACTCTGCCTTCCAGCGCGAGCTCGGCTCGGTCGTGCGCGCGCTCCTCGGGGTCGCGGACGTTCCCGTCGAGACCGGCAGCTTCCGTGGCCGGCCGGTCTGGACGCTCTCCACCCCGGTGCGGCAGGACCGCCTCGCGGGTGCCGGCTACTCCCCGGACCATCTCGAGGTCAAGGTCGACGTCGAGACCGGCATCCCCCTCTACGCGCTCTGGACGGTGGACGGGAAGCTCCGGCGCAAGCTGGTGATCTCGACCGTGGCCGTCAACGGCGACGTCTCGCGGGCCGACCTGACAGTCGACGTCCCCGACGGCGTCGAGCTGACCCGCAGCAACCAGGGCTTCCAGCGCGTCGCCCTCGAAGAGGTCGAGGGCGTCGTCGGCTACGCGCCGCTCGTCCCCGCGTGGCTGCCCGAGGGCTTCGAGCTCGACGACGTCACGGTGGCACCGGAGGGCGGGCCGACCGGCTCCGAGGCGATGAACCCCGTGGCCCCCGACGTCGTCTCCATGGTCTACCGGCGCGGCTTCGACCGGATCGTGCTCACGACCCGGGTCGCGACCGACGGCGACTGGAGCGACCCCCTCGCCACCGGCGAGGGCTTCGTCGACCGTCCCGAGCGCATCCGCCTGCAAAGGGGGGCGCTGTCCGGCGTCGAAGCAAATCTCCTCATCGTTCCCCTCGCTCTCCCTCACATCTGGGCGCTCACCGACGACCTCGTCGTCACCGTCGCGGGCGATCTGAACCGCGAGCAGCTCCTGCGCGTCACCGAATCGCTCGAGGCAAGGCGTTGAGCTACCGCAAGTACCGCATGACGCGCCGGGGCGCGCGGGCCGTGACCCTGGTCGCCGTGGTCGCGATGGCGCTCGTCGGCATCGAGGCGGCGGCCCGGGCCCAGGAAGCCGACAGCCAGTCCCATGCGGCAGACCCGGACCGCGTCGTCGCGGACGGTGTCACCGTCTCGGGCATCCGGGTGGCCGGCATGACCGCGGACGAGGTCGAGTACGCACTGAGGAGGTACGCCTCCCGCCTGGTGGTCGTCACCTACGGCACCGAGACCTGGCGCTACAGGCCCGCGACGCTCGGGGCACAGGCGCAGGTGGACACCGCCGTCCAGGCGGCGCTCGGCGCGCCGGAAGGCTCGGCACTGCCGCTCAAGACCGACATCAGCGAGTTGCGCCTCCAGCGCTGGACGCGCTCGTTCGCCAAGAGCTTCGACCGGAAGCGCAAGAACGCTGCGATCGTCCTGCGCGACAACCGCCCGGCGATCACACGCGCCCGCTCCGGCAGGGAACTCGCCCGCTGGTCGACCCGCACCGCCGTCCTGACGGCGCTCCAGAGCACCGAGCGGGAGCCCGTGGAGCTGCCCGCCCGCGTCCTCCGCCCGCAGGTCACGAACAAGGACGTCGGGCTCGCCATCGTTATCAAGCGCGCCTCCAACCAGCTCGTCGTCTACCGCCCCGGGGGGAAGAAGCGCATGCGGGTGATGCGCAAGTTCGGGGTCGCCACCGGCCAGGCCGCCTACCCGACGCCGCTCGGCAGCTACGAGATCGTGAACAAGCAGGCCAACCCCTGGTGGTACCCGCCCGACTCCGACTGGGCCGCGGACGCCGAGCCGATCCCGCCCGGTCCCGGCAACCCGCTCGGCACGCGCTGGATGGGGCTTTCCGCGCCGGCCGTCGGCATCCACGGCACGCCCGACGCCGCGTCGATCGGCTACTCCGCCTCGCACGGCTGCATCCGCATGCTCGTGCCGGAGGCCGAGTGGCTCTTCGAGCACGTCAACGAGGGCACGCCGGTCTACATCCTCGACGCGTAGTGGCCTGGGAAGGGATCGCGGCGCGGCTCGAGGGCCGTCTCGTCGTCGTCGAGCCGCTCACCGCGGAGCACGAGGACGACCTCTGGGAGGCTGCGCAGGACCCGGAGGTCTGGCGCTGGCTGCCCTGGTACGCCGCCGCCGACCGCGAGAGCTTCCACCGCTGGCTCGAGGACGCGCTCGCGCGCCGTGACGCTGGCCACGACGTCCCGTTCGCCGTCGTCGACCGCGCGACCGGGAAGGCGATCGGGAGCACCCGCTTCCTGACGCTGAGGCCCGAGCACCGCGGGCTCGAGATCGGCTGGACGTGGAACGCGAGCAGCGCCTGGGGCACGGGGGCGAACGCCGAGGCCAAGCTCCTGCTCCTCGCGCATGCCTTCGACACGCTCGGCTGCATGCGTGTCGAGTTCAAGACCGATGCCCTGAACGAACGCTCCCGCGCGGCCCTCGAGGCGCTGCCCGCGCGGCTCGAGGGGATCTTCCGCAAGCACATGCTGGTTCGCGACGGCGCCCTGCGGGACTCCGCCTACTACGCGATCACGGACGACGAGTGGCCCGTTGTGCGCACGAACCTCGAGCGGCGCCTTCAGCGCAGCCGGGCGTAGAGCTCGGCGCAAAGCGCCGGCGTCGCGGCGGCCACGACGCGCGAGCGCGCGGCGAGGTCGAGCGGCGCCGCTCCGAAGGGCGGGTCCTCCGGGAGGTCGACCGCGAGGCCCCGCTCGAGGACGAGCAGTTGCGCCGCGGCAATGTCCACGCTTCGAGCCGGCTTGAGCGAGACGACGGCGTCCATGCGGCCGGCGGCGAGGTGGCAGAGCGAGAGCGCAAGCGAGCCCATGACGCGGGTGCGAACGGCCAAGCCGACCATGCCGGCGACGTGCTCCGCGACGAGATCGGTGCGCGTCGCCTCGAGCGAGAGGATCTCGATCCGCTCCTTCGGGCCCGGCCCGTCCAGCGGGCGGCCGTCGAGGAACGCGCCCTCGCCGCGTCGGGCCACCCACTCCTCGCCGCTCCCGAAGTCCTGGACGAAGCCGAGCTCGACGTCCTCCATGCGCCGGCCCGATGCGATCGCGAGGGAGAGCGAGAAGAACGGGATGCCGCGCTTCGCGTTGAGGCTGCCGTCGATGGGGTCGCAAACGACCGTCAGCCCGTCGCCGCCGTCGCCGAAGACACGGCTCCCCAGCTCCTCCGAGACCAGCGTGAAGCCCTCCTCGACCGCCTCCAGACGCTCGACGACCGCGGCTTCGGCGGCGGCGTCGATCGCCGTCGTCTCGTCGCCGCCCTCGCCCGCCCCGACGCTCGGTTCGCGCTCGAGGCGCGTCGGCAGCTCCTCGAGCACGACCTCGACCGCGCGCGCCGCGTCGCGACAGACCTCGAGCCAGTCGGTCGCGCTCACTCGTCGAAGGGCGCGAGCAGGAGCCCGCTCGTCAGCTTGGGGAAGAAGTACGTGCTCTTCGGCGGCATGCGCACGCCGGCGCGGGCGAACTCCTCGACCTGCTGGACGGTCGGGGGGCGCACCAAAAACGCGGCGGTCGCCTCGCCGCTGCGAACTGCGCGCTCGGCCTCGTCTGCGCTCGCCGTGTACGCGACCTCGGAGAGCGGGAGCGAATCGACGAGCGCGGTGTCGAGGGCGTAGTCGCCCCCTTCGACGAGCGACGCGCCGTCGGGGCGGAGGAGGACGAAGGCCGGATGGTCACGGCCGACGCCGGCCAGCGCCGCCGAGGCCTCGCCCGGGTTCGGGAGCGGTGTCTCGGTGAACTGCCCGTCCAAATCCGGGACCGCGCCCGAGGTGAGGCGGTGGGTGGGGAAGATCTCGAGCCCGGGGTCGTCCAGGCCGACGAGCACGGCGAGGACGTAGGCCGTCTCCTCGGTGCCCTCCTCTTCGTGGAAGCGCAGCGCCGTCTCGTAGCGGTGGTGTCCGTCGGCGATCAGGATCGGGCCCTCGACGCCGACGAGCGCCGCCTCGATCGCGGCCGGGTCGTCGATCCGCCAGAGCCGCGTGACCACACCGTCCAACTGCGCGACCAGGTCGGGCTCGCCGTTCGGAGCGGGCGCTCCGCCGTGGTGGAGCAGGAAGATCGGCGACGGCTTCACCCGCGTCGCCCGCAGGAGCCGGAGCCGCGCTTCCTTCGGCGCCGTGAACGTGTTCTCGTGCGGCAGCACGACGCCATCGTCGTACGGCTTCAGCCGCACCCGCGCGGCCAGCCCCCGTCGCGCTCGGCGGACACCGTCAGGGCCTGTGTACTCCTCCTCGACGAGCCAGACGGCGGGCCGTTCCTCGCGCACGAGCAAGCCGCGCTCGCGCCAGTCGGCCAGCGTGCGGGCGGCCTCCTCGGGGTCGTCCGGACGGACGAGCCGCACGACGTTCCACGGGCTGCGAGCCAGCAGGCGCTCGAGGGCCTCCAGCGTGATGACGTCGTACGGAGGCGCAACCAGATCGTCGAGCGGCCCCGCCGCCCCCTCGTCGAAACGGAGGGCGCGAAACGGCTTGAGCAGGGGCACTGCGGGCCAGCTTACCATCCGTCCTCGGACCTAGAATCACGGGGTGTCGATCGCGGAGCTGGCCGAGGACCGGGTTGTCGAAGGCCTGTACGCGGTGGCCCGCAAACAGAGGCTGCGCACCCGTTCGGGCAGCCCGTATCTCGCGCTCGAGCTCGTCGATCCGACCGGGAAGATCGAGGCGCGGGTCTGGAACGACGTCGAGCTCCTCGACAAGCGCTTCGGCGAAGGCGACGCTGTGCGCGTGCTCGGGCGCGTGGAGCGGTTCCGCGACCGGCTCCAGCTGGAGGTGCGCTCGCTCGAGCCGGCAGAGACCGACCCGGCCGAGCTCGTGCCGGAGCCACGAAGGGACATGGACGAGCTGGACGGCTTCTTCGAGTTCCTCGCCGCCGAGATCGCCCACCCGGGCCTGCGGCAGCTCGTCGCACGCTTCGCCGGGGATGCCGACTTCCGCAGCCGCCTCCGCGTGCTCCCGGCGACGCAGGAATCCCACCACGCCTGGGCCGGCGGCCTCCTGGAGCACACCGTCGGCGTCGCCTCGCTCTGCCGCGAAGCCGCCCAGCTCCATCCCCGCCTCCGCGCCGACATCGTGCTCGCGGCAGCGCTCCTGCACGACGCGGGCCGGACACAGGAGCTCGATCGCGGCCCGCTCTTCCTCCCGACCGCGGAGGGCAAGCTTCTCGGTCACGTCCATCTGGGGCTGCGGCTGATCGAGGAACGAGGCGGCGGGCTGGAGCCGGAGGTGCTCGCCGAGGTGCTCCACGCGGTCTCCGTCCATCACGAGGCTCGCGGCGCGCGCACCGCCGAGGCGGCGGTCCTCTACCACGCCAATCAGCTCGACGCGGCGGCTGCCATGCGACCGGTGACGACCGGCGCCTGACGTGGAGCGCGACCGCTGGCAGCGCTGGTCGCCGCTGACGGGCATCGCCTTCGCCGTCCTCTTCCTGGCGGCGCTCGGCGTGAGCGGTAGCGGCCCGGGGGACACGCCCGCCGAGGTCACGCAGTGGTACGCGGACGACGGCAACCGCGGCGCCGCCTTCTTCGTCTTCTTCCTGATCGTCGGGGCCGCCCTCTGCCTCCTCTGGTTCCTTGGAGCGCTCCGGGGCGTCCTCGTCCGCGCGGAGGGCGACCCGGCCCGCTGGACGGCGCTCGGGTTCGGGGCCGGCGTCGCCAGCGCCACGCTCCTGCTTACCGCGGCGTCGCTCTACGTGACCCCGGCCGCCACCGCCGGCCAGGAGGAGTTCCCGTTCGACGCAGCCACGGCCAACGCGTTCGCGAACGCCGGATTCGCCACGCTCGTCTGCTCGGCGATGGCCGGCGCCCTGCTCGTCCTGGCCACGTCGATCGTCGCCTACCGGACGGGTCTCCTGCCGCGCTGGCTCGCTCTCGCCGGCTTCATCGTGGCGCCGCTCCTGCTCTTCTCGATCTTCTTCCTGCCGCTCTTCGTCTGGCTCGCGTGGGTGCTCGCGATCAGCCTCGTCCTGATAGTGCGGACGGCACGCGTCGCCGGCTGGCGCGGCGCGTCTACCTGAGGAGGAACGCTGTGGGACTGTTCGACTGGCTCTTCCGGCGCAAGCAACCGACGATGAACGAGGGCGACATCGGCACGGGAGCGGCCGCCGCTTCCTGGACGGCCACGGACGCCGACGACTCCGGGACGGACGACTCCGGCTCGGCCGGCTTCGATTCCGGCGGGTCGGACGGCGGCGGGTTCGACGGCGGAGGCGGCGGCTCGGACGGCGGCTCGTCCGGCTAGCCGGGACGAGGGGGCGAGAACCTGATGTTGAGCACGTCGCCGTCCTCGACGACGTAGGCCTTGCCCTCGAGACGCTGGAGCCCACGCCGCGCCGCCTCGGCGTGGGAGCCCGCCTCGACGAGATCGTCCCAGCGAATGACCTCGGCGCGGATGAAACCGGCGGCGATGTCCGTGTGGATCGAGGCGGCGGCCTCGAGGGCGGAGCGCCCGCGCCGAAGCGTCCAGGCGCGGGTCTCCTTGTCCCCGGCGGTGATGAAGCTGACGAGGTCGAGCACGGCGAAGAGACGCTGGACGATGTCCTCGAGCGCGGAGGCGCCCTCCCGGAAGGCGGAGGCCTCCTCCTCGGACAGATCAGCCAGCTCGGACTCGAGCTTCAGGTCGATGCCCTCGGGGCCGTTCACCACCTCGAGCAGCGGCTTGGTCGTCAGCGGCTCGAGTTCCTCCGGGATCGCCTCCGGGAAGGATGCGATCGTCTCGCCCGCGTCCAGGTGGGCGGCCAGGCGCTCGAGGGTGGCCGCCTCCTCGCGCAGCGCCGGGTCGCCCGACTTCGCCTGCTTGGCCACACGCTCCAGCCGGCGCTCGACGTGCTCTCGGTCGGCGAGGAGCAGCTCGAGGCCGAGGGTGACGCGGTCGTCCTCGGGGCTCCGCGTCCCCGACCAGCCGTCCAGGACGAGGAGAAGCGCATCCACCTGCCGCAGGTTCCCGAAGAATGCGGCGCCGCTCCCGGGGACGTCGACGATGCGCACTGCCGCCGGCGTCACCTTCTTCGCGGCGACGACGCCCGCGACGCGGTCGAGGCGGTCGTCCGCGACCGGCGCCATGCCGACGTTCTCCTTCCCGGAGACGGTCGCGGCCGCGCCCGTGAGCGCGTTGAAGAGCGTCGTCTTCCCGGCGTTGGGAAGGCCGACGATGCCGACCTCGAGGGCCACGCCCTACGCGGTGGCCGCGAAGCCGATCTGCGTCTCGCGCCCGGAGCGCCGCACGTAGACGACCTTGCCGAGCGCGAGCACGTACGTGCCGTCCTCGGTTCCGAGCTCGAAGACCGCGTCGGAGGCGGCGAGCGCCGCCGCGAGCGCGTCGGCGACCTCCGGCGAGACGTTTGCGCCGACCGACTGGCCGCCTTCGAAGGCGACCTGGATTCGCACCGAATTGTTGCTGTCAGACACCGACTACCTCCGCGAGAACGCCGTGAAGCGAATGGGGATGGACGAACGAGACGAGGTGGCCGCCGAGACCCGGCCGAGGCTCGGGGTCGATGACCTCCACGCCGTGCGCGGCGAGCTCGCCGACGGCCGCCGCGACATCGTCGACGGCGATGCCGACGTGGTGCATGCCGGGGCCCCGGCTCGCCAGGAAGCGCCCGACGTGGGTGTCCGCGCCGAGCGGAGCGACGAGCTCGACCCGCCCCGTGCCGAGGCGCAGGTACACCGCCTCGACCCCTTGCTGCTCCAGCCGGCCGCGCACCTCGACCTCGGCGCCGAAGAGCGAGCGGTACGTCTCCACGGCCGCATCGAGATCCTCGACTGCGAAGGCGACGTGGTGCACGGAGCGCACGTCCACACTGTCGATCCTAACGACTGGGGAACGGTGTCAGACGGCGCGGGGCGTGCCGACGCGATCCGAGGCGTTCGACTCGGGCAGCACCTTGCCGAGCAGTGCCTCGAGCTCCTGCCGGTTCAGCGTCTCCTTCTCGAGCAGCTCGGCGGTGACGCGGTCGAGCGTCCCGCGGTGCTTGGCGATGAGCCTGACCGTCTCGGCGTAGGCCTGGTCGGTCAATCGCGCCTGCTCGTCGTCGCGGAGTTTCTTCGTCTCCTCGGAGAGCGCGTAGTTGTCGGCGCGAAGCGTGCGCGACGAGACCTCGTCGCCCATCCCGTACTCGAAGATCATCGCGCGCGCGATCGCGGTCACGCGCTCGAGGTCGTTGGAGGCGCCGTTCGTGACCGCACCGAAGACGATCTGTTCGGCGGCGCGGCCGCCGAGGAGCACCTTCATGCGGTCGATCAGCTCTTCCTTGGTGGAGAGGAAGCGATCCTCCTGCGGCGTGTGCAGCGTGTAGCCGAGGGCGATTCCGCGCGACACGATGGTCACCTTCTGGACGGGCTGCGGCTCGCCGACCAGGTGGGACATGAGCGCGTGGCCGGCCTCGTGGTAGGCGATGACGCGCTTCTCCTTCTCGGTCATGGTCTTGCGCTGCCGGAGGCCCGCGACGACGCGTTCGAAGGCGTCCTCGAAGTCCTGACCGCGAATCTGCTCCTGCCCGGCGCGGCCGGCGAAGATGGCCGCCTCGTTGCAAAGGTTGGCCAGGTCGGCTCCGGTGAGCCCGGCGGTCTGGCGCGCGAGGGCGGCGAGGTCGACGTCGTCCGCCAGCGGCTTCCCGCGCGTGTGCACACCGAGGATCGCCTCGCGCCCGGCCAGGTCCGGCTCGCCCACGAGGATCTGCCGGTCGAAGCGCCCAGGGCGGAGGAGGGCCGGGTCGAGATCCTCGAGCCGGTTGGAGGCGGCGATGATCACGACCTGCGCGCTGTTGTTGAAGCCGTCGAGCTCGACGAGGAGCTGGTTCAGGGTCTGGTCGTGCTCGCGGTTGAAGCTCGAGCCGCTCCGCTTCATGCCGACGGCGTCGAGCTCGTCGATGAAGACGATCGCGGGCGCGTGCTTGCGGGCGCGGTCGAAGAGCTTGCGGATGCGGGCGGCGCCGAGGCCGGCGAACATCTCCACGAACGCGGAGGCGCTCTGCGAGTAGAAGGTCGAGCCCGAGGCGTGGGCGACGGCCTTCGCCAGCAACGTCTTGCCCGTGCCGGGAGGGCCGTAGAGGAGAATGCCCTTCGGCACGCGGGCGCCGAGCTTCGAGAAGCGGCGCGGGTCCTTGAGGAAGTCCACGACCTCCTGCAGCTCGGCCGCGGCGTCTTCGACGCCGGCGATGTCGGCCCAGGTCACGGACGACTTGGAGGAGGGCTCCACCTCGGTCGGGCGGACCCGCGGCATCAGCGAGAGCGACTTCCAGATCAGGTAGACGATCAACCCGAGGAAGACGAGCGGAAGCCACGTCAACGCGACGTTCGGAAGGTTGTTCAGGAAGTCGGCCACCCGGTCCACCCGCCGGTCTCATCGGCAGGCCGCGGGGAAACCTGAAGAGCGCCTAGTCGACGAGCTCGAGCCGCTGGTTCGGACGGTACGTGCGCCCGACCTTCGCCGACGGCAGACCGTCCGTCAGCACGATGTCGGCGGTGAAATCGTTGTCGCCGCGGATGAGCGAGGAGCCGACGCCGTACGAGTCGACGGGGACGTTCTTCGCCTCGAAGTCGCGGATGCGGTCGACGTCGAAGCCGCCCGAGACGACGATCTTCACGCGCTCGAAACCATTCTCGTCGAGCGCGTCGCGCACCTTGCGGACGAGGCGCTCGTTGACGCCGCGCGGATCGTAGTCGCCCATCTCGTTCCAGAGCGAGCGGTCGACGAGCGTTCGCGACGTATCGAGACGGACGCCCCAGAGCCGGTCGCCCATGGCACGCGCGACCTCCAGCGACGTCTTGACGGAGTCGTTCTCGAAGTCGACCAGCACGACGACGTTGACGTCGTCGGAGGCGGACTCGGCGAACTTCGTCGCCGCCAGCACCGTGTTCCCGCCGTAGGCGGCGATCAGGGCGTGCGGAACGGTGCCGATGCCGGTGCCTCCCCACCAGGACGCCTGCGCGTCCGTGGAGACGCCGATCGCGCCCGCGACGTGGGCCGCGTAGCCGTCCCCGGTCTGCACCCGGTGGTGGTCGTGGCGGGCCGGGAAGAAGAGGATGGGCTTGCCCCTCGCCGCCTCGACGACCTGGCGGACATTCGTCGAGATCAGCGTCCGGCGGGCGAGGACACCGAGGTAGCAGGTCTCCAGGTGCGCGAAGAGCGTGTAGTCGCCCTCCATCGTCATCACCGTCTCCCACGGGGCGACCTCGTCGCCGTCGTAGAGCGCGTGGACGGTCAGCTCCTCCCAGTCGTCGGAGCACAGCTTGACGATCGCAATCGCCTCGTCCATGCCGCCCAGCACGGCCTGCTGCTTCTGGAAGACCTGCATGACCACGCGCGGGTGGCGCCCGTCCCGAAGCAGCGTCTCGCGGGCGTGGTTGAAGTAGACGTCGGTGTAGTAACCCTCCCGCATCTTCTCGACCGGGAGGTCGAAGATCTCAGGTGGGAGGCGCTTCCTCTGAGTCTCGATGGCCATTTGCAGGCAATTCTAGGCGGAGACACTCCTCGAGGGCCGCGTTCGCAACCTCGAGCTGCTCCTGGGAGGGCTCGGCGGTGACGAGGCGCTGCTGCAGCTCGTGGCCGGGTCGTGCGAGCGCACGGGCGAGCGGATGGCGCTCGTTGGCGACCATCCAGGAGAAGACCTCGGTCGCCGCGGCCACCGAGCCGACCCCGGCGGCGAGCCGCGCGGCGGGCCGCAGGTGCTTCGGCGCGCGCGAGGCGAGTGCCGTACCGAGCGCCGTCGTCGCCAGCAGCGGGCCGATCATGTGCGAGCCGCAGCGCTCGTGCTCCCGCGTGCGCGGCGCGCCGTGCTCATAGCTCCCGATCGAGATGTGCTCCGCGCCGTGGTACTCGGCGAGGGCCGTGCCACGGAGCGCCATCACCGCCGGGCCGAGCGCCAGCAGTGCGGCTAGCGACTCCTGGGTCAGCGGCGAGAGGCTTGTCCGCCGGACGGCCTGGATGGCCACCATGCTCCCGGCCATGGCGCCGAGCACGCCCGGGCGCTGGAAGGGAAGCGCTGCCTCGGGCAGATTGCGGCGCACCTGGGGCAGGAGCGCGAACACCTCGGCGATTCGCGCAGGCCCCCGGGCGAGCCGACGCTTGACGTCCACAGCCCGAACCGGCTTGAGACCCGAGGCAACCTTCAGCTCCCCGTCCTCGGTGCGGACGGCACAGGCCCAGTGACGCGGCCCGTGCACGAGGACGCCGTTGGCGAGGGCCATCCCGCCCAGGCGCATGGATGACTGTCGGCTCATGCTCCCAGCGTAGCTGCGACGTGCCGGAGGAACCGCGTTCCAAGCTCGAGATCCTCGACGGTGATCCGCTCGTCCGCCGAGTGGATGAGCTTCGCCGCCACTTCCGGATCCATGGTGCGCATCGGGAAGAACCCGTAGGCGACCGTCCCGAACGACTCGCGCAGGAAATGGCTGTCGGTGAACCCCGGCGAGACGATCGGGAGGACGCCCGCCTCCGGATCGTCCTCGGCGACGAAGCCCTCGATCGCGCTCCACAGCGGCGTCGCGATCGGCGAGCGGGTGCCGCCGACGGACTCGACCCACTCGAGGTCGTACGAATCCTCGCCGAGCGCGGCCACGAGCGCGGGCTCGACGTCGGCCGGCGTGTCGCCGGGAAGCAAGCGGCAGTCGCAGACGACCTCGCAGAGGCCCGGGATCACGTTCGTGAGCCTCGACGCGGAGATCATCGTCGGCGAGACAGCCGCGCCGAGCATCGGCTCCACCATCTGGCGCACGTCGAGCGGAAGCGCGGAGACGGCCCGGTCGAGCTCGTCGGGACCGGGGACGTCGCCGAGCAGCGCGAAGAGCGCCTCGGTCTCGGGGATGAGCCGCGGCGGCTGACGGAACTCGGCGGCGCGCCCGATCAGCCGAGCGGCGCGCACGAGCGCGTTGTCGCCGATGCCGGGCATGGAGCCGTGGCCGCTGCGCCCGTGCACCTTCAACCGAAACGGCGAGCTCATCTTCTCGGCGGTCGTGCAGAGGTAGACGGGCCGGCCGCCGAGGTACACCCGCTCGCCGGCCCCCTCGTTGACGCAGTAGTCGGTGCGGATCACGTCCGGGTGTGCCTTGCAGAGCCAGGAGAGGCCGACGTCGACGCCGACCTCCTCGTCGGCGGTCGCGGCGAAGACGAGGTCGCCGGCGGGCTGGAAGCCCTCCCGGGCGAGCGTGGCAATCGCGGTCGCCGCCGCGGCGACGTGGCCCTTCATGTCGAGCGCGCCCCGGCCCCAGATGCAGCCGTCTTCGAGCGCACCGGACCACGGGTCGACTGACCACTCTTCGGGATCGGCGACGACAGTGTCCGTGTGGGAGAGAAGCAGCAGGCTCGGGCCCTCACCCCGGCCCGGGATCCGGGCGACGAGGTTCGCGCGCTCGGGCTCGAGGGCGTAGAGCTCGCACTCGACTCCCGAGCCCTCCAGATACTCCTGCAGCAGCCTGGCCGCGATCGTCTCGTTGCCGGGCGGGTTGACCGTGTCCAGGCGCAGGAGCTCCTGCAGCAGCCCAGTCACCTCGTCACGGAGCGTGAGGGTCGCCATCTCAGCGACGCCTCCCGTACGCCAGGAGATACGACCGCGGCTGGTGGATGCCGCCGTCGACGCGGTAGTCGTCCAGCCAGGTGACGAACGTCCGGTGGAGCTCCTCGCGCCGGTCCTCCTCCAGGGAGTCGGCCAGCGTCTTGATCGGCCCGAACGCGGTCGAGAACGTCTCCCAGATCGCCTGGGAGGAGGGCCCGGTGAGCGGCGTGTCCAGCTCCTCGAACTCGAGGTCGAAGGCCGCGCCGAGCAGGCGCTCGGCCCCGTCGGCGCGGCCCCACTCGAACGGGCTCGTGAGGCCGGGCGCCGGAGGCGGCTGGAACGGCGCGATCACCTCATGGAGGCTCTTGCCCTTCCCGTCGTGACTCCACGAGGCGACGCCCAGGCGCCCGCCGGGTCGGCAGACGCGGGCGAGCTCCGCGGCCGCGGCTTCCTGGTTGGGCGCGAACATGACGCCGACGGTCGAGCAGACGACGTCGAAGCTCGCATCCGCGTACGGCAGGCTCTCGGCGTCGCCCTCGTCGAGGCGCAGGGTGAGCCCGCGCTCGGCGGCCCGCTCGCGCGCGGTCTCGATCAGCACCGGCGAGAGATCGATCCCGGTCACGTCGGCGCCGGCCTCGGCGGCCAGGAAGGCGGCGCCGCCGGTCCCGCAGCCGACGTCGAGCCACCGCTCCCCGGGGCGGGGACCCAGGCGCTCGACGGTCGCCCGGTGCATCGCGCCGAGATTGGGCTCGATGCGCTCGAACGGCCCCGCGCCCCACATGAAGCGCTGCTTTTCCTTCAGCTCCTCGAACGGCACTACCGGCGGGTCCCCAGCGTCAGCAGGTAGGTCCGCGGCATGTCGAGGCCGCTGCCGTCGTCGTAACGGGCGTGCAGCTCCACGAACCGCCGCTCGAACTCCTCGCGGCGATCGTCGTCGAGCGAGTCGGCGAGCGTCTTTGTCGGGCCGTACGACGTCGAGAAGAGCTCCCACGCGTCCTCGGCCTTCGGCAGGACGAGGTGCGAAACGAGCTCGTGGAACTCCAGCTCGAAGTCGTCCCCGAGCAGCTCCGTGACGTGATCCTTACTGCCCCAAGCGAAGGGCGAGCCGGCACCCGGGGGCGGCGGCGCAGGTGCGTAGTCCGCCTGGATGCGGAAGATCTCGGCCAGCGTGCTGTCGGGCGTCCAGCAGGCGAGCCCGATTCGCCCGCCGGGCCTGGTGACGCGCGTGAGCTCGCCCGCGACCGCGGCGTGATCCGGCGCGAACATGACCCCACACGTAGACGAGACAACGTCGAACGACGCATCCTCGAAGGGCAGCGCTTCGCAGTCACACACTTCGTACCGGATCTCGAGGCCCTCCTCCTCCGCCTCGCGGCGTGCGGTCTCGATCAAGGCAGGGGCGATGTCGACGCCGACGACGTCCGCGCCGGCGCGGGCGGCGCGCTTCGCCGTCTCGCCTGTCCCGGTCGCGGAATCGAGCCAGCGCACCCCCGGTGCAGGCCCGAGGCGGGCGATCAACTCGTCCTGGAGATCGGCGATCGTCGCGCTCACACGCTCGTAGGGGCCCGTGCCCCAGACGACGCTGTGGCGCGCCTTCAGCTCTTCAAAAGGCATGGCACTCTCCTTTGCTGAGGCTGCGAGCATACTGACCTCGTGAGCGACCTTTTCTCCGATGCGGCCGAAGAACGTGCCTCCGAGGTGGCGCCGCTCGCCGCTCGCCTGCGGCCGGAGCGGCTCGAGGAGTTCGTCGGCCAGGCGGAGGTCGTCGGCGAGGGCTCAGCCCTTGCCCGGGCGATCGCCGAGGACCGGGTCGGCTCGGCGGTCTTCTACGGCCCCCCGGGCAGCGGGAAGACGACGCTCGCCCGCATCATCGCCGGCACGACCGGCGCGGCCTTCGAGGAGCTCTCCGCCGTGTCGGCCTCGGTCGCAGACGTGCGCGCGGTGCTCGCCCGCGCCAAGGAGCGCCTGGGTGCGCAAGGGCGCCGCACAATCCTCTTCCTCGACGAGATCCACCGCTTCAACAAGGCGCAGCAGGACGCGCTCCTGCCCGCTGTGGAGTCCGGCCTGCTGACCCTGATCGGGGCGACGACGGAGAACCCCTACTTCGAGGTCAACTCGGCCCTGCTCTCGCGCACCCAGGTCTACGAGCTCCAGCCGCTGGAACGCGAGGCGGTGGCGGTGATCGTCCGCCGCGGCGCGGAGAGCCTCGGCGCCGACCTCTCCGACGACCTGGTCGAGCTGATCGCGGTGAAGGCCGGCGGGGACGGGCGCTCGGCGTTGAACGTCCTCGAGCTCGCCTGGTCGACCGCGCAGTCGGAGGGCGTACCGCTCGAGCCGAGGCACGTCGAGGACGCCGCCCGGCGGCGGCCCGTCGTCTACGACAAGGGCGGCGACGCGCACTACGACTTCACGTCGGCGTTCATCAAGTCGATCCGGGGCTCGGACCCGAACGCGGCCCTCTACTACCTCGCGGCGATGCTGGAGGGCGGCGAGGACCCGCGCTACATCGCGCGGCGGCTGATCGTCCACGCGTCGGAGGACATCGGCATGGCCGACTCGCAGGCGCTGCTCGTGGCGGCGGCGGCCGCCCATGCCGTCGAGCACGTCGGCCTGCCCGAGGCGCAGCTCAACCTCGCACACGCAACGATCTACCTCGCGACGGCGCCGAAGTCGAACGCCGTCATCAAGGCGATCGGCGCCGCCCGCCGCGACGTGCGCGAGCAGGGCGCGATCCACCCGCCGAAAGCGCTCCGCGACACCCACTACCGCGGCTCGAAGAAACTCGGCCACGGCGAGGGCTACATCTACCCGCCCGACGACAGGGCGGGCTACGACGTCGACTACCTGCCCGACGAGCTCAAGGGGAGCCGCTACTACGAGCCGGACGAGGGATAGGCTCCCGGCGTGAAAATCGTCGTGCTCGTCAAGCAGGTGCCGAACCCGACCCACGTCAAGCTCGACCCGGAGACGAAGCGGATGGTGCGGGAAGGCGTACCGCTCGAGCTGAACGAGTTCGACGTCTATGCGGTCACGGCGGCGATCAGGCTCCGGGAGGCGAACGGCGGCGAGGTCGTGACGATGACCATGGGCCCGCCGCAGGCGGAAGAGGTGCTGCGAATGACCCTGGCGATGGGCGCCGATCGGGCGATTCACCTGAGCGACCGGGTCTTTGCGGTCGCCGACACGCTCGGCACGTCGCGGACCCTGGCCCTGGCCGTCGCGAAGGAGGGCGCCGACCTCGTGGTCTGCGGGCGCAAGACCGTGGACTCGGAGACGTGGCAGGTGCCGCCCGAGACGGCCGCCTTTCTCGGATGGGAACAGCTGACGAGCGTGGACCGGCTCGAACTGGTGGACGGGCGCCTCCGCGCGCGCAGGGAGACCGACGAGGGCTTCGACACGTACGAGCTCGACCTGCCGGCGGTGGTGTCGGTCGCCGAGGGGATCAACGAGGGCATCTGGCCCGCGAAGCGTGACCTCGACGCGACCGACACGGACGGGCGGATCGAGACGTGGACCGCGACACACCTCGTCGGCGACGTCGAGGACGACGACAGGCGCTTCGGCCAGACCGGCTCGCCCACGCGCGTCCTTGCCGTCAAGGACGCGACCCCGGAGCGCCACGCCGAGGTGGCCGCAACTGCCGAGGTGGCCGCCGAGCGGGTCGTCGCGATGCTCGCGGAGGCGGCGGGCACGCCGCCGTCAGACTGGGAGAAGCCTCCCCGGCTCGGCGAGAAGCCGGGCCGAAGCTACGACTGCTGGACCGTGGTCGAGCTCATCGAGGGCCGGCCGCGCGACGTCTCGCTCGAGCTTCTCGGCAAGGGCAGGGAGCTCGCGGGCAAGCTCGGTGGCGAGAACGTCGCCCTCGTCATCGGCAGCGGGCTGGAGGACGCCGTCCATGAGGCGATCCGACACGGGGCCGAACGCGTCGTGGTCGTCGACGACGAGCGGCTGGCCGAGTACCACCCAGAAACCTTCACGGCCGTGCTCAAACACGTCGTCGAGCACGAGCAGCCGCACGCGCTCCTGATCCCGTCGACGACGCAGGGACGCGATTACGGCCCGCGGGTCGCCGGCGAGCTCGAGCTAGGCATGACCGGCGACTGCGTCGATCTCGGCATCGACAGGGCGGGGCGCCTGATCCAGTACAAGCCCGCATACGGCGGCAACATCATCTCCGTGATCATGGGCGCGACCACGCCGCAGCTCGCCACGGTTCGCCCGGGCATGTTCGCGCCGGTCGAGCCGCGGGACGACGTCGAGGCCGCCGTCGTCGAGCTCGAGGCCGGGCCTCTGCCCCGCCCACGGACGGACCTCGTCGCGCGCGAGCACACGCCCGACACCGCCGCGTACGAGCTGGACGCGGCCGAGATCGTGATCTGCGTCGGCAAGGGGATCGGAGGGCCGGAGGCGCTTCCGGAGGTCGAGGCCCTCGCCGCGCGCCTTGGCGCCGTCGTCGGTGCCAGCCGAGGCGTCACAGACGAAGGCTGGGTCCCGAAGAACCGCCAGATCGGCCTGACCGGGCGCGCGATCGCGCCGCGCCTGCTGATCGAGGTCGGCGTGCGCGGCGCCTTCGAGCATATGGTCGGCTCGGTCCGTGCCGGTGTGATCGTCGGCCTCAACGCCAACGACCGCGCACCCATCTTCCGCCACGCCGACGTCGGCGTGGTCGGCGACTGGCGGGAGACGTTCCCCCAGCTCGTCGAGGCCCTGGAAGGCAACCTGCCCTGAGGCTGAACGAGCGCCAGTGGGGCTCTGCGGATGCCCCGACCGTCGTCTGCCTCCACGGCGTCTCCGGCCATGCCCTGCGCTTCCGGCGTCTGGTGGAGGAGCACCTCGCTCAGCGCTTCCACGTCCGCTCCTTCGACCTGCGCGGCCACGGCCGCTCGGGCTGGGAGGAGCCATGGACGATCGAGCAGCACGTCGAGGACCTGCTCGAGACGATCACCGAGCCGGCCATCTGGATCGGGCACAGCTTCGGCGGGCGCCTCACCGTCGAGGTGCTGGCACGGCGGCCACTGCTGGTCGAGCGGGCCGTGCTGCTCGACCCGGCGCTCTGGATCCCGCTCGACCAGGCGGAGGAGCTGGCCCGGTACGAGCTCACGAAGAGGCCCTTCGCCTCGGTCGAGGAGGCGCTCGAGGCGCGGATGGGCAGCGTGGAGCTCGCGCCGCGCGAGTTCCTCGAGGAGGAGATGCGCGAGCACCTCGTCGAGCAGCCGGGCGGCGGCTGGTTCTACCGTTACTCGCTCGACGCTGTCGC
Source organism: uncultured Actinomycetes bacterium (assembly GCA_963811635.1). GTDB lineage: Bacteria > Actinomycetota > Thermoleophilia > Gaiellales > Gaiellaceae > JAIBJN01. Next base: position 46,682 of record CAWESB010000015.1, read on the forward strand.
GGCCGCCTACCGGGAGTTGGGCACGTACCCGCCGCCGTTCAGCTCGCTGCTCGTGCCGACGCTCCTCGTCGTCGCCGAGCACGCGAAGCTCGTCAGCGCCGCCGAGGCTCAGCTCTACCGCGAGGCGCTCGGCGACCTCCTCCGGATCGTCGTCGTGCCGGGCGGCCACGTCGTCCTGTGGGACGCCTACGAGGAGACGGCCGCCGCGATCGACGCGTTCCTGGCCGAGAGCTAGAGGATCCGCGCGCCGAAGGCGCTGGCGGCAAGCTCGACCGCGAGGGCGGCGGTCTCGTTGCCGCGATCGAGGATCGGGTTCACCTCGACGATCTCGAAGGAGCTCATCAGGCCGGACTCGGCCACGAGCTCGAGTGCGAGGTGCGCCTCGCGGTAGGAGAGGCCGCCGCGCACGGGCGTGCCCACGCCCGGGGTGACGTCGGGGTCGACGACGTCGAGGTCGAGGGACACGTGGACGAAGGGCGCGCCCCCGACGCGCTCCAGCGCCTCGCCGACCGTCGCCTCGATCCCGCGCCGGTCGAGCTCGCTCATCGTGTAGATGCCGATGCCGCTTTCCCTCACGTAGGCCCGCTCACCCTCGTCCAGGGAGCGGACGCCGAGGAGGACGACCCGCTCGGAGTCGAGCGCCGGAAGGGGCCAGGCCGGGCTCGCGAACGTCTCCGGATCCCGCCCCAGCGCCGCCGCGAGCGGCATGCCGTGGATGTTGCCGGAGGGGGAGGTCGCCGGCGTGTTCAGGTCGCCGTGGGCGTCGAACCAGAGCACCCCGCCCGGGCCGTGAACCGAGGCGAGCCCGCCGATCGTACCGAGCGCGATCGAGTGGTCGCCGCCGAGGACAATCGGCGTCCGGCCCTCCTCGACCGCCGTCGCCACGGCGCGCGCAATACGCTCGCACGTGGCCTTGATCTGGTCGAGGAAACGCGCCTGCGGGTTGCCGCTCGCGGTCGCCTCGGCGACCACCGTCTCGACGTTGCCCCAGTCCTCGCACTCGATGCCGAGCTCCTGCAGCCGGTCGTCGAGCCCGGCGTAGCGAATTGCGGACGGTCCCATGTCGACACCGCGGCGGCCCGCGCCCAGGTCGAGCGCGGCACCGATGATCACCGCCCTCTTGGAGGCTCCATCCGTCACGGCCCGTGAGGCTACACTTCGGTGCCTCGGCGAGGTAGCTCAGTTGGTAGAGCACACGGCTGAAAACCGTGGTGTCGCCGGTTCGATTCCGGCCCTCGCCACTGCTCCGTCGCCGTCGATGGAAGGAAGGCGCAGTGCGGCTCGAGTCGCTGTGCAGGTCGACGATGCGCTATGCGGAAGCGAGCTGGCATCAACCCTACGGCCCCGCAGGCGGCGACTAGACGATCTCGGGAGCCGCAGGCCGGCGGGCGCGCCTCGTCGTCCAGCGCCCGGGCCGGGCCGCGGCCCACCGGCGCGGGTCGAGCGCGTCGCCGATGCCGTCCGCGAGCAGGTTCGCGCCGACCGCGAACACCGCGATCGCGAGGCTCGGGAGGAAGACGAGCCAGAGGCGGCCGAAGGTGATTCCCTCGAGCGCCATGTTCCCCCAGGTGGGCGTCGGCTTCTCGGGGCCGAGGCCGAGGACGGCGAGGAAGGCCTCGCCGAGGACGACCGTCGGCAGCTCGAGGAAGGCCGCCACGAGGACGATCCCCATCGCGTTCGGGACGATGTGCCGCCTGGCCACCGCCTGGCGTCCCGCTCCGAGAGCCTGGGCTGCGCGGACGTAGTCCTGCCGCTTGAGGAGCACGACCTCGCCGCGGACGAGGCGCGCCGTGATCATCCAGTTGACGATCGAGAGCGCGAGGATGATCGTCTGGACGTTCTGGGCCTGCAGCCCGATGACGACGAGGATGACGATGCTCACCGGCAGCCGCGGGATTGCGAGCAGCCCGTCCAGGATCCGCATCATCGCGTTGTCGACCCGCCCGCCCGCGAGCCCGGAGATCGCGCCGTAGGTGACGCCGATGACGAGGATGATCAGGAGCGCGCCGCCGGCGATCAGGAGCGTCATCCGGCCTCCTGCCGCGAGCCTCGTGAAGATGTCGCGCCCGTACTGGTCGGTGCCGAGCCAGTGCTCGCCGCTCGGGGGCAGGCGAACGTCGTTGAAATCGGCGTCGTTGGGATCGAACGGTGAGAAGATCGGGACGAGCACGCAGTAGGCGATCACCGAGAGGAAGATCAGCCCTCCCAGGCAGGCGGTCCGGTTGCGCAGGAGCGCGCCCAGCATCCGGCGGCGCCCGCTCACGTGCGCTCCTCGCGCATGCGCGGGTCGATGATCGCCATGAGGACGTCGGCGATGAGGTTCACGAGGAGGACGAGCACGGTCAGGGCGACCGTGAGCCCGAGGATCATCGGGTAGTCCTTGGCGCGCGCGGCCTGGACGAACTCGGCCGACACACCGGGCACCGCGAAGGCAGTCTCCACGAAGAAGGCGCCGGTGATGAGGAGCGCGAGCATCGGCGGAGTCGCGGACAAGAGCGGCACCGACGAGTTGCGCAGGACGTGGGCGCCGACGACCCGTGAGCTGCGGAGGCCCTTGGCGCGCGCCGTCCGCACGTAGTCCGACTGGAGGGTGTCGACCGCCGCGGCGCGCGTGAGGCGGGCGGCATAGCCCGCCGGCGCGAGCCCGAGCGCGAAGACCGGCAGCACCTTCCCCTGCCAGGTCTCCCAGTCGAGCGGGAAGACGTCCCAGTCGTAGACGAGGTAGCGGGAGAGGACGTAGGTGACGAAGAAGATCGGGACGACCAGCAGAACGCTCGCCGCCGAGGTGGCCAGGTGGTCGAGGACCGACGACCGGCGCACGGCCGCGAAGAGGCCGAGCAGGATGCCGACCGGGATCGCCCACGCGGCGGCGAGCAGGATCAGCTGCGCGGTGACGGGGAACCCCTGCTCGACGGCGTCGTCGACCGTGTGGTAGCGGTTGACGAGGCTCGGCCCGAAGTCGAGCGTGACGACGTTCTTCACGTACTGGGCAAACTCGACGTACCAGGGATCGTCGAGGTGGTAGAAGTCGGTCATCTCCTGCTGGAGCGGCGCCGGCAGCCCCGGAACGCCCTCCGGCGGCTGGAAGGGCGAGCCGCCCGCGCTGCGCATGAGCAGGAACGTCAGCAGCATGACGAGCAGGACGATCGGGATCGCCCAGAGCACGCGCTTGAGGACGAAGGCTGTTAGCGACACTGAAATGTGCGACGGCCCCGGCGACTCACGGTTAGCCGGGGCGGTCGAACGGAAGCTCCTGCCCGCTCCCCCGTTTACCGACCGACGCGCCGAGCGTATCGCGGCGGCCCGACGCCGAAATAAAACGACGTCCGGGCCGGTGCAACCGTGCCGCGAACGCCGTTTGAATGGATCCTACTCGGGCTTCCCGTTCCACGCCAGCAGCGCGGTGGCACCGCCCTCCTCGAGCTCCTCGAAGCGGTCGAACCCGAGGGGCTCGAGCTCCCGGCGCAGGGTCGCCGCCGGCGTCCAGATCGGCGTCGAGGGGCCCGACCCGTGCACGAAGGCGGCAACGCCTCCTGGTGCCGTCAGCCTGGCGATCTCCGGGAAGAAAGGGATCATGTTCAGGAGGAGAACGAGGTCGAACGCAGCGTCGGGGAAGGGCAATGCCGAGGCGTCGCCGACCTCGAAGCGGACGCGGCCGGCCAGCTCGGCGGGAAGACGCCGTCCGGCCTCCTCGATCATCCCGGAGGACATGTCGACCCCGATCACCTCGGCCTCCGGGAAGCGCGACGCCGCGAGCTGGGCGCCGTTCCCGGTGCCGGTGCCGAGATCGAGGATCCGCGCCGGCGGCCGCTCGAGCCGGTCGAAGGCGACGGCCAGGGGCGCCGCCGCGCCCGCGCTCTGGATCCCCTGCCAGCCGGGCGCGAGCGCGTCGAACTGCGCCCGTAGCGGCCGGCGGAAGACCCGCCAGAGCGCCGGCCAACGGACGACGACCCTTGTCGCGAAGCGGGCGAAGCGCTTCCCGGCCGCAACGAGGAACTCGTTCACGCGTCGAGGGCCGCCAGCCGGATCTCCTGGCCGACTCGGGCGACGAACATCTCGGCGGCGTTGCCCTGGTTGATCGCGAGGGCGATGCTCCCGTACGCGTCCTCGTAGAGCACGATGTCACCTCGCCGGACCTCGGCGAACGTCCGCGCCGCAACGGCGTGGTACCGCTCGAAGCCGACCGCGACCTCGACGCGCGAGCCCTCCTCGATCCCGACCCCCTCCAGGTCCGCAGGCCGCAGGTTGAGCTGGACGTTCCCGAACCGGTCGACGTAGAGGACGGTGGCCCGGATCCGGCGAGTGCCGATGTCGGGCGCGGGGAGCTCGAGGCGGACGAGCTTGTCGACCCCGATCTTCGGGCCGAGCGCCTCCAGCTCGATGCCCGCGGCGAGGTGGGCCGCCGCCGGCGAGAAGATGTCGCGGCCGTGGAAGGTGCTGGCGACCGGCTCCAGCCGGTACGCGGGCTCCGCCAGCTCGACAGCTGCCTCCACGGCACCGAGGCGCTCGGCGGCGACGAGCAGGAGCCCGTTGTCGGGCCCGACGTAGAGCCTGCCGTCGCTGCCCCGGAGTGCGAGGGGCTTGCGGTCGCCCCCGACGCCGGGATCGACGACGGCCAGGTGGATTCCCTCGGGCATGTAGGGCAGCGTGCTCGCGAGGACGAGCGCGCCCTGCAGCACGTTCGTGGGCTGGATCCCGTGCGTGATGTCGATCACCTGGGCGTCGGGCGCGATCCGCTTGATCACGCCGTGGCAGGTGCCGACGAAGTCGTCCTCGAGGCCGAAGTCGGTCAGAAAGGTGATGAACCGCGGGATGCGGCGAGCTTAACCGCTTCGACCAGCCCGTCCCGGTCGTGCGTGGCGGCCTCTGCAGCCACGTCGAGGCCGAGCGCGGCGGCCTCCGCGGAGGTCACCGGCCCGATCGAGACGACCGGGCGCTCGACGCCGAGCGCCGCGTAGCTCCGCGCCGCCGAGGCCGAGGCGAGGACGACGAGGTCGCCGTCCGGAAACCGCTCGGGCCGGAGCGCGCTCGTCCGGTAGAGAGGCACGAACTCGGCCCCGAGCTCGCGGACGAGCACGTCGCGAGCGTCCTCGGCGCCGGCGAAGAGCGTCCGCCCCACCGGTGAGGGGAGCTCCGCCGCCAGGCCCTCCTGCGTCGACGTGCGGGCGACGAAATCGGGCTCGACGCCGTGCTCGCGGAGCGCCTCCGCCGTTCCGCGCCCGACCACTGCAATCTGCGGTAGCGGGCCCTCGAGGCGGGCGAAGAGCGCCTCGACGCCGTTCCGGCTCGTCAGGAGAAGCCAGTCGTAGCCATCCGCCCGCACGGGAGGGCCCGTGAGCGGCTCGACGGTGACGAGCGGACAGGCCTCGACCTCGAAGCCCGCCTCGCCCAGCGCCTGCGCAAGCGGGCTCGCCAGTGCCTCGGTCCCGGTGAGGACGACCTTCATCCGCGGAGCGGCGCGGTCGCCGCGAGGAGCTCGTCGGCGAGCGCCTCCGGGTCGTTCCCGCTGCGGCGCTCGATCCAGGCGCCGTCCTCGTCCGCGACGAGCGCCGTCAGCCGGGCGCCGTCGTGGTAGGCGGCGACGGGCGCGAGGCAGCCGCCGCCGATGCGCGAGACGCACGCGCGTTCGGCCCTGACGCGGAGGCGCGTCTCCTCGTCGTCGACCCGACCGACGAGCTCCTCCTCGCCGACGCGCACCTGCAGCGCAACCGCGCCCTGGCCGGCCTCGGGGAGAAGCTGTTCCGGCGCGAAGCGGTAGCCGATCTCGGCGCCTAGCCCGAGCCGCTCCAGTCCGGCCGCCGCCAGGACGATCGCGTCGAGGCCGCGCTCCCGGCGCTTGCGCAGGCGCGTGTCGACGTTGCCGCGGAGCGGCTCGATGGAGAGGCTGGGGTCGAGCGCGAGCAGCTGCGCCCGCCGGCGCACCGACGCGGTGCCTATGCGCATCCCGGGCCGAACACCGTCGGCGCCGCAGAGTGCGTCGCGCGGGTCCTCACGGGGCAGGTACGCCCCGACGGCGAGACCCTTCGTGTCCGTAGAGGTCATGTCCTTCGCGGAGTGGACGGCGACGTCGATCCGGCCCTCCAGGAGCGCCTCCTCGATCTCCTTGACGAAGACGCCGCGGGCGCCGATCTCGCCGAACGGCTTCGAGCGGTCGCGGTCGCCCGCGGTCGTGATCGGGACGATGGCGACGTCGACGTCCGCGCTCGCCGCGCGCAGGGCGTCGGCAGCGAGCTCGGCCTGGGTGAGCGCGAGCCTACTGCCGCGGCTTCCGAGCCTGATCAACATCGTCGCCGAGCCCGAAGAGGTGCCGAACCGCGTCGGCGTAGAGGACGCCGTCCGCCGCCGCGGCGGCTTCCTTCATGCGAACGGTCGGTTGGTGCAGGAGCTTCGCCACGATCTGGCTCGTCAGCGCCTCGACTGCCCGCCGCTGGCTCGGCGAGAGCGAGGCGAGCCGGCCCTGGGCGCGCTCGAGCTCCTCCCGCCGGATCGACTCCGCGCGCGCCCGGAGCGACGAGATGGCCGGCACGACGTCGAGCGAGAGCTGCCACGCGCGGAATGCGTCCGCCTCCTCGCTGACGATCGCCTCGGCGCGCACCGCCTCCTCGCGTCGGCCGGCGACGCTCTCGGCGACGACGCGCTCGAGGTCGTCGATGTCGTACAGGTAGCAGCCTTCGAGCTCGTTCACCGCCGGATCGACGTCGCGCGGAACGGCGATGTCGATGAAGAAGACCGGGCGGCCGCGCCGCTCCTTCATCGCCCGCTCCACCTGCGCCGCCGCCAGGACGTAGCCCTGAGAGCTCGTCGAGGCGACCACGACGTCCGCCTGCACCAGCTCCGCCTCGACGGCGTCGAGGCCGACGGCGCGGCCGCCGAAGCGGCGAGCCAGCGCCTCCGCCCGCTCGTGCGACCGGTTGGCGACCACGATCTCGCCCACGTCGCGGGAGATGAGGTTCGCGGCGGTCAGGTCGGCGGTCTTGCCGGCGCCGAGCAGCAGGATCCGCCTGCCCGCAAGGTCCTCGAAGACGCGCTCGGCCAGCTGCGCCGCGGCGGACGAGACGGAGGCCGGGTTCTCGCCGATCGCCGTCTCGGTGCGCACGCGCTTGCCGACCCGCAACGCCTGCCGGAACAGCCGGTGGAGCGTCGCGCCGGTCGTCTTGGTCTCGCGCGCGGCCTGATAGGCCTCCCGCACCTGGCCGAGGATCTGCGCCTCGCCGGGCACCATCGAGTCGAGGCCGGCGGCGACGCGGAAGAGGTGGACGGCGGCGGCCTCGTCCGTGACCGTGTACAGCGCCGGCGCGAGCTCGGAGTGGGAGAGGCCGGACAGGCCCGCGAGCTCGCCGTAGATGCGCTCCTCGAGCACGGCCGGCTCGGAGTCGACCCCGTAGATCTCGGTGCGGTTGCACGTCGAGAGCACGGCCGCCTCGGTCCCGCCCGCGGCCAGGCGGCCGAGGGCCGAGCGACGCAGGTCGGGGTCGTACGCGAGCAGCTCCCGCAGCTCCACGGGCGCGCGTTGGTACGAGGTGCCGACGAGGACGAGTCTCATGGCGAGAAGTGGATGAAGGGGGTGAGGCCGACGCGAACGACGACGACGAGCGCGAAGCCGGCGAGCGCGAGATACGCAGTCCGGCGCCCGCGCCAGCCCGCCTCCCAACGGAGGATGAGGAAGGACGCATACACGACCCAGGTGAGGAGCGTCAGACCGATGATCGGATCGAAGGAGGCGTCGTCCCGCTCCAGGCGGGCGAGCCCGATCCCGGCGCCGACGGTGAGCGCGGGCAGCGCGAACGCGATTGCGCGAACCGTCAGCTGGTCCAGCGTCTCGAGCGACGGCGAGCGCAGCTTGAGGACGCCCGGCGTGCGCTGCTTGAGGCGGCGGTCCTGCCAGAGATACAGGCCTGCCAGGGCGGCCGCGAGGGTGAACCCCGCGAAGGCGGCCAGGATGAGGCCGACGTGGAAGGCGAGGAAGACGTTTCCGAACTCGGTCCGCGCAGGCTCGCCGACCCCGCCGGCCGCCCAGGCGAGCGCGAGCAGGACGACTGCGAGCGGCATGACCACGAGCCCGAGCAGCCGAAACGGCGCCCGGCAGCCCCAGATGAGATAGACGCCGACGCACATCCAGACGAAGAGGTTCAGAGAGCCGGCCCAGGTCCCCCAGGGGAAGCCGTCGGCGCTCACGGCCTGCGCGACGAGGAGGACGGTCTGCGCGAGCCAGCCGATGCGCACGCCCCAGATCGCGTAGCGCACGAGCCGGCCCGGCCGCACCGTGTCGCCTGCATACGCGACCGCGGCCTCCGCGTAGCCGGCGAGGGCGGGCCAGAAGAGGAGGAGGGCGGCCTCGGTCACCCGGCCACCTCCTCGCGCGCGGGCTCCTGCTCCGGGGCGGTCTCCTTCCTGCGGCGCGCCAGCTCGGCCAGGTCGGCCACTTCCCGCTCCAGTCGCGAGAGCTTGAAGGCGTAGATGACGACGTACGCAAGCACGACGGCGAGGACGACGAGGTAGGCGGCGGTGACGTACTTCTCGGCGGTGGTCACGAGAGCGCCTCCCGCAGCTCGGCCAGGCGTGCGTCGATGCGCTTGCCCGTGAGCTCGTTGACATAGAGCGAGCCGGCGAGCGCCAGCATTCCCGCGAGGCAGACGACGAACGTGAGCAACTGGCTGCCCGCGAGGTTCGAGCCGATGTCACGGTCGAAGACGACCGGGTGGATCAGGCCCTCGGCCAGCCGGATGGCGAGGAAGCTCACCGGGATGAGCACGACGCCGAAGAGCGCGTAGACCGCCGACATGTTCGCCCGCCGGGGGCCGGGGTCGACCGAGTAGCGGAGCATGAAGTAGGCCGAGTAGAAGAGGAAAAGGACGAGGAAGAGGACGAGCTGCCGCTCGCTCCACGTCCACCAGACGCCCCAGGACGTCTTCGCCCAGATCGAGCCCGTCACGAGGGTGAGGACGCCGAAGATGACGCCCATGTGCACGGCGGTGTAGCTCTCCAGGTCGTAGCGCTGATCGCGGGTCCAGAGGAGCCGCAGCGCCTTCCAGGCGCCCCAGAAGAAGCAGGCGTACGCGGTCAGCGCGATCGGCACGTGAACGTAGAAGATACGCTGGCGAAACCCCTCGATGGGCGCGTTCGGAACCCAGTAGAACGCGAGTACGAGGCCCAGGAGAAGCAGGCCCGCAGCTGCGGCCGCGAGCGCGACCGCGCGGCTATTCAGTAACGACGTACTCAAAGCTCGCCCAGGACAGGATCGCAAAGATCAGGTCGTAGAGAGCGAGGAAGCCGAGGTAGCGGCCCGGATCGTCGGCGATCGAGGCGCCGACGCCGCCCACGACGATCGGGATCACGAGCGGCAGGAAGAGCAGGGGCAGGAGAAGCTCCCGCGCCCGGCTGGCCGCTGCCATGGCGGCGAGGAGCGTCCCCACGCCGGCGAACCCGAGATCGGCGAGGGCCACGGCCGCGACGAGCTCCCAGCTCACAGGCTCGAAGAAGAGCGCGAACGCTGGCAACGCGACGACCTCGGCGAGAACGAGGAAGGCGACGACCGCGATCGCCTTCCCCAGCCAGATGGCACTGCGGTCGCAGGGCGCGAGCACGAGCCCGTCGAGGACGCGCTGCTCCCGCTCGGCCGCGAATGCCCGCGTGAGCCCGAGGATGGCCGTGAAGACGAGCGCCGCCCAGAGGAGCCCGTACGCCGCCTCCCGCGACGCGCCGGCCGGCAGCGAGAAGTTGAAGACGACGAGCGTCGAGACGACGAAGAGGAGCATCGCCGGCACCGTGTCGCGCGACCGCAGCTCGAGCCGGAGATCCTTGCCGGCAAGCGTGCTCACGTCGGCCAGGTAGCTCACACCAGCGCCAGCCTGCCGGTGGTGATCGGCGCGACCCGCTCGGGGTCGTGCGTGGCGAGGAGCAGCGTCCGCGTGCCGGCGAGTGCAGCCAGCTCGGCGTCGAGCAGCTCGGCGCCCTCCTCGTCCAGGCCCGAGTACGGCTCGTCGAGGAGCACGAGCTCCGGCTCGTGCAGGAGCGCCCGGCAAAGAGCGAGCCGCTGCTGCATCCCGCGCGAGAAGGTCGCCACCCGCTCGCGCCTGGCCTCCCACAGCCCGTACCGCTCGAGGAGCATCCCGATCCGCTCGCGCCGCTCCGGGACGCGGTAGAGACGGCCGTAGAGGTCGAGGTTCTCCAGGGCGGTCAGCTCGCGGTAGACGAGCGGCTCGTGCGCGAGGTAGCCGATCCGGCTCCTGTCCACCTCGACCTCGAGCTCGCCGGCGGTGGGAACGAGCAGTCCCGCGCACAGGGCGAGCAGCGTCGACTTCCCCGAGCCGTTCGGCCCCGTGACGACCAGCAGGTCGCGGGCGGCGACGTCGAGGTCGAGGTCGCGGAGCACGCGCTTCGTCCCGAAGCTGCGGCCAAGCCCGCGCGCGGAGATCACACGACCACGTCCGCGAGCACGAAGAGGAAGAAGGTGACGCTGATGACGCCGTTCATCGTGAAGAACGCCATGTCCAGCCTGGTCGTGTCCCGTGGGGAGACGAGCGAGTGCTCGTAGAGCAGGAGCCCGGCGACGGCGAGGACGCCGAGCCAGTAGAGGATGCCGACTGAGAGCGCGAGGCCGGCGAGGGCGAGGAAGACGACGGTCGCGATGTGGCAGAGGCGGGCCACGGTGAAGGTCGCTCGGATGCCGAAGCGCGCAGGCACCGAGTGGAGGCCGTGCTCGCGGTCGTGCTGGAGGTCGAAGAGCGCGTAGAGGACGTCGAAGCCGGCGACCCAGACCGCGACGGCGGCGCCGAGGAGCCACGCCTCGAGCGGCAGCTCGTTCGTGATCGCAGCCCAGGCGCCCACCGGGGCCAGGCCGTCGACCGCGCCGAGCCAGAAGTGAGAGAGCCACGTCGCCCGCTTGAGGTACGGGTAGACGACGAAGGCCGCGACGGGGATCGGCCAGAGCCAGCGCACGATCGGCGCGAGCTGGTAGACGGCGACGAGGAAGACCGCCAGCGAGGCGAGGCAGAAGAGCACGACCTGCCAGGACCGGAGTGCCCCACGCGGGAGCTCCCGCCCGGCGGTGCGCGGATTGCGGGCGTCGATGCCCGCGTCGATCAGCCGGTTGAGCGCCATCGCGAGACTGCGCGCGCCGATCATCGCCACGGTGACCCAGACAAGGTCGGAGGCACTCGGCACACCGTCCACGGCCAGGAAGGCGCCGATGTAGGCGAACGGGAGCGCGAAGATCGTGTGCTCGAACTTGACGAGCGACAGGAAGAGCTTTGGGTAGCGGAGGGCGGCGTCGGCCATCTACGTCTGGCGGTGGGCGGTCGGTTCCCCTGCCAGGAGCTCGAGCGCGTGCCCGAGCGCCGGCCGCAGCACCTCGAAGCCGTCGCGCGCGCCGCCCGGCGAGCCCGGAAGGTTGACGACGAGCGTCGAGCCGGCCACGCCGGCCTGGCCCCGGGAGAGGAGCCCGTGCGGGGTCTTCGCGATCGAGTCGGCGCGGATCGCCTCGGCGATCCCCGGCGCCGGACGGTCCAGGACGGCCTGGGTCGCCTCCGGCGTCACGTCACGCGGGCCGAAGCCGGTGCCGCCGGTCGTGAGCACCACGTGGGCCGAGCCGGCAAGCTCCCGCAGCGCGCCCGCGATCGCCTCGCGCTCGTCGGGGACGATCCGCCGCTCGACCTCGTAGCCCTCGGCGGCGAGGAGATCGGCCAGGATCTCGCCGCTCTCGTCCTCGCGCTCGCCCGCGGAGACGCCGTCCGAGACCGTCAGGACAGCTGCCTTCACTCGACGACCTCCTTGCTCTTCTCGAGCAGCCTGACGTCCTCGACGACCATCTCCTTGTCGATTGCCTTGACCATGTCGTAGACGGTGAGCGCGGCCACTGTCACGGCCGTCAGCGCCTCCATCTCGACGCCCGTCTGAGCCGTCGTCTCGGCGCTGGCCACGATCGCGACGCCGGTGTCCTCGACCTCGAGCTCGACGTCCAGGTGGGTGAGCGGCAACGGGTGGCAGAGCGGGATCAGCTCGGCGGTCCGCTTCGCCGCCATGATCCCGGCGACCTGGGCCGTCGTCAGCGCATCGCCCTTCGGCAGGTCGCGCAGACGGGCGGAAATCCCCGGGCTCATGCGCACGAAGGCACGGGCGACGGCGCGGCGCCGCGCAGCCGGCTTCCCGCCCACGTCCACCATGTGGACCGCGCCGCTCTCGTCGACGTGGCTCAGCTCCTCGCCTTGCACGCCGTAAGCCTAGACCGGAGGGACGCGTCAGCCGCGCGCCGACAAGGCCGGGCTCTCCCGCGCCTCGTCCAGGTCCGCGAGCTGAGCCTGGATCCAGCCGGCGATGTCGTGCTCGCGGACCTGGGCGGCGATCGCCTCGCGCCGGCGGCGGCGCTCCCCGGCCGCCATCGTCAGCGCCTCGTGGATCGCCTGCGCCTGGCCGGCGATGTCGAACGGGTTCACCGTGAGCGCCCACTCGCCCAGCTCGTCGTGCGCGCCGGCGTTCTCGGAGAGGATGAGCACGCCGTCGCGCTCGTTCACCAGCGGCGCCTCCTTCGCAACGAGGTTCATGCCGTCGAAGATGGCGTTCACCAACAGCACGTCGAACTGCTTGTACGCGGCGACCGCCTGGAGGAAGTTGTCCTGGATCTGGAGGTCGAGCGGGACCCAGCCGTCGCGCTGGAAGCGGTCGTTGACGACGCGTGCGGCGCGCTGGATGGCGCCCAGGTACTCGGCGTACTCCGGAATGTCCTGGCGGGAGGGGTCGAGGAGGGCGAGCATCTGCACCCGCCCGTGCATCTCCGGGTGCGCGTCCAGGTACAGCTCGTAGGCGCGGAATCCGCGCACCACGTTCTTGGACGGGTCTGTCCGGTCGACGCGGAGGATCAGGTACTCGGGCCGCCGCTCGGCGATGGCCTCCGCCGCGAGGCGGACCTCAGCGCTCACGGCCACCTCGTCGAACTCGTCAGGGTCGACCGAGATCGGCCGGGCCCGGATCCGCGCCACGTGGTCGCCGAGCGGGATCGTGAAGGCCTTGCGGTCGGGCTCGACGCCGAGGATGTCGACGCAGGACCGCTGGAAGCTGTGGCACCAGCGCGCCGTGTGGAAGCTGACGACGTCGTTGGCGAGCAGGCCTTCGTGGATCGCACGCCGGATCGACTCGGGGAGCACGCGCCAGTAGTCGGGCATCGGCCACGGGACGTGGATGAACTGCGACAGCAGCGCGTCCGGGACACGCTCGCGCACGAGCGCCGGCGCGACGTAGAGGTGGTAGTCGTGGAAGAAGACCGCCGCCTCGGGGTCGCGCTCGAGCTCTGCGACGACGGCGTCGGCGAAGCCCTGGTTGACGGCGACGTAGCCCTCGGTCCACGCGTGGTGCAGGCCGTGGTCGACGTCGGGCGCGGCCGCGAGCCCCCAGAGATAGTGCTGGATGAACCACAGCATCGGGTTCGCGATCACGTTGTAGTGCCAGTCGTAGGCCGCGGGATCGTGCGCGACGAGGCGGAGGCGATAGGCGGCGCCGCCCCGCGCCGTCTCCTCGATCGCCTCTCCGTCCGCCTCGGCGACCACCAGTCGGTCCTCTTCGGACATGGTGCTCGCGATCCAGGTGACGTCGTGGTGCTCGACGAGGCTGCGGAGCGCCGTGACCAGGCCGCCGCCGCCTCGTCGGGCGATCCGGTCTCCGCCCGGGTCGCGGTCGTAAACGACCGGGCCGCGGTTCGAGACGACGATCAGCTTGCGCCGGCCCGCCATGGCGGGAACCCTAGCGGGGACCGCGACCGCGACTCAGGCGCCGTGCAGCTCGGCCGACCGGAGCTCGGCCGCCAACTCGGTTACGTCGGCATCCGTCTCGTCCAGGTAGTTGAACTGCACGAGCCAGTCGCGCAGGAGCCTGGGCGTGAGAAAACGCCGGCGCACGTACTCCTTGCCCCTCAACGCCATCTCGCGATGCGCCGCCGGCTCCTCGAGCACCTGCCTCGTCCGCTCGGCGCACTCCTCCACGGAGGAGACGAGGTAGCCCGTCTCACCGTCCTGGATCTGGTCGACGATCCCGCCGACGCGGCCCGCGATCGTGGGGCGGCCCTTCCAGAGCGACTCGGTCACCGTCAGCCCGAAGCCCTCGCGGATCGACTTCTGCAGGACGACTTCCGAGCGCACCTGGAAGGCGTTCACCTCGACCGAGCCGACGTTGTTCAGATTGGAGAGGATGAAGATGTCCGGATCGCCGCCGGCCGCGCTCACCGTCCGGTTGTAGTACTCCCAGCCCTCGGGGTCGTCGTGCGCCATCGAGCCGACGAGCGCCAGCTGGACGTCGGGGTGCGACTCCCGGACCTCCCGCCAGGCCTCGATGACGCCGAGCGGGTCCTTCCAGGGATCGAAGCGGCTCACCTGGGTGATCAGCGGCCGATGCACGTCGATCCCGAACTGATCGACGATGTAGGAGGCGTCCTCTGCCGAAAGCGCCATGTTCTTCGGGGCCAGAGGATCGATGGCCGGCGGCCAGATCCAGGGCGCCGGGATCCCCTCGGAGTCCGGCACGTACTGTCGCCGGTGGAAGACCGTGGCGTCGTAGCTCCCGATCCACGGCAACAGGAAGTCGAGGACGGATGGGTTCGGCTCGGACAGGTCGATGTGGCAGCGCCAGCACCAGTGCCGGGCGACGTGGCGGGCATGGTCGATCACCCCGGCCGGCTGTGGGTCGTGGACGATGATGAAGTCGTACTCGCCCTCGAGCGCGTCGGCGTTGAGCTCGTTGTAGCGGCGGAAGATCGCCTCCTGCTCGGAGGTCAGGCCCTTCGCATCGCCCTGGAGCGCGTTGTGAATCGCCTTCGTGACGTCGAAGAACTCGTCCGCGCCCTGGATGATCCGCCACTCGACGTCGAGCCCGGCGTCCCGCATGAGCGGGACGAGCGTGTAGAGGATCTCGGCCACGCCGCCGCCGAAAGCCGTCGCGGAGAGATGGAGGACGCGCTTGCCCTGGAGGGGCTCCGCCAGCTCCCGAATCTGATCCATGAGCCCGCGAGTCGCGATGGACGCATAGTCGGCGAGGACCTTCGTCCCGACGTTGACCAGCTGTAGCTGCACGGCGCGCCCGAGGATAGCTGGCGCGTCGGGGAACTCGGCGCCCTAGGCGGCGCTCAGCTGCTTCGTGAAGCGGAGGCAGGAGCCGGGCCCGCCGGGCCGCGGACCGATGCTCAGGTCGTCCGTCACGGCGCGGATGATCGCGATCCCGAGACCGCCCTCGTCGAGCTCGGACGGATCGCCCTCGAGCAGGGCCGGATCGAACCCGCCGCCCTCGTCCGAGACCTCGACGGCGAGGTTCGACTCGAGCAGCTCGTAGCGGATCTCGACCTCGCCTTCGCGACCGGCCTCGTAGGCGTGCCGGATCGAGTTCGAGCAGGCCTCGGTGAGCGCGAGCTTCACGTCGGCGATCACCTCGGGCTCGACCGCGAGCGGGCGCAGGAGCCCCGTGAGCGCCAGGCGCCCGAGAGCGATGTACTCGGCCTTTGCCGGGATGACGAGAGAGACCACGTTCGTTGAGATCGAGTCGTCGGTCACACGCGTTGATGCCGCAGACGCGCGGATCTGCCGAAATCTAGCGCCTGCCGGCACGAGCCGGGGATTTCTGTCCTCCCTCGGCAGGTACCCCTGGCCCCGCGCTGCGAAACGGCACGAGGCGCTTTCGGGCGACCTCGACCGCCTCCGGGCTCGAATCGACGAGCACGTAGCGGCGGTCGAGTCCGGCGCAGACGGCCCCCAAGGTGCCCGATCCGGCGAAGGGATCGAGGCACCAGTCACCTGGCCGCGTGGACGCCTGCACCATGCGCCGCACGATCCTCTCCGGCTTCTGGGTTGCGTACCCGGTCTTCTCCTTTCCGGTCGGCGAGACGATCGTGTGCCACCAGACGTCGGTCGGCAGCTTCCCGCGCGCGGCCTTCTCGGCGGTCACCAGGCCGGGCGCCATGTAGGGCTCGCGCTCGACCTCCTCCGAGTCGAACCAGTACCGCTCGGGGTCCCGGACGTAGACGAGGATCGTGTCGTGCTTCGCCGGCCAGCGCCGTCGAGGCCGGGCGCCGTAGTCGTAGGCCCAGACGATCTCGTTCAGGAAGCACTCGCGGCCGAAGAGCCCGTCGAGCAGCACCTTGACGTAATGGGCCTCGCGGTAGTCGAGGTGCAGATAGAGCGTCCCGGTCGGGGCCAGCAGGCGGCGGAGCTCGCGGAGGCGCGGCTCGAGGAAGCCGAGGTAGTCGTCGAAGGAGTCGGCGAACGAGGACTCGCCAAGGACGCGGGTCGAGTAGCGGCGCCCGCCGAAGCCGGTCCGGTCGCCGTCGGCCATTGCATCCGTAGCGAGGGTCAGCCGCCGCTGCCTCCGGCCCGTGTTGAAGGGCGGGTCGGCGTAGACGAGCTGGAACGAGCCGTCGTCGAACGCCGGCAGGATCTCCAGGTTGTCCCCGAGAAGGACCTGATCCTCGCTGGGCGTCGCCACCCGGCGAGTCTAGAGGGCTAGCAGGCCAGCTTCGGCGGGTTCGCCGGCCGGTCGCCGAGGGTTGCGGTCAGGTCGATCCGCTCGGAGCCGCGCAGGACGGTGAGCCGGATCTCGTCCCCCGGGAAGCGCTGCTGGTTGACAGCGCGGACAACCTCCTCCGCCGAGCGCACGGGCTTCCCGTCGACGGCGACGATCAGATCCCCACCGGGGCAGAAGGCGATGCCCTCGAACTCGGCCTCGTCCTTGCCGCCGCGAAGCCCGGCCCGGTCGGCAGGGCTGCCGGAGGCGACGGATTGCACCGCCGCGCCATGGTCCTGCGGGAAGCCGAAGCGCTCGGCGAGGCGCGGCGTCAGCGTCTGCGTGGTCACGCCGAGCCAGGCGTAGCGCACCTTCCCGGTCCGGATCAGCTGCTCCATCGAGCGCCGCGCGGCGTTGATGGGGACTGCGAACCCGACGCCCTCGGCGGTGCCGGACTCGCTGCGGATCTGCGCGTTGATGCCGATGACATCGCCGTCGGCGTCGAACATCGGCCCGCCCGAGTTGCCGCGGTTGATCGGCGCGTCCGTCTGGATCGCGTCGACGAGGTTGAAGCCGGAGGTGATCGAGTCGATCGTGCGCTCGGTCGCCGAGACGACGCCGACGCTGAGCGAGCTCACCTGGCCGAAGGGGCTGCCGATCGCCGCGACGGGCTCGCCGACGACCACCTCGCTCGAGTCGCCGAGCGGCACCGGGCTGACCGGGTGGTCGGCGGGATCGACCTTGAGGACGCCGACGTCGTCGAACACGTCCCAGCCGACGATCTCCGCCGGGACGCGCTCACCGTCGCGGAACTGGACGTAGACCGTGTCCGCGGCGGCCGGCGTTTCGCTCGGGTCGGTCTCGCCGGCGGTGGTGACGACGTGCGAGTTCGTGAGGATGTAGCCGTCGTCGGAGACGACGAAGCCGGAGCCCTGCGAGGCCGCCGCGTCGGCGTCGTCGGGGCTGTCGCCGAAGAGGGCGTAGATGGTGACGACCCCGGCCGCCCGCTTGCGGTAGAGCTCGCTCGCGTCGAAGCCGTTGCCGACGAGCGGCTTCGCGGCGCTGCCCTCGACCCGGTCGGCGGCGGGCGTCGCGCCGTCCTGTGCCTGGACGAGGACGGTCTCGATGCGGCTGCCGTCGTCGTCGACCCAGCCGACCGCCTTGCCGAAGGCGAGCGCGAACGTGCCGCCGAGGAGGGCGGACACGACGGCGACTACGGCGATGGCCCCGGGGCGACTCACGTCCGACTCATCGTAGTGACGGCGGCGCGTTCTGCACGCCCGACTATCTTGCTACATCCGCTACTAGCTCGCCGCGCGACGGCTCGGGCCCCGCCGGCGGGAGTTTCAACGTGAAAACGGTGTCCCCGGGTTGCGAGACGAGCTCGATCGTCCCGTCCAGGCGCAGCGCGAGCTCGGAGGCGATGGCGAGCCCGAGCCCGCTGCCGGACGCCTTCCCGCCGGCCGCGCGGTAGAAGCGCTGGAAGAGGTGCTCCTGATCCTCCGCCGGGATCCCCGGCCCGTCGTCTCGCACCTCGAGCACGATGTCGTCCTCGCGCTGCGCAACGCGCACGACCGCCGTCGTCCCGGCCGGCGTGTGCCTGATCGCGTTCTCCACGAGGGCGCGCACGATCTGCTGGGCCCGCACCTCGTCGCCGAGCGCCTCCGCCGGCTCGTCGATCTCGACCCGCAGCTCGTGGCCGGTCGCCTCCGCGACCGGGCGGAACTCGTCGACGACGAGCCTGGCAGTGGCCGCCAGGTCGAAGGGCTCGATCTCGACCTCGAGCTGGCCGGCATCGAGCCGCGAGAGGTCGAGCAGATCCGTCGCCAGCCGTGTCAGGCGGTCGATCTGGTCACCCATCTCGGCGAGGAAGTCGCGCCGCACCTCGGGTTCCATGTCCTCGTCGCCGAGCAGCTCGACGAAGCCGCCGAGCGAGAAGAGCGGTGTCCGCAGCTCGTGGGACGCGTTGGCGATGAACTCCTGCCGCGCCCGGTCGAGGACCGCGAGTCGCGAGCGCATGCCGTCGAAGGCGTCGGCGAGCTGGCCCACCTCGTCGCGGCCGCGGTCGACGACCGGCGTCTCGAAGTCGCCCTCCGCCAGGCGCTCGGCCGCCGTCTCGAGCCGCCGGATGCGGCGGGTGAAGTTCCAGGCCAGGAGGTAGCCCGCGAGCCACGAGATCGCAAGAGCGGCGGCGCCGGCGACGAGCAGGCTGCGGCGCACGAGGCGGACGTTGGCGAGCACGTCGTCCAGGGGTGTGACGACGAGGAGAACGCGGTTGTCGACGAGCGGGTAGCCGACCTCCGCGAAGGCGCCCTCCCGATCGATCCGGCCCGACGTGCGCACCCCGGTGCGGAAGGTCTGGAGCGCGATCGGGTCGGCGGACACGTCGCCCGACTCGAAACGGCGCGAGTCGAAGAGGATCTGCATCTCGTCGTCCGTTTCCGTGAGCGAGGCGAGGACGACGATCCGCGTGTTGAAGGCCTCGCCCTGCTGCGAGACGATCTCCGCAGCCGTAATCGGGTCGGTGACCGCTGCTGAGCTGGCTGGCCACGCTCTGCGCGGCGGCGTTGAGCTCGACGATCTTCGCGTCGACGAGCCGGTCTTCGAGCTGAGGGACCACGGCGACGTAGACGATCGCCAGAGCGCCGGCGACGACGGCGAAGAGGACGAGCCCGACCTTGACGCTGAGGCTGATGAGGGGCGGCTTCCTCATCGTGCCTCGCGGAAGCGATAGCCGGCACCGCGCACGGTGAAGATGAACTCCGGCTCGCTCGGATCGCGCTCGATCTTCTCGCGCAGATGGCGCACGTGGACGTCGATCGTGCGCGGGTCGCGGAAGTCCGAGCCGCCCCACAGCTCGTCAAGCAACGCTTTTCGCGTGAAAACGCGCCCGGGGCTCGTCGCGAGCATGCGCAGCAGCTCGAATTCCAGGTACGTCAGCTGCACGGTCTTGCCGCGGGCCTCGACCGCGCGACGCACCGTATCGATGCTCAGCCCGTCCACCTCGATCAGCTCGTCGCGGGCGATCGTCGGCGGCAGCTGGGCCCGCCGCAGGAGCGCGCGGACACGGCTCATGAACTCGCGGATCGAGAACGGCTTCGTGATGTAGTCGTCGGCGCCCAGCTCGAGGCCGAGCACCTTGTCGCCCTCGTCGCCACGGGCCGTGAGCATGATGATCGGCACCGCGCTCCTCGCCTCCCGCAGGCTCCGGCAGACGGCCAGCCCGTCGAGGCGCGGGAGCATCAGGTCGAGCACGACCAGGTCGATCGACTCGGCGCGGTAGCGCTCGAGTGCCTCCTCGCCGTCCCTGGCCTGCACGACGCGATAGCCCTCGCGCTCGAGCGGGTACGTGAGGAGCTTCTGAACCGACTCCTCGTCGTCCACGAGGAGCACCGTGGGGCGCTGTTCCATCGCTGCAGGTAAGGATAGGGGCGGCACCCGCGGCATCTACACTTCCTGGGCTCATGGCCGCAGAAGCGCCACGCCGCCGGCCGCGGCGAGGGTCCCTGGAGCGGCCCGTGTCGACCCGCATCTACCGCGCCGCCTGGCTCGTCGTGGCGGTGCCGGTACTTGTCGCCGCTTTCAGCGTCGGGAGACCCGACGCGCTCCCGGCACCCCGCGTTCAGCCGTTCTTCGACCGAGGCACCGCCGTCCAGTTCGCCTCGGAGTTCGCGAACCAGTTCCCGAACCGCTCGCCGGGAACCGAGGGCCAGCGCGACGCGACTGACTGGGTCGAGCGACAACTCCGGTCCTACGACTTCGACGTCGAGCGTCAGACGTTCTCGGCGGAGATCCCCGGGGTCGGGACCCGGGAGCTGGTCAACCTCGTGGCCGTGGCGCCGCCGACCGGGCCGGCGAACACCCAGTCGAACCGTGCCGTGGTGGTCATGGCCCACCGCGACAACGTCGGGCTGTCCCAGGGCGCGGACGACAACGCCTCGGGGACCGGGGCGCTCCTGGAGCTGGCGCGGGACCTCGGGAACGCCTCGCTCTCGCACCCGATCGTCCTGGTCTCCACAGACGGCGGCGCCTACGGCGGCCTCGGCGCGGCTCATTTCGCCGAGACCCGCCGCTTCGCAGGCCGCATCGCCGCCCTCGTCAACCTCGACGCGATCGGGTCGGGCGGCTCGCCGCGGCTCGAGTTCGCCGGCGACACCTCCCGCGTGCCGAGCCCGACCCTGCTCGCCACGGCGGACTCGTCCATCGAGTCCGAAACCGAGGTCGCGCCGAAACGGCCGGGCGCGCTCGCGCAGCTCGTCGACCTGGCGTTCCCGTTCAGCTTCTACGAGCAGGCGCCGTTCGTCTCGCGGGGCGTGCCCGCGGTCACGATCACGACCGGCAACAGTCGCCCGCGCCCGCCCGTTGGCGACACGCTCGCAAACCTCGACGAGGAGCAGATCGGCGAGCTCGGCCGGGCCGCGCAAATGCTCCTCGGCTCGCTCGACGAGTCGGCCGAGGTCGCGTCCGGGACGCAGTCCTACCTCTACTTCGGGACGCGCATTCTCTACGGCTGGACGCTCCAACTCACGCTGGTCGCTGCGCTGATCCCCTTCCTGGCCGCGACCGTCGACCTCTTCGCCCGGTGCCGACGGCGGCACATCGCCCTCCTCCCGGCGCTGCGAAGCTATCTCAGCCGGCTCTGCGTCTGGCTCTGGGTCGGGCTCGTCTTCGCGCTGTTCGTCGCGGTCGGCCTCCTGCCCAGCGGCGAGGACCGGCCGATCGGCCCGGACACCGCCGCGGCAGGGGACTGGCCGGTGGCGGCGCTGGCTGCCCTCCTGGGCGTCTCCGCCGTCGCCTGGCTGATCGTGCGGCCGCGCCTGACGCCGACTCGCTCGATTGCCCGCGAAGAGGCGCTCGGCGGCCATCTCGCCGCCATGATCGTGCTCGCGCTCGTCGCGCTCGTCGCCACGGCCGTGAACCCGTACACCCTCCTCTTCCTCCTTCCCTCCTTGCACGCGTGGCTCTGGCTGCCGCAGGTGCGCGACCGCGGCCGCGCCGTCCAGGCGGCGGTCTACGCGATCGGCTTCCTCGGCCCGTTCCTTCTCTTCGCCTCGTTCGCCTGGCGGTTCGACATGGGCTTCGACGCGATCTGGTACGTGCTCGCGCTCGCCGCGGTCGGCTACGTCCCGGTGCCGCTCGTCCTCGCCTTCCTGGCGTGGGGCGCGGCGGCGGGCCAGGTCGGCGCCGTCGCGATCGGGACGTACGCCCCCTACCCGGACGTGAGCGAGCGCACCGCGGGCCCCCTGAGGGAAGCCGGTCGCCAGGCTATCCTCGCTGTGCGGAGATCCCGCAGGCGGCATCTGGTTGCCGTTGACTCCGAGGAGGACCGGGCCGAAAGTCCGTAAAGAGGTGAACTGAGACTGCGGCGCGCCGGAACCATCCTCATCGTCATCGGGCTGCTCGTGCTCGCGTACGCGGCTGCCGTCCTCTTCTGGCGCGACCCGGTCACCGACCTCTACAGCCGCTACCAGCAGAACAAGCTCGAATCGGCGCTCGAGGAGAAGTTCGCCGCCTGGGACGCCAGCACGCCTCCGGCGACCGAGGACGAGACTTCCGGAGCGACGGACGACCCTGCCACCCCCGTCGACCTCGCCGCTTCGCGGGCCGCCACCGCGCGCGATGCCCGGCGCTTCACCAAGAGCCTCGAGCAAGGCCAGGCGTTCGGCCGGATCGAGATTCCGTCGATCGGCACCGAGGCCGTCGTCGTCCACGGCACGCGCTGGGGCGCGGATCTCTCGCGCGGCCCCGGCCACTACGAAAAGACGGAGGTGCCGGGCCTCGGGAAGACGGTCGGCATCGCCGGGCATCGCACGACCTTCGGGGCGCCGTTCCGCCACATCGACGACATCGACAACGGCGATCGCATCACGCTCGAGATGCCGTACGCGACCTTCCGCTACCGCGTCTTCAAGCACGAGATCGTGGACGACGACGACTGGAGCGTGATCCGCGATCGCGGCTTCGACACGTTGATGCTCTCGGCCTGCCACCCCCTCTACGGCGCCTCGGAGCGGTGGATCGTCTACGCGCGGCTTGTGGAGGTCACGCCGCGCCAGGGCGAGGCCTACACGCTGGCCGCCGCCCGCTAGAGCGGCAGGAAGCGGACTGCTGCGCCGGCGGGGAGCTCGCCCTCGCCGGCCGGGATCCAGGCAAGCGCGGCGGCGCGGCCGGTGCGGACGATCATGTGCGACTCCTGCCCTGGCACCGGGTCGAGCACGGGCTCACCGCCGTTCTCGGCCACGGTCGCCCGGACGAACTCGTCCCGGTCGGCGTTGCGGCGGACGCCCGCGGCGAGCGTCCCGGGGCGAAACGCCGGCAGCGGCGCGGGCAGGCCGAGCAGCGCGTTGACCGCGGGCCGCACGAGCAGCTCGAAGGTGGCGAGCACGGACACTGGGTTCCCCGGGAGGTTGAAGACGAGGTGGTCGCGGCGCACGCCGAAGGCGACGGGCTTCCCAGGCTTCATGGCAACGCCCCAGAAGATCTCCTCGACCCGAAGCTCGGCCTGCACCTTGCGCACGAGATCGTGCGGCCCGACCGACGCGCCCCCAGTCGTCACGAGCATGTCGAACCCGAGCAGCGCCCTCTCCATCGTCCGGCGATGCTCGTCCTCCGTGTCGGCGACCACCCCGAGCTGCGCGGGCACGGCGCCCGCCAGCTGGAGCGCGGTCGCGAGCAGCAGGCCGTTCGACTCGTAGATCTGGCCCGCCTCGAGCGCCTCGCCGGGCTGCCGGAGCTCCGACCCGGTGACGAGGATGCCGACGCGGGGTCGCTTCGTCGCCCGGACCTCGGCCACGCCCGCGGCCGCCAGGGCGCCGACCTGGCCCGGCCCGAGCAGGACTCCCGCGTCGAGGACGGTCTCGCCCGCCTTGACGTCGCCCCCGCGCTCGCGAACGTTCGTGCCGGCAGCGACGGCCGCCGAGACGGTGACGCCGTCGGCTTCCTCCTCGACCACCTCGATCGGGACGACCGCGTCCGCGCCGTCGGGCACGGCGCCCCCCGTCGCGATCCCCATCGCCTCCCCCGGAGCCAGCGGCCGGCCTGCAGGCGCGCCGGCGGCGATCCGGGCGACGACCGGGAGCGTCACCGGCGCCTCCGTCGTGTCGGCCGAGCGCAGCGCGAACCCGTCCATCGCCGAGCTCGGGAAGGGCGGCAGGTCGACCGCCGCCGCCGCCGGCGCGGCCAGCACGCGCCCGGTGGCACGCTCGATCGGTACCCGCTCCGCCTCGAGGGGCTTCGCCCGCTCGAGAATCAGACGCTGAGCCTCCGCGACCGAGATCAGGTCCGCCACAACGGCGTACCGTAGTCCAAAGGCGCTAGATCGGGACGGCGTCGCGCAGCATGTACGCCGAGAGCGCCAGAGCGAGGATCCGCGCGGTCCTGTCCTCCTCGACCGCTGCCAGCGGCACCGCCCAGACCGCGTACCACGGCACGAGCCAGGACGTGCAGATCAGCAGGAAGCAGGCGGTCAGGGCCAGGCGCGCGCGGCCGCGCCATGCCTCCCGCAGGAGCCAGGCGTACGCGCCGACGAAGGCCAGCGCGAACCCAAGCGCCACCGCCCCCTCGGGGATGCCGACCGACGCAATGCGGCTGGGAATCGCATACCAGGCCCGGTCCTCGGCCAAGTTCCGCGCCAGTGGCCCCGCCGCGCCGATCCAGGAGAAACCGTAGCGCCATGTGGCAATTGCCACGATTACCACAGCGGCTCCTGCGAGGCCGCGGTGGTCGAGCGTGCGGCCCGTCTTCCGAGCTTCGAGGAACCGCAGCGGCAGGAAGAGGAGCGGCACCCACTTGATCGCGATCGCCGCGGCCCAGGCAACGCCGGCCAGGCCCCGCCTCCCCGACGCCGCCAGCGCGAGCGCGGCGAGCACGAAGGCCATCATCCAGGCGTCGTTGTGTCCGCCCCCCGCAAAGTGCACGGCGAGCAGCGGGTTCCAGCCGACGAAGGCCGCCGCGAAGGCGGGCTGCGGAGAGAGCCGGGCCGCCAGCAGCACGAGCGCGACCATGGCCGCCGCTGCCAGGGCGCGGTACAGCCAGGCGGCCGCGTCGGGCGAGCCACCGACGACGACGGCGTGGCCCTCCGAGGCGAGCGTGAAGCCGGGGCCGTATACCGACGTCGTGTCCCGCCAGTGCGAGCCCATGAGCGGGAACGCCGGGTCGTCCGGGTAGTCGTTGGGGACGTCGACGTACGGGTTGCCGCCGTGCTCGGTCGAGATCCTGGCGTAGTCCCAGTACGTGTAGACGTCGGTCGAGAGGAGCACCGGCCCGGCGAGCGGCAGCAGCTGGATCGCACAGGCGAGCGCGATCGCGGCACGTCGTCGCAGGACGCCGCCCGACCTCCGGAGCAGGTAGAGCCCGCCGAGATAGGCGGCGAACGCCGCGCAGATGGTGACGAGATAGAGCCAGGCCCAGCTCGACTCGTCGCTCTGGTGCTCCGCGACGAGCGGGGAGGCGTCGGGATAGGCGAACGCGACCGCCGTCGCCGTGAGCGCCAGGACGAGGGCGCCCGCAACGAGCGCCCAGCCTGCGGCGCTACTTGCCGGTCGTTGTCGGAGGCGGCTCAGTCGTCGTCGGCGGGTCCGTCGAGGGCGGCTCTGTCTTCGTCCCGTTCTTCTTCTTGTCCTTTTCCGGCTTCTCGGGCTTCGGCGGCGCGCCGACGAAGGCGTACTGGCCCGTGAACGGCACCCACACGACCGGGTTCCGCGGATACGGCCAACTGAGATACGGAGCGCCGTCGAGGGCGCGCGACATGAAGAGGCGCCAGATCGAGGCCGGGAAGGTGCCGCCGGCGACGGTGATGCCGTGGACGCTCGACATGGCGATCTGCGCATTCGGGTACCCGACCCAGACGACCGTCGACGCCCTCGGCGTGTAGCCGGCGAACCAGGCGTCGGCCGAGTCGTCGGTCGTCCCCGTCTTGCCGGCCTCCGACGGGTCGCCGTAGTTCGCGCCCACGCCGGTGCCGCCCAGGATGTTGCTGTGGAGGATCTTCGTCACCTCGTAGGCGACGCCGTCCGAGAAGACCCGCTTGCGCTTGGAGACGCCCCAGCCGGCGTCCTTGTCCGTCGCGCCGTCGGCGAGCACGACCTTCCGGATCGCCATCGGCTGCGAGTACACGCCTCCGGCGGCCAGCGTCGCGTAGGCGGAGGCCATCTCGAGCACTGAGACGGCGTTCGAGCCGAGCCCGATCGAGGCGACCGGCAGGAGCTCGGTCTTGATCCCCATCTGCTTTGCGATCCGCGCGACGTTCTCCGGCCCGACATCGAGCGTCAGGCGCGCGTAGACCGTGTTGTCGGAGCTGAGCGTCCCGGTCGCGATCGGCACGGCGCCGATGTACGAGTGGCTGTAGGTCGACACGTCCCAGGGCTCCGAGTTCGGGTCCGGCTGCCAGTGGAAGGGCGCCGAGAGGTAGTTGGTCGTGTACGGGTTGATCCCCTGGCGGATCGCCTCGGTGAGGACGAATGTCTTGAACGACGACCCCGACTGGCGCCGCCCCTGGGCCGCCAGGTTGAACTGGATGTTCTTCTTCCCCGGGACGACGGCCGTCATCGCGCGGATGGCGCCGTTGCGCGGGTTGATGGAGACGACCGCGGACGCGGGGTCGTCCGGCTGGTTCAGGGTCTCCTTGATCGACTCGATCGCGATCCGCTGGTAGCGCGGGTTGATGGTCGTGTAGACCTTGAGCCCACCGCTGCGCACGAGCGTCGCTCCGTACTTGTCGATCAGGAGCTCCCGCACGTAGCTGAAGAAGAACGGCTCCTTGATCTTGGTGTAGATCTGGCCGCGCTTGAGCTCGATCGGCTCGTTCAGCGCCGCCTGGTAAGCCGATTCGCTGATGTAGTCGGAGTCGCGCATCGCCCGGAGCACGTCGTTGCGGCGGGCGAGCGCCTGGTCGGGGCGCTGGAAGGGATCGAAGATCGAGGGCGCCTGCGGCAGCCCGCCGATCAGCGCCGCCTGCGCGAGCGTCAGCTCGGATGCGTGCCTGGAGAAGTACGTCTGCGCCGCAGCCTCGGCACCGTAGGCGTGCGCGCCGAAATAGACCTGGTTGAGGTAGGTCTCGAGGATCCGGTCCTTGCGCCAGCGCTTCAGCTCGGTCGGAGTCAGGCCGGCGGGAGCGGGGCCCCAGATCTTCGGAAGGCCCTCGTCCTCGAGCTTGATCGCGAGGCAGGCCTCCTTCGTCTTGCGCTCCCACGAGACCTCCCGGCCGATGTAGAGGTTGCGGACGAGCTGCTGCGTGAGCGTCGAGCCGCCCTGGACGATCTCGCCCTGCTCGATGTTCTTGACCGCCGCCCGCAGGATGCCCTCATAGTCCACGCCGGAGTGCGAGAAGAAGCGCTTGTCCTCGATGGCCACCGTCGCCTGGGCGAGCAGCGGGGACATCTGGTCGAGCGCGACCGGCTGGCGGTTCTGCTCCGCCGGGATCGACCCGAGCAGCGAGCCGTCGGCCGCGTAGACGAACGAGTTCTCGCCGATCGAGACCGGCTTCAGCGATGCCAGCGAGCAGCTGTTGATGAAGGCCTGCGCGCCCGTGAAGGCGGCCGCGACGAGCACGGCCGTCCCGGTGAGGACGATCGCGAGAATCGAGACGAGGACGAAGCGGCGCGACTGGACCTTGTCGCGATGCCGCCGGTTGCGCCGTCGGCGCCGGTTGCGGTTGTTGACCGCCAGGCGGCCCTCGGCGTTCTTCCCGTTGCGGCCGTTCCCGTTTCCGTTCTTCCCGTTGCGGCCGTTCCGCCCGTTCGTACCGTTGCCGCCGCGCCCGTTCGGGGTCATTCGTAGACCCCTTCGGCCTTGAGACGGTCGGCGATCGCGCGGCGCAGCACCGACGTGAGCTCGGTGCCCTGCGCCGGGGTGCGCGCCCAGGTCTCGACGGTCACGGTCGCGCCGGACGGGTCGAGCTGGGTGACGGAGGCAGTCGGTTCCTTCACAGTCATTTCTTCGGGAAGACGGTGCGCCTCCTGAAGGAGAATCTCGAGCACACGATCGAGGTCGGCGGTGAGCGGCACGGCGACTCTCACCGCAACCAGGTGCTCCGCCCCTGCGATGGTGGCGTTCCTGATGGTATCGGAGGCCAGCTTGGCGTTCGGCACGAAGTAGCGGGCCCCGTCGTTCGCCCGGATGACCGTGTACGTGAGCCCGATCTGCTGCACGGTGCCCGACGCGCCCGCGACGGTGACGCCGTCGCCGAGCCGGAGGGGCTGTGCGAACGCAACCAGGATGCCCGCGACGAAGTTGGACAGGGTCGATTGCGCCGCAAGGCCGACGACGAGCGCGATCACCGCCGACGAGGCGAGGATGCTCCCGGCGACGGCGCGGATCGACGGGATCACGAGCAGCGCGCTGAGCACCCCGACGCCGATGATGACGGCGAAGACGCTGCGGCGAAGGACGCGGTAGACCGTCAGCGTCTCGGGCCGCAGCTCGAAGTGGCGCGCGATCGCGCGATCGGCGATGCGCGCGGCGATCACCGCCAGGAGCAGGACGATGCCTGCGACGATCAGCCGCTCGACCCACTCGTTGTCCATCCGAGGAGAGTTCTCTAGAAGGGGAGCGGCTTCCTGCCCGCGAAGCCCTCTTCGAGATCGTGCCAGTGCGCGACCTCGGGCTCCCCGAGCTCCCAGCAAAGGAGGACGGTCTCGCCCGTGTCCGGGTGACGGGCCGGAAAGTCGACGAGCCCGCGGTCGACGTCCTTGACCTGGACGCCGAGCCCATGGATCTCGTCGACCAGGCTGGCGACGCCCGCCGCCGAGTGGGCCACGGCCTCCTGGAGCTCGCCGACGCGGCCGGGATCGAGGCTGCCGCCGTTGCCGCCGATCAGCGCCTGCACCTCCTCGAGCTCGCCGCCGATCGCCACGAGCGCCCGGCGATCCTCGACCATCCGCTCGACCAGAGGCCGCACCTCGGGGAGGAAAGCGTTCGCCTCTTCCTGCGTAAAGAGCCGCATGTTCGCCATAGTGCCAATCGTGCTGAGACCCTGCCTGCCGTTCCTGGCCGCGCTGGTCGTCCTGCTCGGGGCCTCCGCCTGCGGCGAGCGCACCGAGCCGGTCGGCGAGCTCGAGCAGCGCTACCCCGTCACCGTCCAGGGCGTCGGCGAGGAGCCGGCCGTCCTCCGCGGGAAGCCAGAGCGGATCGTTGCGCTCGACCCGGGCTCCGCGGAGCTCGCCATCGCACTCGGCGCCAAGGACCGGCTCGTCGGCATCCCCGCGGGCATGAAGCAAGGCGACGGCCCGCGGATGGCGCCCGCGGCTGCTGTCCAGGTCGTCTCGCCCAATCTCCGGGTGAAGGTGGACGAGATCGCGAAGCTCGAGCCCGACCTCCTCCTCGCCACCTCGAGCACCGACCAGCTCGACCTCGCCCGGACGCAGCGGGAGACCGGCGCTGCGCTCTACGTGCAGCCGAGCGCGTCGATCGACGACGTCCTCCGCGCGACCTTCCAGCTCGGCTTCCTGCTCGGCGAGCCCGTCCAGGCCCGCGCGGTCGCTTCGCGGATCCGCTCGGAGGTGGCCGCCGTCGAGGAACGCATCGCCGACACCCGCAAGCCCACGACCTTCGTCGACACCGGCTTCTTCGTCACCGTCCCGCTGCGCTCGCTGCTCGGCGACCTCGTCGAGCGCGGGCGCGGCGAGAGCGTCACCGGGCCGACTCCGGGGGCCGAGCCGATTCCGATCGCGCGACTGCGCCGGCTCGACCCCGAGGTCTATCTCGCCACCTCCGACAGCGGCGTCACCCTCCGGTCGCTCCGGCGGGACCCGCGCACCGCGAAGCTCACCGCTGTCGAGAACGGCCGCGTCGTCGTACTGCCTTCGGATCTCGTTCAGGTGGCCGGGCCGTACGTCGCGCAGGCGCTCGAGCGGGTCGCCCGCGCGCTCCACCCGGATGTCTTCAAGAAGAGCTAGCCACCTCGACGCCGTCACCGTCGACGCGATGGGGACGATCGTCGACCTCGACGACCCGGCGCCGAGGCTGCGGCAGGAGCTCGCCGTTCGCGATGTCGAGCGCGATCTGGAGGAGGTCGCGGCCGCCTTCAGGGCGGAGGTCGCCTACTACCTCCCGCGCACCCTCGAAGGACGCGACGAGGCAAGCCTCGCCGATCTCGGGCGCCGCTGCACCGCCGTCTTCCTCGAGCACGCGGGCGCTGGCCTCGACCCCACCGAGTTCACCCCCGCCTTTCTCGCGAGCATCGTCTTTCGGCCGCTCGCAGGGGCAGCCGAGGCGCTCGGACGGCTCCGCCGCGCCGGCCTCTCCCTCGCCTGCGTCTCCAACTGGGACGTCTCGCTGCGCCGCCACCTCGAGGAGGCGGAGCTCGCGGGCTACTTCACGGCGATCGTCAGCTCGGCCGAGGCCGGCGCGGCAAAGCCCGACCCCGGGGCCTTCCGGGTGGCCCTCGAGCGGCTGGGCGTCGAGCCGGCACGGGTGCTGCACGTCGGCGACGGCGACACCGACCGGGACGGGGCCGCGGCAGCCGGCATCGCCTTCGAGCCGACGCCGGTCTGTACGCTCCCGGAGCGGCTCGGGCTGGGCCGACGACCATGAGCAAGCGCAGGCTGGGTCTCTCCACACGTGCGATCCACTCGCCGCCGCTCCCGGAGGGAGCCGGCGATCCCGTCGTCGGCCCGATCGTCGCCTCGACGACCTTCTCCTTCGACCGCGTCTCCGAGCTCGGCGCCGTCATCGCCGAGGAGGAGTACGGCTTCACGTACGCGCGCTTGCGCAACCCGACGGTGGAAGAGCTGAACCTCGTCATGGCCGAGCTCGAGGGCGCGGAGGCCGCACAGGCGTTCGGATCCGGCATGGCCGCGATCAGCGCAGCGCTCCATTCGACCCTCTCGGCGGGGGACACGCTGCTCCTCCCGCAGCAGCTCTACGGCACGACCTACCAGGTTGCCGAGTCGCAGCTGCGGCCGCGGGGCGTGGAGATCGTCTATCTCGACGTCACCGACGCGGGCGCCTGGGACCGGCCCGCCCGCGTCCGCTTCGTCGAGACGATGGCGAACCCGGGCTTCCCGCTCGCCGACCTCCCGGCGCTGGCGGCCACGAAACGCGACGGCCTGCTCATCGTCGACAACACGTTCGCCTCGCCGGTGCTGTGCCGTCCGCTCGAGCTGGGCGCCGACCTGGTCTGCGAGTCTGCGACGAAATACCTCAACGGCCACCACGACGTGATGGCGGGCGTGGTCGCTGGGAGCCGCGAGCTCGTCGCCGCCGCCCGTGCTCACCAGATCCAGGTCGGGTCGGTGCTCGACCCGTTTCCCGCCTTTCTCGTCAGGCGCGGCCTCAAGACGCTGCCCCTGCGCATCGAGCGCTCGAGCCTGAACGCGCTCGCGGCGGCGCGGTTCCTGGAGGGCCACGCGAAGGTGTCTCAGGTTCTCTACGCCGGCCTCGCGAGCTACCCGCAGTACGAGCTCGCCCTGCGGCAGCTGGGCGACTCCGGCGGCATGCTCGCATTCGAGCTCGCCGGCGGCCGCGAGGCCGGCGAGCGGTTCATGGACGCGCTCCGGCTCTGCGGGCGCGCGACCAGCCTCGGCGGCGTGGACACGGTCTTGCACCACCCGGCTTCGACCAGCCACCGCCAGTACTCGCCCGACCAGCTTGCGGCGGCCGGCGTCTCACCTGGGCTCCTACGGCTCTCCGTAGGGTGTGAGGATGCGGACGACATCGTCGCCGACCTCGATCAGGCACTCGCACAGGCATAAGACCTGGCCGACCGCCGTCTGGCTGGCGGTCTCGGCGGCGCTCGTCGCGCTCGCGTTCCTGGGCACCTCTTCGGGCTCGGGTGGCACGGACACCGACGACGAGATCCTCTACGACCCCAACCTCGCCATCGGCGGGGCCGTCTTCTACGGGATCCTGATCGCGGTCTCGGCCGTGATCGCGCGCGGCTACGCGCGGCCCTCCGACGCGCTCGGCTTTCGCCGCTTTCGGATGCGCTGGGTGTGGATCTCGCTCGCGGTCGTCGTCGCGACCACGATCGTCGCGGTCGCCACGGAGCCCTTCCTGCACGGCGGCGAAGAGCAGGGCCTCGGTGCCGACCGCTGGGAGCCGGAGCATGCCGGCGCGTTTGCCGCGAACGTCGTCATCCTCGTCCTCGTCGGGCCCTTCGCCGAAGAGCTCTTCTTCCGAGGCATCGGCGTGCGGGCGCTCATGGTCTTCGGCGGCCTCACCGCCATCCTGGCCACCGGAGTCATCTTCGGGCTCGTGCACGGGATCCTCGGAGCGCTCCCCCCGCTCGTCCTCTTCGGAATCGGCCTGTCGTGGGTGCGGCTGCGCTCGGCCAGCGTGTGGCCGAGCTTCATCGGCCATGCGACCTACAACGGCCTCGGCATTCTTCTGCTCGTCCTTGCCTGGGCGACGGACACGCCCGTTCGCTGACGACTTATCCTTGGCGCATGCGGCCGAGCGACCCTGAGCAGGATCCCGTCGTCAGCGAGCTGCGCGGGCGCATCACCGAGGCCGACCGGGCGATCCTCGCCGCGGTCAACGAGCGCATCGAGCTCGTCCGCGAGCTGCGCGAGCACAAGCGCGCCAACGGCTTCGACTTCCTCGACCCGGGGCGCGAGGAGCGGCTGCTCCAGGCCCTTGCCGACGAGAATCAGGGCCCGCTCTCCGAGGACGGCCTGCGCGAGCTCTTCGGCGACCTGCTCGCACTCACCAAGCGCGAGCTCGCCGAACCGAGCTAGTCCGTCGAGAAGTCGTCCGGCCGCACCTCGTCGAGGAACTTCTTGAACTCCTCGACGACCTCTTCCTCGTTCACGTCCTCCTGCTCGAACTCGATCGCGCTCTCCTCGATCACCGCCTCCGCGGCGAAGATGGGCGCGTCCGCGCGGACGGCGAGGGCGATGGCGTCGCTCGGCCGCGAGTCGATCTCGATCTCGGTGCCGTCGACCGCCACGGTGATGAGAGCGTAGAACGTGTTCTCGCGCAGCTCGGTGACGGCGATCTTGACGACCCGCGCCTCGAGCTGGGAGAGAATGTCCGTGAAGAGGTCGTGCGTCATCGGCCGCGGGGTGGCGGCGCCCTGGAGCTTCATCAGGATCGCGGCCGCCTCCGGATGCCCGATCCAGATCGGGAGGAACTTGTTGCCGTCGGCGGTCTTGAGCAAGACGATCGGCTGCTTGCCGACCATGTCAAAGCTCACGCCGTAAATGACCATCTCGTGCATGGGCGGGCCTCGTCTGATCATAGCCACGCCCCTGGGACCCGGATTCACCACCCCGAAACGGCGTGGATCAGGCCGCACGAAAGTGGGCGATCCTGGATTCGAACCAGGGACCTCCGCCTTATCAGAGCGGCGCTCTAACCGACTGAGCTAATCGCCCGTGCCGGAAGATTGTAGCGAGGCGCGCTCGAGCGCCTCGACGATCTCCTCCAGCTCGAGCTCGCTCGCGAAGTAGAGCTCGACCCGGCCGGCGGTGACCTTCGCGTCGGCCCCCGTCAAGGCCCGCAGGGCATCCCGGGCCCGCTCCGCAAGGGCCGGGTCGACCGGCTGTCGGCGCCTCGGCTTCGTGCGGGCGCCGGCCCAGCGCGCCGCCCGCTCGGCTGCGCGCACGGACATCCCCTGGCGCACGATCCGGCGGGCGAGGCGGCGGCGCTCCTCGTTGTCGGGGACGGCGAGGACCGCGCGGGCGTGCCCCTCCGACAGCTGGCCTCGCTCGACCAGGCCGAGGACGTCGTCCGGGAGCTCGAGCAGCCGCACGCGGTTGGACACGGTCGGCTTGGAGCGGCCGACCTGCTCGGCCACCTCACCGAGCGCAAGGCCGAACTCGTCCATCAGTGCCGCGTAGGCGCGGGCCTCGTCCACCGGGGAGAGGTCCTCACGGGCGACGTTCTCGACCAGGGCGAGCAGGAGCGAGTCGCGGTCGTCCGTCTCGCGCACGAGGGCGGGCACCGTCGCCAGGCCGGCCACGCGCGCGGCCCGCCAGCGTCGCTCGCCGGCGATCAGCTCGTAGCCGCCCTCGGCGCCCGGCCGCACGACCACCGGCTGGACGAGGCCCTGCGCGCGGATCGACTCCGCAAGCTCGTCGATGCGCTCGGCGTCGAGGCGCTTGCGCGGCTGGCGCGCATTCGCACGGATGGAGCCGACCGGGACGTGGACCAGCTCCGACGTCGCGGCCGCGCCGCCCATGAGCACCTCGAGCCCGCGGCCCAGGCCCCGGCGAGGACTGGGGCTAGCCGCGGTCGACAAGCTCGCTCGCCACCCTGTAGTAGGCATCGGCTCCCCGGGAGGAGCGGTCGTAGAGGGTGATCGGCAGTCCGTGGCTCGGCGCTTCCGCCAGCCGGACGCTCCGCGGGACGACCGTCTCGAAGACGAGGTCGCCGAAATGGCGGCGCACCTCGGCGGCGACGTCGGCGGCCAGCCGCGTTCGCCCGTCGACCATCGTCAGAATCATCCCGGCCAGCGCCAGCTTCGGGTTCAGCCGTGCGCGCACCAGCTCGATCGAGTGCAGCAGCTGGGCCAGGCCCTCGAGCGCGTAGTACTCGCATTGCACCGGCACGAGCACGCGGTCGGTCGCCGCGAGCGCGTTCACGGTCAGCGGCCCCAGCGAGGGCGGGCAGTCGATGAACACGAAGTCGTAGCGGTCCCGCGCCGGCGCGAGCGCGGCCGGTAGGAAGGTCTCCCCGTCGTCGCGTCGCGCCAGCTCGACCGCGGCGCCCGCGAGCTCCGGCCGCGAGGGCACGAGGTGGAGATTGGGGACGCCGGTCTCGTGCGCCAGCTCCTCCAGGGGCGCGCCGTCGAGCAGGTCGTACGTGGACGTCCCATTCGCGCGCTCGCCAAGCCCGGACGTGGCGTTGGCCTGCGGGTCGAGGTCGACGACGAGGGTGGAAGCGCCCGCCTCGGCGAGGCAGGCGGCCACGTTCAACGCCGTCGTCGTCTTGCCGACGCCGCCCTTCTGGTTCGCCACTGCGAAGACCTTCCCCACAGAGGCGATGCTAGTCAGGCCAGAGGACGTTTCCGGGCCATGCCCGCACGTCGTGGGAACCCGTCCGGCGTCGGCTCGACCTTGGGCACGACGAGCAGGGAGCGCCGCTCCGAGCCGGCGAGCTCGACCAGCTCGGGCGGACCGCCGCCGACCTTCGCGGCGACCCCCGCTGCGGCCTCGAGGTCGGCGTCGCCGGCGAGGAGGATCACCCGCCCGCCCGGGCGCACCAGCGGCAGGCACCACTCGAGAGCGACCGGCGGCGGCGCGAGCGCCTGCGCGACCGCGGTGCCGTAGGCGTCACGCCCCTCGGCGCGGCCGTGCTCCTCCGCCCGGGCGCAGACGACCCCCAGGTTCGGGAACTCGACGGCGACCGCCTCGAGGAACGAGCACTTCCGCCGCTGCGCCTCGAGCAGCTCGATCCGGAGGTCGGGCCGGGCGGCGGCGATGGGGATGCCCGGCGAGCCTCCGCCCGAGCCAACGTCCACGACCGGCCCGTCCTCGATCAAATCGGCGGCGGCCAGCGCGTCGTCGACGTGGACGCGCCGGGCCTCGTCCCGGTCGGACACGGCGGTGAGACCCCGCTCGGCGAGGAGCGCGTGGAGCCAGAGCTCCAGGCGCGGATCGTCGGTCACTCGGGCGGCGCGGGAGCGACGACGACGCGCCGGTTCGGCTCCGTCCCCTCGCTCGAGGTGACGACGTCCTCCCGCTCGGCGAGGTGGACGTGCACGATCTTGCGCTCGACCGCGGTCATGGGCTCGAGCGCGACCGGGCGCTGCGTCTGGACGGCGTCCGAGGACGCGCGGTCGGCCATGTCCTCGAGGGAGCTCCGCCTGCGCTCGCGGTAGCCCGCCGCATCGACGACTACCTCTTTGCGGTCGCCCTCGACACCGCGCCAGAGGATCGCGTTGGCGAGGTACTGGATCGCGTCGATCGTGTGCCCGCGCTTGCCGATGACGAGGCCGAGATCGGCACCGGTCAGCGTGGCATAGAGGACCTCGTCGTCCTCGGAAACGTCGATGCGGCAGGGCGCGCCGAGCGCCGTGCAGACCTCTTCCAGGAGCTCGCGAAGCTTCGCCGCGGGCGACCCGGGCTCCTCGCTCGCCGGCGCGGACGGGCTGGGCGCCTTCTCGACGTGAGCCATCACCCGTGCGGGAACCTGGCCGACGCCGAGCAGGCCGCGCTCGCCCTCGGAGAGCACAGCGAAGCGCACGTTCGTCTTGTCGAGCCCGGGAAAACGTCGCTCGAGCTCGCGGAGGGCAGTCCACTTGGCCTCGCCGACCGTCTCGCCCTCGGATTCGACGACGCCGTCGTCCGGTTGCTCGAGGTCGGTCACCGTCGGGCCCGGGGGCCCTTCTTCTTGCGGCGGCGCACTCGCTGCTGGCCGCTCCCGGCCGGCTTGGTCGGAGTCTCGCCGGAGTCGGTCGCCGGCGCACCCCCGCCGTCACCGCCCGAAGGCGGAGGCTGCGACTTCGGCGGCGTCCGCGAGGTGCGCTTCGGCGGCGGCTGGGGCTTGGGCACCATTCGCCGCGTGATCAAGCCCTGGCCGACCGTCCACAGGTTGGTCGTCGACCAGTAGAGCATCAGCCCGATGGGGAAGTTGATGACGAAGAAGATGAAGAGGAACGGCAGCGCAAGGAAGATGTAGCGCTGGCGCGGGTCCATCGTCGTCGACATGAAGTAGGTCGACGCGAGCTGGCTGCCGACGTAGATGACCAGCAGGAGATAGCCGGACCAATGCGAGTTGATGTCCTGGGTGATGTTCGGGACGATGCCGAGCCAACCGAGCTCCGAGTCGGGGTACTTGGGGAAGACCTCCTTCTCGAAGTCGCGCAGCACGAAGAAGAGCGCGAAGAAGACCGGGATCTGAAGGAGGAGCGGGAAGCACGAGGCCAGCGGGTTGACCTTGTTCTCCTTGTAGAACTTCATGACCTCTTCGTTCATGCGCGCGCGGTCGCTCTTGTACTTCTGCTGGATCGCCTTCAACTCAGGCGCATGAACCTGGAGCCGCTGCATCGAGCGGACCTGCTTGATGGTGAGCGGGAGGATCACCATCCGCACGATCAGGGTGAGCACGACGATCGCCCACGCCCATGGGAGGCCGATCGACGAGTGCAGCCACTCGAGGACAGCGGTGAGGACGTTCTCGATCGGGGTGAGGAGCTGGCCCGGGTTCACGAGCGGTCCTTGAAGACCGTCTGGTCGCGGGCATAGTCGACACCGCCGTGGCTCCACGGGTTGCAACGCAGCAGTCGCCAGCCGGCGAGGACGAGCCCGCGCAGCACGCCGAACTCCCGCAGGGCGTCGAGGGCGTATTGCGAGCAGCTCGGGTGGTACTTGCAGCGCTGGCCCAGGAGCGGGCTCAGGAGCAGGCGGTACGCGTGGATCGGGAGCGCGACGACGTGTTTCACGCGGCGGCCGTCCCCTCCGCCAGACGGAAGATCTCGTCGACACGCTCGGTGAGCCAGGGGAAGCCGCGGCTCTCGACCGCCTCGGTCAGGCCCGGCCGCGCGATGAGCACGTAGTCGTGGCCGGACGGAAGCCCGCCGCAGACCTCCTCGAAGGAGGCGCGCAGGCGGCGCTTCAGCCGGTTCCGCTCGACGGCCCCACCGAGCTGGCGGGAGACCGCGAGCCCGAGACGCGGGCCGCCCTCGGGGTCGTCCTCGCGCGGAAACGCGTAGAGGACGAGGAACCGCGTCGAGACCGACCGGCCCTTGCGATAGACGGTGTCGAAGTCGCGGGAGCGGGAGAGGCGATGCTGGCGGCGGCTCACGCGGAAAGGCGCTTGCGGCCCTTCGCGCGGCGGCGCTTCAGGATCGCCCTGCCCGCGCGCGTCGACATCCGCGCCCGGAATCCGTGCCGGCGCTTCCGCCGGCGTACATTCGGCTGGTACGTTCGCTTCACGAGAGATGAGAGTGTCGAAACGGCCGCATCGGCGGCCGGGCGACCAGTATAGAGGAGCGGCGGCTCCCTCCGAGCATGAGACTTCGCGCACGATCAGAATCCACAGGCGCGAAGGCGCATGAAAGGTCGCAACGAGCGACCTTTCCACACCTGTGGATAAGCGTGTGGAGCATATATAAATACCTGCAAACCTCGCCTTTTTGCTCTCCATGATTTCCCCAGGCGGCGCCATTGAAGCCGGGTGACAGGCGCTGCTATAGTCGCCGCTTCGCGGAGACCGGCGGAGGGTGGAGCAGGGCGTGCAGCGGACGTCAGAGTTGAGTGCGGACGCACTCTGGGGCGAGATCTCGTCCCGTTTGCGCGACGCTCTGAACGACGCGACCTACACCACCTGGTTTTCGGATGCAGGGCCGGGCGCGCTGGACGAGGAGGCGTTCGTCCTGCTCGTTCCCAACGACTTCACGCGCGACTGGATCGAGGGCCATTTCCGGAGCCTGCTCGAGGCAATCGTCCGCGACACGATCGGCGAGGAGCGGGTAGTCCGCATCGCCGCGCACGAGCCCGCCGCCGCGCACGAGCCCGCCGCCGGCCGCGAGCTCCGGGCGCCCGCACGACCCATGCGCTCCCTCGAAGGCCTGAACCCGAAGTACACCTTCGACTCCTTCGTGATCGGCTCCTCGAACCGATTCGCGCACGCGGCCGCACTCGCCGTGGCGGAAGCGCCGGCGCAGGCCTACAACCCCCTCTTCATCTACGGCGGCACGGGCCTCGGAAAGACGCATCTCCTCCAGGCGATCGCGGCGTACGTCACCGAGCACACCGGCGACCTCACGGCGCGCTATGTGACGAGCGAGACGTTCATGAACGACTTCATCAACTCGCTTCGCGACAAGCGCATCGAAGGTTTCAAGCAGCGGTATCGCCATTACGACGTCCTCCTGATCGACGACATCCAGTTCTTCGAGCACAAGGAGCGGATCCAGGAGGAGTTCTTCCATACGTTCAACAGCCTCTACGAGGCCCGCAGGCAGATCGTCATCTCCTCCGACCGGCCGCCGCGCGCAATCTCCACGCTCGAGTCGCGCCTACGGAGCCGCTTCGAGTGGGGACTGATCACCGACATCCAGCCACCCGACCTCGAAACCCGCATCGCGATCCTCCGCAAGAAGGTGAAGACGGACGCGATTCACGTGCCCGACACGCAGGTTCTCACCTTCATCGCAAGCCGTATCTCAACGAACATCCGCGAGCTCGAGGGCGCGCTCACGCGCGTGGTCGCCTTCTCGTCCCTGACCGGCCGGCCGATGACCGTGGAGCTCGCGCAGGAGGTGCTCAAGGACGTCTTTCCCCAGGGAGAGATGCCGGAGATCTCGGTTGAGCAGATCCAGGAGACGGTTGTCGACCGCTTCGGGATGTCCATGCAGGAGCTCACGGGCGACCGCCGGTCGCAGTCGATCGTCTACCCGCGCCAGGTCGCCATGTACCTCTGCCGTGAGCTCACCGACAGCTCATTGCCCAAGATCGGCAAGAAGTTTGGAGGGCGCGACCATACGACGGTCATCCACGCCACCTCGAAGATCGCCAAGCTCATCAAGGAAGACCGCAACGTCTACAACCTGGTGCAAGAGCTGACAGCGCGCATCAAGCAGACCCGTTGACAGCGGCTGTGGAGAACCTTCTTGGATTGGGGAGCGTTCGGGCCTCCGCCTCGCGGCTGTGGGGACCGACGACTTCTCCCCAGGACCCGTCCACGGCGCTTTGCCCCAAGCCAAGCGGAAACACACCGTCTTCCCCGATCTTCACACTCTCTATGACTACAACAAAGGTTTTCTTTAAATGACATCCATAGATACCGTTGCCGCCACGACCATGCGTGTTGTGTGCGGAAAGGACGAGCTCGCTGAGAAGCTCCAACTTGTAGGTCGGGGGGTCTCGACGCGGACGACCGTTCAGATTCTCGCCGGCATCATGCTGCGCGCCGCCGGCGGACGATTGCACCTCAGCGCGACCGACATGGAGATCTCCGTTCGCGACTCACTGGACGCGCAGGTCGAGGAGGAGGGCGCCGTCGTCGTGCCCGGTCGCCTGCTCGTCGACATCGTGCGCCTCTTGCCCTCTGGCGAGGTGACGCTGGAGCATCGAGCAGACGAAGGGGTCGCGCGGCTGACCTGCGGCTCTGCTTCGTACTCGTTGAACACGTACGGGCCCGAGGACTTCCCACGGCTGCCCGATATCGAGCCGGACAGCGCCTTCGCCGTTGAGCGCGAGGCGTTTCTCGACACGATCGGTCGCGTCGGTCGCTCGGCGTCGCGCGACGAGTCGCGGCCGGTCCTCACCGGCATCCTCGTCCGCTTCGAGGGCGACAAGCTCGTGATGGCCGCGACCGACTCGTACCGCTTGAGCGTGAAGGAGACTGCTCTCTCCAGCGGCCCCGGCCGCGAGCTCGAGGCAATCGTGCCTGCCCGCGCCCTGACCGAGCTCGCGCGTGTCGGGCAGTCGGCGGAGACCGAGACGATCGAGGTCGGCGTCCAGGAGAACCAGGTCGTCTTCGGCGTCGACGGGATCTGGCTGACCGCCCGCCGCATCGACGGTCAGTTCCCCAACTACAAGCAGCTGCTCCCGGAGCAGTTCGAGGCGGAGGTGCACCTCCCGCGTGAGGAGCTCCTCGACGTCGTCCGTCGCACCGGGCTGCTGGCGCAGCGGAAGTCGCCCCTCCGGCTCCGCTTCGACGAGGGCGAGCTGACGGTGTCGGCTCAGACCCAGGACGTCGGGGAGGCGCGCGAGTCGCTGCCGATCTCCTACGGCGGCGAGGCGATGGAGATCGGCTTCAACGCCGAGTTCCTCCGCGACGGGCTCGAGTCGATCACCGACGACACCGCCAGGCTGAAGCTGATCAGCCCGCTGCGGCCCGGGCTTCTCCATGGCGAGAGCGACGACTTCCTCTACCTGATCATGCCGATCAGGCTGGCCGGCTGATCGTCGCCCGGGCAACGCTCAGGAGCTTCCGCTCGTACGCCGCTCTCGACCTTGCCCTCGAGCCGGGGCTCGTGCTGGTGGTCGGCCCGAACGGGGTGGGGAAGACAAACCTGCTCGAGGCGCTCCACGTCGGCGTGCAGGGCTTCTCGCCGCGCACGCGCGCGGAGCCGCGCCTCGTCCGCTTCGGTGAGCCCGCGGCCCGCGTCCGCCTGGAGGGGCTGGAAGCCGGCGCCCCGGTACAGACGGAGGTGACGATTGCGCCTGGCGAGGGCAAGCAGCTGCGCCTGAACGGGGCCCCTCTGGCTTCGGCGGAGGAGCTGCGAACGCGGCTGACGGCGCTCGCGTTCGTCCCCGACCGGCTTGCGGTCGTGAAAGGCGGACCTGCGGTGAGGCGGGCATACGTCGACCGCATGCTCGGGCGAGTCTTCCCATCCCAGGCCGCGCTCCCCGGCGAGTACGGCCGGGCGGTGGCGCAGCGGAACGAGGCGCTCCGCCGGGTGCGTGCAGGTGTCTCCACACGAGACGCGGTCGAGCCGTGGACCGAGCAGGTGGCGTCGCTCGGGGCAGAGCTGGACTCCGCCAGAGCTGGCCTCGTCGCCGCGCTCGGCCCCGGCTTCGAGCGGCACGCGGCCGAACTAGGGCTGGCAGGCGGCACGCTCGGCTACGAGCTCCAGGGGCTGACGGTCGCCGACCTCGAGCAGCGCCTCGACCGGGATCTCGAGCGCGGGACGACAGGCGCCGGCCCGCATCTGCGGGACATCCAGGTCCGTGCCGGCGAGCGAGACCTGCGCGGCTTCGGCTCGCAGGGCGAGCAGCGTACGGCCGTGCTCGCACTCCTCCTGGCCGAGTCGGCCGTGCTCACCGAGCGCCGCGGAGCGCCACCGCTCCTACTCCTCGACGACGTCTTCTCGGAGCTCGACACGGGCCGCCGCTCCGCGCTCCTCGCGGCGCTG
This sequence comes from uncultured Actinomycetes bacterium, assembly GCA_963811635.1. Taxonomy (GTDB): domain Bacteria; phylum Actinomycetota; class Thermoleophilia; order Gaiellales; family Gaiellaceae; genus JAIBJN01. Next base: position 87,900 of record CAWESB010000015.1, read on the forward strand.
CCGCCCGACGGCCAGACGGTGATCAGCGCGACGTCCACGTCCGCGCTGCCGCACGACGCGACCGAGCCCGCCCTCGTGATCGTGGTTCGGCGCGATGGGGAGGTCAGCATGGCGAAGGCGGCGTGACCGGGCTCGACCCGATCGGCGCCGATCTCCGACGCGAGCTCACTCGCCTGGGGCCTCCCGGGGCGATTGCGGACGTCGTTGCCGTCTGGCCGGATGCGGTCGGCCCCGCGATCGCCGTCAACGCCTGGCCGGCGCGCATCGGACGCGACGGGACGCTCCACGTGTCGACGAGCTCGAGCGCCTGGGCCTTTGAGCTGACCCACCTCGAGGACACGATCCGGGCGCGTCTGGCCGAGCACCTCGCCGACGGCTCACCGCCCCGGCTGCGCTTTGCCACGGGCCGCGTGCCGGAGCCTGGAAGGGTCTCTGAGGAGACTTCGGAACGAGTTGTCCCCAGCCCCTCGCCCCGCGAGCTCGCGGCCGCCGAGGAGATCGCCGCGGGGATCGAGGATCCGGGTCTGCGGGAGGCCGTCTCGCGGGCCGCCGCGGCCAGTTTGGCCGGTGCCGAACCTCGCCCGGACGACCGACCGTTCTGATAGACTGCAATTCAGACAAAAATCCCCCGTTAGCAGGGATTTTTTTATGACCGAGACCAGTTACGATGCCAAAGACATCACCGTGCTCGAGGGCCTCGAGCCGGTCCGGCTGCGGCCGGGCATGTACATCGGTTCGACGGGCGCACGCGGGCTCCATCACCTCGTCTACGAGGTCGTCGACAACTCGGTCGACGAGGCCCTCGCGGGACGGAACGAGCGTATCGAGGTGCGGCTTCATCCCGACAACTCCGTCACCGTCCGTGACTGGGGCTCGGGCATTCCCGTGGCTGTCATGGAAGACCAGGGCTTGCCCGCCCTGACGGTCGTCCTGACGAAGCTTCATGCCGGCGGGAAGTTCGGCGGCGAGGGCTACAAGGTCTCGGGCGGGCTGCACGGTGTCGGCGTCTCGGTCGTGAACGCGCTCTCCGAGTCGCTCGTGGCCGAGGTGCGGCGCGACGGCAAGGTCTACCGGCAGGAGTTCTCGCGCGGCGCCCCCATCTCCGACCTCGAGGAGGTGGGCAAGGCCGCCAAGGACGAGACCGGGACGACGATTTCCTTCCTGCCCGACTCGGACATCTTCGAGGAGCTCGACCTCTCCGCGCAGACGCTCGCGCAGCGCTTCCGCGAGACGGCGTTCCTCACCAAGGGCCTGCGGATCGTCTTCAAGGACGAGCGCGAGGGCGAGGAAGTGCAGGAGTTCTACGCCGAGGGCGGCATCCGCGACTTCGTCGCGTTTGTCAATGAGACGAAGGACGCCGTCCATCGTCACATCGTCTACTTCGAGGGCGAGAGCGACCAGGGCGCCGTCGAGGTGGCCATGCAGTGGAACAGCTCGTACGTCGAGTCCGTCTTCTCGTTCGCGAACAACATCAACACCCACGAGGGCGGCACGCACCTTTCGGGGTTCAAGGCGGCGCTCACCGGGACGCTGAACCGCTACGCCCGCGACAAGGGGCTTCTGAAGGAGAAGGAAGACAACCTCGACGGCGACGACGTGCGCGAGGGCCTGGGCGCGGTCCTCTCGGTCAAGCTGCGCGACCCCCAGTTCGAAGGCCAGACGAAGACGAAGCTGGGCAACCCGTGGGTGCGCGGCCTCGTCGAGCAGACGGTGAACGCGAAGCTCGCCGAGTTCCTCGAGGAGAACCCCACCGACGCGCGCCAGATCGTCCAGAAGGCGATCTCGGCGGCGCGCGCGCGCCAGGCGGCGCGCAAGGCGCGCGAGCTCACCCGGCGGAAGAGCGCGCTCGAGAGCTCCTCGCTCCCCGGCAAGCTCGCCGACTGCACGATCCGCAACCCGGAGGACGCGGAGCTCTTCATCGTCGAGGGCGACTCCGCGGGTGGCTCGGCGAAGATGGGCCGCGACCGCACCTTCCAGGCGATCCTCCCGCTGCGCGGCAAGATCATCAACAGCGAGAAGAACCGCATCAACAAGGTGCTCTCGAACAACGAGATCCAGGCGATGATCACCGCGATCGGCACCGGAATCGGCGAAGAGTACGACATCGCGAAGCTCCGCTACCACCGCATCATCGTCATGACGGACGCCGACGTGGACGGGTCGCACATCCGCACCCTGATCCTCACCTTCATGTACCGGCACATGCCCGACCTCTTCGACCGCGGGCACATCTACATCGCCGTTCCGCCGCTCTACAAGGTCAAGATCGGGAACCAGGAGTTCTACTTCGAGAAGGACGCGCAGCTCGAGGAGCTGCTCGTCCGCGAGCGCGTCGGCGACCTCGAGATCCGGCCCCGCACCGGCGACGCCGTGAAGATGACGGAGTCGCGCTGGGGCAAGTTCACGAACGCGCTCGAGAAGTTCGAGGGCTGGCTCCAGCGCCTCCGGGCCGACTTCGGGTATCCCGCCGCCGACTTCATGGTGACGCACCGGCTCGTGGAGACCGACACACCGAGCCTCGACGCGTTCGGCAGGGCGGTGGAGGACGGGCCCGAGAACGGGTACACGCTCTCCCTGGCGGACCGGCAGGACGGCGTCATCTCCGTCAAGGTCGTCGAGAACGAGACGAGCGCCGCCCAACTGGTTCTGGTGCCCGGGGACCTGCTCGAGTCGCCGGTCTACAGCCAGGTCCGAGCGAGCTACGCGCGTCTGGTCGATCTCGTCGGCCCGCCGCCGTTCACCGTGGGCGCCGGCAAGAAGCTCCGGGCCTCCGAGACCTTCGGCCGGCTGCGGGCGGACACGCTCGACGCGGCGAAGGAAGGCATCCAGCTCTCGCGCTTCAAGGGCCTCGGCGAGATGAACGCCGACCAGCTCTGGGACACGACCATGGACCCCCAGAAGCGCCTGCTCGTGCGCGTTGACGTTGAGGACGCCTCCGCCGCCGACCGCGTCTTCTCGACCTTGATGGGCGACCAGGTCGAGCCGCGGCGCGAGTTCATCGAGACGAACGCGAAGGACGTGCGCTTCCTGGATGTCTGAGGTCGGCGGGGTTCTCGGGGCGGGGCGGATCGAGCCCCGCGAGCTCGAGCAGGAGATGCGTTCGAGCTACCTGGACTACGCGATGTCCGTCATCGTGGGCCGCGCGCTGCCCGACGTGCGCGACGGTCTCAAGCCAGTCCACCGCCGCGTCCTCTACTCGATGCACGAGAACGGGCTGCAGCCCAACCGGCCGTACAAGAAGTCGGCCAACGTCGTCGGCGCCGTCATGGGGAACTATCACCCGCACGGCGACTCGGCGATCTACGACACGCTCGTCCGCATGGCGCAGCCGTTCTCTCTGCGCTACCCGCTGGTCGACGGCCAGGGGAACTTCGGCTCGATCGACGACGACTCCGCCGCCGCGATGCGATACACGGAGTGCCGGCTCGCGCGCATCGCCACGGAGATGCTGCGTGACATCGACGCCGATACCGTCGACTACATCCCCAACTACGACGAGTCGCGGCGCGAGCCGCTGACGCTCCCGAGCCGGTTCCCGAACCTCCTTGTCAACGGCTCGGCCGGGATCGCCGTCGGGATGGCGACGAACATTCCGCCGCACCGCCTATCCGAGGTGGTGGACGCGATCGTGCAGCTGATCGACAAGCCCGACGCAAACGTCGATGACCTGATGAAGCACGTCAAGGGTCCCGACTTCCCGACCGGCGCCTACATCATCGGCCGCTCCGGGATCCGGGACGCCTATCGCACCGGGCGCGGCCGGGTCGTCATGCGCGCCCGCGCGCACGTGGAGGAGCTGCGCGGCGGCAAGTCGGCAGTGATCGTCACGGAGCTGCCGTACGGCGTCAAGAAGGGCGGCGAGAACGGCGTCATCGCGAAGATCGCCGACCTCGTCCAGGACAAGGTCCTGCCGGAGATCTCCGACCTTCAGGACCACTCCGACCGCACAGGGATGCGGATCCAGATCGAGCTCAAGCGCGATGTGGCGCCCTACGTCGTCCTCAACAAGCTCTTCAAGCACACCCAGCTGCAAACGACCTTCGGCTACAACGCCGTCGCGCTCGTCGACGGGGTGCCGCGGACGCTGTCGCTGCTCGAGCTCGTTCACGAGTACCTCCGCTACCAGCGCGACGTCGTCACGCGGCGCTCCAAGCACGAGCTCCGCAAGGCCGAGGAGCGCGCACACGTCCTCCAGGGCTACCTGATCGCCCTCGACAACCTCGACGAGGTCATCGCCCTCATCCGGGGCTCGGCCGATACGGACGCGGCGCGCTCCGGCCTGATGGAGCGCTTCGAGCTCTCGGAGATCCAGGCCCAGGCGATTCTCGATCTCCGCCTCGCCCGTCTCACGGGCATGGCGCGCAAGGAGATCGAGGACGAGTACGCCGACCTGCAGGAGCGCATCGCCGAGCTCCGGTCGATTCTCGGCGACCCCGCCCGCATCGATTCCGTCATCCGCGAGGAAATCCTCGAGATCAAGGAGATCTACGCCCGCGGTGACGACCGCCGCACGGAGATCGCGGCCGCCGAGGAGGAGCTGGAGCTCGAGGACCTGATCGCCGAGGAGGACATGGTTATCGCGATCACGCGCTCCGGGTACGTGAAGCGGCTCCCGGTCACGACCTACCGCGAACAGCGCCGCGGCGGCATCGGCGTCATGGGCATGGACTTGAAGGACGAGGACTACATCGAGCACCTCTTCGTCGCTTCGACTCACGACTACCTGCTCTTCTTCACCTCGGTCGGCAAGGTTTACCGACTGAAGGTGCACGAGCTTCCGCTCGGCTCCCGCCAGTCGAAGGGCCGCGCGATCGTGAACCTCTTGCCGTTCCAACAGACCGAGACCATCCGGGCAGTCATCGCGACGCGCGACTTCAAGGACGCCGAGTACCTCACGGCGGTGACGAAGAACGGTCTCGTCAAAAAGACGCGCTTCCTGGAGTACAACACGCCGCTCAAGGCTGACGGGATCATCGCCATCAAGCTGCGGGACAGCGACGAGCTCGTCGGCGTCCTCCACTCATCGGGCGACGACGACATCCTCATGGTCTCGCGCAAGGGACAGGCGATCCGTTTCAACGAGAAGCTGGCCCGGCCGATGGGCCGCGCCACCTCCGGTGTCACCGGCATGCGCCTGCGCAAGGGGGACGAGGTGATCACGGCGGACATCGCGCGGAACGACCACGACCTCCTGGTCGTCACCGAGAACGGTTTCGGCAAGCGAACGCGGCTCGACCAGTACCCGGTCAAGGGCCGCGGCGGACTGGGTGTCAAGACGGTGCAGCTCACCGAGGCCCGCGGGCAGCTCGCCGGGGCGCTCGTCGTTCGCGAGGGCGATCAGGTGATGCTGATCACCAACGGCGGCACGGTCATCAAGATCCCCGCTGAGGGCATCAAGCAGAGCGGGCGGGCCACCCAGGGCGTGATCGTCATGCGCCCGCGCGAGGGCGAATGTGTCTCCACGCTCGCGCGCGTCGTCGAGCAGGACGAGGCCGAGGACGGCGGCACCGGGCTGGAGCCCATCTCCGAGAACGGCGCGTCGCCCGAGCCGGAGCCCGAGCCCGAAGCCGAGCTCGAGCCCGACGAGCAGCTCGAGCCCGACGACGAGTAGCGCGGCCGTGAGCGCGCGCCGGCCGGAGGAGCTGCTCGAACCGGTCGACGTCACGCGCCACCTGCGGAAGCTCGACCTCACCCTCGGCCAGGTCTGCCGAGTCGCCGGCGTCTCCCGGATGCAGCTCGACTACTGGACGACGAAGGCCCGCATCCCCACGAAAGGCAAGAAGCAGCGGCTCTACGATCTCGACGCCGTCGAGACGGTGATGCTGATCAAGCAGGGCAAGGACAAGGGTCTCTCGCTCCAGGCGGCGATCGAGGCGACGAAGCGCTTCAAGACCGCCAAGGCGCCACGAGTCCCACGCCGGAACTAGGACTCGCGCAGCACGCCCGCGGCCGACTCCGGCGCCATCGTGTTCACGAAGTAGCCGGCGCCCAGCTCGACGCCCGCGAGGACGCCGAAGCGCGGGAGGATCTCCAGGTGCCAGTGCCCGGCAGCGTGGAGCCAGAGGTTGAACGGCACCGGGCCCTCGGCGATGCGGAGCCTGCGGATGCCCTCCGCGGCCAAAGCGAGGGCCGCGGCGAGGTTGTCGCTCGTGAAGGGATCGGCCTCGCACTCGAGCGGCGCGACGAGCAGCTCGTACGGCTGGCGGCCGGCGTACGGGCAGAGAAGGACGATGCCGTCGCGCTCATCGACGACGCGGAGGCGGTGCTCGCGCTCCTGGGCGAGCATCTCGCAGACGAGGCAGCCGACCGCCTCGGCCTGGAGTTCCCGTTCCTGCGCGACGAGCGGCGGCTCCTCCTCGAGCCAGACGAGCTGGGAGTGGCTGTGGGCGAGGCTCGCCCCGGCGCCGGCGCCCTCGTTGACGAGGGCGTGCACGTAGGTGAACCCGGCCTCGCGGGCCGCCGCCGCGCGGGCCTGCCAGGCCGCGGCGACGAGCCCGAGCTCGCGGCCCGTGAGGTCGGCGAGCGAACGCACGTGTCGGGGCGAGTGGATGACAACTTCCTGTCGACCCACCGCGGCACGGCGGGCGAAGAGCCCCTCGGGACGGTCGCCCTCCCGTGACCACGGCCCGAAGGCGGGAAACTTGTTCGGGACGACGCGCACGCGCCAGCCGGGCGTGTCCGGCGGCCGGCCGGGCGGCCCGATGAAGAACGTCTCGGGCGGGGTCGCCGACTCCCGGCCCTCGTCGAAGGGGCAGCCGACCGGGTCGTCGTGCTCCGCCCCCTCGCCTGCGCGCGGCGCTCCGGGCCGCCGGGCCCGGGACGGCGCAACGACGACCCAGCGCCCCGAGAGCGGGTCGCGCCGGAGCTCCGGCGGAGAGTGGCTTTCGGTCAGCCCGTGTCGCCGGTGCCCTTACCCAGGAAGGGCGCCAGCAGGTCGATCGGCAGCGGCAGGATCAGCGTGGACGAGCGCTCAGAGCTCATTTCGAGCATCGTCTGCAGGTAGCGGAGCTGGAGGGCGATCGGATTCGTCGCCATGACGTTGGCGGCGTCCTTGAGGCGCTCGGAGGCCTGGAACTCGCCCTCGGACGCGATCACCTTTGCGCGCCGCTCGCGCTCGGCCTCCGCCTGCCGCGCCATCGCCCGCTGCATGCCGGTCGGGATCTCGACATCCTTCACCTCGACGATCGAGACCTTGATGCCCCACGGCGAGGTCGCCTCGTCGATGATCTCCTGCAGGATCGTGTTGATCTTGTCGCGCTCCGAGAGGAGCTCGTCCAGGACGTGCTGCCCGAGGACGCTGCGGAGCGTCGTCTGCGCGATCTGCGACGTCGCGACCATGTAGTTCTCGACCTGCACGATCGCGCGCTCGGGGTCGATGATCCGGAAGTACGCGACCGCGTTCACGCGCACGGGCACGTTGTCCTTCGTGATCACTTCCTGCGGCGGGATGTTGAGGGTGACCGTGCGCAGGTCGACCCGCACCATCTTGTCGATGATCGGGATGAGCAGGAAGAGGCCCGGGCCCTTCGGCGGCGAGTGCAGCCGGCCGAGGCGGAAGATGACGCCCCGCTCGTACTCCCGCGCGACGCGCACCGAGAGCGCCAGCAAGAGGACGAGGATGATGACAACGGCTGCGACTGCGATCAGGGCGGCGTTCATCGGGCTCCTTTCCGTCCGGGCCGGGTCATCCTACGAGGACGTGGCCACTGCTGCGGGCTCCTCGACGCGCGAGACCTCGAGCACGAGGTCATCGCTGACGCTCTCGACCCGCACGTATTCGCCCCGCCCGATCGGCTCGCCGCCGGCGGACGCCTTCCAGATCTCCCCGTGGACGTTGACGAGGCCCGAGGGATCGAGGTCGCGGCGCACGACTCCGATCTCGCCGACCATCTCCTCCCAGCCGGTCTTCGTGGGCGCCCGCCGGGCGCGCACCGCCTTCGTGATCACGATCGCGGTGACGAGCGCCAGCGTCCCGCCGACTGCCAATGCCACCCAGATCGACACCTGGTAGCCGTCGCCGGCGGGGTCGAAGAGCAGGAGCGAGCCGATGACGAAGCTGACTCCGCCGGCAAGCGCGAGAGCGCCGTGGCTGGGCACGAACGCCTCGGCGACGAAGAACCCCGCCGCCAGGATCATGAGCAGGAGGCCGGCCCAGCTGACCGGGAGCACCTGGAGCCCGAAGAGCCCGACGATCAGGGAGATGACGCCGACCGTCCCGGGCAGGATCAGGCCTGGATTGAGGATCTCGATCGTGATCCCGAGGACGCCGATCGACATGAGGAGCACGATCAGGTTCGGGTCGATCAGGGTGTCGAGGATGCGCTTCCAGAGTGACATCTCGATCGTGTCGACGGTCGCTCCGGCCGTGTCGAGGACGAAGCCCTTCGGCTCGGTCTTCATGCCGTCGATCTCGTTCAGGAGCGTGGGCAGGTCGGGGGCGACCACGTCGACGACGTTCTCCTCGAGCGCCTCCTGGGCACCGAGGTTGGACGCCGAGCGAACCGCCTCCTCCGCCCAGTCGCCGTTGCGGCCGTGCGTCTCCGCGAGCCCGCGCGCGTATGCGGCGGCGTCGTTGATCACCTTGCGGCGCAGGTCAGCGGGGATCTCGCCGCCGCCGACCGCGACCGGCGTGGACGAGCCGATGTTCGTGGCCGGGGCCATCGCGGCCACGTCCGCGGCCAGCGTGATGAAGGCTCCCGCCGAAGCGGCGCGTGAGCCGGGCGGATAGACGTAGACGACGACGGGGACGTCCGCGGCGAGTTCCTTCTTGATGATCGCCCGCATGGACGAGTCGAGGCCGCCGGGCGTGTCGAGCTCGAGCACGACGGCGTCGTATCCCTCGCGCTCGCCGCGCTCGATCGCGTCGATCACGTAGTCCTGCGTGACCGGGTTGATGTCGTTCTCGAGCACCACCGCGAGCACGCGCGGCGCCGACTCCTGGGCAGTTGCGCCTCCCGCCAGCGCGAGCACTGCCCCGATGAGCACGAACGTGCAGAAAAGTCCCCGCAAGCGCGGCACTTTGGGTGTAAAGATTCTATCAGGGTCGTGCCGATGCCCTTGAGGACGCAGGAGACCTCTGATTCGGTACGAAGGAGCCGCACGCCGCCCATGAAGCGTTCTTGCCGCCCGCTCATGCTCGTGGCTGCGCTTGCCGTGACCGCACCGGGCACGGCAGCTGCGCAGGACGTTCGCGTGGTCGCGCGCGACGTTCCGCTTGTTGCTGCACGGGCGTCGGCGCCGCGCTCGGCGCCGCTTCTCTTCAACATGGTCGGTGTCCACTGGCAGGGCGCCGGCCACGTCTGGTTCAGGACCGCCGATCGACCGGGGCACTTCGGCCCCTGGCGCCCCGCACAGCCCGAAGAGGAGGACACACCCGATCGCGGGAGCGAGGAGCTCGCCGAGAGCGCCCGCTGGCACGTCGGCAACCCGTGGTGGACAGACGACGCGCGCTGGATCGAATACCGCGTGACGGGTTCGGTCACGCGCCTGCGGACCTTCTTCGTCGACAGCCCGGTCACCACCGCCGACCGTGCGCGCGCCGCCGCTCCCACCGCCGCGGCGGCCGTGTCCGCGGTCGCCGCACCGCTCGCCCAGCCGCCGATCGTGCGCCGGGCCGGCTGGAACGCCGACGAATCGATCGTCCGCGGTCCGCCTTCGATCGCCAACCGCCTCCGCTTTGCGGTCGTCCACCACACCGCCGGGTCGAACAGCTACTCGGCCTCCGAGTCCGCGGCGATCGTCCGCGGCATCCAGCGCTACCACGTGCTCAGCAACGGCTGGGACGACATCGGCTACAACTTCCTCGTCGACAAGTACGGCCGTGTGTTCGAGGGCCGCGGCGGCGGCATGACGCAGAACGTGATCGGCGCCCACGCCGGCGGCTTCAACACCGGCAGCGTCGGCGTCGCGGTCATCGGCATCTACAACTCGGCGACGCTCTCGACGGCAGCGCGGGCGGCGCTCCAGAACCTGCTGGCGTGGCGGCTCGACGTCGGTCACGTCTACCCACGCGGCCAGTACACGGCTGTGTCCGCCGGCAGCTCGAAGTGGGCCGCCGGCGCGCACGTTCGCCTGCGCGCCGTCTCGGGCCACCGCGACACGAGCCTCACGAGTTGTCCGGGGAACACGATCTACGGCCTGCTCTCGTCGATCGCGCGCAGGGTGACGAGCATCGGCCTGCCCAAGCTGTGGAGCCCGGAGGCCGAGGGCGCCGTGGGCGGCCCGGTGCGCTTCACCGCAAGGCTTTCCGCCGCCCGCCCCTGGACCGTCGAGGTCAGGGACGGCGCGGGCACGGTCGTGGCCCAGGGCAGCGGCAGCGGCACCGCGGTCGACTGGACCTGGGATGCGAGCGCCGTGCCGATCGCCTTCTACACGTACACGATCAGCGCCGGGGACGCCGTGCGGCCGTCGACGCTCCCGGTGCCGGGGCCGCCGCCGCTCGCCGTCACCGGCCTCAAGGCCGCGCCGCGCGTGCTCACGCCGAACGGCGACGGCACCGGTGAGGTCAGCACTGTCGCGTTCGGGCTCACCAGGCGCGCTGTGCTCGGGGTGCGAGTCGTGAGCGCGTCGAACGGCACCGCGGTCAGGACGCTGCTCGCCAGCTCCCTGCGACCTGCGGGGCCACGCAGCCTCAGTTGGGACGGGAAGACCTCGAGCGGTGCCGTCGTCGCGGACGGCGCCTACCGGATCGAGGTGTCGGCCGAGGACGGGCCCGAGTCGGTGACGAAGTCGGTGGGCGTCGTGGTCGACCGGACACTCGGCGGCCTGACCGTCGCGCCGACCGTGCTCTCCCCGAACGGCGACGGCCGGGCGGAGCCGCTCGCCATCGGCTACGTGCTCGCCCGGCAGGCCGCCGTCAGGGTGCAGATCCGCAGGGGCAAGACCGTCCTCGTGACCGTGCTCAACCAGACCCAGGCGGCCGGGCCGCACTCGGTGTCGTGGAACGGCCGCCTCGGCAACGGGAAGCGCATCCCCGACGGCGTCGTGAGCGCGTACGTACTGGCGACGACCTCGCTGGGCACGCGAGCGCTCGCTCGCCCCATCCGGCTGGACACCAGGGCACCGGTCGTGCGGGTCCTCTCGCTGAGGGCGGTCGACGGCATCGTGCGCCTCCGCTTCACGCTCGACGAGGCCGCCACCGTGCGTATCTTCTACGGTCGGCGCACCTGGAGCGACGGCGACGACATCATCCGGTCGCGCCGCGCGGGCGAGCACGTCATCTCCCGCCGAGTGAATGCGAGCGTGGTCCGCATCGTCGCCACCGACGTGGCGTTCAACCGCTCGGCAGTCATCTTCCGCAGGCGCTAGCCGCCGAGCAGGACCTCGCCGCTCTCGACGAGCCGGCGCCTGCCCGCGAGCTCGACTTCGAGCCGGCCGGTGGGGTCGATCCCGATCGCCCGCCCGGGCTCGCCGTCCACGAGAACGGCGCGGCCGCGGAGGAAGTCCCGCGAGGCCAGGCCGGCGTGGATCGCCTCGAGACCGGTGGCGCGCCAGAGGTCGTAGGCGCGCTCGAGCGAGACGAGGAGGTCGGCGAGGATGGGCGCGCGCTCGCGGCGGATGCCGTCGATCGTGTAGAGCGAGGCGGCGGCGACCTTCGTGTCGGCGGGGAGCTCGTCCTGCGTCTGGTTGACGTTCAGGCCGATCCCGAGGACGACGGCGTCATCCGCGACCTCGGCGAGGACGCCCGCCACCTTGTGACCGTCGACCAGAACGTCGTTGGGCCACTTGATCCGGGCGGACCGCCCCAGGGCGTCCTCGACCGCGTGCGCGGTCGCAAGGCCCCCGGCGAGCGAGATCTCGGCGACGTTCCGCGCAGGGGGCGGCGTGAGCAGTATCGAGGCGAGGACGGCCGTCCCGGGTGGGGTCGTCCAGCTGCGGCCGAGCCGCCCTCGCCCGCCCGTCTGCTCGTCGCAGACGGCGACGGCGCCCTCGCCGAGGCCGCGGTCGAGGAGCTGCTGCGTCGACTCGCAGCTCTCCCGGTGGAGAAACGGCCGCCCGAAGCGGCCGCGGAGAAGGGGCTCGACCGTCTCCGTGGTCAGCGCGTCGGCCATCCGCGGAACTACACTAACTCTGCCGTGCAACCAGCCGCAGCGCCCGCCCGTCAGACCGAGCAGGGATCGCCCTCCGGGCGAATCCTCGCGTATCGGAAACTGAGCGACGTGGACCTCGTCAGCAAGGCACGAAGCGGTGACGGATGGGCGCTCGACGCACTCGTCGAGAGGCATGCCCCACGCGTGAACCGGCTCGCGGCGCAGCTCATGGGCGATCTGGAGGAAGCGCGGGACGCCGCGCAGGAATCGCTCGTCAAGCTGTGCACGCGCCTGCGCCAGTTCCGGGGGGAGGCGCAGTTCGCGACCTGGCTCCATCGCCTGGTCGTGAACACGTGCCGGGATCGCCTCGCGCGTCAGCGGATCCGCCAGACGGAGCCGCTCTCGTACGAGGACGAGCCCGCGGGCGAGGAGAGCGATCCCTCCCGGGCGGCGCTGCTCGCGGACAAGCGCCGTGAGCTCGCCGCCGCGCTTGCTCGTCTCACCCCGAACCAGCGCCTCGTGGTCGTTCTCCGCGACGTGTTCGGGATGACGTACGAGGAGATCTCCCGCGCCGCGAGCATGCCCGTCGGGACGGCGAAGTGCTACGTGCACCGGGCCCGCGCCCGCCTGCGCGTACGGCTGGAAGAGACGGCGAACGGGTGATCCCGACTCGGTGAGCTTCAGTCCGCCTCTCGGCCGGCGGGAGATCGAGCAGATCCTCCCGCACCGCGACCCATTCCTGCTCCTCGACGAGGTGGTCGAGCTCGAGCCTGGTGTCAGGGTCGTTGCGCGCAAGCTCGTCCGCGAGGACGAGTGGTACCTCGCCGGGCACTTTCCCGGGCGGCCGATCATGCCCGGCGTGCTCATGGTCGAGGCGATGGCGCAAGCGGGCGCCGTCGCCGCCCTCTCGGCCGAGGAGAACCGCGGCAAGCTGGCCCTTTTCGCCGGTATCGACGACGTCCGCTTCAAGCGCATCGTCGTGCCCGGCGACGAGCTCGAGCTGACCTGTGAGCTGGAGCGTGTGCGTGGGCCGGTAGGTCGCGGGAAGGCGAAGGCGACCGTAGACGGGCAGCTCGCGGTGCGCGGGACGCTGACGTTCGCGGTCACGGACGAGACCGCGTGATCGCGAACGTCTCCGGGAACGGGATCGCGGTGGGCCTGACCGGCCTCGGCTCGTACGCGCCCGAGCGGGTGCTGACCAACGCCGACCTGGAGGCGATGGTCGACACGAACGACGAGTGGATCGTCACGCGCACCGGGATCCGGGAGCGGCGGATCGCCGCACCGGAACAGGCGGCGAGCGACCTCGCCCTGCCCGCGGCGCGCAAGGCGCTCGAGCAGGCGGGCGTCGCCGCGGAGGAACTCGACCTGATCGTCGTCGCCACGGCCACTCCCGACATGCTCTTCCCGGCCACGGCCGCGATCGTTGCCGACACGCTCGGCGCGAAGAACGCGGCCGCGTACGACCTGCTGGCCGGGTGCACCGGCTTCGTCTACGCGCTCTCGCAGGCGTACGGGGCAGTGGCGACGGGGCTCTCGAAGCGGGCGCTCGTGATCGGCTCCGAGGTGCTCTCGAAGATCACCAACTGGAACGACCGCTCGACCTGCATCCTCTTCGGCGACGGCGCTGGAGCGGCAGTCGTCCAGCCGATCGGGGCGGGCGGGATCGTCGGGTTCGAGTTGGGAGCGGACGGCTCGGGCGGGCCCGACCTGTGCGTGCCGGCCGGCGGCTCGCGGATCCCGGCCACGCCCGACGCTCTCGAGGACGAGATGCAGTTCATCAGGATGAACGGCGCGGAGGTGTTCCGCTTCGCCACCCGCGTCATGGTCAGCTCGGCCGAGGAGCTGCTGGCCACCTGCGGCGCGACCGTGGACGACGTCGACCTGTACGTCCCGCACCAGGCGAACAAGCGCATCATCGACCACGCAGTCAAGAACCTCGGGCTCGACCCGGACAAGGTGCTCATGAACATCGACCGCTACGGCAACACGTCGTCGGCCTCGATCCCGATCTGCCTCGCCGAGGCCCAGTCGGAGGGGCGGCTCGAGAACGGGACGCGCGTGTTGATCACCGCGGTCGGTGCGGGGCTCACCTGGGGCTCGGTCTATCTGACCTGGACGACCAGTGGCGGAGACTAGGAGAGGAGCAATGAAGATCGCATTCTGCTTCCCCGGCCAGGGATCGCAGGACGTTGGAATGGGCCGTGCGATGGCGGAGGAGTTCCCGGCCGCGCGGGCCGCGTACGACGAGGCGTCGGAGGCGGTGGGCTTCGACGTCGCGAAGCTCTGCTTCGAAGGGTCGCTCGAAGAGCTGACGCGCACGGAGCTACAGCAGCCGGCGCTCGTCGCAACCTCGATCGCCTGCCTCCGGGCCGTGAAGACGCTCGGGATCGAGCCGGACTACGTCATCGGCCACTCCGTCGGGGAGTACTCGGCTCTCGCCGCCGCCGACGCGATCGGGACCGGCGACGCGATCGCGCTCGTCCGCGAGCGCGGGGAAGCCATGGCGGAGGCGGCCCGGGAGAACCCTGGCGCGATGGCGGCGATCCTGGGCATCGACGACGCGGTCATCGAGGAGCTGTGCCGCTCGATCGACGGCGTGTGGCCGGCGAACTACAACTGCCCCGGCCAGATCGTCGTCTCCGGCGAGAGCTCGGCGGTCGACCGCCTGATCGAGCAGGCATCCGCGCTCGGCGCCCGCAAGGTCGTGAAGCTTCGGATCAGCGGTGCCTTCCACAGCCCGCTCGTCGCGCGCGCGGCCGAGCGGCTGAAGCCGGCGATCGCGAAGGCCGCCTGGCAGAACCCGTCGCCGCCGTTCATGTCCACCGTGACCGCCAAGCTCGAGGACGCGCAGCGCATCGGCAACCTCCTCGTGGAGCAGCTGACCGCCCCCGTGAAGTTCACCCAGGCCGTGCGAGGCCTGGTCAGGGACGGCGTCGGCACGTTCGTGGAGATCGGCCCTGGGCAGGTGCTCAGCGGTCTGTTGCGCCGTTGCGACCGCTCGCTGCGGACGATCTCCGTGGGCGACCCCGAGTCGCTGCGCAAGCTGCAGGAGCAGGTCTCCGCTGCCTGAGTTCGCCTCACTCGAGGGCAAGGTCGCGCTCGTCACCGGGGGCTCGCGCGGGATCGGCGCGGCCATCTCGCGCGAGCTCGCGCAGGGGGGCGCGAAGGTCGCGGTCAACTACCGCTCCGGCAGCGAGGAGGCGGAGTCGATCGCGGCCGAGATCGGCGGTGTCGCCATGGGCGCGAACGTCGGCGACCCGGCCGAGGCGCAGGCACTCGTCGAGCGGGTCGAGTCGGAGCTCGGCGACGTCGACGTCCTGGTCAACAACGCCGGCGTCACGCGCGACACGCTGATCGCGCGGATGAGCGACGAGGACTGGGAGGTGGTGATCGAGACCAACCTCCGGGGCACCTTCAACACCTGTCGCGCGGTCTCCCGCAAGATGCTCCGCCGCCGCGCCGGCGCGATCGTGAACCTGACGAGCGTCGTCGGCATCCACGGCAACCCGGGCCAGGCCAACTACGCGGCCTCGAAGGCGGGGATCATCGGGCTGACGAAGGCGCTGGCGCGCGAGCTCGGCGTCCGCGGTGTACGGGTCAACGCGATCGCGCCCGGCTACATCACGACGGCGCTCACCGAGGGCCTCTCGGAGGAGATCACCGGCTTGATCCTCGGCAACACCCCGCTCGGCCGGCTCGGGTCTCCGGAGGACGTTGCCGCTGCGGTACGCTTTCTCTGCTCCGACGAGGCCGCGTTCATCACGGGCGACGTGCTGCTCGTGGACGGCGGACTGGGGATGTAGGCGATGGCTTCGGACAACGGACGCAAGCGGGTTGTGATCACGGGCATGGGCGCGGTCACGCCGCTCGGGAACGACGTGGAGACGTTCTGGGAGAACATCACCGACGGCCAGTCCGGCGCCGGGCCGATCACCGTGTTCGACCCCTCCGAATTCGCCGTTCACTTCGCCTGCGAGCTGAAGGACTTCGAGCCGACGAAGTGGATCGAGCACCGCAAGGCGCGGCGCATGGACCGGTTCACGCAGATGATCCTCGCCGCCGCCCGGATGGCCGAGGAGGACTCCGGCTTCGAGATCGAGCCCGAGACCGAGCGCACGGGTGTCTCCGTCGCGACCGGCATCGGCGGGCTCCAGAGCTTTCAGGACTGCTACGACCAGCTGCTCGAGCGCGGCCCCGACCGGGTCAACCCGCTCTCGATCACGGCGATCATCCCGAACATGGGCGCCGCCTGGGTCTCGATGGAGCTCGGCACGCGCGGCCCGCTCACGTCCGAGTGCACGGCGTGCGCCGCCTCGAACATGGCCATCGGGGAGGCGATGGACGCGATTCGCCTCAACCGCGCGGACGTCATGTTCGCGGGCGGGACGGAGGCCGGGATCACGAAGGTCGGCATCGGCGGCTTCTCGGCGATGCGGGCGCTCTCGCGGCGAAACGACGACCCGCAGCGCGCGAGCCGCCCCTTCGACGCGGAGCGCGACGGCTTCGTCATGGGGGAGGCCGCCGGGATCGTCGTGCTCGAGGAGCTCGAGCACGCGCGAAAGCGCGGCGCGAAGATCTACGCCGAGCTGATCGGCTACGGCCTCTCCTCCGACGCGCAGCACATCACGGAGCCCGACCCGACCGGCCGCCACCCCGCCCGCGCCATGTCCATGGCGATGGACGACGCGCAGATCACGGGCGACCAGATCGACTACATCAACGCGCACGGGACATCCACGCCGATCGGCGACTCGAGCGAGACGCGCGTGATCAAGGTCGCGCTGGGCGAGGAGAAGGCCCGCAGGACCCCGATCTCCTCCACCAAGGGCGCCACAGGCCACTGCCTCGGCGCCTCCGGCGCGATCGAGGCGATCCTCTCGACGCTCGCCGTCCAGCGCGACGTCGTGCCGCCGACGATCAACCAGGAGGTCGCCGACCCGGAGTGCGACCTCGACTACATCCCCAACGAGGCCCGCGAGTGGAAGACCGATGTCGCCCTCTCCAACAACTTCGGCTTCGGCGGGCACAACGCCTGCCTCGTGATCAGGAAGTTCACCGATTAGCGCCGACGCTCGCTGGGCGACGTTCGACTGCTACGGGACGCTGGTCGACTGGAACAGCGGCATCCGGGGGCAGCTCGAGCGCCTCTGGCCGGACGAGGACGCCGACCGGCTGCTCGAGCGCTACCACGAGATCGAGCCGCGGGTGGAGCTCGAGGGCTCACTTCCGTACCGCGAGGTGCTGCGGCAGTCGCTGATCCTGCTCGCCGAGAGCGAAGGGCTCGAGCTTCCCGCCGACGAGGAGCCCGCTCTGGCCGACTCGCTCCCGGAGTGGCCGGTCTTCCCGGAGGTCCCCGGCGCGCTCGCCGAGCTGAGGGAGCGGGGCTGGCGGCTCGTGCCGCTTTCCAACACCGACCCCGAGCTGCTCGCCGCCTCGATGGAGGCGATCGGCGTTCCGTTCGACGGCACGGTCGCCGCGGGCGAGATCGGCTCCTACAAGCCCGCCCACGGGCACTGGCGGACGTTCTACGAACGCTTCGACGCCGACCCGGAGCGACACGTGCACGTGGCCGCGAGCCTCTTCCACGACATCGCGCCCGCGCGCGAGCTCGGCATCCCGGCCGTCTGGATCAACCGCCTTGCGGAGACGAGCGATCTGCCGCGGCGCGCGGAGCTGACCGACCTCTCGCGCCTTCCCGACACCGTGGACGAGATCGTCCCGGCCGATCCGGCCTCCCGGTAGCCTGGGGTCGATGTCGCGACTCCGGGCGCGCTGCCCCGACTGCAGGACGCTGACGGCTGTCGCCCTCGACGGCGGCGAGTACGAGTGCCACTCCTGCGGACGCACCTTCGCCGCGGGCCTTGTACGGGTCCCGCGGGCCTGGGGCGCAGACGGCGAATCGATGGCCGAGGCCGCGTTTCTGGAGCTCCCGTACCCGGAGGCTGCGGTCGTCGACGAGGAGTCCCTGACGATGCAGAACCTCGCTCTCGCGGCTGCGCTTCCCGACAGGCCGCTCGTCCTGGGCGGCTGCTGCTGCTCCCACGTCGGCGCCGTTGAGGGGCTGGCGACGCGCTTCGACCGGCTCGCGGTCGTCTGGTTCGACGCTCACGGCGACCTGAACACGCCCGAGAGCTCTCCGAGCGGGAACCAGTGGGGCATGCCGCTGCGCATGCTGCTCGACTCCGGCACCGTGCACCCTGCCGACGTCGTTCTGATCGGCGCGCGGAACCTCGACCCGCCCGAGGTCGAGTTCATCGCCGCCAGCGGCCTGCGCACCGGCGAGGGGGAGCTCGTCGAAGCGCTCGAGGACGCCGACGCGGTCTATGTCGCGTTCGACGTCGACGTCCTCGACCCGGAGGACGACGTGGTTTGCTTCATGCCCGAGCCAAGCGGCTTCACGGTCGTCGAGGCCGCAGCCATGCTCCGCAAGATCGCCGCCGAGCGGCCCGTCGCGGGCGCCGGCCTGACCGGCCTCGGCCCGGCTCCCGAAAACGTTGCGCCACTTGCCCGCCTCGTCGGCGCGCTGGGCCTTTGACCGGATCGGACGGGGACGGCGAAGCCCGTAAGATGGCGGCCATGGAGAGCCGCGTCGACGTAACGGTCGAGAACCGTGAGGCGGCGCCGGAGCCGGACGGGAAGCGGCATCCGAACACCTGCCCGCGCTGTCACTCCCACTACCGCGACGACGAGCTCGAGCAGACCCTGCGCGTCTGCCGGCAGTGCGGCCACCACTTCCCGGTGCGAGCGCGCGAGCGCATTTCGCAGCTCGCCGACCGGGGCACCTTCGCCGAAGAGGACGCCGGCCTGCGCTCCGCCGACCCGCTCAACTTCTTCGACCTGCGCGCGTACACCGACCGCCTCGCCGAGGCCGAGGTGGCGACGTCGCTCGGGGACGCGCTCATCGCCGGCGCGGCGGCGATCGAGCGGCGGCCGTGCGAGCTGGCGGTCATGGACTTCGCCTTCATGGGCGGCTCGATGGGGAGCACGGTCGGCGAGAAGTTCGCCCGCGCGTGCGGGCGTGCGGCGGGACGTCGGGTTCCGCTCGTGTGTGTCACGGCCTCGGGAGGCGCCCGCATGCAGGAGGGGATCCTCTCCCTGATGCAGCTCCCGAAGACGGTTTGCGCGGTCGACGAGCTGCACGACGCGCGCTCCGCGTTCATCTCCGTGATGACACATCCGACGACCGCGGGCGTGCTCGCGAGCTTCGCGAGCCTCGGCGACGTCATCGTCTCCGAGCCGGGCGCGCTGCTCGCCTTCACGGGCCCGCGCGTCGTCCAGCAGACCACGCGCGAGAAGCTTCCGGAGGACTTCGGGCTGGCCGAGTCGAACGCCCGCTTCGGCCACGTCGACGCGATCGTCCCTCGAGCCGAGCTGCGTCCCTATGTGGGCCGTCTGCTCGCGATGTTCGTCAACCCGCAGTGACCGAGACGCCCGCGAGCCAGGTCGAGCAGCTGAAGCTCAAGGAGCGGCTGGCGAAGCTCCGCGAGCTTCCGCTTCTGCGCGGGGTCGGCGTCTCCGGCGAGATGTCGAGGCTCAAGCGCCAGCTCGATCGCATGTCGACGGAGCCGAGCGAGGACGAGGTCTGGCACGCGGTCGAGCTCGCGCGGCACCAGGAGCGGCCCTACACGCTCGACTACGTCGAGCGGATCTGCGAGGACTTTGTCGAGCTTCACGGCGATCGCTCGTTCGCGGACGACCCCGCGATCGTCGCCGGCCTTGCCCGCGTCGACGGGCGCACGGCCGTCCTCGTCGGCCACCAGAAGGGCCGGGACATCCGCGAGCGGACCCACCGCAACTTCGGCATGACCTATCCCGAGGGCTACCGCAAGGCCATGCGCGCGATGGAGCTCGCCGACCGCCACCGCTTCCCCGTGCTCACGCTCGTCGACACGCCGGGCGCCTACCCGGGCGTGACAGCGGAGCAGCACGGCCAGGGCGGCTGGATCGCCCGTTGTCAGCTGGCGATGGTGCGCCTGGGCGTCCCGACCGTGACCTGTGTCATCGGCGAGGGAGGGTCAGGCGGCGCCGTGGCGATTGCCGTCGCCGACCGGGTGCTGATGCAGGAGAACGCGATCTACTCGGTCATCTCCCCCGAAGGCTGTGCCGCCATCCTCTGGCGGGACGCCGGCGAAGCGAAGAAGGCGGCTGCCGCCTTCAAGCCGGACGCGCGCCATTGCCTCGAGCTCGGCGTTGTCGACGGGATCGTGCCCGAGCCGCCCGGCGGCGCCCACACCGACCACGACGAGGCCGCGAGGCTCCTCGGCGAGTCGCTCAAGGGCTCGCTCGCCGAGCTCGACCCACAGGATGCGGACGAGCGCAAGCGCGCACGGCGTGGAAAGTTCCGCGCCATGGGCATCTACCTCGACTAGAGGTCGAGAACTCGGCAATCCACAGCGTCCACAGGGTTATCCCCGTCGCCCTGTGACTGCTGCCTCGAGACAAGAAAGGGGCCGGCAAGGTGGCCGGCCCCCGGTTGCCAACCCCCCGGTCGGCAAGGCGTGAGTACCAGCATTCCTACCCACAGTTCGCGTCCGCCCAAACGTGGGCATGCTTCCGGGATGCCGCGCCTACGTGAGTACGAGCGCAAGCGGACGAAGGGCGCCACCCCCGAGCCCTTCGGCGGGAAGCCGGGCGACGGCGAGGCGATCTTCGTCGTTCAGCGCCACGATGCGCGCCGGCTCCATTACGACTTCCGCCTCGAGCGCGACGGCGCCCTCGCGAGCTGGGCCGTGCCGAAGGGGATTCCTCTCGAGACCGGGCAGCGCCATCTCGCCGTGCACGTGGAGGACCACCCTCTCGATTACGCCGCCTTCGAGGGCGAGATCCCGGCCGGTCAATACGGGGCCGGTACTGTCGAGATCTGGGACCGAGGCACGTACGAGCTGCTCGAGGAGAAGCCCGACGGGGGGCTGACCGTCCGACTCCGGGGCGAGCGCCTCGAGGGTACCTGGACGCTCGTGCCCGCAAAGTTGGACAACAACGAGAAGAACTGGCTCCTGATCCGCAAGCAGGACGACAAGGCGTCCGTCCGCCGCGCCGGCCGGACCTACGAGCCGATGCTCGCCACCCTGGCCGCCGACGTGCCCAGCGGGAAGGACTGGCTCTACGAGGTCAAGTGGGACGGCTACCGGGCAGTCGGCCGGGTAGCCGGGGGCGACGCCACGTTGACGAGCCGCCGGGGCAATGACCTGACGCAGCGCTTCTCCACCGTCGCGCGGGCGCTGGGGCGCGCGGTGCGCACCCCCGACTGCGTGATCGACGGCGAGGTCTGCGCGCTGGACGAGCAGGGCCGCTCGAGCTTCTCTGTCATGCAGCAGGGCTCGGGGCCGCTCGTCTACTACGTCTTCGACGTGCTCGAGGTCGACGGCGAGCCGCTGATCGACCTCCCGCTGGGCGAGCGGCGCGAGCGGCTGGCGCGGCTAGTCGACCCGAGCGGCGGTGTCGTCCGCCTCTCCGACTCCTTCGAGGACGGCCGGGCGCTCTACGACGCGGCGCTCGCGCAGGGGCTCGAAGGGGTGGTCGCGAAGAAGCGCGAGTCGCGCTACCAGCCGGGCAAGCGGACGCGTGAATGGCTCAAGGTGAAGACGCACCGGGAGCAGGAGTTCGTCGTTGCCGGTTACACGAAGGGCAAAGGGCGGCGCTCGGCCGGTTTTGGCGCCCTCATCCTCGCCGTCCTCGAGGATGGTCGGCTCGAGTACGTCGGCAACGTCGGCACGGGCTTCACCGAAGAGGAGATCGAGCGGCTGCTCGGCAAGCTGCGACCGCTCGAGCGGGACGAGCCGCCGTTCGTGGAGGTGCCGAAGATGGCCAAGGTGAAGCGGGACGACATCGTCTGGGTGGAGCCCAGGCTCGTCGCCGAGGTCTCCTTCGCGGAATGGACGCACGACAGCCGCCTGCGCGCCCCCGTCTACAAGGGCCTGCGCGAGGACAAGGCGCCGGAGGAGGTGCGGCGCGAAGAGGCGCTCGAGCCCGAGATCACACGCGGTAAGCGCGTCCTCAAGCTGTCCAACCTGGATAAGCCTTTCTGGCCCGAGGAGGGGATCACCAAGGGCGACTTGATCGCGTACTACCGCGACGTCGCCTCTGCGATCGTGCCGCACCTGCAGGACCGGCCTTTCACGATGAAGCGCTATCCCGATGGCTGGCGCGGGAAGCACTTCTTCCAGAAGGACGCTCCCTCGCACATGCCCGACTGGATCCCGACGTTCCAGTATCGGTCGACGTCCCGGGCAACCCGGGAGAAGCGGACGCTCCGCTACCCGCTCGTCAACGACGAGCTGGCACTCCTCTGGATGGCGAACATGGGCTGCATCGACATGAACACGTGGTACTCGCGGGTCGACAAGCCCGAGCGCCCCGACTGGGTGCTCTTCGACCTCGATCCGTCGCCGGACGTCGGCTTCCCAGAGGTCGTCCAGGTCGCACTTCTCATCAAGGACGTGCTGGATGCGCTCGACCTCGCCGGCTTCCCGAAGACGAGCGGGGCCGACGGCTTCCACGTCCTCGTGCCGATCGCGAGGCGGTACACCTACGAGCAGACGCGGGAGTTCGCCGAGATCGTCGCCGGGACGCTGGCGCGCCTCCACCACGGGCTGGTCACCACCGAGTGGGCGAAGGCGAAGCGCCGCGGCGTGCTCGTCGACTCGAACCAGAACGGCGAGGGCAAGACGATCGCCTCCGTCTACTCCGTGCGCCCGCAGCCGGGAGCGCCCGTGTCGACCCCGCTCCGCTGGGAGGAGGTCACCGAGGCGCTCGACCCGTCCAAGTTCACCATGGAGGTCGTCCTCGACCGCGTGCGGCGCGAAGGCGACCTCTATGCGGACGTGCTCGCGACGCGGCAATCCCTCGGCAAGGCGCTGGCCGCCCTGCGCTAGTCCTTGGCGACGAGTACGGGCGTGCGCAGGAAGCTCCAGGTGCGGCCAATCGGCTCGAACCCGAGCCGGGCGTAGAGCTGCTTCGGCCAGTCCTCGTCGTCGGCGAGGAGGAAGACGAGCTCGTGCCCGGCGGCGAGCGCCTCCTCGACCGCGCGGAGCGTGACGGCGCTCGCATGGCCCCGGCCCTGGAAGTCGGGGAGCGTGGCGACGTCGTCGACCTCGGCGACCCTTCCGTCCGAGTTGAGCTGGGCGGCGGCGACGGGCCGTCCGTCCTCGAGCACGGCGAAGGAGCGGGCGTTGCCGGCGCGGGCGCCGACCTCGCCTGCTGCGACGACCTGGCGAACAGCCTCCTCATCGGTCGCCCACGGCTGCGCTCGGGCGATCTCCTCCCGGAAGGGGACGAGGCTCTCGCGCTCGACTTCGGCGACCGCCGAGGTGTCCGCCGTGCGCTCGCCCTCGCCACGATAGGCCATGAGCGCCAGCGGCTCGACCTGCCAGCCGAGCCGGCGGAAGAACGGGGCGACGCTCTCCCCGACCGCGTCGTCGGGGATCTCGATCCGCCGGTGGCGTTGGCCTGCGTCGGTGTGCAGGAGCTCCGCCTCGGCCGCGAGCTCGCCGGGGTCGGTGGGCCCGCGGTCGACGAGCAAGAAGTTCAGCCACCAGACCCGGGGGAACGTGTCGTTGAAATACGCCTGCCCCGAGCGAGAGGGCACGATCCGCTCGGCGCAGCGGGCGATCATCGCCTTCTCGAAGGCCAGAGCCCGGTCGAGCTCGGTCGGCACGTGGAGAGCGTAGTGGCCAGGAGGGCTCGACGAGATCCCAGCTGTGCCACCGGCCGCCCCGAGAGCTGCGCACCCCGGCGACGAGCGAGAGCTCGCCGAGCCCTCCTAGACGGCGATGTCGAGCGTGAGCGACGACTCGCGGGCGAGCACGCGCTCCAGCGCGCCGACGCAGGTGGCGTCGAAGGCCGACCCGGTCTGCTCGTGCAGGAGGCCGATCGCCTTGTCGTGCGTCCAGGCGTCTCGGTAGACGCGCACCGAGAGGAGCGCATCGTAGACATCGCAGACCGTGAGGATCCGCGTCTCGATGTCGAGCTCGGCGCCGCCGAGGCCGTTCGGGTAGCCCTTGCCGTCGAGCCGCTCGTGGTGGTCGAGCACGAGGCGTCTCACCGAGTCGGAGAAGCCGCCGAGCTCGCCGAGGAGCTTGTGACCCCACTCGGGATGCCGCTTGATGACGGCGAACTCCTCGTCGTCGAGCGAGCCGGGCTTCTTGAGGATCTCGTCGGGCACCGAGAGCTTGCCGATGTCGTGCAGGAGGCCGCCGGTTGCGAGCGTCCGGAGCTTGTTCGAGGCCAGGCCCAGCTCCTCGCCGACCTGGACGGCGCGGAAGGCGACCCGGCGGGTGTGGCCCTCGGTGTACTCGTCCTTCTCGGCCAGGCGCAGCGTGAGCGCGCGAACCCGTGCGCCGAGGAATGCGTGCTCGGCCTGGACGAGCTCGCCGGCCCGCGGGCCGCCCGTGAGCATGCGCGAGGGCTCGGCGCGGCGGAGATCCAGCGCCACCGGGATCGCGACGAAGAGGATCCCGAGGAGCTCGAAGGCGTGGCCCAGCCACCAACCGAGCTGCATGTAGTTGAGCACGAGTGCGCCGACGAGCGCGGTGGCGAGGAAGGCGAGGCCGACGACGACCAGCAGGTCGGAGCGGCGGCGAGTGAGGAGAAAGGTGTTGATCGCGCGGACGCCGAGGAAGGCGTAGAGGAGAAGGCCGACCGCCAGGAGGCACAGCGCCAGCGGGCTGCCCGCCTCCGGCACGGAGGGGACGAGGTCCGGCACGAGCATCCCCAGCGTGCCGAGGAGGACGACGGCGGCAAGAAGGACGATCTGGAGGACGATCAGCCGACGGACGCTCTGGGGCCGGTTCACCGACGGCAACGCGGCGAGCACGAGCACTGCGGCACCGACCGGAAGCGTCGCGCCTCCCGTGAAGGCGACGAGGCCGTTCCAGCCGACGATCATTCCCGGCGTCGCGAGCCCGTGCAATGCGAGCAGCGCAGCCATCACCGAGAAGGCTGTGCCGACGAGGACGGTGCGCGGGTCGCTCCTGCGCGCCCCCGCGATCGTGAGGATCACCGCCGCCACCATCGCGGCCACCGCCGTGAAGCCGACACCGTAGAAGTGGAGGCCGTTGGTCGGGTGGACTTCGTTCCGGCCGACGAGGATGAGGGTCGCGGCAGGGAGGGCGACGCCCACCGCACACACGAGCAGGGCCGAGGCGGTTTGTGTCCGAAGGAGCGATCTCATCGACGCTCTTATCGGCGGCGAAGGCGGCCTGGTTTACGGTCGATCGCGTTTGACTGAAAGTCACTTGCTCGTTTGACACCCCGCTTGACTGACGTGAACGCGAACGGCGTCTTCAACTATCCGTGGAGGCCGCTCGCGGAGTGGGCGGGCACGGGCCGCGAGGTCGACGTCCCGCGCGACGACGGGAAGCAGCACCGCGCGTTCTTCCGGTTCAGTTAGAGGCTGGAGGGGGAGCGCCCGGCGACGGGCGCTCCCCGCCCTCCCCGAGCGCGGCGGGGTGACCGAGCATCGACAGCTCGGCGATGTCGCGTCGGAAGAAGAGGGCAACCGTCCAGTCGAGCGACGACGCGGAGCTTGCGCGAGACGAGCGGCAGCTGGAAGAGGTGGTACGTCCGGGTCACGAACCAGCCCAGGAACCCGCGCAGGCGGATGCCCACGACGTCCGCGATTCCCTTGTAGCGCCCGAGGGTCGCGACCTGGCCGAGCTCGCGGTAGCGGTATGGCTTGACGTCGCCCTTGAGATTCTTGGCCAGCCGCCGAGCCTGGCGGAGCGCGTGCTGGCAGGTGGGCGGGTCGAACTTGTCCGGCGTCGCCTCGTTGGGCACGCGAGCGCAGTCGCCGAGTGCCCAGACGTGCTCACGGCCCTCGACCTGGAGGGTCGGGCCGACGATCACCCGGCCGCGCTCGTCGAGCGGGAGGCCCAGCTCGGAGAGGAGCGGGTGCGCCGTGACCCCGGCCGTCCAGACCACCGTGTGGGTCTCGAAGCGCGTCCCGTCCGACAGCGTGGCGCTCTCGGCGTCGAGCGAGTCGAGGGTCGTCGAGACGCGGATGTCGACGCCGCGCTTCGTCAGCTCGCGCGCGGCGTACTCGCCGAGCCGCCTGGGGATCTCGGGCAGGATCTTGGGCGCCGCGTCGACGAGCACCCAGCGCTGCGACGCGGTCCTCAGGTCGGGGTAGTAGCGCAGGGCGTCGCGCACGAGGTCGGAGAGCTCGGCGAGCGCCTCGACGCCCGCGTAGCCGGCGCCGACGAAGACGAAGGTCAGGTGGCGTTCGACGTTTTCCCGGTCGGCGCTGGCCGCCTCCAGCTCGCGCAGCACGTGGTTGCGGAGGTGGATGGCGTCGGCCAGCGACTTGAAGCCGAGCGCATGCTCTCCGAGCCCCGGGATCGGCAGCGCCCGCGGGATCGCGCCGAGCGTGACCACGAGGTGCTCGTACTCAACCTCCAGCTCGCCCTCGGCGGAGACGACGTGCACGCGCCGGGCCTCCTCGTCCAGCGTCGTCGCGCGTCCGAGCAGCAGCTCCGAGTGCGGGCACATGACGCGGAGGGGAACGACCACGTGCCGCGGCTCGAGCGTCCCGGAGGCCGCCTCCGGGAGCATCGGCGTGTAGAGCATGAAGTTCTCGGGGCTGACGATCGTCGAGCCGGCGGAGCCGACGAGGCGAGCCACGTAGGCGCCCGCGAAGCCGCCGCCGAGGACGAGAGTGCCGCCGCGCGCGGCGCGAGTCGTCACCCCACCAGTCATATCATCGGCCGTGTGCAGATCGCGGTGATCGGCAGCGGGGCCGAGTGGGCCGGCCAGGCGGAGGAGGTCGGCCGCCTGCTCGCGGAGCGGGGGTGCGTTGTCGTCTGCGGCGGGCTGGGGGAGGTCATGGAGGCGGCGGCGCGCGGTGCGAAGGAAGCCGGCGGCACGACCGTGGGGATCCTTCCCGGCGAGAGCGCCCGCGACGCCAACCGCTGGATCGACTACGCGGTTGCTACCGGCACCGGCCATGCCCGAAACCTCGCCGTCGTCGCGTCCTGCGAGGCGGCGGTCGCGGTAGGCGGCCGCTGGGGGACGGCCGCGGAGATCTCCTACGCCCGCGTGCTCGGCCGACCGGTCGTCGTCCTCGGCGACGGTCCCGGGGTCGAGGGCGACGGCATCGAGCACGCGGGGACGCCGGCGGAGGCAGTCGAGCTCGCTCTCGGGCTGGTCGAGGCCCGCTAGCGTGGCTCTCGAGATGCGCACCGAGTGCGACGGCGTGCGCGACCGCGTTTACGGGGATGCCGACCGCGATGTTGCGCGCGTCGACCGCGGCCGAGACATCGTCCGCAGCATCGCCGCGTTCCTCCCCTAGCCTCCCGCCCGCAGCATGCGGCCGAGGAGGGTCGAGGCGCCCGCCTTGTCCAGGAACTCGTTGAGGTTGCCGCACTTCGGCGACTGGACGCAGGAGGGGCAGCCGTCGGCGCACGGGCAGCCGGCGAGCAGGTGTTCCGTGTCTCCGACCCAGCCCTCGAGCTCGTCGTAGCCCCGCCGCGCGATTCCGACACCGCCCGGATGGCCGTCGTAGACGAAGACGGTGGGGCGGCCGGTCTGGAAGTGGAGGTTGGTGGAGAGGCCGCCGATGTCCCAGCGGTCGCACATGGCCCAGAGGGGCAGGATGGCGATCATCGCGTGCTCGGCGGCGTGCAGGGAGCCGAGGAGCTTGGGGAGAGGCTGCAGCCCGTCGAGCTGCTCGTCGGAGGGCACGTACCAGATCGCCTCCGTCTCGAAGGTCGACGGCGGGAGGTCGAGCGCGACCAGCTCCAGGGTCGCCTGGTCGCGGATCGACTTCCGCTGGTAGGCGATCACCTGCTCGGTGACGCTCACTCGGCCGAAGAAGACCTCCAGGCCGAGCCGCCGGCCTGACAGCTCGGCCTCCTCGATTGCGGTCGTCGTCTCCTTCTTGGCCTGCGTGTAGTAGTCGCCCGAGAAGGGCTCGACCACGGCCGTGCGGGCGGGCAGGTCGAGCTCGAGGACGCGGTAGGACTCGCCCAGGTGGAGGTAGACGGCGCCCTCGTGCACCGTCGAGTACGCGCGTTCCCGCTCCACGAGTCCGAGGAGGGTGCCGGTGCCGGCGTCGATCACCGCGACCGACTCCGGGCTGGCCGAGCGCAGCGCGACGCGGCCCGCCGGGTAGTCCTTGCCGGCCCAGACGATCCCGGCCTTCGTCTTCCGCAGCTCGCCTCCGGCGACGAGCACCTCCGCCCGCTCCAACGCGGCATCGCCGAGCGTCTCCCGGTCCCGGTCGTCGAGCGGCGCCTCGAAGGCGGCGGAGAGGACGTGCCCGTCGAGGATCCGCGGGTTCGCATGGTCGAGGATGGCCGCCTCGACCCGCCGCTCCAGGAGCGCCTCGGGCTCCCGCATGAAGAACTGGTCGAGCGCGTCCTCGCTCGCCACCAGCACGGCGAGGCCCTGGCTGCGGCGCCCCGCGCGCCCCCACTGCTGGCGCAGGCTCGCGACGGTGCCGGGGAAGCCGACGGAGATGGCGCAGTCGAGGAGGCCGATGTCGATGCCGAGCTCGAGTGCGTCCGTCGCGGTCACGCCGAGCAGCTCCCCCTCGACGAGCCGGCGCTCGATCTCGCGGCGCTGGGCCGGCGTGTAGCCGGCCCGGTAGGGCGACAGGCGCGCGGCCGTCTCTGCGTCCAGCCGCTCGCCGGCGAAGCGGTGGATCAGCTCGGTCGCCTTGCGGCTCTTGGCGAAGCAGATCGTGCGCAGCCCCCGTGAGACGAGCTCGGCGAGGAGCCGCGCGCCCTCCCCGAGCGCGCTGGCGCGCAGCTGCAGCGGCTCGTCCAACACCGGTGGATTCCAGAAGGCGATCGTCCGGGCGGCCCGAGGCGCCGCGTCGGCGTCGATCACGGTCGCGTCGAGGCCGAGCAGAGAATGTGCGAGCTCGCCGGGGTTGGCGATCGTCGCCGAGGCGAGGAGAAACTGTGGGTCGGCGCCGTAGATCTGCGCCGCGCGGCGCAGGCGCCTGAGCACGTTGGCGACGTGCGACCCGAAGACGCCGCGGTAGACGTGCGCCTCGTCGACGACGACGTAGCGGAGGTTCGAGAGCACGTCCGCCCAGCGGTCGTGGTGGGGGAGGACGCCTACGTGCAGCATGTCCGGGTTGGTCAGGATCGCGTTCGCCCACTTGCGGATCTGCCAACGCCGCTCGTGCTCCGTGTCCCCGTCGTAGATGGCCGGCTTGACCCGCGGGACCTTCAGCTCGGCGAGGGAGCGTGCCTGGTCCTGCGCGAGGGCCTTCGTCGGATAGAGGTAGAGCGCGCGAAGCTTCGGGTCCGCGGCCAGTGCGTCGAGGACCGGGAGGTTGAAGGCGAGCGTCTTGCCGCTGGCGGTGCCTGTCGCGACGACCAGGTGCTCGCCGCGGCGCGCGGCCGCGAGCGCCTCTGCCTGGTGGGCGAAGAGCGTCTGGATGCCCCGGTCACGCAGCGCCGCCTCGAGGCGGGGATGGAGGTCGGGCAGCGGGACGGTGCGCGCCTCGCGGCCGGGGACCTCGGTCAGGTAGGCGAGCTCCTCCCCCTCGAGCATTCCCTCCCAGGTCACGACCGCCATGAGGCCGATGCTAGCTTTCGTCGTCCGTGGTACCCCGGTGTCTCACGATCGCGACTTCGGACTCCGGCGGAGGCGCAGGTATCCAGGCGGATCTGAAGGCGTTCGCGGCGCTCGGCTGCCACGGCACGAGCGCGATCGTCGCCCTCACCGCTCAGAACACCGTCTCGGTGGCCGGCGTCCACGAGGCGCCGCCCGCCTTCGTCCGGGCGCAGCTGGACGCCGTCTTCGACGACATTGGCGTGGACGCGGCCAAGACGGGCATGCTCTTCAGCGCGCGGATCATCGAGGCGGTGGCCGACTTCCTCGGCGGGCTGGAGGTCCCGCTCGTCGTCGACCCGGTCATGATCGCGGCCTCCGGCGCGACGCTCCTCCAGGACGACGCGGTCTCCGTGCTCGTTGCCGAGCTCTTCCCGCTCGCCACCGTCGTCACGCCGAACCTGCACGAGGCCTGCGCGCTGCTCGGCGTCACGTACGACGACCGCGCAGACCGCCGCGCGCTCGCCGAGGGCCTGCACGGCCTGGGCGCTGCTGCCGTCGTCGTCACCGGCGGCCACGGCGCCGAAGCCGTGGACTGGCTCTTCGACGGCGAGCGCCACGTGCCCATCCCCGTCGAGCGCTACGGCGACGAGACGACCCACGGCGCCGGTTGCACGCACTCGGCGAGCCTGACCGCGCTCCTGGCCCGCGGTGAGAGCCTCGAGGAGGCGGCGCGCGGGGCGGCGGCGATCGCAACCGAGGCGGTCAAGAACGGCCTGGCCGGCATTGGGGCCGGCTCGGGCCCCGTCGACGTCTTCGATCTTGAGGCTCTCGGAGCTCGGGGAGTTCGGGCTCCTCGCTGAGCTCGAGCGTCGCGGCCTCGTCCGCGGCCAGGACGCCGAGGGCGCCCTGCTCGGCGACGGCGTGGTCGTCACCCAGGACACGCTCGTCGAAGGCGTCCACTTCCGCCGCGAGTGGACGTCCTGGCACGACCTCGGCTACAAGGCGGCCGCGGTCAACCTGAGCGACCTGGCCGCTCTCGGCGCCGAGCCCGAGGCGCTGCTCGTCGGCCTCGCGCTTCCGGCCGACACGGAGGTCGAGGCGATCGCCGAGCTCTATGAAGGCCTGGGCGAGCCCGGCGTGTCCGTGGCGGGGGGCGACACGACGCGGGCGGGCGCGGTCGTCCTCGCCGTGACCGCCGTGGGCCGCAGCGAGCGTGTTCCCGGACGGGCCGGCGCCCTGCCTGGAGATGTCCTGGTCGTCACCGGCCCGCTCGGCGCCGCCGCGGCCGGCCTCCACGCGCTCCGCGAGGATCGTCCGGGGTTCGACGAGCTCGTCGAGCGGTACCGGCGCCCGCCGCTTCGCCTGGCTGAAGGCCGACGACTCGCGCGCCTCGCGCACGCGCTGGTCGACCTCTCGGACGGAATCGCGGGCGACGCAGCCCGCATTGCCGCCCGCTCGGGCTGCGGGATCGTGCTCGAGCCGGAACGGATTCCCCGGGCGCCGCGGATCGAGGAGGTCGCCGACCTTCCCTTCTGGACGATGGGAGAGGACTACGAGCTGCTGGCCGCCCTGGCGCCGGAGGACGTCGAGGCGTCCGGGTGCACGGTCGTCGGCGGCTGCGTCGAGGGTGAGGGCGTCGAGCCCTCGGGTCTCGCCGGCTGGGATTCCTTCGACTAGGCCGCCGGCCTGAGCCAGCGCTCCCAGGCGCCTTCGTAGTGGCTGCGCGAGCGGGCGCCGACGATCGTCTCGCGGGCGTCGCCGTTCTCGAAGAGGATCACGGTCGGGATCGAGAGGACGTTGTAGCGCGCCTGGGTGTCGGGGTTCTCGTCGACGTTCAGCTTCACGAACCTGACGCGCTCGTGCTCGTCGGCCATGTCGGAGAGGATCGGGCCGACGACGCGGCACGGGCCGCACCACGGCGCCCAGAAGTCGACGACCACGGGAACCTCCGCCTGGAGGACCTCGCGCTCGAAGTCCGCGTCTCCCACCTCGACGAGCTCAGCCATTCTGCTCGCACTATAGCCCCGGTCAGAGACGTCCCCGAGCGGCCGCAATGCGCAGGGCGGGCACGCGCACGACCGCCTCGAGGACGATCTTCGGGCCCATCTTCGACCCTCCCTCGGTGCGGTCGGCGAACCGGATCGGCACCTCCTCGACGGTGAACCCGGCCCTGATCGCCCGGAAGACCGTCTCGATCTGGAAGGCGTAGCCGCGGGACTCGATCCGGCTCGGGTCGACGGCCTCGAGCACCTGCCGCCGGTAGACTTTGAACCCCGAGGTCGTGTCGTGCACGGGGATGCCGAGGATCGTGCGTGCGTACACAGATCCGCCCCGGCTGACGAAGCGCCGAAGCGCCCCCCAGTTCTCCGTGCCGCCACCGGGCACGTAGCGCGAGCCGAGGGCGATGCCTGCACGCGAGGTCGCCGCGGCGAGGCGTGGGAGGTCGGCCGGGTCGTGCGAGAAGTCGCAGTCGATGGTGGCAACGAGCTCGGCACCGTTGCCTAGGGCCCAGTCGAACCCGGCGACATAGGCCGGCCCGAGGCCCTCCTTGCGGTCGCGGTGAAGCACGTGCAGGAACCCGCGCTCGCGCGCCAGGCCGTCCGCGAGCTTGCCCGTCCCATCCGGCGACGAATCGTCGATGACCAGTACGTGCGCGTCCGGCTCGTGGGCCTCGAGCACCCCGCCGAGGGCGTCGATCATCGGCTCGAGATTCTCGCGCTCGTTGTAGGTGGGGACGCAGACGACCAGCCGCACGCGCGTATCATCGCCGCCGTGCCCGCCAAGCTGCCGACGAACACCGAGCTGGCCGAGCGCTTCGAGCTTCTGGCGGACATGCTCGAGCTCGACGGCGCGGATGCTTTCCGGCTCGCGGCCTACCGTCGCGCCGCCGCGCGGATCCGCGACTCCGCCGTCCCCGTCGCGCAGCTGGCGATCGACGGCAAGGCGACGCGGCTCTCGGGAATCGGCGGCACGATCGAGGGCAAGATCGTCGAGTACGTCGACACGGGCGACATGGCGGCGCTCGCGAAGCTGCGTGCCAAGCTGCCGCCCGGGCTCGTCGAGGTCATGCACGTCCCCGGCCTCGGGCCCAAGACGGCCCGCAAGCTCTGGTCGGAACTGGGCGTCGAGACGCTCGACGACCTGCGCGTGGCCGCCGAGCAGGAGCGCCTGCGGGGGCTGCCAGGACTCGGCGCGAAGACCGAGGAGAAGGTGCTGAAGGAGCTGGCGACGCCGAAGGTCTCGGTGGCGACAGGGCGCACGCTCCTCGGCAAGGCGCTCCCGGCGGCCCGCCGCGCCGTCGAGGAGATCGAGGCGAGCGGCCTGGCCGAGCGGGTGAGCGAGGCGGGGAGCGTTCGCCGCCGGCTCGAGACGACGAAGGACCTGGATCTGATCGCGACCGCGGACGACCCTCCGGCCTTGACGAGGTTCTTCACCGAGCGTGACTGGGTCGCCGAGGTGGTCGCGCTGGGAGGCACGAAGGCCACGGTCGTCTCGCACGAGGGCCTGCGCTTCGACCTCCGCGTCGTGCCGCCGGAGTGCTACGGGAATCTGCTCCAGCACTTCACCGGGTCGAAGGACCACAACGTCGCCCTGCGTGAGGACGCCGTGAAGCGCGGCCTCTCGGTCAGCGAATACGGGGTCGTCACCGTCGAGAGCGGCGAGAACGTCCAGGCAAGTGACGAGGAGGCCGTCTACGCGCACCTCGGCTACGCCTGGATCCCGCCGGAGCTGCGCGAGAATCGGGGAGAGCTCGAGGCGGCGCGGAAGGGGGATCTGCCGGCGCTCGTGGAGCTCGCCGACCTCAAGGGCGACCTGCACATGCACACCGACTGGTCGGACGGGCGCGCCTCCCTGGACGAGATGGTGCTGGCCGCAAAGGAGCGGGGTCACCGCTACATCGCCATCTGCGACCACGCCCGGCGACTGCGGGACGGGCGGCTGGAAGCGCAGACGGAGGCGATCGAGGCCGTCTCGAAGCAGGTCTCCGGCATCACGGTTCTGAAGGGCATCGAGGTCGACATCCGTGCGGACGGGAGCCTCGACTTCGATGACGTCGCGCTCGCCGAGCGCGACTGGGTGATGGCGTCGATCCACTCCGGCTTCGACGGAGCGCGGGAGAAGCTGACCGACCGACTGGTCGCGGCGATGCAGAACCCCCACGTCGACTGCATCGGCCACCCGACCGGCCGCAAGATCAACAAGCGGCCGCCGTACGAGCTCGACTTCGAGCGCGTGTGCGAGGTCGCCGCGGGGACGGGGACGTTCCTCGAGCTGAACGCCCAGCCCGACCGCCTCGACCTGACCGACACGCTCGCGCGGGCCGCAGCCGAGGCGGGCGTGCGCCTTGTCATTTCCACGGACGCCCACCGGATCCACGAGCTCGACAACCTCGAGCTGGCCGTCGCCCAGGCCCGCCGCGGCTGGATCACCGCCGAGCAGGTCGTGAACACGCGCACCTGGGCTCAGGTGAAGAAGCTTCAGAAGCGATGAGCGAGGGCTGACGGGAACGCGAGGTGCTAGCGGAGCCCGGACACGATGACGTCCCAGAGCCGATCCACGTCCTGGGCGCTCGTGTGCGTCTGCCCGATCGCCACCCGTATGTAGCGTTGGTCGCCCACCTGGGACGGCGTCACGTACACGCTTGGGTCGGCGTTGATGACGGCGGCGAGTGCGTTGGTCGCGTCATTCCCTTCGCGGTGTGCGAAGCAGACGAGCGCCAGATGGACGGGCGCGACACGCTGTAACGCAGGCTCGTCGTCCACCCGCTGTGCGAAGTCGGCCGCAAGACGGATGTGCTCCGCGATGTGATGTCGAATCCCGCTCACGCCGTAGTGGCGGATGACCCACCAGAGCTTGAGCGCGCGGAAACGACGACCGAGCGGGACGTGCCAATCGCGGTAGTCGATGACGGCACCCGACTCGCTCGCCTCGTTCCGTAGGTACGGCGGGACGATGGAGAGCGTCGAGATCAGCGGTTCCCGATCGGCCACCCAGAGGACGTTGCAGTCGAAGTTCGTGAACATCCACTTGTGCGGGTTGAACGTGTACGAGTCGACGTGTTCGACGCCCGCCTGAAGGTGACGCGACTCGGGGAGGCACATCGCCGACCCCGCCCACGCAGCGTCCACGTGGTGCCACGTGCCCTCCGCGCCGGCGATGTCCGCGATTCGCGCAAGGGGATCGACGGCTCCCGTGCCGGTCGTCCCGATCGTGCTCGTGACGATCGCGGGCGTCAGGCCGGCCGCTCGATCTTCGGCGATCGCATTCGCAAGCGCGTCGGCGCGCATCGCGTAGTCCGCATCGACGTCCACGGGTCGCACGTGCCGGAATCCCGCGACGCGCGCGCCGCGTTCGACGGACGAGTGAGCCTGGGAGGACGCGTAGGCGACGAGTTGATCCGTCCCTACTCCCGGCGCGATCGCGCGCCTCGCGCGCGACGACATGCATCAGATGCGTCGAGTCGGAGGCGCTCATTTGGATCACGCCGCCTCCCGGCCCGACGGATGTCTTCCACGAGTCGGGTAGTCCCAGGAGTTCAACCAGCCAGTCGAGCACACGGCTCTCGACTTCGGTGAGCGCGGGACTCGTTGCCCAGAGCATCCCTTGTGCGCCGATGCCTGCCGAGGCGAGCTCCGCGAGGATGGACGGGCCCGAAACGTTTGCAGGGAAGTACCCGAACCACCCCGGCGATTGCCAGTGCGTGATGCCCGGCAGCACGACGTCGTCGAGGTCGCGCGAGCAGAGCATCGAACGACTCCGGTGCGTCGGGCGCCACGAGCGGGAGTTGCTTCTCGATGTCGCCCGGTTCGACGGTCGAGCGGATCGGCAGGTCGCCGACGTGCTCCATGTAATCCGCCACCCAGTCGACGACTTCGCGGCCGCGCCGGCGGAACTCTTCCGGGCTCATGTGGAAGGCGTCGGCCATCGGAGCAGTGTGGCGCAAGCGGCCGTACGTCCGCCGCGGCTGCCGTCTTCGGAGCTCGATGTTGCGCACAAACCACACCTACCGGTACGCGCCAACCCCGATGCCTTCCCGTCAGCGGGATGCGACGCTCACGACGGACGAAAGGAGGTGTGCGATGACGACGATCTCGCACGAACCGTCGCGGGTTGCCGAAGAGAAGAGCTGGTGGTCGTCCGGGTTTCTCGTCCGCGAGATGTGGGCGTCTCTGGCGATCGCTGTCATCTGGCTCTCGGTGCTCTTTGATGCGATCTATGGCCCGGACATCGTGAACAGGAGTGCTGCTGGGGATTTCTCGACAGGTCCCCTCAGCAGTCGTGGTGGCGTTGTTCGCCTTCCTCGCCACGTGGGTCGTTGCAAAGTACGGCTACCCGCGTGAGCGCAAAGAGTGACTGAGGTTGAGGCAAGGGCACGTCGGCCTGACATCGTCGCCGGCTAGAGCAGGCGCAGGAGCCCGGCCAGCTCCGCGGGGCTGCCGACGACGAGGTCGGCCGCCGCGCGCAGCTCGGCCGGGCTCTCGTCCGAGGCGACCGCGACGCGAACCGCGTGCTCGAGCCCGGCGCCCGAGAGGCCGGCGAAGCCGTCCAGGTCGGTCGTGTCGTCGCCGGCGTAGAGACCGAGACGCGCGCCGGAGCGCTCGAGCAGCATCCGCACGGCCGTGCCCTTGTGGGCCTCTACGAGCGGCCGGATCTCCAGCACCTTGCGTCCCCAGCGGGCGTCGAGCCCGGCGTCCCGCGCCTGCTCGGCCACACGCTCGAGCTCGACGAGGGCGGCGCGCTCGTCCTCGGCCTCGCGGTAGTGGTAGGTGAGCGACAGGCCCTTGTCCTCGACCGGCAGGGCGACCGTGTCGCGGAAGCGGGCAACCGCTTCGGCCAGCCCGGCGGCGCTCGGGTCGAGCTCGAGGCCATGGTTGCCGACGAACACGATCCCGTCGACGTCGACGAGCTGCCGGGCGTCCTCGCCGGCCCGGCCGCTGACGCAGGCGACGAGGAGATAGCCGCCCGCCAGGCGGGCGAGCTCGGCCTTCGTCTCGGCCGGCACGGCGGCGAGCTCGGGCCGGGCCACGATCGGCGCGAGCGTCCCGTCGACGTCGAAGACGAGCGCGCTCCGACCGGGCGCCCGCGCGAGGGGAGCGAGGAGCTCTGGGGTCTCCACCGGCGCTTAGGATAGGGCCGTGCCGGTGAAACGGACGCTGGTGGCGCTCGTCGGCATCGGCGTCGTGTCGGGCTTCTTGAGTGCGCTCTTCGGGGTCGGGGGAGGCGTCGTCGTCGTCCCGGCCCTGGTGCTGCTGCTCGGCTACGGCCCCAGGGTCGCTACCGGAACCTCGCTCGCGGCGATCGGGATCACCGCGCTCGCGGGGGCGTTCTCCTTCTCGCTCTTCGACCATGTGCACTGGGACTCGGCCGCGCTTGTCGGGTTTCCTGCCCTGGTCGGCTCGATCGCGGGCGTGCGGCTGCAGCATCGCCTTTCGTCGCGCTTCCTGACCCGTCTGTTCGCCGGCTTCCTCGTCGTCATCGCCGCCCTCCTCGTCATCGAGTGAGCACGACGACCGTCATCGCCGCGCTCGTCCTGGGCCTCGGCGCCGGCATCCTCTCCGGGCTCTTCGGCGTGGGCGGCGGGACCCTCTTCGTCCCCACCCTCGTGCTGGTCGTAGGGCTCGACCAGCTCGATGCCCAGTCGACCTCGCTCGCGGCGATGATCCCGGTGATCGTCTTCGGCGCCTGGCAGCAGCACCGGGCGGGCAATGTGCGCCTGCGGACGGGGCTTGCGATCGGCCTTTTTTCGGTGCTCGGGGTCGCCGCCGGCGCCGTCCTGGCCACGTCACTGCCCGAGGACGTCCTCAGAACGCTGTTCGCGGCGTTCCTGCTCCTCGTCGCCGCGCAGCTCGTCTGGACGACACGCACGCGCTGACCCCCTCGTCAAGCGCCCGCCCGGGCCGATAATCTCCTGATGGTGAGCCACCGCGTCGTCCAAGCGGCGGTCGTTGCGCTGACGGTTCTCGCCCTGGGGGCGTCTGCGGCTGCCCAGAGTGCCCCCAGCTCGTCCGCGAGGGCGATCGGCGTGCGTGTCGTCCTCCCGGACGGGAAGGGAGGAGTCGTCGCGTCGGTCACCGCGCCGCCTGCGGACAGCGCGAGGGTTGGCGGCTGGACATTTGGCGGCGGCGCCGTCGACACCGGCCTGGTCTCGGCCTCGGGTCGCACCGGCGCCGGCAGCAACGGGTCGACGGCGAACGGCAGCGCCACCGTGCAGTCAGTCTCGCTTTTCGGCGGCGAGATCACGGTGGACGGCGTCTTCGCCAAGGCGGGCGCGCACGCGTTCGGGAGCGGCGCAAGCGGGACGCTCGCCTCCTCGTCGCTCTCGAACCTCGTCGTCCTCGGCAAGTCGGTCCGGGCCGCCGACAACGCCCGGTTCGCGCTGGGCGACTGGGGTTACGCCGTCACGCTCGAGAAGGCGGTCGTCCGCAGCGGCGGCGCTCGGCTCGGCTACCGCGGCTTCGTCACCGGGCTCCACGTCGTCCTCACCGCCGAGCACGCCGGCCTCCCGCCCGGCACGGAGATCATGATCGGCTACGCCGAGGCCGCGGCGAGCGCGCCCAAGCCGAAGCCCGCGCCCCCGCCGAAGCCCCAGCCCGAGAACAGGCCCCCGATGGAGCCGCCGTCGCCCTTCACTCCGACGGTGCCGCCGACCGTGCGCACGCCTCCGCCCAACGTCGAGCCCAAGCTGACGGCCGCGGGCTACGTCTTCCCGATCTACGGGCCGGCCTCCACGTCCGACAGCTTCGGCGCCCCGCGGACGACCACCTGGCACCACGGCGTCGACATCTTCGCCGCGCTCGGCGCGCCGGTCCTGGCCGTCGCCGACGGGACGCTCTTCAACGTCGGCTGGAACGACGTCGGCGGCAACCGCCTCTGGGTGCGGGACGGCGCCGGCAACGAGTTCTACTACGCGCACCTCTCCGCCTACTCGCCGCTCGCCAAGGAGAACGCCCGGGTGAAGGCGGGCGACGTGATCGGGTTCGTCGGGACGACCGGCGATGCCGCAGGCACGCCACCGCACCTTCACTTCGAGATCCACCCGAGGGAGCTGCTGTGGATGGGCTACGACGGGGCCATCGACCCGTACCCATACCTGGCGGCGTGGCTGCGCCTCGACGATCTCGCCTTCGGCTCCTGGTCGCCCGAGCCGGGCCGCGCCCCCCTGGCCGGCGCCGTGCTCCTGCAGGCCGATGACATCTCGACCCTCTCAGGCCTCGGAGACGACACGCTCGGGTCGTACCTGATCGTCCCGAAGCTCTTCGGGGAAGCGCCACCAGGCCCCGTCATCGTCGGGGCTGATCCGGGCTTCAGCGGCTAGCGCCGCGCACGCCTAGTTCTCGTTCGAGCGGTACTCGAAGGGCTCGTCGGGGCCGAGAACCTTGTCCTTGACCCACTTGCGCGTCTCCGGGCCCGTTGCCGGGTTGAAGAGGACGCCGAGCGTGATCCCCACCAGGAGCAGCGTGAAGTTCCGCTTCGTGTGCGTCTCCTTGCCCTGGACGCGCTCGCCGGCCTTGCGCAGTTCCTCGACGGCCTTCTTGAGCTCGGACTGGAGATCCTTGTCCCCCGCCACGCGGGTCGCGAGCGCGGTCGCGCCGCGGTTCCCGAGGAGGTCGTCGTAGATGGTCCGCGCCGACGCGTAGGCGTTCTTCACGTGCTCGTGCAGCTCGTCGTCCCGCGCGATGCGGTCGACGTACGGCCTTGCCGTGTCCACTGCCTCGTAGACCTTGTCCTTCATCGTCGTCCTTTCGTCGTGGTTCGCGGGATTATCTACCCGCCGGCCGCCCGTGGAAACTCCTCGATCACGGCCCCGGGGAAGGCCGCGTCGAATACGTCGTCGATCGTGTCCGCCAATACGAAGTTCATCGACTTGCGCACGTCCGCGGGGAGGTCGTCGAGGTCGGCCTCGTTTTCCTTCGGGAGGATGACCGTGCCAAGGCCTGCGCGCTGCGCGGCGAGGGTCTTCTCCTTGACGCCGCCGATCGGCAGCACCTGGCCCGTGAGCGTGATCTCGCCGGTCATGGCCACGTCCTCGGAGACCGGGACACCCAGGGCGAGCGAGGCGAGCGCCGTCGCCATCGCCGTTCCGGCGGAGGGCCCGTCCTTCGGGACGGCTCCTGCCGGCACGTGGATGTGCACGTCGCGGTCGGCGAACCAGTCGGAGTCGAGCCCGAGCGTCGCCCCGTGGCCCCGCACCCAGGAGAGCGCCGCCTGCGCGGACTCGCGCATGACGTCGCCGATCTGGCCGGTGACGGTGAGCTTGCCGCTCCCCGGCATCGCCGTGGCCTCGACGAAGAGCACGTCGCCCCCGACGGGCGTCACGGCGAGCCCGGTCGCGACGCCCGGGTCCGACGTGCGCTTCCGCGCTTCGGCGGAGAAGCGGCGCTTCCCCAGCCAGGAGCGGATCCGCGCCTCGTCGATGCGGGCGCCCTTGCGCTTGCCCTCCGCGATCTCGCGCGCGGCCTTCCGGCAGAGCGCGGCGATCTCGCGGTCGAGGTTGCGGACGCCGGCCTCCCGCGTGTATTCGCGGACGAGCAGCCGCAGGGCGTTCTCCGAGATGGTGACCTTCTTCGGCTCGAGGCCGTGCGCCTCCAGCTGCTTGGGCACGAGGTAGCGCTTTGCGATCCCGACCTTCTCGTCCTCGGTGTAGCCGGCGACTCGGATGATCTCCATCCGGTCGAGGAGCGGAGCCGGGATCGTCTCGAGCTGGTTCGCCGTCGTCACGAAGAGGACCTGCGAGAGGTCGAAGGGCAGGTCGAGGTAGTGGTCGCGGAAGCTCGAGTTCTGCGCCGGGTCGAGCACCTCGAGCATCGCGCTCGACGGGTCGCCGCGCCAGTCCGAGCCCATCTTGTCGATCTCGTCGATCATGAAGACCGGGTTCTTCGTGCCGGCGTCGCGGAGGGCGCGGATGATCGTTCCGGGCATTGCGCCGATGTAGGTGCGACGGTGGCCCCGGATCTCGGCCTCGTCACGCACGCCGCCGACTGACACGCGCACGAACTTGCGGCCGAGCGCGCGCGCGATCGACTGTCCGAGTGAGGTCTTGCCGACCCCGGGCGGCCCGACGAAGGCGAGGATGGGGCCGGAGAGCCTGTTCGTCAGCTTCTGCACCGCCAGGTGCTCGATGATCCGCTCCTTGACCTTCTCGAGGTCGTAGTGGTCCTCGTCGAGGATCTGGCGGGCCGCCTTGAGGTCGAGATCGTCGTCGGTCGTCTCGTTCCAGGGGAGCGAGAGGATCCACTCGAGATAGGTGCGGATGACCCCGTACTCGGCGGCCGCGGGCGGGAGCTTCGAAAGCCGGTCGAGCTCGCGCCGCGCCTGCTTGTCGGCGTCCTCGGGAAGCTTCGCCTCCTCGACCTGTGCGCGCAGCTCGGCGAGCTCCGCCTGCTGCTCGTCCGTCTCGCCGAGCTCCTCCTGGATCGCCTTCAGCTGCTGGCGCAGGAAGTACTCCCGCTGGGACTTGTCCATCTCCTCCTGCACCTGGG
This sequence comes from uncultured Actinomycetes bacterium, assembly GCA_963811635.1. GTDB lineage: Bacteria > Actinomycetota > Thermoleophilia > Gaiellales > Gaiellaceae > JAIBJN01. The sequence goes on from CAWESB010000015.1 coordinate 128,917, forward strand.
ACTGGATCTTCGTTCCCAGCTCGAAGACCTCCAGCTCGCGCGAGAGGATCACGGTCAGCTGCCGCAGACGCTCCTCGACGTCGACCGCCTCGAGGAGGTCCTGCTTCTCCTTCGTCTTCAGGCGGATGGTCGAGGCGATCAGGTTGGCGAGCTGGCTCGGGCCCTCGGTGTTCGCAGCTGCCAGGAGCAGTTCCTCGGGGAGGTACGGCGCGATCGAGATGATGCGGCCGAAGAGCGCCTCCACGGAGCGTGCGAGCGCCTCCGCCTCCTTCTCGCGCTGGACCACGTCGGGCAGCGGCGTGAAGAGGCCGGTGAGGTAGGGCTCGGTCTGCTCGATCGAATCGAGCCGGACGCGGTCGAGGCCCTGGACGAGGACGCGGAGGGTCCCGTCGGGGACCCGGATCATCTTGTGCACCACGGCCGAGGTCCCCACCTCGTACAGGTCCTCGGCGCTGTCCGCCTCCTCCTCCGGGTCGCGGGAGGTGACGAGGGCGATGGTCAGGTCGTTGGCGACCGCCTCGTCGACCAGGCGGATCGAGCGCTCCTGGCCGATCGCGAGGGGCGTCACCGACGCGGGGAAGACGACGCTTTCGCGCAGGGGGAGGATGGGCAGCGTGGCCGTGCCCTCGACCTCGCCCTGCGGCGCCCGCTCCTCGACGGCGCTCACTCGGTCTCACCTCCGGTCACGGGAACGCGGACCGGCCCGGGCTGGCGCCGCTTCAGCGGCAGGGCGATCGTGAGCAGACCGTTCTGGTAGCTCGCCTCGGCGGCCTCGGCGTCGAAACCATCGCCGATGGCGATCCGGCGCTCGAAGGGGCCGTAGTCGACCTCGATGTGCTCGTAGCGGCGGCCGTCGCCCTGCGGGCGCTGCCGGCGGCCCGAGATGACGAGGACGCCGTCGTTGATCGCCAGCTCGACCTCGGACGGGTCGATGCCCGGCAGCTCGGCCGCGACGTGCAGGGTCGGGGGGTTCTCGGTCCGGTACACGTCCACCCGCGGGCGGAACCCGAGGCGGCGCGGCGCCAGGCGGTGATACCAGAGGTCGGCGAAGAGCTCTTCCATCTCGCTCGTCAGCCGGTCGATCTCCTTGCGTGGGGTCATGCGAGAATCGTAGCCATGGAACGCTTTCTCAAAGCGGGCGGAGCGGGAGCCGTGCTCCTGGCCTACCTCTGGGTGGCCGCCGTGCACCACGCGCCCCGCGTGCGCGCGCGAAAAGCCGCGCGCAGGGCCGCCCGGCATTCCTAGAGCTCTCCGCCTTTGACAGCTTCGGTAGTGACTGCTAACTATGCAGCCGGAGCGATGAGCTGATGGAGCGCTGGACGCGCAACATGATCCGCTACCGCTGGGCCGTCGTCGCGGTGTGGGCGGTGGTCTTCGTCGTCTCGGCGGCGGCCATGTCGGGCCTCTCCGACCTGCTGACGAACCGCTTCACGCTGCCGGGGACCGACACCCATCGCGCCGAGACGATCCTCGAGGACCACTTCGGCCAGAAGACGACCGGCTCGTTCACGATCGTCGTGCGGGGCGAGCCCGGCTCCGCGGAGGAGCTCGTCGGCCCCGTCCAGGACGCGGCCGCCAGGGCCGCCGAGGAGCTGCCGACCTCGCAGGTGGCGGCGGTGCAGCCGATCTCCGATGCCGTCGTGACCGCGCTGATCGTCTCGAACCTCGAGCCGGCCGAGGCCAAGGGCTACACCGACGCCATGCGGACGGCCGCCGGGGAGATCTCCGGTGCGGAGGTCTTCGTCTCCGGCCAGGCGGCGATCGAGCACGACCTCGACCCCGTCTTCGCGGAGGACCTCAAGGTCGGCGAGCTCTTCATCGCCATCCCGATCGCGTTGCTGATCCTCGTCTTCGTCTTCGGGACGCTGGCCTTCCTGCTCCCGTTCGTCTTCGCCGCGGCCGCGATCCCGACGACGCTCGGGATCATCTGGATCTTCGCCAACTTCATGGAGCTGACGACCTACCTGCAGAACCTCGTCATGCTCATCGGCTTCGGAATCGCCATCGACTATTCGCTCCTCGTCGTCTACCGCTACCGCGAGGAGCTGCGGAAGGCGAGCTCGAAGGAGGACGCGATCGTGCGGACGATGGAGACCGCAGGGCGCGCGGTCGTCTTCTCGGGGTCGGCCGTCGGCATCGGCCTGGCGCTCATGCTCTTCATGCCGCTGCCCTTCATGCGCGGCTTCGGCATCGGCGGCCTCGTCATCCCGCTCGTCTCCGTCGTGTGTGCGCTGACGCTTCTCCCCGTGCTCCTCTACTTCCTCGCGGCCAAGCTCGACGGCGTGCGCCTGATCCCCAAGCGGATCGTCGAACGGCGCGAGGACGCCGGCCAAAACATGTGGGTGCGGCTCTCCCGCGTGATCATGAAGCGCCCCGCCGTCTTCGCGGCCGGAACGACGGCCTTCCTGGTCCTGCTCGCCCTGCCGGTTTTCACCATGCAGGTCGGGCCCGGGTCGAACGAGGGGATCCCCCAGGACCTCGAGGGGATCGAGGGTCTCAACATCGTCTCGGACGAGCTCGGCGACGGGGCGCTCGCGCCGACGGCGATCGTGATCGACACCGGCGGCCCGAACGGCCTGCAGGAGCCCGCGGTCCAGTCCTCGCTCGCGCGGCTGCAGGAGGACCTCGCCGCAGACCCCGAGGTCGCGCGCGTCGCGTTCGACCCCGAGAGCCCGCAGAGCGTCGACCCGACCGGGCAGTACCTGCACCTCGAGGTGACGGGCGACAGCGAGTACGGCGTGCCCGCGGCGCTCGAGTTCGTCGACCGGCTCCGCGACGAGATCGTCCCCGCGGCGGGCTTCCCCGACGACGTCGACGTCTTTGCGGGAGGCGGTCCGCCGGGCGGGAAGGACTTCCTTGACCTCACGTACGGCGCCTTCCCGTGGCTCGTGCTCGCCGTGCTCCTCCTGACCTACGTCCTGCTGCTTCGCGCGTTCCGGTCGGTGCTGATCCCGCTGAAGGCGATCATCCTCAACCTGCTCTCGATCGGGGCCGCCTACGGGCTGCTGGTCATCTTCTTCAAATGGGGCGCGGCCGACTGGTTCGGGCTCATCTCCTTCGATCAGATCGAGGGCTGGATCCCGGTCTTCGTCTTCGCCATGGTGTTCGGCCTCTCGATGGACTACGAGGTCTTCCTCGTCAGCCGCATGCGCGAGGAGTGGGACGAGAGCCACGACAACGAGCGCGCGGTCTCGCTCGGGCTCGCCAAGACCGGCCGCATCGTCACCGCGGCGGGCCTGATCATGTTCGCCGCGTTCATGGGCTTCGTCGCCGGCTCGATCGTCGGGCTGCAGCAGTTCGGCTTCGGCCTCGCGATGGCGATCCTCATCGACGTCACCATCGTCAGGGCCCTGCTCGTGCCCAGCGCGATGGCGCTGTTCGGGCGCTGGAACTGGTGGCTGCCGGACGGCGTGGCGAAGGTCTTCCGCGTGCAGCCTTCGCCCCTGCAGCCGAAGGCGACCCGCACGCCTGCGCCGACGGCGACCGGCCGCTAGCAGCCGGCGCCGAGCTCGAGCTCGATCCGCTGCGGCGTCGCGCTGCCGTCGGCGTAGACGTCGAGCGGCGCGCAGGCGGGCTCGCGGACGAGGACGCCGCCCGACCAGAAGGTCACACGGCGGCTCTCGGGTGCGCAGGCGGTGAAGGCGACTGCCTCGTGGCCCTCCGCGAAGCGGATCTCTCCCTGCGGCAGCGGCCCGTACCCGAGCGAGACCAGGTCGCGGGCCTCCTCCGGCACGCGCACGGTGGCCGTGTGGCCTTCGCGCACGAGCGCCGGAAACTTGTTGCCGCCGAACTCCTCGGCGGTCGCCGCCGAGGTCGGCCTCGCTCCGCCCACCAGGACGAACGGGCCGGCGACGAGGTTCGCCGGGTCGGCGAACGCGCCCGGGAACTCGGCGAACGAGCGTGTCGAGCAGTTCTCGACGACTGGCTCGGACGCCGTCTCGAACACGGGCAGGGTCTCCGTCGTCGTGCAGCCGGCCATCAGTAGGGCGAGCAGGAGGATCGGAGTCCGCATTCGGACGAGGTACACCGTCGCCGGGCCGGTGGTTCCCGGCCGGTCTAAGCTTCGGGCGTGGAGCTCGAGGTCGTCAACGGCAACATCGTCGAGCTCGAGGTCGACGCGATCGCGAACGCGGCCAACGACCACCTCTGGATGGGCGCCGGCGTCGCCGGGGCGATCAAGGGTGCGGGGGGAGCCGAGATCGAGCGGGAGGCGGTGGCGAAGGGCCCGATCGAGATCGGCGACGCGGTCGCGACCGGAGCCGGAAGCCTGCCCGCCCGCCATGTCATCCACGGCGCCGTCATGGGTCAGGACCTGAGCACGGACGCCGACAAGGTGGCGAGGACGACGAAGCGCGTCCTCGAGGTCGCCGACGAGCTGGGCGCGCGCAGCGTGGCGCTGCCCGCCTTCGGCACCGGCGTTGGCGGCTTCCCGCTCGAGGAGTGCGCGACGATCATGGTCGCGGAGGCGCGCTCGTACGAGCCCTCGTCCCTGGAGCGTGTCGTCTTCGCCGTCTACGGCGAGCCGGCCGAGGAAGCGTTCCTCGCCGCTCTCTCCGAGTAGCATCCAGCCGTCATGGAGGGCAGCGGCATCAGGGCCAGAGGGCTCATCTGCGCGGGTGGGGAGGCGACCCGGCTCCAGGAGCTGACCCGCATCACGAACAAGCACCTGCTGCCGGTGGGCCACTGGCCGATGGTCTACTACCCGCTGCAGCTCATGCAGCTGCTCGGTATCCGCGACGTCCTCATCGTCACCGGCCAGGGCCACGCGGGCGACTTCATCGACCTGCTCGGCGACGGCCGTGTCCAGGAACGCGACGGCGACGGCCTGCTCTTCGACCTCGATCTCACCTACAAGGTGCAGACGGAGCCAGGCGGGATCGCCCAGGTCGTCGGCATGGCCGAGGCGTTCGCGGGCGGCGAGAGCCTCGTGGTCTGTCTCGGCGACAACATCTTCGAGCATGCCGAGGCCGAGGTCGTGAGCGCGTGGGCCGAAGATCCCGACGGCGCGCTCATCTTCGTCAAGGAGGTGCCGGATCCCGAGCGCTTCGGCGTGGTCGTCTACGGCGAGGACGGGGCCGTGACCGACGTGGTCGAGAAGGCGGGGGTCGTGGACACGCGCTACGAGGCCCCGCCCTCGAACGACGCGGTCGTGGGCCTCTACTGCTACCCGGGCGACGTCTTCGAGATCATCCGCGGGCTGGCGCCGTCCTCGCGCGGCGAGCTCGAGATCACGGACGTCAACCGCGGGTACGCGGAGCAGGGGCGGCTGCGGTCGGCACGCGTCAGCGGCTGGTGGCGCGACGCGGGGACGCACGAGGCGCTCGGCCGTATCGGCAACCTGATCGACGAGACGGGGGCGAACAAGCCCGCGTGATCCCGGGGATCCAGATCCTCCCGCTCCGGTACTTCTCCGACGAGCGCGGCTGGTTCGTGGAGGCACGGCGCGAGAGCCTGCTGCCGCACCAGACCCTGCAGACCAACGTCTCCTTCTCCCGGAAGGGCGTCATCCGCGGGCTGCACTACCACGAGCGCGGCCAGGACGACCTCTTCGCGTGTCTCACCGGGACGGCGCGGGTGGTCGTCCTGGATCGCGAGAGCGGCGAGACCTTCAGCCTCGACATCGGCGAGGACAACCCGGTCGCCGTCTACGTCCCCGGCCAGCACGCGCACGGATTCGAGGCGCTCACGGACCTCCTCTTCTGCTACCACGTCACCCGCGAGTACGACCCCGCCGACCCCGACGAGCAGGGGATTTCTTGGGACGACCCGCGCGTCAAGCATCTGTGGAGCACGGACACTCCGATCCTGTCGGAGCGGGACGCGTCCTCCTAACGGGGGCCGGCGGCCAGCTCGGAACCGCCCTGCGCGAGGCGTTCCCGGATGCCGACGCCCGCACGCGCTCCGAGCTCGACGTCACCGCTCCGCCGGCGCTCGGCTACGTGCCGGGCCTCGTCCTCCATGCCGCCGCCTGGACCGACGTGGACGGCGCCGAGGCCGACGAGGCGGCCGCGCTCCGTGCGAACGTCGAGGGAACGCGGAACGTCGTCGGGCTCGGGGCTCCGGTCGTCTACTACTCCTCCGACTACGTCTTCGACGGCACGAAGCGGGAGCCGTACGTCGAGTCCGACGCGCCGGCGCCGCTCGGCGCCTACGGCCGCTCGAAGCTCCTCGGAGAGCAGGAGGTGCAGGTGGGCTGGGTCGTCCGCAGCTCGTGGCTCTTCGGCTGGACCGGCCACAACTTCGTCCGCACGATGCTCCGCCTGGGCGCCGAGCGGGACGAGGTGAGCGTCGTCGACGACCAGCGCGGCTCGCCCACCTACGTCGGCCACCTCGCCGAGGCGACCCGGGAGGTGGTCACGCTCCCGGGAGGCGTCTGGCACGTGGCCGCGGACGGCGACTGCACCTGGGCGGAGTTCGCGGCGGCGGTCTTCGAGGAGGCGGGCCTCGACTGTCGGGTCAACCCGATCTCGACCGCCGAGCTCGGCCGCCCGGCGCCCAGGCCCGCGTACTCGGTGCTGCGCAGCGAGCGGGAAGGCGCCCCGCGGGTCCCGCACTGGCGTGAGGGCCTGCGCGAGTGCCTGGGCCGCCTGGGCGTGTGAGCGTCCCGGCCGCGCTTGGCCGGTGGCGCGACGAGCCGGGCGGCGCCGAGTGGCTGGAGCGCCTGCCGCGGCTCGTCCGGGAGTGCGCCGAGTTGTGGTCCCTCCGCGTCGGTGAGCCCTATGCGGGCGGCAACGTCGCCTGGGTCGCTCCTGCGGACCTCCCTGACGGTACGCCCGCGGTGCTGAAGCTCAACTTCCCGGAGCGCGAAAGCGAGCGCGAGGCGGACGCGCTCGCATTCTGGGACGGCGAAGGCGCGGTGCGGCTCCTCGCCGAGGACGAGAGCCGCCGCGCGCTCCTCCTCGAGCGGTGCGAACCGGGGACGCAGCTCTGGGCCGAGCCGGACGGCGCGGCGACGATGAGCATTGCCGCGGGCGTGCTGCGCACGCTCTGGCGCCCGCCTCCCGCGCGGGCCACCGCTTCCGGACCGTCGCCGACCTCGCCGCCGCCTGGGCCGACGAGCTGCCGCTCGCCTGGGAGCGGGACGGCCGTCCCTACGAGCGGGCGTTGCTGGACGAGGCGGTCGCGTTCCTGCGGGAGGCCGGGCCTTCCCAGGGCGAGCTCGTCGTCGCCCACCAGGACTTCCACAGCGGCAACGTCCTCCGGGCCGTCCGCGAGCCCTGGCTCGCGATCGACCCGAAGCCGGTCGTCGGCGAGCGCGAGTTCGACACGGCCTCGCTCCTGCGCGACCGCCGCTGGGAGCTGCGAGCCGATCCGGATCCCGGGATGCGCATCCGCCGCCGCCTCGACCAGCTCGCGGCGGAGCTCGACCTCGACCGCGACCGCATGCGCGGGTGGGGCATCGCCCATGCGCTGGCGTGGGACCCGGACGAGGAGATGCTCGCCTGCGCCCGTTGGCTGGCGGCTGTCCGCTAGCCCCGCCCTCGGGTCCTTGTGGACTCTGCCTGCGGCGCGACTACGATCTGGGCGTGCGGGTTCTCGTCACCGGCGGCTGCGGCTTCATCGGCAGCCATTTCGTCAGGCGCCTCGTCTCCGTCGGCGACGAGGTAGTCGTGCTCGACAAGCTGACCTATTCGGGCCGGAAGGAGAACCTCGTCGGCGTCGACTGCGAGCTCCAAGTCGGCGACATCGCCGATCCCGACGCCGTCGCGCGGGCGGCGGAGGGGTGCAAGGCGATCGTCAACTTCGCCGCCGAGACGCACGTCGACCGGTCGATCCTGGGCGCCACGGATTTCGGCCGCACGGAGTTCTTCGGGACGCAGGTGCTGCTCGAGGAGGTGCGGCGGACGGGGGTCCGCTACGTCCAGGTCTCGACCGACGAGGTCTACGGCGACCTCGAGCACGGCGGCTCCGCCAAGGAGACAGACCCGGCCAACCCGTCGAGCCCCTACAGCGTCGCCAAGGCCGCGGGCGACCTGCACGTCCCCGCCTACGTCCGCACCTTCGACATCGACGCATCGATCACGCGCGGGTCGAACACCTACGGGCCGAACCAGTACCCGGAGAAGCTCGTGCCGCTCTTCGTCACGAACGCGCTCGACGGCGAGCCGCTGCCCGTGTACGGGGACGGGCGCCAGATCCGCGACTGGCTGCACGTGGAGGATCATTGTGCGGGCGTCGAGTTCGTCCTCCGGGAGGGGCGTCCCGGTGAGACCTACAACGTCGGCGGCGGCAACGAGCGCGAGAACCTCGAGATCACGCAGCGGATCGTCGAGTTGACCGGGGCCGACCCGGCACTCGTCCGCCACGTGACCGACCGCCCGGGGCACGACCGCCGCTACTCGCTCGACTCGTCGAAGCTCCGCTCGCTGGGCTGGGAGCCGCGGCAGACGTTCGAGGAGGGCCTCGCGCAGACGGTCGAGTGGTACCGGGCGAACCGGTCCTGGTGGGAGCCGATCAAGTCCGGCGAGTACCTGGACTACTACCGCCGTCAGTACGCCGAGCGCCTGGCCTAGTCCTTCCCAGGCTTGTCGCAGAGCGCCAGCGCCTCGTCGAGCTCCTCGCGCCCGCCCTGGAGGTGTTCGGAGCGCTTCAGGTGCTTCCGCGCCTCCTTGCACTCGCCCAGCTCGGCCTGCGTGCGGCCGAGGTTGTACTCCGCGTAGGCCTCGTAGCGGAAGTCGTCCGAGTACGTCCCCCGTAGGACGGGCACCGCGCGCTCGAGCAGCAGCAGCGCGTCCTGCCAGCGGCCCTCCTGCATCAAGGCGTACGCCTGGTCGTTGAGGGCCGCCGCCTCCTCGACGTCCAGCGGCCCTGAGGGGGCCGGCGCCTCCGGCGGCGCCGCCGTGATCGTCTGCACCACCGTGGTCGGCTGCCGCGCGACCGTCACCTGCTGCGTCACGGTTTCGAGCTGCGGCGCCGAGGCGCGGGTCGGATCCCCGTCGCCGCGCGTGACGAGCGCCGCAGCGACCCCGCCGAGCGCCAGGAGCAGCGCGCCTGCGAGCGCGAGGGGAGCGAGCGGCCGCGCTCGCGGCCGTGCCGGCGACGGCGGCGGAGAAGCGGGACGCCTGCGAAGCGCGTCGGCCAGGGCGTCCACGAAGGCGCCGGCGGTCGGATACCGGTGGACGGGGCTCTTCGCGAGCGCCTTGGCGAACACCGCGTCGACCGTCGCCGGCAGTCCCGCGCCACGCTCGGACGCCGGCGGGACCGGCTCGTGGATATGGGCAGCCGCTTCGGCCGTCTCGGAGGTGCGCTCGAAGGGGCGCACGCCGGTGAGGAGCTCGTACGCGACCACGGCGAGCGCATAGCGGTCGCTGGCAGCGGTCGTCTCGCGGCCGGACGCCTGCTCGGGCGCGAGGTAGCCGGCGGTCCCGAGGATGGTGCCCGGGGCGGTCATGCCCAGCGTGTCGTCCATCAGGCGCGCGATCCCGAAGTCGACGACCTGGAGCCGGTCGGAGGCGTCGAAGAGCAGGTTCGCCGGCTTGACGTCCCGGTGGACGACGCCGTGCGCGTGCGCGGCGTCCAGGGCCTCGGCGGCCTGCTCGAGCCAGGCGAGAGCATGCTCGGGCTCCACCGGCCTGCGGCGGGCGCGCTCGGCCAGGGTCCCGCCGGGCAGATACTCCATGACCGTGAAGGGGCGGCCGTTGTGCTCGCCGACGTCGAAGATCGTGACGACGTGCGGCTCCCCGGAGAGCCTGGCTGCGGTCAGCGCCTCGCGTCGGAACCGCTCCCGCAGCTCCTGCTCTTCGGCGAGCCGCTCCGCCAGGACCTTGACGGCTACCGTCCTCCCGAGCGTGCGGTCGCGGGCGAGGTAGATCTCGCCCATGCCGCCGCGGCCGATCAGGCGAGGCTTCTCGTACCGGCCGGGAAGAATCGATCCGTCAACCGCCACCCAGGACCTCCTACCGACCTTCGGTGCCGTCCAAACGTCGCATCCTTCAAGCAATCCTTACTGGGCTCACGTACCCTCAGTGTCGATAGGGGTCTGAGACCGAAGCGGCTATGCGTCGAGTTTTCCTTGCAGCGGTAGCGCTCGTCGTCGCACTCTCGTGCGCGGCGACGGCTCGCCCTGCCGCGACCTTCGCCATCCGCGGGCACGGATGGGGCCATGGCCTCGGCCTCGCCCAGTACGGGGCGTACGGCTACGCGCGGGACGACGGCCGCAACTTCCAGTGGATCATCGACCACTACTACCCGGGCACTACTCTTGGGGCCGCTGGGGTCGGCCGGGTGAAGGTGCTTCTCACCGAGGGTGTCGGCCAAGTGTCGATCAGCTCGTCCGCCGGGTACTCGGTCACGGACGCGAACGGGCACACGTACAACCTCACCGGGGCCCACGTGCTCCGGCCGAATCTGCGAATCGTCAGCGCCAACGGTCAGACCCGCACGCTCGTGGGCCCGGTCCGGTTCAATCCGGGCGGCAGCCCGCTCCGGGTCTCGGGGACTTCGTACCGCGGCCTGCTCCGCGTTCGGAACGAAGGCGGCCGGCTCTCGGTCGTCAACGACCTCGGCCTCGAGCAGTACGTCAAGGGCGTCGTCGCCCGCGAGATGCCGTCCTCCTGGCACCCCGAGGCGCTCAAGGCCCAGGCGGTGGTCGCCCGCACGTACGCGCTCGTCAGCCGGAAGACCGGCTCCTGGTTCAGCCTCTATGACGACACGCGGAGCCAGGTCTACGGCGGCGTCCCGGCCGAGACCGCGGCCACGAACGCGGCGGTCGGCGGGACGTCCGGCCAGGTCGTCCGCTCGGGCGGCGCCTTCGCGTGGACGTTCTACCACTCGACGTCCGGCGGCAAGACGGCGTCCCGTCTGGACGAGTGGGGGCCGCCTGCGATCCCGTACCTCGTCAGCGTCCCCGACGCGCACGACAGCATCTCGCCCCACCACAACTGGGGCCCCACCGATGCCGACAACGACTGCCCCAACGCGGGTCGCGATTGCGTCTGGACGGCGGCGGCGCTCAAGCGCGCCCTGGGCAGCCGGGCGCCGAACTCGATAGTCGACTTCGTGGTCACGGCGCGGAACAGCTCGAGCCGGGTGGCGACGGCCACCCTCTCGGGGCCGCCGGCGGCCAAGACGATCACGGGCGCGACGCTTCGCTCGCTGCTCGGCCTTCGCTCTACGTGGTTCACGATCGGAACCGTGCGGCTGACCGGCGCCGGCTCGATCGCCAGGGGCCAGTCGCGGAAGCTGCACGCGCTCGCGCGGGCGATGCCGGGCGCAAAGCTGCAGAAGAAGGTCGGCACGGGAGCCTGGGTCAGCATGCGCGCAATCCAGGGCGCCGTGAACGTGACGGTCAGGCCCACAGTGACGACCCTCTACCGGGTCTTCTCGCCGTCCGGGTCGACCGCGGCCGTGAAGGTGAGGGTGGGGCCGCAGCCACGTTTCGGCGTGGACCAGAGCTCGCGCGCGCTCAGCGGCACGTCGGAGCCGGGCGAGTCCGTGCAGGTCCAGCGGCTCGGCGCGAAGGGCGCGTGGGTCACCGTCGCGGTCGCCCTCGCCGACGAGGACGGAACCTGGCGGGCGGCCCTCCACGTGGTCCCGGGCCGGTACCGCGCCTACGTCTCCTCCGGAGGCGCAGTGGGCACGAGCCCCGAGCTCGCGGTCGTCGCGGGCTAGCCCTCGAGGAGCTCTTCGGGCGGGACCTCTCGGATCTGCCGGGCCGGGTTCCCAACGACGACCGCGCGTGGCGGGACATCTCCGAGCACGACCGCACCTGCACCCACGAAGGCCTCCTCGCCGACCTCGATCCCCGGGAGCAGCACGGCCCCGCCGCCTACCCGCGCACCGCGGCGGATAGTCGGCCCCCTCATCAGCTCCAGGCGCTGCTCGGTCCGCCCCATGAAGTTGTCGTTGGTCGTGACGACGCAGGGGGCGATGAAGACGTCCTCCTCGAGCGTCGAGTAGGCGGTGACGTACGCGTTTGCCTGGATGCGGGTGCGCGCGCCGACGGTCGAGTCGTTCTCGACCACCGAGCCGCGGCCGACGACGACGCCGTCCCCGAGGTCGCAGCGTTCGCGCACGCAGGCCTGGTCGCCGACGACGACGCCGCTCCCGAGCCGGCTGCCGGCGAAGACGACGGCGCAGGCCAGGATCGCCGTGCCGTCCCCGACGACGAGCGGCGGGAGGCCCTCGCCGCTCGCGGTCGAGCGGGCGCCGAGGGTCGGCGGCTTGCCCACGACGGCGTTGTCACCGATCACCACCCCCTCCCCGAGCACGGTCCCCGGGTAGACGACCGCGCTCTCGGCGATGAGAGCGCTCAAACGCGTTCCCGCTCGAGCGACGCCTGGAGCTGCTCGAGGGTCCGCACGACGGCGAGCCCGTTGTGCGCCGCCGCCATACGGTCGCCGTTGCCGCGGGCGAGGCCGAGGAAGTGCTCGCACTCGAGGCGCAGCGGCTCGGCGTTGGGGACGCGCGGGCTGTACACGTCGCCGATGCGCGTGCTCCACTCGCCGTAGCTGCGGAGCGACGGCTCGGCGGCGCTGTCGTAGACGGTGACCTTGCGGTCGAGCTCCATGTCGTCGAAGACCGCCATCTTGTCGGTGCCGACGACGGTCATCCGGCGCATCTTGTGCGGGTCGAGCCAGGAGAGGTGCATGTGCGCCGCCTTCCCCGACGGGAAACGGAGGTGACAGAAGACGACGTCCTCCACGCCCTCTTTCAGGAACGACTCTCCGCGCGCCAGCACCTCGGTCGGCTCCTCGCCGAGGAGGTAGAGGATGACCGAGAGATCGTGCACGCCCAGGCTCCAGAGCGCGTTCTCGTCGGGCCGGATCGTGCCGAGGTTCTGGCGGTTCCCGTAGACGTAGAGCACGTCGCCGAGCTCGCCGCCGTCGACGAGCTCTTTCAGCTTGAGGACACCGGGGTGGTAGAGGAGCAGGTGGCCGGGCATGAGCGCGAGGCCGCGCTCCTCCGCGAGTGCCACCAGGCTCTCGGCGTCCTCGGCTCCCATCGCCATCGGCTTCTCGACGAAGACGTGCTTGCCGGCGACGAGGGCGCGCCGCGCCAGCTCCGCGTGCGTCGGGACCGGCGTGGCGACGACCACCGCCTCGACCGCCTTGTCCTGCAGGAGCTCGTCGAAGGAGGTCGTCGCACGGGCCGCCGGGTAGCGCGCGGCCGCCCCCGCGAGGCGCTCCTCGCTCGCGTCGCAGATCCAGGCTAGCCGGGCGAGCTCGTTGAAGTTGCGGGCGAGGTTGGATCCCCACGGCCCGAGGCCCGCCAGCCCGACGATCGGCGGCGTTAGAGCTTCCATACGCGGCCGTTCAGGCTCCCGTTCGAGCCCGTGGCGTTGCGGAAGTCGACGACGAGCTGCGCGCGGGCGGCGAGGTCGTCGTAGTCGATGCCCGAGTGCGCCGTGACGATGGCGACGCAGTCGGCCGCCTCGAGTGCCCCGTCCAGCGAGGCCGAGGACAGACCCTGTTCGGGCAGCTCCGGCACGTGCGGGTCGTAGTAGGAGACGACGGCGCCCTCGTCCCGCAGGAGCTCGACGAGCTTGAGTGCGGGCGATTCGCGCAGGTCGCCGACGTCGGCCTTGTACGCGACGCCCACGAGGTGCACCGAGCTCCCCTTCACCGACTTCTCGACCGAGTTGAGCGCCCGGGTGATCTTCTCCAGGCAGAAGTAGGGCATGTTCTCGTTGATCTTCCCGGCCAGCTCGATGAACTCGGTGTAGAAGTTGAACTCCCGGGCCTTCCAGGCGAGGTAGAAGGGGTCGACGGGGAGGCAGTGGCCGCCCAGGCCAGGGCCCGGCTTGAAGCTCATGAACCCGAACGGCTTCGTGGCGGCCGCGTCGACGACCTCCCACACGTCCACGCGCATGCGGTCGCAGAGCTGCGCGAGCTCGTTGACGAGCGCGATGTTGACCGAGCGGAAAATGTTCTCCAGGAGCTTGGTCAGCTCGGCCGCCTCCGGCGAGGAGACGGCGATGACCGTGTCGAGAGCCCGTTCGTAGAGCTCGCAGGCGGCAGCCGAGCACGCCTCCGTGACGCCGCCGACGATCTTCGGCGTCGTCTTCGTCGTCCAGTCGGTGCGGCCCGGGTCGACGCGCTCGGGCGAGAAGGCGAGGTGGAAGTCCGTCCCGACCTGGAGCCCGCCCGAGGCGAGGATCGGCAGTACCTCGTCGCGGGTCGTCCCCGGGTAGGTGGTCGACTCGAGCACGATGAGGTGGCCCGGCCGGAGCCGCTCTGCGATCTGCCTGACCGCGCCGAGGACGATCGAGAGGTCGGGCTCACGGTTGACCGAGAGCGGGGTCGGGAGCGCGATCAGGATCGAGTTGGCGTCGCGGAGGCTGTCGTAGTCGGTCGTTGCCGCGATCGCCCCCGACTCCACGAGGCGGGCGAGCTCCTCGGAGGGGACGTCCTCGATGTAGCTCTCGCCGCGGTTGAGGGCCGCGACCCGGTCGGCGTCGACGTCGACCAGGAGCGCGCCGACGCCGGCCTCGGCGAAGACCTGGGCCAGCGGCACGCCGACGTAGCCGGCGCCGACGATGGCGACTTCGTGCCTCATCCGCGACTCATCGTACAAAGCAGGTCAGCGATTCTCGCGGAGGCATGGCCGTCGCCGTAGAGCGGCGGCCGCTCAGCCAGTGGGGCGGCCTCGCGCGCGGCCGCGACGATCGCCTCGGGGTCGCTACCGACCAGGCGGTTCCACCCGGTCTCCAGCGTCTCCACCCACTCGGTCGTCGTCCGGAGGGTCACGCAGGGAACGCCGTACCAGTACGCCTCCTTCTGCACGCCGCCGGAGTCCGTGAGGACGACGCGCGCCTGCGAGGCGAGCGCGGCGAAGTCGAGGTAGCCGGCGGGCGGGAGCATCCGGACGTTCTTCGGGAGCGTCAGCCCAGCGGTCGAGAGCGCAGAGCTCGTGCGCGGGTGGGCAGGGAAGATCACGGGCTCGTCCAGCCGGCCCAGGGCCTCCGCGATCCGCGCCAGCGGCTCGGGCGCGACGTTCGCCTCGCGGTGGAGGGTGAGGACGAGGTAGCCGCCCGGCTCGACCCCGCTCCTCTCGAGCGCGTCCGAGCGCTCGCGCGCGATCGGGGCGAGGCGGAGGTTGGCGTCGTACATGACGTCGCCGACCTGGTGGACGCCGTCCGTGATCCCCTCGGCGACCAGGTTTGCGACGGCCACGTCCGTGGGACAGAAGAGCATGCTCGAGAGCCGGTCGACGAGCATCCGGTTCAGCTCCTCGGGCATCGCCCGGTCGAAGGAGCGCAGGCCGGCCTCCACGTGCGCGACGGGGACGAGCAGCTTTCCCGCGGCCAGCGCGCCCGCGAGCGTCGAGTTCGTGTCCCCGAAGACGAGGACGACGTCGGGCTGCTCCTCCAGCACCACCGCCTCGATCTCCGGGAGCATCCGGCCGGTCTGCTCGCCGTGCGTCCCCGAGCCCGTCTCGAGCCGGTAGCGAGGCGGTGCAAGCTCGAGCTCCTCGAAGAAGACGGCCGAAAGCTCAGGGTCGTAATGCTGGCCCGTGTGCAGCACGACCTCGTCCACCCCGCGCTCGCGGAGCGCGAGGGAGAGCGGGGCCGACTTGACGAACTGCGGCCTGTTGCCGACAACGGAAAGGATTCGCACGCCGCCGGCGAATGTAGCCGAACCCATGACCCTGAAAGTTCTGCTCGCAAGCCTCAATCTCCTCGCGCGCCCCGTCGGAGCCACGCGGACGATCGCGTGGTACGCCCAGCGCCGCCTCGAGCGCCCGGTCTAGCCACGCCTCCTCCAGCCACGTCAGGGGTCTGACCCCTGACACGGCCACGGCGGACGTGTTCGTGTGCCCAGCGACCCGCCGCGACGCCTGATTTCATCGGGGTCGGCCGGCTCTTGCGGGCACGTCCGGGGTCTGACCCCGGGCACGGCCGGAGGGGGCGCGTTCGGCGGTGGGGCGAAGTCTCACGTCGCTACACTTGCCTGCCCTGGGGCCGTTAGCTCAGTTGGTAGAGCAGGGGACTCTTAATCCCAAGGTCGAAGGTTCGAATCCTTCACGGCCCACCTCAGAAACGCCCGGACGGGCTCGGGAGCGCCTCAGACGAACGTTGTGTTACGCGTTCTCCCCATCCTCGATGCGGTCGGCGAGCAGATGAAACGAACGCTGCGTCGCGACGACCAGGCCCATGAGCAGCTGATTCATCTCGTCCACCGGCGGTGCGATTCCAGAACCGCTCGCAGCCTGCGCCTTCTCGTAGGCGGGGAGGGACTTCACTTCGCGCCGGAAGACCTTGTCGATCTCGTCCCCTAGTGCCATTGGCGCCTCCTGTTGATTGCGGCAACTCTAGAGCGGGTCGCCTGAAACCGGGCTCGTGCCCTCCGCCAAGGCCGACGGATCAGGCAGTCGACCTAGGTACGGAGACGTACCCTGCGCGAGTCGTCTCCAGCAGTGTGTGAGGGAGCACTGGTGTTCCGGATTCACGCCGCGCGCGGAACGTGAGAAGAAGCGATCCGGCCAGTCCGAACGCGGCCGCGACCAGCGCCGCGCCGGTTAACAGGAGCCCGGACGCAAGCGAGAAGTTGACCGCCACGCCCTTCGAGACGTCGAGTGCGTACAACACGCCGGCCGTGGTCCCCATGCCGGCGACCGCTCCACCGGCCGTGATGGGCAGGATCGCCGTCGCAGCGCTCAAGCAGAGGACGGCCAGCGCGAGCGTCGGCGAGAACCGGACGCCGAGGGCGCTGAGCAGGAAGGTGCTGCCGAGGGCCCGCGACGTCCAGCAACCCAGGAGCAGCACGCCCGCGACAAGCGTCGGCCGCGAGAACCGCGTGCTGTCCGCGACCCTCCGGTAGACGTTGTGGAGACGGTCCCAGCGTCCGACGAGCGGGAGCCGTGCCACGCGCTGTCCGAGCATGATGATCCCGAGGCAGCCGACGCAGAACAGGACGACGACTATGAGCGGTGCGCGGAGCAACGCGCCGGACGTCGCGAGGGCGGAGAGGGCCAGTGGGAGCATCGCCACCGCGTCGATCATGCCGAGGGTGACGATCGACACAGCGATCGTGTCGAGCCCCAGCGTCACCCCACCGAGCCGCCGCAGCGCAGAGATCTTCACGACGTAGTCCAGCCGGAAGGGCAGGACCACGCCGCTGGCAGCCGCCGCTCCGCAGGCTGCGAGACACCGTGCGCGGTCGGGACGCTCGTGGCTGGGGAAGAGCTCGTGCCAACCGAATGCGCGGAACCCGAAGCTGGCGAGGTACAAGCCTCCCGCGAGGAAGATCAGGGGGACGTGTCCGCCCTGCAAGGGCCAGCTCGCGTCGCTCAGGTGTCGAGCGACAAGGACGCATGCGCCCAGCGAGAAAAGAGAGAACGAAAGTCCACCGAGAAACCTCCAACGATGCGCGATGCGACGCAGCACCCAGCGTGCGCCCGTGACGTCTGCAACACCAACGCGAATCTCCACCAGCAGGCCTCGCGGCTCAAAGCTTTGTCGCCGACCGAGACGTCTTGGTCGGCCAGGTACTGCTCCAACCCGCTTCGCTGAGGGCGGACCTCTTGCGGCGCCGATTCTTATGGCCCGCAGGG
Organism: uncultured Actinomycetes bacterium; assembly: GCA_963811635.1. Classification (GTDB taxonomy): domain Bacteria; phylum Actinomycetota; class Thermoleophilia; order Gaiellales; family Gaiellaceae; genus JAIBJN01. The sequence goes on from CAWESB010000015.1 coordinate 146,410, forward strand.
TGACTCGCTGCGCCGATGGCTGAGGCGCGTGCAAGACAAGCGTACCGCACTCAAGCGTCCCACGCTGTTGAGCTAGGCCGAAGGTTCGGGAGGCGCTTCTGGCTGCCTGAGCGATGCCTGCAACAGGAGGTGGCTGTCGACGACGGCCTGGGCGACGTCGACCAGCTTGTGGCCGTTGTGTTGAGAGTGGTCGCGCAGCATGTCGAACGCTCGGCCCGCATCGATTGCGTGCCGCTCCATCAGGATCCCCTTCGCCTGCTCGATCGTGGCCCGGCGCCCGAACGCGCCCTGGAGACTGTGGTACTCGCCGAAGCGTTGCAGCGTAATGTCGATCGCGCTCTGGAGCTCGTCCGGTCGGCTGTCGACGATGTAGGCGAAGACGCCGCGCTTGGCGGCCTCATGCACGTAGGAGGGGTCCTTGGCCGAGAGCAGCGCGATGACGGGGCAGGAAGCCTCGCGGACGATCTCGGAGATCAGCTCGAGCGCGTGCTCCGAGTGCAGGCCGAGTCCCACGAGAGCGACGTCGGGCCGCTCCCGCGCGGTGACTGCGCCGACCTCTTTGACGTCGATCTCTCGCGCGATCACCTCATGCCCGAGCCCGGCCACGACCTGGGCGAGCAGCTCGAGCCGCTCGCGCCTCTCGTTCGCAATCAGAACCCGCAGGTGCCGGATCTCGTCCCCTGCCATATCGCAAGAACCAATCTAGCGCGATCCCGGGGCCGGCCACGGAACGGTGGTGAAAGCGTCCCTACGAGGGTCGGGCGAGGACCCGGCTCGTCGTTGATCCGGGCCTCGGGAACGCGACGGCCCAAGAGACGATCTCCCCGGACGCGAGCGCGACCGGATTGAGCGCCGCGTCAAGAGCTGGGTCCGCGTTCCGAACGGGTGCGGTCGTCGTGATCGTCTTCATCAGATGCCTTTCGTGCAAGAGGAAGGCCCGCAAGACGCGGGCCTTCCCTGCATCGAGCCGGGGCAGTTACGCCCTTACGGCTCCGTTCCACTCGTGGGCGATGACCTCGCCGTCCGTCACCTTCGACGGATTCTTGAGGATCTCGTCGAGCTTCTCGTCGCGCACCCAAGTGGCTGCGACACGCGTCGACTCGTCGGCCTGGGCCGAAGTGTCGAAGAAGCCGATGGAGCTCATGACGCCGTTGCCGGCCTCGATGAGGTAGTAGCTGTTGAAGCCGGGCAGCTTGCTCAGGCGGGGAAGGAGGGTCTCGCCGACCTTCTTGGTGAGCTCGTCGGTGCGATTCTGGTCGACACCTTCGTAGCGTCTCATGGTGACATGCATTTGATGCTCCTAGCTCTCGTACTCAGAGGCGGAGAACTCAGGTGAGCTCTCCTTGACTGCCTTCAGGCCCAGAATGTGACAGTCGAAGAGGAGGAGAGTGGGAGCCTCGACGGCTTCCGTGTAAGGGCCGTGCACCAAGGAGTGTAGCAAACTTCTTGATAACGTAGAACAGTGTTGGTACGTTGTGATACGTAATCTATCTCGGAGGACGCTTGTGAGTCCGTTTTCGGTCACTCTGCAACGTGTCCCGGACCGAGAGCTCGGTCCGCTCCTGACCCAGCTCGCGCGGGCGGGTTTCCGCAATCCGATCATCAAGCCTGTTGACGCCGACGCCGCTGTTGACGACGAGGCCGCTCCTGCGCCCGGGCCGAGTGCGGATCTCGCGGAGGACTGGCGCCTCGTGCGGGAGCGGAAGGACGAGTCGTATCAGTGGCCGGAAGAGCGGGATCGCTATTCGCGCTACCGCGTGTTCATGGGCACGACGCGGTCCGAGGGCGCCGTACACATCGGGCTTGGCGAGACGATTCGCAAGAATCGGTGGGGGCGCGACCGGAAGTATGTCGTCGCCTTCCTGAGCAGTGGATCCCCGCAGCAGCCGCTGGCCGAGTTCGTCGCAACCGACGACTACGAGGAAACGCATGAGCTCGTCGCAGTGGTTCGTGGGAGCGACGGAGGGCGGCGCATGTACGGCGCCGGCGACGCCCTTCCCGCCGTCTACCGGGAGGGCTTCCGAACTCAGATGTACAGCGAGCGGATCATCTACCGAGGCGTCTGGAACAAGGTCGTAGTAGTCGCTCACGAGAACGACGACGAAACGATGCTCAACCACGCCCTGCTTCAGAGCCGGCGGCGCTACCCGACGTAGGTCGAAGCGGTTGGCGGATCTGCGACGTCCCAGGACGGCTTCCGACGGGCGCGCCTCGCCGGTCGAGCCGGCGTAGAAGGGGCGCCTAGATCGACTCTCGGAGCGCGTTTGCCGCCGCTTGCAAACGCTCGCTGACATCAGCTAGCTCGTGCGCCGCGAGGTCTATGCGCTCTTGCTGGGTGTCCGTGCGCTCGCGGTCGCTTTCAGCGCGCTCACGAACCTCTTTGAGCTCGCCCGCCATCTTTTCCACGGTGTGAGTGAGCGAGGCCAGCTGGCTCGCGACGCTGGCGATGTCCTCCTCGGCGGTCATGTCCGCCGAATTCTACGGGACTTTCGTGGCTTTCTCCTAGAGCTGCCCGCATTCGACCGGGCGCTTCGCCAGCGACGTCGGACCACTCACGGGAAAGCGCCGAATCCGGGTTCGCGCCACGGTTCGCCTCGGTCAGTCTCGGCCTGTCCAGGCGCCTCATCGAACCCGTTCGATCCCGAAGGTCGACGGTTCGAATCCTTCACGGCCCATAGTCGAGATGCCCGCCTTGACGCGGCCGGGCGACATGGGACGATAGGGCCATGGATCCCGCGCTCATCGTCGCTCTCATCGCTCTCGCGGGATCAATTTTCAGTACAGCCGCGACGCTGTTCGGCGCGCCCGCTTTGCAGGCTCGCCGTGAAGCAAGAACAGTGCTCGAAAGGCATCGTGATCCGCTGCTTGCCGCGGCCTACGAGCTTCAGGCAAGACTCCACAACATTCTCTGCAATCGATTCACCGAGGACTACGTCCTCGGAAACAAGGCAGGGAAACAGGAGGCGGCACTTGAGAGCACCCTGTACGTCTTCGCCCAGTTCTTCGGCTGGCGGGAGATCATCCGTCGAGAGATCCAATTCCTCCGCTTCCTGAAAGACGAGGAGACGCGCGAGGTGGCGCAGCTTCTCCGTGACGTCGGCGAGGCGTTCCTCACGGACGAGTACGGCCCTCAGTTCATGATCTGGCGGGTCGAGCAGCGGGGACTCGGGGAATGCATGATCGTGACCTCGGACGGCAAGCCGACGTGCATGGGCTTCGCGACCTTCGTGGGACAGCGCGCCACGATGAAGGAGTGGCTCGACCCGCTCGAGCGAGACTTAAGGCAGATGAACGAGGATGGCCGGGCGCGTTTGACCAGGCTGCAACACCTGCTGCTCGAGCTTGTCCAGAAGCTCGACGAGGACCGGACGCGCTACCCGTTCTCGCTTGAAAAGGCATGAAATCGGCACCCCGGCCCTCCGCTGTCGCTGCTAGCAGCGGTGTCCCGGGAGATCGTGAGCCACCCAGGTATCAACCGCGTACATGGCGAAGATGGCCACGGAAAGCAGCAGGATCACAGTGAACAAGATGAGCGCGTGCTGTTTCCCGCTCAGTATCTCGAGCCGGGAGTGGAACAGTGACAACAGCGTCATAAGACCGCCGATCGCCAAACAGGCGCCGACGAAGTACGTCCAGCCCTGACCCGTCGCGTCGGATGCGAGCACATGCAGCGCACCCACTTCTCCTAGAACGAGGAGAAAGCCCGCGATCGTGAACCAGCCCAGCCAGTAAGGCCTCAGCGATCCCCTCACGCCCCCGGTGACCCGGTGCTGAATGTCGATCGCGAGGACGACGAAGAGAACCGGAATCACTTCGGCGATGGTGCTGAAGTAGTCGTACTCGACCTCGCACGGGACAACCGGTGTGGTCATGGAGCGTGTCGATCGTCCCACCCCTTGTCCACGACTGCAACGCTGCCGCAGGCCCACGCTCGCACGGCCGGCAGGCCGGGCCACAAGCGTCAGAGCGATTTGAAACGATGGCCGGCGTGTGGATGCGGCTGCTCTTCGCGTGGCTCTCGAACATCGTCGCGCTCTTCATCGCCGCCTGGATCGTGTCGGGCGTCGACTACGGGAACGACTTCTGGGTGCTGTTCATTGCCGCGCTCGTGTTCACGGTCGTGAACTGGCTCGTGCGACCGATCGTCATCCTGCTCGCCTTGCCCGCGGTTGTCCTGACGCTCGGTCTGGCGCTGATCCTCATCAACACGTTCATGCTCTACCTCACCGACTGGATCGTCCCGAGCTTCGAGACCGGCAGCTTCTGGTCGACCCTGCTCGCGGCGATCATCGTCTCGATCGTCAACCTGCTCCTCGCGCTGCTGCTGAAGCCGGACGAGACGGCACGCGAGACCCTCTAGCGCGTCTCAAGCGGGTGGCACTTGGAGCCGATCATCTGCGCATGGCCCAAGCCAACCGCCTCCAGGCGCTCCTGGACCTGTCGCGCTCCCTTTCGTCCAGCCTCGAGCTGCGTGAGGTCCTGCGGGAGTTCGCCACCCGGGCCGCCGAGCTGACGGGCGCGACGTCCGCCGAGCTGTCGACGTACGACCCGGCGCACGGCGATCTCGTCATGCTCGTCGAGTACCGCGGCGGGGCCGACGAGATCACCGAGAAGGGCGGCCAGGTGTACCACCTGAGCGAGTATCCGGCGACCCGCCACGTGCTCGATACGCAGGAGCCCACGCAGATCCGCGTCGACAACCCCGCCGACGACGCGGCCGAGCGCGCGCTGCTCGTGCAGCAGGGCCAGAAGTCGTTGCTGATGCTCCCGCTCGTCGCGCGCGGCGAGACGATCGGGCTGATGGAGATCGTGGACGTGCGCGACCGCGTCTGGGACGACGCGGACGTCGAGTTCTGCCGCGCACTCTGCGACATCGTCGCCATCGCCATTCGCAACGCACGCCTCTTCGCCGAGCTGCAGGAGACTGCCGCGCGCGACAAGCTCACCGGCCTCTACAACCGGCGGCTCTTCGAGGAGCAGTTCGAGGCCGCGGTGGCCCGCAGCCTGCGCACGCAGGAGGACCTCACGCTCCTGATCGCGGACCTCGACGGGCTCAAGCGCATCAACGACGTCAGCGGCCACGTCGCGGGCGACCAGGCGCTGAGGACGCTTGCGGACGCCCTGCGCGCGACGATCCGCGCGACCGACGCTGCCTGCCGGCTCGGCGGTGACGAGTTCGCGGTCATCTTGCCCGGCTCGAGCGCCGAGGACGCGATCAAGGTCGCCGAGCGCGCGCAGGAGACGCTCGCCGAGATCGGCCACGGCCAGTTCAGCTTCTCGGGCGGGATCGCCAGGGTCACCCCGGCGAACTCGTCCGCCGAGATGGTCTATCGCTCGGCCGACCTCGCCGCGTACCGCGCCAAGGCGGCCGGGGGCGCTCGCACGCTGCTCGCGGTCGAGACCCGCGCCGCAGCCGCCGGCTAGCCGTCCAAGAAGGTCGGGGACACCGCCCGGCGGCGCGCCTCGAGGTCGAGCAGCTCGTCGGCGTGCTCGATGAGGAGCGGGTCGTGGGTCGCACAGACCACCGCGGCGCCCGTCTCCCTCGCGAGGGAGACGAGGAGGCGGGACACGGCCAACGCGTTCGCCTGGTCGAGGCGGGCGGTCGGCTCGTCGGCGAGCAGGAGGCTCGGCCGGGCCGCGACGGCTCGGGCTACGGCGACCCGCTCGCGCTGGCCGCTGGAGAGGTCGGAGACCCGTCGGCCCGTTGCGCCCGCCAGGCCGACGGCCGCGAGGGACTCGGCTGCACGGGCCCGCGCCTCCTCGGGCTCGACGCCGCGGAGCGAGAGGCCGAGCTCGACGTTCTCGGAGGCCGTCAGGAAGGGGACGAGCCCGCCTTCCTGGCTGATGAGCGCGACGCTCTCGGCCCGGAAGCGTGCACGGGCATCGCGGCCGAGCGACGAGACGGGCTCGCCGAGCACGTGCACCTCGCCCTGGGTCGGGAGGTCCATCCCGGCCAAGAGGTGCAGCAGCGTGGTCTTCCCGGAGCCCGAGGGGCCTGTCACCGCAGTCAGGCGGCCGCCGCGGAAGTCGGCGTCCAGCTCGACCAGCGCTGTGGCGGCCGCGGCGCCCTTCCCGTACGTGCGGGAGAGCCCGCGCACCTCTGCGACGGTCTCTCCGGGCCCGTTCGCCTCCGGGAGAGCGGCCTCCTCCGGAGCATGCACGGGTGCGGTCGTCCCTGCGGCCGCCTGAAGGAGGATTCCGTCCTCGTGCAGGCGAGCTGCTGCATGGGAGCGGATGCCGGTGCGCCGGAGCAGCTCCTCCGACAGTCGCAGCCATCCGCCGCGGCCGACCACGATCGCCTCGTCGCCACCGTCGGCGAGCGCCGCCTCCTCGCTGACTCGTCCGTCGCGCACGCGGACGATTCGGTCGGCGACCGAGGCGGACTCGGGGTCGTGGCTGACGAGCACGGTCGTCGTGCCCGAGGCCTTGGCCAGCTCGGCGATCGCCTCGTAGACGAGGCGTGCGTTCGCCGCGTCCAGCTCTCCCGTGGGCTCGTCCGCGAGCAGGAGCCGGGGGCGATGCGCGAGCGCGGCGCACACGGCGACCCGCTGCTGCTCGCCGCCGGAGAGCTCGGTCGGGTGGGCGTCCGCACGGTCGAGCAGGCCGACGCGCTGGAGCAGCTCGCCGGCCCGGCCGAAGCGGTCGTGCCTGGGGATGCCGGCGAGGGCGAGCTGCATCCCGACGAGCTCCCTGACCCCGAGCTCGGGCGCGAGCGCCCGCCAGTAGTGCTGATCGGCGTAGCCGAGCACCTCGGCCCGGTAGGCGGCCCGCCCGCGGCGGCCGAGGCGGGAGAGATCTCGGCCGAGCACGCGCACGCTGCCCGCGGTCGGTGTGTCGAGGGCCGCGAGCATACGGAGCAGGCTCGACTTTCCCGATCCGCTCGGGCCGAGGACGACGCAGACCTCGCCCTCCTGTACCTCCAGCGTCAGGCCCTGGAGGGCGACCACGCCGCCTTCGGGGGCCGGGTACACGCGGAAGACGTCGCGGATCTCGACGGCTGGCTGGCTCATATGCGCCTCGAGGCTGCGGTGACGAGGGTGGCCGCCGCGAGCACGCCCGCGAGCAGGGCGGCACCTAGCACCGGCCAGGCGACGGCGGTCCGGAGCGGCAGCTCGGTCGCGCGGGCGTCTGCGGTGACGGCGACGAGGTCGACGACGAGGAGCCCGAGCAGCGCGGCGGTCGCCAGCCCGCCGACGACGCCCACGACGACGACGACGAGGCTGCGCAGGCGGACGACTCTGCGCAAGAGCGCGGGCCTGGCGCCCTGCGCCTCCAGGTCCTGGAGCTCTCCGCGCTCGTCGCGCACGTCCGAAACGACGCCGAGGAGGACGCCGACGAGCGCCAGGCCGAGGGCGACGAGGGCCGCGGCGAGGAGCGTCAAGAGCGTGCCTCGGGCGAGCGGGTCGTTGCGCAGCGACTGCTCGAGCTCGGCGCGCGAGTCGACCGTGAGGACGTTGTACGGTGCCCGGCCGAGCTCGGCGGCAAGTTCGGCCCTCTGCTGCTCCGTGTCGGCTCCCAGCCAGACCTCGTTCGGAATGGCGATGCCGGGGCGCGCGGCGTTGAGCGCCGTCCCCAGCAGGCGCCTGTCGGCGACGACGAAGTCCTCGCGTGCGCCGGGGAAGCGCTCGGCGACCGCCGCGACCCGCGCCACGACCTGCTCGCCGCCCACCCGGAGCGCCAGGTCGCCGGTTGGCCCGGCCGCAGCGGCGACGTTCGGGGAGGCGATCACGGAGAGAGGCTGCTCGTCGCTCGGCTGCTCGGGGCGGAAGCGGGCGGCGGCCGACTCCGTCAGGGTGCCCGTGATCGTCGCGCCCTCGGGCGTCGCCTCGGCCTCGATGCCGTTCACGGCCAACCAGTCCTCGTAGCCGCCGAGGGCGATGTCGCCCTGCGGCGTGCGCGCGGTCAGGTTGCCCAGCCCCAGGCTCAGCTCGAGCGGGCGCCCTTCGCCGCCCCGCTCGGTCACCTTGACGGGAGGCGAGACCGTGAGCGCGATGATCCGCCCGCCCCGCGCCTCGTCCGGGACGGCGACGCGCAGCACGGTCCCTTCGGGGGCAGGCTCGCCGAGCTGGAGCTGCGAGTAGCCGCCGTCGGGCGTCTCGACGCTCGCCGTGATCGTGACCGGGGGCCCCTGGGCGGGAAGCTCCAGTGTGGTCGCGTCCTCGGGGAGCACGGGGCCGCGGGGCGCTGCCTCCCCGGTCGGTCGGATGCGGGCCGCGAGCGCCTCTTGCGACAGCGCCGAGAAGTCGTCGCGCCAGCCGGTGAGCGCGGGAATCGTCTCGGGGTCGAGGCCGAGCACGGTGATGCCGGTGCGGCTGCCGGTGCTGACGTCGCCGGAGACACGCAGCACGGGCTCGACCTGCACCGAGCCGCCGAGCTCCGCGAGTCGCTCCGCGGGCGCGGCCTCGCGGACGGTGATCAGCCTGCTCAGGTCCTCCGTCAGCGTGAAGTCGAGCGGCACGGCGAACGCCGCCTGTTCCTCCTGTCCGTGCTCGAGGGTCGTGCGGTAGCTCAACGCGAAGACGGCGAGGCCGACGCTGACGAGCAGGAAGGCGGCGGCGACGGTCGCGTGGCCGGGATGCCGTGCCAGCGAGAGGGCTGCCAGGCGCAGGGAGACCGAGCGCCCACGTGAAGCCCGCTCCAGGAGCATGAGCGCGGGTCGCATGAAGCCGTGCGCACGCGACGGCGGCGACGAAGGTGACGAGCCCCGGCAGGAGAACGAGAGCGACCGATGTGCCCGACTCCGCCGCGAGCGCCTCCTGGTCGAGGTCGCCGCGCACGAGCGTGAGCACGATGACGGCGAGGGCTCCGAGGGCTGCGGCGTCGAGGGCCGAGAACGAGCGTCCTGCCAGCGCGAGCGGCTTCGCCCGGAGGGCGGCGAGAAGGACGAGCGCAAGCGCGGCCGCCACCGCGATCGCCGCGATCAGCCCGCTCTCCGAGAGAGTCGAGTGGGCGAGCACCTCATCGATCGGGGCGCCCGCTCGCGAGGCGACCACCGCCCCGGCGGCGCTCCCGAGCGCCCAGCCGACCGCCGTGCCTCCCGCGGCCACGACTACAGCCTCCAGCCCGGTGAAGACCGAGAGCTGCCAGCGGCGGGCGCCGAACCAGGTGAGCCGGCGCCGCGCGTCCTCGGAGTCGCGGCGCATGCTGACCGCCACCAGGACGGCGAACGCGAAGAGCAGCGCCGCCGACTCGCCGCCGACGAGCAGGAGCCGCCGGCCTGCGACCTCGCTGGCATCGGCGGCGGCGCGCAGCTCCTCGACGGGCGCGCTCAGGTCGAAGGCTCCCGAGGCGGTTTGCAGCGACGACCTCGCTCGGGCCGCGTCGGTCGCGAGTTCGTCGATCTCCCAGGCGCGCACGGTGCCCTGCTCGAGCGGGGCGACCCACGAGTAGCTGCGGTAGACGGTTTCCAGCTCGGGAGAGCCCAGGAGGCCGTCGACCCCTTCCGCGAGGATCAGCGCCGGCTGCTCGGGGCGGTGGTAGCGCGCCGCCTCGCGCAGGTTCGGGCTCAGAGCCGCCCGGTTCTGCTCGTTCTCGGCGGGGGCGATGAAGTCGCCGAAGAGGACAGGCGACTTGACGGCTGCCGTACCAACCTCGACCAGCCGGAGGCCCGGCGCGTTCGGGATCCCGCCCTCGCCGCGTATGCGAACCACCTCGCAGCGCTCGGGCTCGCAGGTGCGCGGCATCCGGCCGGAGCGAAGCGTCACCCAGTCGGAAAGGCCATCCACCGCGCCGAGGCCGACGTAGGTGCCCGCGATCGTGCTCTCCCGGAAGAGGACGAAGGACACCGGATCGTCCGGGACGACGCGGGCGAGGGTCTCGCGGGCCTGACGGTCGAGCGCAGCGTGGTCCTCGTCGAGGGCCGGGATGCCGAACCAGGCCGCGCGCACGGCCCGCTGCGCCGCGGGGATCTCCTCGACTGCGCGGCCGACGCTCTCGTCGCGGGCGACGACCGTGCCGGCGAGCACCGTCGCGAGCATCGCCGCTCCGGCAGCGACTCCGGCGGCGGCGAGCAGGACGGCCGGTCCGCGGTGCGTCAGCCGGATCCCGGCGAGGCGAAGGGGATAGCCGAGCCTGCGGAGGTTCCGCACGACTCCTACGCTGCCACGCGCGCGCACCCGCGACCACTCATGTTGCTACGCGTTTGGTTAAGCTTTGCTTATGCTCGACGTCAGACGACTGCGGGTCCTGCGGGAGGTGGCACTGCGCGGCTCGATCGCGGCGGCCGCCGACTCGCTGCGTTTCACGCCGTCCGCGGTCTCCCAGCAGCTGGCGAAGCTCGAGGTGGAGGCCGGCGTGCCGCTGCTCGAGCGGGGCCCGAAGAGCGTGCGCCTCACACCGGCGGGCTGGCGCCTCGTCGAGCATGCGGAGACGATCCTCGAGCAGCTCGCCCAGGCCGAGGCGGAGCTCCGGGAGCTCGACGGCTCCCCGCCGATGCTCCGGGTCGGCTGCAACACGACCGCGGCGGTCAGCATCGTCCCCGAGGCCCTCGGCCTCTTTGCGGCCGCGCGGCCCGAGATCGAGGTGATGGTCACCGAGTCCGACCCGCTCGTCTCGCTCGCCCGCCTGCGTGTGCGCGAGCTCGATCTCGCGATCGTCTTCGAGTACGACCACGTGCCGCTTCCGTCCGACCCGCGCGTCCATCTGGAGCTCCTGCTCGAGGAGCCGATGCGGATCGTGCTCCCGGCCGCGCACCCCGTCGCCCGTCAGCGCGCCGTGCGGCTGCTCGACCTCGCCGACGAGACCTGGATCCGGAGCACGACGCGCTCCTCGTGCAACCCGTTCACCGAGCGGGCCTGCCGCGCGGCCGGCTTCGAGCCGCGCATTCGCTTCGAGTTCGACGACTACACGGCCATGCAGAACCTCGTCGCCTCCGGCGCCGGTGTCGCCTTCGCGCCCGACCTCGGCCTCTCGCGCCTGAATCCGGGCGTGGCCGTGCGGCCGATCGCCTTCGGGCCGAAGCGCCGCGTCCACGCCGCCTACATCACCGGTGAGGGCGACGGCCACGGCATTCCTGAGATGCTCGAAGCGCTTCGCGGCGTCGTTCTCGCTCGAGAGCCGCTCTTCCCGGCGCGCGCCGGCGCCTCCTAGCTCGTCGGTTCGCCCTTCCCCTTCCCGGGAACGTCCGTACCCTGACAAGGATGCGCCAGGGAAGGCTCGCAATCGGAGTCGTGCTGCTCCTCCTGGCCGCCGGCTGCACCGGAAGCTCCGGTGAGCCGTCGGGCGCGCCCGCGACCTCCGTGGGCGATGGCACGAGCGAGGCGCCCTCCGAGAGCCTTCCGGCCGAGACGGAGCCGGCGCCGAACGCCGCCAAGCCTGGGGCGGGCGGGCGTCTCGCGCTCGAGACCGTCGCCACGGGGCTCGACACACCCGTGTTCGCCGCCGCGGCTCCCGGCGAGAGGAACACCCTCTACGTCGTCGAGCAGACGGGGCGGATCCGACGGGTGAGCACGACGACCGGAAAGGTCCTCGACCCGCCATTCCTCGACATCAGCTCGAGGATCTCCAGCGGCGGCGAGCGTGGGCTTCTCTCGATGGCTTTCCACCCTGACTATGCGTCGAACGGCCTCTTCTACGTGAACTACACCGACGTCGAGGGGGACACCCGCGTGGAGGAGTACCGGGTCGAATCGCCGGGCGTGGAGCCGACTCGGGTGCGCGAGATCCTCTACGTCCCGCAGCCGTACGCGAACCACAACGGCGGCCAGCTCCAGTTCGGCCCCGACGGGCTGCTCTACGTGGGCATGGGCGACGGCGGCGGGGGCGGCGACCCGGAGAACCGCGCGCAGGATCTCTCCAGCAGGCTCGGCAAGCTCCTGCGCCTGGACGTGGACCAGTCGAGTACGGAGTGGGAGATGATCGCCTACGGCCTTCGCAATCCCTGGCGCTTCTCGTTCGACCGCGTGACCGGCGACCTCTGGATCGGGGACGTCGGCCAGAACTCGGTCGAGGAGATCGACTTCGTCGGCCTGCCGGAGATCGACGTCGTCCACAACTTCGGCTGGGACGTCTTCGAGGGCTCGGAGCCGTTCGAGGACAAGGTGCCCGCACCCGGCGCCAACCTCGTCGACCCGGTCGTCGAGTACTCGCACGACTTAGGCTGCTCGGTCACGGGCGGCTACGTCTACCGTGGCGAGAAGCTGCGCAGGCAGGCGTGGGGCCGCTACTTCTTCGGCGACTACTGCTCGGGTCGGATCTGGAGCGCCGCGCGCTGGAACCGTGAGTACACGCGCCGCGGCCATCCCTTCCAGGTGCCCGGGCTGACCTCGTTCGCGGAGGACGCGGACGGGGAGCTCTACCTCCTCTCGAGGGACGGCACCGTCCGTCGTCTCGCCGCGCGCGGCTGACCCCGCCGGAACCCCCGTCGCCCGCTCGGTGTAGAACGGGTGCAGTGGGGGACCGGCCACTGGCAGACGACGAACTCCTAGCTCGGGCCAAGCAGGGTGACACCCGGGCCTACGGCAACCTCGTGGAGGAGCATCAGACGATCGCGTTTCGCACCGCGTACCTGTTGACGGGGTCGGCCGCCGACGCCGAGGACGCCGTCCAGGAGGCCTTGGTGAAGGCCTACCGGGCGCTGGGTCGGTTCCGCGCCGGCGCGCCGTTTCGCCCCTGGCTCCTCTCGATCGTGGCGAACGAGGCGCGAAACCGTCGAAGATCGGCCGGCCGGCGCGAACGGCTCGCGCTGCGCGTGGCCGAGGATCCGCTCTCGGGGGGCGCGGTCCCGTCCCCCGAGGCGGCCCTCCTGGACAAGGAGCAGCGCGAGGAGCTCCTTGCCGCCGTGAACGAGCTCCGCGAGGACGACCAGCTCGCGCTCGGGTGCCGCTACTTCCTCGGCCTCTCCGAGGAGGAGACGGCCGAGGTGCTCGGCTGGCGTCGGGGAACCGTGAAGTCGCGGACGTCGCGCGCCCTCGACCGGTTGCGTGAGCGGCTGGGGGTGGAGCCATGACCGAGCTCGAGCGCGCCCTCATCTCGCTCGGCGACGAGCTCGCCTTCCCGGACGCCCCAGACGTCTCCACGACCGTGCTCCGACGCATCTCGGCCGGGGACGCGCCCCGCCGCCGGGTGAACCGGCGTGTCCTCGTCTTCGCTGCGGCGGCGCTCGTCGTCGCGCTCGGGGCAGCGATGGCGGTGCCGCAGGCCCGCACGGCCATCCTCGAGCTCTTCGGCCTGCGCGGCGCGACCGTGCAGCGGGTCGAGAGCCTCCCCACCGTCCCGGCGCCGAGCGCGCGGACCCTCGACCTCGGCCGCGCGGTGCCGATCGAGGACGGTCGCCCCGTCGTGGCTCCTCCCGAGGCGCTCGTTCCGGCCGCGCTCGGCGCACCCGCCGCCGCCTACGTCTCCCCGGAGCCCTACGGCCGCCGGCTGACGCTCGTCTACGAGCCCGGCGAGGGCGTGCCCCGCTCGCCGTACAGCGGCGTGGGGATCCTCGTCTCCGAGTTCGTGGGCGAGCCGGACCCGGGCTTCATCAACAAGCTCGTCGACGGCGGCACCCATGTCGAGGAGATCGAGGTGGGTTCCGACCCGGCGCTCTGGCTCGAGGGCGGGCCGCACACCGTCCTCTTCAAGGGCGCGGAGGGCCTCGTCTACGAGGACCGCGGACGGCTCGCAGGGAACACCCTGCTCGTCGACCGGGGCGACATGCTCGTGCGGATCGAGGGTCAGGTCAGCCTCGAGCGGGCGGTCGAGATCGCCCGCTCGCTCGGCTAGGCCGCCGCCGCCGAGCCCGACTGGTCGGCCTCGACCCGGGCGCCCACGTCCTGGGCGAGCTCGACGAAGGCACGGGCCGCCGGAGAGCGGTAGCGGTCACGGTGCCAGGCGATCCCGATCCGGCGCGGCGGCACGCCTGCAAGGCCGAGGACCGCCGTCCCGTCGTGACCAGGGTCGACGGTCAGGAGCGGGACGAGGGCGACGCCGACGCCGGCGGCGACGAGCTCCTGGATGGTCCCGTTGTCGTCGGAGCGGAAGACGATGTGCGGCTCGAGGCCGGCGTCGCGGAAGCGGTTCTCGATCTGGTGGACGCTGCGGCACTGGCGGTTGCCGATCAGCGGCATTGCCGCAACCTCGCGGAGGGAAGGCGGCTTGGGCCGGCGGGCCAGCGGCGAGTCGACAGGGAGGACGACGACGTACGGGTCGCGCATCAGCTCGACGGTCTCGAACGGCCCCTCGCCGACCGGGAGCATCACGAAGGTGAAGTCGAGCTCGCCGCGCTCGACGAGCTGGAGCAGGCCCCCGTCGTCGGCCGACTCGGTCAGCTGGACGGCCACGTCCGGCCAGGCGTCCGTGAACTCGCGCAGCAGGCGTGGGAGCACGCGCGCGCCCACGCTCTGGTAGGTGCCGACGTGCAGCGTCCCCGCCGAGCCCTCGGAGAACGCGGCCATGTCTGCCTGGGCCGCCTGCAGGCGGGCGACGATGCCTGCTGCGTGGCGGAGGAGGAGCTCGCCTGCCTCGGTGAGGGAGACCCGGCGCGGCCCGCCGGGCCGCTCGACGAGCTGCTGCCCGACGATGCGCTCGAGCGCCTGGATCTGCTGGCTCACGGCCGATTGGGTGTAGCCGAGCTGCTCGGCGGCACGCCCGAACGAGCCCTCCTCGGCCACCGCCTGAAGGGCCGCGAGATGCCGCAGTTCGACGCCGAGCCATCCATCAGATCGCATGATGGAAATGAATGATAACTCGATTTGTGCTAATCGAAAAGAGAGCCGATGCTGAGGGTATGGAAATCGCTTTCATCATCCTCTTTGTGCTGGTCGGGCCGCTGGCTCTCCTGCTCGGCGCGGACTCCCGCGTGGACGAGCGGAGTCGCCTGCCCGAGTGGCGCCGCTCGTAGGCCTCGCGCGGACCGCGCGACGGCTCTGCCCGCGGTAGTCCGCCCGATTCCCGTGGGCCGAGCCGCCGCGCGGCACCGCGTCCGAGCGCCGATCTGAGCCTCTGCCGGGTCGAGATTCCCTCGGCCACGTGAAAGCATGGTGTCCGCCATGGACACTGGGCTTTCCGGCAAGCGCGTCCTCGTCACCGGCGCCTCGGGCGGCATCGGCGCGGCCTGTGCCCGGGCGTTCGCCGCCGAGGGCAGCCGGGTGGTCGTCCACTACAACAACGGCCTCGAGCGGGCGGAGGCGGTCGCCGCCGACTGTGGCGTCAACGCCGTCCTCATCCAGGCCGACCTCACCCGCGAGTCCGAGGCCGAGCGGCTCTACTCGGAGGCGCGCGCGACGCTCGGCGGCCTCGACGCCTGCGTCGCCGTGGCCGGCATCTGGCCGGAGGAGGACGTGCCGCTCTGGAAGCTTCCGCTCGACCGTTGGCAGGAGACCCTCGCGGCCAACCTCACCGCCACCTTCCTGACGGCGCGGGGATTCCTGCAGGAGGTGGAGCGCTCCGGTCACGGCAACCTCGTCCTCGTCGGCTCGACCGCGGGGCTCTACGGCGAGGCCGGGCACGCGGACTACGCCTCGGCCAAGTCGGCCATCGTTCGCGGGCTTCTGCTCAGCCTCAAGAACGAGATCGTGCGGATCGCGCCGCTCGGACGGGTCAACGCCGTCTGCCCGGGCTGGACGGTCTCGCCGATGACCCGCTCGACCCTGGACGAGCCGGGCCTCGTGGATCGCATCACGCGCACCATGCCCCTTCGCAAGGTCGCCGAGCCCGAGGACGTCGCCCGCCAGATCGTCGTCCTCGCCTCCGACGAGCTCTCAGGCCACGTCACGGGCCAGGTGGTCGTCGTCGCGGGCGGCATGGAGGGCCGGGTCCTCCACGACCGCCCCTGAAGCACCAGGCGGAAGGGGCGGCCCGGAGGCCGCCCCCTGGGAGAGGTGGAAGAGGCGAGGCCTCCTAGTACGGGGGCGGGCGGTTGTACGGATCCCGGCGGATGATCGTCTCGCGCCGCCAGGTGCCGACCCCGCCCCAGGTCGACCAGAAGATCAGCGAGAGCAGGAGGCCGACAGCGCCGGCGATCATGAGGATCCAGCCGACGGTCGCGATGTCGATCCCGCTTACGTCGGCGGTCACCGCGAAGGTGAGAATCGCGCCGACGACGATCAGGAAGATGCTGGCACCGATGCCCATTCGGGGATGCTCCTCCTTCGGTCCCGGAGCGACCGGTCGGGCCGTTGGCCGGGAGATGGTTGCGTTAGGGTTTCGCGCGGGGCTGTGATTCCCCGCTTTCCCGGTGCGGAAACGCTCGATCATCCAAATGACGCTGGTCGGGGTGGCCGTCGGCGCAGCCCTGGCGATGGTGGCGGTGTTCATTCCGTGGCTGCCGGATGCGGCCTCGGAACAGGCGGACATCGTCGACAGCGTCTACTGGGTCGTGACGATCATCTGCGTGGTCGTCTTCGCCGTCGTGGCGGGCGTCTCGGCCTACGCCGTCTACAAGTTCAGGGCGCCCCCGGGAGACATGGACGACGGCAGCCCGATCCACGGGCACACCGGCCTCGAGATCGTCTGGACGCTGATCCCGACCATCCTCGTCACGGGCATCGCCATCTACTCGGGCGTCGCCCTCGCCCAGTCGGAAGACGTGCCTGCGGACCACCGGGTCGTCGAGGTGCACGGCGAGCAGTTCGCCTGGACGTTCACCTACCCGGACATCGAGGTCGAGGGCGGCAAGCCGCTCACGACGGGCGAGCTCGTCCTGCCCATCAACCAGACCGTCCAGTTCGACATCACGTCCGCGGACGTCATCCACTCCTTCTGGGTGCCCGAGTGGCGGATGAAGCAGGACGCCGTCCAGGGCATCACGACGCACACGACCGTCGAAGCCGACCCAGCTCGGGACCTTCCCGGTCATCTGCACCGAGCTTTGCGGCCTCGGCCACGCGACGATGCGTTCGCAGGCGGTCGTCCTCTCCCAGGCCGACTTCGAGGCCTGGGTGAACGAGCAGAAGCGGCTCGCGCGCGAGGGCGGGTCCGTGCAGGGGAAGGAGCTCTTCACGCAGCAGTGCGGCAGCTGTCATACGCTCGCGGATGCCGGGACGCAGGGCCAGGTCGGCCCGAACCTCGACGACGTGTTGCAAGGCAAGGACGCAGACTTCATCCATGAGTCGATCGTCGATCCGAGCGCCGAGATCGCGTCGGGCTTCCAGGACGGCGTGATGCCCGGAAACTTCGGGGAGATGTTCACCGATCCGCAGCTCGACGGGCTCGTCGAGTACCTCCTCGAAGCCACCGGAGGAGGCTCCCGCTAGTGGCCGTCGACGTCCACGAGACGCACGAAGCCGAGCACGCCGCTGCCGGGCCGCCGCCGCCGCGGCGCGGGCTCCGCCGCCTGACCGGGCCGGGCTGGCTCCGAGTGCTCTGGTTCATGCCCCTGGCCTGGACCTTCGCGACGCTGCTCGTGATCGGCATTCGCGCCGCGATGGACTTCTCGCCGCTGTGGGAGCTGCAGCCGCTGATCGTCGCGTGGACGGTGATCGTCCCGCTGTCGTTCCTCGCCGGGCTGGGCGGGTTCGACTACTGGCTCTACTGGATCTCCGGGCGCCCGACCCGGCCCGAGGACCACTCCGGGCACGGGGCGCGCACGTGGAAGGACTACTTCCGCATCAACACCGACCACAAGGTGATCGGCATCCAGTACGTCGTCACGACGATCTTCTTCTTCGTCGCGGCCGGGATGATGGCGATGTTCATGCGCGCGGAGCTGGCGCGGCCCGGGATGCAGTACGTGGACACAAACACGTTCAACGGGCTGTTCTCGGTGCACGCGTCGCTGATGATCTTCCTCTTCATCATCCCGGCGTTCGCGGGCCTCGGGAACTACGTCATCCCGCTGATGATCGGCGCGCCGGACATGGCCTTCCCGCGCCTGAACGCCCTCTCGTTCTGGCTGCTGCCCATCGCCGGCCTGATCATGATCTCGAGCTACCTCGTGCCCGAAGGCGGCGCTTTCGCGGCCGGGTGGACGAACTACGTGCCGCTGGCGGTGAACCAGGCCGACGGCAACCTGATGTTCCAGATGGGCGTCCAGTGGGCCGGGGCGTCCTCGATCATGACCGCGCTCAACTTCCTGGTCACGATCATCACCATGCGCGCGCCCGGGATGTCCTTCTGGCGCATGCCGCTGCTGGTCTGGGCCAACTTCGCAACCTCGACGCTGGTCGTCCTCGCGACGCCGTTCGTGGCCGGCTCGCAGTTCTTCATCATGTTCGACCGGGTCCTGCACACGAACTTCTTCAACCCGGAGCTGGGCGGCGACGTCATCGCCTACCAGCACATCTTCTGGTTCTACTCACACCCGGCCGTCTACATCATGATGCTGCCCGGCTTCGGCATCGCCTCGGAGGTGATCTCCGTCTTCGCGCGGAAGCCGATCTTCGGCTACCGCCTGATGGCGTTGTCCCTGATGGCGATCCTGATCCTGGGCTTCTCCGTCTGGGCGCACCACATGTTCGTCTCCGGGATGCAGCCCTGGATCCGCATCCCGATGATGATCACGACCCTCGTCATCGCCGTCCCGACCGGGATCAAGGTGTTCAGCTGGCTGGCGACGCTGTGGGAGGGGCGTCTGCATTTCAAGACCCCGATGCTGTTCGCGTCGGGCTTCGTCTCGATGTTCGTGATCGGCGGCCTCTCCGGGATCTACCTCGGCTCGGTGCCGATCGACATCCACGCGAGCGACACGTACTTCGTCGTCGCCCACATCCACTACGTGCTCTTCGGCGGATCGCTGTTCACGATCTTCGCCGGCATCTACTACTGGTTCCCGAAGATGACCGGCCGGATGTACAACGAACGCCTGGGGCGGATCCACTTCTGGCTGACGTTCATCGGCTTCAACGTCACCTTCTTCCCGATGCACTGGGTCGGGCTGCAGGGGATGCCGCGCCGCGTCGCCGACTACGCGCCCGAGTTCGGCAACTGGAACATGGTCATCTCGATCGCGTCCTTCGGCCTGGGCGCCTCGACTGTCGTCTTCCTCTACAACATGGTCGTGAGCTGGCGGCGCGGGCCGATCGCGCCGTCGAACCCGTGGCGCGCGCTCACCCTCGAGTGGCAGGTGTCCTCGCCGCCGCCCATTTTCAACTTCGACGAGATCCCGCAGGTCGTCGGCAGCCCGTACGAGTACGGCACGCGCGGCGCCCGCCACGCCGTCCTGAACGGAAAGCCGACCGAGGCGGGCAAGCAGGCGGAGCCCGTGGAGGCGATCCACTCGTGAGCGAGAACCCGTACGAGCAGTCTGCGCCCGCCGAGCCGGCGGTGCGCCCGCGGCACCTGCTCGTCCTCGCGAACGAGACGGTCGCCGGGCGGACGCTGCTCGACGCGATCGAGGAGCGCGCTGCGGCCGGGCCGATCAGGGTGACGGTGATCTCGCCGCAGAACGACCCGCGCGCGGGCTACGTCGTCTACGAGGACAGCCGCCGTTCGAGCGCCGACCGGCGCCTGCGGCGGACGCTCGACCTCCTGCACGAGGCCGGCATCGCCGCCCGCGGGGCGATCGTCGACCCCGATCCTCTGCAGGCGTTGCGGGACGGCCTGCACCAGTACGCGCCGGTGGACGAGGTGATCATCTCGACGCACCCGGGCTCGGTGCGCTCCAGCTGGCTGCGCGCGGGCCTGGTCGACCGGGCGAAGAAGATCGCCAAGGACATCCCGGTCACGCACGTCGAGGTCGACCTCACCTCGCCGCGGGAGCGCGACCACGTTCTCGTGATCGCGAACCAGACGATCGTGGGCGGGCCGCTGCTCGAGGCGATTCGCGAGCGCTCGCAGGCCCGTCCGACCGACTTCACCCTCGTCGCGCCGGCGGACGAGCAGGGCGTGCAGGCGCGGCTCGACAGCGCGCTGGCCCGGCTGAAGGAGGCCGGCATCGAGGCGACCGGGCACATCGGCGACGCCGACCCGGTCACGGCAGCGCTCAACGCCGTCCACGACGAGCAGGTGGACGAGATCATCGTCTCGACGTTCCCCGAAGCCACCTCGGGGTGGCTGCGGCGCAACGTGGTCGGACGGATCGAGAGCGGGTCCGAGCTCCCGGTGAAGCACGTCGTCAGCGAGCCCGCCGAGGCGGAGGCGCCGACCTAGTGGCGTCGGTGGCGCACACCGAGCACGACCACGGGCCGCCAGCCGCCCACAAAAGCTCGCGCGTCGACGCGCGCCTGCTCGGCATGTACCTCTTCATCGCGTCGGAGACGATGCTCTTCGGCTCGTTCTTCAGCATCTACTTCTTCGACCGGGTCGTGGTCGGGAACGACGGCTGGCCGCCCGAGGGCTACGAGCTCCCGGTCTACCTCGCCCTCGTCAACACGATCATCCTGGTGACGTCCAGCTTCTCCATGCACTGGGCGCTCCAGTCGATCAAGCGGAACAACCGCTCGGGCCTGATCGCGGGGCTCGCGCTGACTTTCCTGCTCGGCCTCACGTTCCTGCTGATCCAGGCGCGGGAGTACACGCGGATCGGCTTCGGGCCGTCCGACAACGCGTTCGCGTCGACCTTCTTCGGGCTCACCGGCCTGCACGGCGCGCACGTCTTCATCGGGCTCAACCTGCTGCTGTACGCGCTCATTCGCTCCACCCGCGGGCACTACGGGCCAAAGACCGAAGACCACCTCGGCGTGGAGCTGCCGGGGATCTATTGGCACTTCGTGGACGTAATGTGGATCGTGGTGTACACCACGGTGTACGTGATCTAGAGCACAAGCCCAGGAGGGTTCATGCGCAACCCGTTCCGGACAGAGGCTGAGGCGTTCGGATTCGTCCTGGTTTGCGTCGCGCTCTTCGGCGCCGTGGCCGTCGCCGGCATCCTCGGCGGGGGCTGGGTCGCCCTCGCCGTCTTCGTCGTTCTCGCGGGCGGCGTCGCCTTCTACGTGAAGGCCGAGCCGAAGCCCCCGGCCGAGGCCGTCGAGTCACGCCGCAGCGACGGACGGCACCGCATCCTCGTGGTCGCCAACGAGACCGTCGCCGGCCGTGCGCTCCGCGGTGAGATCGTGAGCAGGGCGAGCGAGAACTCCGACATCCTCGTCGTCTGCCCCGCCCTCAACTCCCCGCTCCGCCACTGGGCCTCCGACGAGGACGGCGCCCGCGCGGAAGCCGAGCGCCGGCTGGCCGCGTCGCTCTCCGCGCTCGCCGCGGAGGGGGTCGACGCGAGGGGCGAGGTCGGAGATGCCGACCCGGTGCAGGCCATGGACGACGCGCTGAGGACGTTCGGCGCCGACGAGATCGTCATCTCGACGCATCCGCCCGGCCGGTCGAACTGGCTCGAGAAGGAGGTGATCGGCCGCGCGCGCGAGCGCTACCCCGTGCCGATCACGCACGTGGTCGTCGACCTCGAGCTCGAGAGCTCGGATCCGAGGAGCGCCGCGGGCTAGGGCTCGCTAGCCCTCGGTGGAGGTGCCCGTGGTGGTGCCGCCGGTCGTCGTGCCCTGGTCGCCGCTGGGGTCGCAGCCCTCGATGTCCTTCCCGGCGACGCTCGCGACGTAGGCGGCGACGTCGGCCGCGTCCTGTCCGGTGACGAGGTCGGGCGGCATCGCGCCCTGAGCGAGGTCGATCTGGCCGAGGACGACCGAGTAGATCGTGTCCTCGGCGAAGCCCTGCTTGCAGCTGTAGCCGAACGCCTGGTCGAGGTTGGGCCCGACCGTGCCGGCAGTCCCCGCGTCGGCGAGAGTGTGGCAGGAGCCGCAGCTCGCCTTGCCCTCGGAGCCCGAGACGAAGAGCGTCTTGCCCTTCCCGCGGTTGGCTCCCTCGAGGCCGGTGGTCTCGTCTCCGCCGCACCCTGCCGCCACGACTCCGACGACCAGGACGAGGATCGCGGCGAGCCGTACGGTCACGGGCTAGGAGCGCTGCGCCTCGGTGACGCCGGCGCTCTCGAGAGCCTCGGCCCGGCTGGCGTGGATCGGGAAGACGCGGTTCAACCCGGTGATCTCGAAGATCTTCGTGATGTTGCGGTCGGTGCAGACGATCGTCAGCTGGCCGCCGTCCGGGCGAAGGCGCTTGACCCCGCCGACGAGCACGCCGAGGGTCGTCGAGTCGATGAACGTCGTGTCGGTCAGGTCGACGACGACGTACGTCGCGCCCTGGCCGATGGCGTCCAGGAGCTGCTGCTTGAACTCGGGAGCCGTGTAGAGGTCGACCTCACCGGTCAGAGCGATGACCCAGATCCCGGGCGCAACCTGCTCCGCCTTGATGTCGAAGTTCATGAGCCCCTACCTCCAGGAGTTCGCGGGTGAGTACCTTAGCCGCTCTACTCGCCGTCGGAGCCGTTGTCCGACCCGCTGCCGGAGCCGCCCTGGGGGTCGTTCGGCGTCGCGGCGCCGGAGATGACCTTCAGCGAGTCGATCCGCTCCTGGATCTGCTTGGCCTGCGGGCTGTTCGGCTGGAGATCGAGGTACTCCTCGTACGCGGTAATCGCCGTCTCGTAGTTCTGGGCGGTCTCCGCCGCGCTGGCGAACTGGAGCCAGACGAGCGGGTCGTCCTTGACGAGGAGCGTGAGCTCCTCGAAGACGCTGAGCTGGCTGATCGAAAGGCGCTGCACCTCGGAGTTCGCCGTGCTCGCCCGGGCCTCTGCCCGCGCGCTGACGGCCTGCGTCAGGCGGTTCTGGGTGATCTCCTGGAGCAGCTGGCTGTCCTGCGGGGCGAGCGTGTTCGGCAGAGAGGCCTCGGCTGCGGCGTTGCTCGCGATCGCCGCGCGCTGCTGGGCATCGGCGATCTGCCGCCCGTAGAGGGCGGCGAGGGAGCGCAAGGCGTCCGCATCCTTTGGCTTCATCGTCCGGTATTGCTCGAACGCGGAGACGGCCAGCTGCACGTCACCCTCGGCCTGGGCCGCGCGGGCAAGGTCGAGCTGCGCCTGGGGGTCGTTCGGATTCTCGGCGACCGCCTTCTGCGCGTCGTCCAGCGAGGGAGCGCCGGTGGCAGGCTCGTTGTTGAGGAAGTCGGAGAGGAAGTCGCCGATGCCGGAGCCGCCCGCTCCGACGCCGAAGAAGACGAAGCTGAACGCGAACGCGATGGCGAGGAAGAGAAAGACCCATTTCGCCCGACGCCGCAGCTTCGGAAAGAACATCAGGTCTTCGGCTTGGGCGGCACTTCGCTGAGCAGGCGGGCGCGTGCGGCGCTTGCGCTGCGTCGAAGCTCGTGCCATTCGAATCCTCCTTCCTCGTAGCGAACCTCGCCGGCGACGAGGGTCAGGCGGACCCGGTCGGGCGAGCCGCCGAAGACCACGGCGGTGGTTGGCTCCTCCCAGGGGAGGAACGGCGAGCCGGCCAGCGAGACGACGGTCAGGTCGGCACGCTTCCCGGCGGCGAGCGATCCCGTCTCGTCCTCGAGCCCGAGTGCGCGCGCTGAGCCAAGAGTAGCGAGTTCCAGGGCGGAGATGGCAGAGAGGGCGTCGGGCCGTTCCTCGCGTGCGCGCGCCATGTAAACGGCCGTGCGCATCTCCTCGAACATGTCGAACGAGGGCGTGGATGCGGGGCTGTCGGTCCCAAGCGCCACCCGTCCGCCGGCCGCGAGCAGGTCGGCGAGCGGCGCGGCCCCGCAGCCGAGCACGGCGTTGGAGCGCGGGCAGTGAGCGACCGCGACGTCGTGCTCGGCGAGGAGCGCGATCTCGTCCGCCTCGACGTGGACGCAGTGGGCGGCGAGCACGTCCGAGCCGAGCAGCCCGCGCTCGGCGAGCAGGCGGATGCCGGTCTGCCCTGGCGGGGGCACGAGCAGCGGCGCGGCGGCCTCCATCGAGCCGGTGCCATGGAGGAGCCACTCCTGCTCCGCTTCGCTCTCGGCCAGATGGGTGGTGACGGGCACGCCCAGGCCGGCGCACGTCTCGTAGACGTCCGCGGAGGTCGTGTACGGCGCGTGGGGCGAGACGCCGACCCGCAGCCGGTCGGAGAGATGCTCCGAGACGGAGTCCGCGAGCTCGGCGAAGCGGGCGCGTGCAGCTTCGGGGTCATCGCCGAAGACCTCGAGGTAGACGGTGCCGGCGAGCCCGAGCTGGGCACACGCCGGAGCGGCGGCGCCCGTGAAGCTCGCGTCGCCGATCGTCCCGATTCCGGAGCGCAGGCACTCGGCCGCGCCCAGCCTGGCGATCTCGACTGCATCCCCCTCCAAGAGGCGCCGCTTGCGCGTCACGTGCAGGTCGATCCAGGGCGGGAAGGAGAAGCCGTCGCCGAAGCCTGCGTAGACGGCGTACTCGAGGTGCGAGTGCGCGTTGACGAAGGCCGGAACGATGACCGCGTCGGAGAACGTCCGCCGCTCGCCCTCGAGGTCGGCCGCGGGCCCGACTGCGAGGATGCGGCCGTTCTCGACCGCGACGCCGCCGTCGCGCACGGGCGCCCCCTCGACCGGGACGACCCAGTCGGCCGCGTAGACGATCCGGTCCGGCACCTACGTGTCGGAGCCCGCGGCGTACGCCTCCCGGCGTGCCTCGATCTGCGCGGCCCAGCGCTTCTCGAGGATGACCGCGGCCCAGATCGACAGCTCGAAGAGCACAAGGAGCGGGACGACCTCGAAGGCGAGCGAGACCGGGTCGACCGTGGGGAGGATGATCGCGACGACGAGGACGCTGACGTAACCGATGCGGCGGTTGTGACGCAAGGTCTGCGAGGTCAGGACTCCCAGGCGGACGAGCGCGAGGACGAAGATGGGCAGCTGGAAGACGAGGGCGAAGCCGATCAGCCCGAGCGTGACGAACGAGAAGTAGTAGTTCGCCCGGATGTCGATCTCGAAGAGATCCTCGTTGTAGGTCGTGAGGAACTGGAGAGCCCGCGGGAGGACGATCCAGTACGCGAACGCGAGGCCGGCGACGAAGAGGCCGGTCGCGATGGCGACGAAGACGGCCACGATCCTCTGCGAGTGCTCCTGGAAGGCGGGCGCGAGGAAGCTCCAAACCTGCCAGAGGACGACGGGGAGCGCGAGCGCGAAGCCCGCGTAGAAGCTCACCTTGATCGAGGTGAAGAAGGGCTCGGTGACGCCGAAGGTGATGAGCGACTGGTCGTCGGGGAGGGGCGCCTCGAGCCAGCGGAGGATGTTGTCCTGGAAGGCGAAGGCGACGACGAAGCCGAGCGCGATCGCGCCGAGACAGATGATCAGGCGGGAGCGGAGCTCGTCGAGATGCTCGACGAGCGTGACGCGATCGCCGTGCTCGAGGCGACGCGGCAGGCGGGCCATGACGCCTTAGTTGGAGACGCGCTCGGTCTCGACGCGCTCGGGCTCCGTCGGCGGCGTGGCCGGGGGAGCGGCGCTCTCGGGTGCCGGCGGCGGCGTCAGCTCGGTCTTCTCGGGCTCGTTGTCGTTGCCCGTGACCGCGTCCTTGAACTCGCGCATCCCGTGGCCGATCGAGCGTCCCATCTCTGGGAGCCGCTTCGCGCCGAAGACGAGAAGCAGGACGACCATCAGGATCACGAGCTCCCAGATGCCGATTCCGAAGGGCATGGGCCCAGAATACCACCGACTTGTCCGGGGTCGGCCGAAAGCCAGCCGCTACACTGTTCGTGTCCGGATCGGCGTTGTTTGAAGGGTTGCTTCCCGGATACTCCCTAACGAAGGAACCATGGCTCTACTCGAGATCAAGAACCTGCACGTCGCCACCGAGGACGGGACCGAGATCGTGCGCGGCCTCGACCTCGCGGTCGACTCGAACGAGGTGCACGCGATCATGGGCCCGAACGGGTCCGGCAAGTCCACGCTCGCCTACGCGCTCATGGGCCATCCGGCCTACGAGATCACGGAGGGCGACATCCTCCTGGACGGCGAGTCGATCCTGGAGATGGGGGCGGACGAGCGCGCGCAGCGCGGCCTCTTCCTCGCGTTCCAGTACCCGCACGCCGTGCCCGGCGTGACGGTCGCCAGCTTCCTTCGCTCCGCGGTCAACGCCATGCGGAAGGCGAGGAACGGCGGCGAGGACGACCCGGTCAAGATTCCCGAGTTCCGCAAGCAGCTGACCGCGGCGATGGAGCAGCTCCAGGTCCCGAAGGAGATGGCCGGCCGCTATCTGAACGACGGCTTCTCCGGCGGCGAGAAGAAGCGTGTCGAGATCCTGCAGATGGCGATGCTCTCGCCGCGGATAGCGGTGCTCGACGAGACCGACTCCGGGCTGGACATCGACGCGCTCCGAATCGTCGCAAACGGCGTGCGCAGCCTCGTCGGCCCCGAGATGGGCGCCCTCGTCATCACGCACTACCAGCGAATTCTCAACTACGTCAAGCCCGACTTCGTGCACGTCTTCGTCGACGGGCGTATCGTGAGTGAAGGCGGGCCGGAGCTCGCCGAACAGCTCGAGGCCGAGGGCTACAAGGCTTTCGGCGTAGAGGAGGAGGCAGCCTGATGGCCACTCCAGAGACCCAGGTCGTCGCGGAGATCGGCAACGACTACAAGTTCGGCTTTCACGACGCCGAGAACTACTTCTTCAAGTCCGGGCGAGGCCTCTCGCGCGAGATCGTCGAGGCGATCTCGGCGCACAAGGACGAGCCTCAGTGGATGCGGGACTTCCGTCTCAAGTCGCTCGAGTACTTCGAGGCGCGCCCGATGCCGTCCTGGGGCGGCGACCTGTCGGGCATCGACTTCGACAACATCTACTACTACATCAAGCCCACGGAGAACCAGGCAAAGTCCTGGGAGGACCTGCCGCCCGACATCAAGCAGACGTGGGACCGCCTCGGCATCCCCGAGGCCGAGCGGAAGTTCCTCGCCGGCGTCGGCGCGCAGTACGAGTCGGAGGTCGTCTACCACAAGCTCCAGGCCGACCTCGAGGCGAAGGGCGTGCTCTTCCTCGACATGGACTCGGGCCTGCGCGAGCACGAGGAGCTCGTGCGCCAGTACTTCGGGACGATCATCCCGCAGAACGACAACAAGTTCGCGGCGCTCAACTCGGCCGTGTGGTCGGGCGGCTCCTTCATCTACGTCCCGCCGGGCGTCTCGATCGAGATGCCGCTCCAGGCTTACTTCCGCATCAACGCGGAGAACATGGGCCAGTTCGAGCGCACCTTGATCATCGTCGACGAGGGCGCGTACGTGCACTACGTCGAGGGCTGCACCGCGCCGATCTACACGACCGACTCGCTCCACTCGGCGGTCGTCGAGATCATCGTCAAGCCGGGCGGCCGCTGCCGCTACACGACGATCCAGAACTGGTCGAACAACGTCTACAACCTCGTCACGAAGCGCGCGGTCGCCTACGAGAACGCGACCATGGAGTGGGTTGACGGGAACCTCGGCTCCAAGCAGACGATGAAGTACCCGGCCATCTGGCTGATGGGCGAGGGCGCCCACGGCGAGGTGCTCTCGATCGCCTTCGCCGGCGACGGCCAGCACCAGGACGCCGGCGGCAAGGCCGTCCACGTCGCGCCGAACACGACCTCGGTGATCACCTCCAAGTCGATCTCGAAGGACGGCGGCCGCTCCAGCTACCGCGGCCTGCTCGAGGTCGCCAAGGGCGCGCACGGCGCCCGCTCGAAGGTCGTCTGTGACGCGCTCATCCTCGACGAGGAGTCGCGCACGGACACGTACCCGTACATCCGCATCGACGAGAACGACGTGGACATCGGGCACGAGGCCACCGTCTCGAAGATCGGCGAGGAGCAGCTCTTCTACCTGATGAGCCGCGGGCTCTCCGAGGCCGAGGCGGCCGCGATGATCGTCTCCGGCTTCGTCGAGCCGATCACGAAGGAGCTCCCGCTCGAGTACGCGGTCGAGTTGAACCGCCTGATCCAGCTCCAGATGGAGGGTTCCGTCGGTTGATCGTCGAGCGCACCGATTTCATCTCGGTGCCGGTGCGGGACATGGAGCGGTCGAAGCGGTTCTACGCCGAGACCCTCGGCCTGCCCAGCCCGAACCTCGACGAGGGCGGGTGGCCGGAGTTCGAGACCGGCAACGTCAGCCTCTACCTGGTCGACCCGACGAACATGGGCCGGGAGTTCGTCGGCCCGCACAGCGGCTACATCGCGCTGCGTGTGCCGGACGTGACTGAGACCCGCGCCGAGCTCGAAGGGAAGGGCGTGGAGTTCGAGGGCGACATCCTGGACACGGGCGTCTGCCACATGGCCTTCTTCCGCGATCCCGACGGCAACGCGCTCATGCTCCACCGGAGGTACGCCTCGAATGACTAGAGAGCTGGCGCTCGAGCGTTACAACGAGCTGCCGCTCCCGTCCACCACGGACGAGCATTGGCGCTTCACCGACCTGCGCGACTTCGACCCTGAGTCGTATGCCGTCGACGGCGCCGAGGCGAAGTCGGTGGCCGACAGCATGCTCGAGATCGACGCGGCCGGGGTCGCCGACGCGACCGAGGGCGGCATCGAGATCGTCAGCGCCCCCGAGGGCATCACGTTCGCGCCGCTCGTCGACCACGAGCGCCTCGGCACGCTCGTCGGCCCGGAGGACAAGCTCACTGCCCACAACGCGGCCGTCTGGCAGCACGGCCTGCTCGTGCACGTGCCGGCAGGCGTCGAGCTGGAGAAGCCGCTCTACGTCCGAGTCGGGAACTCGACGCCCAAGGGCTCGCTCTTCTGGCGCCTGCTCGTCATCGCCGAGGAGGGCTCCCGCTTCACGCTGATCGAGGAGTCCGCCTCGACCGATCTCGAGCTCGAGTCCTACTCGAACGCGGTCGCCGAGGTCTTCGTCGAGCGCGGCGCCAGGCTCGAGTACGTCTCCATCCAGAACCTCTCGCGCAACACCTGGCACTTCGCCACGCATCGCGCGCGGGTCGCCGAGGACGCCGAGCTCGACTGGGTCGCGGGCGGCTTCGGCTCGCGGAAGGGGAAGGTCACGATCGAGAATCGCCTCGCGGGCAAGGGCGCCACCTCGCGCGTCACCGGCGCCTACTTCGCCGACGGCGACCAGCATCTCGACTACGACACGCTCCAGGAGCACGAGGCGCCGAACACGACCTCCGACTTCGCCTTCAAGGGCGTGCTGCGCGACAAGGCCACCTCGGTCTGGCGCGGGATGATCAAGGTCGAGCGCGACGCGCAGCGGACGAACGCCTACCAGGAGAACCGCAACCTCCTGCTCTCGCCCGACGCCCACGCGGACTCGATCCCCGGCCTCGAGATCCTCGCCAACGACGTGCGCTGCACCCACGGCGCCACGGTCTCGCAGGTGAACCGCGACGAGCTCTTCTACTGCATGGCGCGCGGGCTCTCCCGCGAGGAGGCCCAGCTTCTGATCGTCCGCGGCTTCTACCAGGAGATCTTCGACCGGATCGAGCTCGAGCCGGTGCGAGACGCGCTTCAGAGCGTGCTCGAGGCGCGTCTCCTCGCAGCGTGAGCTGCTGCCCTCCCAAGGGCTACACGAAGCTTTTCTCGAAGCGGGCTGCGCGCAGGGACGCGAGGCGCTACCGGCGCGGCGGCCTCGACGACACGGCGTTGGAGATGGTCGACTTCCTCCGCGACCGGGGCATGGCCGGCGCGTCCGTGCTCGAGATCGGCGGCGGGGTCGGGGTGATCCAGCTCGAGCTCCTGAAGGCGGGCGCCGGGCATGCGACCAATCTCGAGCTCTCGCCCGAGTACGAGGAGCAGGCCCAAGAGCTGGCGCGGGAGGGGGGCGTCGCCGACCGCCTCGAGCGGCGCCTCGGCGACGTCGTCCAGGACCCGTCCCTGGCCGACCAGGCGGACGCGGTCGTCATGCACCGAGTCGTCTGCTGCTACCCGAACTACGACGCGCTCGTCGGCGCCGCCTCCGAGCGCGCGAGGCGGTACCTCGTGATGAGCTTCCCCCGCCCGCGGCCCGTGATCCGGGCGTGGATGAGCTTGGTGAACGTCGCCGCCCGCGTCCTCCGCTGGGAGTACCGGACCTGGGTGCATCCGCCGGACGCCCTCCTCGCGGCGGCGGAGCGCCGCGGGCTGGCGCTCGCGTTCGAGTCGCACGGTCGCATCTGGCAGGTGGCCGCGCTCGAGCGGCTTCCGTAGCCGCCCCGAGGCCCGTCGCTACGATAGGTCCCATGGCGGTGACGGCCCAGCCGAAGCTCGACGCGAAGCGGCTTCGCGCCGACTTCCCAATCTTCGAGCACCCCATACACGGGAAGCCGCTCGCCTACCTCGACTCGGCTGCTTCCTCACAGAAGCCGCGCCGTGTGCTGGACGCGATGACGACGTTCTACGAGACGTCGTACGCGAACATCCACCGTGGGGTCTACGACCTCGCCGAGCGCTCCACCGAGGCGTACGAGGGGGCGCGGGAGACGGTGCGGGGGTTCGTGAACGCCGAGTCCGCGCGCGAGATCGTCTTCGCGCGGAACGTGACCGCGGCGCTCAACGTCGTCGCCTACGGCTGGGGTCTCGACAATCTCGGTCCGGGCGACCTCGTGGTCGCGACCGAGCTCGAGCACCACTCGAACTTCGTGCCCTGGCAGTACATCGCCGGCCGGACCGGCGCGGAGTTCGCGGTCGTCCCGGTCGACCGGGCCGGGGAGCTGCAGCTCGACGAGCTCGACGGGCTCGCCGCCCGCGGGCGGCCCAAGGTGGTCGCCTGCACGGCGGTCTCCAACTCGCTCGGCACGATCACGCCCCTGTCCCGGCTCGTCGAGTGGGCGCACGCGGAAGGAGCGATCGCGGTGGTCGACGCCGCGCAAGCGGCGCCGCACACGCCGCTCGACGTCCAGGCGATCGGCGCCGACTTCGTCGCCTTCACCGGGCACAAGCTCTGCGGGCCGACCGGGATCGGCGCCCTCTGGGGCCGGGCGGGGCTGCTGGAGGCGATGTCGCCCTTCGAGCTCGGCGGCCACATGATCCGCAAGGTCACGGTCGAGAAGACCACCTGGAACGAGATCCCGCACAAGTTCGAGGCCGGGACCGCGCCGATCGCCGAGGCGGTCGGCCTGGCGGCTGCGATCGACTACGTCACCGAGGCCGGCCTCCCCGCGCTCGAGCGGCACGAGAGCGAGCTGACCGAGTACGCGCTCGCACGGCTCGCGGAGATCCCGGGGGTCACGCTCTACGGCCCTTCGGTCGACCGGCGGGTCGGGATCGTCTCCTTCAACCTCGACGGCATCCATCCGCACGACGTGGCCCAGATCGTCGACGCCGAGGGCGTGGCCGTCCGGGCCGGGCACCACTGCAACCAGCCGCTCATGGCCAAGCTGGGCGTCAACGCCACGACGCGCGCGAGCTTCTACCTCTACACGCTCCCCGAGGAGATCGACCGCCTCGTCGACGGGCTGCACCGGGCGCGTAAGCTTTTCGGGTAGAGACATGAGCGAGCTCGACAGCCTTTACCGCGAGGTCATCCTCGACCACTACAAGAACCCGCGCGGCCACGGGGTGATCGAACGCGCGGACGCCGAGGCGGAGGGGCAGAACCCGCTCTGCGGCGACGAGGTCTCGATCGCGGTCGCGTTCGAGGGCGACAGGATCGCCGACGTGAAGTTCCAGGGCCGCGGCTGCGCGATCAGCCAGGCGGCGACGTCGATGCTCATGGACATGGTCAAGGGCCGTACCGCCCAGGAGGTCGCCACCATGTCCCGCGACGAGCTCCTGGACGAGGTCGGCATCCCACTTACGCCGGTACGCCTCAAGTGCGCATTGCTCGGGCTCGGCGTGCTCAAGCTCGCGCTGCACAAGGGCCGGGGCACCCCGCTCCCCGAGGAGTGGGCGGGCCTCGACGACCTCGAGCTCAAATAGGGAATGGGCGAGATCGTCGTCGGCCCGGTCGAGGAGATCCCGCCGGGCGAGGTCAGGATCGTGCGCGACGGCTCGCTCGCGGTCGGCGTCTACAACTGCGGCGGCGAGTTCTTCGCGATCGAGGACCGCTGCTCGCACGACGACGGGCCGCTCTGTGAGGGCGACTTCGAGCCGGCCGACTGCGTCGCCATCTGCCCGAGGCACGGCTCCCACTTCGACGTGCGCACGGGCCGGGCGCTGACGTTGCCCGCCTACCTCCCCGTTGACACCTTCGAGGTCAAGGTCGAGGACGGCGTCGTCCGCGTCGTCCTCCCCTAGACTGCTTCGAATGTCCCGCGAGGAGCGCGTGGCGCGCAACGAGACCCTCTTCCGGGAGGTGAACGAGCGCATCAAGCAGGTAAACGAGGGCCTGGCCGAGCCGGGGGGCGAGGCCGACTTCCTCTGCGAGTGCGGAGACCCGGGCTGCACGGCGCCCGTGAGCCTCACCCTGGCCGAGTACGAAGAGGTGCGCGGCAAGCCGACGCTCTTTGCCATCGTCCCGGGGCATTCGGACGCGGACGTCGAGGTGGTCGTGGCCGTCAACGAGCGCTTCGCCGTCGTCGAGAAGGTCGACCCGGAAGCCGCTCGGATCGCCGTCCGCGAGGACCCGCGCTCCGACGCCTGATGCTCGACGAGCGCGTCCGCGAGGTGATCGCCCGCCTCGAGGCCGAGGAAGCTCGTCGCCCGGCGGTGCCGGTGAAACCGGCGACGGGACGCTTTCTCTTCTCGCTCGTCGCGCCGCAGACCGACTGCGAGGTGCTCGAGGTCGGGGCGGGCCGCGGCCTCTCGACGATCTGGCTCGCGGCGGGAGCGAGGCACCTGGGCGGGCGCGTCGTCTCGATCGAGCGCGACCCCGACGTCGCCGCCGACTGGCGCCGGAACATCGCCGACGCCGGGCTCGAGGAGTGGACGGAGCTGCTCGAGGGCGACGCGATCGAGACGCTCACGCGGATCGAGGACATCTTCGACGTCGTCTTCCTCGATGCCCTCAAGGAGGAGTACGAGCTCTACTTCCAGCTGGCCCGCGGCCTCGTCGACCCCGGCGGCGTCGTTCTCGCCGACAACGTCCTCTCCCACCAGGACGAGCTCGCCGCGTACTCTGCGGCGCGCCAGAGCGACCCCACCCTGGTGAGCGTCACGCTCCCGCTCGACAACGGGCTCGAGCTGACGGCAGTCCTCGAGCCCTAGGCGCTGGTCGCGCCCCAGTCCTCGGGCGCCACCTCGCGCACGGCCTGCGCGAACGACCAGCGATGGCCCTCGAGATCCTCCGTGTCGTAGCGGCGGTCGCCGTACGGCGTGTCCTGGAGCTCACCGAGGACCGGCGCGCCGGCCTCGACGGCCCGCGCGCAGTGGGCGTCGACGTCGTCCACGTAGACGTGGACGAGGTGCGTGAACGCGCCGAGCTCCCTCGGGCTCCGATAGTCGGGCCCCGGATGCCCGAGGAAGACCTCGCCGCCGCCGAGGGTCAGCTCGGCATGCGTCACGATCCCGTTGCCATCGGCGAAGCGAAGCCGTTCCTCGAAACCGAACGCGCCGCAGAGCCAGTCGATCGCCGCCGCGACGTCCTCGTAGAGCAGGTAGGGGGTGACGGTCTGCACGGTCCGCGCCTCCCTTTTGGTCGTCCTGACGGAATGCGTATCATGGCCTTAACCACGGAAAGGGGGTGGTCCGACTTTGATTTCCGACAGTACGGGCAGTGGAGGTAGTCGCAGGTAGGGGCGTGTCCCCAGACCTACGGGGAATCGCCTAGCCAGCGTGGGGGACAACCCAGCGCCCCTGCTAATCCAGGCGATCTACCGAACGGGGCCTCTTCGGAGGCCCCGTTTCCTTTTTCGCGGGACCGTCTAGCCGGGCCTGATGTGGTAGCGCGTGCGGCCGGTCAGATGGCCTGTGCCGACGATGCGGATGAGCTCCTCGCGCGAGACGAGCCGGTCGATCGGATCCTCGCCCCAGAGCACATCGAAGGTGAACTCTCCCGGCAGCTCCGAGAAGAGCCACTCGAACGTGCGCGTCAGGCGTGCGACGCCGTCCGGGGTCAGGTTCCAGCTAACCGCGTCCTCGAAGGAGCCCTCCTCCAAGAGGTAGTGCACCTCGGCCAGCTCCAGGAGCCACGGGCCCTTGCGGCCGGCCTGCACGGCCTTGACCGGCAGGACTCCCTGCCCACGGCTTTCCTCGGCGATCCGATTCGCCTCGTCCTTGTCGAGCTGCTCGGCCGCAACCACGGCGTATAGCTCGTCCATGCCCGCACGATAGAGCCGACGTCGGACTCAGGCGGCCGCAGCACGGCGAACCTGCTCCTGCACGCCGATCGGCCGGACGCCGAACGCCTCGATCGCCGGCTGCGGATCCCCGACGTTGTCGCCCAGGTCGAGCATGTCCACGGCTGCCCGCGCCCCGTGGAAGGGCGGGAGGATCTGCCCGACCGTGGCGCCGGCCCTGAGGAGCGCCGGGGGGACGCCGAAGGCAAGCCGGCGCTTGTCGAGGGTCTTGCGGATGAGGGCGTGCAGGTCGTCCCAGGAGAGACGGTCGGGGCCGCCGAGGTCGAACGTCCGGTTCGGCGCCTCCTCTGCCTGCACGGCCTTCGTGAAGAAGGCGGCGACGTCCTCGCCCCAGATCGGCTGCAGGCGATGGCGTCCGAGAATGGGCGTCACGGGCGAGTAGCGGACGAGCCGGAGCTGCTGCGCCAGAATGCCGCCGTCTCCCGCGAAGACGAAGCTGGGCCGGAAGATGACGTGCTCGAGCCCGGAGTACTTCACCGCCTGCTCCTCCTCCCACTTCGCGTGGAAGTAGGGCGTGACCTCGCGGCCCTCCTCGGTGCCCAGGGCGCTCATGAGCACGAGGCGCCGGGCGCCTGCGTCCTTGGCCGCCTCGACGAGGTCGCGCGTCCCCTGCACCATCACGCGCTCGAACTCCTCGGGCTTGCCCAGCAGGATGGCCACGAGGTGCACGACGGTGTCGCACCCCTCGACCGCGGCGCGCAGGGTGTCGGGGTCGGTGAGGTCGCCCTGGACGACCTCGCAGCCCCAGGCCTGGAGCTGCTCCTCTCGCTCGGGCCGGCGCGCGAGGGCGCGGACGGGCAAGTCCGCGGCGCGAAGCGCGTGCACGACCTTCGTGCCGACGAAGCCGGTTCCCCCGGCGACCAGGATCATTCGGATTGGAAGTTTTTCCAGTAACGGCTCGGCGTGGGTCCGGCCTGCCCCTGGTACTTCGAGCCCAAACTTCCCGTCCCGTACGGGCTCTCCGCCGGTTCGGTCAGCTGCACGAAGGAGAGCTGCCCGATCTTCATCCCGTAGTAGATGGTGATCGGGAGGTTGGCGACGTTCGAGAGCTCGAGCGTCACGTGGCCGTCCCAGCCCGGGTCGATGAAGCCGGCGGTGGAGTGGATGAGGAGACCGAGCCGGCCCAGCGAGCTCTTCCCCTCGAGGCGCGCCACCAGATCGTCCGGCAGCGTGATCCGCTCCAGCGTGGAGCCGAGCACGAACTCGCCCGGGTGAAGGATGAACGCCTCGTCAGCGTCGATCTCGACGAGCTCGGTCAGCCCTTCCATCTCCTGCTTCACGTCGATGAACGGGTAGCGAGAGTTGCGGAAGACGCGGAAGAGCCGGTCGACGCGCACGTCGACGCTCGAGGGCTGGAGCAGCTCCTCGGCGTACGGATCGATGCCGATCCGCCCCTCTTCGAGCAGGCGCCGGATCGTACGGTCGGAGAGGACCATGGGAACCGCCAATCTATAAGCTCCGTCCGTGGCCACGACACGAACAATCGAGATCAAGACCGACATCCCGGGCCCCCGCAGTGCGGAGATCCTCGCCCGGAAGGAGCGGGTCATCGCCGAGCCGCTTTCCATCTATCTGCCCCTCGTGATCGCCGAGGGCAGGGGCGCGACCGTCACCGACGTCGACGGGAACACGTTCGTCGACTTCGCCGGCGGCGTCGGCTGCATGAACGTCGGCCATTCGCACCCGCGGGTGGTCGAGGCGATCCGTGACCAGGCGGAGCGCTTCACGCACACCGACTTCACGATCGTCCCCTACGAGAACTACATCGGGCTGGCCGAGCGCCTGCTCGAGCTCACGCCGATCGTCGGTGAGAAGCGCGCCGGCTTCTTCAACTCGGGCGCCGAGGCGGTCGAGAACTCGATCAAGTTCGCGCGCGCCTTCACGAAGCGCCAGGGCGTGATCGCCTTCGAGGGCGCCTTCCACGGCCGTACGCTGCTCGCGCTCAGCCTCACGTCGAAGACCCACCCGTACAAGGCAGGCCTCGGCCCGTTCGCGCCGGAGACCTACCGGGTGCCGTTCGACGACCTCGACGCGCTCGAGTACGCCTTCAAGACGCGGGTCGCGGCCGAGGACGTTGCGGCGATCGTGCTCGAGCCCGTCCAGGGCGAGGGCGGCTTCGTCGTCCCGTCCGCGGAGTTCGTGCGAGGGCCTGCGCCGGATCTGCGACGAGCACGGCATCGTCTTCGTGGTCGACGAGGTGCAGACCGGCTTCTGCCGCACGGGCAGGACGTTCGCGATCGAGCACTTCGGCGTCGAGCCGGACCTCATGCTCGTGGCCAAGTCGATCGCCGCCGGCGTGCCTCTCTCGGGCGTGCTCGGCAGGGCCGAGATCATGGACGCGCCCGGCGACAGCGCCGTCGGCGGGACCTACGTCGGCAACCCGGTCGCGATTGCGGCCGCGCACGCCGTCCTCGACGTGATCGCCGAGGAGCGGCTGAACGAGCGCGCCGAGACGATCGGAGAGACGGTCCGGGCCCGCATGGAGAGCTGGCAGGAGCGCTTCGACGCGGTCACCGAGGTCAGAGGCCTCGGCGCGATGCTCGCGATCGCGATCGAGCGCGACGGGAAGCCGGACGCGGACCTGGCCACCGCTGTCGCAGAGGGCGCTGCCCGGCGCGGGCTCCTGCTCCTCAAGGCCGGCATCTACTCGAACTGCATTCGGGTGCTCGTGCCCCTCGTCATCGAGGAAGGCGAACTCGCCGAGGCGCTCGACGTCTGGGAGGACGCGCTCACAGAAGCGCTGGGTTGATCGCCCGCCACCTGCGGCAAGGAAGACTATGGCGGTGCACGTAGGAGAGTTGATCGTCGGCCGGTACGAGCTGGAGTTGCTCGTCGGCGAGGGCGGCATGTCGACCGTCTACCGGGCGCACGACACCGTGCTCGAGCGCCGCGTGGCCATCAAGGTGCTCCACGAGCACTTCGGGCGCGACCCCGAGTACGTCGAGCGCTTCCGCCGCGAGGCGCGCGCGATTGCCCGTCTCGCGCATCCGAACGTCGTCACGGTCATCGACCGAGGCGAGTGGGAGGAGCGTCAGTTCATCGTCTTCGAGCACGTCGACGGCGAGAACCTGAAGACGGTGATCGAGCGCGTCGGGCCGCTTCCGGTCGCTCTCGCCCTGGACCTCTCCTGCCAGATCGCTCGCGCGCTCGCGTTCGCGCACCAGCTCGGGATCGTGCACCGTGACGTCAAGCCGCACAACGTCCTCGTCGACGGGAGCGGCACCGCGAAGGTGACGGACTTCGGGATCGCCCGCGCACTGGACGCCGACGAGGCACTCACCGCCACGGGCACGGTGCTCGGAACGGGCCAGTACCTCTCGCCGGAGCAGGCGAACGGCGGCCGGGGCGACGAGCGCTCCGACCAGTACTCGCTGGGAGTGGTTGCCTACGAGCTGCTCACGGGTAGGCCGCCATACACCGGCGACAGCCTGATGGCGGTCGCGATGAAGCACGTCCGCGATCCGGTGCCGAGCGTCCGGGACGCGCGCCCCGATGTGCCCGAGCGCGTCGACGCCGTCGTCGCCAAGGCGATGGCCAAGGATCCCCGCGATCGCTTCGGATCGATGGAGGCGCTCGCCGCGGCGCTCGAGTCCTGCCTCGCCGAGGTGCGAGACCAGGACGCGCACCGGCAGGAGGAGCTGACGGGCATCATCAACCCGCAGCCGCGCGCCGAGTCGGCTCCGGACCGGACGCACGCGATATCCGAGCCGGCGTCTGCCACCGCCAGGACAGAGGCTGCCGCCGCCCAGGCGCTCGGGCCTCAGGGTCGCAGGCATCATGCTGCTTGCCGTCGTGATCCTCGTCGGCAACCTGCTCGTCCTCCAGCTCGTCTTCGAGGACGGGCTGCCCGGGCTCGGCGGCGGCGGCGATCCGACACAGGTGCGGGTGGAGGCGGTTGCGGACGTCGACCCCGAAGGCGACGGCACCGAGCACCCCGAGTCGGTGTCCCTGGCAACCGATCGAGACGTGGCGACGTTCTGGCCGACCGAGAGCTACCGCAGCTTCGACAAGACCGGCGTCGGGATCGCAGTGGACGCCGGGAGCCTCGTCGCGCTCTCCAGGATGGTCGTGATCACCGACACGCCCGGGTTCACGGCGCAGATCCTCGGAGGGGCGACGCTCGACGGTGAGTTCGTCGACGTCGCCGACGAGCAGGAGGTCGGCCGCCGCACGACCTTCGACGTGAACACGCGTGGCGAGGACTTCCGCTACTACGTCGTCTGGATCACGAGCGTGAGCGGGAGCGCCCACGTGAACGAGGTGCGCGCGTTCGTCTCGCGCTGATCCGCGCGTTGCGATGAATTAGGCTCCAGGGCTACGTGCGGTCGGCCGTTCCGAACGAACCCTTCGAGCTTGCTCTGTTCGCCAGCGACCTGGCGGTCGTGCGCGAGGCGGTCGCGGGCGGGGTCGCGACGGTCGTCGTCGACTGGGAGAACGACGGCAAGCAGGTTCGCCAGGCGGCGGCGGACACCGAGATCAACAGTCACACCGTCGACGACCTGCGCCTGGCCCGGGAGGCGACTCGGGCGCGCCTGCTCTGCCGCATCAATCGCTTCGGCCCGAACACGCCCGACGAGGTGGAGACGGCGCTGGCGGCCGGGGCCGACGAGCTCCTGCTCCCGATGGTGCGGACCGCCGCCGAGGTCGAGAGCGTCCTCGACCAGGTCGGCGGCCGCGCGGGCACCGGCATCCTCGTCGAGACCCTGGAGGCAGTGGCCGCGGCGAGCGAGCTCGCCTGCCTGCCTCTCTCCCGCGTCTACGTCGGTCTGAACGACCTTTCGATCGCCCGCCGGACGCCGACCATCTTTGCGCCGCTGGCCGACGGGCTCCTGGACGAGCTGCGCGAGCGGTTTGCCGGCGTCCGCTTCGGCTTCGGCGGTCTGACGCTCCCCGAGGCGGGCGCCCCGGTCCCCTGCCGCCTCCTGGTCGGGGAGATCGCGCGTCTGCGCGCGGGCTTCACCTTCCTCCGCCGCTCGTTCTACCGGGACGTCTCGGGCCGGGACGTCGCGCGGGAGGTCCCGCGCATCCTCGGTGCCGTCGAGGCCGCCCGCGTGCGCGCGCCGGACGCCGAGGCGCGCGACCGGGACGAGCTGCTCGGGCTGCTCGCGCCCCGGCCCGCGCACGTTGCTCTTGCCTGACCTCGCCGGAGCCCGTGCGCTCGTCACCGGCGCCTCCGGGTTCATCGGCGCGAACCTGACCCGCGCGCTGCTCGCCGTGGACGCCGAGGTGCACGCGCTCGTCCGCACCGAGGGGGTACTCGACGTGCTCCCGGCCGACGCGGCGGTCCATCGCGCCGACCTGCGGGATACCGGTGCACTCGCCCGCGCGGTCGTCTCGGCGAGGCCGGACGTGGTCTTCCATCTGGCGGCGGGCCCGGGCCATCCCGTCGACGCTGCCGGTCGCGCGGCGATGGTTCAGGACACGGTCGTGGGCACCGCCAACCTGCTCGAGGCGCTGCGCGGGCCGCGCCCGCGGCTCGTCCACGTCGGAGGGGCGCTCGAGTACGGCCACCGCCGGCGTCCGCTCAGGGAGACCGATGCGCCGGCGCCCGTGACCTTCAGAGGCGCAGCCAAGAGCGCCGCCACGCTCCTCGCGCTCGAGCACGCGCATGCGACCGGGACGCCGGTCACCGTCCTGAGGCCCTTCGCCGTCTACGGGCCCTGGGAACGACCGCCGCGGTTTGTCCCCGCCGTCGTCCAGGCCGCGCTGCGCGGCGAGCCGATCCCGGTCACCGCCGGCGGCGAGGGCCGCGACTACGTCTTCGTCGGCGACGTCGTCGACGGCTGTCTGCTGGCGGCCACATCTCCGCGGGCGGTCGGGGAGGTGTTCAACGTCGGCACGGGGCGGCTGACGACGAACGAGGAGCTCGTCGGGCGCCTCGCCGCCGTGTCGGGCTTCGAGCTCGATGTGCGGCTCGGAGCGCACGAGCCGCGACCGTGGGATGCGGGCACGTGGGTCGCCGACCCGACGAAGGCCGCAGAGGTGCTCGGCTGGCAGCCGGCGCACGATCTGGATGCCGGCCTGGCGGAGACGGTCGCCTGGTTCGCCGAGCGTGAGGCGCCCGTGGCGGGAGCGGGTCGATGACGACGGACGTGAGCGTCGTCGTTCCCATCTACCGGACGGCGGACGCGGTTCCGGAGCTCGGCAGGCGAGTCGTCGATTCGCTCGAGAGCGCCGGGCTGACCTTCGAGCTGCTCCTGGTCGACGACGCTTGCCCCGCCGGCTCGGGCGCGGCCGCCGCGGCCGCGGCCGCACGGGACGAGCGGGTGGTGGTCGTCTCCCTGGCGGAGAACGTCGGGCAGCACGCGGCGGCGCTCGCCGGGCTCGGCCGTGCGCGGGGACGGTGGGCGGCGGTGCTGGACGGCGACCTCCAGGACCCGCCGGAGGCCGTCCCCGGACTGATCGAGGCCGGCCGCGAGGCGGGCGTCCCCGTCGTCTTCGCCGGAAGGCGCGGCAAGTACGAGTCCCGGGCGCGGCTCCTGACCTCTCGGCTCTTCAAGCGAACGCTCTCCCGCCTTGCCGGGGTGCCGCCGGATGCGGGCATCTTCGTCGTGCTCGAGCGGCCGGTCGTCGAGAAGCTGCTCACGATGCAGACGCTCCGGCGGCCGTCCCTCGTCGCCATGATCGGCTGTGCGAGGGTGCCGATGCTCTCCGTCCCCGTCGAGCGCGCGCCGCGGCCGGCGGGTGAGTCGAGCTACTCGGCGCTGGGGCGGCTGCGGCTCGGCTGGAGAGCGATCTCCTGGGCGGTCTCCTGGAAGCTCGGGCGCCGTCTGCGCCCCTCCGACAGCCGAGAAGGAGTACGCCGATGGGCGAGCTGACGCCTGAGGCCCGCGAGGCGCACAACCGCACGCAGTTGCGCTACTACGAGCAGGACAAGCCGGGGATGGTGCCGAGCGGCTCGCCGTACCTGCGGCGCCACACGGACGCCCTGGTCGGCTACGCCGGCCTGCAGCCCGGAGAGCGCGTGCTCGAGGTCGGCTGCGGCATGGGCCGGTACACGCTCCTGCTCGCCGAGCGGGGCATCGCCGTCGAGGGGCTCGACCTCTCGCCCGTCCTGCTCGAGCGGCTGCGTGCGTTCGACGGCGGTCGCTTCGATGTCCCGCTGCACGTCGCCGACGTGATCGAGCCGCCAGCCGACCTCCTCGGCCGCTTCGACGCCGTCGTCGGCTTCTTCACTCTGCACCACCTCCACGACCTCGGCGTCTCGTTCCGGGCGATGGCCCGGCTCCTGACGCCCGGCGGCCGCATCGCGTTCCTGGAGCCGAACCCATACAACCCGCTCTACTACGTCCAGATGGCGATCACGCCGGAGATGACCTGGGAGGGCGACCGCGGCATGCTGCGCATGCGTCGGAGCGTGATCTTCGAGGCGATGAGCGGCGCCGGCCTCGAGCGGCTGGCCCACCGGCGCTTCGGGTTCCTGCCGCCGTTCCTCGCGAACGCGGCGCACGGGCTGGAGCTCGAGGCGACGCTGGAACGCGTGCGTCCGCTCGAGCCGGTCTTGCCGTTCCAGCTCTTCCGCGGGACCCTCCTCTCCAGGTGACGGTCTCGCCTCGCCGCGAGCGGCTGCTGCTCGCAGCGGCGGTGGTCGCGCTCACGCTCGTCGGGGCGCTGTACTCCTTCAGCGGCGTCAACACGCGCGACGAGGCCTGGTTCCTCCAGGTCGTGTCCCGCGTGTCGGACGGGGACATTCTCTACCGCGACGTTTTCTTCGGCTCGACCCCGCTCTCGGTCTGGCTGGCGTTGCCTCTCGTGGCCCTCTTCGGCGCGCAAGTGGCCTGGGTGAAGCTCCTCGCCGTTGCCGTGCTCGCCGCGACCCTCGGCCTCGTCGTCTGGGTCGTGCGCGGCCTCGGAGCGGGCCCCGGTGTCTCCCTCCTCCTCGCCGCCGCCGTGCTCGCCTTCTCACCGGCGAACCGGGGGAGCCTCTACCAGCCGCTGGCGACGCTGTTCCTCCTCGCCTGCCTCGCCGCTGCCCTCGCCTGGATGCGCGCCTCCCCACGGGCGTGGGTGTGGGCGTTCGTCGGGGGAGCGGCCGCGGGGCTCGCCTTCGCCTCGAAGCAGAACGTCGGCATCTACGCGCTCGCGGCCCTCCTCGCCACCATCCCGCTGGCGGGGGTGCGAGACCGACTTCGCGACGCCGGCCTGGCGTTGGCCGGGTTCGCCGTGGCGGCGGTGCTTCCGATCGTGCCGGTCGTCGCGACCGGGGGCTTCGACGCGTTCGTCGACTACGGGTTCAGGAACAAGGGCGCGTACTCGGACCTCGGCGCCGTCGGCTACCTGGAAGGCTTTCGGATGGAGGCGGTGGACGTCCGTGAACTGCTCGCCGGCGGGGAGGTGATCTACGCGGTCCCGCCCGCCTACCGGTCCGTGCTCTACCTGGTCGTGCCGGCGGCCCTCGTCCTGCTGGTGGTCGCGTTCGTCCGCGTCCGGGGCATCGAGCGGCGACGCGTCGAGGTGGTCGGCCTCTTCGCCGTGGCCGCGACCGCCGCGATCTTCCCTCGCGCCGACGGGATCCACCTGAGCTACGTCGCTCCCGTGCTCCTGGTGGCGGCCTGGTACGCGCTCGACCTGCTCCTGCGTGGGCGTTCGCGGGGCAGGCTCACCGCCGTGGTGGTCGTCGCGGCGCTCGCCGTCGTCCCCGGCGTCGCCGCTCTGGCTGCCTGGCCGGCACTCCAGGCGATCGACCGGGACGCGCACCTGTCGACGCTTCCGCACATGCGCGGCGTCCTCTTCGAGCCGGCCCGCGAGCGCCGGATCGAGCGCGCCGCTGACACGCTGGCCGCCGCAGGGACCGACGGCTCGCTCTTCCTCGCCATGCCGGAGGCGGGCTTCTACTACCTCGTCTCGGGCGTTGAGAGCCCGACCCCGTACGACTTCCCCCTCGCGATCGCGTTCGGGCGCACCGGGCAGGCCGAGCTCGTCCAGCGCGTCGAGTCCGGGGAGATCGACGCAGTCTGCCTCGGCTACCGTCGCCTGGGCGACTTGACGCCGTGGCAGCTCGTGCACGCGGTCAAGGTGAGCATGGAGCCGTCGGAGCGAACGGCAGCCTGCCGGGTCTACCGGGGTCAGTAGCGGAGACGCGAGCGGCGGTCGCGCCGCTCCAGCGCGAGGTCGACCAGGCGGTCGAGCAGCTTCGGGTAGGGGATGCCGGAGGCCTCGAAGAGCTTCGCGTAGACGCTGGTCGCCGTGAAGCCCGGGATCGTGTTCAGCTCGTTGACGACGACGTCCCCGTCCGGCCGGACGAAGAAGTCGACGCGGGCCATGCCCTCGCAGTCCGAGGCGACGAAGGCGGCCACGGCCAGCTCGCGCACGCGTTGGGCCGACTCGGCCGACACCCGCGGCGGGATCACGAGCTCCATGCCGCCGTCCGCGTACTTCGCCTCGAAGTCGTACCAGTTGCTCGCAAGCGGCACGATCTCGCCCGGCACCGAGGCAATCGGGTCGGTGTTGCCGAGGACGCTGCACTCGACCTCGACCCCGTCCAGGAACTCCTCGACGAGGATCTTCTCGTCGTGGATGAAGGCGAGCTCGAGCGCCTCGTCGAAGTCCTCCTCGTCGTGGACGATGGTGATCCCGACGCTCGAGCCCAGCCGCGCCGGCTTGACCACGCAGGGGAAGCCGAAAGGGCTGTGCGCTTGCTCGCCGACACGCACGGTGAGGCTGCGGGCCACGGGCACGCCCTTGTCGCGCATGACCGACTTGAAGAGGTCCTTGTCCATCGCGAGTGCAGAGGCGGCGACGCCCGAGCCGACGTAGGCGACGTCGGCCAGCTCCAGCAGCCCCTGGACGGTCCCGTCCTCGCCGAACGGGCCGTGGAGGACCGGGAAGACGACGTCGACGCCGCCCAACGGCTCGACTTCGCCGTTCCCGGCGATCGGGACGGGCAGCGATCCGCTCGTCGCGCCGAGCTCGGGCCGGCCCGGCGCCCGCGGCAGCTCCCAGCGCCCGTCGGCGCCGATCTCGATCTCGCTGACGTCGTAACGGTCCGGGTCGAGCCCCTCGACGACCGAGCGGGCGGACTCCAGGGAGATCTCGCGCTCGCTGGAGCGCCCTCCCATGAGCACCGCTACGCGAAGCCGTGCGATCGGGGCTCCTAGGGCAGGCGGCCGACGAGGATGGTCACGGTCGAGTTCGGGCGAGCCTGCGAGTCCCCGGCCGGATTCTGATCCTGGACGACGCCGTCCTCGGCCGGGTCGGTGACGTCCGTGAAGATCGTCCTCGTCCGGAAGCCGGCGTCCTGGAGCTGGGCGCGGGCGTCGCTCGCGTCCAGGCCGATGACGTCGGGAACGGTCGTCAGCTCGGGCCCGGTGGAGATCGTGATCTGCACGGTCGACTTCCGCGGCGCCTCGGTTCCGGCGCTCGGGCTCTGGGCGGCGACGAGGCCCTGCGGCGTGTCGTCGTCGGGCGCCTCGGCGACGGAGACCTCGAAGCCGGCCGCCTCGAGCTCGGCGCGGGCGCTCGACTCCGTCTGCCCGAGCACGTCTGGGACCGCGATGCTCTGAACGCCCTTGGAGACTCGCACCTCGACCTCGCTGCCCTCGTCCACGATGACGCCGGTCTTTGGGTCCTGGCCGGTGACCTGGCCGACCGGCTTCTGCGAGAAGACCTCGAGCCGGCTCGCCTTCAGGCCCAGCTCGT
The DNA here is from genome assembly GCA_963811635.1 of uncultured Actinomycetes bacterium. Lineage (GTDB taxonomy): Bacteria > Actinomycetota > Thermoleophilia > Gaiellales > Gaiellaceae > JAIBJN01. Next base: position 190,889 of record CAWESB010000015.1, read on the forward strand.
TGAGCGCGTCGACCGCGTCCTCGTAGTCGAGGCCGACGAGGCTCGGCACCTCGACTTGCTCTCGGCCCGCTCGAGACCGTGATCGTGACCGTGCTTCCCTTGGACACCTGCGTGCCTTCCTTCGGGCTCTGCTCGATGACGATCCCGCGCTCGACCTCCGTGCTCGGCTGCTCCTCGACGTCCGCCTCCAGGCCGACGCTCTCGATCTGTTCGACCGCCTGCTGCTCGCGCAGGCCCTCGACGAGCGGCACGCCTACGGGCGCGGACTCCTCGAGCTGATCCTGAATCTGGTTGTAGGCCCACCAGCCGGCGAGCGCGGCTGCGGCGATCAGCAGCGCGACGAGGAGCCACGGCACCCAGCGCCTGCGTTTCCTGGGCGGCTCGTCGTACGGGCTGGCGGGCGGGTAGTCGGGTGGGCGTCTCGGCGTCGAGGGCGGGGGCGGCGGCGCGACCACGCGGGTCGGCGTCTCGGAGAGGAGCTCGGAGAGGAGCTCGGTCGACTCTCCGGCGACCAGGCCACCGGCCGCGCCGGCGAGCAGCGCCGTGGCGGCGGTCGACGTGGCGCGGGAGATGGGCAGGCCCGCCTCGACCCGCTCCAGATCCTCGATGAACTCCTCGGCGGTCTGGTAGCGGTCGGCCGGGTCCTTCGCGAGCGCCCGGAGCACGATCTGGTCGAGCTCGGGCGGGATCTCGGGCCGGAGGCTGGATGGCGGCGTCGGCAGGTCGTTCACGTGCTTCATGGCGATCTCGATCGCCGAGTCGCCGGAGAACGGCACCTTCCCCGTGAGCATCTCGTAGAGGACGATGCCGGCCGAGTAGAGGTCGGACGCGGCGGTGACCGGGGCCCCGCGCGCCTGTTCGGGCGAGAGGTACTGCGCCGTGCCCATGATCGAGCCGGCCTCCGTCATCTGCGACGGGCCGTGGCGCGCGATCCCGAAGTCCGTGACCTTGAGCCGCGGCTCGTTCGCCTTCGCGTGCTGGTCGGTCGATACGAGCACGTTGTGCGGCTTGATGTCGCGGTGGATGATCCCGTGCCGGTGGGCGAAGCGGAGCGCCTCCAGGAGCTGCTTCGCGTACGCGACCGCGGTCCCGATCGGGAGCGCGCCGCGCGTCATGATCAGCTCCTTCAGGCTCCGGCCCTCGATCACCTCCATGGCGATGTAGTAGGTGCCCTCGGCCTCGCCCCGGTCATAGATGGAGACGATGTTCGGGTGCGAGAGCCCGGCCGCCGACTTCGCCTCGCGCCGGAAGCGCTCGATGAAGAGGTCGTCCTCCGCGTAGCGGTCGTTGAGGATCTTGATGGCGACGCGGCGCCCCAGCTCCTCGTCCTCGGCCAGATAGACGTTCGCCATGCCCCCGGATCCGAGCTTCCTCAGGATCCGGTAGCGGCCGTCGAAGAGTGTGTTGATCAGGGAATCCGAGGCTGCCATCGCGAAGTGTTAAGAGGTTAGGTGTTTCTCCCGAGGGCCGCCTCGATGATGGAGCGTGCGATCGGGGCGGCCGTGACGCCTCCGGTGCCCGACTGATCCGAGAGCGCGACGGCGACTGCGACCTGCGGATCGTTGGCGGGCGCGAAGGCGATGAACCACGTGTGGTTGTGCCCGGAGACGCCCGTCTCGGCGGTACCGGTCTTGCCGGCGACGGAGACGCCGGGGATCTGGGCGGCCGTGCCGGTGCCCCCTTCGACCACCCGCACCATCATGGCGGTGACGGCGGCTGCCGTGGATGGTTTGATCGCGGTCTTCCATTCCTCCGGGTCGAAGCCCTGGATGACGTTCCCGTCCGGAGCGACGATGCGCTCGACGAGCTTGGGCTCCATGACGACGCCGCCGTTCGCGACGCCCGCCGCCACGAGCGCCATCTGCAGCGGCGTGACGACGAGCCGCTCCTGGCCGAATGCCAGCCGGCCCGGGTCGACCTCGCTCGGGCTCGCCGGGTCGAAGAGTCGGCCTCTCCGGTAGAGCCCGCTGATGAGAACCTCCTCCGCGGGGAGCTCGATCGGCGGCCGCTCGTAGAAACCGAACCGCTTCGCGTACTCGAGGACGACGTCGACGCCGAGCTCCTTGCCGAGGTTGCAGAAGACCGAGTTGACCGAGTTCTCGAGCGCGTCGGCGAGGGTGATCGTCCCGAATTCCTCCGGGCCGCTCTGGTCGGCGAAGTTGAATACCTGCTTGCCGAAGAGCGTGCAGAAGCCCGGGTCCTCGAACACGCTCTCGGGCGTGAACCGGCCCGTGTCGATCGCCGCAGAGGCGGTGATGACCTTGAAGGTGGAGCCGGGGACGAAGCGGCCGGCAGTCGCGCGGTCGAGCAGCGGGGAGGCGGGCTTGCAGGGCGCCGTGATCGCCTCGATCGAGTCGAAGTCGGTCTCGACCAGGTTGGGGTTGAAGGTCGGCGCCGAGGCGAGCGCGAGGACGCGCCCCGTCGACGGCTCGAGCGCCACCGCCGCGCCGCATTTGCCCGCCAGGCCGTCGACCGCCGCCCGCTGGGTGTCGAGGTCGATGGTGGTGACGAGGTCGTTCCCCTCCCGCGGGATCCCCCGGATCGTGTCGAGGGTCGTGTCGAAGATCGTGCTCAGGTTCGCGTTCGAGGCGGTGAGGTAGTCGTTCATGGACTTCTCGAGGCCCGTCCGCGAGCGGCCGACCGTCGAGTAGCCCACGGCGTGGGCGGTGAGCGATTGCCGTGGGTAGCGGCGGAGGTACCAGACCGTCCCGTCCTCGAGCGTGCGCTTGCGGTTCGCCGCGAGCCGCGTGCGCCCGTTGGCCGCGAGGATGAGCCCGCGCTCGATCTCGAGCTCGCGGACGATCTGCGGGTTGCCCTGCCGCGCCTCGAGGTCCGGGGCGCGCCAGAGCCAGTAGGTCGCGGTGGCGATGAGGGCCACGAACAGGAACGAGAAGACGAAGAAGAGGCGGCGGATCTGGGGGTTCACGCGCCCTGCTCCCGGTTGACGCGGTCGGAGACCATGAGGAGGAGCGCGAGCACGACGAAGTTGGCGACGATGCTCGACCCTCCGTAGGAGACGAACGGAAGCGTGATCCCCGTCAGCGGGATCAGCCCGGTGACGCCGCCGATGATGATGAAGGCCTGCACGGAGAGGGCGGCCGTGAGCCCGGCGGCGAGCAGCTTCGAGAAGCCGTCCTGCGCGAGCATGGAGATGCGGAAGCCGCGGAAGGCGAAGAGCAGGTAGAGGAGGATCACGCCCGCAGCGCCGGCCAGGCCGAGCTCCTGGGCGATGGCGGAGAAGATGAAGTCGGTCTCCAGGAACGGGATATACGTCCCGCCGGCGGGAGTGACGAGAACGCCGTCCCCGAGCCCGGAACCGAAGACCCCGCCGCTCGAGATGGCGTAGAGCGACTGCACGAGCTGGTACGACTGGCCCTGGGGGTCAGCCCAGGGGTCGAGCCAGCTCTGCACGCGATCCTGGACGTGCGGGATCACCTGGTAGAGAGCGAACGCCCCGGCGAGGAAGAGGCCGAAGCCCGCGGCGACGAACGACCAGCGGGCAGTGGCCGTGTAGAGCATGACGAGGAAGATCGTGAAGTAGAGGAGCGCCCCGCCGAGGTCGCGCGTCTGGAAGAGGACGAGCATGGCCCCGCCCCAGATCAGGAGCAGTGGCCCGAGGTGCTTGGGGGACGGCAGTCTGCCCTGGCCCGCGGTTCCGTACGAGAGCATCTCGCGGTTGTCCCGCAGGTATCCGGCCAGGAAGATGACGAAGCAGACCTTGGCCAGCTCGCCGGGCTGGAAGACGAGCGGCCCGCCCAGGTCGATCCAGAGCGTCGCGCCGTTGATCGTCCTCCCGATCACCGGCAGCGCCGGCAGGACGAGCAGGACGATGGCCGAGATGCCCAGGATGTACTTGACGTTGTCCAGCTCGCGGTAGTCGCGCAGGAAGACGACCAGCGCGGCGAAGACGACGACGCCCACGACCACCCAGAGCCCCTGGCGGAACGCCAGCTCGGGTCGGATCCGGTAGATCTCGGTCAGGCCGATCGCGCAGAGCAGGCCGCCGAGCGGGAGCAGGAACGGGTCGGCGTGCGGGAGCCGGACGCGCAGGACGACGTGGGCGATGACGAAGAGGGCGACGAAGAAGGCCGCGTAGGAGAGGGATGCGGCCGAGACGACCTCGGAGCGGGCAATGTAGACGGACGCGAAGCCGGCCGCCGTGAGGAGGCCGACCAGCCCGAGGTTCACGAGCTCTCGGTTGCGGAGGGTCAGGGAACCGCCTCGGCTTCGTACACCGCCACCCGGGCGCGGGCGCGCTCGTACGAGACGAGCTCGTGGTCGAAGAGCGCGGCGCGCTCCTCGGGCGAGAGCTGCGAGGCCTGCAGACGGCTGACGTAACGCTCGCGGTAGAGGCCGACCCCTTCCCGGATGTCGAACGGCACACCTTGATAGACGACGATGTTGCCGCTTTCGTCAGCGCCGACGAAGTAGGCGCGCGAGATCCCGAGCAGCGCGCCTCCGAGCAGGAGCGCCACGAGGCCGAGCGCGATCATCAGCCAGAGGAGCCGTCGGCCCCAGCCGCGCTTCTTGGGCGGACGCCTCGGTGCCGTCGAGGCCCCGGCGGCAACCGGGGCGGCCGGGGGCGGCGCCTGCACCGGCTGGAGGTTGGTCAGCGTGTCCTCGAGCTCGTCCGTCTCGCCCTGTCCGTTGCCCTGGGCGTCGACCACCGGCGCGACGAGCGTCTCTTCGATCGATTCCTCGTCCCCCTCGACGCGGAAGAGGACGACCGTCACGTTGTCCTCGCCACCGCCGGTGTTGGCCGCGCGTACCAGCTCCTTGGCGGCGTCGTCGAGCGTCGGGGCGGCGGCGATGATCCCGAGGATGTCCTCGTCGGCCACCATCGTGGTGAGCCCGTCGGAGCAGAGGAGGAAGAGGTCGCCCGGCTCGGCCTCGACCGTGAGCGTGTCGACGTCCACCTGCGGGTCCGTGCCGAGCGCGCGCGTGATCACCGAGCGCTGCGGGTGCGCCTCGGCCTCCTCGGGCGTGAGCCGCCCGCTGCGCATCAGATCGGCGACGAGCGAATGGTCGTCGGTGAGCTGCTCGAGCTCCCCGTTCCGGATCCGGTAGGCCCGCGAGTCCCCCACGTGACCGAGCGTGACCCGGCCGCTCGTGAGGAGGGCGGCGGTGACGGTCGTCCCCATGCCGGAGACGTCGGAGTCCGTGCGCGCCCGCTCGAAAATCCGCCGGTTCGCCTCTTGGATGATCGCCTGCAGGCGGTCATCGGGCGCCAGCTCGTCGGCCTCGTGGTACTCGCGGAAGGCGGCCGCGGTCAGGCGAGACGCCACCTCACCCGCCTGCGCGCCGCCCATTCCGTCGGCGACCGCGAAGAGCGGGGGGTCGAGGACGAAGGAGTCCTCGTTCCGGCGCCGCACGCGGCCCGGATCGGTCCGGCCTGCGCTCTCTCCGAGCCTCATCGTTCGAACCGCAGCTCCGTGTCGCCGACCTGGAGGAGGTTGCCCTCGTGCAGGCGATGGCGGCCCGTGACGCGCTCGCCGTTCACGTAGGTCCCATTCGTCGAGCCGAGGTCGATCACCCAGGTACCGTCGAGCCCGCTCTCGACGCGGACGTGGTGGCCTGACGCGTAGTCGTCGCCGTCGAGCACGAGCACATTGTCGTCAGCGCGCCCGATGGTCGTCGGCACCGGGCCCGCTTCCAAGGTCTTCCCGACCGGCACGACCTTCGAACGTGTGACGACGAGACGCCCGGGCTCGATCCCGGCCTCCGCCCGCGCCTGGGCGACCTGCGCGGGCGCCATGACGAAGCTCTCCTGGGAGGCGACCGGCAGGCCCCGCGATGCCGAGCGGACGACCCGCCAGATGAAGACGTAGAGCAGGATCACGAAGGCGGCCTGGAGCGCGATGAGGATGGGCTCGACGGACACCTGGGCCCTTGTGCTCCTAGAAACCGCGCTCGAACCGCACGACGGTCGTGCCGAGAAGGATCTCGTCGTCGGGCTCGAGCTTGGCGCGCTCCACGCGCTTCCCGTTGATCGTGACCCCGTTCGTCGAGCCGAGGTCGACGATCCAGTAGGCGCCGTCCTCGCGCCGGACCTCGGCGTGGCGCCGGGAGACGTTCGGATCGTCGACGGTGATATCGGCCTCGCGCGAGCGTCCGATGACCAGCGGTTGTTCCTCCAGCTCGTGGCGCTGGCCTCCCACGAAGACCGCGGACGGCGCGCGAGCGAGGTCGTGCTCATCGGCCACCTCTGGCGAGACCGCCTCCGTGACCGGGGGCCGGTAGATCTTCGTCTCGCTCGGAAGGGCCTGCGGCTTCACGTCCGGGGGCGGCGGAGGCGCCTGCGGGCGCTCCGGCTGCACCATGCGTGTGGCGATGCCGAACTCGCCCACGTTGAGGTCGTCGTCCTCCTCGATCAGGACCTGGGGCGTCGAGAGCAGCGCGTAGCCCTCGCGCCTGGCGTGCTCGGAGAGGTAATCCGACAGCTCGGTCCGGAGCGAGTCCTCGTACGTGGCGAACTGGTCGCGGTCGCTCGGGCAGAGATAGACCGTGTACTCGTTCGGGACGTAGACGCGCGAGACCGACACGCTCTTGGCGTCGTCCATCTCCTTCGCGAGCTTGCGCGCCAGCTCGACCGGCTGCACGTGTGTTCGGAAGGCGCGTCCGAACACGCCTTCGACGATCGACTCGATGCGATGCTCGATGCTTCGCAGGACGCTCATGAGAAGGGCACCATTGTGCCCGCCGCCACTCTATCGGCGTGTTTTGAGCAGCGGATACGCCAGGAGACCGGCCGCCAGCCACACCGCGGGCGCGGCCCAGAGGGCGGCAACCGCGGCGCCGCCCGCAGCTACCGGGACGAGCAGGAGCATCCCCAGGAAGCCGGCGCCCCAGGCGGCCACGCCCCAGAGCCCGTAGCCGCGCGCAAGGCCGGCGGTCACGGTCGCCGCCACGAGCACTGCGATGGCGGCGACGATCGTGGGCCGGCTCGTGAGGGTCGCCAGGCCTGCGTCGAGCGCGGCTCCGGGGCCTTCGACCCCGCTGACCGCGCGCCCATCCGGCGCGGGCTCGCCCGTGAGCGGGACACGGAGGCCGGCGACGACGATCGCGGCCACGGCGGTCACGACGGCGGCGACGACGAGCGCGACCTGGCGCACGAGGCCTCGTGCGTGGAGCGCGAACACCGGGACGAGCGGCAGCGCGTGGATCGGCGCCAGGAGCGGTCCGGCGAGGAACAGGAGCCCGGAACGTGCGTCGCGGGCGAAAAGGAGCAGCCAGAGGAGCGCGAGGGGGACGTAGGCGACGGCGAGCCCGAGCGAGACGTTGCCGAGCGGGAGGACGGGGACGGCGAGCGCCACCGCCAGCCCGGCGGCCGGGCTCAGCAGCGCGACCACGGCCGCGAGCGCCCCGAGCAGGAAGGGCCAGCCCGTGGGGAAGAACGGCAAGAGCAGGGCGGTCCCGGTCGCGAACACGGCCGCCAGCGCGGCATGCGGCGCCCGCTCGCGCAGGACGATCGGCGACGTCTTGGCGCGGCGCCGCTCGGTGCGCTCCTCCTCGACGACCCGCAAGAGCGCGAGGGCCTGCTTCGCGCCCGGGCGCTTGCGTGGGTCGACGGAGAGCATGCGGTCGACGGCGCGGCAGAGCTCGCGCGGGAGGTCGGGGCGGAGCTGGGCGAGCGGCTGGGCGCCCTGCTCGACGCGGCGCGCCGTCTCGAGCGGCGACACCGCCCAGAACGGGTGGCGCCCGGCGAGCGCCTCCCAGAGGAGGACGCCGACCGCCCAGACGTCGGCCGCCCCGCTCGCCTCCTGGCCGGCGAGCCGCTCAGGGGCGATGTAGGCGAGCGTGCCAGGCACGTCTCCGACGGCCGTGAGCGTGTCGGCATGCTCGAGCTGGGCGAGGCCGAAATCGAGGAGCCGGATCGAGACCTCGTGGCCGTCCTCCAGCATGATGTTGGCGGGCTTCACGTCGCGGTGGACGACGCCCTTCGAGTGCGCGTGCGCGAGCGCCTCGAGCACCTGTGCGGCCGCCTCGACCGCGGACCAGTCGTCCAGCATGCCCCCGCGCAGCGCCTCGCGCAGTGTGCGGCCGGCGACGTAGGGATAGGCGACGTAGACGTGGCTCTCGTCCCGTGAGAGCGCGAGCGCGCGCAGGCAGCGCGGATGCCGGAGCCGGGTGGCGGCGTCGACCTCGCGTTCGGCGCGCGCACCGGGCTTGCCCTCGCGCGAAACGACCTTGAGCGCGACGTTGCGGCCCTCGTGCTCGTCGCGGGCGAGCCAGACCGAACCGCCGCCGCCACTGCCCAGGGGCCGGAGCGGCCGATACCGGCCGAGGACGAGGTGGTTCTCGGTGATCGCGACCGCTGGCTGCATCGCCCGTAGAGCGGCACTTGGCGTTCCGCCCGGAAAGTCCTGCATAGTCCGTGCTTGGTGTTAGACTCGGCGACTTCCTCGACCCGGATCACACTGTGTTCGACCGCGAAAAGAACGACCCGCAGACCGACATCGAGTTCGACTTCTTCGACGAGTCGCCGACGGTCGAGGCCACCCCGGGGAAGAAGGGCGAGGATCCCGGCAAGCGCCGGCGCCTCCCGAAGCGGCCCCCCACGCCTCCGGGCGGCCCGCAGCTGTACCGCCTCGGCGTGCTCATCGCCGGTGCGATCGTGCTCGCGGTCATCTTCATCCTCGTCATCAACAACTGCCGCGGCGACCAGAAGCGCGCCGCGTACGAGGACTACATCGACGACGTCGGCACGGTCGCGTCGTCGTCGGCCGATCTGGGCAAGCAGCTGAACACGCAGCTGACCGCGCCGGGGATCAAGATCGAGGCGCTGCGGGGCGACATCGAGGGCCTGCGCGACCAGCAGGAGCAGATCCTGCAGCAGACCCAGGATCTGAGTCCGCCCGGCCCACTCGTCGAGCAGCAGGAGGCCCTCGTCGAGGCGATGCAGTTCCGAGTCAACGGGCTCGGAGGCATCGCGCAGGGGCTGCAGCTCGTCGCCGAGACCGACAATGACGAGGAGGCGAGCCAGAACCTCGCCAACCAGGCCCAGCGGCTCGTCGCGAGCGACGTGGTCTACGCGGACGCGTTCAAGGCCGCCGCGGAGGAGGTGCTCGAGCAGCAGGGAGTCACGAACGTCGCGATCCCGGCGTCGGTGTTCGTCCAGACGCCCGAGCTCTCCAGCCCCTCCTTCTGGACCGACTCGATCCAGCGCCTGACCCAGGGAACCGAGACGGCCGGGCTGCGCGGGAACGGGATCGCCTCCGTCACCGTCCTCCCGGGCGGCCAGGAGCTCTCGGCGTCGGGCGACAACACGATCGCCGTCACGGACGACCTCGTCTTCGAGGTCGTGGTCGAGAACTCGGGCGAGAGCCAGGAGACCCAGGTCGTCGTCCGCCTCGTCATCCGCCAGCAGCCGCGCATCTCCAAGGAGCAGACAATCGACGTCATCGCCTCGGGCGAGACGAAGACCGTCCGGTTCAGCGGCTTCGAAGAGATCGCCTTCTCGACCCAGACGACGCTGAGCGTCACCGTTGAGCCGGTCCCGGGCGAGACGAACACGGACAACAACACCCGCGAGTACCCGATCATCTTCACGCTCAGCTAGGAGGCCAAGCCCTCCTCGCGGTAGGCTAGGGCCCGATGTCGGACCTCTCCGACGCCGCTCCCTGGATCGCCATCGGCGCCGCAGCGGCGGCGGTCGCGGCTCTCCTTCTCTCGCTCCTCTTCTATCTGAAGCTGCGCGCCGTGCGGAAGGCCCAGCTCGTGCTCATGGGCACGGGCAGGGACGATCTCGTCAACTTCGCCGTCTCGCTGCAGACGCGGATCGACGACCTCCACCGCGTCGTGGACGAGGTGGCGGCCGCGCTGGCGCGCATCGACCGGCGGGTGGACGGGTGTCTGTCCCACACCGCACTCGTCCGCTACAACGCCTACGAGGATGCGGGGGGCCACCAGTCGGCTTCGCTCGCCTTCCTCGACGGCGCGCGCTCCGGCGTGGTCATGAGCGCCATCCAGGGGCGCGACTACGCCCGCATCTACGTGAAGCAGCTCGACCGCGGCAAGGCGCCGGTGGCGCTGTCGCCGGAGGAGCAGGAGGCGGTCGACCGCGCGATGGCGCAATGACGTATCGCAAGGCCGACATCCGCCCGTTCCAGACGGGTGACGAGGCGCTCCTCTTCGGGCTCGCGAGCCTCGACCGCGGCGCCGACCGGCGCACGCTGGCGGTGCTCGAGCGCGAGACCGTCTTCGTCGCCGAGATCGAGGGCGAGCCCGCGGGCTACGTCGCCGTCCAGCGCGCGGACGTTGCCGTCCGGGTCGACCAGCTCTTCGTCAGCCCCGAGCACGAGGCCGAGGGGGTCGGGCGCCAGCTGCTCGAGCACGCGGAGGGCTACGCGATCTCGGAGGGCGCGCTCACCCTCCAGGTGGTCGTCTCGCACGCAGACCGCCGGGCCACGGACTTCTACCGGGGCCGCGGGTTCGTGCCCGCCGGGGAGGATTTGCTGGAGATCGTCCTCCCGCGGCTGTAGAGGCCTTCCCCTCAACTACGATTCCGTGAAATGCAGCAGGTTCTCGTCCTGAATGCGAGCTTCGAGCCGCTCAACGTGTGCACGGTCAGGCGCGCCCACGTGCTCGTCTACAAGGGCAAGGCCGAGGTCCTCGAGGAGCTGAACCAGCCGCTGCACTCGGCCTCGGACACGTTTCCCTGGCCGCACGTCATCCGCCTGCTCCACTACGTGCGCGTGCCGCGTGCCGTGAAGCGGAAGATCTCGCGGAGGGCGCTCTTCGCGCGCGACGGCCATCGCTGCGTCTACTGCGGCTCGGCGGGCCGGCTCACGCTCGACCACGTCGTCCCGCGCTCGCGCGGCGGCGAGTCGGTGTGGGAGAACGTCGTCACCTCGTGCGCTCCGTGCAACCTGCGGAAGGGCAACCGCCTGCCGGAGGAGCTGGAGATGCGCATGCTCGTGAAGCCGCGCGTCCCCACCCCGGCGCTCTTCGTCACGCTCTCGGCGTCGAGGATCCCGGAGCCCTGGCAGCCGTACCTGTCCGCCTTCGCCTAGCCGAAGCGGACACGCCCGGGGTCAGACCCCGGGCGTGTCTCAAACGGATGAGTTTCAGGCGTCGTAGTAGAGCGCGAACTCGGCCGGGTGCGGCCTGAGGGCGACGACGTCGACCTCCTGCTCGCGCTTGTAGTCGATCCAGGTGCGGATGATCTCCTCGCTGAAGACGCCGCCTGCGAGGAGGAACTCGTGGTCGTGCTCGAGAGCGTCGAGCGCCTCGCCGAGCGAGCCGGGCACCTGGGCGATGTCGCCGCGCTGCTCCTCGAAGAGGTCGAAGTCGGCAGGCTCGCCCGGATCGAGGCCCTTTTGGACGCCGTCGATCCCCGCCATCAGCATCGCCGCGAAGGCCAGGTACGGGTTCGCGGTCGCGTCCGGGCAGCGGAACTCGATGCGCTTGGCTGGAGCCGACTCCGAGTACATCGGGATCCGGATCGCCGCCGAGCGGTTCCGCTGGGAGTAGACGAGGTTGACCGGCGCCTCGTAGCCCGGCACGAGCCGGCGGTACGAGTTCGTCGTCGGCGCGCAGAAAGCAAGCAGCGCCGGGGCGTGCATGAGGATCCCGCCGAGGTAGCCGCGGGCGAGCTGGGAGAGCCCCGCGTAGCCGGACTTGTCGGAGAAGAGGGGCGTCCCCTCCTTCCAGAGCGACTGGTGCGTGTGCATCCCCGAGCCGTTGTCGCCGTAGATGGGCTTCGGCATGAACGTCGCCGTCTTGCCCGCGGACTTGGCCACGTTGCGGACGACGTATTTGTAGGCCATGACCTGGTCGGCCATGCGCGTGAGGGGCTGGTAGCGGAGGTCGATCTCGCACTGACCCGCCGAGGCCACCTCGTGGTGGTGGAACTCGCACGGGATCCCGAGCCGCTCCAGCGTGAGCACGATCTCCGAGCGCAGGTCGTGCAGCGTGTCGTGGGGCGCCGGCGGGAAGTAGCCGCCCTTCTCGCGGACGGTGTAGCCCAGCCCTGGCGTCGCCGAGTTCCAGTGGCCTTCGGCCGAGTCGACCGCGTAGTGCGACCGCTGGGGCGAGAGCTCGTAGGAAACCTCGTCGAAGACGAAGAACTCGCACTCGGGCCCGAAGTTGGCGGTGTCGGCGATGCCGGTTTCGCTCAGGTAGTCCTCCGCGCGCCGGGCGACGCGACGGGGGTCGCGCCCGTACGGCTCGCCGGTCGTCGGGTCGGCGATCTCGCAGACGAGCGACAGCGTGGGCGCCGCCGTGAACGGGTCGAGGACGGCGCTCGCCGGGTCCGGCATGAGCAGCAGGTCGCTCTCGGCGATTCCCTGCCAGCCGCGGATCGACGAGCCGTCGAAGCCCAGTCCCTCGCTGAACGCCGAGGTGCCGAACGCGCTGATCGGCAGGGTCATGTGCTGCCAGCTTCCGAACAGGTCGCAGAACTTCAGGTCCACCAGCTGGGTCTTCTGCTCGAAGGCCCACGCGACCGCTTCCTCCGGCTCCGGCTCCGTGCCGTTCGCCAGGTATGCCCTCGTCTCGATCTCCTGCATCGCCCCTCCTTCGGTCCACGAAAAAAGCCCCAGCGGTCGGGTCGACCTCTGAGGCTGCGTCGCCTACTGCGGGCGCCGTCGTCGGCGCCTCGCAAGACTCACGATAGCGCGAACCCTGGACGGATCTCAAGGCCGGCGCTATCCTCGACAGCGGTATGCGGTTCGACCGAGTCTGAGACACCAGGTGCCGCGGCCCCCCTCGGTGGGGCGCCGACTTTGACCCTGCGTTCGACTCGACCCTGAAGGGGAATCCGCATGACCGCCGTTCGCGTTTCCGAGCTTCGCAAGCACTTCCTCCGCCGCGACGGGCGCCGCCTGCGCCGCGAGCGCGTGCCCGCTCTCCTCGACGTCTCGTTCACCGTCGAGCGCGGCGAGTGCGTCGCCATCCTCGGCCAGAACGGGTCCGGGAAGTCGACGCTCGTCCGTCTGCTCGCGACGCTCCTGCTCGCGGACGGAGGCACGGCGAGCGTGTTCGGGCACGAGATCTCCCGCGACCCGCGAGGCGTGCGCAGGCTCGTCAACCGCGTCTCGGTCGAGGCCTCGTTCTTCAAGAAGATGTCATCGGCCGAGAACCTCGCCTACGCGGCCCGCTTCTACGGGATGACGCCCGGCCAGACCGGGCCGCGCATCCCCGAGATCCTCGAGCGGGTCGGCTTCCCCGCCGAGCGCCGCGGCGAGCCGATGGAGAACCTCTCGCGCGGGATGCAGCAGAAGGTCGCGCTTGCGCGGGCCCTCCTCACGTCGCCCGTCCTGCTCCTCCTGGACGAGCCCACGACCGGCCTTGACCCGCGCTCACGGCTCGAGGTACGGGAGTTCATCCGCGAGATGCGCGCGACGCACGACGCGACCGTGCTCATCTGCACGCACGACCTCGACGAGGCCGAGGCGCTCGCCGACCGCGTCGGGATCCTCGACCGAGGCCGGCTCGTCTGCCTTGCCCCAGCCGACGAGCTGAAGGAGCGCTACGGCGCGGCCACGCTCGAGGAGGTCTTCTTCGCCGCGACGGGGAAGGCGCTCGAGGACGAGGGGGTGGCCGACGAATGAGGGCCACAGGTCACGTCCTCCGCACCGAGCTCGTCGGCCTGGTCGGCATCGTCGAGCGAAACACATACCTGATCCGCCGCTACGTCTGGTGGGAGGTCGCCTTCTTCCTCTGGACGGTCGCGAACACGCTCACGATCGTCTTCATTGCCGAGGGCATCGAGGCCTCGGGCGGTGAGATCGACGTCGAGCGGACGACCGCCGTGCTCCTGATCGGCGCCGTCATCTGGGCCTACCTCGGGATGATCTTCGAGATCCTCACTGAGACCGTCGCCTGGGAGCGCTGGGAGGGCACGATCGAATACACGTTCATGGCCCCGCTCTCGCGGCCGGTGCACCTGACGGGCATGGGCCTCTTCGCGATCGCGTATGGGCTCGTTCGATCGGTGCTCCTGTTCGCGGTGGTCGCGTTCTTCTTCGACCTCTCGCTTCCGGGCGCGAACTTCGCGGCCGCGCTGGTCGTCCTTGCCGTCGCCTCGATCTCCTTCGTCGGGATCGGGATGATGACCTCGGTCCTGCCGTTGATCTCCCCGGAGAAAGGGACGCAGCTGGGGTTCATCGCGCAGGGGATCCTGCTGGTGGTCTCGGGCGTCTACTACCCGGTCACCGTCCTGCCCGAGTGGATGCAGTGGCTCTCCACGATCTCGCCTGCCACCTACGCGCTGGACGGCGTGCGCGACGCGATCCTCGAGGGCGACGGCCTTCCGGAGCTCGTGGACGAAATCTGGCCACTCCTCGTGATCGGCGCGATCTCGATCCCGGTCGGCCTCGCCGTCTTCGGCCTCGGCGAGCGGCATGCGAAGCGGCATGGGAAGCTGAAGCGGTCGGGGTAGATGCCCGGGGGCCTGGTGTACACTCCCTCCGTCATTCGAGGCGACGAGGCCTCGGGCCGACGGCGGCCCGGGGCTGTTTGCGTTTAAAGAGGAGGTTCGGAGATGGCGCAGGTCGAGACCGGCAGGGCGACGAGCGACCCGGCTGCGCGCAAGGATGTGCTGAAGCGGGTCAAGGACGAGGAGATCGGCTTCGTCCACCTCTGGTTCACGGACATCGAGGGGCACCTGAAGAGCTTCGCGGTCACGGTGCCGGAGCTCGAGGGCGCGCTCGACGACGGGATGGGCTTCGACGGATCTTCGATCACGGGCTTCAACGCGATCGAGGAGTCGGACATGGTCGCCATCCCCGACCCCGCCACCTTCCAGCTGATGCCGAACGGTGGTCACAAGGTCGCGCGGATGATCTGCGACGTCGTCACTCCGGACGGCGAGCCATACATGGGTGACCCGCGCCACGTCCTGCGACTCGCCCTCGAGCGCATGGAGAGCCTGGGCTTCGACACGTTCAACGTCGGGCCGGAGCTCGAGTACTTCCTCTTCAAGTCCGACGACGGCACCGAGACGCTCGACGAGGGCGGGTACTTCGCCATGACGACGATGGACGCGGCCAGCGACCTGCGCCATGACACCGTCCGCGCGCTCGAGTCGATGGGGATCCCGATCGAGTACGTCCACCACGAGGTCGGCCCCTCTCAGCACGAGATCGACATGCAGTTCGCCGACGCGCTCTCGATGGCCGACCACACGATCACGTACCGGCTCGTGGTCAAGGAGATCGCCAAGAAGGCCGGCTACCACGCGAGCTTCATGCCGAAGCCGATCTTCGGCGAGAACGGGTCGGGGATGCACACGCACCAGTCCCTCTTCTCGGACGGCAAGAACGCCTTCTTCGACGCCGACGACGACTGGAGCCTCTCCGAGGTCGGCAAGGGCTTCATCGCCGGCCAGCTTCGCCACGCGCGCGAGATCTCGGCGATCTTCGCCCAGTGGATCAACTCCTACAAGCGGCTCGTTCCCGGCTACGAGGCCCCGGTCTACGCCGCCTGGTCGCGCCGCAACCGCTCGGCCCTGATCCGCATCCCGCTCTACAAGCCCGGCAACGAGCAGGCGACGCGGGCGGAGATCCGCTGCCCCGACCCGGCGTGCAACCCGTACCTCACGTTCGCGGCGCTCCTGCACGCCGGCCTCGAGGGAATCGAGCAGGGCTACGAGCTCCCGCCGCCGATGGAGAGCAACCTCTACAAGCTGAGCGCGGAGGAGCGAAAGGAGCGCGGCATTGTCGCGCTGCCGGAGACTCTCGGCGAGGCGATCGACGAGCTGGCCGAGTCCGACCTCGTGCGCCGGGCGCTCGGCGACCACATCTTCGACAACTACGTCAAGCTCAAGCGCCAGGAGTGGGACGAGTACCGCGTCCAGCTCACCCCGTGGGAGCTGGAGAAGTACCTGCCGGTCTTGTAGGACGCGGCCGCTCGGCGTAAGATTGCTCTCGGTGTCGCCGCTTCTCCTAGAAGCGGGGGACTGACTGACGGCCGACCGCGAGCTGCTTGCTGAGCAGCTCGTGGTCGTTATTGGACCGGGGCGTGCAGCTCGGCCGCCGCCGAGACGCTGTCGACCGCCGCGCAGAGAGCGTGCTCGAGCTCCTCGAGCGCGAAGGGCTTCAGGAGGTACGCCAGCGGCCGAAGGCTCTCGACCTTGGCCGAATCGGGATCAATGCTGGCGCAGACGATCGGAAGCTCCTCGTTCAGCGCGCGCATTCGCGCCGCTGCTGCGAGAGCCGCGGGATCGGCGGGCTCGAGCAGGAGGACGTCGATGCCATCGTCCGGGACGACGGGGCCCCGCCGACCGGCGGGGTAGACCGGCTCGTGGCCGATGCGTTCGACGACGTGTCCGAGGAGCGCCCGCACCTCGGCGTGCGGCTCGAAGACGAGGATCTTCACAGGTCTCACCATCGGGCTCGAGCGCGCGTATTTCGGCGGGATCTGGTATGGAAGCGGTATGAAGCGCGCGCAGGTCCTGGTCGTCGACGACGACCCCGACATCAGGGGCCTCGTCAGGGAGCTCCTCGAGCGGCAGGGCTACGGCGTCGCCGAGGCCGCCAACGGCAAGGAGGCGCTGCGGGCGCTGTACGCGACGCCGCCGGACGTCGTCCTCCTCGACGTCTCCATGCCCGAGCTCGACGGCTGGCAGACGCTCGAGCGCATCCGCGACCTCTCCGACGTCCCCGTGGCGATGCTCACCGCCCGTGCGGCCGAGCTCGAGAAGGTGCGCGGCCTCAAGGCAGGCGCCGACGACTACATCACGAAGCCGTTCGGCAGGCAGGAGCTTCTCGCCCGCGTCGAGGCGATGCTCCGCCGCGCGGGGCCGCGCGAGGAGACGAAGCAGACCTACGCCGACACGCTCCTCAACGTCGACTTCGCCCAGCGCAGCGTCTCCGCGAACGGCGAGGAGGTCGCGCTGACGCCCCTCGAGTTCCGGCTCCTCGCCGCCTTCGTCCGCCACCCCGGCCAGCTGCTCTCGCACGACCAGGTGCTCGAGCTCGTCTGGGGCGACTCGTTCTCGGCCTCCCGCGACCAGGTGAAGCTCTACGTCGGCTATCTGCGGCGCAAGCTCGAGGGCGCCGGGGTGGACGGGTCCGTGATCGAGACCGTGCGCGGGTTCGGCTACCGCTACCGGCCCAGCGCCGCCTGAACGCGCTCGCCGAGCGCCTGCGGGCTGAAGGGCTTGGTCACGTAGTCGTCGGCGCCGGCTTCGAAGCCGCGCTCCAGGTCCGGCTCCTGCACGCGGGCGGTGAGGAGGATGATCGGGATCGTCGTCGTCGGTCCGTGCTCCCGGAGGCGGCGCGTGACCTCGTAGCCGTCCAGCCGGGGCATCATCACGTCGAGGAGCGCCAGGTCGGGGGTGCGGGCGAGAGCGAGATCGAGAGCCGTCTCACCGTCGGGCGCCGAGAGCACCTCGTAGCCGTCGCGCTCCAGGCGGAAGCGGACGAGCGCGAGGATGTCCGGGTCGTCGTCGGCCACCAGCACGAGCGGGCTCATGCCTACAGCGCCACCTCGCTGCGCTCGCGCACCTCGGCGTGGCGGCGGAGCGGGAGGCTCACGTGGAACGTCGTGCCCGCTCCCTCCTCGCTTGCAACGGTGATCCTCCCTTCGTGTGCCTCGACGATCGCCTTCGAGATCGCGAGGCCGAGGCCGGTGCCCTGGATGGCCTGCTCGGTCGCGGTCGACGTGCGGAAGAAGCGCTCGAAGAGGAACTCCTGCTCGACGGCGGGGATGCCCATGCCGCTGTCGCGTACCTCGAGGATCGCCTGCTTCCTGAGGACGCGGACCCGCACGTCGACGCGCCCACCGTCGGGCGTGAACTTGATCGCGTTCGAGACGAGGTTGTCGAGGAGCTGGCCGATGCGTGCCCGGTCCCCGGCGACGGGCGGAGTCGGGCCGGTCGCGAGGGTGAGCGTGATCCCCTTGGCCTCGGCCTGCGGCCGCGCGGTCTCGACGCTCTCCGACGCCACGGTGCAGAGGTCGAGGGCGCCGACGTCGAGGACCAGCTTGCCGGCCTCGACCTGTGCGAGGAAGAGCAGGTCGCCGACGAGGTGCAGCAGCCGATGGGAGTTCCGTTCGACGACGCCGAGGAACTGGCGCTGATCGTCGGTCAGCTCGCCCGCCTCGCCGTCGAGAAGGAGCTCCGTGTAGCCGCGGATCGACGTCAGCGGAGTCCGGAGCTCGTGCGAGACGAGCGCGATGAACTCGTCCTTGAGGCGGTCGAGCTCGCGCAGGCGCTCGTTCTGCGCTGCGAGATCGCGCTGAGCCGCTTCGGCGATCGCGCGCGCCTCCTGCTCGCCGACGAGGAGCCGCTCGCGGTCGGCCTCGGCCTGGATCCGGCCCGTGACGTCGCGGTCGGTGCCGCGCCAGCCGATCAGCTCGCCCTCGGCGTCGAGGTCGGGCGTCGCGGTGCTCTCGAGGAAGCGCAGGCTGCCGTCGCGGTGGAGGCAGCGGACGACCATGGCCGACCAGCCCTCCTTGCGCTCGGCCTGCTCGGCGATGGCGCGCACGAGCTCCTCGCGATCGGCCTCGAGGACGAACTCGGTCCACGCCATCCCGACGACTTCCTCCGGCTCGTAGCCGAGGATCCGCGTGACCGCGGGGTTCGAGTACGTGTGCACGGTCTCCACGTCCATCGCCCACACCCATTCCTCGGTCGTCTCGACGAAGGCGCGGAACTTCGACTCGCTGTCGCGAATGGCCTGCTCGGCCCGCTTGCGCTCCGTGACGTCCTGGCCGATCGCGGAGACGCCGACGACCTTGCCCGACGAGTTGCGGATCGGCGAGTACGTGAAGGAGACGTGGACGCGGCTGCCGTCCTCGCGCCGGCGGACCGTCTCGAACTGGGCGACCCGGTCTTCCTCGACGACCCTGCGCAGGAGATCGAGCGCCCGCTGCTGGTGCTCCGGAGGCATCAGCAGCGTGACCGGCTGCCCGAGCACCTCTTCGGCGGGGTAGCCGAACATGCGCTCGGCGCCCGCGTTCCAGCTCGTGAAGCGCAGGTCGAGCGACGCGCTCGTGATCGCTTCGTTCGACGACTCGATGATCGAAGCGAGGCGGGCGCGCGTTTCCTCGGCGTTCTTACGCTCCGTGATGTCGACGAGGAAGCCCTGGGCGTGCATCGGCCGACCGGCCTGATCCTTGGCGATCGTCACCTCGTCGTGGATCCAGACAGCCCGGCCGTCCTTCGCGATCATCCGGTACCTGATCGAGAAGGGCTCGCCGCTCTCATAGGACTCGGTGTGCGCGGCGATCGTTTGCTCGCGGTCGTCCGGATGGAGGATCTTGACGAAGAACTCGGGGTCGCTCATGCACTCGAGCGGCGTGTAGCCGACGAGGTCCTCGATCTGTGGGCTCATGTAGATGCACGAGCTGGTCTCGTCGAGACGCGTGATGTACATGACGAGGGGCAGCTGCTCGACGAGGCTGCGGTAGTTGCGCTCGGCCTCGCTCACCCGCACCTCGGCCTTGTCGCGCTGGTCGAGGGCCTGCGCCAGCGCGGTGGCGTGCTGCTCGAGACCCTTGTTGCGGTTGTCCAGGGCCCGGGTCACCTGGCGGAGGATCGGGAAGAGCGTGGCATAGAGGAGGAGCAGCGCCAGGCCCAGCGCGATCGCGACCGGCGTGATCGTCTCCTGGATGTCGGCGGCGACGGGCGCGTAGGCCTCGTAGACCTCGAGCACGCCCGCGGTCTCGTCCGAGGTTCCCGCGAGGACGGGGACGTAGGACTCGAACGCCTTCGTGCCGTCGCTGCCGCCCGACTCCTCGTTGAGGGTCGTGACCCGCTGGACGGCTTGACCCGAAAGCGCGGGCTCCAGCTCCGCGAGATCGTCAGCCCGCTCCCCGATCAGCCCGTGGTCGGTCGAGTACGTGACCACGCCTTCCGGGCTCCAGAGCTTCATCCGGAGGAGGTTTCCGACCAGCTCCCGCTCGAAGGCGGCGTCGAGCTCGGCGCGTCTTTCCGGCGGCACGGGGCCGCCGAAGTCGGCCTCGGTGAGGCTGGGCGCGATCCGGGCCGCGACCTCGGTCGCATGGGCGGTGACCTCCTGGCGCCCGCGCTCCTCGGCCTCGCTCCTGACGACCCAGAAGATGGCCACCCAGGCGAGCGCGAGCGCGATCGCGCTGTAGATCGCGAACCGCAGGACGAGACGCGGTGGCTTTCTCGGCGCAGGCGGAGCCGAAACGGTCACGTTGCTCGTTATCGGTGCCGCCAAACCCTTGCTTGAATGTCGTTCACGTGGACAGATCTGCCCGCCACCTCCGGCTCTTGACGGAGACGATCGCCGCTGTGAACTCGACCCTCGACCTCGACGAGGTGTTCGACCTGATCGCGCACAAGGTGGCCGAGGCGCTGGAGACCGACGCGTGCTTCGTCTACCTGTACGACGAGGCGGCGAACGAGCTCGTCCTGCGTGCCTCGTACGGCACCCGCGTCGAGGACATGACCCGGGTTCCAAAGATGCGCCCTGGCGAGGGGATCACGGGATCCGCGGCCGCGGAGCGGGCGCCGGTGATGATCGCGCGCGAGGCTCACCTCGACCCGCGCTTCAAGCACTTCCCGAACCTCCGCGAGGCGCACTACCAGTCGATCCTCGCCGTCCCGATCCTCGCCCGCGACCGCCTCGAGGGCGCCCTCAACGTCCGTACCGAGGCGGCGCGCGAGTTCAGCGGCGACGAGATCGACCTGCTCATGGCCATCGCGGGCCAGGTCGCGCAGGCGATCGAGAACGCGAAGCTCTACGAGCATGCGCAGCGCCGCGTCGCCGAGCTGGAGGCGCTCGCGGCCATCTCCGAGGCGGTCTCCGAGTCGCTCTACCTCGAGGAGTCCCTCGAGGCGATCGTGAACACGACGATCAAGGCCGTCGACGCGAGCGGGGCCGCGCTCGTGCTCCAGGACGGGACGATTGCCTGGCCGGAGGGTCGTGCAGGCGCCCATGCCGTCCGCTACCCACTGCGCTGGAAGGGTCGGCAGGTCGGCGAGCTCGTCTGCGACCGCGACACCCCGTTCACGGAGGAGGAGCGCCGCCTGCTCGCCTCGATCGCCCGGCAGGCCGCCGTCGCGCTCGAGCACGGGCGCGCGGTGCTGCGCGGCGTGCTCGCCCAGGAGATCCATCATCGCGTCAAGAACAACCTGCAGACGGTGGCTTCGCTGCTGCGGCTCCAGGCCGCGAGCGCCGACACGATCGACCCGCAGAAGGCCCTCGGCGACTCGGTAAACCGCATCCTCGCGATCGCGGCCGTGCACGAGGTCCTCACCGAGCGCCGCGACGACGACGTCGACCTCGGCGAGCTCGTCGACCGGCTGCGCTCCATGCTCGTCCAGGGCCTCGGCGGCGGTAAGCAGGTCAGCTCCCACCTCGAACCGATCTCGCTCCACGGCGAGCGGGCGACCGCCCTCGCGCTCGTCTTCTGCGAGCTGCTCGGGAACGCGCTGGAGCACGGTGGCGACGAAGTACTCGTCGAGCTGGGGCGCTCGAACGGGCGGGTGCTCCTGACCGTCGCCGACAACGGCTCGTGGAGTGACGACGCGCGCGAGGGCACCGGCCTCTCGATCGTCCGCGCTCTCGTCCGCGAGGAGCTCGACGGCGAGCTCTTGCTCCGCACGGATCACGGTCTGCGCGCCGAGGTGGCCTTCCCCGCCGCGTAGCGGCGCGCCCGCCCATCGATGCCGGACTGGACCACCAGTTACCCGCGTGTGTGTGGGAGACCCACCTCCCCGTCCCTTGGCTCGAGCCTATCGCCGGCGGGCGCGCGCATGGGGCGCGAGTTCGTGCCGAGACTGCGCCGGCGGAGGGGTCGTCGATGAGGATCCTGGTCGCCGAGGACGAGACGATCATCCGCCTCGACCTGCGCGAAATCCTCGAACGCGCCGGCTTCGAGGTCTGCGCCGAGGCCCGCGACGGCGAGGAGGCCGTCGAGCTCGCGCTCAGCGCGGAGCCCGACCTCGCCATCCTCGACGTCAAGATGCCGCGCCTCGACGGCATCGAAGCGGCGAGGCGGATCCTCGCCGAGCGGCCGATCCCGATCGTCATCCTCACCGCCTACGGCCAGGACGAGCTCGTCTCGCGGGCCGTCGAGGCCGGGGTTTTCGGCTACCTGGTGAAACCGTTCCGGGAGACCGACCTGCTGCCCGCGATCCATGCGGCGCGCGCCCGCCACGCCGAGCTCCAGGCGCTGCGCGAGGAGGCCGAGTCGCTGGCGGAGGCGCTCGCCACCCGCAAGATCGTGGAGCGCGCCAAGGGCCTCCTGATGGCGCGGGAGGGCCTCAGCGAGGAGGACGCCTTCGCGCGCCTCCGCCGCGCGAGCCAGGTGTCGGGCCGGCCAATGCGGGTCGTCGCCGAGGCGCTCATCGCCACCTTCGGCGAGAGCTGATCGGCTCGGCCGCTACGGCCAGGTGGGGCGGTCGCGGTGCAGGTCGAGCGGGCCGTCCTCGAAACAGTCGCGGGTGCGGTAGTCGGACGGCAGCGCCGGTTGCACCTCGCGGAGGATGAACTCGGCGATCGCGTGTGCGTCGCCCTGGCCGGCCCCGAGCCTCATCGCCGTGCCGGCGTTCGACTGGAGCGCGTAGCACTGGGCGACAGCCTCGTCGCGAACGCCCGCCAGGTGCCAGGCCTCGTGCGAGAGGACGTTGACGGCGATCGCGGCCTCGCGGATCTTGAGCGGGCAGCCCTGGTGCGTCTTGAGGCAGCCAAGGCCTGAGACCCGCCCGTGGAGGAAGGCCCGCAGCGTCTTGCACGTGTGCGAGGAGAGGTTCGCCTCGTGGGCGGGCTTGCCTTCGGGCGAGAAGACCACCGAGCCGTCGGTGGCGGAGACCTCCGTCAGGGTGGCGAGCGTCCCGGGGCAGGCAATGCCGACATCGTGGCCGGCGATGACGGCCGCGATCTTCCCCAGGCGCGCCTCGTCCTGCTCGAGGTTTCGATGGGGTCCGAAGTAGAACGCGAGCCCGGCGAAAGCGGCCAGGCAGGCGAGAACGCGCGTCACCGTCATGCAGAGGGGAGTCGGCAGGCCCCACTGCGCGCTTGAGTCCCCCTACGGCGAGGGCTCCGCGACCTCCTCGAGCAGCGCCTCCCAGCGGGCGAAGAGCGCCTGCAGATCCTCTCGTGCCCGAGCGTGTGCGGCGATCGTCTCGGTGTCGGTCCAGTCCTCGGCCAGCTTCTGCTCGAGTCGGGCGACCTCCCGCTCCGCCTGCTCGATCTCCGCCTCGACCGCGGCGAGCGGGTCGCGGCCGGGACTGGGCTTCGCCGCCGGGCGCGCCCTGGGCTCCTTCCGCACGGGCTCCGGCTTCGGCTCCTCGCGCTCCTCGCGCGCTCGCACGAGGTCGGCCCAGCCCCCGTCGTAGACCCGAACCGTGCCGTCCTCGATCGCCGCCGTCTTGTGGGCGACGGCGTCCAGGAGCGCGCGGTCGTGCGAGACGAGCAGGACGGTTCCGGGGAAGGCCTCGAGCGCCTCCTCGAGGGTCTCACGTGAATCGAGGTCGAGATGGTTCGTCGGCTCGTCGAGGACGAGGAGGTTCGCGCCCGACGTGACGAGGACGGCGAGGCCGAGGCGACGCCGCTCGCCGCCCGAGAGGTCGCGCACCTGCTTCATGTGGGCGTCCCAGCCGGAGAAGAGGAAGCGGCCCAGCAACGTCTGGGCCTGCGGGCGGTTGAGCCCGGTCATGACCTGGACGCAGTCGAGGACGCTGCCCCTCTCGTCCACCTCGAGGCCGTGCTGCGAGAAGTAGCCGACCTCGACCCCGTGGCCGAGCTTGAAGTCGCCCGCGACAGCGCGTTCGAGCAGGGTCGTCTTGCCGCTTCCGTTCGGGCCGACGAGGGCGATGTGGTCGCCGCGCTCGAGCGCGAACGAGACGTCGTTGAGGAGAACGCGGCCGGGGACCTCGACTCGCTCGTTCTCGAGGACGAGCACGTCGCGGCCGCTCCGCTTCGGTGGGGCGAAGTCGAATCCGAGCCCGCGCGTCCGACGCGTCAGCAGCGCGGCCTCCGAGGCGGCGGCGTTCTTCTCCTTGGCCAGGCGCCCGATCTGAGTCAGCTTCGCCTGGGCCTGCTTCGCCTTGTTCTTCTTGTAGCGGAAGCGCGCGACGAAGCGCTCGAGGCGCTCGATGTCGCCGGCGACGCGGTCGGCGGTCTTCTGGGCATGCGCCGCACGCTGGGCCTTCTCGAGCCGCCAGACGTGCCAGGGACCTGGGAAGTAGGTGGCGCGGCCGGCCTCGAGCTCGAGCGTGGCGTTGGTCACCGCCTCGAGGAACCAGCGGTCGTGGGCGACGATCATGCAGGCGGCGTCGAGCGAGGCGAGCTCGCGCTCGAGCCATTCGAGGCTTGCGACGTCCAGGTGGTTGGTCGGCTCGTCGAGGAGGATGAGGTCGGGATCGCCGGCCAGGGCGCGTGCGAGCGAGGCGCGCGTGATCTCGCCGCCCGAGAAGGTCGAGAGCTGGCGGTCGAAGTCGTCGTCGTGGAAGCCGAGGCCGCGAACGACCGCGCCTGCGTGGTCGCGCCACCCGTAGCCGCCTGCGTGCTCGAGGCGCGCCTGGGCGCGGGCGTAGGCGGCGAGCGTCGGCTCGTCGTGGTCGCCCTCGGCCATCGCCTGCTCGAGGCGTGCGAGCTCCCGCTCCGTGGCGACGAGGTCGGAGGCGCCCGAAAGCACGTACTCCCGGAGGCTGAGGTTTCGGTCGAGCGGCGGTCGTTGGTCGTGGAGCGCGACGCGTGTGCCCTTCTCGACTACGAGGTCGCCGCCCTCGATCGAGGTCTCGCCCATCAGCATGCGCATGAGCGTCGTCTTGCCGGCGCCGTTCGGGCCGGCGAGCGCCAGCCGGTCGCGGCGCTCGAGCTTGAACGAGACGGCGTCGAAGAGCAGGTTGCCCGCGAACTCCTTGCGCAGGTTGGAGGCGATCACCACGGCCATGCCCGCAATGGTCGCACGGGCGTGCGTAGCCTCGCACCGGCCCGGGTAGGATGGCCCCCATGAGCGACCGCGAACGCTGGCAGGAGCTGGGACAGCAGCTGCGCGTGGATTCCGTGCGCGCCGCCGCCGCCGCGAGCTCGGGCCACCCCACCTCGTCGATGTCGGCGGCCGACCTGATGGCCGTCCTGCTCGACAAGTACCTCTGCTACGACTTCGGCCAGCCCGAGAACCCCGCCAACGACCACCTGATCTTCTCCAAGGGGCACGCCTCTCCGCTGGTCTACTCGCTCTTCAAGGCGGCCGGCGCGATCACCGAGGAGGAGCTTCTCACCTTCCGCAAGCTCGGCAGCCGGCTCGAGGGCCACCCGACGCCGATCCTCCCCTGGGTCGACGTCGCCACCGGCTCGCTCGGCCAGGGCCTGCCGATCGCCGTCGGCGTCGCGCTCGCCGGGAAGAAGCTCGACCGGCTGCCGTACCGCGTCTGGGCTCTTTGCGGCGACAGCGAGATGGCGGAGGGCTCGATGTGGGAGGCCTTCGAGCACGCGTCCAACGCGAAGCTCGACAACCTGACGGCGATCATCGACGTCAACCGCCTCGGGCAGCGCGGCGAGACCATGCATGGCTGGGATCTCGACTCGTACGTCCGCCGGGCCGAGGCCTACGACTGGCACGCGATTGCGATCGACGGGCACGACGTCGAGGCCATCGACGCGGCTTACGCGGAGGCGCTCGGGGTCGAGGGGCGCCCGACCGTGATCGTGGCCCGCACCCTGAAGGGAAAGGGTGTGAAGGCGGTCGAGGACATGAACGGTATGCACGGGAAGCCGCTCGACGACCCGGAGGCCGCCGTGGCCGAGCTGGGCGGCGAGCGCGACCTGACCGTCCAGGTGGCGACGCGGGACTGGGCCGAGCCGCACTCCTTCGAAACCTCCCCGCTCGCGCTTCCGCGCTACGAGCTCGGCCAGGAGGTGGCGACGCGGAAGGCCTACGGCGAGGCTCTGGCCGCGCTGGGCGCAGCCGACGGGCTCGTGGTGGCGCTCGACGGCGAGGTCTCCAACTCCACCTACTCCGAGATCTTCAAGGAGGCCCATCCCGAGCGCTTCTTCGAGATGTTCATCGCCGAGCAGCAGATGGTCGCCGCGGCTGTGGGGCTGCAGGTCCGCCGGTGGAAGCCGTTCGCCTCTACCTTCGCGGCCTTCCTCACGCGCGCCTACGACTTCATCCGCATGGCCGCCGTCAGCCGGGCGAACATCGCGCTTTCGGGCTCGCACGCGGGGGTCTCCATCGGTGAGGACGGCCCGTCGCAGATGGCCCTCGAGGACCTCGCGATGATGCGCGCGGTCGGCGGCAGCACCGTCCTCTACCCGTGCGACGCGAACCAGACGGCGAAGCTCGTCGCGGCGATGGCCCGGCTCGAGGGCATCACCTACCTCCGAACGACGCGCGGTGCGACGCCGGTCGTGTACGGGCCCGACGAGGAGTTTCCCGTCGGCGGCAGCCGCGTCCTCCGCTCGTCCGAGGAGGACGAGGTGACCATCGTCGGCGCCGGCATAACCACGGTCGAGGCGGTCGCGGCGGCCGACGCTCTCGCAGACGACGGGATCGCGGCCCGCGTGGTCGACTGCTACTCGCTGAAGCCGATCGACGTGGACGGGCTCCGAGAAGCCGCTGCCGCGACCGGCGCGGTCGTGACCGTCGAGGACCACTGGCCCGAGGGCGGGCTGGGCGAGGCTGTGCTCTCCGCGCTCGCGGGCATGGACGAGCAACCGCGAGTCGAGCACCTCGCGGTGAGCGGGATGCCCGGCTCGGGCAAGCCCGCGGAGCTGCTGGCGGCGGCCGGGATCGACCGGGAGCACATCGCCGAGGCCGCGCGGCGGCTGGTCCGGGCGCGCGCGCTACGGTAAGGGTGAAAACTCGCCGACCGGGAAGGACGGCAGCATGGCCACATCTCGATTGCACCAGCTTTCGGAGCTCGGGCAGAGCGTCTGGATCGACTTCCTCTCGCGCGACATGCTCCGCTCGGGGAAGCTCCGCGCGCTGATGGACGAGGACGCCGTCGTCGGCGTCACCTCCAACCCGACCATCTTCCAGAAGGCGATCTCCGCAGGGGACGCCTACGACGAGCAGCTCCGGCGCGAGCTCGAAGAGGAGAGCGATCCCAAGGAGCTCTTCCTGCGCCTCGCGATCAAGGACGTTCAGGACGCGTGTGACTTGCTCCGCCCGGTCTGGGACGCGGGCAAGGGCCAGGACGGGTACGTCTCGCTCGAGGTCGACCCGACGCTCGCCTTCGACACCGAGGGGACGATCGCCGAGGCGGCGCGCCTCCACGAGGTCGTCGACCGCGCCAACCTCTTCGTCAAGATCCCGGCCACGGAGCCGGGGTTGCCGGCGATCGAGGAGATGATCGCGCGTGGGAAGTCGATCAACGTCACCCTGATCTTCTCGCTGCAGCGCTACTCGGAGGTCGCCGAGGCGTACGTGCGCGGGCTCGAGCGGCTCGTCGAGGCGGGCGGCGACCCGTCCACCGTCGCGTCGGTTGCGAGCTTCTTCGTCTCCCGCGTCGACACCGAGGCCGACCGCAGGCTCGACGAGGTCAGCGGCCCGGAGGAGCTCAAGGGGACGCTCGCGATCGCCAACGCGAAGCTGGCCTACCGGCGCTACCAGGAGATCTTCTCCGGCGACCGCTGGGGCGCCCTCGCCGAGCGGGGGGCGACGACGCAGCGGTGCCTCTGGGCGTCGACGTCGACGAAGAATCCGGCCTACCGCGACGTCCTGTACGTGGAGGAGCTGATCGGCTCGCAGACCGTCAACACGATGCCCGAGGAGACGATCGACGCCTTCCAGGACCACGGAAACGTCGAGCTGACGCTCACCCAGGGCCTCGAGGAGGCGAACGAGGTTCTCCGGCGGTTCGAACAGGCCGGGATCGATTACGACGACGTCACCGCCACGCTCGAGCGTGAGGGGGTCGACAAGTTCTCGGAATCGTTCGCCGAGCTCCTCGACGGCATCCGCGCCAAGTCCGGCGAGCTCGTCGCCACGTAGTACGTGGACCCGGCCGAGCTCGTCGAGCGGATCTGGGCGCGGGACGCGACGCTCTGGACGGGGTCTGACGAGGACCGCTGGCTCGGCTGGCTCGACGAGCCGGAGCGCATGCTGGAGCTGCTGCCCGAGATCCAGGCCTTCGCCGAGGACGTGCGCGGCGCGTTCGACGCCACCGTGCTCCTGGGAATGGGCGGGTCGAGCCTCGCTCCCGAGGTGTTGAGGCAGTCCTCCGGCGCCGACGGCTTCCACGTTCTCGACACCACGCACCCGGCGGCGGTCAAGCGGCTCGCCGGCTCGCTCGACCTCGGCCGCACGCTCTTCGTCGTCGCCTCCAAGTCGGGGACGACGCTCGAGACGCGCTGCCATCTCGACTACTTCTGGGGCCTGACGGGCGGCCGCGCGGAGTCGTTCGTCGCGATCACCGACCCCGGCTCCGCCCTCGAGGCGCTCGCCGAGGAACGCGGCTTCCGCGGCGTCTTCCACGGTGAGCCGACCATCGGCGGCCGCTACTCCGCGCTCTCTGCCTTCGGCGTCGTCCCGGCGGCGCTGATGGGTGCCGACGTCGTCGGCCTCGTTCAGGGCGCCGTCGAGATGGCGGAGCGCTGCCGGACGCCGGAGAGCCCCGGCGTCCGGCTGGGCCTCCAGCTCGGTTCGGGCTGGCGCGACGGGCGGGACAAGGTGGTCTTCGAGAACCCGCACGGCCTCGGCCTCTGGCTGGAGCAGCTCATCGCCGAGTCGACCGGCAAGCAGGGCAAGGGCCTGGTGCCCGCGCCCGGGAACGGCGCAGACGGGCCCGACCGCCAGGAGGCGGAGCTCGAGCTCGGCGCGGGTCTCGGCGCCGAGTTCTACCGCTGGGAGACGGCCACTGCCGCCGCCGGCGCCGTCCTCGGCATCAACCCGTTCGACCAGCCCAACGTCCAGGAGGCCAAGGACCGCACCACGGAGGTCCTTTCCGGACACGCCCGGGGTCTGACCCCTGACACGTCCGACGGAGGCATGCCTGCCGTGGAGGAGCTCCTCGCGGGCGCGTCCCCGCCGAACTACGTCGCAGTCCAGGCATTCGTCGACCCGGAGCGGGAAGCGGAGCTCGAGCCGCTCGTCGAGCGCGCCCGCGCGACCGGGTGCGTCGTCACCAAGGGGCTGGGGCCGCGCTACCTGCACTCGACCGGGCAGCTCCACAAGGGCGGGCCGCCGACGGGGTGTTTCGTCCAGGTCGTGGACGACCCCGGCGACGAGCTGGCCATCCCGGGGAGAGAGTTCGGCTTCCGCCGCCTCATCCACGCTCAGGCCGAGGGGGACCTCGCCTCGCTCCGCGAGCGCGGGCGACCCGTCGTCCGCGTCAGACTGGAGGAACTGTGAAGCTCGGAATCGTCGGCCTCGGCCGCATGGGCGGCAACATGACGGAGCGCCTGCGCAAGGGCGGCCACGAGGTGGAGACCTATGCCCGCACCGCGCCGGACCGCACCGCCGACTCCCTCGTCGAGTTGGCCACGAAGGTCGACCAGCCGCGCGTCGTCTGGCTGATGATCCCGGCCGGCGACCCGACGGAGCTGGCGTTCCAGACCCTCCTGGGGCTGCTCGAAGACGGCGACATCCTCATCGACGGCGGCAACTCGAACTTCCGCGACTCGATCCGTCGCGCCGAGCAGGCGAAGAAGAAGGGCGTGTGCCTCCTCGACGCGGGCGTATCGGGCGGCATCTGGGGCCTCGCCGAGGGCTACTGCATCATGGCCGGCGGCGACAAGGCGGCGTTCGACACCGTGGAGCCGATCCTGGCTACCCTCGCTCCCGAGGGCGGCTACGCGCACGTCGGGCCGGCCGGCGCCGGGCACTTCGTGAAGATGGTGCACAACGGGATCGAGTACGGCCTCATGCAGGCCTACGCGGAGGGCTTCGAGCTCCTGCGCGCGATCGACCTCTACGACCTCGACCTCGACCAGATCTCGGCGCTCTGGCAACACGGCTCCGTCGTGCGCAGCTGGCTGCTCGAGCTCTTGCAGCGCGCGTTCGAGGCGGACCCGGGCCTCGAGCAGATCCGCGGGTTCGTCCAGGACTCGGGCGAGGGCCGCTGGACGATCCACGAGGCGATCGAGAGCGCCGTGCCGATGCCCGCGATCTCGGCCGCCCTCTACGCGCGCTTCGCCTCCCGCCAGGACGAGTCCTTCGCGGCCAAGGTGAACGCGGCGCTCCGCAACCAGTTCGGTGGCCACGCGGTCGAGGCCGCCCGGCCCCCGGAGGAGGCGAAGACGGCCGAATGACCGAGACCGCCGTCGCCGAGAACCCCCTGGCCGCAGGCCTGCGCATGCGCCGGCCGCCGGAGCCGTTTGCGCTCACGATCTTCGGCGCCTCCGGCGACCTGACCCAGCGGAAGCTGATGCCGGCGCTCTACTCGCTGGCCTTCCGCGGCCTCCTACCCGAGCACTACGGCATCGTCGGCGTCTCGCGTACGCCGATGGAGACCGACGACTTCCGCGACCGCATGCGCCAGGCGATCACCGAGCACGCGCGCGTCGAGTTCCGGCAGGACGTCTGGGACAGGCTGGCCGAGAACATGTCCTACGTGGCGGCCGACTTCGGCGAGCACGGCGGCGAGCAGGAGCTGCTTTCGTGCCTCGACGAGTTCGACCGCCACAAGGGGACCGGCGGCAACCGCGTCTACTACCTCGCCGTCCCGCCTAAGGCGATCGCCCCGATCGTCACTGCGCTCGGCACGACGCGCCGCGGGACGGGGTGGGCGCGACTGATCGTCGAGAAGCCGTTCGGCCACGACCTCGCGAGCGCCCAGGAGCTGAACCTGCTCATCCACGAGCACTTCGACGAGTCGGAGATCTTCCGCATCGACCACTACCTGGGCAAGGAGACCGTCCAGAACATGCTGGTCCTGCGCTTCGCCAACGGCATCTTCGAGCCGATCTGGAACCGCCAGTTCATCGACCATGTGCAGATCACGGTGGCCGAGTCGCTCGGGGTCGAGGGCCGCGGGGAGTTCTACGAGGACGTCGGGGCCATGCGCGACGTCGTCCAGAACCACATGCTCCAGCTTGTCGCGCTCACGGCGATGGAGCCACCGATCGACTTCGAGGCCGACGCGGTGCGCAACGAGAAGGTGAAGGTGCTGCGGGCGATCCACACGCCGGGCCCGAAGCACGTCGTCCGCGGCGAGTACGGCCCCGGCTTCATCGAGGGCGTCGAGGTGCCCGGCTACCGCGAGGAGCCCGGCGTGCGGCCGGACTCGGAGACCGAGACCTATGTCGCTGCCAAGCTCTACGTCGACAACTGGCGCTGGGCGGACACGCCCTTCTACATCCGCACGGGCAAGCGGCTCCCGCGGCGCGAGACGACGATCGCGATCCAGTTCAAGCGCGCGCCGCACCCGCCGTTCGAGATCGACGACGAGGAGGGACTGCGCCCCAACATCCTCCTGGTCCACATCCAGCCCGACGAGGGCGTCTCGCTCGCGATCGGCGCGAAGGTGCCCGGCCAGGGCGTCTCCATCCGCACCGTGCACATGGACTTCCTCTACGGCGGCGCCTTCCGCGTCGGACTTCCCGAGGCGTACGAGCGTCTCATCCTCGACTGCCTGCTCGGCGACGCCACGCTGTTCACGCGCGCGGACGAGGTCGAGGAGCAGTGGGCGATCGTCGACGCGATGCTCGCCCCCTGGAAGCGCGACCGGCCGCACTTCCCCAACTACGCGGCCGGGGCGTGGGGCCCGCTCGCGGCCGACGAGCTCCTGCACCGCGACGGCCGCTCCTGGAGGCGGCACTAGTGGGCACCACCACGCTGCGGGAGCTCGAGCGCGAGCTGGCGCAGCTGCGGGACGCCTCGACCGAGCCGGGCGCGGCGCCGCGCATGCGCGCCTCGGTGATGACGCACATCGCCTGGGTGCCGGAGCGCTGGGTCGAGGAGGCGACCGGGACGCTCGCCGGCCTCGCCGAGCGCCACCCGTCGCGCGCGATCCTGCTCTTCCCGAGGCCGGACGATCCCGACGCGCTCGAGGGCGAGGTCGACTTCCGCTGCTTCGTCCGCGGCGGTCAGCAGCGCGAGGTGTGCTCCGAGGTGATCTCCCTGCGCCTCTGCGGCGCGCGCGCCGCGGCGCCGGCCAGCGTCGTCATGCCGCTGCTCGTCTCCGATCTCCCCGTCTTCCTGCGCTGGCGTGGGCCGCTGCCCTTCGGTGCGGTCGAGCTGGAGCAGCTCGTCGGCGTCGCCGACCGGCTCGTGGTCGACTCGCGCGAGTGGCCCGACGCCGAGCGCGACCTGGGGCTCCTCCCGGAGCTCTTCGACCGCATCGTGGTCTCGGACATCTCCTGGGCACGAACGGAGCGGTGGCGTGCAGGCGTCGCCGACCTCTGGCCGGCCGTGGCCGAGGCGACGACGATTCGCGTCGCGGGCCCGAGGACCGAGGCGGGGCTCCTGCGCGGCTGGCTCGCCTCGCGCCTCGGGCGCGAGATCGCCCTCGAGCTCGAGCCGGCCGGGGAGATCGAGCTCGTCGAAGTGGACGGGCACGACTGCCACCCCGTCAGGCTCGAGGCCGGAACCTCGAGCGACCTTCTCTCCGACCAGCTCGAGGTCTTCTCCCGGGATCGCGTCTACGAGGAGGCCGTACGCAGCTTCTCGTCTCAGCCGACCTAGCGGAGACCGGCGCCGCCTGGATCGCCGAGCGGGCCGAGGGCCGGTCGCCCCTCCGGATCGCGCTCACCGGCGGCTCGACGCCGAGGCCGGTTTACGAGCGCCTGGCGGAGCTTCCGCTGGACTGGGGCTCGTGGCACGTCTGGTGGAGCGACGAGCGGGCGGTTCCCCCCGAGCACCCGGATTCGAACGAGCGCCTCGCCCGCGAGGCGCTGCTCTCCCGAGTCCCGATCCCCGAGGAGCAGATCCATCCGTTGCGCTCGCCGGAGGACCCGCTTCCGGAGCGGTTCGATCTCGTTCTGCTCGGCATCGGCTCCGACGGGCACACCGCCTCGCTCTTCCCGGGCCACGATGACGAGCTGGCCGACCCGGGTCCGCTGGTCTACGTCCCCGTGCCCGGCCTCCCGCCGCCGCACCCGCGGATCACCTTCTCGCTGCCGTACCTCAATTCCCAGCCGCTCGTGGCCCTGCTGGTCTCCGGCGCGGCGAAGCGGGAGGTGCTGGGGCGGGTGCTGGACGGGGACGAGGAGCTTCCCCCCGCTCGCGTGCGGGCTGCCGAGACGGTCGTCCTCGCCGACGAGGCCGCGGCGCTACCCGGCTAGCGCCGCTTCCAGCGCTTCGCCGACCGCGAGCACGAGGGCGTCCGCGCCCGGGCGGCCGACGATCTGGATCGACGCCGGGAGGCCCTCCTCGGCCGGGCCGCAGGGGAGAGCGAGCGCGGGCCAGCCCGTCGCGTTGAACGGTCGGGTCAGGCTGATCATCCGCTCGCGCAGGGCGAGGTCGCCGAGACCGACGGGCGGGGCGACCATCGGCATCGTCGGCGTCAGGAGGACGTCGAAGCCGTCCAGCGCCGCCAGTGCCCGCCCACGGTATGCCTCCCGCTCCGCCCGCGAGGCCTCGACGGCCTCGTCGGAGACCGCGAACGCCGCCTCGAGCTTACGGCGGACGTTCTCGCCGTAGAGCTCGGCGTGCTCGGCGAAGAGGTCCCGGTGGACGTCCGCGGCCTCGGCCTGGAAGGCCGGGTTCAGGTCGCCCGGGAACGGGAGGTCGATTTGCTCCGCGCCGGGAAGGAGCTCGGCGGCGGCCTCGACCCGGGCGCGCACGAGCGGATCGGCGTCCTCCGTCCAGGCTACCCCCGCCCGGACGCTCGCCGGGGTCGCCTCGGCCTGGAGGCCGAACGCACGCATGATCTCGGCGCAGGCGGCCACCGTGACCGCCATGGGGCCGACGGTGTCGAAGCTGGGGGCCAGCGGAAAGACACCGTCCGCGGGCACGAGCCCCCACGTCGGCTTGAAGCCGACGACCCCGCAGCAGGCGGCCGGGAGGCGGATCGAGCCGGCGCTGTCCGTCCCGAGGGCGACCTCGCAGAGGCCCGCAGCCAGTGCGGCGCCGTTGCCCCCGCTCGAGCCGCCGGGGATCCGGCTCGCGTCGAGCGGGTTGACGACCGCGCCGAAGTGCGGGTTGTCGGAGGTGATCCCGTAGGCGAACTCGTGCAGGTTCGTCTTGCCGACGACGCCGTACCCGGCCGCCTCGAGGGCGATCACCGAGCTCGCCGTCCGCTCGGGGACGTGCTCGCGGTAGATCGCCGAGCCGTAGGTGGTGACGAGGCCCGCGGTGTCGATCAGGTCCTTGACGGCGAGGCGAACGCCCGCCGGCGCCGGCTCGGGGACGGCGAGGAACGCCCGGTAGGGGTCAGGCAACCGAGTCGTAGATGATCGCGATCGCCACCGACCCGGCGAACAGCACGAGCGCGATCCCGAGGAGCAGGAGCCCCAGGCGCATGTTCTTGCGACTCAGCTCGGGATCCACTAGACCAGCACCGGGTCGATCGCCATGGCGACGAAGAGGAGCGCGAGGTACGCGAGCGAGTAGCTGAACAGCCTGCGCGCGCGGACCGGGGTCGTCTGGCGCTGGAGGGCGAGTGCGAGCCCGATGAAGGCCAGGCCGAGAACGGCCGCGCTGACGAGGTAGACCGCTCCGAGCGTTCGCCCGAGCACGGGCAGCAGCGTGACCCCGACGAGCACGAACGAGTAGAGGACGATCGAGCGTGCGGTCTCACGCTCGCCGCGCACGACGGGGAGCATCGGGATCCCGGCAGCCGCGTAGTCCCGCTTGATCAGGAGCGCCAGCGCCCAGAAGTGGGGCGGCGTCCAGAAGAAGACGATCAGGAAGAGCGCGAACGCGGTCAGGGTCAGGTTCCCTGTCGCGGCCGCGTAGCCGACGAGCGGGGGCACGGCGCCCGCTGCGCCGCCGATGACGATGTTCTGCGGCGTCGACCGCTTCAGCCAGCGCGTGTAGACCATGACGTAGAAGAGGTTCCCGGCCAGGGCGAGCAGCGCGGCGAGGACGTTGACGAAGCTCGTGAGGACGACGTACGAGAGGGCGGAGAGGGCGAGCCCGAACTCGAGCGCCCGCTCCGGCGGCACGCGGCCGGAGGCGACGGGGCGGGTGGCCGTGCGCTTCATATGCGTGTCGATGTCCGCGTCGAGGACGTGGTTGAGCGCGCTCGCGCCGCCGCAGGCCAGCGCCAGGCCGCCCAGCGTCGCCAGCATCAGGCCGGCGGAGGGCAACCCGCCCGCGCCCACGATCATGCCGCCGGCGCCGGTGATGAGCAGGAGCACCATGATCCGCGGCTTCGTCAGCGTCAGGTAGTCGCGCCAGGACCCGGCCGCGACCGGCACACCGCCGCGGAAGGCCACCGCGGTGCATACGGCGGCGGCCGCCAGGGCCGCGGCGCCGAGCGTCACGTGGAGCCAGGTGGGCGCGTCCGCCAGGGCTGCGAGGCCGGCGAAGGAGAAGAGGAAGAACGACGCCCCGGCCGACCAGAGCAGATCCGGGCGGTCCGGGTGCGCCAGCCGAGCGGTCAGGGCCGTCGCCGCGAGCAGCGCGAGCGTCACGTGCGCCGTCACGTCGTGGGCGAGGCCCCACGAGCCGGTCGCCACGACGGCGGCGACGCCGGCCGTGGCCGCGATCGCCGTCAGGCGCAGCCAGGGGCCTGGACGCGTGCTCACGTCTTCAGCTCCTTGAGCCGCAGG
This sequence comes from uncultured Actinomycetes bacterium, assembly GCA_963811635.1. Lineage (GTDB taxonomy): Bacteria > Actinomycetota > Thermoleophilia > Gaiellales > Gaiellaceae > JAIBJN01. The sequence goes on from CAWESB010000015.1 coordinate 226,414, forward strand.
CGCAGGTCGCGCAGCGGCCGGGGGCTCGAGACGTAGGGGACCTCGTCGAAGTTGTGGGCCGGGGGCGGCGAGGTCGCGTACCACTCGAGCGTGTCCGCCGTCCAGGGATCGTTGCTCAGACGTGGGCCGCTCCGCCAGCTCTTGGCGGCGTTCCAGACGAAGACGAGCAATGCGATTCCCATGAGAAACGCCCCGAGGGTCGAGATCAGGTTGTACCACTCGAAGAGCCCCTCGCGATCGTACGTGTAGATACGCCGCGGCATGCCCATCAGCCCGAGCATGTGCTGCGGCAGGAACGCGGCGTTGAAGCCGATGAACAGGAGCCAGAAGTGGGCCTTCGCCAGCCCCTCGTCGTACATCCGGCCGGTGATCTTCGGGAACCAGAAGTAGGTCCCGGCGAAGATTCCGAAGACGGTGCCGCCGAAGAGGACGTAGTGCAGGTGCGCGACGACGTAGTACGAGTCCTGCGCCTGGTAGTCCACGGGATAGGCCGCGAGCATGATCCCGGAGAGGCCGCCCATCGTGAAGAGGGCGATGAAGCCGAGCGCGAAGTAGAGCGGAGCCCGGAACCAGAGGTGGCCCTTCCAGAGCGTCGCGAGCCAGTTGAAGATCTTGATCGCAGTCGGAACGGCCACGGCGAAGGACGCGATCATGAACCAGTCCGAGAGGTAGTCCGACATGCCCGTCGTGAACATGTGGTGCGCCCACACGAGCATGCTCGCGAAGGCGATGCCGATGGTCGAGAAGGCGATCGCCTTGTAGCCGAAGATCGGCTTGCGCGAGAAGACCGGGATGACCTCCGAGATCATCCCCATCGCGGGCAGGACCATGATGTAGACCTCGGGGTGGCCGAAGAACCAGAACATGTGCTGCCAGAGGATCGCCCCGTCCTGGCCTGTGAAGAAGCTCGTGTCGACCTGGCGGTCGAGGAGGAGCAGCGTCACGGCCGCGGAGATTGTCGGGAGCACCAGCACCAGCAGGACCGAGTAGGCCTCCATCGACCAGACGAAGAGCGGGATGCGCATCCAGGTCATGCCGGGCGTGCGCATGTTGTGGATCGTGACGATGAAGTTGATCGCGCCGGCCAACGACGAGAGCGAGGTCAGGTGCAGGCCGAGGATCCAGAGGTCCTGCCCCGACCCGGGGCTGAACTCGGCGGTCGAGAGGGGCGTGTAGGCCGTCCACCCCGAGTTGGCGGCGCCGCCGTCCGCGAGGAAGCTCGAGAGGATGATGAGCCCGCCGAGGAGGAAGAGCCAGTACGAGAGCGCGTTCAGGCGCGGGAACGCCATGTCCTTCGCGCCGATCATCAGTGGGACGAGGTAGTTGCCGAAGCCCGCGAGGATCGGGACGACGAAGAGGAAGACCATCGCCGTGCCGTGGATCGTGAACAGCTGGTTGTAGGAGTTCTGGGTGATGAAGTCGTTGTCCGCCTGCGCGAGCTGGGCCCGCATCAGGAGCGCCATCACCCCGGCCGCGAAGAAGAAGAAGAACGCGGTGACGATGTAGAGGATCCCGATCCGCTTGTGGTCGACCGTCGTCAGCCAGCTGGTGACGCGGCCGTCGCGCCAGGTCGGGTTGACCGTCACTCGGTCCGGACCGCCACTAGCCCTGGCCTGCCTGCTCCTGCTGCGCCGGAGCGAGCAGCTCGTTCGACTTGATGTACTCGATCAGCGCCTGCACCTCGAACGCGGGCCAGCCCCGCCCGACGGGCGGCATGTAGACCGCGACGCCGGGCGTGTCGATGCCGTTGTCGAGGATCGCGGTCAGCGCCTCCGGGTCGACGAGCGTGCCGTTCTTGGCGATCGGCGGGCCGAGGTCGCCCTCGCCGGCGAGGCCGTGGCACTTGGCGCAGACGCCATCCCAGGTCTCGCGCCCGAGACGGAGCTGTGCGGCCCCCGGCTGGTCCTGGCCGGTGAGAAGCTGCAGGCTGCTCTCGTACTCCGACTGTGAGAGCACCTCGACGGTCGTGGGCATGACCGCGTGCAGCACGCCGCAGAGCTCGGCGCAGTGGCCCTCGTACACGCCCTCCTTCGTCGGCTGGAAGCGGAGGACGTTCGTCCGCCCCGGGATGGCGTCGCGCTTGCCGGCCAGCTCCGGCACCCACCAGCTGTGATTGACGTCGTAGGACGTCAGCTCGAGCCGCACCGGCCGGTCGACCGGGAGCGCGAGCGTGTTGATCGCGATCTGACCCTCGGGATAGACGTAGCGCCAGTAGAACTGGTGGCCTTCCACCTGGATGACCAGCTCGTTCGAGCGGTCTCCGGCGCCCTGGACGGCCTCCGTGCGCGCGAGCACGACCGCGGCGATCCCGACGAGGATCACCGCTGGGATGATCGTCCAGATGATCTCGATCCGCGTGTTGCCGTGGATCTGCGGGCCCTCGGCGTCCTCCGGCGTCGAGCTGCGGCGCCGGAAGCGGATGATGAAGAGGATGAGCGCCGCCTCGACGGCGACGAAGACGACCGCACAGATGGCGAAGACGAACCAGTAGAGCTGGTTGATCGCCTCGCTGTTCGGCGATGCGGGGCTCGCCGGGGAGAAGCCGCCGTTCGAGGGCTCCTGCCCGAATGCGGCCGGGACGACGCCGAGGGCGAGCGCCGCGAGCGCGGCGGCGATGACGGCGGGTTTCGTCCTCCCCATGGGCCGTTGCGATTCTATTCGGCCCGGCGGGAGCCCGGCTTCGACACGAATGTCACTCGTTCGAGGGAGTTGAAATTCACCCGAAATGTGGTTCAGTTAGGGCTAGCGAGGAACCCTCTTTAGCGGCAAAGAGGGACTCGCCGTCGGCATCGCCGGAAGCTGGGAGAGGTTTTCGCGCGCCGAGGGGAGATTCGCTTGGGGGAACCCTGTTTCCCCCAAGAGCCCCACCGCAGAGCACTAGGCTTTCGGTGTGACGCACGAAGCCTGGGTCGTTCCACTTCCTGCCGGCGTGACCGAGCCGTTCGAGGTCTTCGTCAACGGCGTGCTCCAGACGCCGGGCGTCGACTACGACGTCTTTGCCGGAACGCTCCAGTTCAGGAAGCCGCTTGCCCGTGAGGGCCGGCTCGGCCTGCTGCGCTGGGCGAGCATGTTCTTCGGTGTCGCCGGGACGTACCGGAAGAACGATTCGGTCGACGTCGTCTACGAGGTCGATGGACGGCGCGCCGTGGCCTCCGGGCTGACGATCATCCCGCCAGGCGGGCGAGAACCGTCCCAGTCGAGCTGACCGCCACGGCGGTGGGGACGAGCGCGACGCCGTACTTGTGCGCGAGCTCCGGCCGCCTGGAGACGTCGACGGTGACGACCGCGCGCCCCTCGTCCCGGAAGCGGCGCTCGAGGCTGGTGCAGGCGCTGCAGAGCGGGTGCGTGAACTGGAGGACGACCTCGCCGTTCGGCGTCAGCCCGAAGTCGGCCAGCTCGACCCGGTCGAGGCGGTGCGAGCGGATGCCGCGCAGGCGCGCGCCGATCCGGTAGAGCTCGCAGCCCGTGCAGAAGCCGGTCGCGGCCGCCAGCAGCGCGAGCGCGGCGACGAGGAGGCCGAGCGCGGCGCCCAGCGTCGAGAGCCCGGTTGCGTAGGCGACGGTCGCGGCGCCGAGGACGACGACGCCGACCAGGTTGGCGAAGCGCGGCGGCCGCGAGTCCTCGATCGGTCCTTCGCCGAAGCGGGGCTGGATCAGCTCGAAGTAGGCGACGCAGGGGAGGCAGTAGCGCCTGCCGAGGGTAAGGCCGATCGCCAGCTGGGCCGCGAGGAGGCCGAGGATTGCCCACCAGCCGGACACGACCGCGACGAGCGCCAGACTGCCGATGACCGCCTGGTTGAACCGCGGCGCGCGCGCGTCGATGACGTCGAGGTCGCGATACGGGTCGGCCGTGCGCGTTCGCTTCACTTTGTGAAGCCTACTGGCTCGCGAGCGGCTGGCGCTATGCTCAGAGGGCGGAGTGGAACCCGACCAGATAGACGATCTCAACAGCGGCTTCGTCCAGGAGCTGCTGGCCGACTACCTCGCCTCGCCCGAGTCCGTCGACCCGGAGTGGCGGAAGCTCTTCGAGTCCAACCCGGAGCTCGTTCTCGCGAGCCTGCCCGACGGCGTACGGCTGCGGGAGCTTCGCGCCGACGGAGACGGCAACGGCGCCGCTCCGCCTGCCGCGCCCGCGCCGGCGGAAGCACCCCCGGCCGACGACCTGATCGTGGGCGGCGTGGCGGCGGCCATGTCGCTCGTGAAGGCACATCGCACGCACGGCCACCTCGCCGCGCACATCGACCCGCTGGGCTCCGAGCCGCCCGGGGATCCCGCCCTCGACCCCGACCGCCTCGAGCCGCGGCTGACCGCCGAGCTCCAGGCGCAGATCCCGGCGCGCTACCTCCGCCTCTACGTCGAGGCCGAGACGCTGGCCGAGGCTCTGCCGAAGCTGCGGGAGACCTACTGCGGCACGCTCGCCTACGAGCTCGAGCACATCTCCAGCCACGAGCAGCGGCTCTGGCTGCGCGCCGCGATCGAGTCCGGCAAGTACCGGCACCCGCTGGCCGCCGACGAGCGGAAGGCGCTCCTGCGGCGCCTCTCCGAGGTCGAGGGCTTCGAGCGCTACCTCCGCCGCGCGTTCCTCGGCCAGAAGCAGTTCTCGATCGAGGGCCTCGACGTGATGGTGCCGATGCTCGACGAGGCGATCGAGCTCGCCGCCGCGAACGGCGCCAACCACGTCGTCATCGGCATGGCCCACCGAGGCCGGCTGAACGTCCTCGCACACACGGTCGGCCGCCAGTCCGACGCGATCCTGCGGGAGTTCGAGGGCGAGCGGGTGCTCGAAGCGGTGGCGACCGACCTCGAGAGCGGTTCCGGCGATGTCAAGTACCACCTGGGGGCCGAGGCCCCTCGCGAGACGGAGAGCGGCGAGGTGACGGTGACGCTGACCTCGAACCCCAGCCATCTCGAGTACGTCGACCCGGTCGTCGAGGGCGAGGTGCGCGCGTCGCAGACGAACCACGACGGCCCCGAGGGCAGGCACGACCCGAACCTCGCGCTCCCGGTCTTGATCCACGGCGACGCGGCCTTCCCCGGCCAGGGCGTCGTCGCGGAGACCCTCAACCTCGGCGGCCTTCCCGGCTACACGACCGGCGGGACGCTGCACGTGATCGCGAACAACCAGGTCGGCTTCACGACGCCGCCCGAGGAGGGCCGCTCGACCCGCTACTCCTCCGACCTCGCGAAGGGGTTCGACACGCCGATCATCCACGTGAACGCCGACGATCCGGAGGCGGCGATCTCCGCGATCCAGCTGGCGATGGCGTTCCGCGAGCGGTTCCACCACGACGTCGTCGTCGATCTCGTCGGCTACCGGCGCTTCGGCCACAACGAGGGCGACGAGCCGAGCTACACGCAGCCGCTCATGTACAAGCTGATCGAGGAGCACCCGACCGTCCGCGAGCAGTACGCGCGGGAGCTCGCCGACGCCGGCGTGGTCAGCGAAGCCGAGGCGCAGCGGCTGCTGGACGAGGTGCAGGAGCGCTTGCGCGGCGTCCACGACGAGCTCCGGGCCTCGTTCGGCCAGAGCGGCCGGGGCAAGGAGCGGAGGATCGGTCGCGGGGCCGACGCGCAGATCGACACCGCCGTGCCCGCCGACCAGCTTCGCGAGCTGAACGACCGCCTGCTCGAAGTCCCCGAAGGCTTCACGATCCACCCGAAGCTCGTGAAGGAGCTCGAGCGCCGCCGGGACGCGCTCGGCGAGGAGGGCGGCATCGCCTGGGCCCAGGCGGAGGGCCTCGCGTTCGGGTCGCTGCTGGCGGACGGCACGCCCGTGCGCCTGACCGGTCAGGACACCGAGCGCGGCACCTTCTCGCACCGCCACCTCGTCCTCAACGACTTCGAGACCGGCGAGAAGTACGCTCCGATCCAACACCTCGAGACCGCGCGTGCGCCCTTCCAGGTGCACAACTCCCCACTGTCCGAGACTGCCGCCCTCGGCTTCGAGTACGGCTACTCGGTCGAGGTCCCGCGCGCGCTCGTCCTCTGGGAGGCCCAGTTCGGCGACTTCGTCAACTCCGCGCAGGTGATCGTCGACCAGTTCATCGTCTCCGGCCTCTCCAAGTGGGGTCAGAGCTCGCGGCTCACGCTCCTCCTCCCCCACGGGTACGAGGGCAACGGGCCGGAGCATTCGAGCGCGCGCCTGGAGCGCTTCATGCAGCTCGCCGCGCAGGAGAACGTCCGCATCGTCAACCCGTCGACGGCGGCGCAGTACTTCCACGTGCTCCGGCGACAGGCGCTCCACCCCAAGGGGCGGCCGCTCGTCCTCCTGACCCCGAAGGGCCTTCTGCGGCTGAAGCAGTCGACGTCGTCGCTCGACGACCTTGCCAACGGCGGCTTCAAGGCGCTCCTCGACGACCCGCGCCTCGACTCCGAGCAGAAGCGAGAGGCGGGCCGGCTCATCCTCTGCTCGGGGAAGATCTACTACGACATCGTCGGCCACCAGGCACACGCCCAGACCGAGGGAGTCGCGGTCGCGCGCCTGGAGCAGCTCTATCCGTTCCCGGTCGCCGCCTATGACGAGCTTCTCTCCCGCTACCCATCCCTGACCGAGGTGGTGTGGACACAGGAGGAGCCGCAGAACATGGGCGCCTGGCGGGCGATCCGCCATCGCCTCGAGGAGGGCCTCCCCGCCGAGGTCGACCTTCGCTACGTCGGTCGTCCGTGGCGAGCGAGCCCGAGCGAGGGCTACCCGACGGCGCACGCGCTCGAGCAGGATCGCATCGCGCGCGAGGCGCTCGGCGCCTTCTAGGTTCCAGCTCGAAGCGTCGCGAGGAAGCGCCGGACCTGCGCGGCCGCAACGACGTTCTCTTTCTCGTCGCAGAGCTCGAGAGACCTCTCTGCAGCCCGTTCCGCCTCGTGACGCTTGTCGGCGCTCAGCAGCACATGCGCGAGGACTAGGTGGGCATCTGCTCGAAAGACGATGAGGTCGGTTCGGTCCGCGAGCTCCACGGCCTGGCGCGCCTCGGTGAGGCTGTCCTCCGCCTCGCCCCGGTGGGCAGCGAGCCGTGCACGGGCGGTGTGGCGCTTGATCAGCCACTCCATGTCGCTCGGCGCGGGAACGGTGTCGATTGCCTCGACCGCCGCCGCCGCATCTTCGACTCGATCCTGGGCGAGAAGCGCGTGAGCGTAGTCGACCAGGGCTGCAGAGAGGAACCAGCGGTCGCCGATCGCGCGCGTGATCCGTTCGGTGTCACGGGCGGCGCGGGCCGCCACCGTCGGATTTCCGGCGAGCATTTCGGCCTGTGCGTCCATGAGGGCCATCCACGCCGAGGCCTCGTGGAGCCCGAGCTCTTCGAGGCCTGCCCGCGACAGCGCCATCCCTTCCCGAGCCTCGTCGGCTCGCCCAGCCATCGCACTCAGCGCCGCGCGGCAGCCGAGCAGGCTCAGCTCGGCGGCACGATGGCCCACGACCTCGCTTTCCAGGGCCATGCAGCGCGAGACCGCCTGCGAGACCGGCGTTCGGCCCTCGACGAGAGCCGCGATGAAGTTGAGCCCCGCAGCCACTTCGAAGCCGATACCGGCGCGGCGCGCGTGCTCGACCGCGCGCTCGGCGTGCTCGAAGCTCGCCTCGGTGTGGCCCGCGGTCCAGGCGAGGTCGCACATCAGATACGACACTCGGGAGAGCCCGAGGTCATCGTCCAGCTCCCGAAGCGCACTTCCGGCCGCATCGGCGATGGCGATTGTCGCGGCGACGTCAACGGACTCCGGATGGCGGTACAGGCGGAGACGCTCGCCGTCCACCATCCCCCGCCAGCGAACGAGCGGGAGACCGAGTCGCTCGCCCAGCTCGACAGCCCGCGCCGCCACCTCGGCCGCCTGGTCGAACGTTCCAGCCTCGGAGAGGGCGGACCCCAGTGCGGGCAAGAGCTCGGCAGTCGCGGGGCCGTCGGGACCGAGTAACTCGACGGCGCGGTCGAGGAAGCCGATCTCGCCCGAGAGGTCGCCGCGCTGATGAGCTTGGAGAGCGGCTTCGACCAGACGCCGCCCCGCACGAGCGGCGAGGTCGCCTACGTCGTCGTCCGCGGACCCGAGTTCGCGGGCCAGGCCGAAGGCGCGCTCGAGATGAAACCCGATGCGCGCGTCCGGCTCGCGCACGGCCGCGCCCAGGCCTTCGAGCCAGTCCGCGTGGCGAACGTGGAGCTCGGCTCGAGCCGCCTTCGGCAGGGATTCGTAGGCCGCGTCGCGGATGAGCTCGTGGCGGAATCGCACGGCGTCCTCCCCGGCGAGCGCCGACTTCTCCGGCCGGACGAGATCACGTCGCAGGAGCTCCCGCAGCACGCTTTCCGCGTCGGAACGCGAGAGATCCTCGGAGAGAGCGAGCACCGAGCCGAGATGGAAGACCTCGCCCTCGACGGCGCCATGCTCGAGCAGGGATCGCTCCTGCGGGCCCAGGAGATCGAGCCGTGCCGCCAACAGGGCCTGGAGAGCAGGTGGGAGGCCGGGCTCCATGGCATCGGCGCCGCGCTCGTCCACATGGGCCAGGAGCTGCTCCAGAAAGAGGGGGTTCCCCCCTGCCGTCGCGGCGATGCGCTCGAGCCTGACCTCCTCGAGCGTCTTCCCGGCGAGGGCGACCAGGAGCCCTCGGCTCTCGTCGGCGGACAGTGGGCCAAGGGTCAGCGAGGCCGCGTTGCGCTGGCCTCCCGCCCAGGCCGGACGCGTGTCGAGCAGCTCTGGGCGTGCGAGGCAGAGGAGGAGGACGGGAGCGTCCCGGATCCAGCTCGCCAGATGGTCGACGAGATCGACGAGGGCGGCCTGGCCGTAGTGGACGTCTTCGAAGACGAGCACCAGAGGCCGTGTCCGGGCGATCGCCGAGAAGAGCCGTCGAAACGCCCAGAGCCCCTCTTCGCCCGCGACCCCTTGCTCGAGGCCGAGCGCCGCTGCCACCCGGGCTGCGACGGCCGGCCCATCGTCGAGCTCCCGAACGAGCTCGTCGATCGTGCCCGGTCCGGCGGCCTGCAGGACCATCTCGCGGACGGGCCAGTACGTGATTCCCTCTCCGTACGCGGGACAGCGGCCCACGAGGACCGTTGCTTCCGATCCGAGGAGCGGCCGCAACTCGTCCACGAGTCTCGACTTCCCTATCCCGGGCTCGCCCAGGACGGTCACCAGATGGCAGGCGGACTCGGCGACCGAACGATCGAATGCGTTGCGAAGAAGACGGAGCTCGGGCGCGCGGCCGAAGAACGGCGTTTCCGCACGCGGCCCAATGCGAGGGGCTGTTGGCACGACCTCGAGGAGGCGAAAGGCGCGTACGGCCGCGCTCTCTTTCGAGGCGGCGAGCGGGGCGAGCTCCGTGAGGACCGCATCGCCGACGATCGAGCGCGTCGCCTCCCCCAGCAGGATGTCGCCCGGGGCTGCAGCCTGCTCCAGTCGGGTCGCGACCCTACCCGCGGTGCCGAGGACCAGCGTTTCGTTCGAGTCCCGGCCCGGCGTCAGCACCTCTCCCGTGTTCAGTCCCGTACGGGCCGCAAGCTCGACGCCGAAGACGGGCTCCAGCTCGGCGCTGAGCTCGACCAGCCGTGTGCGCAGCTCGACGGCCGCCAGCACCGCGCGCAGGGCGTCGTCCTCGTGCGCGATCGGGGTCCCGAAGACGGCAACGACCCCATCGCCGATGGAATCGTGTACCGCCCCTCCGTACTTCTCGCAGACGGTCTGCATCGTGTCGCGGCAGCGGATGAGCAGGGGTCGGAGGATCTCGGGGTCGAGCCGTTCGCCCAGTTCGGCCGAGCCGGCGAGGTCCGAGACGAGACAGGTGACCCGCCGCCGGAGCGCCCGCACCGGGGCCTGCGGCTCCGGAGGTGGGGTCGGGGCCCCCGCCCCCGCTTCCTGCCGGAGGATCGACTGGTCGAGCTCCCGAGGTCCGGCGACGGCTCGATCCCGTGCGCGTCGACAGCAGGCGCCGAGCTCACGGAAGGGCGCGAGGGCCTCCGCCTGGCGGCCGGAGCGGTAGAGCGCGAGCATGAGCTGCCCGCGGAGGCGCTCGCTGAGAGGGTGGTCGGCGACGAGCGCCTCGAGCTCACCGACGACGTCCGCATGGCGGCCCAGCGCGAGCTCGGCCTCGATCCGTGCTCGCTGCAGCGCAAGCCGAAGCTCCTCGAGACGGGCCACCTCCGCCTGGACGAAGGTCTCGAAGAGAACGTCCGCGAACGCCGGGCCGCGCCAGAGACTCAGCGCCCGCCGGAGAGTCTCGGCGGCACCGGCGGGATCCGCCGCCTGCGAGCTCGGCTCTGCCCTTCGGCCAAGAGCTCCTCGAAGCGGTCCGAATCGCGAGCGCCCGGCTCGAGGCGGAGCCCGTAGCCCCCTGCCCTGGAGACCATGACGTCGCCTCCCAGCGCCTTGCGCAGTCGGGAGACAACGACCTGAACTGCGTTGTGCGGGTTCGCCGGCAGCTTGTCGCCCCACAGCTCCTCGATCACGCGATCGGCGGGAATGACCTCCTCGCCGTGGACGAGCAGCAGGGCCAGGAGCGCCCGCGCCCGTCCACGCGGCACCTCGAGAGGGCGACCTTCATGGTCGAGCACCTCGACGGGCCCGAGGATCAGGAACTCCAAGTTCCCCCTCCGCGACAGCGGCATGCAAGCGACGTGACAGCTGAGCGGCCCATTCTCCCCGGTGCAGCGAGGAAAGGGAAGCGATGGTCAGCGACGCCCAGCAATCGCTCCAACTTCGGCTCGAGAGCTCGAAGCTGCGGCGAGAGCTTGGCCGTCTCGACACGGTCTGCCTGCTGATCGCGGCCGTCGTCGTCATCGACACGCTGGGTGCGGTTGCGAACGGGGGCGCACAGGCACTGACCTGGCTTCTCGTCGTCTCCCTGACGTTCTTCGTGCCGGCGGGGCTCGTCATCTCGGAGCTGGGCGCGACCTTTCCCCAGGAGGGCGGTTCCTACGTCTGGACGCGGCTTGCTTTCGGGCGCGTCTGTGGCGCCTTGACGGCCTTCCTCTACTGGATCGAGTCGCCGATCTGGCTGGGTGGATCGCTCACGATCACCGCGCTGACCGTGTTCGATGAGTTCTTCACGCCACTCCAGGGCAGCTGGCGCTACGTCTTCGCGCTCGCGTTCATCTGGACGGCGATTGCGGTAGCGATCGCGCCGCTCGCGAAGGGGAAGCGCGTGGCGGCAAGCGGAGCCGCAGCGCAGGTCGTCCTCCTCACTCTTTTCACGGCGACCGTGGGCCTCTACGCACTCGAGCACGGCGTCCACGGCTTCGGCCTAGACCATTTCTCGCCCACCTGGGCCGTGTTCATCGCCGTCGCGCCCGTCCTCTTCTACAACCTCGTCGGCTTCGAGCTTCCGTCCGCGGCGGCCGGAGAGATGCGGAACCCGCAGCGTGACGTCCCCGCCTCCATCGCTCGCGCGGGAGCGCTCACGCTCGTGCTCTACAGCGTGCCCATCGTTGCGATTCTCGCGGTTGTGCCCGCCGAGCGGATCACGAGCTTGACCGGCTTCATCGACGCGATGAAGAGCGTCTTCACCGTCTACGGCGGCCACGTCTCGCCCGATGGGACGGTCGTGCTGTCCGGCGCGGGCCAGGTTCTCGGCTCCCTCGCGGCCGCCGGTTTCATCTGGGTCCTGCTTGCGAACGGGCTCACCTGGGTTCTCGGCACCGGCCGCAGCCAGGCGGTGGCCTGCCTCGACGGCGCCGGGCCCCGCTGCCTGGGGCGCTTCTCGAGTCGCCTCGGCACCCCGGTGCTCATGTGCCTCGTCTCGGGAGGAGTCGCAACGGTGACGATGGCCGCCGCCTTCCTCGTTGCCGGAGGCAGCGGCGAGCGCTACTTCAGCGTCGTGCTTTCGCTCTCGATCGTCCTCCTTGCCCTCTCGAACCTGGCCGTGTTCCCGGCTCTCGTCAAGCTTCGCCACTCACATGCAGACGTCGTGCGGCCCTTCCGGGTGCCCGGTGGAGCAGCAGGTGCCTGGCTCTGCAGCACCCTGGCGACTGCTTGGGCCGCCTTTGCGATTCTGGCTGTGCTCTGGCCCGGGCTGGGCACGCCGAATCCTGACGCCGCCCTTCCGGACGGCTTCGCCGGGGATCGCCTCGGCTTCGTCCTCGCCGAGCTCGTTCCCCTCGTCGTGCTACTCGCCGTGGGGCTCGCCTTTGCTCGCTTCGGTCGCCGCTCGAAGCGAGCGCCTGAGGTGGCTTAGCGAAACAGCGCTGATCGAGGGGGCGTAGACTCACGCGCCGTGATCGACCCCACCGAGCGCTGGTCGCGCGGACGCCGCCGACCGTCACGCTGAAGCGCAACCAAACGAGCGACCTGACCGTGTTCGCCTGGCATCGCGACGCGATGGCCCGCCGTGCCGCTCGGAAGGACGCCGAGCTCGTCATGTTCGACGTCCAGGGCAGGCCGCTTGCGCGCTACCACCTGGAGAGCGCGTGGCCGGTGAAGGTCGTGGTCGGCGAGGAGCAGGTGGGCGCGGGACGCATGCTCACAGAGACGGTCACGATCGCATGCGACGACATCGACCGCGTGGCTCCTTGATCGACCCGACAGAGCGGTGGCCGCGCGGCCACGAGGAGAAGCCCGACTACGCGGGGCTCCTCACCTACGCCGGCTGCCCGTACACGCAGGATCCGGCCGACCTCGTCGGCGTCGACGTCGCCGTGGTCGGAGCGCCCACCGACGACCTCGTCTCCGACCGTTCGGGCACCCGCTTCGGGCCGCGCGCGATCCGCGCCGCCAGCTGCCCGCCGGGGCCGCACCTCGAGGCGAAGCTCGACGCCTTCGAAGAGCTCTCGGTCGTCGACTTCGGCGACGCCCCGGTGATCCCGGCCGACCCCGTGCGCACCCACGCCGCCATCGAGGCCACCGTCGGGCAGGTGCTCGCCGCGGGCGCGATCCCGATCGTCCTCGGCGGCGACCACTCGATCTCGGAGCCGGACATCCGCGCGGTCGCCGGCGCCCACGGCCCGGTCGGGCTCGTCCACTTCGACACCCACACCGACACCGGCACCGAGGTCTACGGGGTCGAGATCTCGCACGGGACGCCGTTCTACCGCCTCGTCGAGCAGGGCCACCTCGACCCGAGGCGCTACGTCCAGGTCGGCCTGCGCGGCTACTGGCCCGGCGAGGCCGAGTTCGCGTGGCAGGCCGAGCACGGCATCACGAGCTTCTTCATGCACGACGTGCGCGAGCTCGGGATCGGTGAGGTCGTCCGCCGGGCGGTCGACGTCGTCGGCGCCGGCCCGACGTTCCTGACCATCGACGTCGACGTGCTCGATCCGGCCTTCGCGCCGGGCACCGGCACGCCGGAGCCGGGCGGGATGACGACGGGCGACCTCCTCTGGGCCGCGCGCACGCTCGCCTCGAAGCTCGAGCTCGTCGGGGCGGACGTCGTCGAGGTGATCCCGACCGCGGTCGGCTCGGCGGACATCACCTCGCTCGCCGCCGACCGGATCGTGCGGGAGATCCTCACCGGGATCGCCCTGCGGCACCGCGGCTAGCGGGTCCCGGCCACCCTCTTGGCAGTACGGGCATCGCGCAGTCCTTAGGGGATCGCGCTGAGGCGTCATGGACGCGGGCGACGTACGCTTCACCGGTGAACGACCGACGACAGAAACACCTCGTGCTCATCCTCGCCCGCGAGGTCGCTTCCAACCTGGCCACGCCAACGCTGATCGCCGACGCCGAGGGCCGGCTCGTCTTCTACAACGAGGCGGCGGAGGCGGTCATCGGCCGCACGTTCGCAGAAGCCGGTGAGATGCGGCTGGACGAATGGACGGCCAGCTTCGACCCTCGAACGCTCGATGACGCAAAGCCGTTGCCCACCGGGCGCACGCCGGGACGAATCGCGCTTGACGAGCGGCGTCCAGCCCACGAGCGCTTTCGGATCAGAAGCCGGGACGGCGTCGAACGGGAGGTCTCCGCGACTGCCCTGCCCCTGTTTGCGCATGCGGACGAGTTCGTCGGCATCATCGCTTTCGCCTGGCGAGAGCAGTGAGCACCGGGCAGGCATGCGTCTGAAGGTCTGGGGCTGCCGCGGCTCGGTGCCGACGCCGGGGCCGGGGACGGTCGAATGTGGCGGAAACACGTCCTGCGTCGAGGTCACGCTTTCGGACGGGACCGTGCTCGTGCTCGACGCCGGCACGGGGATAAGGGCCCTCGGGCTCGAGCTCCTGGAGCGCGGCGCGGAGCAGATCAATCTCGTGCTCACGCATCTGCACCTCGACCACGTGGAGGGACTGCGCTTCTTCGCGCCTCTCTGGGACGAGCGAGTGGAGGTGGACGTCTGGGGACCCCCGTCGCCGGTCTCGAGCCTCCCGGACCGGATCGCGCGCGCTTTCTCCCCGCCGCTCTTCCCGGTCGACCTGCACGACGTGCCGGCGCGCTTGGTCTTCCGCGACGTTCCCCGGCGGCCGTGGACGATCGGAGGAGCATCGCTCAGCGCCGAGCTCGTCCTCCACCCCGGCCCGACGGTCGGCTACCGGATCGAGGGCGACCGCGCGAGCTTTGGCTATCTGCCGGATCACGAGCCCGCGCTGGCGGGGACGATCGAGGGCAGGCCGCGCGACTGGATCTCGGGCGCAGGGATCGCCGGCGACGTCGACGTGCTCTTACACGACGCGCAGTACTTCGAGGACGAGTACGAAGAGCGAATCGGCTGGGGCCATTCGAGCGTCGCGCACGCGGTCGCGTTCACGCGGGCCGTCGACGCCCGGCGCCTCGTTCTCTTCCATCACGAGCCCCGCCATGACGACAGCTCGCTGGAGCGCCTCGAAGCGCACGCGCAGACGCTCGCGGGCCGGAACGGCGCGGAGGCAACGCTTGCCCGCGAGGGCATGGTCGTCGAGCTGTAACCCAGTTCTGCCTGGGACGCCTGAGCTCAGCGAAGCAGATCAGCGCGAGCCATGATCACCCGATCGAAGGCCAGGCCTTCAACGCCCACGAGGATCGTCGAGTTGGCTGTCGCGGGCCGACGGCGCGGAAGAAGGTCACGGCCGTTCGACGAGATCGCCGTTCTCGTCAAAGCTGATGTCACCGAGAATGCCGTCCTCCACCTCGCGGGGGCCGCTGCGTCTCGCTGGACAAGGATCGATGCCCCCGGCAAGAATCGAACTTGCGCACGCGGTTTAGGAAACCGCTGCTCTATCCACTGAGCTACGGGGGCGCGGCGGTCACGGTAGCACCGCCGCAAGCGGGAGCTCAGGACTCCGCGAGGCCCTCGCGCGGCTCCCACCGGAAACCGCGCACGGCAACCACGAGGCCGGCGATGCCCCAGATGACGACGGCCGCGACGGCGGATGCGGCGAAGTCCTCGCCCTCGACGAAGCTGGCGCGGATCAGGTCGAGGAAGTACGTCAGCGGGAGCACCTCGGAGATCGCCTGCAGGAACGCCGGCATCTCCTCGGTCGAGAAGAACACGCCCGAGATGAAGGCCATCGGCAGGAAGATCGCGTTGACGACGGCCGAGGAGCCCTCGGCAGTGCGGACGACGGTCGTGATCGCGATCCCGAGCGCCGCGAATGCGGCAGCGCCCACGAGGATGGCGAAGGCGAAGAAGAGCGGCCGGTCGGGCCAGTCGGCGTCGAGGACGTAGACGCCGAGCAGGAGCTGGGCGATCACCTGGAGCACGATCACCACCACCGTCGAGCCGATCACGGCCGAGAGGTAGGTGGCCGAGCCGAGCGGTGTCCCGCGCACGCGCTTGAGCACGCCGGCTTCGCGCCGGACGACGAGCGTGATCGCGAGCCCGGCGAAGGCGTTGGCCGCGACGCCGTAGCCGATCAGGCCGATGAGGAGGAACGTCGGCGCGCTCACACCCTCTATGTCCTCGTCCCCGTACACCGAGCCGATGAGGACGAGCAGCAGGATCGGGAAGAGGAAGGTGAAGAACGCCGCCTCGCGGTTTCGCCAGAAGAGGAGCTGTTGGGCGCGGAGCTCGTGGAGGAAGAGCCTCACTCGGCCCCCTCGTCACGGGTCAGCTCGAGGTAGACGTCCTCGAGGCTGCGGCGGTGCACCTCGAGGCCCTCCAGCTCGACGCCGTCGGCAAGCGCCTGCGCCGTAAGCTCGTGGAGCACGCGGGTGGGCTCCTCCGTCGCGACGACGACCTCGCTGCCGTTGCGCCGGTAGCGAATCTCGACGGAGGCGTGGCCGGAGAGCAGCTCGTCCGGCGAGCCGGTGCCGACGATCTCGCCACCGCGGAGGATCGCGACGCGGTCGGCGAGGCGCTGCGCCTCCTCCATGTAGTGCGTCGTCAGGAGGATGCTCTTCCCGAGGGAGCGGAGGTCGCGGATCGTGTCCCAGGCCTGGCGGCGCGCGGCTGGGTCGAAGCCGGTCGTCGGCTCGTCGAGGAAGACGAGCTCGGGATCGCCCACGAGCGCCAGCGCGAGGTCGAGCCGGCGCAGCTGTCCGCCGGAGAGCGAGCGCACGCGCGCGTCGCGCTTCTCGGCGAGGCCGACGAGCTCGATCACCTCGTCGGCGGGGCGCGGCCGGGGGTAGTAGCCGGCGAAGAGGGCGACGATCTCCCGCACGGTGAGGATGTGGTAGACAGCCGCGGACTGGAGCACGATGCCGATCCGCGACTTGAAGGCCCGCCCACCGCGCTCGGGGTCCTCGCCCAGGACGCGCACGTCGCCACCGTCGCGTCGCCGGTAGCCCTCGAGGATCTCGACAGTGGTCGTCTTCCCCGCCCCGTTGGGGCCGAGGAGCGCGAAGACCTCGCCGGTCTCGACGGTGAACGTGAGGCCGTGGAGGACCTCGCGCTGCCCGTAGGCCTTTCGCAGGTCCGAGACGGCAATCGCGCTCACGGTGCGCGAGGATACCGGCGTGGACGTCCCGGCCATCCGCTCCGCCCGGCTCGATCTCGTGTCCCTGTCGCCGGCCGCAATCGCCGCCGTGTTCGCCGGGCGCCTGGAGGACGCCGAGCGGCAGCTCAGATTGCGCCTGCCCGAGGGATTCCCGGACGACAACCTCGAGGGCTTCCTGCGCCTCCGGCTCGGGCAGATGGAGCGCAACCCGGACAGCCAGAAGTGGCTCGTGCGCGCCCTCGTCCTCCGCGAGGACGGGACGATGGTCGGTCATGCCGGCTTCCACGGCCCGCCGGGGACAACGGGGCTCGACGACCCGGGGAAGGCGGAGATCGGCTACACGGTCTTCGAGCCGTACCGCGGCCGCGGGTACGCGACCGAGGCGGCGGTCGCCCTCATGGACTGGGCCGCCGGCGAGGGCATTCACCGGTTCGTGTTCTCGATCGGCCCCTGGAATGAGCCGTCGCTTGCGATCGCGCGCAAGCTCGGCTTCGTCCAGACGGGCGAGCAGTGGGACGAGGAGGACGGGCTCGAGCACGTCTACGAGCTCGACCGCCGTTCGTCGGGGCGCTAGCGGTTCCTGAAGGGGTCGACGCAGAGGCTCGAGATCGAGAGCGTCTCGTCCTTCTGCAGACCGACGGCCCTGAACCGGAACGCAACCGCGGTTAGTCCCTGGGGCGAGGCCAGCGCGAGCCTGTTCATGTACATGGGGATGATGACCGAGGGTCGCCACTCGCTCCGGGCTTTCAGCCTGGCGATCGTCAGCTGCTTGACGTGCCCGCCGAAGTCCTCGTAGAGGACCTCCACCTTGAGCCGCGATCTCTCGTTGCCGCCTTTGCCCTTGATGAAGAAGCGGATCGTCGGATGGTCGAGGTTGACGCACATCGCCGGCGATGCCGCATCCGCGCCCTTCGCGAGCTCGAGCGACTGTCCGGCGCCGCTGAACGGATCGGCGCCGGGGACGATCGTGGCGTCCTTGTCCAGCGTCCACTCGTCGGTCGCGGCCAGGTCGCCCTGCGGCGCGAGCGAGTACGTCGCATCGTCGCCCCACGGGGCGAATGCCGCCGACGCCTCGCCGAAGCTGCAGTCCGCGGCGGCAAGGAGCTTCCCGGCCCGCGCCCACCTCCCCCGCGCGAGAAGCTCGTCCAGCTTCTCCTCGATGTCCCCGACCTGCTTCGAGACGTCCTCGAGCTCCGTGTCATCGCCGTCCTCCGCAAACGCCGCGGTTGCGCTGGTGGCAGCGAACGCCAACACGCAGGCTCCGAGCGTCAAGATCCGCCGAAGCATTCCCTTCATCGCCGCATTCCTTCTCCCGTAGTTGCCGCAGCGGCTCGCCCCAGCGAGCCTAGGCTCAAGAAAGCGGAGGGCGGAAGCGGGCTCGTCCCCCATTAGGGGAAGTGGGCCGCCGAACCCTCGAACGAGGGACGGGGCGCCTTTGATTTACTGGCAACTGTGGCCGCCTACCGCTATGTCGTCGCCGACGTCTTCACGGACACGCCGCTCCAGGGGAACCAGCTCGCGGTCTTCACGGATGCGCGCGAGATCCCCGAGGAGCAGCTCCAGCCGCTCGCGAAGGAGATGAACTACTCGGAGACGGTCTTCGTCTACACGCCTGAGGCCGACGGACATGCGCGGATCCGCATCTTCACGCCGACGTCCGAGCTGCCGTTCGCCGGGCACCCAGTGCTCGGAACGGCATTCGTCCTGGCTGCGCCGCTCCAGCTTCCGGAGATCCGGCTGGAAACCGGACAGGGCGTCGTCCCGCTTGCGCTCGACCGCGACGACCAGGGCCGGATCGTCTTCGGGCGGATGCGGCAGCCGATCCCGCAGGTGGAGGCTTTCGGGCCCCAGGCCGAGCTGTTCGAGGCGCTCGGGATCTCCGGCTCGGAGCTGCCGGTCGAGCTCTACGACCTCGGCATCCGCCACGTCTACGTGGCGCTGCCGAGCGAGGACGCCGTCGCTGCCCTCGAGCCCGATTACGCGGCGCTCTCGCGACTGACCGGCATCGTCGGCGTCAACTGCTTCGCCGGCTCCGGCTTGCGCTGGAAGACCCGGATGTTTGCCCCTGCCGATGGCGTCCCCGAGGATCCCGCGACCGGCTCCGCGGCGGGCCCGCTCGTCGTCCACCTGGCCCGCCACGGCCTCGTCCCTTTCGGCGAGCAGATCGAGATCACCCAGGGCGTCGAGATCGGCCGCCCGAGCACGCTCTACGCAAAGGTCGAAGGCTCGGCCGAGCAGATCGAGTCCGTCGAGGTCGGCGGGTCCGCGGTCGTCGTCGCCCGCGGCGAGTTCCGTCTTTAGGGCCACGTCCGGGGTCTGACCCCGGACACGTCTTCGTGGGCCCCGGCACCCAGACGGTCGCGACGAGCCGCCTTCTCTTGACCGCAGGCTTCGACGGTGCTGGCGCGTCCCGGCTGGACACGTCAGGGGTCTGACCCCAGACGTGGCTGGAGGGGACCGGCGCTAGCCCCAGGCGACGTCGTGGATCTCGGGGAGCTCGACCGCGAGCACGCGCCAGAAGCGGCCGCCGTCGCCCGAGACGTACAGACGGTTGCGGGCGCCGTAGAGGACGTGGTCCGGGTTTTCGCGCAGCGCCACTGCGCGGCCCGGCGGGAGGCCGGCGCCGCGCTCCTCCCACGTCTGGCCGCTGTCGTGGGAGACGATGAGCGGCGGCTTGCGGTCGAGCAGGAGCACGATCGTCGAGCCGACGGCGTCGACGTCCAGGACGTGGCCGGCCGACCAGGACGGCGCAAGCCCGAGCGGGCGTTCACGCTCGACGGCCGCGCCCGCCTGCCGTCCCGCAAGCTGATCCTCGTCGGCGGTGGCTCCGACCTCGACGAGGTAGGTCCCATCCTCGCACCCGGCGATGACGATCAACGGGCGGCTCACCGGCCCAGCATCGCGCCGACCGCGCCGTTGGCGAGGCGGGCCGCCGACACCGGCGAATGCCGCTTCCGGCGGTAGCACAGGTAGGCAGTCGTCCAGGAGTCGCCGGCACCGGTCGGATCGATGCCCTCGAGCGGGATCGTCGGAATGTGCTCGGCAAGGCCGTCGGCGTAGACGACCGCGCCGCCGCGGCCGAGCGTGACGACCACCTCGCGGACGCCAAGCGTGCCCAGGGAGCTCTCCGTCAGCTCGAGCCCGAGCGCGTCGAGCTCGTCCCGCGCCAGCTTGAGGACGCCGACATGCCGCAGCACCGCAGGGTCGTAGTCGGCGTCGACGACGAGCTCGCCGACCTGGGGACGCCGCACGAGGCCCTGGCCGTCGAGGCTGAGGACGCGGCCGCGGGCGAGGGAGGCGAGCGTCTCCGGGGGGAAGTCGGCCCTCGTCAGCGCGCCCGCGTGGACCCAGTCGGCATCGGCCAGCGCCTTCGTCAGCCAGCCGCGGGCCTCCTCCTCGCTCCAGGGCTCGCCGAGCTCGTCGATCGACATCTGGCGGTGGTCGCCGTTGTTCTCGATCCGGAAGCCAATCGTGACCGGCGCGCTTGCCGCGATGACCGGCAGGCCGAGCCCCACGAGCCGTGGCCGGTCCTCGTCGGCGAGCTTCGTGGCGACGACGGCGGGCTGGCCGAGCAGGCGCAGCGCGCGCGCCGCGTAGACGGGCACGCCGCCGAGGCGGGGAATGCCGCCGTCAACGCGATCCAGCGAGACGAGCCCGACGACGCCCAAGCGGCGCATGCGCGGAGCGTACGCCCGCGTAGAGGGCGAAGGCGAGGGCAAACGACGGCAGCGAGGCGCCGATCGTCGCCTCGCCGGCGCCCGGCACGTCGGCGAGCAGGTCGGTCCACCACGACGGCCCGGTCGGCTGGATCCACTGATAGAGGGCGAAGCCGCAGGCCCAGGCCGCAAGACCGCTCCAGCGCACGGAGACGGGCTCCCCGGCGCCGAGCAGATAGTCGGCGGCGAGCACGCCGAAGAGTGGAACGAAGAAGGAGCCGAGCAGGAAGAGGAACGTCTCGTAGGCGACGATGTCGACGACGAGCGCGCCGACAGCCGCGCCGACGGTCACGCCGACGACGAGCACGCGCTGCGAGACGGCGGGCAGGAGGTTCTGGATCGAGACGGCCGTCGAATAGACGTTGGCGAAGGGCTCGTCGGCCTCGTCCACCGTGAGCGCGAGCAGCGCAACCGCGCTGCCGGCCCCGCCCGCTGCGATCGCCATGAAGATCCCCGCCGGGTCGGCGAGCCCGCGCGAGAGCGCGAGCAAAGCGCCGAGCCCGAAGAGGAGGACGAGGGGCACGAGATACCCGACCGACGTCCCCCAGAACGCCGCCCGCCTGCTGCGAGAGAAGCGTGTGTAGTCGGCCGCGAGCGGAAGCCAAGAGGCCGCCATCGCGACGGTCAGGTCGACGCCCTGGAAGAAGCGGAGCCCGCCGGCCCCGTCCGCCGACCAGAGCGCGGCCACGTCGGCGCCGTCGAGCGCCCACCAGACGAGATACGCCATCGAGGCCGCCACGACCCACACCGCGAAGCGGCGCACCCAGCGGCGCACGAAGGAGATCGGGCCGGCCAGCGCGAGCCAGGCGGTCAGGGCAGCGAAGAGGAGCACCCAGAGCCAGCGCGCCTCGAAGCCGAAGACCTCCTCGGAGAGCGCAGCGGCGGCCAGCGACATGACGTAGAGCTCGAACACCGCCCAGCCGATGTTCTGGGCGACGTTCAACGCCGTCGGCGCGTACGAGCCGCGCACTCCGAGCGGATCGCGCAGCAAAACCATCGCCGGCACGCGGCGGTCGAAGCCGATCAGCCCCGCCAGACCGAGCAGCGCGACGCCGAGGACGGCGCCGACGAGCGTCGCCAGGAGCGCCCGCTGCAGGCCGAGACCGGCCAGGAACGTGCCGGTGAAGAGGACGAGGAGGCTGATGCCGAGGTTGCCCCACAGAAGCCCGACGTCGACGCCCGACAGCGTCCGCAACCGGTCGGGGACGGGGCTGATGCCCCACGTGCGCTCGGACGGTTCCATCGCGCCTCCCTTCGCTGGCATTACCCAGATCAGGTTCGGCGGGTCGGGGCTCTCCCAGCCCCCTCTCAGCCGCTAGGAAGCGGCTCCCCGGTCTCTACGAGGCGATCTTAGCGCCGAGGAGCCGCTCGATCCCCCGAACGGCCCGCTCGAGCGTTTCCTCGTCGAAGAGGTAGGGCACCGCATTCGAGATCTCGTGAGCGGGCCCGTCGAGCGAGTCCGAGCCCGCCGCCGCGTTCAGCGCGTAGCGAATCGGAATCTCGTGCGTGACGACGAGCACCGAGCGCCAGGGTGAGTCGAGCAGCCCGCGGAAGGCCTCGCCGTAACGCCGCGCCGCGTCGTCGAGGCTCTCGCCTCCCGGGAAGGCGTCGCTCCGCGCATGTGCGTGCTTCCACTCGCGATAGTCCTCGATCCGCTCGCCCTCGAGGTCGCCGATGTCGATGTCGTCGAAGCGGGCCTCGACGACGAGCGGCACGTCCTCGCGCTCGCGGAGCGCGATCACCGCCGTCTCGAGCGTGCGCGGAAAGCGGGTGTGGACGCAGGCGTCGAGCGGGAAGTGCTCGACCTGCTCGCCCAGCCGCCGCGCCTCCTCCTGGCCGCGGTCCGAGAGGGGGACGGGCACGTCCGGATCGCCGTTGATGCGCCGCTCGACGTTCAGCTGCGACTCGCCGTGACGCGCGAGAACGAACACACGCACCAGCGTCCCTCAGACGCACGAAGCGTTCGTGCCGCTCGCCCCCGCGCGCGAAGCGGTCGAGCGAGAGCGGCGAGAGGTCGAGCGACGGCGTCTCACCGACGATCAGCTCGGCGAGGTGCTCCCCGACGGCCGGCGCCTGCTGGAAACCGTGGCCGGAGAAACCGGTCGCGTAGAGGAAGCGGCGCGGCTGCGAGACCTCGCCCACGATGGCGTTGTGGTCGGGGCTCATCTCGTAGAAGCCCCACCAGGAGGACTGGATCGGCAGCTCGGCGAGCACCGGGAGCCGGCGCGTGCCGTGGCTCGCCACACCCTCGATCGTCGGCTCGCGGCCCCCGAAGACGAGGCCTTCGCCCTCGCGGTGGAAGTAGAAGCCGGTGGAGAAGTCGACCGTGAGCGGGAGCTCCTGAGGCAGGCCGCCGTCCTCGGGCGTGAAGTGCATCCAGCGGGCCTCGCCGCGCACCGGGATGTCGAGGCCGGCAAGGTTGCCCACGTCCTTCGACCAGACGCCCGCCGTGCAGATGACCGTCGGCGTGCGGATGCGGCCGGCCGAGGTCTCGATCGTGACGATCTTGTCGCCGAGGACGGCGATCCGGTCGAGCGACGTGCCCTGGAGGATGGTGACACCCTGCGTGGCGGCGACGCCGGCATAGGCCTGCACGACCGACTCCGGCGAGGCGTGGCCGTCGATCGGGCAGTACGCGGCGGCCAGCAGGTCGGAGGTCTCGAGCGCCGGGTTCATCGCCTTGACGTCGTCAGGGGAGACCAGCTGAGAAGGGACGCCGAGCCGAGACTGCAGGTCGATCGCGTTCCGGAAGCTCTCGACGTCGACCTCGTTCGTGAGCAGGAAGAGGTACCCGTGGCGCTTGTAGTCGATGCCGCTCACCCGGTCGAGCGCCTGGAACTCGGCCATGGAGCGGAGCGCGATCTTGACGTTGAGCTCGTCCGCGAACTGGGCGCGGATGCCGCCGGCGGACTTGCTCGTCGAGCCGCTCGCCAGGGTGTCCTTCTCGAGCAGGATCACGTCCGTGACGCCCTTCTTGGCGAGGTGGTAGGCGGCGCTTGCGCCCATGGCGCCGCCACCGACGATCACGACTTCGGCCGACTCGGGCGCCATCGCGACGAGGCTACCGGGTTCGGCGGCTGAGTGAGGCCCCGGGAACGACGCATCTGCGAGGATTCGGCGGTGAGCGAGGTCGCCTTCGAGCCCTACGGGCTGACGCCCGAGCAGCGCGAGATCCGGGACGTGTGCCGGGAGTTCGCCGACCGTGAGATCCGGCCGGTCTCGGCCGACGTCGACGAGGCCGACACGGAGATGCCCTGGGAGGTCTTCTACAAGGCCGCCGCGCTGGGGCTGACCTCCTTCATGCTCCCCGAGGAGAACGGGGGCGGCGGCATGACCGACTGCGTCACGGGCGTGGTCGTCCAGGAGGAGCTCTCCCGCGGCTGCGCCGGGATCGGCAACCTCATCACCTCCGGCGGCTTCTTCGCCGAGCCGATCGTGGAGCTCGGCAGCGACGAGCAGAAGCGGCGCTGGCTCGAGCCGATCGCCGGCGAGCGCCCGCCGCTGACCGCCCTCGCCACCACTGAGCCGGGGGCCGGCTCCGATGCCGCCTCGATCGCGACGACGGCCGCCCGGACGGAGGGCGGCTACGTCCTGCGCGGCCAGAAGACGTGGATCTCGAACGGTGGCCTGGCCGACTACTACGTCGTCTTCGCCACGGTCGAGCCCGGTTCGCGCTCCCGCGGGATCACCGCCTTCGTGGTCGAGAAGGGCGACCCCGGCGTCACCTTCGGCGAGCCGATGAAGAAGATGGGCCAGCGCGCGATCGTGAACACGGAGATGTTCCTGGAGGACGCGGAGGTGCCCGAGGACCGGCGCCTCGGTGCGGAGGGGCAGGGCTTCTACGGCCTCATGCGAACCTTCGACCGCTCGCGCATCACGCTGGGCGCCTCGGCCACGGGCATCGCGCGGGCCGCGCTCGAGTACGCCGTCGAGTACTCGAAGTCGCGCGAGCAGTTCGGCAAGCCGATCGCCGAGCACCAGGCGGTCGCCTTCCGCCTCGCCGACATGGCCACCCGTGTCGACGCCGCGCGCCTGCTCGTCCACCGGGCCGCGCGCAAGATCGACGCCGGCGAGAGCGTGCCGATGGAGGCGGCGATGGCGAAGCTGTTCGCGTCGGAGACGGCCATGTGGTGCACGTGGGCCGCCGTGCAGACCCTCGGCGGTTGGGGCTACTCCCGGGAGTACCCCGTCGAGAAGTGGATGCGGGACGCCAAGCTCGAGGAGATCGAGGAAGGGACGTCCGACATCCAGCGCCTGATCATTTCGCGGAACCTCCTGCGATGAGCCGCGACCTCTCGGCCCTCTTCGACCCCCGGTCGGTCGCAGTGCTCGGCGCGTCGGCGGTCCCCGGCAAGTGGGGCTTCTGGCTCGCCCGCGGCGCGATCAAGGGCGAGGGACGTCGTTCGGTCTTCCTCGTCAACCGCAAGGGCGGCGAGATCCTCGGCCGCGAGGCGTACACGTCGCTGGCCGAGCTCCCCGAGGCACCGGAGCTCGTCGTCATCACCGTCCCCGCCGCCGGGGTGGAGGAGGCAGTCGACGCTTCGCTCGACGCCGGCGCGAAAGGCGTCGTCCTGATCAGCGCCGGCCTCGGCGAGATGGGCGACGAGGGGGCCGCGCGCGAGCGTGCGATCGTCGAGCGAGTCCGCGGCGCCGGCGCTGTCCTGGTCGGGCCCAATTGCCTCGGTGTCCACGACTCCGGCGCCCAGCTCGAGCTCTGCTCGGAGGAGCTGGAGGCCGGGTCGATCGGTCTCATCTCGCAGAGCGGCAACCTCGCGCTCGAGATCGGCATGGTCGGGGCCGAGTTCGGGCTCGGCTTCTCGCGCTTCGTTTCGCTGGGGAACCAGGCGGACGTGCAGGCGGCCGAGCTGATCGAGTCGTTCGCCGCGCACGAGCCCACCCGGCTGATCGCCGCCTACATCGAGGACTTTCGCGACGGCCGTGAGTTCGCGCGCGCCGGCAAGGCCGCAGTCGAGGCAGGTACGCCGGTCGTGCTCCTGGCCGGCGGCGCCACCGAGGTGAGCGCGCGCGCGGCCCGCTCGCACACCGGTGCGCTCGCGAGTGACCTCGCTTCGATCCGCGCTGCCTGCGTTGGTGCCGGCATCGAGCTGGTGACCTCGCCGAAGGAGGTCGTGGACGTCGCCATGGGCCTGCTCTCGCACCGGCGGCCAAAGGGCCGGCGGATCGCCCTCGCCGCCGACGGCGGCGGTCACACCGTGGTCGCCTCCGATCTCGTCATTGCCGAGGGCCTCGAGCTGCCCGAGCTTTCCGAGAGCACCCGGGCGAAGCTCGCGGAGGCGCTGCCGCCGACGGCGACCCTGGTCAACCCGGTCGACTTCGCGGGCGGCGGCGAGCAGGACATTCGCAGCTTCGAGCGCGTGATCGCCGCGCTCCTCCGCTCGGGCGAGGTCGACACGGTCATCCTCACCGGCTACTTCGGCGGCTATTCGCAGTACTCGGACGAGTTCGAGCAGCAGGAGAGTGCGTCCGCCGAGGGCATGGCCCGCGCGGCCGAGGAAACGGGCGTGCCCTTCCTCGCGCACACGATGTACTGGAAGTCGGGGCCGGCCGAGACGTTGCGCGCGAACGGCGTCCCGGTCTACCGCGAGGTCGAGGCCGCGGTCGGCGTCGCCTCCCGCCTCGCGCGGCGGACGCCCGAGGCACTGCTTGGCGTGCCGGCGATCCCCGAGCCGGCCGCTCCGGTCACCGGACCCCAGGGCTACTTCGGCTCCCGCGAGCTGCTCGCGGCGGCCGGGGTCCCCTTCGCCGAAGCGAGGCAGGTGGCCGGCGAGGACGAGGCGCTCGGCGCGGCGGCCGAGATCGGCTATCCCGTCGTGCTCAAGGCGCTCGGCCAGCTGCACAAGTCGGACTCGGGCGGGGTCGCCGTCGGCCTGCGGGGTCCCGAGGAGCTAGCGGACGCCTTCCAGCAGATGGAGTCCGCGCTCTCGCCCCCGTCGTACTCGGTCGAGGCGATGGCGCCCCTCTCCCGGGGCCTGGAGCTGATCGTCGGCGCCAAGCGTGATCCGCGCTTCGGCCCGATACTGCTCGTGGGCGCCGGCGGCCTCTACGCGGAGGTCGTCAAGGACGTCGCAGTCGCGCTCGCGCCCGTCACCGAGGCCGCCGCCGAGGCCCTGTTCCGGTCGCTGCGCATCGCGCCCCTCCTGGACGGGGCGCGCGGCAGGCCGGCCGTGGACGTCGCCGCGGCCGCCAGGGCCGCCGCTGCGCTCTCGCGCATCGCCGCCGAGCACCCCGAGATCGCCGAGGTGGAGATCAACCCGCTGCTGGCTCTGCCGGACGGCGCACTCGGCCTCGACGCGCGTATCGTCCCGGGCGACGATGCTCGCTGAGGGCACATTCGACGGCAGGGTCGCGATCGTCACCGGCGGCGGGAGCGGCCTCGGGCGCGCGCTGGCGCTCGAGCTGGGACGACTCGGCGCTTCCGTCGCGGTCGCCGGCCGCCGCGTGGAGCCGCTCGAGGAGACGGTCGCGCTCCTGGCCGGA
>CAWESB010000016.1:0-151748 GCA_963811635.1 uncultured Actinomycetes bacterium
GCAGCCGCTCCGGCGTAGGGCCGGAAGTTGTAAGCCTCGTTATCCACCGGTTTCAGGTCGACGGAAATCACCTCAAGCTGCCCCGCGAGTTCGGTTGCATCACGGTTCCACGCATGTAACAGGTCTTCGGCCTCGTCGAGGCTCAAGAAGACTTCGATGAGCGTGCCGAGCTGGCTGGAGCGACGTCGCGGGCCAGCGGGCTCGGTCTATCCAGCCATGACCGCAGGCCCGTTCGCGTATGCAATTCGGGCGGGTAAGGTACGACCCCCAACTTCCCGGAAGGCTGTCCGATGAGCGAACCGATGACCCACCGGGAGCCGATGAAAGGAGTGACGCAGCCTCCGCTAATCGAGCTCGCCGGAGTCGAGAAAGTCTACCGGATGGGAAAGATCGACTATCGGCCTTGCGCGGCGTCGATCTTTCCATCGCCGCAGGAGAGATGGTCGCCGTCGTTGGGCCCTCCGGGAGCGGCAAGTCGACGATCCTCAACATGATCACTGGAATTGATCGGCCGAGGTGCCGGCGCCGGTCACGTTCGACGGCAAGCGCCTCGACGAGATGAGCGAGGAGGAGCTGGCAGTGTGGCGCGGCGCGAACGTCGGCATCATCTTCCAGTTCTTCCAGCTCCTGCCGACGCTCACGGCGGTCGAGAATGCGGTCCTCCCGCTCGACTTTCTGCGGCGCGGCTCCAAGCGGGAGCGATTCGAGCGGGCGCGCCACGACCTCGAGCTGGTCGGACTAGGCGATAAGCTCGATCATCTGCCGGCAGAGCTCTCCGGCGGGGAACAGCAGAGAGTTGCGATAGCGCGTTCCCTTGCAGCCGACCCGAGGCTGATCGTGGGCGACGAACCGACCGGCAACCTCGACACCGTGACCGCGGCGGAGATGTTCGAACTGCTTGAGGGGGCTGAACCGCGAGGACAAGACGATCCTCTTCGTCACACACGATCGCGAGCTGGCAGCGCGCGGGTCCCGGGTGGTCGAATCCGCGACGGCGTCGTCGTGAGCGGGGTGAGGAGCGAGAGATTCTCTCCGCCTCGGCTCGTAAGTCGGTCACCGATCTGTCGCGTCGGCGAGCGCGAACGGTCTTCGCCGTCCTGACCCTCGCAATCGCGGTGGCGAGCATCTCGTTTCTTCGCGATTCCGACGCTGATCGACCGCGCGATGCAGGAGGAGGTGCGCGCCGGCCGGCTCGCGGACGTAACGGTGGCGTTGCGGCCGATCAGGCTCACGGACGAGCAGCTCGCTACTGTTGGCGGCGCTTCCAAACGTCGCCGCAGCCGAAGCGCGTCGAGCGTCGATGTGCGGGCGCTCATCGGCGAGCGGCGTGCTCCCGCGCGGGTGGTCGGAGTACGGGATTTCGCACGCCAAAGCGTTGACGTCGTCCGGGTCGACTCAGGAGCCTTCCCCGGCCCAACCAGCTCCTCGCCGACGTACAGGACGCCAACGTCGGCGTCTACGACGGTCGCGCTGGAGACAGGCTCACCGTTCTCGCCAGGGGCGGCAAGGAGACGGACTTCGGGATCAGCGGTCGTGGACGCACCCTTCCCGGCGGCGAGCGGGTGCAGGACGACAACGTAATCGTCCTCTACGGGAAGCACCAGCACGGTGGCGGCACTGAGCGGGGAGACGGGATACGACGAGCTGGCCCTGCGGCTTGACGACCCGAGCCCGAACGCGGCCCGGCAGACGGTCGAGGACGTGCGCCGCTTCCTGACCACGGTACCGGGGATCACCGGATTCGCGGACCTGCCGGAAGTACGCGCTCTCGGCGATTGGCCGGGGAAGTCGGACACGGAGACATTCGCCCAACTCTTGAGCGTGATCACGATCCTGGCGCTGCTCTCGGCAGTGGTCTTGATCTCGAACACGATGAGCACGCTCGTGGCGGAGCAGACACGCGAGATCGGGATCATGCGCGCGGTCGGTGCGCGCCGCCGCCAGGTGACGCTCGTCTACTTGAGAACGACGTTGCTGCTCGGTGCGCTCGGGGGGTTCGTCGGCATCGTGCTGGGGATACTGCTCTCCAGCCTCCTCGCCCGCTACTTCGGTTCGCTCTACTGGGCGGTCGACGTCGGCTTCGGCATCGACCCAATCGTGCTGCTCGTCAGCATCCTGGTGGGACTCTTGGCCCCGCCGCTTGCGGCGCTACCGGCGATACGCCGCGGCCTGCGCGTCGATCTTCGTGAGTCACTCGAAGCAAGTGGCTCTGCGCTCGGGGAGCAGGACGCTGCCGACCGGGCCCTGCGGCGTGCCGCCTTTCTCCCGCGGGCGATGCAGATCGGGCTGCGGAACGTCGGTCGCCGCAAGCGGCGGAGCCTCGCCACGGCCTTGATCGTCGCACTGGCGGTCGGCAACCTGC
The DNA here is from genome assembly GCA_963811635.1 of uncultured Actinomycetes bacterium. Classification (GTDB taxonomy): domain Bacteria; phylum Actinomycetota; class Thermoleophilia; order Gaiellales; family Gaiellaceae; genus JAIBJN01. Next base: position 2,363 of record CAWESB010000016.1, read on the forward strand.
TCGCGGTCCTCGCCCTCTCGCAGGCGGCGACGCGGGCCACCGCTCGTCCTGGGCGGATCACCTCGAGGACGTGCAGATTTCGACCGGCGGGCGAGCGCTCTTCGACGAGCGCGCCCAGCGCGTGATCGGCTCGACGCCCGGTGTCGCCGAGGCAGAGCCGGTCCTCAAGAACACGGTCGCGCTCGAGGGCAGGGAGGCATTTGTGTGGGGCGTGGAGCAAGCGCCGCTCTTCCGGTACCGCATGGACGAAGGCCGCTGGTTCACCGGCGGCGAGGAGCAGGCCCGCGAGCGGGTCGCCGTGATCGAGCGCAACATTGCCCAGAACCTCGACGTCGAGGTCGGCGACCGGGTCGCCCTTTCCACCGCAGCGGGGAATGCCGACTTCCGCATCGTTGGAATCGCGAAAAACCAACAGGAGGATGGGACGGCGCTCTTCATCCCCTTGACGACGGCGCGGTCGCTGCTCGGGGAGCCTGCGGGGGCGAGCAGCTACTGGATCAAGACGGAAGCGCCGGACGCTGCTTTCGTCGACCGCGCCACGAATCTTCTCGAGGATCGGCTGGCGGGCCTTGGCTACGAGGTGACCAGCGAGATCAAGCATGTCGCCGAGCAGGACGAGGTCACGGCTAACCGCACGCTCACGACTACGATCGCCCTGCTCGGGTTCGTGATCGTGGCGATGAGTATGGTCGGGCTCGCCAACGCAATCACGACAACTGTGCTCGAGCGCACGCGCGAGATCGGCATCCTCCGCAGCATCGGCGCGCGCGCACGCGATGTTCGTCGAATCTTTACGACGGAAGGGGTCGCACTCGCAGTCGGCGGATGGCTCCTCGGTGTCCCGCTTGGTTACGCGCTTGACCGGCTGCTCGTCTGGCTGGTCTGGAAGGTCGTCGATGTCCGACTTCCGGTCATCTTCCCGCCCTGGAACCTCCTCATCGTCCTTGTCGGGACCGTCGCGCTGGCACTCGTCGTGCTCTTCTTTCCGGTGCGACGCGCCGTTCGCTTCCGGCCCGGGGACGCGCTTCGCTACGTCTGAGGAACGCCACCAGCGCGTAACACAGGCGGTCAAGTGGGCTCCCGGGAACCCGCGCATGCCTTCCGTTTACCCTGCGACCCGCGGCGATGGCAAGTCCAACCGCGAGGTAGGCGAGCGGGCTGAGTGCCGCAACCCACCAACCAAGCCGGGACCGCCGACGGACGAGTCGTCGTAGGAGAACCGCACTGCCGCTACGGCCGCCGATCCATGCGGTCACGGCGAAGGCCGCGAGGGTCCAGCGAGGGCGGGAAAGTGAGTCGGCCACCCTTCGCCCTGGCGCACCGTTTCGCCAAGGGCGAGCAGCGTGAAGCTCCATCCCCATGAAATGGCGCAGGCAAGGAAATAGAAGGCGACGGCCGGACGCACACTCGGCGGTCCCGGGTCATGTGGCGCTCCAGCAACTTCACCACTCGAATGCCGCGCAGCCACGAACTCAGTCCGAGCGGAATGTCTCTTCTTGCTGAAGCGCTGCGACGATCTCTGTTAATCGACTGAACCCAGGACGCGGTTTCGTCTTGCCCCTTTGCCCTGAGAGCAGAAGAGGGCGGATCATGTCATCGCCGCGGGACACCATGCCTCGCGCGGTCAGCCATCGGACGGCACCGTTTCGGGGTTTGTCCGCAAGGTCGATCTGCGTTCGCACCGATGTGGCTAGTTTGCCCCACTAGAAAGCTGGAACTTGGAGGGCAATGTGAAGCTGGTCGTGAACAAGCGAATCGGAGGGCGGCGCATCCTACTCGTGCTGGCCTCCCGTCCGAGCCGGCCGCGACCCAGCGCAGTCGAACTGACGGTGGCGGGCGTGGCGGCGGCAACGGCCGCCTACCTGATCCACCGCATCGGTAGGCGTTCGGGAGCAACGGACGAGGAGACACGCGTCGCCCCGCCCGGGGGACCAGCTCGTCACGCGTCCGAATGAACCTGCTGATCGCACTTGTCGGGACGGTCGTCCTCGCTCTGCTGATCATGCGGATTCCGTTGCGGCGGGCCGTCCGCTTCAAGCCCGGCGAGGCGATCAGGTATGCGTGAGCGGGTGCTGCCCCATCCGGTAACGCGGCCGTGGACACGGCTCCGCGCGCGGGCACGTCGGGCGGCGACCCAACCCGACGTCCTCGTTTTCTCCGGCGCGATGGCGATCCTGGCTCTGCACGCTGCCGTGGACTCGTTCATCGCGCCCGAGCCGGGGACGGGCCCCTCGATCACCTGCTGCGAGGGTCGGTTTCGCTTGCAATCCTCGTGATTGCGGCGCTCTCCTACCCGCGCCTCCCAGCTGGGGGGCGCGTGGCCCTCGCCGCAGTCTTCGGTGCGCTGGCGCTCGAGGGAGCCGTCCTGGCGATCGCCGACGCGCGCGCCGTCGGAGCCCGCGGGGAGGACTGGACGGGCTTCCTTTTGATTCCGGTCGGGCTCTTGCTTCTGGGTTCGGCGGGAGTCTTGCTGTGGGGTTCGCGCAAGCCCGGCCGCTTCCGCTGGCTTCGCCGTGTCGGGATTGGCCTCGGCACCGTCCTTGTCGCCTATTGGCTGGTACTGCCGGTCGGACTGGCGATCCTCGCCACCCACCGTCCGCGGGCGGCCGTCGAGCCGGCCGACCTCGGCAGGCCGTACGAGACGGTGACGCTGCGGACGAGCGACGGCCTGAAGCTTGCGGCCTGGTACGTGCCCTCGCGCAACGGCGCGGCGGTAATCTCGTATCCGACCCGTCAGGGCAAGCTGCCGCAGGCGCGCATGCTCGCCCGCCACGGGTACGGCGTCCTTCTCCTCGACGCGCGTGGATACGACGGCAGCGAGGGCGACCCGAACCTCTTCGGCTGGGATGACGCCAAGGACATCGGCGCCGCCGTCGCCTGGTTGCAGCAGCGGCCGGACGTGAAAGACGGCCGCATCGGCGGCATCGGCTTCTCGGTCGGTGGCGAGATGATGCTCCAGACAGCGGCTTCCAACCCGGGCCTGCGCGCTGTCGTTTCGGAGGGCGCGGGCGTGCGCTCAGTCCGCGAGGACCTCCTACGCGGCCCGCGGGGATGGTTCGCGCTGCCCGGGGCGGCGGTCCAGTCAGCCGCGCTCGCCGTGATGAGCGGTACTCCGCCACCACCGGCGCTCGACGACATCGTCGGGCGAATCGCTCCCCGCTCGGTCTTCCTCATCTACGCCGGTCACGGGGCAGGGGGCGAGGAGTTCAACCCTGACTACTTCATGGCGGCCTCTCAGCCGAAGGCCCTGTGGAAGATCGACGAGGCCGGACATGTCGGTGGCTTCGACGCTCGCCCGCGCGAGTATGAGGAGCGCGTCACCGACTTCTTCAACAGGTTCCTACTCGAGGCAGCAGCGGTCACCGAATGACCCAAGGGCGAGTGTCGGCGCGCCGCCAGCTCCACCTTTCGCTCAAACCCGTATGGTGGGCTTCGTCGCCTCAGAAGCAGTGGACGCCGTCAGAACGCTCGACGGCGCACCTTGCTCTCATGCTTCGAGAACGCGCTTCAGATTCGTCCAGATGGTTCGCTCTTGCCGCTCGCCCACGCGAGAGACGATCGGGCCCATCAGCCTAAGAAAGCCACGCGGCCTCGCATCCCAGGCCCACCGCATCCGCGTTCCCTCCGGAACCGAATCGAAGGTCAAGCTTCCTACAATGTCCATGTTCGACAGACGCGTCGACGACTCGAGCCGGCTCGGTCGTTCGTAGCGTGTGATCTCGATCGTCATCTCGGCGGACCCTCGCCTTGTCGCCGTCTCGGCACGGAACTGCGTCCCAACGCCGATCGGGCCATCCGAAACTTTCTCCGCGCGAATCATGCGTGGGTTGTATCGCGGTTCGTTGCGTTCATCGGCAACGAAGTCGAACACCTCGTCCAGTGGTCGCTTGATCACAATGTCGCCTTCTATGTGCGCCATGACGATTAGGGCGACGCATCCTTCGTTGTTGAGCTGGGCGCCTACCTGAGCGTTTTATCCGTGAAGAACCTCCCAGTGCGGTCACGTTATTTGCGGCGTGGGGGGATGCGAGGGACCAGCCGATTGGAGCAGGCAACGAGCGTGACCCGAAGCCACTCGCTCCGGGAGCTCGTCCACACGGCCATGCCGAGCATCCAGGGGAAGAAGGGCAGCCATAGAACGATCTCGACCAGGAGCGGAAGATCGCGAATGGCGCTCCAGAGCCCCTCGAGCTTGTCAGTAAAGAGCAGGATGCTCTCGCGGACAGGCCCTCATGGCACAGGACAGGAGAGCGCCCGAGGCCTGGGCGCCCTCCTGGCTCAACCTCCTCACCTACTAGCGGCTCGATCGAATCCGTTCCACTGCTCGGTCAATCTCCGTCTGGGTTGTCGGGCGGTCGAAGTAGACCTTGACCGCGTCGAGAAGGACGAAGAAGCCCCAGACGAGCGCGACGTAGAGAACCCAGGGCTCCCAGTCGCCCGGATTGCCGTTGTCGCTCAGTCGCTCGAAGGGGCCGTTGTCCTGCCACTCGACGAGCACCCAGATACCGGTCAGGGCCGTCATCCCGAGCAGGAAGATGGCGACCTCTCGCTTGAGCTTGTGGACGCGCTCCACATGCTTGCGCGCCCACGCGCGGAGCTCGCTATCCGGCTCAGGCGCGACGAGGCTGGGCTGGGTCTCCGGAACCGCCTTTCGCTCGAGCATCCCAGTCGGCACGGTGATCACCTCCTTTCAGGCTGGCCTTGAGGCGCGCCTGGGTCGGAGAATCGCTGCCGATCGCCCGGCGGCATCGGACCAGGAGGCGTGGATGGCATGGCGCGAGGCTAGTGGCCCAGTTCCTTCCTCCGGATCAGCCCGTCGTGTCAGCCGCCGAACATGCTGGGCAGGCGCGGACCCGTACTTTCAGCACGGCAAGCGGGTCCGCGGCGCCAGTTGCACCTGGCTCGGGTGGCGTCATGTCTCGGTCTGGGACAGCTCATGCAACTACTGACTCTCGCGGCCAGGAAAACCGTGATGAACAGCGGGAAATGAGTTGGCGCAACTAGCCGGCCGGCGGGTGGTTGAGTCTGTAGTTGCAGCTACAGAGTCATGCTTTTTGCCTGCAAAACAGCCGCTTCTTGAATTTCACCCAGAAACGGGCTCCGCTAGTTGCAGCTGCACACCCATGCAGGGCGGATTCTGGCTCGACTAAGCACTAGACCGTGAGATCGACTTAGCAGATCGCCGACGGCGTGAGCGCGTCCTAGGTCTGAAAGTGAACGCCGGCGACGATCTCGACGGCGATTATTGCCGCGACCACGAAGTCGACCACGAGGCAGAACGGAGGCCACCACTTCGTGTTGGCCACGAACTGAGTGCGGTGCTGCCAGAGGTCCTTCAAGCCATGACCGGCGAGGCCGACGACAAGCAGCCACGGTGTGCCGGTGATCGCTGCGGCGGCGATGATGATGAATCCGCTGGCGACGCCGGTTTCGACAGCGATGACCTTCCAGCGCCCATCGCCGCCGACTGCGAGACCGATGTAGATGGGGGCGATCACCGCCAGCCCGAGCGCGTAGACGGTGGCTGTGTCCAGCCACCAAAGGGCCAGCGGTGTAGCCGCCTGCGCGACTCCCACGACCACTCCCCAGAAAACCGGGCCTCGAAGGCCCGCGTGGAACGGCTGTGTCGTAGCTGTCGTGCTCACGACGCCTTCGGAGTGGTGCGCCGCCCGCGCGTGATACTCACTACTCGGACTCCGGCACGACGTTGAAGCTGAACATCATCCCGCTCTCGTGGTGCTCGGCGATGTGACAGTGCGCCATCCAGAGCCCGGGGTTGGTGACGTCGAGCAGGATGTCGACCGTCTCGCCGGTCCGCACGAGAACCGTGTCCTTCCAGGCGAGGTTGGGCTCGACGACTCCGTCCCTAGCGATGACGAGGAAGCGGCCCGCGCCGTGCACGTGGAAGGGATGCGGCATCGGGTGGTCTGAGTCCATCTCGTTGATGAGGCGTAGCTTCACTTGATCGCCGACGTGGAACGTCCAGTCGATCTGCGCGTTTTCGGCCCCGGTGTCGCGATCGACGAGCTTCCAGCGCATGTTGGCCGGCGTCGTCATGCGGTTGACCTCGACCATGTCGTCTTCCCACTCGATCCCTTGCGCACCGTGAGCATGGCCCCCGGCTGAATGTTCGTGGTGCCCGTGATGCTCCTCGTCGGCGCCCGAGGAAGCGTGCGCGTCGGCCGCCTCGCCGATTCCCGTCGCGCGGAGCGTCATGCCGCATTTCGGGCACGTCGCCGCCCACGTCGCCTTGATCTCAGCGTCCATGGGACATGCGAAGGCGGTCGGGGGCTCGGTCTCTTCCGACGCGGGCATGAGCTTCATGCCGCACTTCGGGCACTTGCCCGCCCAGGAGGCGACGATCTCAGGATGCATGGGGCAGGCATAGACGCCGGTGTCGACCGCCCCAAGACCGACGTCATCCATCTCGGCAACGAAGGAGAGCGTCTTGTCGGGCGGAGTGTCGATAAGGGCCATGACTCGTTCCCGAGCAGCCTTCATGTCTGAGTGCGTACGCAGGTTCGCGAACTGATCGCTCAGGTCGGGTTCGGCCGGCTCGTCGATGACCTCGATCGCCGCGAGGCGATACGAGGCCTCGGGCGTCCGATGCTCGATCGCTAGCTCGCCCGGCTCCTCGAAGAGGACGTCGACGACGACCCGCTCCGAGGGCGCCAGGAGAACCTCGTCGACCAGCTCTTCCTTCTCGTAGTGGCCGCTGTCGGCGCCAACGAGCTTCATCCGCGCCTTCGGAACCACGACGTTGAAGACGCGCGTGTTGGCCGTGTTCGTGAAGTAGAAGCGCACAACTTCGCCGCGCTTGGCCTCCAACGAGAGGTCCGGTTCTCCGGCGATGAGCATTGTGTTGCCGAAGCGGCCCATCGCCACATGCGTCGTCTCCGACTCACTGAAGGGCGCGATCCGCCCCTCCTCGATCAGGACGTCGTCAAGCGTCACGAGAAGTTCCCGGTGGGCGGGTGGCCAGTGCCCCTCCGCGCTCGGGACGACGAGGATGTTTCCGTACAGACCCAGCTCCTGGCCGTAGTCCTCCCGGATGTGGGGGTGGTACCAATAGGCGCCCGGATCGGGAACGCTCACCTGGTAGGTGAAGGTCTCCCCAACCGGGATCGGCGCCTGCGTCTCGTGCGTGCCGTCGTATCGGTTCTCGAGCCGCAGTCCGTGCCAGTGCACGGTGGCATCGATGTCGCCTCGGTTGGTGACGTGGACGGTGATGGTCGCGTCCTGGGGCACCTTCAGCGTCGGTCCGGGAACGGAACCGTTGTAGGCGAGCATGCGCACGGTGGCCTCCCCGATCTGCTTCCTGACCGGGGCGATCTCGAGATCAAACTCGTCGCCGTCGGAGAGCTCGACGACCTCGGGGCGCCGCGCGTCCGGCAGCCCCTCGGTCGCGCTCGGAAATTCGATGTCCGTCTGCCCGTGCGAGCTGTGGTCGTGCATGTCTACCTACCCTTCTCGGGCAGGTGCTCCTGCCCGGACGCCGGCTCCTTCGTGTGCGGGCTCCCGCGCAATCCCTCTCGCCTCCCGCAAGGTCTCGATCCGCCCGGCGAGGAACTCGGCGTCGTCCTTCACCCAGCCGATCAGCGCGGAGCCGCGGGTGTGCTGCCAGGTGAGACCGAGGAAGTAGTGACCCGGGACGTCAGTCACCCCGCGACGGTGTCGCAACCGCCCGTTCGAGTCAAGGATCGGAAGGTCGATCCAGGAGTAGTCGGGGCGGTAGCCCGTCGCCCAGATGACCGCGTCCACCTCGACCTCGCTCGCGTCCTCGAACGTCACCGTTCGCCCTGAAGTGGCAGTTGCCCGCGGCTTGATCTCAATCCCGTAGCGACGCTTGAGCTCGCGCGGGCTCGATCCGATCAACGTGTCCCGGTCTTTCAGCCGTTGCCCGAGGCGCGACTCGACGGTCTTGTGGATCAGACCCGTCTTCGTGAGCCACCAGAAGAGATCGCGGCCGGCCAGGCGCTGTGGCAGCGGCTTCTGACGAGTGCCGACCGAGAGGATGACCCTGTGCGTAGCCGAGAGCTCCTTGGCGATCTGGTAGCCCGTGTTCCCGCCCCCGACCACGAGCACGGTCCCAGCGGGCACGTCACTCGGGCGCCGGTAGCCCGTGCTGTGCGCCTGCCAGACCTCGGGGTCGAGCTCGCCCGCCAGCTTGGGGACGTACGGCGTCTGGAACGGACCCGTCGCGACCACAACCTGGTCGGCGGTGACGGTCCGCCCGTCGAGCTCGAGGACGAAGCGCCCGCCCTCGTGGGAAAGCCTGCGCACTTCGCTGTTGAGCTCGATGGGAAGCTCGAAGGTCTCCGCATGGCGCTCCAGGTAGGCGATCACCTCGTCGCGCGTCGGGTAGCCATCCGGGTCGCCCGGGAAGGGAAGGCCTGGTAGCGCGCTGTAGCGGCGCGGCGTGAAGAGAGTCAGCGAGTCCCAGCGCTCGCGCCAGGCCGGCGCGGTCGAATCGCCTCGCTCGAAGATGGCGAACCGCAGCCCCTGCTCGCGTAGGTAGTAGCCCATCGCCAGGCCGGCCTGGCCGCCACCGACAACCGCGACTTCGAGGTGCTCACCCGAGCTCTCTTCTCCCGAGTTGTCTTTCTCTGCAGAGACTTCCCTCGCAGACATGCGCTCCTCACACTCCTCAGCTCAGTCGTTTTCCAGCCCAAGAGCGCCTACCCAGAAATTCTCTCCGGTAGGCGCGGGTGATCACAAGCTGCGTCGCCTCGCATCCTCGAACCCTAACCGCAGAGCTGAAGGGCCAAAACCGCCGCCATGCCGCGTCAGGGTGAGCGCGGCATACCGGGCTAACGCCTCCGCCGCCCGCCGTTCATGATCCCTGGATGCCGCACATCATCCGCAAGCCCGGATTCCTCGGCGGGACGACGCTCGCAGTCTTCATGACGCTCGTCCACACGGTCAACGATGCGATCACCGCGATTTTGGGTGCGATGCTCCCGACTCTTCAGGTGCGGTTCGATGCGGGTCCCACGACCCTCGCCGTGATGGTCGGAGTGTTCTGGATCGCCTCTTCCGTGACGCAGCCTGTCTTCGGTGCGCTTGGCGAGGACATCGGGTTGCGTGTGATCGGATGCGTGGGCGTCTTGATGGCGTCTACGTTCTTGAGCCTGATCGGTGTTGCTTCCGAACTCTGGCTCGTCTTCGTCTTGCTCGTGATCGGCGGGCTCGGGTCCGCGGCTCTCCACCCCGTCGGGACGACGATCGCTAGCACACAGGCGTCGAATGCAACCCTCGGCGTCGGTCTCTTCACCGCCGGTGGCATGGTGGGTTTCGCGCTCGGGCCTGTCCTCATCCTGTACCTCGTCTCCACGTACGGCAGTGACGCAACGGTCTGGCTCGCGGTGCCGGGGCTCATCCTCGGCGCTGGTGTGGGCCTTCTTTTGCCTCAGTGGGAACCTCATCCGCGCCGGCCCCTTCGGCGGTTGTTCGATTTGCGGTTGGTGCGCGGCCCGGTCGGGTTGCTCGCCGTCGCGGGCATGTTCAGCGCGCTGGCGTTCGTCACGTTCACAGGCTCCATCCCGATCTGGCTCGTGCAAGAAAATGCGTACTCACCCGACGCGCCGATCATCGGGTGGACGCTCTCAGCGTTCGCCTTCGCGGGCGGCCTCGGCTCGATCCTCGGCGGCTTTCTTGCGCCCAGGCTCGGCCCCGTCCTCACGATCGTCGGGGCACTCCTCCTGACCCTCTGCCCATTACTCGCGGTGATCGCCAGCGAGCCAGGGACAGCCCTCTACTTCGTGGCGATTGCCCTCGCAGGCATCCTCATTTTCGTGCCCGTTCCCGCACTCATCATCATCGCGCAGGAGTTCGTGCCGGGCGCACCCGCGACGGCATCAGGAATGGTTCTCGGGCTCGGCTCAGCCTTGGCTGGGATCGGGTACATCGTGCTCGGGCGCGTTCAGGAGGCGGTGGGGCTAACCAACGGGATTGTGATCGGCTTCAGCATGGTCGTCCCCGCGGCGCTTATCGCGCTCGTCGTGCTCCTCCGAGGTCGCGGTGAGGCGCCGGTGGCGGCGTGACGGTGTACCGACGCGACTGCTACTGCCACTTGCCCTTGGGAGCCTAGGCGTGAGTCACCACGTGTGGCATCGCGCTTCCCCCGCTCTCGTCGGGCACGAGCACGAGCACGTTCACTCGCACGGCCTAGTCGACCCCTCGATCGTCCGCTCGCGGGCTGGGGTCAAGGCGGTGGCGATCAGTCTCGGCGTGCTCGGCGCAACCGCGGCCGTGCAGGCCGTGATCTTCGTCCTTACCGGCTCCGTGGCACTTCTCGCCGACTTGATCCACAACACAGGTGACGCCCTCACTGCGATACCGGTCGGTGCCGCCTTTCTACTGCGCAGCGAACGTGCGGAGAAGTGGGCCGGCTACGCCGTCGTGCTCGCCATCTTCGTCTCTGCGTGCGTCGCCCTCTACGAAACGATCCAGCGCCTCATACACCCAGAGGAGCTGTCGCATCTGTGGGCGCTTGCCGGAGCCGGCCTGATCGGGTTCATGGGTAACGAGCTGGCCGCGCGTATCCGACTACACGCCGGTGGGCGACTGAGCAGTCCCGCCCTCGTCGCCGACGGACACCATGCCCGCGTGGACGGTTTCGTCTCCTTGGGCGTCGTTGCGAGCGCAGCCCTCGTCGGTCTCGGCTTGGAAGAGGGCGATCCGATCGTGGGCCTTCTCATCACGCTCGTGATCCTCAAGGTCACCTGGGATGCCTGGCGCACCGTCCACGCGAGGTAAGAAGCAGGCCCTTTTGGGCGGGCCACGGTCCCGCCGACAAGCTGCCTGCCGTGCCGGCATGCGGCCTAACTGCTCCGTGCTCGTGGCGCACGCGTCGGACATTCCGTAGCGCACGACTCCGACCGGTCGCGGCGGGAGACCAAGTTCGGACGATTGGGACATCCTGGCGCTTTTGCTCGCCCGCGTACCGCCAGTCGGCCCACGAGGGCGGTCGTGGGCTCGCCATCCGACTGCCTCCCCGCTACTGAGACGCGATCGCCGATCAGCCGCTGTACTCGCTTCGCCGGTAGACCATCACACCGACCATCGCCAGAACACTGAGCAGGCAGTAAGGACTGCAGATCGGCCCGACGACATCCGTCACGCGTAGACAGATGAGCGGGATCGCGGGCACGACCATCGCCGCCCCCATCTCGACGCTCCTGTCCCAGGCATGACCGCGGTAGCGCATCCACGCGACCATTGGGACGGTCATGCTGAATGCCATCACGATGACGAATGGGACCGAGTGGTCCTGGATCGCCTCCTCGACCGTGATCCCCAGTGCGGACACGAACACCGCTCCGCCCGCGAACATCCCCACCATCATCGCGAGCACCATCTCCAGCAGGTGGCGAAGGAAGTGGATGGTCTGACTGCGGCCTCCTCGGTGAGTGAAACCGCCGACAGTCATAGCCCCTCCTTTCGCGAGGTCCACAGGGTTGCATCGCCTTGCGAAACGGCCATCGGGGGTCTCCCTGGATCGGACTGCGTAGTAGGCCGCAGAGGTGCAGCTCAAGCGAGCTCGCGAGCTAACCGCCGCTGGTGATCCAGGCGTAATCCTGGTTGTGCGCCCCGGGGCTGGGCTGCGTCCGACGAGCGGCATGATGCCGAGACCTGACGTGCGCGGCTCCTGAGCGTGCTTCAGGATGTGCGGACGATGAGCGAAGCAGCGGCCTCCAAGCAACCAGCCCAGAGGCGCTGGACGCCCGGCGCGACGCTCTGGTTCATGTGGATGGTCGGGATGTGGGTCTCCTTCTATATCCTCCTCTTTGCGGACAAGCTCGAGGGACTCTGGAGCACCATTCGCGATCTTCCGCTCTTGGTCGAGATCGTTCTTTGGCTGCCCTTCTTCCCCTGGATGCTCGGCATGGCCGTGTGGACGAGTTCCTGGAGCGAGTGGCTTCGGGGCACGCTCGTTGCCTGCTTCACCATCGGCTGGTCCCTCGCGTTCCTCCCACGCCGCAAGTAACGTGCGGTGGCCCAGTTCGTCGAGGACGAGGAGAGGGCCGGGCGCGTGCTGCTTTGGTTAACCGGTGAAGAGCCGCGTCTGATCCCGGTCAGCGAGCGGGGGATGTGAAGCGCGTCGCCGAGACAGCGAGATGCCGGGCCGCCCTTCCGTAAGCACTCCGCGCCACATCTCTCATTCCGAGTCGCATGCGCGACGAGTCTGACCCCCCGTGCGAGGGCTGCGTCGCGAGGGCCGCGACGAGGAAAGTCTCAGGAAGTGTGAGAAGAATGGGTCTCAGGTGGGTGAGAAATGACCCGCGCGACGGCTTCATAGCGCCAGCTGAGTCTCAAGCCCGCTGAGAACTAGGCTAGTTTTGATGTTCTCACCGAGGGTGAGACTTTCTCACCGTAGTAGCCCATCGTGAGTCCCGCCTGCCCTGCCCCGATGACGCCCACCTCGTAGTCGCTGGCCGGCTGAGAACCCGAGTTCGGCTCGCCTGCTGCCCCGCTCATGTTCTAGGGCGTTCCCGCTGCGTCCGTGTGGCAAAACACTGTTTGTTGACTCGACCGGGGCCAAGCCCGCGCTCGCAAGAGCACGAGCCGGTCGGTGTCCCATGGCTCCCGGAGTAAGAGCGTTGCGGGCGCTCCAAGTGTCCTTGCCACCGTGAACGATGGCGTTCGCCTCGCCGATTTGCCCGCGGGGCTCTCGCCGATCTCGGACCACGGTCTCGGCCCTCCCCCCGACGACGCCGTGCGGTCATGTCTGGTCGCCACACGGACGGGGGCCGCGATTGGAGCTAGCCTCAGCGTGTGAACGACTTCTCGGCTGCGAGGGCGGCCGGGCTGGGAGATCGCGAACGCCTGCGCCGGGTGCTGTCCTGGTTCGGCCCCGCGGTATACCTCGCCTTCCTCACCGCCTTCATCCTCCGCGACGGCGTGCCGCTTTCACGCGACCGGCTGTTCATGTGGATCCTGCTGGGTCTGTTCGCGTTCTCGCTGGCCAACCTCCGCGGCTGGATCTCCGGCGTGGTCCTCGAGTGGATTCCGTTCGCGCTCATCCTCTGGGCCTACGACTACCTGCGTGGCCACGCCGACGGCCTTCTCTTCTCGACGAACGTGCACCCGCAGCTGCGGGCTGACGAGATTCTCTTCGGAGGCACGGCGCCGACGGTCTGGCTCCAGGAGCACCTCTGGCACGGCTCGCTGCACCTGCAGTGGTACGACTACGCCACCTGGGTCGTCTACATGAGCTACTTCCTGGCGACGTACCTCGTGGCCGGCTTCCTCTGGTTCTTCGCCCGCGGCCTGTTTCGCCGCTTCGTCGCGATGGTGTCTCTTCTCGCGTTCATGGGCTTCGCGACGTACGCCCTCTTCCCGGCGGCGCCTCCCTGGATGGCCAGCGAGCTCGGAGCGCTCGAGCCGACGACCCGCTCGATCGGCTACATCTGGAACCACATCCCGATCGCGTACTTCAACACGCTCTTCGACCGGGGCTCCGGGTACTCGAACCAGGTGGCGGCGGTGCCGTCCCTGCACGCGGCCTACACGCTGCTCATCGCACTCTTCCTCTGGCGCCTGGCACCGCGGTGGGGGCGGGTCCTGCTGGCGGCGTACCCGCTCGCGATGGCCTTCGCGCTCGTCTATACGGCCGAGCACTACTTCTCCGACATCCTCGTCGGCTGGGCCTACGCCCTGTTCGCGTTCTGGGCGGTGAACCGGATTGCCGACGCGCGCGCCGCGCGTCGCGCGCCGCCGGAAGCTGAGCTGCCGGCTCCCTCCGCAAGCCCCGCGACGGAGTAGCGCCGGGCGGCCCTCTCAGTCCCGACCCGCGCAGACGCTGCCGCCGCCGCGTCTACTGCGGTGCGCGGTCGTCGGCGACGCTCACCCACACGAGCCCGCCCGCGACGGTGACGTCCCTGGGGCGGGAGGAGGCGCTGACGGCGATCGACGCGACCTCGTTCGTCGTCCCGTCGATTCTTGTCAGTGTCCCGTCGAAGGCATTGCTGACCCAGGCGGCTCCCTCGCCAGCGGCGAGCGCAAGCGATCCGCGGCCCACACCCAGCCTGTAGGTCTCCACGACGTCGTGGCGGCTGGGGTCGATCTTCACAACCGTAGCCGTGTCCCCGTTCAGGACCCAGATGAAGTCGGTGTCCGCCGAGATCGAGAGCGCCTGGGGCCCCGATCCGAGCTCGTCGGTCATCGGGATGCGGTCTCTCACCTCGGCCGTGCGCGGGTCGATGCGAAGGACTGCCGCCGACGAGCTACTCACGGCCCACACGTCGCCGCCGGCGGTCGCGAGGCCGTCGACATGGTCCGGCATGGAGACGTTGCTGACGACCTTGCCGGATTCGGGGTCGACGCGGATCAGCCGCCTTCCGCCTGCGAGCCAGACCGCATGGTCGTCGAGCGCGAGCCCCTCGATCTCGGCGAAGTCGGGATCCTCCAGGCGCTCCCACGTCTGCTCGTCCCCGAGCCTCGCGAGCACCCGCTCCTCCTTGTCGAACGCCCAGACGGTGTCGTTGCGCGCCGCCAGGTAGTCGGGCCGGAAGCCGAGGCCGAGAGTGCGGAGCACGTGGCGGCTCTCGAGATCGATCTCGGTCACGGTGAGGTCGAGCCGGTCCGCGACCCAGACCGAGCCGTCCCCCTCGCGGATGAGGGCCGGGCTGGAGCCGACCGCGACCCGGGCCATCACCTTGCTCGTGTCGGGCTGGATAACGGCGACGTCGCTCGCCTGCGCGAGGGCAACCTCCTGGAACGGCTCGGTTGCCCGTGTGCCGGGGCCGCCTCGGCCGAGGGCCAAGAGCATCCCTACGACGAGAACCAGGGTCACAGCGGCTGCAAGGCTTCGTGACCGGCCGGCTCGCGGCTGCCGGCGTCGCTCCGACAGGGCCAGCGACGGGTCGTGGACGAGGATCGCCTTCTCGAGGCGCTGGAGCTCCGGGCCCGGGTCGAGGCCCAGCTCCTCCGCAAGGAGCAGGCGCGCGTCGCGGTAGGTCCTGAGGGCATCCGACTGACGGCCGCCGCGATAGAGCGCGATCATCAGCTCACCCCTGGCGCGCTCGCGCAGGGGATGCTCCCGCACGAACTCCTCGAGCTCAGGGGCCAGCTCGGTATGTCGGCCGACCAGGAGCTCGGCCTCGAAGCGGTCTTCGAGCGCGGCCAGGCGCAACTCGCCCAGGCGACTGAGCGCAGCCCCCACCGACGCGTCGAGCTCGAGCTCGGCGAGCGGGGGGCCGCGCCAGAGTGCGAGCGCCCGCTCGAGGATCGCGGCGGCCTCCTCGGGGCGTCCGGCCACCAGCGCCTGCCGCCCCTCGCGGGCCAGCCGCTCGAAGCGGTGGAGGTCGAGGTGCTCCGGGTCGGTCCTGAGGACGTAGCCGTGCAACTCGGTCACCAGCGTCGCGTCAGTGCCCGCAGCCGCGAGGATCTTGCGGATCTTCGACAGGTGGACGTTCAGGGCAGCGGCGATCGTGCTCGGCCGCTCGGCTCCCCAGACCCCCTCCATCAGTCGCTCGCGCGAGACCAGCTCGTTGGCGTGCAGCAGCAGGAGCGCGAGCAGCGAGCGCTGCCTCGCCCCGCCGAGCGGGAGCGTCTCGCCGTCGATCCGGGCCTCGAGCGGGCCCAGCAGCCAGAAGGTGAGACCGGCCTGCTCTTTGCTCCGCGTTTGCTCCGTCTTTGGCCCCCGTTTGCCTGGGTCGGGGAACGTTCAAGCGGCGCTTCGACAGTTCCGACGAACGGGGCAGTCACGAGTTAGGCCCCGGGCGCCTCAATCGGGTGAGAGGAGGAATTCGGTGGTGAAACGACGCACGTTGCCGGCGCTCCTCGCGCTTCTCGCCGCGTTCGCGCTCGCTGCGGCGGGCTGCGGAGGAGACACGAACGAGAGCGGGGGCGACGGCACTGGCGCGACCGACGCCGAGGGCGCTTCGTCGCTCCCGGCTCCGAGCGCGCTGCCGTCTGCGTCCTGCACCGACATCGAGTACGAGGGCGACGGCGAGCCGCAGGTGCTGATCGCCTCAGACATGGTGCTCCAGGGGTCCTCGCGGACGCAGACCCTGCAGATCGTCGAGGCGATCCGCCAGATGCTCGACTCGGCAGGGTGGAAGGCCGGGGCGGTGAACGTCGGCTTCCAGTCCTGCGACGACTCGACGGCACAGGCCGGCAAGTGGGATCCGGGCAAGTGCAGCCAGAACGCGAACGCGTACGCCGAGAACCCCGCCGTCCTGGCGGTGATCGGCACGTTCAACTCGGGGTGCGCGGCGGTCGAGCTGCCCGTGCTCAACCAGGCGCCCGGCGGCGGTCTCGCGATGATCTCACCGGCCAACACCTACGTCTGCCTGACCGAGGGCGGACCGGGCTGCGCCGACGACGAGCCGGACAAGTACTACCCGGCCGGCACCCGCAACTACGTCCGGGTTGTCGCTCACGACGCCTACCAGGGCGCGGCGCTGGCGCAGTTCATGCAGGAGCAGGGCACGACGAAGCTGTACATCCTCAACGACAAGGAGGCCTACGGCCTCGGCGTCGCGACCAACGTCCGGGGTGCCGCCGAGCACCTCGGGATCGAGGTCCTCGGCTTCGAAGCCTGGGATCCGCGCGCCTCGAACTACGAGGCCCTGATGAACAAGATCAAGGACTCCGGGGCGGACGGCGTCTTCCTCGGCGGCCTGACCGACGAGAACGGCGCCCAGGTGATCAAGGACAAGGTCAAAGTCCTCGGCGACAACGAGACCGTCAAGCTGTACATGCCCGACGGGTTCACTCAGCAGAGCACGATCGAGGAGTCCGGCGTCGAGAACACGCGCGGCGCCTACTTCTCCGTCGCGGGCGTGCCCATCGAGGAGTTCGGGCCGGCCGGCCAGGAGTTCATCGACGAGTTCGCGACCAGAGTCGGCGACGAGCCCGTCGACCCGTACGGCGTCTACGGCGCGCAGGCAGCTCAGATCGTCCTCGAGGCGATCGCGAGGTCTGACTACACGCGGGCGGGAGTGCTCGAACAGCTCTTCGCGACCGAGGTGAAAGACGGGTTCCTCGGCGACTTCTCGTTCAACGAGAACGGCGATCCGACGCTCGCGACCGGGGCGGTCGTGGGCTTCACGATCTACCGCGGCGAGGAGCAGCTCGAAGTCGAGACTTCCTTCTCGCCCGACCAGGAGGTGGTCGAGGCAGCTCGGGCCGGCTAGCGACCACGGGGTCTCGGGGGAGGACCTCGGTTCTCCCCCGAGGCACGCTCAGCCTCCGTCTTCAGATGCAGGAGCCCGTCCCTGAGCGCCTCGTCGAGCATTTTCCGCAGGCGGCCGCTGAAGAGCCGTGCGATCAGCCCGTCGTACGACTCCTCCGTCCGGACCACCGTCCGACCGTCACCGTCGTCGAGCGTGTGGACATGGAACGCCTTGATGCCCATCGAGCGGCCGGACCAGGCGATCCGGTGGGGTGCGTCCACGACCTCGAGCTTCGAGACGATCGTCCCGGGGCCGGCCTTCCAGCGGAATTCCGTACCCTCCTCGACCGCTCCCAGCAGCGATGCCGACTTGACGGCTGGGTTCCAGCTGGGCCACCGATCGATCGCCGTCAGGACCTGCCAGACGACCTCGCGCGGGGCGGCGATCTCGATCTCGGTGGCCGCGACCACCGGTGCGTGCTCGTGCAGCTCGGACATGACTCCTCAGTTGCCGCCGAGCAAGGCGTCGTCGAAGAAGCCGACGACCCGCCGCTCGTACTCCTGCGGCTCGGCGTCGATCGCGCCGGTGTGCCCGCCTTCGGCGGCCCAGAGCTCCTTGGGCTCGTTCGCCGCCTCGTAGAAGGTCTGAGTGAGGCTTTCGCCTCCCTGCCCCGGAGTGGCGTAGATGAAGAAGACAGGGGCCGATATCTCAGCGCTCAGGTCCTTGAGGCCGGGTGGCGGCAGGTCGCTCGCGAAGACTGCGGCCGCCCCGGTGACCAGGGCGAACACCGGGACCGCGGACCACCGCTCGGAGCCCGTCAGGTCGACCGCCTCGCGCACGGAGCGGATGCCGGCTCCCTCGGAGACGACCGCCTTCAGGTCGTCGGTCTCCGCAGACTCCTGAAGCATCACCTCGCCGCCGACCGAAAGCCCGAGCCCGCCGATGCGACCGTCGTCGACGTCCGGCCGGGCCTGGAGGTAGGAGATGGCCGCGTCCAGATCGCGGGTCCCGGCCCAGCCGAGGGCATTCGGGTCCCCTTCGCTCGCGCCTTCGCCGCGTCGGTCGAAGAGCAGCACGCCGTAGCCGTGGCGGGCAAGCATCCGGGCCGGCTTCTGAGGGCCCTTGCGACCGGGAAAGACGATGACGTTGGCACCGTTCCTCGAGGGCACGTACCAGCCCTCCAGACGCAGTCCGTCGGCCGTCGTGAACGAGACATCCTCGTAGGACGTGCCCAGAGCGGCCTCCGGCACGTAGGCACGCGCCGCGTGGGTGATGACATACGACTCCGCGACCGGATAGACGAGGAGGTACGTGCCGACCAGAAGGCCGAGACCCACAGCCGTGCGTCTCAGGAAACGGCGAACGAGGCTGCCGCCCTTTCTCGATCTCCAGAGCGTCAGGAAGCCGATGCCGACGAGGAGCAGCCCGGCGGGGATCACCAGCAGCCCTGTGTAGTCGTCTCCCGAAGGGCCGGTCTCGCGCGTGTAGTAGCCCGCCTCGCCGAGGCCCATCACCGCCATGAAGAGCCCGACCCAGATTGCGAGTGTCGCGCGAGCTCCGGGTCGCAGGCGCGGGTAGGCCCAGGCCGCGAGGACGAAGAACGCCGTCTGCACGAGGCCGCCGGGCAAGTGGTCGCCGGCCGACGTGCCGGGCTGCGGCTGGAGGAAGTTGTCGTCGACGACATGGAGCGCCGCGATGCCGAGCGCGAGCCGCGCGAGGCCCGACTCGGTCCGGACGAAGGCGCGGGCCCGGGAGAGAGCGGCGCGCCCGCCCGCTCGCGTGCCGACCGACTCGTCACTCGGCGGGGGCGAGACCGTGTGCTCAGGCACCCGAGGTCTCGGCCTCGGGCGCCGGGCGCCGCCGCCGCGCGCCGAAGTAGATGAGGGTGGCACCCCCGATGAGGACGAGCGCGCCTACCACGAGGAAGGCAATCGCGACCCAGACGAGGGAGGACACGCGGACCGCGAAGCGCCCGTCGACGGCGACGTCGCGCGAGCCGTCGGCGTTCATCGCGACTGCCGACCACTCGCCCTCCTCGAGGGGCCAGGTGATCGTC
This sequence comes from uncultured Actinomycetes bacterium, assembly GCA_963811635.1. Taxonomy (GTDB): domain Bacteria; phylum Actinomycetota; class Thermoleophilia; order Gaiellales; family Gaiellaceae; genus JAIBJN01. The sequence continues at coordinate 21,542 of CAWESB010000016.1, forward strand.
TGTGCCCCCGAACCGCTTGCCTCGACGCGCCAGAAGTCCTGCTCTGTGGGCGGCGCCGGCTGCGTGCTGCCCTCCACGCGGCGGTAGGTCACCGAGAAGGGATCAGCGTCGAAATCCGTGATCTGATCGTATTCAGCACCGGCGAGATACCGCTCGACGTCGCTTGCCCGGGCGATGCCGATGAAGACCGGCTGTGCCGAGCTCGCCTCGATGCGTGCCGTCGCGAAGCGGTCGCCGAACCAACCGGGAACGTCGCCGTCGACGTCGAGGCTCTCCGAGGCGATCGCGTACGAGCTCGACGAGAGCTCGTGCGTGGCGGTCGTGAAGTACCCGGAGGAGTCGCGCTCGCCGAGCGCCCACAGGCCGACGCCGCCGCCCGCGAGGAAGGCGAGCGCGATGAGGACGACGATGCTGCCGAAGACGAGCAGGAGCACCCGCTTCACCCCGAAGGGCTCGGACGGCTGTTCGGCACGAACGGGGGCGGTGGCCGTGTTCATGGACGATCCCTCCTTCGGGACGCGGCGCGACCGCCGGAGGGCGGCCGCGCCGCGCTACGGACTATCTGCCGGTCGGAGACGGGACGGGAGGTGCCTCGTGGATCTCGTCCGACCCGTGCTCGAGGTGCGGAAGCCACTCGAGCCAGCTGGGCAGGTACCAGTTCCAGTCTCCGAGCAGCTTCATCGTCGCCGGGAGGAGGACGGCTCGGACGATGGTCGCGTCGATCAGGATCGCCGCGGCGAGCCCGACGCCGAACTGCTTGAAGATCAGCATCGAGAGGGTCGCGAAGACGGCGAAGACGCAGACCATCACGACCGCGGCGCTCGTCACCACCCCCGCCGTCGACTTGATCCCGAAGGCGATCGCGTTCTCGGTGCTCATCCCGCGGTCGTACGCCTCCCGGATCCGGCTGATGATGAACACGTGGTAGTCCATCGAGAGCCCGAAGAGGATCACGAACATGAAGATGGGCAGGAAGGAGTCGATGCCTGCGGTGGACTCGAAGCCGAGCAGGCCCTTGCCGATGCCGTGCTGGAAGACGAGCACCATCACGCCGTAGGCGGCCGCGATCGAGATCAGGTTCAGCACGATGGCCTTGGCCGCGATCACGAGCGAGCGGAAGGCGACGAGCATGAGCCCGAACGCGAGCAGGAGGACGAATCCGAAGACGAGCGGCGCGGCCGACTTCAACTTGTCGTTGAAGTCCTTCGTCGACGCCGTGATCCCGGTCACGCCGACCTCGGCGCCGGGGAGCGCGCCCACCGTCGTCGGGACGATGTCCTCCCTCAGCGTCGCGAGGGCCGCGTTCGAGGCGGCGTCCATGCCCTTGCCGTCCACGGGGATGGCGACGGTGGCGATGGTTCCGGCCTCGTTGACGTCGACCGTGATCGGCTCGTGCATCTGGCCGCTGGCGAGCGCGCGCCATTCGAGCTGGCCGATCGCCTCCTGGACCTGCGGGGGCGGTGACGTCGTCGGCCTTGACGACGACGCCGGCCGGGATCTCGCTCCCCGGGAACGCCGCCTGAATCCGGTTGTACGTCTGGATCGACGGGAGGGACTGCGGGAAGGTCTCGATCGCCGGCTGGACCGTCCGCAGCTGGAGGGCCGGGATTGCGAGCGCGAGCAGGAGGCCGCCTGCGAGGACGACCGAGAGGACCGGCCTGCGCAGGACGGCGCCAACGACCGTCCCCCAGAAGCGGCTCTGTCCGTCGTCGCGACGGAGCCGGTTGACGAGCGGGACACGTCCCCGGTCGACCCGATCGCCGAGCCAGGAAAGCGTGGCCGGCAGGACGGTGAGCGACCCGAGCATGGCGACCGCGACCACGAGGATCGTGCCGATGGCGAACGCCGACATGCCCTGGATGCCCGCGAGGAACATCCCGGACATGGCAATGATGACGGTGAGCCCCGAGATCAGCACGGAGCGGCCGGAGGTGTCTGCGGCCGCCTGGAGCGCGGCTTCCTCGCTGCGCCCCGCCGCTCGCTCCTCGCGCTCGCGCTTCAAATAGAACATCGAATAGTCGACGCCGACCGCGAGCCCGATCAGGAGGATGAGCTCGTAGGTGACCTCGTCGATGGGGATGAGCGAGCTCGGGAGCGCGACCAGCCCGAACGTGGCGATGATCGCGGTCAATGCGAGCAGGAGCGGGATGCCCGCGGCCACGAGCGCCCCGAAGACGACGATCAGGATGATCAGCGTGACCGGGATCGAGAGCAGCCCGGCCTTCTTGAGATCATCCATGAAGGCGCCTTCGACTTCCTTGTCGGCGCTGACGCCGAACGAGCCGATGAACAGGTCGGGGTGCGCCGCCTTCGCGTCGTCGACCGCGGCCACGACCGGATCGATCTTCGTGGTCGCGTCGTCGGGATCGCCCGTGATGTCGAACTCCACGAGCACGGCCTTGCCGCCTTGACCGATCTGACCCGCGTTCTCGGGATCGAGCGGCGATTGGACGTTCGTGACCGCGTCGAGCGCGGTGACCTTGGCGACGACGTCCTCGACGGCAGCCGTGAAGGCTGCGTCCTTGACCGTCAGCGAGTCGCTCTGGATCAGGACGCTCTCGCCTTTCGGCTGCTCGAACTCCTCGTGGAGGAGCTTGTCCATGCGGCCGGACTCGCCCACGCCCGAGGTGGCCGTCTCGATCTTGGTGGTGCCACTGACGATGCCGAGCGCGAAGGCGACGACGACGAAGGCGAGCCAGCCGAAGATGGCCGTCTTGCGGTGATGCGCGCTCCAGCGCCCCATTCGGCCGGCGAGATTGGTCGGTCGCCTCCCCTCCTCGGGTGGAGCGGCCGCCGTTTGGGCTCTCGACGGCTCGTCGGGCTCGTTCTGGATGATCGGGGTCTTCATTGCAACTCCTCTCCGAAGAGGGTGGATCCGTGGATCACGTAGCGACCGCTTCTGGCGCTCCGGCGACGGCGGGCTTCGGACCGAGCCAGGAGGGCCCACCGGCGCTCGATCAGCACGGCGGCGCCGCGAAGCACACGAGCGCGGCCGGGCCGATGGGCGGCGGGTGGATGGCGAAGAGAGCGGTGAGGCCGACGAGCAGGGTCAGCGGCCAGCCGGCCCCGGAGCGCCGGAAGGCCACCGCGGCCGCGACCATGGCGACCATCCAGCCCAGCAGCCCGGCGACGAGCGAGACCGACAGCGGGTCGCCGAGGACGTTGTCCTCGTTGTAGTACTGGATGGCGTCGGCGACGACCGCCTGCTCGGCGGCCGGCAGGTCGTTCGCGTAGTCGGCGAGGACGCCCGTCCCGAGCCCGACCGTCACCTCGTAGGCGGTGTAGAAGACGAGAAAGACGACGAGGGAGATCCGGCTCACGGTCGCCGCGCGGCTCTGCAGGCCACGCAGGAGGAGGAAGACGGCGAGCGCCATCAGAGGGGTGAACAGGAGGAATGCCGTGTGCACGAAGATCCAGCCGCCGACGTCGTGGCGGATGCCCTCGTAGACGCCGTGCTCGCCGCCGGGCGGGTGGAACCAGAGGACGACCGCGAGGACCAGCGGGGTCGCGACCAGGAAGACTCGGCGGAGGGCGACGGCCATGGCTTCCGACGCTCTCAAACGCCACCGCCGCGCGGAAGGCGGGGAACTGGCCCTTTCGGGGCCGGGTTTCTGGTGTGCTCGCTCCGCCTAGGAGCGGAGGTAGAGGAGCACCGCGAGCACGCGCCGTGAGTCGGTGGCGCCTGAGGGCAGGCCGAGCTTGCCGAAGATACTCGAGACGTACTTCTCGACCGCGCGCAGCGAGATGACGAGCTTGTCGGCGATTCCCTGGTTGGAGCGGCCCTCGGCCATCAGCTCGAGCACCTCGCGCTCGCGGGGGGTGAGCGCGGCGAGCGGGTCGTCGCTCCGGTGCCTGGAGAGCAGCGTCGAGACGATGATCGGGTCGATCGCGGAGCCCCCTTCCGCAACGCGCTCGACGGCGCCGATGAACTCCTTGACGTCGCTGATGCGATCCTTGAGCAGGTAGCCGGCGCCGTCGGCCGAGTCGGCGAGCAGCTTCATCGCGAGGCCGACTTCGACGTACTGCGAGAGCACGAGGACGCCTACCGAGGGGTGGTTGGCGCGGATCTCCAGGGCGGCCTGCATGCCCTCGTCGTGATGGTTCGGCGGCAGCCGGATGTCGACGATCGCGACATCGGGTTCGTAGCTCCGCACCTTCAGGAGCAGATCGTCGGCGGTTTCGCAGCTGCCCACAACCTCGAGCCCGTTCGTTCCCAGAAGCTCCGTCAGCCCTTCGCGTAGGAGGACGCTGTCCTCGGCGATCACGACACGCACGGGATCTCCGCCCTGACGCGTGTGCCGCCCTCGTGCGGGCTCCAGACCCGAAGCCGGCCGCCGAGTGCTTCGACGCGATCGGCGAGACCGCGCAACCCCGTGCCGCGCTCGGAATCGGCCCCGCCGACGCCGTCGTCGACGATCTCGACGACGACCTGGCCGTCGGTCCGGCTGACCTCGACGGTCGTGAGCGAGGCGTCCGCGTGCTTCGCGACGTTCGCGAGGCTCTCGGAGACGAGGTAGTAGGCGGCGACCTCGATCGGCTCGGGGAGGCGTTCGTCGACCGCGACCTTGAGGCGGACGGCCACGGGCGCCCGCGTCGCGAGCTGCTCGAGCGCGACCGCCAGCCCATGGCCGCTGACCACCGCCGGGTGGAGTCCACGCGCGACTTCGCGCAGCTCGCCGAGCGAGGTGGCGATCTCGCGGCGCGCGTGCGCCAGGCGCAGTCTGGCCCCACCGTCGGCTCCTAGCTCCTGCTCGAGGAGGCTCAGCTCGAGCGAGAGCGCGATCAGCCGCTGCTGCGCGCCGTCGTGCAGGTTGCGCTCCAGTCGCTGTCGCTCCTTCTGACCCGCCTCGACGATCCGCGAGCGCGATCCTCGGAGTTCCTCCAGCCGGGCCCGCAGCTCGACGTGCAGGCGTCCGTTCTCGATCGCGATTCCGGCCGCAGCGCTCACGGCGTCGAGCAGCTCCGGCTCGTCGACCAGCGCGGGATCGTGGATCAAGGCCGCGATGTGTTCCCCGTTGCGGTCGATCATCGTCGTCGCCCGGTCGCCGCTGTTCGTGGGCAGCTGCACCGATCGCCCGTCGAGGTCGGACCAGCTCCGGAACTGCGGAAGCCAATACGCGAGCGTCAGCGACGGATCGCGCAGGGTCCGCGCGAGCGCGTCGCGGAGCTCGCCCGGGGTCGGGTCGGCCTGAATCTCGACGAAAAGGTCTCCGACGGTCGAGCGCGCGAGCCGAGAGCGGAGGATGCCCCCCAGGACGAAGAGCGGGACTGCGATGTACACGACGACGACCGCCCACCTCGCCGCCGGGAACTCGATCCGGAACTTGTCGAGCGCGACCAGGACCGACCCGAGGAGGATGCCGGCCGAGCCAACGAGGATGGGGGCGAGAGCCCTTCGCAGCGGTGGGCTGGCGATGACCCAGCGTCTCGTCAACGTGACGGCCAGGACGACGGAGGCCAGGACGACCAGCGCCCTCTGGGCCGAGTCGACGTTGCCGGCGACGCCGTCGTTGGGCCAGACCGCCAGCGCGTTCTCGGGGCTTCCGCCGGTCTGGAAGAAGAGCAGCCAGGCGAGCTCCAGCGGAAACGCCATCAGCGCGAACATGCCGATGACGAAGAGGTCGAACCTCCCCTTGACTCGCCCGTCGGGGAAGGCGAGGAGGAAGAGCACGAAGACGACCACCCAGGCGTCGCTGAGCCAGATGCCCGCCGTGAACAGGTGCGAGACGTGCGCCTGGATGAGGATTTGGGCCAGCAGATACGTGCAGCCGACGATGGTCATGAGCGGGCCGAGCTGGTTCTCCGGCCGCCGTCCCCAGGCGTAGAGGCCACTCGCGGCGAAGGCCAAGCCGATGAGGACCTTGAGGCCGTTCGGCGTATTGAGGCCGTCGAGGCCCTGGTAGGCGAGCGTCATCGCCGCGGCGCCCGCGGAGGCGGCGAGGACGAAGATCCAGAGACCGCGCCTCAGCCACGTCAGGTTCTGGATATTGGCCGCGAGTCTCGGAGGAGCGTTCACGCCCGCCGAGACGGCCTCGGACGTCGCCACCTGGAGTCCTCTCTGGGTCGTACTGACCCTCGGACTGGCGGAACCTCTCAGTCGCGGTCGCGTCGATCGGCGCGACCGCGGAAGAAAGGAGGCGCCTTCGGGGCGAGCGTACTCCCTTTCTCCGGTTGCGTCGAACGTGCTTCGGAGTCGTCCGGCCTCACCCCTCGGGACGATGTCCTCTGACCAGGAGTGTGTTTAGATCGCCGGCATGTTCAGCAGTTGAGCCGAGCGACGGAGGTAACCGTGCCCGACGAGCCAGCCCGCGACCAGCTTCCGATTCCCGACGAGGCCTACGACGGCCCGGTTTACGAGGACGCCAAGGACCCCGCGGCGACCTTTCCGCCGATCCAGTCCCTCCGTCCACCGGCAGGCGCGCCCAACGTTCTAATCGTCCTGATCGACGACGCCGGCTTTGCCTGCTCGAGCGCGTTCGGCGGGCCTTGCCACACGCCGACGGCGGAGCGGCTGGCCGGGGAAGGGCTCAAGTTCAACCGCTTTCACACGACCGCGCTCTGCTCGCCGACGCGGGCGGCGCTGCTCTCGGGCCGGAACCACCATTCGGTCGGCATGGGCGGGATCACGGAGATCGCCACCTCGGCGCCGGGGTACAACTCTCTCCGCCCGAACACCTGCGCTCCGCTCGCGGAGACGCTGAAGCTGAACGGCTATGCCACCGCCCAGTTCGGCAAGTGCCACGAGGTGCCGGTCTGGGAGACGAGCCCGCTCGGCCCATTCGACTCGTGGCCGAGCGGCGGCGGTGGCTTCGAGCACTTCTACGGATTCATCGGCGGCGAGACGAACCAGTACTACCCGGCGATCTACGAGGGGACGACCGCGGTCGAGCCCGACAAAACGCCCGAGGAGGGCTACCACTTCACCGAGGACATGACCGACAGGACGATCGCCTGGATCCGCCAGCAGAAGGCGTTGATGGGCGACAAGCCGTTCTTCGTCTACTTCGCGCCGGGGGCGACACACGCTCCGCACCAGGTGCCCGAGGAGTGGTCGGCCAAGTACAAGGGCAAGTTCGACCAGGGCTGGGACAAGCTCCGCGAAGAGACGATCGCGCGGCAGAAGGAGCTCGGCGTCATTCCTCCCGACACGGAGCTGACCCCCCGTCCCGAGGAGATCCCCGCCTGGGACGAGATGCCTGACGACCTGAAACCGGTCATGGCGCGACAGATGGAGGTCTACGCCGGCTTCCTCGAGCACACCGACCACCACGTCGGCCGGCTCGTCGACGCGCTCGAGGATCTCGGCGTCCTCGAGGACACGCTCGTCTACTACATCATCGGCGACAACGGCGCGAGTGCCGAGGGCACGGTTCAGGGAACGTTCAACGAGCTGATCATGCTGAACGGTGCCTCGGCTCTCGAGACGACCGAGTTCATGGCCTCCCGGATCGACGAGTTCGGCACCCCCACTGCCTACAACCACTACGCGGTCGGCTGGGCGCACGCGCTGGACACGCCGTACCAGTGGACGAAGCAGGTCGCCTCCCACTGGGGCGGCACCCGCAACGGCACGATCGTGCACTGGCCGAAGGGCATCGCCGCCAAGGGCGAGGTGCGCAGCCAGTTCCACCACGTGATCGACGTCGCGCCGACAGTGCTCGACGCCGCTGGCGTGCCCGAGCCGACGACGGTTCACGGGGTCTCGCAGAAGCCGATCGAGGGCGTGAGCATGCGCTACTCCTTCGACGACGCCGACGCGGCCGAGCGCCGCGAGACCCAGTACTTCGAGATGTTCTGCAACCGAGGCATCTACGACAAGGGATGGACGGCGGTCACGCGCCACTCGACTCCATGGGTGGTCGAGCCGCTGTCCCCGTTCACAGACGACACCTGGGAGCTCTACGACACGAACCGCGACTGGAGCCAGGCGCACGACCTCGCGGCGGAGATGCCAGAGAAGCTCGACGAGCTGAAGGCGCTTTTCATGGAAGAGGCACGGAAATACAACGTGCTCCCCCTCGACGACCGGCGCGTCGAGCGCTTCAACTCCGACATCGCCGGGCGCCCGACACTGATCACCGGCGATTCGCAGCTGCTCTTCGGGGGCATGTCGCGTCTCCCCGAAAACGGCGTGATCAACTCCAAGAACAAATCCCACTCGGTCACCGCCAAGCTCCAAGTTCCGGAAGGCGGCGCCGAGGGCGTGATCATCGCTCAGGGAGGCGCCTTCGCCGGCTGGAGTCTCTACGTGAAGAACGGCAAGCCGAAGTACTGCCACAACCTGTTCGGCGTCCAGCGCTTCCACGTCGAAAGCGAGAGCGAGATCCCGTCCGGCGAGCATCAGGTGCGGATGGAGTTCGCCTACGACGGCGGCGGACTCGGCAAGGGCGGCACCGTCTCCCTGTACATCGACGGCACGAAGACCGGAGAGGGGCGGGTCGAAGGAACCGTGCCCATGCTCTACTCGGCCGACGAGACCTGTGACGTGGGCTCGGACACGGCCTCGCCCGTCAGCGACGACTACACCTCGGAGGGCAGCCGTTTCACCGGCACCATCGAATGGGTGCAGATCGACATCGCCGACGCGGCCGAGGACCTCGACCACCTGATCTCGCCGGAGGAGCGTCTCAAGATCGCGATGGCGCGGCAGTAGGGCCGATCCGGCCTACCATCAATGAACGGCTGGCTTTCCCGGGCGGCTAGGCGCTGCCCTAGACTCGGTCCGGCCGGGTTGGTGACAGCACTGCCGAAAGGAAGGAATCCATGACGGTCACCCCTGATCCCGCACTCCTCGACGATCTCACCGGGCGCGTCTCCGGGCCCGTTCTTCGCCCTGCCGATGCCGGCTACGACGAGGCGCGTCGGGTGCACAACGGCCTCGTCGACCGCGACCCCGGCCGTGATCGTGCGCTGCCGCTCCGCGGCCGACGCGGCGGCCGGCGTGCGCTTCGCCCGGGCCGCCGGGCTCGACGTCTGCGTCCGCGGTGGCGGCCACAACGTCGCCGGTCGCGCGGTCGTCGACGACGCCGTGATGATCGACCTGGCCGAGATGAAAGGCACCAGCGTCGACCCGGCGGCGCGCACCGTTCGGGCCGAGGCCGGCCTCAACTGGGCCGAGCTGAACGGCGCGCTGGCCGAGCACGGCCTCGCCGTCACCGGCGGCGCCATCTCCACGACGGGCATCGCGGGCCTCACGCTCGGCGGCGGCCTGGGCTGGCTGATGGCCAAGTACGGGCTCGCGGCCGACAACCTGCTGGCGGTCGAGCTCGTCAACGCCGAGGGCGAGATCCTGGACGTCACCCAGGAGTCCGACCCCGATCTCTTCTGGGCGCTGCGCGGCGGCGGCGGCAACTTCGGCATCGCCACCAGCTTCACGTACCAGGCGCATCCCCTCGAGCTGGTCACGGGCGGGCTGATCGCCCATCCGGTCAGCGCCGCTCCCGAGCTGTTCCGCTTCTACCGGGACGCCGTCGCCGACTGCTCGGACGACCTGACCGTGTTTGCCGCCCTGACGCACGCGCCGGACGGGTCCGGGGCGAAGCTCGCAGCAATGGCCGTGTTCCACACGGGTGAGCCCGAGCAGGCCGATGCGGACCTGGCGCGGTTCAAGGAGTGGGGCGACCCGCTGGTCGTGGACGTCGGGCGGATGCCGTACCCCGTCATGAACACCCTGCTCGATGCCGGCTTCCCGGCCGGGGCGCTGAACTACTGGCTCTCGAGCTTCGCGCCCGACCTCTCGGATGCGCTGATCGATGGGATGGCCGAGCGCTACGAGTCGGTGCCCTCGCCGATGAGCCCCATGCTGCTCGAGCACTTCCACGGCGCCGTCACCCGGGTCGGCGTCACCGACACCGCGGTGCCCCATCGCCGGAAGGGCTGGAACCTCCTTATCCCCTCCGTGTGGATGGATCCGGCGGCGACGGACGAGAACGTCGCGTGGACCCGGGAGACGCACGCGGCTCTCGGCCCGCACCTCGACCAGGCCCGGTGGCTCAACTACCTGGGCGACGACCAGCGTGAGGACGCGGTGCGCGCCGCCTACGGGCCCAACTACGACCGGTTGCTCGAGGCCAAGCGGCGCTACGACCCGGAGAACGTCTTCCGCCACAACCACAACATCGACCCGAGCTAGGCGCCAAGAGCGGGCGATGGCCGCGAACGTCGACAAGGCGATCGACCGCATGTACGCGGGCCCGCTCGACGAGTTCGTCGTCCGCCGGAACGAGCTCGCCCGGTCGCTGAGCAAGGAGGGCGACCGGAAACGCGCCGAGGGCGTGAAGGAGCTGCGGAAGCCCTCCGTGGCGGCGTGGGCGGTGAACCAGCTCGCCCGCCACGAGAAGATGCGCCTCCGGAGCCTCTTCACGGCCGGCGAGCGACTGCGCGCCGCGCACGAGGAGCTACTCGGCGGCGGCTCCGCGGAGCCGCTCGAGCGGGCACGCGACGACGAGCGCAACGCAATCGGCGAGTTGGCGGGCGCAGCCGGGACGATCCTCGAGGACGCGGGGCACCCGCCCACCGAGGCGATGCTCGACCGCGTGCGGGACACGCTTCACGCAGCGGTCGTCGACGAGAGCGTCGGCGAGCGTGTGCGCGCAGGGCGCCTCGAGAAGGAGGAGCGGGCGACCGGCTTCGGCTTCGCGACCCTCCCCGCAGGCAAGCCGGCGAAGCGGAAGGCGTCGGCCAGGGCCCCCGATCGCGAGCGCCGGGAGCGCGAGCGGAAAGCGGCGCGCGAGCAGGTGCTCGACGCCGAAGAGTCCCTCCGGGAGGCCCGGCGCCGGGTCGCCGACGCGGAGAAGGAGGCGAAGGCGCGCGCCCGGGAGCTGGAGCGGGCGGAGCGGGAGCTCGAGCGCTGCCGCTCGAGCGCCGAGAGCGCCGAGGCCGAACTGGAGGAGGCCCGCGCCGAGAGGGACGCCCTGGACTAGTTCGGTCCGTCCGGGAAGTGCCGGTGTGGACCGGAGCGCCTACCCTGTGGCGACATGCCCGTCGTCCACAAGATCCTCGTCGCCTTCGACGATCCCGCCAGCCGCACGCTCGAGCATGCAGCCGACCTGGCGCTGGCGCTCGGCTCCGAGCTGATCGTGACCAACGTCGCCCCCGCCGATCCCGAGGACCGCGACGAGGCGGACCGCTACGGCCGCGAGCGCCTCGACCAGGCCCGCGCGTACCTCGAGGGCCGCGGGCTGAGCGCCGATCTGGTCCAGCTCGCCGGCCAGCCGGCCGAGGCGATCGTCAAGCTCGCCGAGGAGCGGGAAGCCGACCTGATCGTCGTCGGCATGCGCAAGAAGGGCTTCTTCGAGCGCCTCGTCGAGGGCAGCGTCGCCCAGAACGTGCTGCGTCGCGCCACCTGCGACGTTCTCGCCGTCCACTAACCCGGCGTGAACGACCCGAGACTAGTCGCAGCGGGGTTCATCACCGGCTTGCTGGTCGGCATGACCGGGATGGGCGGCGGCTCGTTGATGACGCCCATCCTCATCTTCTTCTTCGGCTTCAACCCGGCGACGGCGATCGGCACGGACATCCTCCACGGCGCGATCTTCAAGTCGTTCGGGGCCGTTCGCCACCGCCGGCTGGGAACGGTCAGGGCCCGACTTGCCCTCTGGATGCTGGTCGGGAGCGCCCCCGCGTCGCTCCTCGGCGTCTGGGCGGCCACGTACCTCACGGATCGCTACGGGGACAGCGTCGACTCGGTGCAGGGCCGCGTGCTCGGCTTCACCCTGCTGATCGGCGCGATCTCGTTCGTGGCCAAGGCGCTGCTGCACACGAGCCCGCCCACGAGCGGGATGAGCCGGCTGACGAACCGTGACCGGATCGTGGCCGTGGCGATCGGGCTCGTGGGCGGGTTCATCGTCGGTCTCACCTCGGTCGGGAGCGGGACGCTCTTCGCGCTGGCAATGCTCTTCGCCTTCCCATTGGCCGCGAAGTACGTCGTCGGGACCGACATCGCCCACGCCGCCGCGCTCCTCTTTATTGCCGGTCTCGGCCACCTCGTCGCCGGGAACGTCGACGTGCCCGCGATCAGCTGGCTCCTGGTCGGCTCGATCCCCGGGGTGCTGATCGGAAGCCAGATCAGTGTCGGCCTCCCCGAGCGGGTCCTGCGGCTCGCGCTCGCTTCGGTGCTGGCGCTCAGCGGCCTCAAGCTCCTGGACGTCCCCTATGCGAACACGATCGTGGTCGTCTCCCTCGTCCTGGGCCTCATGCTCCTGGCCGGCTGGGGCGTCGCCGTGCTGATCGCGCGGCGGGGGCGGAGGGAGGAGGAGCCGGCCGTCGGCCCGAGCGTCAGGCCGGTCTCCGAGCCGCCCGCAACTGCGGCGACGCAGACCCCCGAACGGCGCTCATGAAATCGCCCGCCCTATCCGAAATGGACTGGGAGGCGCGCCTGCGGGGCCTCTCGACCAGCCTGCGTTCGGCAGCGCCCCCCTCACAGGTTCACGCGGGACATGTCCTTGTAGCGGTCGCCCGCGGCCGCGCCGATCGGCACCGCCTCGTCGAGGCGCCTGAGGTCGTCCTCGTCGAGCTCGACCTCGAGCGCGGCGACGTTCTCCTCGAGATGGCCGACCCTCGTCGTGCCCGGGATGGGGACGATGTCGTCGCCCTGCGCGAGCACCCAGGCGAGCGCGAGCTGGCAGGTGTTGCAGCCCTTCTCGGCGGCGAGCTCCTCGATGCGGGCGACGAGCTCGAGGTTCCGCTCGAGGTTCCCCTCCTGGAAGCGCGGCTGGTCGCGGCGGAAGGAGTCGTGTTCCGGCAGGTCGTCGGCGCAGCGGATCGTCCCCGAGAGGAAGCCGCGGCCGATCGGGCTGTAGGCGACGAAGCCGATCCCGAGCTCGCGGACAGTGGCGAACACCTCGGCTTCCGGATCGCGCGTCCAGAGCGAGTACTCGCTCTGGAGCGCGGTGATCGGGTGGACGGCGTGCGCCCGGCGGATCGTCGCGGGCGCGGCCTCCGAGAGCCCGAGATGTCGGACCTTGCCGGCCCGGACGAGCTCGGCCATGGCGCCGACGGTCTCCTCGATCGGTGTCCGCACGTCGACGCGGTGCTGGTAGTAGAGGTCGATGTGGTCGACGCCGAGACGCTCGAGCGAGGCGTCGCAGGCCCTGTGCACGTACTCAGGCGTACCGTTGATCCCCACCCAGGCGCCGTCCTCGCGGCGCTCGTTCCCGAACTTCGTCGCGATGACGATCTCTTCGCGCCGGCCCGCGACCGCCTTGCCGACGAGGCGCTCGTTCGTGAACGGGCCGTACATGTCGGCCGTGTCCAGGAAGGTGACGCCCAGATCGAGGGCGCGATGGATCGTGGCGATCGCCCCGGCCTCGTCGGCGGTCCCGTAGAACTCGGACATGCCCATACAGCCGAGGCCGAGGGCGGAAACTGCAAGGCCTTCGCGGCCGAGCGTGCGGGTGGGGAAGCTCATGCCGACACCGTAGACGCATGGGCCAGGTCCAGGTCGAGGACCGGCCGCGGCGGCCGAACGCCGCGCGCCACCATGCCGGCACCGTAGGCTCCGCACATGCTGCTGATCACCGGGCTGGTCCTCCTCTTCGTTCTGCCGACGCCCTGGAACGTGATCGTGCTGCTCGCATGCATCCTGCTCTGGCTCGGTGAGGTCGGGATCATCTGGCGGTTCTCCAGGAAGAAAAAGGTGCGGACCGGCACCCAGACCCTCGTCGGGCGGAAGGCCACGGTGATCTCGCCCTGCAAGCCGCTCGGTCAGGTGCGGCTCGGCGGGGAGTCCGAGATCTGGCGCGCCCGCTGCGCCGAGGGCGCCGAGCAGGGCGAGACGGTCACGATCGTCGGCATCGACCAGCTGACCCTGATCGTCGAGCGCTGATCAGCTCGAGAAGCCGGCGCGCTTCGGGGCGCGGGCGATGGCCAGGCGCTCCAGCGCCTGGGTCACGACCCACGCAGCAGAGGCAGCGAAGACCGCGGCAGGAACGGCGTCGCTGTTCCCTGAGCCGACGAGGATGGCCGCGAGGAGGAGCGGCGCGATCAGGAGCTTGGTCATCGCCGCCATGCCCGCGGCAGTGCCGACCGCAACCGCGAGCGTGGGCGAGACGTCGAGCCAGATCACCGCGAACATCGCGAGCCCGACGCCGAGGAAGATGGCCGGGAAGACGGGCCCCCCGCGGAACCCGCAGCCGAGGCAGATCGCGTACCCGAGCGCCTTGGCCGCGACGAGGACGAGGAGGATCTTGGCGGAGTCCTCGGCCACGAGGGCGGGCAGCGAGTACTGGCCGGAGAAAAGGACGTCCTGCGAGTCGGCCCCGAGCCCCTCCGCAACCAATGCGAGCAGTCCCACAGCCAGACCGCCCGCCAGGAGAAGCGGGGCCATCCCGATCCGCGGTTCGGTTGCGAGCGTGCGGCGACCGAAGACGCGCACGACCTCGCAGAGAGCGGCGGTGATGATCCCGATGGCGATGGCGAGGAGCAGGTCGCGGACGCTGGTGCCGTCGTAGACGGGGAGGCCCGGGACGGCGAGGGTGGTCTCTTCGAGCCCGCCCCAGTCGCCGAGGCCGACGAAGAGCAGGTAGCCGACGGCGGCCGCGACCAGGCCCGGGAGGAGCACCGGGATGAGGAGCGCGCCCATGCCGACGCCGGCCTCGATCAGCAGGATCCCTGCCACGATCGGCCCGCCGAACAGCGCCGAGATCGCCGAGAACGAGCCCGCCATCGCGAGAACGCCGTGGTGCTTCTTATCGACGGTCACCACGTGCGTAATCAGGAGTCCGACGACCGAGCCGAGCGCGATCAGGGGCGCCTCGGGGCCGATCACTGCTCCGAAGACGAGCGAGGCGAGCGCGGCTAGGGCAACGCTCGGCGCATGTGACACCGGCGTCGGCTTCGCGCTGATCCCGTCCAGTGGGGAGTGGCCGCCGTCCCCGGGGAGGAAGGTTCGCGCCGCGACGACGAGCGCCGCGCCCAGCACGGGCAGTCCGACGATCAGGTACCACGGCGGGGTCGAGTGTCCAAGCGCGTCGGGCAGGTCATGCCAGACCCAGTCCTCGAGCTCGTGCACCAGGGCGAGGAACCCGGCCGCGACCAAAGCCGCGGGCAGCCCGATCACCGCGCCCAGGAGGATCAGCCGGAGATAGGCGCCTCCCGAGAGCCGGGGTTCGTCTGCGGACGTCGTCACGCTGCGGACCGTAACGCCGTTTCCGGCTGTGAGCCTTGCTCTCGGCCATACATCGACGTTCCCGGCGGGTCGACGGCGCGCGCTGGAACGTGTGCGCTGCGGGCTTCAGGCCCGGCGGGCTAGACGACGTCGGTGTCGTCGTGCGCGCGCTCGGCGCGCACAGCTGTGTCGAGCACCTCGCGCACGTGCGCGGGGTCGATGAGCGCCTTGAACTCGAGGGCGCCGCCCGAGGAGCCCGCCGTGTCGATCGCGAGCTTGCCGACGCCGAAGAGGCGGTCGAAGAGCGTCTGATTGAGCGTGATGTCCTGCACGCGCTCGAGCCTGGCCGTCTGCTCGTTGACCGAGACGAGGCCGCGCCGCACGAAGACGCGCCGGTTCGTGACCGTGTACTTCCAGCGGATCGTCTCGAGGAAGGCCCAGACGATCGTCACAACGGCCGCGATGACCACGAGGGTCAGGGTGATCGTCGCCGAGAGCCCGGCCCAGAGGCAGACGATCAGGACGACCAGCGTGATCAGCAGGCCGGGGATGACGATGGCCATCCGGCCGCGCCAGGACGGGCGGCCGCTCCAAATCTCGCGCTCTTCCTCGGCCGCCATGGCGGGACGATATCCCCGCGGACGGATGCGCGCCGCGGCCGCGGTTCGGATAACCGCACGGGATGAAGCCTGCTAGCCGCCTTCCTGGGCCGAGGGGGCCCTGTGACAGTGAGCGGTACGCACTACGACCCTGCTTTCCAGCTCACGGAGGCTTCGAGAGATGACCACGACCTATATCCCCAACGCAGAGGAGGCGGCCGGCGTCGGCGCCCTCCGCGACCTCCTCGACGGGGAGGTCGTCACCCCGGCCGATCCCGACTGGGACGAGGCCCGCCGGGCCTGGAACCTTGCGGCCGACCAGCGCCCGACCGCGGTCGTCTACGCCGAGTCCGCGGCCGACGTCGTCGCCGTCGTCGAGTACGCCCGCGACCGCGGCCTCTACGTGACCACGCAGGGCACCGGGCACTTCGCCAACACCCTCGACAGCTTCGAGGACACCATCCTCGTCAAGACCTCCCGAATGCGTGGCCTCGAGATCGACGCCGAGGCGCAGATCGCCCGCGCCGAGGCTGGCGTCATCTGGGAAGAGGTCATCCTGGCCGCCGCCGAGCACGGTCTCGCCGGCCTCGCGGGCTCCTCGCCCGACGTCGGTGTCGTCGGCTACACACTGGGTGGCGGTCTCGGCTGGCTCGCCCGCCGTTACGGCCTGGCCGCGAACAGCGTCGTCGCCGTCGAGGTCGTGACCGCGGACGGCCGCCAGGTACGCGCCGACCGCGACAACGAGCCCGATCTCTTCTGGGCGATCCGCGGCGGCGGTGGGAGCTTCGGCATCGTCACCGCCATCGAGTTCGCCCTCTACCCGGCTCCCGAGGTCTACGCCGGCGTCCTCTTCTTCCCCTTCCAGCGCGCGGCCGAGGTCCTCAAGGCCTGGCGCCGCTGGGTGGACGGCACGCCCGACGAGGTCACCTCCGTCGGCAGGCTGATGCAGTTCCCGCCCTTCCCGCAGGTGCCGGAACCTGTCCGCGGCAAGTCGTTCGTGATCGTCGAGGCCGCGTTCATGGGCTCCGAAGAGGACGGGGCGGAGCTGATGCAGCCGCTCCGCGAGCTCGGGCCGGTCATGGACACCTTTGCGACGATCCCTGTTGAGGAGCTCCGCTTCCTGCATATGGATCCTCCCGAGCCCGTGCCGGGCGCCGGCGACGGGATGAACCTCGACGACGTCACGCCGGAGACCATCGACGCGCTCGTTGCGGTCGCCGGCCCCGACTCCGGCTCGCCGCTCCTTTCGGTCGAGTTCCGCCAGCTCGGCGGCGCGGTCGCAGCCGACGCGCCCGGCCACGGCGCCGTGGGCTCGATCGAGGCCGGCTTCGCCTTCTTCGGCGTCGGGATGGCCGCCACTCCCGAGATGCGGGCCGCCGTCGAGGGACATGCCGCAGTCGTCAAGGACGCCCTCGCACCCTGGGCGGCCGAGCGCCACTACTTCAACTTCGCCGACCGCCCGCAGGAGGGTGAGTCCCTCTACCCGCCGGACACCCACCGCGGCCTGCAGTGGGTGAAGGCGGCCTACGACCCGGACGAGCTGTTCCGGGCCTCCCACCCCATCCGGCCCGCGGGCCGACGCTAGCCCTTCGCTCCTGCCCCGACCGAAAGGCCCGCCGCCGCTCCGCGGGCCTTTCGACTACCTTGCCCCGCGTGCGCCTGACTCTCGTCCGCCACGCGACGCTCATCATCGAGCTCGACGGCCGCCGGATCCTGGTCGAGCCGATGCTCGACGACCCGGGGGCCCGGGAGCCGGTCGAGGACTCGCCGAACGCGCGCCGCAACCCGCTCGTGCCGCTGCCGATCCCGGCCGAGGAAGTCGTGCGCGACCTGGACGCGGTGGTCGTCACGCACCTCCATGAAGACCACTTCGACGAGACGGGCGCGCGGCTCCTACCGCGCGACGTCCCGGTCTTCTGCCAGCCCGAGGACGAGGAGCACCTGCGCGGTCTCGGGCTCGACGCCCGCCCCGTCGTCGATGAGCTCGACTGGGAGGGCCTGCGCATCGCCCGGACGAGCGGCCGCCACGGCTCGGACCAGGCGACGGTCGAGGACCTGGCGCCGATCAGCGGCTTCGTGCTCGGCGGGCTCTACATCGCCGGCGACACGGTCTGGTGCGGCGGCGTCGAGGAGGCGATCGAGCGCCATCGCCCCCGTGTCGCGGTCGTGAACGGAAGTGGGGCGCGCTTCCTCGAGGGCGGCCCGCTCGTCATGAACGCGGCCCAGGTCCGGGAGGTCGTCGACCGGGTGCCGACGGTCGTCGTCGTCCACCTCGAGGCGATCAACCACTGCCTCGAGACGCGCGCGGAGGTGCGCGCCGCCGTCCCCGAGGCCCTAGTTCCCGAGGACGGCGAGACGCTCGAGCTCGACTAGGCCGGCTGCTGCTCCCAGCGCACCGTCAGCTGGTAGATGATGATGATGTCCAGCGTGATGATCAGGAAGCTCCAGAACGGGTTGACCGTCAGGTAGGCGGCCATCTCGATCGCGTTGAGCGTCACGAAGACGAGTCCCGCCCAACGCGCCCATTCCTGCCCGGCCCAGAGGCCAAGCGCGGTGAGGATCAGGACGATCCCGAGGATGAAGTGGATCCAGCCCCAGCTGGAGACGTCCCAGACGATGATCCCCCCGGAGCCGAGCACCTCGTCCTTGAAGATGGCGGCGAGGCCGTAGATCACGTTGAACGTCCCGACGACGAACATGATGATCGAGGCGAAGAACACCCAGCCGCTCGGGCCGGACCAGGCCGGAGTCCCCGAGGCGCCGGCATCGCCGACGCCCATCGAAGTGCGTGTCGCTTGTGTACGTGGGTCGGTCACGTGCGCGCTCCTTTCGTCACTTTCGTCCACCTGATTCTGGCAACGGCTGCGGACGGGCGGATAGGCTCGCACCGTGGGAGAACGGGCCGACACGCTGGTTTTCATCCCCGCCTGGAACGAGGAGAAGAACCTGCCCGCGGTGCTCGACGAGGTCACCCGGGGGCTTCCGGAGGTCGATCGGCTCGTCGTCGACGACGGTTCGACCGACGACACCGCCCGCGTTGCGCGCGACCACGGCGCCGAGGTGCTGAGCTTCGGTGAGAACCGCGGCCTGCCGTTCGGGGTGGCGGCGGGATACGCCTACGCGGTCGAGCACGGCTATGCCTATTGCGGCCGGGTCGACGCCGACGGCCAGCACCCGGTCGGCGAGCTGGCGCGCCTGCTCGAGCGCGTGCGCTCGGGGGCATGCGACGTGGCGGTCGGGTCGCGCTTCGTCTCTGGCGAGGGGTACGCGCCGCAGCGCTACCAGCCGAGCCCGGCGCGGGTCGTGGGTACCTCGCTCCTGCGGCGCGGGATGCGCGTTGCGCTCGGGCGCCCCTTCGCGGACGCGACGAGCGGCATGTATGCCGTGAACGCCCAGGCGATGCCCGTCCTCTCCGAGCCGTACGGGACCGGGGCGCCCGAGGTCGAGGGGCTGCTCCGCCTCCGCGATGCGGGGCTGAGAGTCGACGAGGTGCCCGTGGACATGCGCGAGCGCGCGAGCGGCGAGTCGAAGCTCGCCGGGAAGAAGGCGCTGCTGCTCGTGCTCACCGTGATCGGGACGCTCGTCGCCTACCGGCGCGTCCGCGGCCGCTCCTAGCTCAGCCGGGGAGCACGGGATGCGCTCCGCCGAGGCGCTCCCGCACCCAGGCGTGCCACTCCGAGCCGATCTCGGGCGCCCGCAGGAGCTCCTCGCATCTGTCGCGGTCGCCGTGGTAGATCTCCGCGACCTCGCCGACGGTCAGGCGGTGGCTCGGCCGGTGGACGATCTCGACCTCGTCGCCGGCGGCTAGCTCGCCCTGCTCGAGCACGCGGAAGTAGGCGCCGGGGCGTCCCGCCGCCGCGAAGTAGACGGGAAACTCGACGCTCTCCATCCGGGCACCGAGCTTCCAGCAGGGCGTCCGCGGCCCGGACACCTCGAGCAGCGCCGACCCGACTCGCCAGCGCTCGCCGACGAGCGCGCAGGTGACGTCCAGCCCCTTGAGGGTCAGGTTCTCGCCGAAGGTCGCGTTCGCGAGGGAGTGGCCGAGCTCGACCTCCCACCAGTCATAGTCCTCGCGCGCGTACGCGTAGAGGGCCTTGTCCGCCCCGCCGTGGAAGCACATGTCCGCCTGGCGGTCGCCCTCGAGGCTGGCCTCGCCGACCCGCACGCGGCCCTCGACCAGTTCCTTCCAGATCGACGTCGTCGCGGTGCGGCCGAGCCAGACGATCTCACGAGGCTCGGCGACCTGCACGGAGAGAACCGAGGCGGCCATCTCCCTACCGTAACGACGTGGAGCTTCCCTGCGTCGCGGCCGCCCGGTACGATCCGTGACGGTGGGCGACTGGGGTCTCTATTTTGCGTTCCTTATCCCGCCGCTGCTGCTCGGGCTGGGCGTGCAGTGGTGGCTGAAGAAGACCTTCGCGGAGCAGGCGAAGGTGCAGGTCTCGAACGGGATGACCGGCGCCGAGATCGCACGCGCAGTGCTCGACGCCAACGACCTGCACGAGGTGCCGGTGCTCGAGTCCCCCGGCGGCCCGCTCTCCGACCACTACGACCCGCGGAAGCGCTCGGTGCATCTCTCGCAGCCGGTCTATTCGGAGCGCTCGATCAGCGCGACGGCCGTCGCGGCCCACGAGGTCGGGCACGCGATCCAGCACAAGGAGGCGTACTCGTTCTTCCGCTTCCGGTCGGCGCTCTTCCCGGCCGTGGCCTTCACGTCGAGCATCTGGATGTGGCTGCTCGTGATCGGGATCCTGCTGAACGCCGCGGGCCTCCTCCTGCTCGCGATCGCGCTCTACGCCATCGCCGTCCTCTTCCAGTTCGTGACGCTGCCGGTCGAGTTCGACGCCTCTCGGCGTGCCGCCGTCCAGGTCGCGAACCTGGGGTTGGCGACGACGCAGGAGACCCAGGGCGTGAAGAAGGTCCTGAATGCCGCGGCGCTCACGTACGTCGCGGGCGCGCTCGCCGCGCTGACGCAGCTTCTGTACTTCGTCCTCGTGTTCCTGGGCAACCGCGACTAGCGGTCAGTGTGTGCCGAAGCCGGCGCCTTCGAGCGCCTGCCTGCCCGCGTCGCCGAGGACGAGCTCGACGAAGGCTTCGGCATCGTCGGTCTTCTCGGACGTGGTGACGACCGCGATCGGATACTGGAGCAGGGCCTGGGCCGGTAGCTCGACCATGTCGACGTCGTCCCCCGCCGCCTTGGCGTCCGTGAAATAGACGAAACCCGCGTCGGCCTCCCCGGAGGCGACGCTGTCAATGATGGCCGGCCCGTCCCCCTCGAAGGCCACGGCGTCGACGAGGCCCGCCTTGTCCACCGCGTCGAGCACGGTGTGCGTGTAGTCGCGGAGCGCGCTGCCCTCGACGCCGGCGGCGACGGTCGCGTCGGCGCCGACGTCGTCCAGGGACTCGATGCCGGCCGGGTTGCCGGCCGGGACGACGAGCACCAGCCGGTTCATCGCGAAGACTTGCGGCGTTTCGATGATCGCGTCCTGGTCGAGCCCTTGCGAGTAGTTGGGCCCCGCGACCGCGTAGACGTCGGCCGCCTCGCCGTCCTCGAGCCGGGTCCGGAGCTCGGCCGAGTCGGCGAAGACGAAGCGGGCGTCGGGGGCGAGCTGCTGGAAGACCGAGCTGAGGGACGTGTCGGCGAAGACCGTGATCCCCTCGTCGACCGCGCCCTCGGTGGTGACCGGGTCGTCGTCTCCCGAGCAGGAGGCGGCAAGCAGCGCCGTGGCGACGAGGAGCAGGGCGATGCGCTTCATCGCCGCGAATCATCGCCCGTATCATCCGGTCGCGCATGTTCTTCCGACAGGTGCTGCACGACGATCTGGGCTGCGCCTCGTACGTCGTCGCGGACGGCGGCGAGGCCGCCGTCATCGACCCGAAATGGGACGTCGAGGACTATCTTCGCCTGGCCGAGGAGCACGGCTTCGCGATCGCGCACATCCTCGAGACGCACAACCATGCCGACCACGTCTCCGGCAAGGGGCGCCTCGCGAGCGCAACCGGCGCCACGATCCACGTGCCGGCGACGGCCGGCGTCGACTTCCCGCACGAGCCGCTCGGCGACGGCGACCAGGTCGCGGTCGGCGACGTCACGGTGACCGCGCTCGCGACGCCCGGGCATCGCCCGGAGCACACCGCCTACCTCGTCGCAGACGCAAGCCGGGGCGACGAGCCCTGGCTCGTGATCACGGGCGACTCGCTCTTCGTCGGCGACGTCGCCAGGCCCGACCTCGCGGTCGACAAGGAGGAAGGCGCGCGCGGCCTGTACCAGTCGATCAAGCGCCTGCTCGCGCTCGGAGACTTCGCCGAGGTCTGGCCGGGCCACATCGGCGGCTCGCTCTGCGGCGGGGCCGGGATGAGCGAGAAGCCGGGCACGACCATCGGCTTCGAGCGCCGCTTCAACCGCCTCGCGTCGAGCCCGGATGAGGAAACGTTCGTGCGGACGCTCACGGGCAATCTGGCGCCGCAGCCGCCGAACTTCAAGCGCATCGTCGCCCTCAACCGCGGTCCGCTTCTGACCGAGTCCGAGCCGGTGGACGATCTGCTGCCGGCGGCCGTCCAGGACCGTCTCGAGGCCGGTGCGACCCTGGTGGACGGGCGCGACACGCTGGCCTACGACGGAGCCCACGTCACCGGCTCGATCAACGTGACCATGGTGCGCGCCGCCGTAGGGACCCGCGCCGCCTGGGTCGTTGACCCCGAGAGCGAGGTCATCGTCACCGCCGACACCGACGCCGAGGCCGCGCGGATGGCGTTGCTGCTCGAGGCCGTCGGCTTCCGTCGCATCGCAGGTCTCCTGGCGGGCGGGATCGCGTCCTGGCGGGACGCCGGCCTCCCGGTCGAGTCGACCGCGGCCATCGACATCCCGGAGCTGGCCGACCGCCTTCGCCGCGACGCGGTCCGCCTGCTCGACGTCCGCGACCTCGACGAGTGGGAGGAGGGGCACGTCGAGGGCTCGCGCCACGTGCCCTACCACGACCTGGGCCAAGGCGTGCCCGACGATCTCCTGAACGGCGGCAAGCCGCTCGCCGTCGCGTGCTCGGTGGGCAACCGCAGCTCGATCGCCGTTTCGCTGCTCCGTCGCGCCGGCGTCGAGGACGTCGTCCACGTCGCCTCGGGCGGGGTTGCGGAGCTCGCCGGAGAGGGCATCGAGCTCGTTCAAACCGGCTGAGGAAAAGGCCGCTCTTGCTACACTCCGCCGCGCAGGGCGGCGTAGCTCAGCTGGTTAGAGCAGCGGAATCATAATCCGTGTGTCGTAGGTTCGAGTCCTACCGCCGCTACCTGGAGACCCTCTCGAAAAGGCTAAGAAACGATGGCAACCGGAGTACGAGTCGCGATCACGCTTGCATGCACTGAGTGCAAGCGGCGCAACTACCAGTCGCAGAAATCCAAGCGCAACACGCCCGACCGCTTCGAGGCGAGCAAGTACTGCCGCTGGTGCGGACGGCACACGCTGCACAGGGAGACCAGGTAGTTGGCGCGACCGTCCCGCACCCGCCGGAAACGCAGTGACTTCCAGGCTCCGGCCCAGCCGGAGCGCGCCCGCACGCGCCAGCGCCAGGTCAAGCCGACCGGGCAGCCGAAGAGCCAGACCGGCCAGAAGCGTGAGCGCCGCGGCGGCTTCCGCGCGTTCGTCGGCGAGTGCTGGGCCGAGCTCCGCAAGGTCGACTGGCCCGGCCGCCAGCAGCTGATCTCCGCGACGATCGTCGTCATCATCGCCGTGGCGATCACCGGCGCCTACCTGTTCGTGACCGACTGGGCAGTCCAGCGGTTCGTCCGCGACGTCCTCCTCAACCTTTAGGGCCACCACCATGTTCCGCTGGTACGTCGTCAACACCTACTCTGGCCACGAGAACAAGGTCAAGGCCAACCTCGAGCACCGCATCGACTCGATGGGCCAGAAAGCCCGCTTCCGCCGCGTCGTCGTCCCGACCGAGCAGGTCGTGGAGACGAAGGACGGCCAGAAGGTGCAGACCGAGAAACGCGTCCTGCCCGGCTACGTGCTCGTGAACATGGACCTCAACGACGAGGCCTGGACGGTCGTGAAGAACACGCCGGGCGTCACCGGCTTCGTCGGCTCCGGCACGAAGCCCGTGCCGCTCTCGCAGCCGGAGGTCGACAGGATCCTGCACACTGCCACCGCTGCCGCCGAGCGGCCGCGGACGGCGGTCGAGTTCGAGCTCGGCGAGACGGTGAAGATCACCTCGGGGTCGCTGTCCGACTTCGACGGCGAGGTGATCGACGTCAACGCCGACCAGCAGAAGCTGAAGGTGCTCGTCAACATCTTCGAGCGCCAAACCCCGGTCGAGGTCAGCTTCGACCAAGTCAAGAAGATGGATTAGGAACGGATGGCCAAGAAAGTCCTCACACTCATCAAGCTTCAGATCCCGGGCGGCCAGGCCAACCCTGCGCCGCCGGTCGGCCCTGCGCTCGGCCAGCACGGGGTCAACATCATGGAGTTCTGCAAGGCGTTCAACGCGCAGACCCAGCAGGAGAACGGGCGCATCACCCCCGTGGAGATCACGGTCTTCGAGGACCGGTCCTTCACCTTCATCACGAAGACGCCGCCCGCCGCCGTCCTCATCAAGGAGGCGCTCCGCATCGAGAAGGGCTCCTCGGAGCCCAACCGCGACAAGGTGGGCACGATCACGTCCGCCCAGGTGCGGCAGATTGCAGAGACGAAGCTCGTCGACCTGAATGCGCGCGACGTCGACCAGGCGATGCGCATCATCGAAGGGACGGCGCGCTCCATGGGCGTGGAGGTGGCGCGGTAATGGCCCGCCACGGCAAGCGGTACACGGAAGCCAAGAGCTCGATCGACCGCGAGCACGCGTACACGCCGCTCGAGGCGGTCCGGCTCGTGAAGGAGGCGCCCGCTGCCAAGTTCGACGAGGCGGTCGAGGCCCACTTCAACCTCGGGCTCAACGTCCGCCACGCCGACCAGCAGCTGCGCGGCACGCTCATGCTCCCGCACGGCTCCGGCAAGGACGTCCGCGTTGCCGTCTTCGCCGAGGGCGAGAAGGCGCGCGAGGCGGAGGAGGCGGGGGCCGACGTGGTCGGCGCCGCCGACCTCGGCACCCAGATCGAGGGCGGCTTCGACGACTTCGACGTCGCGATCGCAACGCCGGACATGATGAGCACCGTCGGCAAGCTCGGCCGCATCCTCGGCCCGCGCGGGAAGATGCCGAACCCGAAGACGGGGACGGTCACGTTCGACGTGGGCAAGGCGGTGCGCGAGGCCAAGGCGGGCAAGCTCGAGTACCGCACCGACCGCGGCGCCAACGTCCACCTGGTCATCGGCCGCAAGAGCTTCGACGAGAAGACGCTGCTCGAGAACTACGCGACCGTCGTCGAGGAGATCGTCCGCGCGAAGCCGGCGGCGGCGAAGGGGCGGTACATCCGCTCGATCACGCTGACGAGCTCGATGGGGCCCGGCGTCCGGGTCGACCCCGCGAAGACGCGCGAGATCGCCGCGGAGCTCGAGGAGGAGCCCGTCCCGGCCTAGGTTTTTCGTCCACAGCCCGTCGCCGAAGACAGCCGGCAGCCCTTCGGGGCATAAGCCCTGCCGAGGTGGCTCGAGCAAGACGACTCGCCTCTGCTCGTGCCCGCCCGGAAGGCGGGCACGAGTCGTTTTGAAGGAGGTGATTCGATGCTGAGAAAGGACAAGGAGCAGGTGGTGGCCGACCTCGCGGAGCGGCTGCGCGGCTCGGATACGCTGATCCTGGCCGACTACCGCGGCCTGTCGGTGACCGAGCTCGATGACGTGCGCACGAAGCTGCTCGAGCACGGCGCCCGCTTCTCGGTCGTGAAGAACACGCTCACGAGGCGGGCCGCCTCGGAGGCCGGCCTGGAGACGCTGAACGCGCTCCTCGACGGCCCGACGGCGATCGCCTTCGTCGGCGACGGCGACATGGTCGCGGTCGCGAAGACGCTCAACGAGACGGCCAAGCGCACCAGGGTCCTCGAGATCAAGGGCGGGATCCTCCAGGGCATGCCACTTGAGGCCGGCCAGGTCGTCGAGCTGGCCTCGCTGCCGCCCACCGACGTGCTCCAGGGCCAGGTTCTGGGCGCGATCGTTGGTCCACTGACCTCGATCGTCGGGCTGTTCGCGGCCCCGCTGCAGGACTTCGTCGGGCTGCTCGACGCCCGTGTCGACCAGCTCGGCGGCGCCGACGCGCCCACCGAGGCGGAGGCCGCTCCTGCAGAGGAGCCGGCCGAGGAGGACGAGCCTACTGCAGAGGCCGAGCCCGCCGATGAGGCGGAGGAGGCTTCCGAAAAGACCGCTGACGAGGCGCCAACGGAGGCGTCCGCAGAGACATCCAATGACACGGCTGACGAAGCAGCCGAAGAGACCACAGAGGAGGAGTAGACATGGCTGCTACCGCAGTCGACAAGGTGTTCGACGAGCTCGGGAAGATGACTGTCCTCGACCTCGTCGAGCTGAAGAACAAGATCGAGGAGGAGTGGGGCGTCACCGCCGCCGCTCCTGTCGCGGTCGCCGCTCCGGGCGCCGCTCCCGCGGCCGCCGACGGCGCGGCCGCCGAGGAGAAGACCGAGTTCGACGTCGTCCTCACGGGCGCCGGCGACAAGAAGATCCAGGTGATCAAGGTTGTCCGCGCCATTACCGGCCTGGGCCTCAAGGAGGCCAAGGACCTGGTCGACGGGGCGCCCAACGCCGTCAAGGAAGGCGTGGCCCAGGAGGAGGCCGACTCGATCAAGGCGCAGCTCGAGGAGGCCGGCGCCTCTGTCGAGGTGAAGTAGCTCCGGCGCTTTCGAAGTCGGCGAAGGGCCGGGCCAGACCCGGCCCTTCGCGACTTCGGTCGCTGCGATGATTCCGGGCCATGGCGCCCGATCCGTACTACCGGCGGGACCTCGCCCTCGTCCACCACCGGGGCTTCGGGTTCCACGCCGACGCCTGCGCGCCCGGGATCCTCGCGCTCCTGGAGCCGGTCCGCGAACGGGGCGGGCTCGTGCTCGAGCTCGGGTGCGGGAGCGGCCTGCTGACGCGCCACCTGCTCGCGGCAGGGCATCGGGTCGTCGCGACCGACGCCTCACCGGCAATGCTCGAGCTCGCGGTGGAGACCCTGGAAGGCGCCGAGGAGATCCGGCTGCTCGCCCTCCCGGACGACCCGCTTCCCGAGTGCGACGCGATCGTCTCGGTCGGCCACGTTCTCAACTACCTGCCCGCCGAGGCTTCGGTCGAGAGGGCCCTAGCGGCGTCGGCGACGGCGCTCCGTCCCGGCGGCGTCCTCGCGCTCGATCTCTGCGACCTGCGCTATGGAGCCGCCCGCCGCGGCGAGGCGAGCCAGGGGCGCGTGCACGAGGACTGGGCGGTCGTCACGCGCTTCGACCTATCGCTGCCAAACCGTTTCGTCCGTGAGATCACGACCTTCCTGCGGCAGGAGGACGGCATGTGGCGCCGCGACGACGAGCACCATGAGAACGTCCTGCTCGACACGGCGCGGGTGCCGGCGCTCCTGGCGCCGCTCGGGCTCGAGGTCGCGGTGAGGGAGTCGTTCGGCCACGAGGAGCTCCCGGAAGGTCTCGTCGCCATCATCGGCCGGCGGAAATGAGAAGAGGCCCGCGGGGCGGGCCTCTTCACGGAGGGGAGGGGATGCCGCGATCCGCTACGCGGCCGTGTCCCACTGAGGGGCGTCTCCGCCGGAGCCTCCGCCGGAGCCGCCGTCGTCATCGCCCCCGTCGGGCGGGGCGAAGCCGGGCGGGGGGCCGAAGCCGGGGCCGCCGAAGAAGCGGCCGTGGCGCGGGCCCGGAAAGTCGCCGTTCACGATGTCGTCGATGGAGTCCTGGAGGCGCTGGTAGGCCTCGTCCGCCTGCACCTGCGTCAGCCGCTCGTTCTTGACGGCCTCGTCGAGCGCCGACTTCGCCTCGGCGAGGATGGCCTGCTCGAGGCCGTCGACGGACTTGCCCTTGGCCTTGGCGACGTCGGCGAGCGACTTGCCGTCCGCGAGCTGCTCGCGGAGCTCGGCCTCCGTCAGGCCGAGGTACTCGGCCGCCACCTCGAGCTTGCCGCCGAAGAACACATGCCGCTCGAAGCCGCCGGGCTCGCCCTGGTGGCGGAGCCCGAAGAAGCCCGGGCCGAGGAAGAGGGGGAACTCGCCCGACTCGATCCGCGACTTCAGCTCGTCGGCCTGCTCCTTCGTGATCTTGCCGTCCTCGAATGCCTGGTTCACCTGGTCGACTGCCGCCGCCCGGGTGGCGTCCTCGAGCTTGTCGGAGGAGATGCCGAGGTGCTTCGCCACCGAGTCCAGGAACGAGGAGCCCTGCGAGTCGGTCTGCGAGGCGGCGATGGCCGCGCCGCCCCCCGCGACCGCCAGCCCTGCCACGGTGGCCGCCAGAACGTGCTTCGAGGTCAGCTTGCTCATGGAAAGAGTCCTTTCGGTCGCCCTTTCTCACGATGGAACCAAGCTGCCCTAAGGGCAACCTGAAAGCTCTCTAAGAAATCTCTAAGAGAAAACGGGCCCGGAACGCCGAAAGGGCCGCCTCGTGCGCGGCCCTCTCGACGCATTCCGGCTCTCTGTGTTAGGAGGGCCGGGTCCCGAGGGACACCTGGACAGTCGTGCTCTTGCCGTTGCGGCTGTAGGTGATCGACACGGAGTCGCCCGGCTTCTTGGCATCGATGGCGCTCTGGAGCGCTGCGCCGTCGGTGATCGCCTTGCCGTCGACCGCGGTGATCACGTCGCCGCCGGTCGGGTAGCTCTGGCCGTCGACCGTGGCTGAGCCGGTTGCCGCCTTGAGGCCGGCGTCGGCCGCCGGCGTTCCCTGCCGCACCTCGGTCACCTCGACGCCGGCCGGAAGGCCGATCTCGTCGGCGACGGTGCTGGGGATCGAGGCGACGCCCACGCCGAGGTAGGCGTGCTCGACGGAGCCGCTGGAGATGATCTGGGGGACGATCGTGGAGACCGTGCTCGAGGGGATGGCGAAGCCGATGCCGTCGCTGCCGCCCGAGTCGCTCCGGATCTGGGTGTTGACGCCGATCACCTGGCCGGCACCGTTCAGGAGCGGGCCGCCCGAGTTGCCGTGGTTGATCGCGGCGTCGGTCTGGATGGAGTTGTTGATCGTGAAGTTGTTCGGCGAGGTCATCTGCCGGTTGAGGGCGCTGACGATGCCGCTCGTGACCGTCTCCTCGAGCCCGAACGGGCTGCCCATGGCGACGACGCTCTCGCCGACCGTGAGCTGGGTCGAGTCGCCGACCTCGAGGGTGACGAGCTTGGAGGCGGGCGCGTCGACCTTGATGACCGCGAGGTCGGTCGAGGGGTCGGTGCCGACGACGGTCGCGTCGTAGGTCGAGCCGTCCCAGAAGCGGACGGAGACCGACTGCGCGCCTTCGACGACGTGGTCGTTGGTGACGATGTGGCCGTCGGAGTCGTAGACGAAGCCGGAGCCCTGGCCCTGCTGCTCCTGCTCGCCGCCCGTCGGCGAGGACTGGCTCGAGGTCGCGGTGATCTCGACGACGCCCTTGTAGGCCTGCTCGTAGATCTGGCTGACGGAGAGCGACTCGCTGGTCGACGCCGCCGGCTCCGAGCTCTTGACGGTCACCTGGCGGACGACCGTCGGGCCGTCCTCGGAGCCGAGCGCCGCGAAGGTCGCGGCGCCACCGCCCGCGCCGATTGCGGCGGCGGCAACGAGCGCTCCGGTAACGGTGAGGGTGCGGGTGGTGCGGGGCTTCATGACACGTTCCTTTCCTACGAAGTGATGGCGTCCATGGCAGCAGCGCCACCTAAGACGCGCCTGAGACCTGTCTAAGAACTGGGTAAGAGTCCGGCCCCGCGCGTGGCCTCTTAGCCGGCTCTCAGGTTTCGTGCTCACAATGGGCGCATGCGAATCCTCGTGGTGGACGACGAGCGCGCCGTGCGCGAGTCGCTGAGGCGCGCGCTCGAGCTCGAGGGCTACGACGTCGAGCTGGCGGGAGACGGCCGGGAGGCGCTCGACCGCCTCGAGAACGAGCCCCAGCCGGACGCGCTCGTCCTCGACGTCCTCATGCCCGAGGTCGACGGCCTCGAAGTCTGCGCCCGGCTGCGGCGGGAGGGCAGCCGGCTGCCGGTCCTGATGCTGACGGCGCGCGCGGAGGTCGAAAACCGCGTCGAGGGGCTCGACGCCGGTGCCGACGACTACGTGACGAAGCCGTTCGCGCTCGAGGAGCTGCTGGCGCGGCTGCGCGCGCTCCTGCGTCGGACGACGAACGGTTCGGGCGACACTCTCCGCTTCGAGGACCTCGAGCTCGATCCGAGGACGCGCGAGGTGCACCGAGGCGGCGAGCCGATCGACCTCACCCGCACCGAGTTCGCCCTGCTCGAGCTCTTCCTCCTCAACCCTCGCCAGGTGCTCACACGCTCGCTCATCTTCGAGCGCGTGTGGGGCTACGACTTCGGAGCGAGCTCGAACTCGCTGGACGTCTACATCGGCTACCTACGCCGCAAGACCGAGGCCGGCGGATGGCCGCGGCTGATCCAGACCGTCCGCGGCGTCGGCTACGCCTTACGCGAGGCATGAGCTTTCGCGCCCGGATCACGATCGCCGCGGCGGTGGCCGTTGCGGTCGCGGTGGCGGTCGCCTCCGTCGTCGCCTACCTCGCGGTCCGTAGCCAGCTCCGCGGGCAGGTCGACGACGCGCTCGCCGCCCGCACGCAGGTCGTGTCGCGAATCCCCATCGGCGTCGTGAGAACGAGCGAGGACCAGTTCTTCCTGCGCATCCCCGGCCCCGAGCTCGGCGGGCCCGGGGGCTACGTGCAGGTCTTCGGGCCCCAGGGCGCCATCCGTGCGCCCGGCGACGACCTCGCCCTTCCGGTGACCGACCGGACGCGGGAGGCGGCCGCCGGCTCAAGCGGGGCCTACTACAGCGATGCCGAGGTCGCCGGGATCCACGTTCGCATCCTCACCACCCCGATCGACGAGGGTTACGTCGTCCAGATCGCGCGGCCGCTCACCGAGGTTGATGCCTCGCTCGACCGGCTGCGGACGATCCTCATCCTCGTCGCGCTCGGGGGAATCGGGCTTGCGGCGGCGCTCGGCCTCGTTGTCGCGCGCACCGCGCTCGCGCCGGTCAAGCGCCTCACCGAGGCGACCGAAGAGGTGACCGAGACGCGCGATCTCTCGCGCCGCGTGGCCGACGAGGGGACCGATGAGCTCGGGCGGCTGGCGGCCAGCTTCAACACGATGCTCGCCTCGCTCGAGGACGCGGCGCTGAGCCAGCGGCGCTTCGTCGCCGACGCCTCGCACGAGCTCCGGACCCCGCTCACGAGCCTCCGCACGAACATCGAGGTGCTCGCGCGCGCGGACGACCTGCCCGAGGACGAGCGCGAGCGCCTGCTCGCCGACGTCGTCGAGCAGCTCGCCGAGATGAGCGAGCTGGTCGCCGAGCTCGTTGCGCTCGACCGCGCCGAGGAGAGCCCCGACGCTCGCGAGGACGTCCGCCTCGACCTCGTCGCCGGCGAGGCGATCGAGTCCGCGCGGAGGAACCGGGGCGGCGTCACGTTCACTCCCGAGCTCGAGGAGTCGGTCGTCAGCGGGATCCCCGGCTCGATCGAGCGGGCGATCGGCAACCTGCTCGACAACGCCGCCAAGTGGAGCCCGTCGGGCGGCGAGGTGGAGGTGACCGTTCACGGCGGCGAGGTTGCCGTCCGCGACCATGGGCCCGGGATCGACGACTCCGATCTCCCGCACGTCTTCGACCGCTTCTACCGGGCGCCGTCGGCGCGCGGCCTTCCAGGCTCCGGGCTCGGGCTCGCGATCGTCCGCCAGGTCGCCGAGGCGCACGGCGGCACGGTGGTTGCCGAGCGTGCGGACGGCGGCGGCACGCGCGTCCGCCTGCGCTTCCCTCCGGGCGGGGAGAATGGCGCTTCGGCGCCCGCGAACACCCAGGGTCGCGAATCGGCCGATTCCGCGCTATAGTGGTCTTCCGACCAAGCGGTTTCCGCGCGCGTCGCGTTGCGCGGGGACCGCTCGTCGTGCTACTCTTATCGGTCGCGCCGCTGTACTGCAGATTCTGCCTGTTCTTTTGTCGCTAGACCCTGCCTAGAGGGAGGTCTCCGTCCTTGGCTACCAAGGTCGCTGCGCGCCCTGCGCGCAAAAGTTTTTCTCGTCTCAAGCACGTCATCGACCTACCGAACCTGATCGACATCCAGAAGGCCTCGTTCCATTGGTTCCTGGAGGAGGGCCTGAGGGAGACGATCGACGATATCTCTCCCATCGAGGACTACACCGGCACATTGGCGGTGGAGTTCCGCGACTACGAGTTCGGCGAGCCGCCGGTAACCATCAAGGAATGCCGCGAGAAGGACCTCACCTACCAGGTCCCGCTGTCGATCTCGGTCCAGTTCGTCAACAAGGAAACCGGAGAGATCCGGGAGCAGACGGTCTTCATGGGGGACTTCCCGATGATGACCGAGCACGGCACCTTCATCATCAACGGGACGGAGCGCGTCATCGTGACGCAGCTCGTCCGCTCGCCCGGCGCCTACCTCATGGAGCCGAAGGACGCGACGAAGCAGGTCTTCATCGCGAACCTGATGCCGAGCCGCGGCTCGTGGCTCGAGCTCGAGATCGACAAGAAGGGCGTCGTCTACGCGCGCATCGACCGGAAGCGCAAGCTCCCGATCACGACGCTTCTCCGGGCGCTCCCGGCCGAGGACCCCTCGACCGGCTTCGCCCTGGACACGAGCACCAACGAGAAGATCCTCGAGCTCTTCGACAACTCGCCCTTCATCGCGAACACGCTGGAGAAGGACACCACTACACGCGAGGAGGAGGCGGTCGTCGAGGTCTTCAAGAAGCAGCGCCCCGGCGAGCCGCCGACGCTCGAGAACGCGCGGAACCTCCTGCGCGGGCTCTTCTTCGACCCCAAGCGCTACGACCTGACGAAGGTCGGCCGCTACAAGCTGAACCAGCGGCTCGAGGTCGACGTACCCGACGACGTCCGCGTCCTCACGACGCTGGACATCCTCGCACTCGTCCAGCGGCTCGTCCGCTTGCCCAAGACGCTGGGCGTCCCGGAGGAGTCCAAGGACTTCGCCGCCGATGCGATCGTCCTCTCGCGTGAGCCGATCCGGAGCGAGCTCGACGAGTACGAGCACTTCGGCAACCGCCGCCTGCGGACGGTCGGCGAGCTGATCCAGGAGGCGTTCCGCGTCGGCCTCTACCGCATGGAGCGCGTCGTGCGGGAGCGCATGACGACGGAGGACGTCGACACGATCACGCCACAGACGATCATCAACATTCGCCCGGTCGTGGCCGCGCTGAAGGAATTCTTCGGCTCCTCACAGCTCTCGCAGTTCATGGACCAGACGAACTCGCTGGCCGGCCTCACGCACCGTCGCCGCCTCTCGGCGCTCGGCGCCGGCGGCCTCACGCGCGAGCGCGCGCCCATCGAGGTGCGCGACGTCCACCCGACCCACTACGGCCGCATGTGCCCGATCGAGACGCCGGAGGGCCCGAACATCGGCCTGATGGGCTCGCTCGCGTCGATGGCGACGGTCTCCGAGTTCGGCTTCGTCCAGACGCCCTATCGGGTCGTCAAGGGAGGCAAGGTCTCGGACGAGATCGTCTACCTCGACGCGGCCGAGGAGGAGAAGCTCACCATCGCGCAGGCGAACGAGGCCGTCGACGAGAAGACAGGCAAGTTCGTCAATGCCACCGTCCTCTGCCGCGGTCCCGGCGGCCAGCCCCTCGAGGCCGATCCCAAGCACGTCCAGTACATGGACGTGAACCCGGCGCAGATCGTCTCGGTCGCGACGGCGCTGATCCCGTTCCTCGAGCACAACGACGCGAACCGCGCCCTCATGGGCTCGAACATGCAGCGGCAGGCAGTGCCGCTGATGATTACGGAGCCGCCGCTGATCGGCACCGGCCTCGAGTACCGCGCGGCCATCGACACGGGTGACGTCACCATCTCCGAGAACGCGGGCACGATCGTCGACGTCGACGCCGAGGCGATCGTCGTCGAGACGAAGGACGGGCGCGACGAGTACGAGCTCGAGAAGTTCATGCGCTCGAACCAGGGGACGCTCATCCACCAGAAGCCCACGGTGCGCCTGGGCGACAAGGTCAAGGCCGGCGACGTCCTGGCGGACGGCAGCTCGACCTCCGAGGGCGAGCTCGCCCTCGGCAAGAACCTGCTCGTCGCCTTCATGCCGTTCGAGGGCTACAACTTCGAGGACGCGATCGTCATCTCGGAGCGGCTCGTCAAGGACGAGGTGCTCTCCTCGATCCACATCCACGAGTACGAGATCGACGCCCGCTCGACGAAGCTGGGCGACGAGGAGATCACGCGCGACATCCCCAACCGCTCGGAGGAGTCGCTCAAGGACCTCGACGACCGCGGCGTCGTCCGCATCGGCGCCGAGGTCGGCTCCGGTGACCTCCTCGTCGGCAAGGTCACGCCCAAGGGCGAGACCGAGCTGACGGCGGAGGAGAAGCTGATCCGGGCCATCTTCAAGGAGAAGGCGCGCGAGGTGCGCGACACCTCCCTGAAGGTCCCGCACGGCGAGGGCGGCAAGGTCATCGACGTGAAGACCTTCTCCCGCGACGGCGGCGACGACCTCTCGCCGGGCGTGAACGAGCTCGTGCGCGTGTACGTCGCCAAGAAGCGCAAGATCGCCGAGGGCGACAAGCTCGCCGGCCGCCATGGGAACAAGGGCGTGATCGCGCGGATCGTCCCCGAGGAGGACATGCCCTTCCTGGAGGACGGGACGCCGGTCGACGTCGTCCTCAACCCGCTCGGCGTGCCGAGCCGGATGAACATCGGCCAGGTCCTCGAGACCCACCTCGGCTGGGCCGCCCACCACGGCGTCTTCGCCGAGGACGGCGAGCGCAACGGCCCCACGCCGGTCGCGAGCTCCGTCTTCGACGGCGCGACCCCGGAGCAGGTGGACGACGCCCTCGTCGAGTGGACCCGCCAGAACCCCGACTCGCCGATCAAGTTCGTGGTCGACGAGAAGCGTCCCGACGGCCGGCATTGCTCCGGCAAGGCGCGGCTCTTCAACGGCCGCACCGGCGAGCCCTTCAACCAGAAGGTGACCGTCGGCTACATGTACATCCTGAAGCTTCTGCACCTCGTCGACGACAAGATCCACGCGCGCTCGACGGGCCCGTACTCGCTGGTGACGCAGCAGCCGCTGGGCGGCAAGGCCCAGTTCGGCGGCCAGCGCTTCGGCGAGATGGAGGTGTGGGCGCTGGAGGCGTACGGCGCCGCCTACACCCTGCAGGAGATGCTCACCATCAAGTCCGACGACACGGTCGGGCGCGTGAAGGCCTACGAGGCAATCGTCAAGGGCGAGAACATCGCCGAGCCGTCGATCCCCGAGTCCTTCAAGGTCCTCCTCAAGGAGATGCAGTCGCTGGCGCTGGACGTCAACGTCATCTCCGAGGAGGGCGCGGAGGTCGAGGTCAGGGAGGAGGACGACGAGCTGCTGCGCGCCGCGGAGGAGCTCGGCATCGACCTCTCGCCCGGCTCGCTCCGCGCAGCCGCCCGTCAGCCGACGGCCGAGGAGGCCGAGGAGGGCCAGGAGCGCGTCGACACCGACGGCGAGCTGACCCTTCCGGCCGACGAGCAGCTCGGCGACCTCGACGAAGCCGAGGCGAATGAGCTCGTGGCCGAGGCGGACGCGCCCCCCGCGGATCCGGACCTGGCCGACGTGGAAATCGAGACTGAGGGTAGGGAGCCGACTTGATCGACATCAATAACTTCGACGCGATCCGCATCGGCCTCGCGTCGAGCAAGCAGATCAGGGACTGGTCCTCGGGCGAGGTCACCAAGCCCGAGACGATCAACTACCGCACGCTCAAGCCCGAGAAGGACGGCCTCTTCTGCGAGCGCATCTTCGGTCCGACCAAGGACTGGGAGTGCTATTGCGGCAAGTACAAGCGCGTCCGCTACAAGGGCATCATCTGCGAGCGCTGCGGGGTCGAGGTCACGCGCCAGAAGGTGCGGCGCGAGCGCATGGGTCACATCGACCTGGCCGCTCCCGTCTCGCACATCTGGTTCTTCAAGGGAGTCCCGAGCCGCATCGGCTACCTCCTCGACATCGCCCCGAAGGAGCTGGAGAAGGTCCTCTACTTCGCCGCGTCGATCGTGACGCAGGTCGAGGTGGACAAGCGCCAGGCCGACCTGGCCGACCTCGAGGACAAGGTGCGCGGCGAGTACGAGCGCATCAATGTCGACCGCGACGAGGCTCTC
Organism: uncultured Actinomycetes bacterium; assembly: GCA_963811635.1. Taxonomy (GTDB): domain Bacteria; phylum Actinomycetota; class Thermoleophilia; order Gaiellales; family Gaiellaceae; genus JAIBJN01. The sequence goes on from CAWESB010000016.1 coordinate 57,437, forward strand.
GCCGCGCTCGAGGACCGGCTCACGCGCAGGCGCGAGTACTTCACCAAGGGCAAGGAGCGGAACTTCGACGAGGACGACGAGTTCTGGGTCCGCGGCCTGACTGCCTGGGCCGAGGAGCAGGGCCTGCCGCCCGTCGAGGAGGCGCGCACCCTGGCCAGCGGCATCTTCACCGAGGTGGCGCAGACCGTCACCACCGAGGATTCGAAGAAGATCCGCGAGCTCGTGCGCTCCACCGCCGTGCGGGACGACCGCCGGCTGGCGCCGCGTGACACCGAGGCCGTCGGCAATGCCGCGGTCCAGATCCTGGACGCCCTCGCGCCGCTCGCGAAGCAGGCCGACAAGGCGACCGGCTCCAAGAAGGGTGCGATCACCAAGCACATGAACAAGGTGCGCGACGCCCTCCTCTCGGGCGAGGAGCTCGAGGGCGAGGACGCCGAGCTCGTCTCCGGCGTCGAGACGAAGAACCTCGAGAAGGCGCGGGACCTCGGCAACGGGCTGCTGCGCGACGTCCTCGACCAGGCCGAGACCACGGGCGATCCCGCGGCCGTCAAGGAGCTCGCCTACGACCTCTGCCTGCGCGAAGGCGCGAAGAAGGAGGACTTCGACGCGCTCTCGCAGTGGGCCCTGAAGGTCCGCGAGATGTACCAGGACATCGAGTCCCGCCGCGGCGACGCGCGCGAGGCCGCCGTCGACTCCATCGCCCGCCTCGAGCAGACGTGGCAGCTCTTCCGCGAGCTCGAGCCGAAGCTGATCGTCAACGACGAGATGCTGTTCCGGGAGCTGAAGGACCGCTTCGGCTCGCCGTACGGCTTCGGCGTCTACTTCAAGGGCGGCATGGGAGCGGAGGCGATCCGCGACCTCCTCAAGGACCTCGACCTCGACGCCGAGGCGAAGTCGCTGCGGGAGATCATCCGCACCTCGAAGGGCCAGAAGCAGCAGCGCGCGATCAAGCGGCTGAAGGTCGTGAACGCGTTCATCACCTCGGAGAACCGACCCGAGTGGATGGTCCTCGAGGCGATCCCGGTCATCCCGCCGGAGTTGCGCCCGATGGTGCAGCTGGACGGCGGCCGCTTCGCCACGAGCGACCTCAACGACCTCTACCGCCGCGTCATCAACCGGAACAACCGGCTGAAGCGGCTGCTGGACCTCGGCGCCCCCGAGATCATCGTCAACAACGAGAAGCGCATGCTCCAGGAGGCCGTCGACGCCCTGTTCGACAACGGGCGCCGCGGCCGCGCGGTCACCGGCCCGGGCAACCGGCCGCTGAAGTCGCTCTCGGACATGCTCAAGGGCAAGCAGGGGCGCTTCCGCCAGAACCTGCTCGGCAAGCGCGTCGACTACTCCGGCCGGTCCGTGATCGTGTCGGGCCCGACGCTGAAGCTGCACCAGTGCGGCCTGCCGAAGCTGATGGCGCTCGAGCTCTTCAAGCCGTTCATCATGAGCCGGCTCGTCGAGCGGAAGTCCGTCCAGAACATCAAGGCGGCGAAGAAGTACGTCGAGTCGATGGTCCCGGAGGTCTGGGACGTGCTCGAGGAGGTCATCGCGGAGCACCCGGTTCTCCTGAACCGTGCGCCGACGCTCCACCGCCTCGGCATCCAGGCCTTCGAGCCGGTTCTCGTCGAGGGCAAGGCGATCCAGGTCCACCCGCTCGTCTGCCACGCCTTCAACGCCGACTTCGACGGCGACCAGATGGCCGTCCACCTGCCGCTCTCCGCGGAGGCGCAGGCCGAGGCGCGCATCCTGATGCTGTCGTCCAACAACATCCTCTCCCCCGCGCACGGGAGGCCGCTCTCCACGCCTTCGCAGGACATGGTGCTAGGCGGCTACTACCTGACGTACTGCCTCAAGGACCTGAACGCGACCACCGCCGAGAAGCTCAAGCCCCGGCCGCAGCGCTTCGGCTCCGAGGATGACGTTGTCTTCGCGCTCGACGCCCGCCAGGTCGGGCTCCAGGATCCGATCGAGTACCGCCGCGGCGGCGAGCTGATCCTGACGACGCCCGGACGGGTCATCTTCAGCGAGGAGGTCGCCCGCGCGGTCAGCTCTGCGCTTCCGGGCGTCGAGCCCGGTATCGGTGGAGTTCGTCAACCGGACGCTCGGCAAGAAGGAGACGAACGACTACGTCACCAGCCTCGTCGACGTCTACGGCGCGGCCGTGATCTCGGTGCTCCTCGACACGATCAAGGAGCTCGGGTTCCACTACGCAACCCAGGCCGGGATCACGATCTCGAAGAACGACATCGTCATCCCCGAGGACAAGGAGAAGATCCTCGAGGAGTACGAGGAGCGGGTCCAGAAGATCGAGCTGCAGTTCGAGCGCGGCCTCATCACCGAGGAGGAGCGCCACGAGTCGATCGTCAACATCTGGACGGAGGCGACGGACACCGTCGCCGACGCGATGGAGCGGACGCTCTACGAGCTGAACCCGATCTACATGATGGCCAACTCCGGCGCCCGCGGATCGTTCAAGCAGATCCGCCAGCTCGCCGGCATGCGCGGCCTGATGGCGAATCCGAAGGGCGAGATCATGGAGCTGCCGATCAAGGCCAACTTCATGGAGGGCCTGTCGGTGCTCGAGTACTTCATCTCGACCCACGGCGCCCGCAAGGGCCTCGCGGACACGGCGCTTCGCACGGCCGACTCGGGCTACCTGACGCGGCGGCTCGTGGACGTCTCCCAGGACGTGATCATCCGCATCGAGGACTGCGGCACCGAGGAGTCGATCGAGCTGCCCGTGCTCGTCCCCGAGGGCCTCAATCGCTCGCGTTGCCGGGCGCATCGCCGCAGCCGACATCCGCAAGCCGCTCAAGGACGGCAAGCCCGGAAAGACGGTGCTTGTCGCCAAGGGCGAGGAGATCACCTTCCTGCGCCTGCGCGAGCTCGCGGACGAGCTCGAGGAGCACCTCGAAGGCTTCACGGTCCCCGTGCGTAGCGTCTTCAAGTGCCGCAGCGAGTACGGCGTGTGCCGGGCGTGCTACGGCACCTTCCTGGCGACCGGCCAGATGTGCGAGATCGGCGACGCGGTCGGCATCATCGCCGCGCAGTCGATCGGCGAGCCGGGCACGCAGCTGACGATGCGGACGTTCCACACGGGCGGCGTGGCCGGCGCGGACATCACGCACGGCCTCCCGCGTGTCGTCGAGATCTTCGAGGCCCGGAACCCCAAGGGCGCGGCCACGCTCGCGCAGGTGGGCGGACGGGTCGAGATCGAGGACACCGACCGCGGCCCGAAGGTCACGGTCGTCCCCGACGGCGTCGACGAGGAAGGCGAGCCGCTCCAGCCGAAGGAGTACCAGCTCCCGCGGCGCACGCGGCTGCTGGTCGCCAAGGGCCAGGTCGTCGAGCCCGGCGATCCGCTCCACGAGGGCTCACTCGCCCCTGCGGAGCTGCTCGGCCTCCACTCCAAGTCGGGCCGGGGCTCCACGCCGACCGAGCTGTACCTCGTCGGTGAGGTGCAGAACGTCTACAAGTCGCAGGGCGTCGACATCCACGACAAGCACATCGAGCTGATCGTTCGCCAGATGCTCAAGAAGGTCCGCGTCGAGAACGCCGGCGACACGGATCTCCTTCCGGGCCAGCTGGTCGACAAGTCCGTGCTCGAGCGCGAGAACGTGCGCGTGAAGGCCGCGAAGAAGGAGCAGGCGACCTTCGAGCCGCTCATCCTCGGCATCACCAAGGCCTCGCTGGCGACCGAGTCGTTCCTCTCGGCGGCCTCCTTCCAGGAGACCACGAAGGTGCTGACCGACGCGGCCATCGAGGGCAAGGTGGATCGCTTGCTCGGCCTCAAGGAGAACGTCATCATCGGGAAGCTGATCCCGGCGGCGACGGGCCTGAAGCGCTACCGCAACGTCGAGATCAAGCCGAGCGACAAGGTGCCCGTGGGCGCCTACGCCCGGCCCCAGACCGAGGAGCAGCTCCTCGCCGCGCTCGAGGAGATCGGCTCCGACGGCGAGAGCCTCGGACTGCTCGACATGAAGTTCGAGGGCGACCTCGAGACGAACGGCGGCGACGGGCACAGCTCGCTCGAGGCCGAGGAGATCCCCGAGGTCGACTCGCCGCTCGACGAGGAGAGCTAGCCGACGTCGAAAGGCAGTGACGACCGAGGGCGCCGGAAGCGGCGCCCTCGGTCGTTCTATGCTGGCCGCGTGGTGGCCGCGATCCTCTGGGAGCTCAGCGGGGAGGGCAGCGAGCTCTGCGTGCTCGACCGGGAGGGCGCCGGCTGGAAGCTCGGCGGCACCGTCCTTGCGGTCGGGGAGAAGGGGCCGATCGAGATCCGCTACTCGGTCGTCGTCGACCGCGGCTGGGCCACCCGGGACGTCGACGTGCTGATCGCGTTCCCGAGCGGCGACGTCCACAGGCCGCTCGAGATCGGCGGTCTGTGGTCCGGCAAGGACAAGCCGCCCGAATTCTCGGACTGCGTCGACGTCGACCTCGGCTTCACCCCGGCCACCAACACGCTCCCGATCCGCCGTCTCCGTCTCGCCGTCGGGGGAAAGCGCGAGATCGCCGTCGCCTGGCTGCGGTGGCCGGAGCTCCGCCTCGAGCGGGCGCTGCAGCGCTACGAGCGGCTGGCCGAGGACCGCTACCGCTACTCCTCGAACGGCTTCTCGGCCGAGCTGGTCGTCGACGAGCACGGGCTGGTCGTCGACTACGAGGGCCTCTGGCGCGCGATCGCGCGCGCGTAGGTACCCGCCCCGATTTTCGCGCTCTTTGCGAGGACTTCGTGGGGCATCCCTCGAAAGGGGGATCGGCGGTGGCCCTGGGAAGCGTAGACTGGCTCGGTCGCAGGCGGAGTGGGTGCTCGAGGAGCCGTGCGGGGGCGCCGCGACGAGTTATCCACATGATCCACAGCGACGTGGGGAGGAACGTGACTGGACCCGGTGAACGCGAGCGCCCGCCTGCCGACGAGCAGGCGACGACGACCCCACCAGGCCACTTCCTCTCGCAGGAGCTGGAGTCCGACTGCGCGCGCTTCCTCGAGGACGTGCGCACGCTCGTCCGGCGCCGAGAGCAGGTCTCGGCCGCCGTCGGCTTCGGCGCGCACCGCTAGCCGGAGCCCGGCTCGAGCGCCCAGCCGCCGGGTGGGCCCTCCGCCTGCTGCACCTGGCCCTTGCCGCCTTCCTTGGCGCGGTAGAGGGCGTCGTCGGCACGCTGGAAGAGCGCGACCGCGTCGTCCTCGGGCCTGAGCTCGGCGATCCCCGCGGAGAGGCGCACCCGCTCGGCCGGGCCGGAGGCCCCCGAGCCGACCGCGAACTGGATACGCCGGTAGAGCTGCTCGGCGTCCCGCGCCCCGGCCTCCGGGAGCACGACCGCGAACTCGTCGCCGCCCACGCGGCAGGCAATGTCAGACTGCCGCACGGCCCCGTGCAGCCGTTCGGCGACGGCCGCGAGCACGTCGTCGCCCGCCAGGTGGCCGAGCCGGTCGTTCCATTCCTTGAAGTCGTCGATGTCGAGGATGATCAGCGCCAGCCCGCGCTCGTAGCGCTGGGCCCGGGCGCTTTCGCGCTCGAGGGTCTCGTGGAAGTAGCGGCGGTTGTGCAGGCCGGTGAGCGCGTCGATATCGGCGAGCTGCCGTGCCTCGCGGAACTCCTGGGCGTTCCTGATCGCGGGCGCGCTCGTCTGGGCCAGAGTCTCGAGGTCGGCGACCTCCTCGTCCTCGGGCACCCGGTCGTCGCCGCGCCAGAAGACCGCCAGCGTCCCGATCGTCCCGATGTGCTCCTCCCGGAGAGGGACGGCGACACCGCCGCGGATGAGGTCGCCGCCGGGCTCGGGCCCGCCGGCGCCGAAGCGGTAGCTGATGCGGACGGCCCGCGCGCCGCCGGATGGGGAGGTGGAGACGGGTTGGCGCGCCGCCTCCTCGGCGGACATCCCGAAGGTGGCGATGATCGGCGTCTCCTCCGTCTGCCGGACGACGGCCATGGCCGCGTCGATCCCGTCGGTCGAGGCCGCGGCCGCCAGGGTCCGCTCGAGGACGGCGTCGAGGTCGATCGACGTCGCGATCTCGGCCAGCCGCCGGGAGCGCTCCGTCTCGGCGCGCGCATCCTCGAGCGCGTCCTCGAGGACTTCGGGGGCCGTCTCGGCGTCCGGTCCCGCCGAAATCCCGTCGCTGCCGGTCCGCCGGAGCACGAGCGCGAGCAGCACGAGCGACGCCGTCAGGGCGAGGACGGCCGCGCCGACGGCGAAGCCGACGGCGATCCAGGTGGCGGTGTCGGCAAGCGGAGGCATGTGTGGCCGCGACCCCAAGATACGCGGGCGGCGAGGCCGGGACAATCCCTGGCGGCAGCCCGCGTTCAGCTGCTAGCATGCCGCAAGGTTCGGCTTGGGCCCGCCCCACGCCGACCTTTTGTTGCGTCTAGGAGCCGTCCTAAGACACCTCGAGAGAGAAGGATCCGCACCGCGTGCCGACCGTGAATCAGCTCGTTCGGAAGGGTCGCAAGACCCCTCCCTCCAAGGTCAAGACACCCGCCCTCCGCGGCGCCCCGCAGAAGCGGGGAGTTTGCACGCGCGTGTACACGACGACGCCGAAGAAGCCGAACTCCGCGCTGCGCAAGGTGGCGCGGGTGCGGCTCACGAACCAGATGGAGGTCGGCGCGTACATCCCCGGCGAGGGGCATAACCTCCAGGAGCACTCCGTCGTCCTGATTCGAGGCGGCCGCGTCAAGGATCTCCCAGGGTTCCGCTACAAGGTGATCCGCGCCGCGCTCGATGCCGGCGGTGTCCCCGACCGGCGGCAGGCGCGCTCCAAGTACGGCGCGAAGAAGGGCCAGTAGCATGCCGCGCCGCGCAGAGATTCCCGTCCGCGAGCTCGACCCGGATCCGCTCTACGGCTCCAAGCTCGTCTCGCAGGTGGTCAACAAGGTCATGATCAAGGGCAAGAAGTCGACAGCCGAGCACATCGTCTACTCCGCGCTGGAGAAGGTCGGCGAGCGGACCGGCAAGCCGCCCGTCGAGGTGCTCGAGCAGGCCGTGAAGACCGTGACCCCGGTCCTCGAGGTCCGCTCTCGCCGTGTCGGCGGCGCCAACTACCAGGTGCCCGTCGAGGTGCCGCAGCGCCGCGCGCGCACGCTCGCGGTGCGCTGGCTCGTGGGCTTCGCCCGCGACCGCCGAGAGAAGGCGATGGACGAGAAGCTCGCCAACGAGATCATGGACGCGCTCAACCAGCAGGGCGGCGCGTTCAAGCGCAAGGACGACCTCTACCGGATGGCGCAGGCCAACAAGGCCTTCGCCCACTACAGGTGGTAGCCGTGAGTACCGTGAAGACAGGCGGGAAGGTCGGCCTCGACCACGTCCGCAACATCGGGATCATGGCGCACATCGACGCCGGCAAGACGACGACGACCGAGCGCATCCTCTACTACACCGGCCGCACCCACAAGATGGGCGAGGTGCACGAGGGCGCTGCCGTCATGGACTGGATGGCGCAGGAGCAGGAGCGCGGGATCACGATCACGTCCGCTGCCACAACGGCGTTCTGGCGCGATTTTCGCATCAACATCATCGATACGCCCGGGCACGTGGACTTTACGGTCGAGGTGGAGCGAAGCCTGCGCGTGCTCGACGGGGCCATCGCCGTTTTCGACTCCGTCGCCGGGCGTCGAGCCGCAGTCCGAGACCGTGTGGCGCCAGGCCGACCGCTACCGCGTCCCGCGCATCGCCTTCATCAACAAGATGGACCGCACCGGCGCCGATTTCTTCGCCGCCGTGCAGTCGATGATCGACCGTCTCGGTGCCCACCCCGTTCCTGTGCAGCTGCCGATCGGCCAGGAGGAGCACTTCCGCGGCGTCGTGGACGTCGTCGAGATGTCCGGCACGGTCTGGGAGGACGACCTGGGCACGAAGGTCTCCACCATCGAGATTCCCGAGGAGCTCAAGGAGCAGGCCGACGAGTACCACCACCAGCTGATCGACGCGGTCGCCGAGCACGACGAGGAGCTGCTCGAGACCTACCTCACCGACGAGAGTGCGGTCACGCCCGACATGATCAGGCGCGCGCTCCGCAAGGCGACGCTGACGATTTCGGTCACGCCCGTCTTCCTCGGCTCCGCCTTCAAGAACAAGGGCGTGCAGCCGCTGCTGGACGCGGTCATCGACTACCTGCCGAGCCCGCTCGACGTCCCCCCGATCCACGGGGTCGACCCGCGCACGGGACACGAGCTCTCGCGACGCCCGTCCGAGGACGAGCCGTTCTCGGCGCTCGCCTTCAAGGTGATGAGCGACCCGTACGTCGGCAAGCTGACCTACTTCCGGGTCTACTCCGGCAAGGTCAAGGCCGGCGAGCGGGTCATGAACGTCACCACCGGCAAGACCGAGCGCGTCGGCCGCCTGCTCCAGATGCACGCGAACCACCGCGAGGAGCGGGACGAGATCGGCGCGGGCGAGATCGTCGCGGCCGTCGGCCTCAAGGCCACGACCACGGGCGACACGCTCGCCATCGAGGCGGCGCCGATCCGGCTGGAGTCGATGGAGTTCCCCGATCCGGTCATCTCCGTCGCGATCGAGCCGAAGACCAAGGCCGACCAGGACAAGCTGGGCCAGGGCCTCTCCCGCCTGGCAGAAGAGGATCCGACCTTCCGCGTCCGGACGGACGACGAGACGGGCCAGACCCTCATCGCCGGCATGGGCGAGCTCCACCTCGAGATCATCGTCGACCGCCTCATGCGCGAGTTCTCGGTCGACGCGAACGTGGGCCGGCCGCAGGTCGCCTACCGCGAGACGATCAGCAAGCCCGTCGAGAAGGTCAACGGCAGGTTTGTCCGTCAGACGGGCGGCCGCGGCCAGTACGGCCACGCCGTCATCAACATGGAGCCGTCCGAGTCGGGCGAGGGCTACGAGTTCCTCGACCGGATCGTCGGCGGCAAGATCCCCAAGGAGTACATCCCGTCGATCGATCTCGGCATCCAGGAGGCCATGGAGTCAGGCGTACTCGCCGGCTACCCCGTGGTCGACATCCGTGTCGAGCTGGTGGACGGTTCGTACCACGACGTCGACTCGAGCGAGATGGCGTTCAAGATCGCCGGCTCTATGGCGTTCAAGGAGGCCATGCAGCGGGCAAAGCCGAAGCTGCTCGAGCCGGTCATGTCTGTCGAGGTCGTGACTCCCGAGGACTATCTCGGCGACGTCATGGGCGACCTCAACTCGCGCAGAGGCCGGGTCGAGGGCCTCGAGCCGCGAGGCAACGCGCAGGCGGTGCGCGCCCGCGTCCCGCTTGCCACGATGTTCGGGTACGCGACGGACCTGCGGTCGATGACCCAGGGCCGCGCGACCTTCACGATGCAGTTCGACCGCTACGAGGACGCGCCGCAGACGGTCGCGGGCGAGATCGTCTCCGCAGCGCAGGCCACGTAGGAAAGACCACCGGAGGAGCTGATGGGAAAGCAGAAGTTCGAGCGCACGAAGCCGCACGTCAACGTCGGCACGATCGGTCACATCGACCACGGCAAGACGACACTCACCGCGGCGATCACCAAGGTCCTCGCAGAGCAGGGCACAAACACCGAGGAGCGGGACTTCGCGTCGATCGACAACGCGCCTGAGGAGAAGCAGCGGGGCATCACGATCAACACCGCCCACGTGGAGTACGAGACGGCCAACCGCCACTACGCGCACGTGGACTGCCCCGGGCATGCCGATTACATCAAGAACATGATCACGGGCGCCGCCCAGATGGACGGCGCGATCCTCGTGGTCTCGGCCGCCGACGGCCCCATGCCCCAGACGCGCGAGCACATCCTGCTCGCCCGCCAGGTCGAGGTGCCGTCGATCGTCGTCGCGCTGAACAAGGCCGACATGGTCGACGACCCCGAGCTGCTCGAGCTCGTCGAGCTGGAGGTGCGCGAGCTTCTCTCCAGGTACGAGTTCCCGGGCGACGACATCCCGGTTGTGGCCGTCTCGGCGCTGAAGGCGCTCGAGGGCGACGCCGAGTGGACGCCCAAGATCCTCGAGCTGATGGAGGCGGTCGACTCCTACATCCCGGAGCCGGAGCGCGACATCGACAAGCCGTTCCTCATGCCGATCGAGGACGTCATGACGATCCAGGGCCGCGGCACCGTGGTCACGGGCCGCATCGAGCAGGGCAAGATCGAGTCCGGCAACGAGGTCGCGATCGTGGGGATCCACCCCGAGATCGCCAAGACCGTGGTCACCAGCCTCGAGATGTTCCACAAGACGCTCGACTACGCCCAGGCCGGCGACAACGCGGGCGCGCTCTTGCGCGGCACCAAGCGCGAGGAGATCGAGCGCGGACAGGTGCTCGCGAAGCCCGGCTCGATCACGCCGCACACGCAGTTCAAGGCCGAGGTGTACGTCCTCTCGAAGGACGAGGGCGGCCGCCACACGCCGTTCTTCAACGGCTACCGGCCGCAGTTCTACTTCCGGACGACGGACGTGACCGGCTCCATCAAGCTCCCCGAGGGTCAGGAGATGGTCATGCCCGGCGACAACACGAACATGGAGATCGAGCTGATCCAGCCGATCGCCATGGACCAGGGGCTCCGCTTCGCGATCCGCGAGGGCGGGCGCACCGTCGGCGCCGGCGTCGTCACGGAAATCAGCAAGTAGGGATCGGAGAGACCGCTTGCCCCAGCAGAAGATCCGCATCCGCCTCAAGGGGTACGACCACACCCAGCTCGACCGGTCGGCGCTGTCGATCGTCGAGACGGCGCAGCGCACCGGCGCGACCGTGACCGGGCCGGTGCCGCTGCCCACCGAGAAGAACGTCTACACGGTGATCCGCAGCCCGTTCAAGGACAAGGACTCCCGTGAGCACTTCGAGGTGCGCACGCACAAGCGCCTGATCGACATCCACTCGCCGACCCCGAAGACGGTCGACTCCCTGATGCGGCTGGATCTCCCTGCCGGCGTCGACATCGAGATCAAGCTCTGATGAAAGGGATCATCGGCAGGAAGCTGGGCATGACGCAGGTCTTCGACCAGGACACCGGCGTCCTCACGCCCGTGACGGTGATCGAGGCGGGGCCCTGCCCCGTGGTCGCCGTGCGGACGGAGGAGGCCGACGGCTACAACGCCGTCCAGCTCGCCTTCGACGAGGTGTCCGAGCGCAAGCTCACGAAGCCCGAGCTCGGGCACCTCGCCAAGCACAAGGTCGGGCCGCACCGACGGCTCGTGGAGCTCCGTGGGCCGAGCGAGCTCGCCCCTGGGGAGACCGTCACCGTCGAGGCCTTCGAGCCGGGCGAGAAGATCAAGATCACCGGTGTCTCCATCGGCAAGGGCTTCCAGGGGACGATCAAGCGTCACAACTTCAGCCGCGGCCCGGTCTCCCACGGCTCGCACAACGTCCGCAAGCCGGGCTCCATCGGGGCATCGGCCACGCCCTCGCGCGTCTTCAAGGGCATCAAGATGGCCGGCCGGATGGGCGGCAAGCGGGTGACCCAGCTCGGGCTCACCGTCGTCGACCGCGACGTCGAGCAGAACCTGCTCCTCGTCAAGGGGGCCGTGCCCGGCCACAAGAACGGCTACGTCGTCGTGCGGGAGGACGGCCGCTGATGGCAGCGCCGAAGGCACCTGTGCTCGATGTGTCGGGCAAGAAGTCGAAGGACGTCACCCTCACCGAGGCCGTGTTCGCGGCCGAGATCCGCTCGCACCTCGTCCACGAGGCCGTGCGGGCCGAAGCCGCCGCTGCGCGCTCCGGCACCCGGGCGGCCAAGAGCCGCGGGCTCGTCTCCGGCGGGCGCGCCAAGCCGTGGCGGCAGAAGGGCACCGGCCGCGCCCGCGCGGGCACGACCCGGGCGCCGCAGTGGACGGGCGGCGGCGTCGCGTTCGCGCCGACGCCGCGCAGCTTCGACGTGAAGGTCAACCGCAAGGTGCGCCGCGCCGCCTTCCGTGCAGCTCTCTCGGACCACGCCGGGCGCGGGACGCTCGCCGTCCTCGACGCGGGCGGGTTCAGCGAGCCCTCGACCAAGACAGCCGCGGCCCTGCTTGCCGCCTGGGGCGCCGACCTCCCGCTGCTCGTGATCGCGCAGCCCGAGGAGCAGGCGCTCGTCAAGAGCTTCCGCAACCTGCCCAGGTTGCTCGTCCTCGAGCCGTCCGAGCTCGAGGTCGGCGCGATCGTCTGGGCGCGCTCGGTGCTCGCCACCGAGGGAGCCCTCGAGCGCGTGAGCGAGGCGATGTCCAAGTGAGCCTCGACCCGCGCCAGGTCATCATCACCCCGGTCGTCTCGGAGAAGAGCTACAGCCTGATCGAGGACAACAAGTACTCGTTCCGCGTGCATCCGAAGGCGCACAAGACGCAGATCCGCCAGGCCGTCGAGCAGCTGTTCGACGTCAAGGTCGTGTCGGTGAACGTCCTCAAGGTTCAGCCGAAGCCGAAGCGGCGCGCCTTCAGCCGCGGGACGAAGCCGGGCTGGAAGAAGGCGATCGTCCAGCTCCGCGCCGGTGACAAGATCGAGATCTTCGAAGGGGCGGCAGTCAAGTGGCTCGCCTCGCAACATTCGGCGGTGCCCGGTGCGCCAGCACGCTGCGCCGCGCGGCGTCCTCAGTCCCGCCCGGGCTTTCCAGCCCGAGCGCTCCCTGCGTCCTTGCCTGGCTTGGTGCTCGCGCCCCGGGCATCCACCAATGTCACGAGGCGAGCCACTGATGGCTTTGAGGAAGTACAAGCCGACGTCGCCGGGCCGGCGCTTCCGCTCGGTCTCGACCTTCGAGGAGATCACGAAGACCGAGCCCGAGAAGTCGCTGCTCGAGCCCGTGAAGCGCAAGGGCGGCCGCAACAACCAGGGCCGGATCACGACGCGCCACCAGGGCGGCGGTCACAAGCGCCGCTACCGGGTGATCGACTTCAAGCGCCGTAAGGACGGCGTCCCGGCGAAGGTCGCCTCGATCGAGTACGACCCGAATCGGTCGGCGCGCATCGCACTGCTCCACTACGCGGACGGCGCCAAGGCCTACATCCTCGCGCCCGCGGGCCTGCGGGTCGGCGCGCGCGTGGAGTCGGGCCCCGAGGCCGACATCAAGCCCGGGAACGCACTCCCGCTCGCCAACATCCCCACCGGCACGCTCGTCCACAACGTCGAGCTGAAGCCGGGCCGGGGAGGCCAGATGGCGCGAAGCGCCGGCTCGGGCGTCCAGCTCGTCGCCAAGGACGGCGGCTACGGCGTCCTCCGCCTGCCCTCGGGCGAGATGCGCAGGGTGCCGCTCACCTGCCGCGCGACCGTCGGCCAGGTCGGGAACACCGACCATGAGAACATCTCGAGCGGGAAGGCGGGCCGCAGCCGCTGGCTCGGCAAGCGCCCGACCGTGCGCGGCTCCGCCATGAACCCAGTCGACCACCCGCACGGGGGCGGCGAGGGCAAGTCGAAGGGCGGCCGCCACCCGGTCACCCCGTGGGGCGTGCCGACGCTCGGCAAGCGCACGCGCCGCAAGCACAAGGAATCCGACAAGCTCATCGTCCGCGGCCGCCGTCGCGGGAAGGAGCGCCGCTAAGTGAGTAGATCCAGCAAGAAGGGGCCCTTCGTGGAGGCGGCCCTCATGAAGCGCATCGAGACGATGAACGAATCCGGCGAGAAGCGGCCGCTCCGGACGTGGTCGCGCACGTCGACGATCTTCCCCGAGATGGTCGGCCACACCATCGCCGTGCACAACGGCAAGAACCACCTGCCCGTCTTCGTGACGGAGGCGATGGTCGGCCACAAGCTGGGCGAGTTCGCTCCGACGCGGATGTTCCGCGGACACTCCGGCGACCGCAAGACCGAGGTCAAGCGCAAGTAATGGCCGCAGTCGAGACACGCTCGCAGGTCCGAGCCGAGGCGCGCTACGTGCGCGCGGCGCCCCGCAAGGCGCAGCTCATCGTCGACCAGATCCGCGGCCGCTCCGTGCCCGAGGCCCGCACCATTCTCGCGTTCATGACGCGCGATGCCGCCAACGACGTCCGCAAGGTGCTCGACTCGGCCGCCGCGAACGCGGAGGCGAACCACGGCCTCATGGCCGACGAGCTCTACGTCGTCAGCGCCTTCGTCGGCGCCGGCCCGACCCTGAAGCGCTGGCGCGCCCGCGCGCGCGGCCGCGTGGGGCGGGTCAAGAAGCGGACCTGCCACATCACGATCGCGCTCGCACTCCCGACCGGCGAGGAGATCCCGGCGCCGATCGAGCGCCCGGCTCCCGTCACCTTGACCGAGGAGCCCGAGCCGATCATCGTCGACGAGACCGGCGCCGTCGTCGAGGAGGAGGCTCCGGTCGAGGAGGCTCCTGCCGAGGAGAAGCCGAAGCGGACGCGCTCCCGCACGAAGGCGGAGGAGCCGGCGACCGCCGACGCGGAGGCCGGGCCCGCGGTCGAAGCCGAGGACGCTCCGGCCGAGGAGAAGCCGAAGCCCAAGCGCACGCGCGCGGCCAAGCCGAAGGCAGACGCCGAGGCGACCGAGGAGCCGAAGGCTCCCGCCAAGCCGAGGAGCCGGAAGAAGCCGGCCGCCGAGGCCGAGACACCCGAGACGGACGAGGGGAGCGAGAGCTAGTGGGTCAGAAGATCCATCCCGGCGGCCTGCGCGTGGGAGTCATCCACGACTGGAAGTCCAACTGGTACACGGGCTCGAAGGAGTTCCCGGCCTACATCATCGAGGACGTCAAGATCCGCGAGCACATCTACGGCAAGCTCGGGCACGCGGGCCTGTCGGACATCCTCATCCGCAAGGACAAGCAGCGGATCACGATCGACATCTACACGGCCCGGCCGGGGATCGTCATCGGCAAGTCCGGCGCGGAGGTGGACGCGCTCAGGCGCGAGATCCACGGAATGACCCACAAGAACGTCCAGATCAACATCAACGAGATCAAGCGCCCCGAGCTCGACGCCAAGCTCGTGGCCCAGTCGATCGCCGAGCAGCTCCAGAACCGCGTCAGCTTCCGACGCGCGATGAAGCGTTCGCTCGCCTCGGCCATTCGCTCCGGCGCCAAGGGCGTGAAGATCACCTGCGGCGGCCGCCTGGGCGGCGCGGAGATGTCGCGCTCGGAGACCTACTCCGAGGGCCGCGTCCCGCTGCACACGCTGCGCGCGGACATCGACTACGGCTTCGCCGAGGCGAAGACGACTTACGGCCGCATCGGCGTCAAGGTCTGGATCAACAAGGGCGAGATCATGCCCGAGGGCTTCGACAGCGGCGAGCGCGGTGCAGGCGGACGGCTGGGCGAGCAGGACCAGGCCCGCCGTAGGGGCGGGCGCCGCGACGGGCTCGGCCCGGTGGGCGGCCAGGGTGGCCGCCGCGGAGGTGGCGACCGAGAGGGCCTCGGCCCCGTCGGGCGCCCGCGCCGCGGCCAGCGCCGCCGCTCCGAGAGCCGCGACCAGCAGCAACAGCAGCAGGCCCCCGCCGAGGAGACGCAGGAGCAGCCTCAGGCCGAGGCCGCCCCGCCGGAGCCCGAGGCGCAGGCCCCCGAAGCGCAGGCCCCCGAGGCGCAGGCCCCCGAGCCCGCAGCACCCGAAACGCCTCCGGTTGAGGACGGGAGTGAGTCGTAGTGCTCATGCCCCGCAAGACCAAGTTCCGCAAGCAGCAGCGCGGACGCCGGCGCGGAGTCGCCAAGGGCCAGCAGCAGGTGCATTTCGGCGACTACGGGCTCAAGTCGCTCGACACGGCGTGGGTGACCAACCGCCAGATCGAGGCTGCCCGAATCGCCATGACCCGCCACATCAAGCGTGGCGGCAAGGTCTGGATCAACGTCTTCCCCGACAAGCCGGTGACGCAGAAGCCGGCCGAGACCCGCATGGGCTCCGGGAAGGGCTCGCCCGAGCACTGGGTGGCCGTCGTGAAGCCGGGCCGCGTCATGTTCGAGCTGTCAGGCGTGCCGGAGCCGCTCGCCCGCGAGGCCATGCGCCTCGCCGGGATGAAGCTGCCGGTGAAGACGAAGTTCGTCAAGCGGGAGGCTGATCTCTTTGAAGGCTAGGGAGCTCAGAGACCTGTCGGACGAGGAGCTCGTGAGGCGCCTCGCCGAGAGCCGCGAGAACCTGTTCAACCTCCGCTTCCAGATGGCGACAGGGGCGCTCGACGCGACCTCGCGTCTCTCGCTCGCCAAGCACGACATCGCCCGGATCCTGACGATCCAGGCGGAGCGGAAGAACTCGTTGGAGAGAAGGTAGATGGGAAGGCCAAGGAAGAACGAGGAAGAGAAGCAGGAGCAGGTCGAGGAGACTCCGGTCGAGGAGCCGGAGGCCGAGGCCGCGCCCACCGCCGAGGAAGCCCCCGCCGAAGAGGCTCCCGCCGAGGAGCCCGAGGTGGAGGAGGCCCCGGTGGCCGAGGAGGCGCCCGCGGAGGAAGAGCCGGCTGAGGAGCCGGCGCCAGAGCCCGTGGCCGAGGAAGAGCCGGCCGCCGAGGCCGAGGAGCCCGAGGTGGAAGAGGCCCCGGTGGCCGAGGAGGCGCCCGCGGAGGAAGAGCCGGCTGAGGAGCCGGCGCCAGAGCCCGTGGCCGAGGAGCCCGCCGCCGAGGCCGAAGAGCCTGCCGCGGAGGAGGAGCCTGCGGCCGAGGAAGCGCCTGCGGCCGAAGCCGAGGCTCCCGCCGAGGAGGCGCCGGCCCCGCCCGTCGCCGAGCCGAAGAAGAAGCGCAAGCGCGTCTCCCGTGGCGAGCGCCGGCAGCGTTCCAAGCCGAAGCGCGAGCAGCCGGGCGAGCGCAAGCCGATCGTGCGCCTGCCGAAGCCCGAGCACGCGCGCGGGCACCGGAAGGAGCGCCGCGGCGTCGTCGTCTCGGCCGCGATGGACAAGACCATCGTCGTCCGGGTCGACACCGTGAAGCCGCACCCGGTCTACAAGAAGATCGTCCGCCACTCGACGAAGCTGCACGCCCACGACGAGGCGAACACCGCCAAGCTCGGCGATCTCGTCCGCCTCGTCGAGACGCGGCCGCTCTCGAAGACCAAGTCCTGGCGTCTCGCCGAGGTCCTCCAGGAAGCCAAGTAATTGACGGCCCCCGACCTCACATCTCGCACCCTGCGGCAGGCTGCAAAGCGTCGCCTCGCGGCGTCCTCGGTCGCGCCCGTAGCCTTCGGCTACGAACGCTCCCTGCGTCCTTGCGAGGCTCGCTTTTCGCCTGCGCAGAGCACGACCTGCGAGGCAGGTGGCCTGTGATCCAGCAGGAATCCCGACTCCGCGTCGCCGACAACACGGGAGCCCGCGAGCTCCTCTGCATCCGCGTGCTCGGCGGCTCCCACCGCCGCTACGCGCGGGTGGGCGACGTGATCGTCGGCACGGTCAAGACGGCGACCCCGCAAGGGACGATCAAGAAGGGCGAGGTCGTGAAGGCCGTCGTCGTCCGCACGAAGAAGCCCTTCGGCCGGAACGACGGCACCTCGATCGCCTTCGACGAGAACGCCGCCGTGATCATCGACGCGCAGAACAACCCGCGCGGCACGCGCATCTTCGGGCCCGTCGCCCGCGAGCTGCGCGAGAAGAACTTCATGAAGATCGTCTCACTCGCGCCGGAGGTGTTGTGACGTGGCGCAGGCCATGAAAGTACGCAAGGGCGACATCGTCCAGATCCTCTCGGGCAAGGACCGGGGGAAGCAGGGCCGCATCATCGAGGCGGACCCCAAGAAGCGGCGCGTGCTCGTCGAGAACCTGAACACGGTCCACCGCCACCGGCGGCCGCGGCCGATGAAGGACGCCAGCCGGATGGGCCAGACGCAGATCCAGCCGGGCGGCATCTTCGAGCTGTCCGCTCCGGTGGACGCCTCGAACGTGATGGTCGTTTGCCCGACGTGCAACCGCGCGACGCGGGTCGGTTACGAGTTCCGCGACTCGAAGGACGGGCGCGTCAAGGTGCGCGTCTGCCGGCGTGCGGACTGCGGGGAGGTGCTCGATCGCTGATGGCGACGAAGACGAAGGCGAAGACCCAGCAGAACGGCTACGTCGCGCGCCTCAAGCAGCGCTACGAGTCCGAGGTGCGGCCGTCCCTCAAGGATCAGTTCGAGTTCACCTCGATCATGCAGACCCCGCGCATCGAGAAGATCACCGTGAACATGGGCGTCGGCGAGGCGAAGACGAACGCCAAGGCGCTCGACAACGCCGTCGATGAGCTGACGACGATCACGGGCCAGCGGGCGCAGATCACCCGCGCGAAGAAGTCGATCGCCGGCTTCAAGATCCGCGAGGGGATGCCCATCGGGGCCAAGGCGACGCTGCGGGGCGTCCGCATGTACGAGTTCCTCGACCGGCTCGTCTCGATCGCGCTCCCGCGCATCCGCGACTTCCGCGGCCTCTCGCCGAGGAGCTTCGACGGGCGCGGCAACTACTCGATCGGGATCCGCGAGCAGATCATCTTCCCGGAGATCAACTACGACGACATCCAGGAGGTCCGCGGCCTCGACGTCGTCATCACGACCTCCGCGAAGACGGACGAGGAGGGGCTGGCGCTCCTGCGCGCCCTCGGCCTCCCGTTCCGAACCGAGGAGTCCTAGGAGGAGCATGGCCAAGAAGAGCCTGATCGCGAAGGCTGCCCGCACGCCGAAGTACCGGACGCGTGCCTACAGCCGGTGCAACCGGTGCGGCCGCCCGCGCGCGGTCTATCGCAAGTTCGGTCTCTGCCGGATCTGCCTGCGCGACCTCGCGCACGAGGGCTTCATCCCCGGCATGACCAAATCGAGTTGGTAAGGAAGAGGTACCGATGCTGAACGACCCCATCGCCGACATGCTGACCCGGATCCGGAACGCGAACCGGGCGCTCCACGAGACGACCACGATGCCCGCGTCGCGGATGAAGGTCGAGATCGCGCGCGTCCTCAAGGACGAGGGCTACATCAAGGACTACCGCGTCGAGACCGGCGAGGCCTTCGATACCCTGGTGGTCGAGCTCAAGTACGGGCGGAGCCGCGAGCGCGTCATCACCGATCTGCGCCGCATCTCCAAGCCCGGACGCCGCGTCTACGCCAAGAACGACCGCCTCCCGCGCGTCCTGGGGGGTATGGGCACGGCGATCATGTCCACGTCCAGGGGTCTCGTGACCAGCCGGACGGCGCAGGAGCTCGGCGTCGGCGGCGAGGTCCTTTGTTTCGTCTGGTAGCTGAATGTCGAGAATCGGAAACAAGCCCGTCGACCTGCCCGCCGGAGTCTCGGTGTCGATCTCGCCTGGGCGCGTGATGGTCAACGGCCCGCTCGGCGAGCTCTCGCAGCAGATCCCGCAGCGGATCTCCGTCGAGCAACGCGACGGCGAGCTCGTCGTCACGCGGCCGACCGAGCGCGGGGAGGATCGCGCGCTCCACGGGCTCAC
Source organism: uncultured Actinomycetes bacterium (assembly GCA_963811635.1). Classification (GTDB taxonomy): domain Bacteria; phylum Actinomycetota; class Thermoleophilia; order Gaiellales; family Gaiellaceae; genus JAIBJN01. The sequence continues at coordinate 76,626 of CAWESB010000016.1, forward strand.
GCGGACGCTGGTCGCGAACATGGTCGAGGGCGTGACGAAGGGCTTCGAAAAGGCGCTCGAGATCCAGGGCGTCGGGTATCGCGCCGGCATGCGCGGCACCGACCTGGAGCTCAACGTCGGCTACTCGCACCCCGTCGTGAAGAAGGCCCCGCAGGGGATCACGTTCGAGGTGCCCCAGCCGACGCAGGTCGTCGTCAAGGGCATCGACAAGCAGCAGGTCGGACAGATCGCCGCCGAGGTGCGCGCCGTCCGGCCGCCCGAGCCGTACAAGGGCAAGGGCATCCGCTACGCGGGCGAGTACGTCCGCCGCAAGGTCGGGAAGCGGGCGTAATGGCGACGCTGACCGTGAGAGAGGCACGCGAGCGGCGCCACCGGCGGGTCCGCCGCAAGATCGTGGGCACGGCCGAGCGGCCGCGGCTCACCGTCTTCCGCTCCAACCGAGGAATCGAGGCGCAGCTGATCGACGACGTCGACGGCAAGACGCTCGCGCACGCGAGCCACACGGCCCTCGCCAAGAGCTTCAAGGGATCCAAGAGCGAGCAGGCCGCCGCCGTCGGCAAGGAGCTCGCCGCCACTGCGAAGAAGGCCGGGATCGAGACGGTCGTCTTCGACCGCGGCGGCTACCTGTACCACGGGCGCGTCAAGGCGCTCGCCGACGGCGCGCGAGAGGGAGGGCTCAAGTTCTGATGGCAATCGACGCTAGGCAGGTCCGCGACCGCGAGATCGACGCCCGCGAGCTCAAGGAGCGGGTCGTCGAGATCAACCGTGTCGCGAAGGTCGTCAAGGGCGGCCGGCGCTTCTCGTTCACGGCGCTCGTCGTCATCGGCGACGAGGTCGACCGGGTCGGCGTCGGCTACGGGAAGGCGCGGGAGGTCCCGCTCGCCATCTCGAAGGCCGTCGACGACGCGAAGAAGAACCTCTTCCAGGTTCCGAAGCACGGCCAGACGATCACCCACGAGGTGCTGGGCCGCTCGGACGCCGCACGCGTCCTGCTGCGCCCTGCCAGCGAGGGAACCGGCGTCATCGCGGGCGGCGGCGTCCGCGCCGTGCTCGAGCTCGCCGGGATCCGAGACATCCTGGCCAAGAGCCTCGGGAACCCCAACCCCATCAACCTCCTCAAGGCGACGGTGAACGGGCTCCAGAGCCTGCGCCGGCCCGAGGAGGTCGCGAAGACCCGCGGGAAGGTCGTCTCGGACGTCCTCTTCCCCGCCAAGAAGGCCAAGGAGCCCGCCGGGGCGCCCCAGGCCGCGGAGCCGGCCGCCCAGGCTGAGCCCGAGACCGTGACGGAGACGGATGACAGTGGCGAAGCTGCGGATAACGCAAACGCGTAGCCAGATCGGTCAGACGGGGCGCCACCGCGGCACGCTGCGGGCGCTCGGCCTGGGCAAGATCGGCCGGACGACCGAGCGCGAGTCGAGCCCCGAGATCGAGGGGATGCTCCGCAAGGTCCGCCACCTCGTGAAAGTGGAGGACGCCTAGCCCATGCCGCCAGAGCAGGTCGAACAGCAGGAGGCCCTCACCCTCTCGAACCTGAAGCCGGCGCAGCCCCGGCGCGCGCGCAAGCGCGTCGGCCGCGGCCTCGGCTCGGGCAAGGGGCGCTACTCCGGCCGCGGGATCAAGGGCCAGAAGTCGCGCGCGGGCTCGCACACGATGCGGCCCGGGTTCGAGGGCGGCCAGATGCCGATCTACATGCGGCTCCCCAAGCAGCGTGGCCCGTACTCGAAGGACGCCATGCCGATGGGCCCCCACCGCACCTCGACGGTCCCGGTGAACCTGCGGGACCTCGAGCGCGTCTTCGAGGACGGCGCCGAGGCCACGCTCGAGGCGATGGTCGAGAAGGGGCTGATCAAGAACACGCGCACGGACGTGAAGGTGCTCGGCCAGGGCGAGCTGACGAAGAAGCTCGCCGTCACTGCCCACTCCTTCTCGGCCTCCGCGCGCGAGAAGATCGAGAAGGCAGGCGGCTCCGTGACGGCGCTCCGACCTCCGAAGGAGGCGAAGAAGCGCCGCCGCAAGAAGGCCGCCGAGACTCCTGCGGACGAGCCCGAGGTCGCCGCGGAGGTGACCGAGCCCGAGGCTGCCGACGAGCAGCCCGCCGACGAGCAGGCCGAGGAGACCGAGGAGTAGATGTTCTCCTGGCTCACCAATGCGTGGCGGGTCCCGGAGCTCCGGCGCCGGCTGCTCTTCACGGCGATGATCCTGGCGTTCTACCGCCTGGGGAGCTGGATCCCGGTCCCCGGCGTCGACTCCGAGCAGATCGAGTCGTACTTCAACGGCCAGGGCGGCACGATCCTGGGCCTCCTGAACATCTTCTCGGGCGGCGCGCTCTCCCAGTTCGCCGTCTTCGCGCTCGGGATCATGCCGTACATCACGGCGTCGATCATCCTGCAGCTGATGACCGTGGTGATCCCACGGCTCGAGCAGCTGCAGAAGGAAGGCGAGGCCGGCTACGCGAAGATCAACCAGTACACCCGCTTCCTCACCGTCGTCCTCGCGGCGCTGCAGGCGGCGGGCTACTCGTACCTCTTCAGCCGCCAGGGCGCCCTCGAGCTGAACCCCGGGCGCTTCGTGCTCATCGTGGTCTCGCTGACGGCGGGCACGACGCTGCTCATGTGGATGGGCGAGCTGATCACGAAGCGCGGCGTCGGCAACGGCATCTCGCTCCTGATCTTCGCGTCGATCCTCTCCGGGCTCCCGGGCGGCCTGCGCGCCTGGTGGGCGGGCGACAGCTTCGAGCGCCTGATGTTCCCGCTGATCGCGCTCGCGATCATCGTCGCGGTCGTCTTCGTCCAGGAGGGCCAGCGCCGGATCCCGATCCAGTACGCCAAGCGCATGGTGGGCCGGCGGATGACCGCCGGCGGGTCGACCTACATGCCGCTGCGCGTGAACATGGCCGGCGTCATCCCGATCATCTTCGCGGCGGCGATCATGGCCTTCCCGCCCACGGTCGCGCAGTTCTTCCCGCAGACGCAGACGTTCATCAACGAGAACTTCTCGCCGACGGCGCTTCCCTACCTGCTCCTGCAGGCGTTCATGATCGTGATCTTCACCTACTTCTACACGGCGGTCCAGTTCAACCCGATCGACCAGGCCGACAACCTGCGCAAGCACGGCGGCTACATCCCGGGCATCAGGCCCGGCCCGCCCACCGCGCAGTACCTGGACCGCGTGCTCACCCGCCTCACGCTCCCCGGCGCGCTGTACCTCGCAGCTGTCGCCACGCTGCCGACCCTGTTCATCCGCTACGGCGGCTTCTCCCAGGCGACGTCGGCCGCCCTCGGCGGGACCTCGATCCTCATCGTGGTGGGCGTCGCGCTCGACACCATGCGCCAGATGGAGTCGCAGATGATGATGCGCCACTACGAAGGCTTCCTCAGATAGTCGTGGCTCGCCCGACAACATCCACCCTGCCTCTGGCGGCTGCAAACGCTGCGCCACGCGTCGTCCTCAGTCACCCCTTTGCCGCCGGCAAAGGGGCTCCCTGCGTCCTAGCCTGGCTTGGTTTTCGCGCGCCAGAGGCAGGGCGATGTCATCGGACGAGCCACTAGTGCCGCTCGACGTCGTCATCCTCGGCCCCCCAGGGGCCGGTAAGGGCACCCAGGGCAAGCGCATCGCCGCGGCGGAGGGAATCCCGCACATCAACACCGGCGACATGTTTCGCGCCGAGTGCGCCGCCGGCAGCCAGCTGGGCGAGCGGGTGAAGGCGATCCTCGACAACGGCGACCTCGTCCCCGACGACGTCACGATCGAGGTCGTCCGCGGCCGGCTGGCCCAGGACGACACCGCCGGGGGCTTCGTCCTCGACGGGTTCCCGCGCACGCTCCCGCAGGCCGAGGCGCTCGACCGCGTCCTCGCCGAGCTCGACCGCGGTGAGCTCTGCGCCGTGCTCGACTTCCGGGTTCCGGACGAAGTCGCTGTCACACGCCTGCTGGGGCGCTCCGCCGTCGAGGGCCGCAGCGACGACACCCCCGACAAGATCCAGCACCGGCTCGACGTCTATCACGAGCAGAGCGAGCCGCTCGTCGACTACTACAGCTCGCGCGGCCTCCTGCGCGAGATCCACGCGAACCGCGGCGTCGACGAGGTCTCCGGCGAGGTGGAGCAGGTGCTTTCGAACGCGAAGCAGACCCTGTCGTGATCATCCGCAAGTCCCGAGACGAGATCGAGACGATGGGCCGCGCCGGCCGCGTGGTCGCCCGGACGCTCGAGCTGCTGGGCGAGCGCGCCAAGCCCGGCGTCACCACGGCCGAGCTCGACGAGGCGGCCGAGGAGTACATCCGCTCCGAGGGCGGCGTCCCCACGTTCAAGGGCTACCGCGGCTTTCCGGCCGCGATCTGCACGTCGCCGAACTCGATGGTCGTGCACGGCATCCCGGGCCCCTACGTGCTCGAGGACGGCGACCTCATCTCGGTCGACGTCGGCGTGACGCTCGACGGGTTCGTGGCCGACTCCGCCTTCACCTTCCCGGTCGGTGTGGTCGACGGCGAGGCCGAGCGGCTGCTCGAGATCGGCCGGGCCGCGCTCGCCGCCGGGATCGAGCAAGCGCGGGCCGGCAACCACGTCCAGGACATCTCGGCAGCAGTCCAGCGCACGACCGAGGCCGCGGGCTTCTCCGTCGTTCGCTCGCTCGTCGGTCACGGGATCGGGCGCTCGATGCACGAGGAGCCCCAGGTGCCGAACTTCGGCGAGCCCGGGGGCGGCCCGTTGCTCCAGCCGGGCATGACCCTCGCGATCGAGCCGATGATCAACGCCGGCGGGCCCGACGTGTGGATGGCCGACGACCGCTGGTCGATCTCGACCGACGACGACTCGCTCTCGGCCCATTTCGAGCACACGGTCGCGATCACCGACAACGGTCCCGTGGTGCTCACGAAAGCGGGGTCGGAATGACCGGCTTTGCTACGATGCACGGTCGCGGCTGGTCCGCGCTTTTGCGTGGATGCCGCCCTACCCCCGAGGTCTCATGAAGGTCCGTCCGTCCGTCAAGCCGATGTGTGACCGCTGCCGTGTGATCAAGCGGCACGGCAAGGTGTTCGTCATCTGCTCGAACCCGCGGCACAAGCAGCGGCAGGGCTAGGAGCGAAGGAGAAGAGTTGGCCCGAATTGCAGGAGTGAACCTCCCCCGTGAGAAGCGCCTCGAGATCGCGCTCACGTACATCTATGGGATCGGTCAGGCGACGGCGCGGAAGACCTGCGCCGAGCTCGGCCTGTCCTCCGACGAGAAGGTCCGCGACCTCACGGACGAGGAGATCACGAAGCTCCGCAACTACATCGACTCGAACCTCGAGGTCGAGGGCGAGCTGCGCCGCGAGCGCTCCCAGGCGATCAAGCGCCTGCAGGAGATCGGCGCCTACCGCGGCATCCGCCATCGCCGCGGGCTCCCTGTCAACGGCCAGCGGACGAAGACGAACGCGCGCACGCGCAAGGGCCCGAAGAAGACGGTCGGCCGCGGGAAGAGGGCGAAGGTCTAGTGGCGCCGCCCCGCCGACAGTCGAAGGGCCGTGCCCGCCGCCGGGTGAAGAAGAACATCGCCATCGGCCAGGCGCACATCAAGACGTCCTTCAACAACACGATCGTCAGCCTCACCGACAAGGAGGGGAACGTCATCGCGTGGGAGAGCGCCGGCTCCGCCGGCTTCAAGGGCTCCCGCAAGTCGACGCCGTTCGCCGCCCAGGTGACCGCCGACTCCTGCGCCCGGAAAGGCATGGAGCACGGCCTCCAGAAGGTCGAGGTCTTCGTCAAGGGCCCCGGCTCCGGTCGTGAGACCGCCATCCGGTCGCTGCAGGCTGCCGGCCTCGAGATCCTCGGCGTCAAGGACGTCTCCCCGCAGGCCCACAACGGCGTCCGGCCGAAGAAGCGGAGGCGTGTCTAGTGGCCCGCCCGCTCGGCCCCAAGTGCAAGCTCTGCCGCCGCGAGGGCATGAAGCTCTTCCTCAAGGGTGAGCGCTGCCTGACGGAGAAGTGCGCCGTCGAGCGCCGCAGCTACCCGCCGGGAGAGCACGGGCGCGGTCGCATCAAGCAGTCGGAGTACCTGCTCCAGCTGCGCGAGAAGCAGAAGGCACGCCGCTACTACGGCTTGCTCGAGAAGCAGTTCCGCAACTACTACGACAAGGCCGCGAAGCGGTCGGGGATCACCGGCGAGGAGCTGCTGCGCATGCTGGAGACGCGCCTCGACAACGTGGTCTACCGCCTCGGCTTCGCCGCCTCGCGCGCGCAGGCGCGCCAGATCATCCGCCACGGTCACTTCCAGGTGAACGGCCGGCGGGTCAACATCCCGAGCTTCCAGGTGAAGCCGGAGGACGTCGTGGCGCTCAAGCCCGGGAGCCCCGTCGAGCAGGTCGTGCGCGACGCGACCGACCTGACCGCCTCGGTGTCCCCGTGGCTGCAGGCCGACCACGACAACCTCACGGGGAAGGTCTTGAAGCTCCCCGACCGGTCGGACATCGACACGCCGGTCCAGGAGCAGCTCATCGTCGAGCTCTACTCGAAGTAGAAAGGAAGCATGGCCACCAGAACGTCGCTCATGGAATTCCAGGTGCCCCGGATCACCCACGAGGAGGTGACCGAGGAGCGCGGCATCTTCGTGATCGAGCCGCTCGACCGCGGCTTCGGCTACACGTTCGGCAACTCGCTCCGCCGGGTGCTCCTCTCCTCGCTCGAGGGCGCGGCCGTCACGTCGGTGAAGATCGAGGGCGTCGCGCACGAGTTCACGACCTTGAAGGGCGTGCGCGAGGACGTCACGGACATCATCCTCAACCTGAAGAGCCTCATCTGCCTCCTGCACGGGGAGTCCCCCGAGGTGGAGGTCCGGCTCGAGAAGAAGGGCCCCGGCGTCGTCAAGGCGTCGGACATCGAGGCACCGGCCGACCTCGAGATCCTCAACCCGGATCTCGAGATCGCCAACCTGTCCGACAAGGGCCGCCTCGAGGTCACGCTCACAATCGGCCGCGGCCGCGGCTACGTCCCGGCCGAGCTGAACCGCGGGCCCGAGCACACGATCGGCGTCATCCCCGTCGACTCGATCTTCTCGCCGGTGCGCCGCGTCTCCTACGAGGTCGAGGCCGCCCGCGTCGGCCAGCGCACCGACTACGACAAGCTCACCCTCGACGTGACCACGGACGGCTCCGTGTCGCCGCGCGATTCGATCGCCGAGGCTGCCGAGATCCTCATCCGCCAGCTGGCGATCTTCACGGACATCGACAAGATCGAGGGCTTCGCCGAGGCCGCCGATGACCAGGCGGAGGCGCCCCAGGCGCACGGGATGGAGAACTTCCCAATCGAGGAGCTCGAGCTCGGCGTGCGCAGCTACAACTGCCTCAAGCGCGTCGGCATCGAGACGATCGGCGACCTCGTCTCCAAGACGGAGAGCGAGCTCGCCGCCATCCCGAACTTCGGCAAGAAGTCGATCGAAGAGGTCCGCGAGACGCTTCAGGCTCACGGGCTCACGCTCAGGGACGAATGAGGCACCGGCGCGCAGGCAGGAAGCTGGGCCGCGACTCGGCCCACCGCAAGGCGCTCTACGCGAACCTCGCCTGCGCGCTGATCGAGCACGGCCGCATCAGGACGACCGAAGCGAAGGCCAAGGAGGTCCGGCCGGTCGTCGAGCAGATGATCACGCTCGGCAAGCGCGGCGACGTCGCCGCCCACCGGCAGGCGGTGGCGTTCCTCCGCTCGAAGAGCGTTGCGCACATGCTCTTCGCCGACGTCGCGCCCCGCTTCGCCGACAGGCCGGGAGGCTACACGCGGGTCGTCAAGATCGGCCCCCGGCAAGGCGACGCCGCTCCGATGGCCTACCTCGAGCTCGTGGACTACGTGCCGGTGCGCGCGCCGGTCGCCGCTCCGGCGTAGCGCAGCCCGCCACGCCGGAGCCTCCACCGCCGCACCTGCACGCGCGACGCCGCCTGGACCGGCTGCTCGCGCCGAAAGTCGGCGTGCCGCTCGGCTGCGAGCTGCCTGGCGATGTCCGGGTGCATCTCAGCTCTCCTTCCCGGCCGCCTCGGCGAAGTCGAGCAGCACCGAGCCCCAGCCCTCGTTGTAGCCGGCCATCCGCTCGCGGAAGTCCGGGCCGATCCGCTCCCAGCCCGAGTGGACGACCTCGACGCGGGTCCCGTCGCCCTCGGGCGTGAAGCGGATGCTGAGCTCCTGCGCCGTCTCCTCGCCGCGGTCCGGGTGCCAGGTCATCGCGAGCTCGTTGGGCGGGTCCCAGACGATGATCGTTCCCCAGACGCCCTTCTCGCCCTTGGACGAGAGCTCGTACACGCGGCCGCCGACACGGCCCTCCCAGACGACCGTGCTGTGCGGATCATCGAAGATCGAGTGGCCCTCGATCGGGTACCAGTCGCTCATCCGCTCCGTGTAGACGTGGAAGGCGTGTTCGGGCGTGCAGCGGACGAACACCGACTTCCGCACGGCCAGCTCATCCGTCATCCGGCTCATCCTCTTCTCCTCCTTCATCGCTTTCCGCCGCCGCCTTGAACGCGGCCAGCGCGTCGTCCCAGAACCCCTCGAAGTAGTCCCGCAGCTCCGCCAGGCCATCGCCGTTGACGCTGTAGAAGTTCCGCGTCCCGTCGCGGCGCGCCCGCACGAGCCCCGCCCGCTCGAGCACGCGAAGGTGCTGCGAGACCGCCGGCCGGCTCACCGGGAGCCCGCGGGCGAGGTCGCCGACGGAGCGGGGCCCCTCGCTGAGGGTCTCGAACACGGAGCGCCGCGTAGGATCGGCGAGTGCTGTCAGAGCGTCTGCGTAAGTCAATACTTACGGTAAGTTAGAGCTTACTATGGTCGTTGTCAAGGTCACGCTCGAATACGACGGCACCGACTTCTCCGGGTGGGCAGCCCAGCCGGGCCTGCGGACGGTCGAAGGCGAGCTCCGGGCCGCGCTCGACCGCGTCTACCCGAGCTGGAGCGGGCTTGCCGTCGCCGGGCGCACTGATGCGGGCGTGCACGCGCTCGGGCAGGTCGCGAGCTTCGAGGCCGAGGGCGGCCCGCCGCCCGACCGCGCCGCCCACGCACTCAACGGCGCCCTGCCCGACGACGTCGCCGCCGTCGCGAGCGAGGAGCGGCAGGAAGGCTTCAACGCCCGCTTCTCGGCGACCGGCCGATCGTACCGCTACCGCGTCTGGCAGCGGGCAGTCCACGCCCCCCTGGAGCTGCGCCGCTCGCTCTGGCTCCCGCGCCCCGTCGACGAGGCGGCGCTCAGCGCGTCGGCGGGCCTCGTCGCGGGCGAGCACGACTTCCGGGCCTTCACGCCGACGGAGACGCAGCACGACTCCTTCGCACGAGTCGTGCGCGAGGCGGCCTGGGCGCGCGACGGCGATGTCCTCGCATTCACGATCACGGCGGACAGCTTCCTGCGGCACATGGTGCGCACGCTCGTCGGGACGATGCTCGAGCTCCAGGACCCGGATGCGCTAGCCCCGCTTCTCGACGGCCGCCCGCGCGACGAGGCGGGCGCGACCGCGCCGGCGTGGGGGCTCTATCTCGAGCGGGTGCACTACTAGCGCGTCGATACGATCAACGCGTGCGCTACCCCACGGTTCTCTTCGATCTCGACGGCACGCTGATCGACTCCGGGGCGATCATCCTCGCCTCCTTCAAGCACGCCACGCGCACGGTGCTCGAGCGGGAGATCCCGGAGACCGAACTGGCTGCGAGTGTCGGTGGGTCGAGCATCTACGACCAGATGCGCGCTATCGACGAGGTACAGGCGGACGAGCTCGTGCGCGTCTACCGCGAGCACAACGAGCCGCTGCACGACGAGCTCGAGACCTTCGAGGGGATCGAGCACGTCCTCGCGCGCCTGAAGGACGAGGGCCGCCGGCTCGGCATCGTGACGGCCAAGCGGCGCAAGACGGTCGAGCTCGCCTTCGCCGTCTTGCCGCTCGAGCGCTACTTCGATGCCGTCGTCACGTCGGACATGACCGAGCGGCACAAGCCCGACCCGGCGCCGGTGCTGGCCGCGCTCGACCTGCTCGGGGTGGAGCCGTCCGAGGCGGCCTTCGTGGGCGACTCGCCCTTCGACGTCGGCGCGGGCAAGGCCGCCGGGGTCTTCACGGTCGCGGTCGCCTGGGGGAACATCCACCCGGTCGAGGCGCTCCTCGAGGCCGATACGCTCGTGGAGGCGCCGGAGGAGCTGCTCGATGTCCTTTAAGAAGCCATCTCGGGCTGAAGCCGTTTGCCGCCGGGACGCATCATCCCAAGATGGCTTCTAAGGCCGTCCAGAAGCGCGTGGCCGACTTGCGCGAGCAGGTCGACCACCACCTGTACCGCTACCACGTCCTCGACGACCCGGAGATCCCGGACGCCGAGTTCGACCGGCTCTTCGACGAGCTCAAGCGCCTCGAGGACGAGAACCCCGAGCTCGCCACGCCGGACTCCCCGACGCAGCGCGTCGGCGCCCCGCCCTCGGACAAGTTCACGAAGGTCGACCACCTGGCGCCCATGGGCTCGCTGGAGAAGGTGACGACCGACGAGACCCTCGCCAAGTGGGCCGACGACGTGCGCAAGCGGCTCGACTCCGACGAGCCCGTCGAGTACGTGACCGAGCCGAAGATCGACGGCTCGGCGATCTCCCTCGTCTACGAGGACGGCGTCCTCGTGCGCGGGGCGACGCGCGGCGACGGAACCCGCGGCGAGGACGTCACGGTCAACCTGCGCACGATCAAGTCGATCCCGCTCCGCATGCGCCCCCGCGGCAGCCAGGCCCCGCCGCCCGTCCTCGAGGTGCGCGGCGAGGTCTACTTCCCGCTCTCGGCCTTCAACCGCCTCAACGAGCGGCTTGCCGCCGAGGGCAAGAAGACGGCCCCGAACCCACGGAACGCGGCCGCCGGCTCGCTGCGGCAGCTCAACCCGCAGATCACGGCCGAGCGCGACCTCTCCATCTGGGTCTACGGGATCGGTCGCGCCGACGGGCTCGAGCTCGAGACGCATTGGGAAATCCTCGAGTGGCTGCGCGAGCGCGGCTTCCGCACGAACCCGCACGCGAAGCGGCACGACTCGATCGAGTCGGTCGCGCGCGAGTGCGCCGAGTGGGAGAAGAGGCGCATCGAACTCGACTACGAGATCGACGGGATCGTCATCAAGGCGGACTCGCTCGACCAGCAGCAGCGGCTCGGCGCCCTGCACGGCCGGCCGCGCTGGGCACGCGCGTTCAAGTGGGCGCCGATGACGGCGCAGACGAAGCTCGTGAAGATCCGCGTGCGCGTCGGCCGCACGGGCGCGCTCAACCCGTGGGCGCAGCTCGAGCCCGTCGAGGTGGGCGGCGTCACCGTCTCACAGGCAACGCTCCACAACGAGGAGGACATCAACCGTAAGGACATCCGCGAGGGCGATTCCGTCATCGTCCAGCGCGCCGGTGACGTGATCCCGCAGGTCGTCGGGCCGGTGCTGCCGCACGCGAAAGGGACGAAGCGCTTCCGCATGCCCGCCAAGTGCCCGCTCTGCGGCGTGGACATCGTCAAGCCCGAGGGCGAGGTCATGCACCGCTGCCCCAACAACGACTGCCCGTCGCGCGGCCTCGAGTCGCTGAACAACTGGGTCATGGGCGCCGCCGACATCGAGGGGGTCGGAGAGCAGTTCGTCCGCCGCCTCTGGGACCTCGGCCTCCTCCGCTCGATCCCCGACCTCTACCGGCTCACGAAGGAGCAGCTGGCGGAGCTGGACGGCTATGCGGACATCTCGGCCCAGAACGCGGTCGACGCGATCGCCGCGTCGAAGGACATTTCGCTCTCGCGCGTCCTCGCCGGGCTCAACATCCCCGACGTGGGCTGGGTGACGGCGCAGAACCTCGCCCGGCACTTCGGGTCGATCGACGGCCTGCTCGCCGCGCGGCAGGAGGACATCGAGGAGGTCGACGGCATCGGTCCCGACCGCGCCGAGTCGATCGCGACGTGGTTCGCCGACGAGCGGAACCGCGCCCTCGTCGAGGAGCTCCGGGAGCTCGGCATCCGCCTCGAGCTCGCCCCCAGCGAGCGTCCGGTCGAGGGCCCGCTGACCGGGCAGGCCTACGTGATCACGGGGACGCTCGAGCGCTGGTCGCGCGACCAGGCGCGCGCGGCGCTCGTGGCCAAGGGCGCGAAGGTCACCGATTCGGTCTCGAAGAAGACGACTGCCCTCGTCGCCGGGGAGAGCCCGGGGTCGAAGCTCGAGAAGGCCCGCAAAGCCGGTGTCGAGATCCTCGACGAGGCGGCCTTCGAGAAGCTCGTCGGCTAGGTGCGCACCTTCCCCGCGCGCAGGCCTTCGACTGTCTTGGCCGCGCGCCGGTGCCGTGTCTCCTCGCGCTTGGCCTCGGCCACCCACTCCGCGTACTCCCGTCGGTGCGTGAAGGAGAGGGCGTCGAACGCCGCGCGGACTACCGCGTCGCCGTCGAGCGCCGCCTCCAGCTCCGCCGGCATCTCGACGGTGCGCGGCTCGTCGTCGGCCTCGATCTCGACCTTGACCGTCTCGCCGGCGGCCACGCCCGCGGCCGTACGGTTCGCCTTGTTGAGCGGGAGGAAGTAGCGGTCGCCGTAGACGGCGATGGTGCTGCGGTACGTGTGGCTGCCGATCGTCACGCGGACGGGCGGCCGCGCCTTGCCGAAGACCGCGCAGACGTCGAGCGGGACCTGGAAGAACGTCGCCGTCTTCCCCTGAACCTCGATCGTCGTGGTGAAGCGCCTGCCCACGCTCAGAGGTTCCGGGCGAGCGCCTGCGCGAAGCGGTCCTGAGCAATCCTCGCCCGCGAGTACGAGATCGGATTGCCGTTCTGGATGACCGCGAAGGCGTAGCGGGTGCCGGCGTAGCCCGAGAGGGCCGAAGCCGTGCTCGTCGTTCCCGTCTTCCCTCGGACCTTGCGGTATGCCGGCCCGCTCTCCATCCGGTCCTCGAGCGTGCCGTCGACCCCCGCGATCGCCAGGGAGGCGAAGAAGGGCTGGCGCACTGCAGGATCGCGCCACGCCGAGAGGAGCAGGACGCCGATTGCCCGGGCTGTCGCGCGGTCATAGGAGCTGAGGCCGGAGCCGTCGGCGATACGGACGCCGGCGAGCGGGACGTTGCGCGCCTCGAGCACGCGGCGGACGACGAGGCAGCCCGCGACGGTCGTGCCCGCGCCGCGCAGCTTCCTGCCGAGGTGCTTGACGAGCATCTCCGCGTAGAAGTTGTCGCTCACCTTGTTCATGCGTCGGACGATCGCCGAGACGGGCCCCGAGCGCACGAAGGCGAGCACTGTCGACCCGCCCGGTGCCCCGCCCACGACCGCCTTGCCGGCGACCGCGACGCCCGCCGCGATCAGCGCCTTGCGGAGCGCCCTTGCCGCTGCGAGCGCGGGGCTGTCGACCGTGTGTCCGGCGACCTTCGCCCGGTCGACGACGAGCGCCGAGAGCGGAGGCGACTCCAGCTTGTAGTAGGACGGCTTCCACCCCGCGGCCACGCGGCGTTTGTCGAAGTAGCTCTCGTCCCCGACGATGCGGCCCGTCACCCGGCGGATGCCCGACGAGCGCAGGCTCGCGGCGAGCGCGCGCATGTCGGCGGCCGAGAGCGTCGGATCGCCGTAGCCCTTGAGCACGAGGCGTCCCTGCCACGTCGAGCCCGAGCGGGAGCCGGCGCCGAGCACCTCGGTCCGGATCCGGTACGAGACGCCCAGCCGCTCCAGCGCGGCCAGCGCCACGCCCAGCTTCTCGTTCGAGGCGGGGGCGAGCGAGCGCGAGCGGTTGATGCCGTAGACGACACGGCCGGCGGAGAGGTCGATCGCGAACGCCCCCGTCTGAGCGCGCGAGACGCCCTGCACCGTGAGCGCGCGATCGAGCCGCTGGGCGAGCGTCTGGCCGGAAGCGGGCGCGGCCCCGGTCGCGAGCGCGGCGAGCAGCGCGGCCGCGACGACCAGGGCGCGTCTTCCGATGACCCCTTGCTTCCTCATGACACTAGGTCCGGGCGTCCCGCAGGATAGGCCGTTCGGCCCTTGGCTGCTGTTCGGAGGCGCAGTACGTTCAGTGCGCCGGATGAGCGACGACATCACCATCCTCTTCGACCGCATCCGCCGCCTGCTCGAGCGGGACGACGCGGACGGCGAGACGGCCACGGACGACGTCGAGCATACGCTGACCGACGGCTATGCCCGGGCGCTCGGGCTCGACGGCGAGCGCCTGCGCATCGAGCAGCGGATCCGCGAGCTCGCGGGCAGCGACGAGCGCATGGGAGAGGCCAGGATCCTGAAGGCGCGCCTCGCGCTGGTCGACGAGGAGCTGGCGCAGCTTCGCGCCCTCCTGGCCGCCCTCGCCAACGCATGCGCGAGTCAGACCAGGCCGCTGCGGACGGCGTAGACGGCCGCCTGGATGCGGTTCTCGATCTGCAGCTTCATGAGGATGTTCGAGATGTGGTTCTTGACGGTCTTGGGGCTGATGAAGAGCTCGCGCGCGATCTCGGCGTTGTCCTTCCCGTTCGCGATCAGCCGCAGGACCTCGAGCTCGCGTTCGGAGAGCTCGGTGCGGATCGTCTTCGCCGCCGTGGTGTCGGCCGTCTGGGCGCGCAGCTGCTGCAGGACCTTGGTGGCGATCTGCGGCGAGATCAACGACTCACCGCTCGAGGCGGCGCGGATGCCCGCGATCAGGGTGTCGATCGAGGAGTCCTTGAGCAGGTAGCCGCACGCACCGGCCACGACGGCTTCCATGACGTCGTCGTCGTCCGCGGAGATGGTCAGCACGACGACGCGCGTCCGCGGGGCGATGCTGGTCACCTGCCGCGTCGTCTCGACGCCGGTCAGGCCGGGCATCTTCAGATCCATGACCACGACGTCGGGCGCGAGCTCGCCGACGAGGCGTAGCGCCTCGCGGCCGTTGTCCGCCTCGCCGACCACCTGGAGGCCCTGCTCCTCGAGCAGGCTCCGGAGGCCGCTCCGGAAGAGATCGTGGTCGTCGACCAGCAGCACGCGCAACTCCTCCAGCTGCTTCCCGGAGCGCCGATCGTCCGCGACTGACGTCGCTGCCTCCCTTGCTCGCGGTGACGAGCCGACGATTCTAGCCTGGGACTACCAGTAAACGGTGATCGTCAGCGTCTTCCGGCCCCAGGCGCGCGCCTGCGCGCAGGTCGGGAACCAGATGTCGATGATCTTGCCGACGATCGCCGAGCCGCGGTCGGCGGCGACGCCGTCGCCGTAGCCCGGGATGTACATCTTCGTGCCGAAGGGGAAGATGCCCGTGTCGACGGCGACCGTGCCCCAGCCGAGGGGCAACCCGCTGGCGGTGCCGACGCCGCCGCAGTAGGCGACCACGTCGACCGTCATCGGCGAGCCGCCGGGATTGCGAGGTCCCGGCGTGGGCTGCGGGGCCGGCTGCGGCGCAGGAGCGGGCTCCACCGGCGTGCTCTCGGAGGCGCGCTCCGCCTGGTCGCTGAGCCGGTCGATCTGGGCTGCGTTGAGCGCCTGGCGGCTCGCGAGCCCTGCCACGTATGCGGCCCGTTCGGCGCGGGCGGCCGCGAGCGAAGCCTGCTCGGCCTCCGCCTGGCCGAGCACCCGGTCGAGGGCGGCCTGGCGCTCGCCGAACGCCCGCAGGGAGTCGCGCAGCTCGCGGCGCGCGTCGCGGAGCTGGCGGAGGATCGAGCCGTCCTGGTCGGCCATCCGCGTCAGCCCGTCGACCGCCGAGAGCGCGTCGTCGAGCGACTCGGCGGCAAGCAGCACGGCGATCGGGTCGACCTCCCCCTGGACGTAGAGATCGCTCAGCCGAAGCCCGAGGCGGCGCTCGGCCTCGGCGACGTCGGCGCGGGCGATCTGGAGCCGGTGCTGGGCCGCCGCGCGGTCGCGCTCGAGCGCCGCTTCGCGGGAGCGCAGGTCGGCCACCCTGGCCTCGGCGCGCGCGAGCCGCCGCTCGAGCGAGTAGAGGTCGAGCAGGGCGCTCTGCGACCGCGCGTCGATGCTGTCGTTCTCGGCGCGCAGCCGCTCGGCCTCGCTTCGCAGGGTCGCCGGGTCGTCCGCCCGGGCCGCTGTGGCGGAAAGCAGTGCGGTGAGAGCGATTGCCCCCGTGGCCGCGAACCGGATCCAGGATCTACGCGAGCCCTCGTCCACGAACGGAGCAGCCTACCAGGCTTGGTGTCGTGCAGTTCCGCTTGTCTCCTTGTGTTCGCGGCCCATCCACCAACCCTGTTACCATGCCCGACTTGTGCAGGCGTCGGGCCAGGCGTTTGTGCCGGCATCGTCCCCTGGCAGGGGGTAAGCATCCGACCAAACACACGACACGCCCTCGTCTTCATGCTCCTCGCGCTGGCGGTGCTGCCGCTGGCGGGGCCTGCGACCCCGGCCCCCCAGATCGAGTCGAAGCAGGCGGAGGCCCGCCAGGTACTCGCCCAGATCCAGGAGCTCGACGCGAATCTCGAGCTCGTCGTCGAGTCGTACAACACGGCCCAGGTCGAACTGAACAAGATCAAAGCCGAGCAAGCCGTCAACAAGCAGCGGCTGAAGATCGCGCGGTCCAACCTCGGCGCGGCGCAGGGCTCGCTGGAGGGGCGCCTGGTCGAGCTCTACAAGAACGGCAGCCCGGACCTCGTCGAGATCCTGCTCGGCTCGTCGAGCCTTGACGAGATCCTGGACGGGCTCGAGACCGCCAGCCGGGTCTCGGACCAGGACACGCAGATCCTCCGGGAGGTGCAGAGGTTCCGGAAGGAGATCAAGCAGCGCGAGACCGAGCTCGAGAATGCGCGCAGTCGCCAGGAGCAGGTCGTCGCCGAGCGCGCGGCCCACAAGGCCGAGATCGAGTCCCAGATGGCCGAGCGCGAGCAGCTCCTCTCGTCCATCAAGGACCAGATCGCCGAGCTCCAGGCGGAGGAGCGCCAGCGCCAGGCGCGGCTCGAAGCTGCCGCCCGCGCCCAGATTGCGAATCCGGCCCCCCTCTCGGACGCGCCCACCGGCGCCCCGCCCTCGCAGTACGGCGGCGTCGTCGGGATCGCGATGCAGTACCTCGGCACCCCGTACGTCTACGGCGGCGAGTCGCCCTCCGGGTTCGACTGCTCGGGCTTCACGATGTACGTCTTCTCGCGCGTCGGCGTCTCGATTCCGCGCACGGTCTCGACCCAGTACGCGGTCGGCGTCCCCGTGTCGCGCTCCGAGCTGCAGGCCGGCGACCTCGTCTTCTTCAACGGCCTCGGCCACGTCGGCATCTACATCGGCGGCGGTTCTTTCATCCACTCGCCGCACACCGGCGACGTGGTCAAGATCTCGTCGATGACCGGCTGGTATGCCGACACCTACGTCGGCGCCAGGCGCATCCTCTAGGTCGGCGAGCGCGCCCCCAGGGCGTCTGTTAGCCTCCCGCACTTCGCAGAGCAGCCGCAGTTCGCGCTGACCCGGGACGGTTCCAGCGCTCGCAGCTGCCCGACGGGAAGGGGTTGCCGTGACAGCAACGTTGGGTCTGCGCGTCCACCGAGATCTCGGGGAGGCCGAGCTGTGGGAGCGCTCGCTCGAGCGCTCGCGGCGCCGGCGCGACGGAGAGGGAGGCCGGAGCCTCGTCTCCTCGGCGCTCGCCGACCTGGACGGCCCGCACCTCCGACCTGCCGTCTCGGCCGGGGCGATCCGAGACCTCTGCGACCCCGAGCTCTGGGACTTCTCGCAGGCATGCGCGCGCGCGAAGCGGCTCGCCGCCGAGCCGGGGATGCTTCCGCAAGCGCGGGTGGCAGGCGCGACGCTCGTCGTCGCGGCCGTGGCCGCTGCGCTTCCGGTGCCGGGCGGCGCCCACCGCACCCATCGCCAGTCGGGCGTGACGCAGGTCCACGTCGAGCTCCTGCGGATGGGCAGCCGCGGCCTCGCGGTCAGGCAGGTGCAGAAGCGGCTCGGAATCGAGGCCGACGGGATCTTCGGCCCCGTGACTCGTGCCGCCGTGCGCTCCTTCCAGAAGCGCGAGAGTCTCCTCGTCGACGGCATCGTCGGCCCGCAGACGCGCGCAGCGCTGCGCCGCAGCGCGCACGCCGATAGCTTCATCCGCGCCTGGTGGGTCGTTCCCGTCCAGAAGGCGCTCGGCGTCGCTGCGGACGGCCTCTACGGCCCCGTCAGCCGCGCCGCGGTCCGCGCCTTCCAGCGGAAGCACGGCCTCGAGGTGGACGGCGTGGTCGGGCCGCGCACGCTCGCCGCGCTCGGCATCCGCCGACAGGCGCAGCCGACCCAGCCCGCGCCCACGAAGACGAAGCAGCCCGCGGCGCCGAAGGCGTCGAGCCGTGGCGCGCGGGCGGCGACCGTGGCGCAGCGCTACCTCGGCATCCCGTACCGGTGGGGCGGCGAGTCGCCGTCGACCGGCTTCGACTGCTCCGGCTTCGTCATGTACGTGTTCTCACGCGTGGGGATCTCGCTCCCGCGCGTCGTCTCGGCCCAGTACCGCGTCGGCAAGCCCGTCTCACGCGGAGCCCTGCGGCCCGGGGACATCGTCTTCTTCGACGGCCTCGGCCACGACGGGATCTACATCGGGAGCGGGCGCTTCGTCCACTCGCCGCACTCGGGCGACGTCGTGAAGATCTCGAGCATCCACGACTCCTGGTACTCCTCGCGGTGGGTCGGCGCCCGGCGCGTCTTCTGACGCGGGGAGGGTTTCCGCCGGCCAGGGAGAAAATCGCTGGTCCCGCTAGGCTTTTCTGACTCTCATGCGCACAATCTGGAACGGTTCCATCAACTTCGGCCTGGTCAACATCCCGATCGGGCTGGCCGTGGCGCAACAACGGAAAGACGTGTCCTTCCGGACGTTGCACCGCGAGTGCGGCACGCCGATCAAGCAGAAGCGCTGGTGCCCCTTCCACGAGCGCGACGTCGAGGCCGACGAGCTCGTCAAGGGCTGGGAGTTCGCGAAGGGCCAGTTCGTCATGGTCGAGGAGTCGGATCTCGAAGCGGTCGCGCTGGCGCGCTCGCAGTCGATCGACATCGCGCGCTTCGTCGACCTCGACGAGGTCGACCCGATCTACTTCGACCGCGCCTACTACCTCGCGCCGGCGGACGCCCCCGCGCAGCGGCGGCCGTACGTGCTGCTCCTGCGCGCCATGCAGGAGGCGAACGTGGCCGCGATCGGGAAGTTCGTCCTCTGGGGCAAGGAGAACCTTTGCCTCATCCGCCCGCTCGGAGAGTCGCTCGCGCTCGAGACGCTCTACTACGCCGAGGACATTCGTTCGCGCGAGGAGATCGACCAGGCCGTCGACGAGACCGAGGTGAACGAGCCGGAGCTCGAGATGGCGCGCCAGCTCGTCGCCAGCCTCGTCGGCGAGTTCGAGCCCGAGGAGTTCGTGAACGAGTACCGCGGTGAGCTCAAGGCGATGCTCGAGGCGAAGCTGGCGGGCGAGGAGATCGTGGCGCCGGAGCAGCCGAAGCCGGCGCAGGTGGTCGACCTCATGGAGGCGCTCAAGGAGAGCGTCGCCCAGGCTCAGAAGCAGAAGGCCCCGGCGAAGAAGCCGGCTGCGCGCAAGAAGCGTGCGGCCTCAGGCTCGCGCTAGGTCGTCGCGGTTAGGCCGCCGGGCTCGTGGAGGCGACGCCCGTCGCTTCGAGGTGAGCCTGGAACAGGGTCTTGTCGATCTTCCCCTGGTAAATCGGGATCGATTCCTCGATGCACACCCGAATGACCATGTCCCGCTCGATCCCCAGCTCCTTCGACAGCTCCTCGGGCGTCAGGTGGTTCGCCAACGTCGTCGCCTCCTTTGCATCAGCGCGCAAAAAAGCCCGCCGGCAGTGCACGGGCGGGCACGGTGCGCAAGCTTGGGTGTGCAGCCACGAAGCTCAACGGCTTCGTGCTCCTTCGTCGAACATGAACACAGAATACGGTTTTCCGGGTGAGTAGGGCAACGCTCCTTCGGGGGTTCGACCCGCACGTTGCGAAGATCGGGGGCATCCGGACGCGCTACTGGGTCGGCGGGTCCGGCCCTCCGCTCGTCCTCGTCCACGGGCTCGGCGGCGCGGCGCTGAACTTCACCCTGCTCGCGCCGCTCCTCGCCGAGCATCACCGCGTGCTCGTCCCGGACCTTCCCGGCCACGGCGGCACCGCCCCGCTTCCCGACCTCGAGAGCCTCGCCGACCTGGGCGGCCACGTCGCGCACGTGGCGGAGCACGAGCGAATGCTGCCGGCGGCCCTCGTCGGCTACTCGATGGGCGGCGTCGTGGCGCTTCGCCTTGCCGCCGAGCGCCCGGAGGCCGTGTCGAGGCTCGCGCTGATCGCGTCGGCCGGCATCGTCTCGCTCACGCGGCGGGCCGGCATCTGGCTCGACGTCGTGGCCGCCGTTCGCCCAGGCCGGTTGGTGGCCAGGGTCCGCGACGTCGTCGCGCGGCGTCCCAACGTGCGCGCCGCCGTCTTCGGCTACTGGGGCGCCGAGGACCCGCGCTCGCTCGCTCCCGAGGCGGTGGCGGGCTTCCTCGAGGCCCAGCCCGAGCATGAGGACATCGACAGCGCGTCGCGCGCCCTGCGACACGAGGACCCGCGGACGTATCTCGACCGCGTCCGCTGCCCCGCACTCGTGGTCTGGGGAGCCCGCGACCGGCTCGTGCCCCTCGAGGACGGCTACGCGTACGCTCGCCTGCTCCCGGCGCCGCTGCGGATCGTGCCCGCCGCAGGCCATCTCGTCGTCGGCGAGTACCCGCGCGAGTGCGCCGAGCTCCTGGCCGGCTTCCTCGAAACCTGAGGAGGTCGGCCGGTGTAGCAGTGGTGTGAGGACCTCGGCGGCGCTGTTCGTCCTGCTCGCTCTGGCCGGGTGTGGAGGATCGGACGCCTCCACCGAGGCGTACCGTGCGGCCGCCTGCCCCGTCGACGACGCTGCCCTCTGCGGGCGGGCGGCCGCGGCGGCCAGCGCGCTCGAGGCCGGCGACGTCGACCGGCTGGTGGAGTTGAGCTACTCGGACGAGTTCCGCTGCGACGAACTGCCGGCCGAGCTGTTTCCCGACTGCGCCCCGGGGAAGCTCCTGGAGGGCCATGCCTTCACCGATGGTCAGGGCGAGATCCGGATCCTCGCCGAAGCGCGCTACCGCGCGGAGCTCGACCGCCTGGGCGAGGCGGCGGCCCTGGGCGTCGGCACCTGCGGGCCCGACGACCCCGAGCGGCGCTCCTACCACCTGGCCTTCGAGGGAGAGGACCGGCTCGGCTCGCTCGAGCTCGTGCGCCGCGAGGGCGCCTGGTGGGTCGGGATGCTCCTTGCCGACAGCGAGTCCGGCTGAAAGCGGCAGCTCGACGACCCGCGCGCCGAGCTCGCGTGCGGCAACGTGCAGCCCTGGGGGCTTGACGGCGTCCAGCCAGGTATGTAACCTATCGGTTAGATAACCGAAGGGTTATATTCAGCATGGCGACCGACACCCTCAGCATCACGCTTTCGGCCCTCGCCGACCCCACGCGCCGGTCGATCCTCGCGCGCCTCGCCGAGGGCGCCGCCACGGTCAAGGAGCTTTCGTCGCCGTTCGCGATGAGCGGGCCGGCTATCTCGAAGCACCTGCGGGTGCTCGAGCGGGCCGGGCTCATCACCCGAGGCCGCGAGGCCCAGTGGCGCCCGTGCCGGCTCGAAGCGGCGCCGCTCGAGGAGGTCGCCGAGTGGGCCGAGGAGTTCCGCCGCTTCTGGGACGAGAGCTACGACCGCCTCGACGACTACCTCCGACACCTGCAACGAGAGGAGAGGAACGACGATGACCGCTAAGACCGGCGAGACGACGTTTACGACCCCGTCCGACCGCGAGGTCGGCGTCACCCGCGTCTTCGACGCGCCCCGCGAGCTCGTCTGGAAGACCTACACCGAGCCCGAGCACCTCAGGCAGTGGATGCTCGGCCCGGACGGCTGGTCGATGGAAGTCTGCGAGATCGACCTGCGCCCGGGCGGTGCCTACCGGTTCGCCTGGCGCAAGGACGACGGCAGCGAGCTGACGATCGCCGGTGTGCACCGGGAGGTCGAGCCCCCGGAGCGGCTCGTCTCGACCGAGTCGTGGGGCCCCGAATGGCCGGAGGCGCTGAACACGATCGTCTTCTCCGAAGAGGACGGGAGGACGACGCTCTCGATCACCGTCCTCTACCCGACGCAGGAGGCACGCGACGCGGCCCTCGCAACCGGCATGACGGACGGCATGACAATGAGCCTCGACCGGCTCGAGGAAATCCTCGGCGGGCTCGCCTCTTAAGCGCTAGACCGGGTTCGGGAGGTCGACGAAGTCCCAGGCGATGTCGAAGCGCTCGCCGATTCGGGCGGCGAGCGCTCGCACGCCGAGTGTCTCCGTCGCGTAGTGGCCGGCGGCGACGAAGTGCACGCCGGCTTCCTTGGCGGCGTGCTTCGTGGGCTCGCCGGCCTCGCCGGTGACGAAGCAGTCGTAGCCCTCGGCGGCGGCGTCCGCGAGGTAGCGTGCCGCCCCGCCCGAGCAGACGGCCACCCGCTCGACGAGCTCCGGCCCGTAGGAGAAGACGAGCGGCATGCGGCCGAGCCGCTCCTGCACGCGCTCGGCGAAGTCGCTCACGGGCACCGGGTCGCGCAGGTGCCCGCCGAAGCCGATACCGTCGGCGAAGCGCCCGTCGCGCTCGACCCCGAGCTCGTCGCAGAGCAGCGCGTTGTTGCCCACCTCGTCGTGCGCGTCGAGCGCGAGGTGGTAGGCGACGAGGCTGAGGTCGGCGTCGAAGAGCGCCCGCAGCCGCTCGCGCATGACGGGCCCGATGTGGCGCGGCTCGTTGTCCCAGAGGAGGCCGTGGTGGACGAGGACCAGCTGCGCCCCGGCCTCGGCGGCGCGCTCGAAGAGCTCGCGGGAAGCGGATACGCCGCAGACGATCTTTCGGACCTCGGCGGCCCCGACGACCTGGAGCCCCATCGGCCCGTAGTCGGGGTACGAGCCGACGTCGAGGAGCTCGTCGCAGAAGGCGATGATCTCGGCGCGGGCGGCCATTCCCGATACCCTATGGCCGGTTCGGGGTGTAGCGCAGCCTGGTAGCGCGCGCCGTTCGGGTCGGCGAGGTCCCCGGTTCGAATCCGGGCACCCCGACTGTGTGGAGGGCCGTTTGCGGCGGCCCTTCGTGCTTCAGGCGATCTGTCCGTGCACGATCGCCGTGCACTCGTTCTCGACGTAGTCGAGGCCCGCTTCCTCGGCGATCTCCCTCGCCTCCCCCGAGACGACGCCGAGCTGGAGCCAGAGCGCGCCGGCGCCGGCTGCGACGGCCTGCCGGGCCACATCGGGGCAGAACTCGGAGCGGCGGAAGACGTCGACGAGGTCGATCGGCTCCTCGATCTCGGCGAGCGAGGCGACGCGCAGTTGCCCGAGGATCTGCGGCGGGCCGACCGGCCGCACTGGGATGACCCGATAGCCCTCGCGCAGAAGGTAGGCCATCACCGAGTTGCTCGGCCGCCCGGGCCGCGGCGAGGCGCCCACGAGGGCGATCGTGTGCGACCTGGCGAGGATCTCGGCAGGGCTCGGAGACACGGCACAAGGCTATCCTTTGCCGCATGTCCGACCGCCTGCGCGCCGCCTGCGTCCAGATCAACTCATCGCCTTCGAAATCCGAGAACCTCGAGCGGATGGAGCCGCTGGTCGCGCGTGCGGCCTCGACCGGCGCCGACGTCGTCCTCCTCCCGGAGAAGTGGAACGGCCTGGGAAGCCACGAGATCCTCCTCGACGTCGCTGAGCCGCTCGAGGGCGGCGAGACGGTCGAGGCAATGAGCCACTGGGCCCGCACGCACGGGATCACGCTCGTGGGCGGCTCGATCGCTGAGCGCCGCGAGGGGCGCGAGAAGCTCTCCAACACCTGCGTCGTCTTCGACCCCGAGGGCGAGATCGCGGCCGTGTACCGGAAGATCCACATGTTCGACGTCGAGGTGGGCGGCGTCGTCTACCGCGAGTCCGACACCGAGGAGCCGGGGGACGCCCCGCAGAGCTGCGAGATCGAGGGCTGGAGGGTCGGGCTGACCGTCTGCTACGACCTTCGCTTCCCGGAGCTGTACCGCATCCTCGCCGTCGAGGGCGCCGAGCTGCTGACCGTGCCCGCGGCGTTCACGCTCTTCACCGGCAAGGATCACTGGGAGCTCCTCCTCCGCGCCCGCGCGGTCGAGAACCAGTGCTACGTCCTCGCTGCCAACCAGTGGGGCCTCGTCGAGGGCAAGGCGTCCTACGGACGCAGCTCGATCGTCGACCCCTGGGGCGTCGTCCTGGCGCAGGCGCCGGACGAGGACGGGGTCGTCTCCGCCGAGCTCGACCGCGCGCACCTGGAGCGGATCCGCCGCAGCGTCCCGGCGCTCGCCAACCGCCAGCCCGCCGCGTACACGTGGCCGGCGGAGGTCTAGGCGAGGCGCAGCCGGTCGACGCGGTCCTCTTCGACGTCGACTTCACCCTCGCCAAGCCCGGTCCGCTGCTCGGGCCGGAGGGCTATCGCGACGCGGGCGAGCGCCACGGGCTCACCCTCGACCCGGAGCGGTACGCGGCCGCCCGCGCGGCCGCGGTCGAGGACCTCCAGCACCATCCCGAGCTCGAGCACGACGAGGAGATCTGGGTGCGCTTCACGGAGGACATCGTGCGCGGCATGGGCGGCGAGGGGCCGCGCGCTCGCGAGGTTGCCCGCGCGATCACCGACGGCTGGCTGCACTCGGCGAACTTCGAGCTGTACGAGGACGTTCTGCCCGTGCTCGCCAGCATCCGCGAGAGAGGTGTCGCCATCGGCCTCGTCTCGAACACGAGCCGCGACCTCGCCGAGTTCGTCCGCCACTTCTCGCTGGGCGTCGACGCGTGGATCTCCTCGGGCGTCCACGGCAAGGTGAAGCCGAGCCCGACCATCTTCCTCGCCGTCCTCGACCTGCTCGGCGTCGAGGCCGCGGCCGCGGTCATGGTGGGCGACTCGCTTCTGGACGACATCGAGGGCGCCCGGGCGCTCGGGATGCGGGCCTACCTCATCGACCGCGAGGGGCGTTTCCCGGAGCGCGACGACGCGCTACCGACGCTCCTCGCGCTCCCTGCCCTCCTGGGCCTCGAGGATGGCTCGTAGGGCCCGCCTCGCGCTCGTCGTCCCCGACGCGCAGCCGCTGCCTGCCGGCCAGCGGCGCCTGATCTGGATCCTCGGCCTCGGTGCCTTCGGCCTCGCCTGGTCGATCACCACCGTCGCCGCCTACCTGCCGCCGCTCCTCGGGGAGTTCACCGACTCGAGCACGCTGATCGGGCTCGTTCTCGCCGCCGAGGGAGTGTTCGCCTTCTTCGTCCCGCTGCTCGTCGGGCCGGTCAGCGACGCGACCCAGACCTCCTTCGGGCGGCGGCGGCCGTTCATGATCCTCGCGCTCGCGCCGATGGCCGTCGCGCTCGCGAGCGTCGCCTTCATGTCGAGCTTCCACGCGACCGCGCTCGCGCTCTTCGCCTTCTTCTTCGCCTACTACGTCTACGAGCCGCCCTATCGCGGGCTCTACCCGGACCTGCTCGAGCCCGGGGTGTTCGGGCGGGCACAGGGCGTCCAACACGTCTATCGCGGGGCGGCGCTCGGGGGCGCGCTGGTGGGAGGCGGCTTCCTGCTCGCGCTCTGGGAGCCGGCGCCGTTCGTCCTGGCCGCCGGTGTCGTACTCGCCGCATGCGGCGCCGCCATCCTCTTCGTCCACGAGCATCCGATCGCCGAGCGCGAGCACGAGCGCCTCCGTACCTACCTCGCGGCGCCCTGGCGCGTCGTCAGGCGCCAGCGCAACGTTCGCCGCTTCCTGATCGCGAACACGGCCTGGGAGGCGACGTTCGCAGGCATGCGGACCTTCGTCGTCCTCTACATCATCGACGGCCTCGACCAGCCCCTCTACGTCTCGTCCGTCGTCCTCGCCGTCGTCGCGGCCGGCTACGTGACCGCGGCGGCGCTGTCGGGCCTCTTCGCCGACCGCTTCGGCCTCGGCAACGTCATCCTGGGCGCTTCCTGGGTCTACGGGCTCGGCCTGCTGACCGCCGGGTTCGCGCAGACCTGGCACTGGTGGTACTACGGACTCATCGCCCCGGTCGCGGTCGCGGGCGGGACGGTGATGACCCTCTCCTGGGGCCTCCTCTTCAAGCTGATGCCCGACGGCGACCGCGGGACCGTGACCGGGCTCGCGACGACGACCAAGGGAATCGGGCTCGTCCTCGGCCCGCTCGTGGCCGGCGCTGCGATCGACATCTTCGACCCCGTGCTCGACGCGACGAATGGCTACGCGGCGCTCTGGCCGACCGTGGCCATCCCGATCCTGGCGGTGATTCCGATCGTGGCGCTCCTTGCCGACGCCGAGCGCCAGCTGGGCCCGTCCCCTACACGCAGGGAGAGCGGCCCCGCGTGAGCAACCCGAAGCCCCAGACCTCCTCGTCGTAGACGTAGAAGGCGCTCTGTGCGTCCGGCGCGTTGTCGACGAGGGCGAGGTAGTCGCCGCAGTCGATCTCGGCGAGCTCACCGTACGTCGCGCCGATGTCGCCGGCGGGCGCGCCGAGCTCGAGCCCCTCGGGCGTCGACCAGCCCTCGGGCTGCCAGACGGTGAAGGCCCGAACGACGCGGCCCTTCTCGAAGACGACGCCCGTGCCCTGCGGCTGGAACGGCTCCTCGTTGAAGTACCAGGTTGTGTCCTTGCAGTCGCGGCAGACGCCGTGGTGGAGGCCCCAGGTCTCGGTCACGTCCGCCTGGGTCATGCCGACCTGGACGCCCGCGAGGCTCTCGCCGGGCTGGAATGCGCCGCCGGTGGGAGGCTCGGCCGAGGCGGGGAGGACGACGAGCAGCGCCGCGGCGATCGCCGCGGCTAGCGCGAGCGAGCGAGCAGCGCGGGTGCCCACGATGCGATCGGGGAGACGTCGCCGTCGCGCCCGTTCAGGTTGCGCCATCCGAGCGCGTGCTCGGCCTGCATCATCTTGTGGATCTGCGTCGTGCCCTCGTAGATGATCGGGGCGCGGGCGTTGCGGAAGTACCGCTCGATGCCGTATTCCGCCGAGTACCCGTACGCGCCGTGCACCTGGATGGCGTTGTGCGCGGCCTTGAAGGCGGACTCGGTCGCGTGCCACTTGGCGAGGCTTGTCTCCCGCGTGTTGCGGACGCCCTTGTCCTTGAGCCAGGCGGCCTGCATGACGAGGAGCTTCGAGGTCTCGTAGTCGAGGACCATCTGCGCGATCAGGTCCTGGACGAACTGGTTCTTGCCGATCGGCTTGCCGAAGGTCTCGCGCTCGCGGGCGTACTCGACGGAGCGCTCGAGGCAGGCGCGAATGACGCCCAGCGCGCCCGCGGCGACCGTGAAGCGGCCCTGGTCGAGCCCGTACATCGCGATCTCGAAGCCCTGGCCTTCTTCGCCGACGAGGTTCTCGGCGGGCACCTCGACGTTCTCGAAGAAGAGCTCGCCGGTCGAGCCCGCCCAGACGCCGAGCTTGTGCTCCGTGTCCTGCGTCGCGACCCCGGGCCACTCGCGTTCGACGATGAAGGCCGAGATGCCCTTGTGCTTCGCGGACGGGTCGGTCTTCGCGAAGACGAGAGCGTGGTCGGCGACGGACGCGTACGAGATCCAGTTCTTCTGGCCGTTGAGGATGTAGCGGTCGCCGTCGCGGCGGGCGTTCGTCAGCATCGCGGCGACGTCCGAGCCCGCTGCGGGCTCGGTCAGGCCGAAGCAGGCGATCTTCTCGCCGCGCGCCTGGGGCGCGAGGTAGCGCTGCTTCTGCTCCTCGTTCGCGTACTTGAGCAGGCTGAGCGAGTTCAACCCCACGTGGACCGAGATCAGCGTCCGGAAGGCTGCCTCGCCGCGCTCGATCTCCTCGCAGGAGAGGGCCTCGCAGACGTAGTCCATCCCGGCGCCGCCGTACTCCTCGGGGATGACGATCCCCAGCAGCCCGAGCTCGGCCATGCCCTCGATCACGGACATGTCGAGGTGGTGGTTGATGTCGTTCTCGACCGCGTTCGGCAGCACACGCTCGTCCACGAACTGGCGGACGGTCGCCTGCACCTCTCGCTGCTCGGGCGTGAGGTCGAAATCCATGGGCCTAGTCTACGTGCGGGCGCGAGGGGTCCGGCTTGCATCCGCGGGCCCCAGCTGCTTTCCTCATCGGCGTGAGAAAAGGGGCTCTCGCGCTGCTCGCGGCACTCGCCGTGGTCGCTGCGGTCCTGCCGGGGCGGGCCGAGGGTGCCCTGACCGCGAACCGGATCCGCATCGGCGACCACCCGGCCTTCGTCCGCGTCGTCATCGACTTCTCCGGTGGCGTCGTCCGGCAGCCGAACGTGTTCGCCACCGATCCCGGGCCGTTCTTCGACGGCCTCGCCCGCGTCGAGATCAGCAAGAACGGGATCGACACGAACGCGGCGGCGAAGACGGCCTTCGGCGTGAACGCGAGGCTCATTCAGCAGACGAACCGCATCGTGCTCAGGCTCTCGGCCGCCGACCGCCGCTTCAAGTACCTCGCCTACGACGTCCTGCACGCCCCCGAGCGGCTCGTCTTCGACCTCTGGAAGGCGCGGCCACCGGTGCCCGGCGCCGTGTTCACGTCGGCGCCGCAGGGCGGCTGCCTCACGATCGGGAGCCACACGGTCGGCGCCGGCACGGCGAACGCCTCCGGCACCGAGCACGGCCTCTTCGAGCACATGTTCCAGGTGACGCTGCGCAAGACCAGCGGCCTGGTCGCGCGCACGGTGGGCGTCGCCTCGTCGGGGGGCAACTGGAACAGGACCTTCACGTACTTGGTCGCCGCCCAGCAGGCGGGAACGCTCGAGGCGGTCGACCTCTCGGAGAAGGACGGCTCGCTCATCTGCATCGCGCAGGTACGCGTCACGCTCCGCCCACCTCCATAGAGCCCGCGAGACCCGCTTGAGCCCGTTGGTAGACTCGGACGCCTTGCGCGCGGAGGCTGGTGCCCGGCCCGTCCGGAGGGAGAGACGCGCCCGTAGAAGCGGGCGCGAACGGCTGGTCCGAACCGCGGCGAAGATCGCGCTCGCGGCCGTCGGAATCCTCGTCGTCCTCGCGCTCGCCGCCGGGATCGTCTTCGCCGGCTCGGCCGATCGCGTCGCGGCGGGCGTGTCTGTCGAGGGCGTGAAGCTGGGTGGACTCACCGCCGCCGAGGCCCAGGCAGAGCTCGAAGCCACCGCCGCCCGCTACGCGTCCGTACCGGTCGTCTTCACCGCCGGGGAGCAGCGCTTCCGGGTGCTCCCGGAGGCGCTCGACGTCGAGGCCGATTGGGCCGCAGCCGCGCAGGCGTCGGTCGAACGCGGCGATGCCCCGCTGCCGTTCCGCGGTCTCCAGCGGGTCTGGCTGCGGCTCCAGGGCTCCGAGGTCGTGCCGACCGCCGACGTCTTCGACGCCGCGCTCCGCGAGCGTGTCGAGCGGATCGCGGCCAAGGTAGACCAGTCCGCCCGGGAAGCCGCGCTCACGCTCGAAGGGCTCGAGCCCCAGGTCGTGCCCGGGCAGGCGGGGATGGCGCTCGATCGCGAGGCCGCCTCGAAGGCCATGGTCGCCGCGCTCGCCGGCTTCGACCGCGCTGAGCAGCCCCTGCCGGTCGCGGTCGACCCGCCCGAGGTCACGAGCGAGACCCTCGCCCCGGTGGCCCGGCAGCTGCGCGTCGTCCTCTCGGCGCCCGTCATGCTCACCTACCACGGTGCGGGCTTTACGTTCACGCCCGAGCAGATGGTGCGGCTCCTGGAGCTGCCGGCGAACGGCGCCTCACAACTCAAGATCAAGCAGGACGTCGCCGAGCGCCGGCTGGACAACATCGCGCGCGGGCTCGCGCGGCCGCCGCGCAACGCCGACTTCGCCGTCCGCGCGGACGGGCGCGTGCGCATCGTGCCGTCGCGGCCGGGCCGGGAGCTCAACGTCGCCGCGACGTCGGCGGCGCTCCTTCGCGCCGCCTCGAGCCCCACGAACCGGACGGCCGCGGTGGTCGTCGCCGAGTTCGAGCCGCGGCTGACGACGGCCGATGCCAAGACGCTGCGGGTCGAGCGGCAACTCGCCTCCTACTCGACGCTCTACGCGGGGACTGCCGACCGCATCAACAACCTCCAGCTCGCCATCGAGATCCTCGACGGCGCCCGCATCGCGCCCGGCGAGACGTGGTCGTTCAACGAGTTCGTCGGGCCGCGCACCGAGGAGCGCGGCTTCCGCACGGCGCCGGTGATCATGGACGGCAAGTACGCCGAGGGCGTCGGCGGAGGCGTCTCGCAGGTCGCGACGACCGTCTTCAACGCCGCGTGGGAGGCCGGGATCAAGATCGGCGAGCGTCACGCGCACGCGCTCTACATCAGCCGCTACCCGGACGGCCGCGACGCGACGGTCAACTACCCGGACGTCGACCTCAAGCTCGTCAACGACACGCCCCGGTGGATCGTGATCAAGACCTCGTACGACGAGAGCGGGATCGTGGTGCGCCTGCTCGGCGGCGGGCCGAGGCGCCGGGTCGAGAGCGTGGCCGGGGAGCTGAAGGTGACCGGGCCGCCGCAGACCGAGCGCGAGCCGGACCCGACGCTCTTCGAGGGCGACCGCATCGTCGAGTTCTCCGGCGAGCCCTCGCGCGAGATCACGGTCGAGCGGTTCGTCTACCGGGGCGGCGAGGTGCTCTACCACGAGACCTGGTACACGCACTACCGCTACGAGGCCCGCCTGGTCCGCGTGGGCACGAAGCCGCGGCCGGAGCCGCCCGCGCCTCCGCCGAAGGAGGACAAGCCTCCGAAGGACGACGACCCGCCCGCGACGCCGCCGGGCGACGGCCGCCGCTAACTCTCGGCGCCGGCGATCGCCTCGGCGAGCCAGGCCGGCATCCGCGTCGGCCGCAGCGTCTCCGAGTTGACGCAGGCATGGGCCGTCCAGCCGTCGGCCACGATCCCAGCCGGGTCGCTTGTCCGCTCGATCACGTACTCGAAGCGGAAGCGCGCGCCGCGGAGATCGGTCGCACGGACGTGGACCCGTAGCTCGTCGTCGAAGCGCGTCCCCTCCAGGTAACGGACAGATGCCTCGATCGTGGTGGCGTCCACGCCCTGCTCCACCAGGCCTCTGTAGCCGCCGGGAAACTGCGCGAGGTAGGCGACCCGCGCGATCTCGAACCAGACGAGGTAGACGGCGTTGTGCACGACGCCCTGGGCGTCGGTCTCGCTGAAGCGCACCGTCAGGTCGGTGGAGAAGGCGTAACCGTCCATCGAAGGCGGAACTTTCGCAGCCTTCCTCCTGTCCAAGCAAGCGACCAAGGAGGCAGGATGCGGAAGCTCATCGTCATCGCGTTCATCGGGCTGCTCGCCCTCGGTGGCCTCGCGTGCACGTCGGGAGGCGACGACGAGGCCGGTGCGGGGGCAGCGGCCGACGTCTCGGGCGGCGATTCAGCTGTTGCGGAGGAAGGCGGGGGCGAGGCCGTACCCGTCTCTCAGCCTTCCCAGGGCGGCGGCTCGGTGCCGTCGGTCGGCCCGCGAATCGTTCAGACGGCCTCGCTCTCCCTCTCGGTCCCGCGGCGGGAGTTCGACTCGACCATCCAGCACGCGCGCACGATCGCGACCGGCTCGGGCGGCTTCGTCGTCAGCTCGAGCGCCTCGCAGGGCACGGAACGGCGGCTCGTTCGCGGCACGCTCGTCGTGCGCATCCCCGAGCGCGCCTACGCGCGCGTGATCGACCAGCTCTCGGGGCTCGGGCGCGTCGAGGGCCGCGAGGAGGCCGGCCAGGACGTCTCGCAGGAGGCGGTCGACCTCGAGGCGCGCATCCGCCACCTCGAGGCGGTCGAGGCGCAGCTGCTGGGGTTCCTCGAGGACGCCGAGAACGTCAGCGCCGCGCTGGCCGTGCAGGCCGAGCTCAACCGCGTCCAGCTCGAGCTGGAGCAGGCGCGCGGCCGCCTCCAGTACCTCGACGACCAGGTCGCCTTCGCGACCATCTCGCTCGAGGTGCGGGAGCGCCAGGCGCAGGTGGCTGCCGCTGGCGACGGCGGGCCCTGGAGCATCGTCGACGCCTGGAGCGACGCGGCGACCGGCTTCGTCACGGTGGTCGGCTGGATCCTCGTGGCCGCGGCGACGATCGCTCCCGTCGCACTGCTTCTTCTTCTCGCCTTCTTCGCCGCCCGCCTGGCCGGCGTGCGCCGCCTGCCGGGGATCAGGCGTCCGCAGTCGTAGTCGGCGGACCTTGCCGCTATCGTCCCTCCCGACGAACCGACTTGGGAGGGCCGCATGGCCAAGAAGAAGAAGAAGGACACCGAAGCCACCCCGCTGGGCCGCCTGTCCAAGGCCGGTGAGGACGCGCTCACGCGACTCGTCGAGGAGCTCGGCAAGAACGAGCGCATGACCGACGCGCTCAGCAAGGCGATGTCCGCGAAGGGGAGGTTCGACGACGGTGCGAAGCGTGCCCTCGGCCAGGTCGGAGTCGCTGCTGCGGACGAGCTGAAGGACCTCCGGAAGCACATCGAGCGGCTCGAGAAGCGGCTGGCCAAGCTCGAGACGGAGGCCAAGCCCGCGCCGAAGCCGAGGACGACGGCGGCGAAGCCCAGGACGACCCCGTCCACCCGCGCGAAGAAGCCGACACAGAAGCCGACTCCCCCGCCCCCCGGTGGGTCGGCCGACGGCGGCTCGGGCGGCGCCGGCGCCGGCGGAACGGCCGCCGGCTAGGCGGGAACGCGGAGGCGCAGCGCGCCGGGCACGATCTCGAAGACGGCGGGCGTCGTCCCGGGCTGCTCGCCGTCCAGCGCGATCGGGAGCGGCACGGCCGTGCGGATCTCGACGCGCGTCCCGCGCACGACCTCGGCCCGCGGGTGCGGCAGGTACGTGCCGCGGTAGATCTTGGGGAGCGTACGGACGAAGTCGACCTTCGTCGCGTCTCCGATGAGGACGACGTCGAAGAGCCCGTCCGCCGGGTCCGCCTCCGGCGTCAGCCGCATCCCGCCGGCGAGCTGGTCGCCGATCGCGGCGATTACCTCCAGCATCAACCCCGCGCGCTGCTCGCCGTCGATCACGACCTCGTACTCGGAGTTCTTCCAGCGCACGAAGACTGCCGAGGTCGCCCAGAAGAATGACGCCTTGCCCCCGAGCGCCTTCGAGCTCGTGTTCGCGCGCGCGGCCACGGCGCCGCTGATGCCGGCGCCCGCGAAGTTCGTGAAGTAGGACTCCGCTGCCGATCCGTCCCAGGCGGAGAAGCCGGCGTGGCCGACGTCCACGGTCCGCGTCGCGCCGTCGCGCGCGACCGCGAGCGCCTCGTCGATCTTGCGCGGAATCCGGAAGCTGCGGGCGAAGTCCTTGCCCGTCCCGCGCGGGATCGTCGCCAGCTCCGGGCGCCGCTCCGGGTCGACGCGCATGAGCCCGTTGACCGCCTCGTTGACGGTGCCGTCGCCGCCGACCGCGACGACGAGCGCGGCGCCGTCGGCGGCCGCCCGCTCGGCGAGGTCGGCCGCATGGCCGGGGCGCTCGCTGAAGAGCGTCTCGCCGATGAGCCCGAGATCGGCCGCGCGACGGGCGATCTCCGGCCAGCGTCGCC
Organism: uncultured Actinomycetes bacterium; assembly: GCA_963811635.1. Lineage (GTDB taxonomy): Bacteria > Actinomycetota > Thermoleophilia > Gaiellales > Gaiellaceae > JAIBJN01. Next base: position 109,931 of record CAWESB010000016.1, read on the forward strand.
GCGTCGACCCGTTCGCCGAGGCCGGGTTGACGACGAAGACGATGCCGGCGTCCGGCACCTAGTGCTCGTCGGTGGCGACGACGAGCGCCAGCTCGGTCATCTGGTCGACTGCCGCCTTCATCTCCTCGTCGCTGATGCGCACGAACTCGCCCTCGACGACGACGTCGCTCACGGTCAGCAGGCAGCCGGCCTGCACCTTGCGGAGCGCGCCGAGGGTGAAGAGCACCGCCGCCTCCATCTCGACGGCGAGGACGCCGCGGTCGGACCAGCGCTGATACTGGCCCTCGTCCGAGTTGTAGAAGACGTCGCTGGAGACGATCGGACCGACCCGCACCGGCTTCCCCAGCTCCTTGGCCGCATGGACGGCCGAGTGGACGAGGCCCCAGTCGGCAGTGGGGGCATGGATCTCGCCGGCGATGTGGAGCGCTGTCGAGTCGGCCGGGACCGCGGAGATGGCGACGATCAGCTCGCCGAGCCTCAGGTCGGGCTGGAGGCCTCCGCAGGTGCCGATGCGGAGCATCCGCTTGACACCGAGCATGGCCAGCTCCTCGATGACGATCGCCGCGGAGGGGCAGCCCATGCCGGTGGCCTGGACGGAGACCGGCCTGCCGCGGAACGTGCCCGTGAACCCGAGCATCCCGCGCTCCCAGTTTCGCTGCACGACGTCTTCGAGGAAGGTCTCGGCCACGTACTTCGCCCGGAGGGGGTCTCCGGGAAGGAGGCACGCCTCGGCGTACTCGCCGGGCTCTGCACGAACGTGAATAGGCATGGGGGTATCGTCCCCGGGCATGGCGCGCCTGGTCAAGCGCCCTCGGCTGTCCCACGTCCTCGCCTTCTGCGCCGGGGATCCGGTCGAGCGCGTCTTCCTGGAGGACGTAGCCCGGCGCGGCCTCGGCCGTTTCGCCGGCCTGCGAGAGAGCGGACGCCTGACCGCGCTTCTGCACCTGGGCGCCAACCTCGTTCCCTCGGGGCCCGGCTGCGCAGAGTTCGCCGAGCTGGTCTCGCGCAGCGAGCCGCGCATGGTCGTCGGGGAGGAGCGGGCGGTCACGGAGCTGTGGGACCTGGTCCGCGACGGCTTTCCGGAGCCCCTCGACGACCGGCCCGGGCAGCCGGTCTATGTGCTCGAAGAGCCGCCGTCGAGCGGCGGGAGCGGGCTGCGGGCGGCCACGCTCCACGACCTCGACGTCCTTGTCGGGGCGGCCGCGGAGGCGTACCGCGAGGAGGTCGGCGTCGACGCGTACGCGCGCGACCCCGCCCTCTTCGAGTGGCGAACGAGGTCGCAGATCGAGGAGGGGCGGAGCTGGCTCTGGAAGGAGGACGGAAGGATCCTCTTCAAGGCGGAGGCCTCCGCCTGGACGCCCCAGGCCGTGCAACTGCAGCAGGTCTGGGTCGAGCCCGAGCTGCGCGGGCACGGGTACGGGAAGCGCGGCCTGGCCGACCTCTGCCGGCTCCTGCTCGAGACGACGCCGACGGTCTGCCTCTTCGTCCGACCCGAGAACGAGCGGGCGATCGCGCTCTACGACGGGCTCGGCATGCGCCGCACCATCACCTACAGGTCGCTGATCTTCGCCTGACCCCGCCCCTGGACGGTGAATGCGACGTGCTGGGGCGCGGCCCTTCAAGGATTCGGGCGAGCGCATGTTCCGCGCGTACGGGCTCGCGAACTTCGCCAGGGGACGTCCTGGCGGACGCGCAGCCGGCGCTGCAGAGCGACGGCTGCGACGTCGCGGCGCTCCTGTAGAGGGTCGTAGACTCCCCATGTGGACGCTGCCGCGCTCCGCGCGCGGATCGAAGAGCACGTCCGCCGGCACGATCTGATCCCTCCCGGCGGCGAGGTCGCGTGCCTCGTCTCGGGCGGCGCCGACTCGACCTGTCTCTGGCATGCGCTCGGGGCGCTGGGCTACGGCGCCTCGGCGCTGCACGTGAACCACCGGCTGCGCGGGGAGGAGTCCGAGGCGGACGCACGCTTCTGCGCCGACGGACTCGGGGCCCGCGTCGTCGAGGCGCCTCCGGCGGAGAAGGCGACCGAGGCCGAGCTGCGCGATCTCCGCTACGCGGTCGACGCCGGCGCGCTGCGGGCGACCGGGCACACCGCCTCGGATCAGGTGGAGACGATCCTCTTCCGGCTCGTGTCCAGCGGGACGACCACCGGCATCCGCGTGCGCCGCGACGACGGTGTCGTCCGGCCCCTCCTCACGATCTGGCGGGAGGAGACCGAGGCCTACTGCGAGACGGAGGGCCTCCCGTTTCGCCGCGACTCGTCGAATCCGGATACGGCGCGCGGGCTCATCCGGGCCGAGATCCTGCCGGCGCTCCGCCGCCTGCACCCGGCCGCCGAGCGGAACGTCCTCGCGGCTCTCGAGGACGGCGAACGGCTCCCGCGACCGGCCGAGAGAGCGCTGTTAGAGTTGCTCGCCTCTCGTGAGGGATCGAAGCGTCTCGACCTGGGCGACGGCCGCGTGGCGGTGAGGGAGTACGAGAGTGTCTGGCTCGAGCGCGGCCCCGTGCCGCTCGAAGGCCGGGTCCGCTGGGGCCGGTGGACGCTCGAGGCGACCCGCCCGGGCCTGCACGTGCGCGGCTGGCGCCCCGGCGATCGCCTCGCGGGCCACGGCAAGAAGGTGCAGGACGTCTTCGTCGACGCCAAGGTCCCGCGCTCGGAGCGCGAAGCGTGGCCGCTCGTCGTCCGGGGCGACGAGGTCGTCGCCGTCCCCGGGATCACGAGCGCGCCCGGCTACGAGGGCGCGGTCAGCGGGGAGCGGGAGTGAGCTCCGTGAACGAGCTCACCGCGGCCGTCTCGGACACCCTCATCGACGAGGACACGCTCCAGAGCCGCATCGGCGAGCTCGGCGCCGAGATCAGCGACGACTACCGCGGGCGCGACCTGCTCCTGATCGGCGTGCTCAAGGGGGCCGTCTTCTTCATGGCCGACCTGATGCGCCAGATCGACATCCCTTGCGAGGTTGACTTCATGGCCATCTCGAGCTACGGCGCCGGCGTCGACTCCTCGGGCGTCGTCCGGATCCTCAAGGACCTCGACGTCTCGATCGAGGGACGGAACGTCCTCGTGGTCGAGGACATCATCGACTCCGGCCTCACGCTCTCCTACCTGCTGCGGAACCTCGAGGCCCGTGAGCCCGCCTCGCTCGAGATCTGCGCCCTCCTGACCAAGCCGTCCCGGCGCGAGATCGACATCCATACCCGCTACACGGGCTTCGAGATCCCGAACAAGTTCGTGATCGGATACGGGCTCGACTTCGCCGAGCGGTACCGAAATCTTCCATTTGTCGGCGTTCTCCGAGACGAGCTTGCCGTGCAGGCAGAGGAGATCGCGTAACGAAATCCTCATCCGTCGGCTCTCTGTAGCCGAATAGGAGACTGCTACGCTTCATCCAGCCCTGAGGTCCTTTCGTTGAGCCGTTTTTTCCGCAGCGCACTCTTCCCACTAATCGTCATCGTTCTGCTCGTCTATCTGGCGTCGCAGACCCTCCTGCCTCGGTCCGACGAGCAGAAGAAGATGACATACAGCCAGCTGATCCAGAACGTCGAGGACAACCCCGAGAAGGTCTCGGATGTCGTCTTCAACCCGAAGGGTCGCTCGATCGAGGCGATCTACGGCGGCGACAAGTACAAGGTCAACTACCCGAGCGACCAGTCGCAGATCGAGTTCCAGAACCTGCTCCAGGAGAAGGGGGTCGGTTTCGACTCGAAGGGCACGGGCGACTCGGCCTGGTGGTCGATCCTCACGTACCTGCTGCCGTTCGTCCTCTTCTTCGGGTTCTGGATCTTCCTCATGAACCAGGTGCAGGGCGGCGGCTCGAAGGTGATGAGCTTCGGCAAGAGCCGCGCCAAGCGCATGGCGCCCGACTCGCCGAAGATCACCTTCAAGGACGTGGCCGGCGTCGACGAGGCGGTCGAGGAGCTGCACGAGATCAAGGAGTTCCTCGAGAACCCGAAGAAGTTCCAGGCTCTTGGCGCGCGCATTCCCAAGGGGGTCCTCCTCTACGGGCCGCCCGGCACAGGGAAGACGCTGCTCGCGCGCTCGGTCGCCGGCGAGGCCGGCGTGCCGTTCTTCTCCATCTCCGGCTCCGACTTCGTCGAGATGTTCGTCGGCGTCGGCGCCTCGCGCGTGCGCGACCTCTTCGAGCAGGCCAAGCAGGCCAGCCCCTGCATCATCTTCATGGACGAGATCGACGCCGTCGGCCGCCATCGCGGCGCCGGCCTCGGCGGCGGCCACGACGAGCGCGAGCAGACGCTGAACCAGCTGCTCGTCGAGATGGACGGCTTCGAGATGAAGGACAACATCATTCTCATCGCCGCCACGAACCGCCCCGACATCCTCGACCCGGCCCTCCTGCGCCCGGGCCGCTTCGACCGGCAGATCGTCGTCGACCGGCCCGACCGCAACGGCCGCCGCAAGATCCTCGAGGTGCACACGAAGGGGAAGCCGATCGACAACTCCGTCGACCTCGACACGCTCGCCGCGGGAACGCCCGGGTTCACCGGCGCCGACCTCGCGAACCTCGTCAACGAGGCCGCGCTCCTCGCTGCGCGCCACGGGAGGAAGACGATCGGCGAGCTCGAGCTCGAGGAAGGAATCATGCGCGTGATCGCGGGGCCGGAGAAGAAGACCCGCCTTCTCTCCGAGCACGAGCGCAAGGTGACCGCCTACCACGAGATGGGCCATGCCCTCGTCGGGCACCACCTGCCCAACTGCGACGCCGTGCACAAGATCTCGATCATCAGCCGAGGCCAGGCCCTCGGCTACACGATCTCCCTCCCGGCCGAGGACAAGTTCCTGACGACGAAGGCCGCGCTCATGGACCAGCTGGCCATGACCCTGGGCGGCCGCGCCGCGGAGGAGCTCGTCTTCCACGAGGTCACGACCGGCGCCGCGAACGACATCGAGAAGGTGACCGCGACTGCCAAGCACATGGTCATGCGCTACGGCATGAGCGAGAAGCTCGGCCCGAGGATGCTCGGCCGAAACCACGACATGCCGTTCCTCGGCCGCGACATGGGCTCCGAGCCGGACTACTCCGAGGAGATCGCGCGCGAGATCGACGACGAGATCCGCCGCGTGATCGAGGAGGCGCACGACCGGGCCCGCAAGGTCCTCGCCGAGCACATGGAGCAGCTCCATCAGCTCTCGGAGCTCCTGATCGAGCGCGAGACGATCGACAAGGACCAGTTCGAGCGCCTGCTGGCCGGCGAGTCGGCCGACACCGTCTTCCCAGAGGCCGAGAAGGAGGCACCGGCCGAGGGCGAGCCGGAGAAGAAGCCGCGCGCCGAGCCCAAGCCGCGCCCCTTCCCGCTCCCGGGCGCGACGATGCAGCCTCCGCCCGAGCCCGAGGGCGCGAACTAGCCTCGCGCGGGGGCGGGCCCGAAGGCCCACCCCGGTCACGAGCTCGGCTCAGCAGTTTGCGAGCAGGTACTGGCGAATGCCCTTGGGCTCGCCGCGCTTCATGTCGGCGATGAACCCGTCGTAGAAGCGGAGGAGGTCGGCGGAGTAGCCGGGCTCGTCCTCCCATGCGCCGGGACGACGGGGCATCATGGTCGCCCGGATGCGCTCGAAGCCGGTGACCGCCTCGACGCGCTGGGCTGCGTCGCCCTCGTTCCAGTACTCGAACCACGCACACGTCGCCTGGCTCTGGGCGAACATCAGCCCCGCGCCTTCCCCGTAGAAGCCGTCGTCGAGGTGTGGATCGCTCCAGGTGGCGCCGGGCGGAAGCCGCAACATGGCGGCGGCCTCGTCGAACTCGCCGCGCGCCGTCTGGGCGTCGTTGAGGAACGACCCGCGCAGTCCCCAGCCGGCCGCGGCGAGCACGAGCGCGAGGACGGCCACGATCAGGACGACCCGCCCGCGGCTCCGCGGCGTCCTGCGAGGCTCCTGCCGCGCAGGGGTCGCGACGATCGAGCGGCGTAGGCGCTCCCGAGCATCGGGCTCGGCCGGGGCGAGATCGGCCGCCGGGTCGAGCCGGCGCAGGAGCTCGAGCGTGTCAGGAGCGGGCATCGAAGACACCTCCGGAGATGTGGGCGGAAAGGTCGTGCTCCCCGGCTTCCAGGGCGGCCTCCAGCCGCCGACGCGCCCGGAAGAGCCGCACCGCGACGTTCGCCCGGGTGCAGCCGAGCGCACGGGCGATCTCGTCGCGGCTCAGGTCGTCCCAGGCGGCCAGGAGCAGGATCTCGCGGTCGGTCTCCGAGAGCCCTGCCAGCGCGGCCCGGAGCGCGTCGCGCTCTGCCAGTGGAACGGCGATGTCGCCGCTCGGGGCCGCCTCTGGCCCGAGCCGCTCCACGAGAGCGTCGCGCCGCCGGTCGCCTCGGCGTAGGTTGGCGCGGACGTTCCGCGCCACGCCGAGCAGCCACGGCAAGGCGTCCTCGGGGACCTCGTCGAGCCGCCGCCAGGCGACGAGGAACGTCTCGGCGGCGATCTCGTCGGCCAGCGCCGGGGCGCGCCGCCGCGCGTACGCGCGGACGGCGTCGAGATGGAGCTCGTAGAGGCGGTTGAAGCGCGCCTCTCGCGGTCCGGCTTCGGTCATCGGCTTCCTCCAGGTCGGGAGCACGGTCTCCCTGTCCCTGTCCGGCATCCCGAGGCCCATTGCAGCTCTAGAAGATGAGGTAGCGTCGCCGGCGCGCTTTGCGCGGCGGGTCCGGGACGGCCTCGCCCGCCACGATCGCGGTCGGAGCCTCGGCGGTGAGGAAGACTGCGAGCCGGTCGTCGCCGACCGCCTCGGCGGCGGCCGCGAGGCCGGCTTCCCGCACGTCCGGGGTGTGGGCGTCGCTCGCGAGGACGTGGGCGAGGCCGCTTCCCAGCAGTCGCTCGGCCGCCTTCTGGGAGGAGCGGCCGATGCGCCCGTCGAGCGACGCCGCGGTCAGCTGGACGAGCGCGCCCAACCGCACCGCCTCCGTGAGCCTGCCGGGGTCCGCCTGCACGGCGCGGTTCCGCTCCGGGTGGGCGAGCACGGCCTGGAAGCCGCGGAGGCCGAGCCCGTAGACGGTCTCCTCGAGGCCCGCGGGCCAGCCGGAATAGGGGAACTCGAGCAGCAGGTAACGCTCCGACCGCGCGAGCGAGAAGCGGCGCAGGTCGTCGTCCTCGAGCGAGCCGAGCATGCCGAGGTCTATCTCCCCGCCGGGCAGGACCTCCAGGTCGATCCGCTGCTCGAGGAAGTCCTCGCGGAGGCGTGCGACTCCGCGCTCCATCTCCTCGGGCCTGGTGGGGTAGTCGTTGCGGACGTGCGGCGTGGCCGCGATCGCCGTGACGCCGTCCTCGGCGGCTCGGCGGGCGAGGGCGCGTGCATCCTCGACCGTCCGGGACCCGTCGTCGAGCCCGGGGAGGATGTGGGAATGGAGGTCGATCACGAAGCCCGTAGGATACGGTTGCCACGTGAGACCCTCGCTGGAGCAGGCATTTCCCCGCCCGGCGGTGCTCGGGGTCGTGAACGTCACGCCCGACTCCTTCTCCGACGGCGGCCACTACCTGCGGCCCGAGGCTGCGATCGCGCTCGCGCTCGGGTACCTCGACGAGGGCGCGGCGATGGTGGACGTCGGCGGCGAATCGACGCGCCCGGGCTCCGAGGGAGTCACAGCCGAGGTGGAGCTGAGCCGGATCGAGCCCGTCCTGGAGCACCTCCAGGGGTGCCCGGTCTCCGTCGACACCTCCAAGGCGGCGGTCGCGCGCCGCGCGCTCGAGCTTGGTGCCGTCATGGTCAACGACGTGACCGCGCTCCGCGGCGACCCGGAGCTCGGCGGGGTCGTCGCGGACGCCGGTGCCTACCTCTGCCTCATGCACATGCTCGGCGAGCCGCGGACGATGCAGGACGACCCGCGCTACGACGATGTCGTCTCCGACGTGAAGGCGTTCCTCGAGGAGCGGCTGGCGGTGGCGGTCCAGGCCGGGATTCCCGAGGAGCGGATCTGCCTCGATCCCGGGATCGGCTTCGGCAAGACCGTGGAGCACAACGTCGAGCTGCTCGGCAGGCTCGACGAGTTGGTGGCCATCGGCCGGCCCGTGCTCGTCGGCGCGTCGCGCAAGCGCTTCCTCGGGCGGCTGCTCGGCGATCCGGATGCGGTCACCGGGTCGGTCTCTGCGGGGGTGGCGGTCGCCGTGCTCGCCTTCGAGCGCGGTGCATCGTTCCTGCGCGTCCACGACGTCCGTGCCCATGTCGAGGCGCTCGAAGCCGCCCGCGCGGTGGTGCAGTGAGCGAGGTCGTGATCGAGGTCGCGGGCCTCGAGCTCCAGGGGTACCACGGCGCCCTCGAGGAGGAGCAGCGCGTCGGTCAGCGCTTCGTCTTCGACGTCACCCTCGTGGCGCACGACGCGGGCGCGCGCACGGACCAGCTCGGGGACACGGTCGACTACACCGAGGTCGTGGCCCGCATCCGCGAGATCAGCGACGGTCGCCGATTCAATCTGATCGAGGCGCTCGCCGCAGCGGTCGCCGACGACCTCGTCGACCACTTCCCGGTCTCGCGGGTCCGCGTGCGCGTACGGAAGCCCGAGGTGCAACTCGAGGCGCTGGTCGAGCACACCTCGGCCACCGTCGAGCGCAACAGTCGGTGAGGGCGTACGTCGGGCTCGGCGCCAACCTCGGCGACCGCGAAGGGACGATCCGCAGCGCGGTCGCGCTTCTGGGGACGCAGCCGGGAATCGACGTGGTCGCGGTCTCGTCCCTCCGCGAGACCGAGCCGGTCGGCTACGTCGACCAGCCCGCGTTCCTGAACGGCGCCGTCGCGGTCGAGACCGAGCTCTCGCCCCAGGAGCTGCTCCAGCGCCTGCTCGCCGTCGAGCTCGCCCTCGGACGGGTCCGAGGCAAGGGCCCCCGCTTCGGCCCGCGCGCGATCGACCTCGACCTGCTCCTCTACGGGGCGGAGGTGGTCGACGAGCCGGGCCTGACCGTTCCGCATCCCCGTCTGGCCGAGCGCCGCTTCGTCCTGGAGCCGCTCCACGAGCTGGATCCCGACCTCTCGCTGCCCGACGGGCGCGCGGTGCGGGACCTGCTCGGGTCGCAGTTACAATGATGTCCATGTCCAACCTCGACGAGCTCGACGAGTACGAGGCAGAGCTCGAGCTACGACTGAAGAAGGAATACTCGGCCGTCTTCGGCCTCTTCCGGTACTGCATCGTCACGCAGGACTCCACGTACCTGTGCAACCGGCACGAGCTGAAGGTGCTGCCGCAGACGACCTACCCGTTCTTCCACCTGACCATGGAGGACGTCTGGGTCTGGGACAAGAACCGCCCGACCCGGATCATCCCGCGCGCCGAGGTCTACACGTCGAGCGACGTGACGATCGAGGAGCTGCGTGGCGAGGGCGACGGCCCGGCGCTCACCCCCGAGGCGCTCGCGGAGAAGCTCGGCGAGACCCTCGGCGGCGAGGAAGAGTCGCTCTAGCACCGTAGGCCCATGCTGCTGGCCGTCGACGTCGGCAACACCCAGACGGTCCTGGGGCTCTACGACGGCGACCGGCTGGCCGAGCACTGGCGCGTGGCCACGGAGGCCGAGCGCACGGGCGACGAGCTGGGCGTGCTCGTCGGGCGGCTGCTCGAGCTGCGCGACTTCGGCTACGAGGAGGTCGCCGGCGTCTGCCTGTCGTCCACCGTGCCGCCTCTCGTCCGCGCCTACGAGGAATTCGCGCGCGACTATGCGGAGGCGCCGCTGCTCGTGCTCGGGCCCGGGACGCGGACCGGCATCCCCATCGTCTACGACGATCCGCGCGAGGTCGGCCCCGACCGGATCGCCAACGCCGTCGCGGCGCGCGAGCGCTACGGGGCGCCCTGCATCGTCGTCGACTTCGGGACGTCCACGAACTTCGACATCGTCTCCGCCGCCGGCGAGTACGTCGGCGGTGTCCTCGCTCCCGGGATCGAGGTCTCGATGGAGGCGCTGTTCGCCCGGGCCGCCCGCCTGGTCAAGGTCGACTTCTCGGCGCCGCCGTCGGTGATCGGGAAGACGACTGTCGCGGGCCTGCAGTCGGGAATGGTCTACGGCTTTGCCGGCCAGGTGGACGGCATCGTCGGGCGGATCCGCGGTGAGATCGGCGAGACGGCGCCCGTCGTCGCCACGGGAGGGCTCGCCGAGCTGATCGCGCCGCACGCGGAGACGATCGACACGGTCGATCCGCTCCTGACGCTCGAAGGCCTGCGCCTCGTCTGGGACCGGAACGGCTAGCTGCGCGTCCGCACGGCGGTGCTGAGCGCCTCGGGGTCCGCTCCGAGCTCGCGGACGATGGCGACGGCGCCGGCGCGCTCATCGGACAGGAGGCCGAGGAGGATGTGCTCGGCGCCGATGTAGTTGTCGCCGAGCGCCTGCGCCTCCCGGACGCTCCCCTCGAGGGCGCGCTTGGCGGCTCGCGTGAAGCCGTGCCGACGTCGGGATGGGCCTGACGGCTCCAGTGCAGCGACGCGCTCGCGGATGGGCTCCGCGGTCAGCCCGGCCTCGGCGAGCACGGCGGCCGTGGCCTCGTCCTCTGCCCGCGCCAGGCCGAGCAGCAGGTGCTCCGAGCCGGCGCGGGAATGCCCGAGCGTGCGGGCCTCCTCCTGTGCCAGCACGATCACCTGTCGCGCGCGGCGCGTGAAGCGGGTGAACGGCCAGTCGAAGTGTCGGCGCGCGTCCCGGCGGGCGTGCCGGCCGCCCTCGTCGCCCTCGACGATCTGGTGGACGCGCTGGTGGCTGAGGCCGAGGCTCTCGGCGATCTCGCGCAGCGAGCCGCCTTCGGCATGGAGGCGCCGGATCGCGTAGCCGTAGTCGGCTCGGGCGCTCTCGAGCGCGTGCTGAGCTTCCAGCATGCGATCGCGCGAGTCGCGCGCTTCGCCGAGAGCGGCGGGATCCAAGGGCGTCATGGTGTCTAGCGTAGTAGACAGCACAGATGCTGTCAAGGGGACTAGACAGTACGCCCGGCGCCAGGCCGGCGTGCGCCCGCCGCGACCGTCTGGGGCCTACGCCTCGTCCGGGACCGGGACGGCGGCGGCAGGCTCGGCCTTGCCCGTCGTCCGCTCCCCGATCACGACCGTGTCCAGGTGCGCCCGCGAGAGCGGGCTCGCCCAGAGGCCCTCGACCCACGGCCGGCGCAGCAGGCTCGAGCGCGGGTAGGCAATGGGCAGGATCGCCGCGTGCTCGCCCACCCACAGGTGGTCGACCTCGTGGTAGACGCGCATCCGCTCGCCCTGGTCGCGGAGCGAGCGGCCGCGCTCCAGGAGCTCGAGGATGTCGTCGTCGCGGTAGAACGGCCACTGGCCGAGCGTCAGCAGGCCGCGGAAGAAACCGTCGGGATCGGGGTAATCGGCCGTCCAGCCGCTCCACCACATGTGCGCGTCGCCCAGGACGTCCCAATCGACGTGCGCCTTCCTCGGGACGAGGTTGACCTTGACGCCGATCGGCGTCCACAGCTCGACCAGCGGCTCGAGGGGTTGGAGCCAGTGTGGGACGATCATCGTGATCTCGGGGAGGCCCTTGCCGCCCGGGTAGCCCGCCTCGTCCAGGAGCGCCCGCGCCTTCTCGAGGTCGTACTCGAGCCCGACGCGGTGCGAGTGCGCCGGCATCGCGGGCGGGATCGCGCCGCCGCGCGACGCCGCGCGGTAGAGGCCGGCGCGCGGGTACTGCGAGACGAGCAGCTCCCGGTCGACGGCGTGGCAGAAGGCCCTGCGCACGAGCTCGTGCGAGAACGGCGGCCGGTCGGCGCAGAAGCCGACGTACTGGAGCCCGAGCTCGGAGACCACGTCGCTGATCGTGTTCGGCTCGTCCTCGTAGATCGGGTCCCAGACGTGGAGGAGGTCGAAGCGGCCCTCGCGCCAGCCCTCCAGCATCTTCGCGCCCTTCGAGTAGAAGGAGAAGTTGATCTCCTTGACGTTCCCACGCGCGCCGGTCCAGTGCGGGTTGGCGTGCAGCACCGCGTGCTCGTCGTCGATCTCGCCGAGCATGAAGGGGCCGTTGCCGACGATGTGCTCCGGCTTCGCCCAGTCGTCCCCGAGCGTCTCGCACAGGTGGCGCGGCCAGGGGAAGGCCCAGGCGGAGCAGAGGACGTACGGGAAGTAGCTGCGGGGCTCGCGGAGCCGCACCTCGAGCGTGCGGTCGTCCAGCGCCTCCGCCGCCTCGACGTCCTCCATCAGGAACGCGGTGCGCGTCTGCGTCTCGCGCATCCGCCGCCAGGCGTACGCGTAGTCCTCGGCTGTGAGCGGCACGCCGTCGCTCCAGCGCGCGTCCTCCTTGATCCGGAAGAGGTAGGTGAGGCCGTCCGAGGAGACGCGGAAGTTGTCGGCCATCGCGGGCACGACATTCAGCTCGGAGTCGACCATCAGGAGGCCGCGGAAGAGCAGCTCGGCAAAGTAGCCCGCCTCGGTCGAGTACACGTCTCCCGGGGCAAGCTCGCCGGGGCTCCCGGACGCCGTCTCGAGCCGCTCGGTCGTCGGCAGCTTCGGGTCCTCGCCGACGCGGCAGCTGAACGCCTCGTCGTACATCTCCTCGGCCTTCTCGAAGTCGAAGGCGACGTGGTAGGCGAGGGCCATCTTGAAGAGCGTGTCGCGGGCGCGGCGCTCGTCGCCGACGCGCGCGAGGAAGACGCGGGCGCGAGCGTAGTGCTCGAGCGCCTCCTTGTCGGCGTAGACGGCGCGGGCGGCGTCGCCCGCCTTCAGCAGGTAGTCGACCGCCTTGTCCGGCTCGTCCGCCTCCGTGAAATGGCGCGCCAACAGCCCGTAGGCCTCCTCGGGCGATTCGCGGTAGATGTCCTCGAGCGCCTCGCCGACGCGCTTGTGCAGCTTCCGCCGCGTCGTGTCGACGAGGCTCGCGTAGGCGACCTCCTGGACGAGGCCGTGGCGGAAGCGGTACTCGGGGTTCGGGCGGCGGCGCTTCTCGACGATCAGGTCGAGCCGCTGCAGCTCCGTCAGCGCCTGCGTCAGCTCGTCCCTGGGGCACAGCCGCTCCAGCAGCGGCAGGCCGAACGTGCGGCCGATGACCGCCGCCAGCGAGAGCACCTCGCGGGTCTGAGGGTCGAGCCGGTCGAGGCGCGCCTGGAGCGTCCCCTGCACGGCCGCGGGGATCGCCAGCTCGTCCATGCCGACGGCGAGCTCCCAGCCGCCGTTCCGGCGCTTGAGTGCGCCCCGCTCGATCAGGTCGCGGAAGGCTTCCTCGAGGAAGAAGGGATTGCCGCCGGAGCGCTCAGCGAGATGCTCGGCGACCGACTCCGGGATCGCCCCGTCGGCCGCGTGGGAGACGAGGACGCGCGACGAGTCTGCGGGGAGGGGGCGCACCTCGATCTCGCGGTAGCGGTGCGGGTAGCGCTGGCGGGCCCGCTCGCCGAGCCGCCAGGAGCCGTGCTCGCTCTCGGGGCGGTAGATGAAGAAGAGCGCCACGGGCTCCTGGTCCGTGATCCCGAGCAGCGTCTCGATCAGCTCCAGGGTGGACTCGTCGGCCCAGTGGAGATCCTCGAAGACGAGGCAGAGCGGCTGTTCCTCCGCGAGCTTGCACACGAGCTCGTAGAAGACCTCGAACGTCCGCGACTGGATGCTCTCGCGGTTGAGCTCGCGGATGGACGCCTGCGCCTCGGGCTCCAGCGTCAGGCCGACCAGGCTGGCGAGGAACGGATAAGCGTCCTCGGCCTCCTCGCGGCCGAGCAGGTGCGCCAGCTCGGCCTTCAGCTCCAGCCGGACCCGCGCCTCGGGCGTGGTCGCGCCGACGCAGAGCCACTCGCGCAGGAGGTCGCGGATCGGCCAGTAGGGGAAGGTCTGGGCGTAGGAGACGCCGCGTGCCTCGATGAACCGGGCGCGGTCGCGGTAGCGGTCGCGCACCTCCCAGACGAGCCGGCTCTTGCCGATGCCCGGCTCGCCCATGATCGAGACGATCGCGCCGCGGCCCTCGACGAGGGCGTCCATCGTCCGCTCGAGCACGGTGAGCTCGAAGTCGCGGCCGACGAGAGGCAGGCTGGGCGGGACGGGCTCGGACTCGAGCACGCGAGTGACGCGGAACGTGTCGAGCGGCCCCTCGACGCCACGCAGGTCCTGCGAGCCCATCTCCTCGAGCTCGAAGCCGGTCTCGACCTGGCGCTTGGTCGTCGGGCCGATGATGACGCCACCCTGGCCGGCGATCTCCTGCAGGCGGGAGGCGACGTTGACCGTGTCCCCGAGGGCGTTGAAGGGGTCGTAGCCGTCGTCGCCGTCGCCTTGGAGCCCGACCACGACCGGGCCCGTGTTGACGCCGATCCGGACGGCGAGCTCGACGCCGTAGGCGGCCTCGACGTCGTGGGCGTACTGCGCCAGGGCGCGCTGGATGGCGAGGGCGGCCCTGAGCGCGCGCTCGGCATCGTCCTCGTGCGCGACCGGGACGCCGAAGAGCGCCAGCATCTCGTCTCCGACGAGCTGCGCAACCGTGCCGTCGAAGCGGCGGACCTGCTCGGTCATGATCCGCATGACCTCGTCGATCAGGAACTTCGAGCGCTCGGGACCGAGCTTGGCCCCGATCGCCGTCGAGCCGACGACGTCGGCCACGAGCACGGAGACGATTCGCCGTTCACCTGTCGCAACGGCCATATTGGAGTTATAGCGATGTGGCGGGTGCCTCTATCCGCCGCCGTAGATCGAGATCGGGAGGTCGAGGAGCACGTCGTCCTCGGCGGGCACCTCGCCTTCGAGGCGAGCGAGTGCGTTCACGGCGCCGGGGGCCGCCGCAAACAGGCGCTCCTCTACCTCGGCGAGGGTCGCGAGCTGCACGAGCTCCTGCTTGAACGGCTTCGGAAAGCGACCGCGGCCGAGATACCAGCCGTAGAACTTCTTGAGGAAGCCTGTCGCGCGATCGGGGCCCAGCTCGTGCGCGGTCGCGCGCATGAAGAGCACGAGCTCGGCGACGACCTCCTCGCGCGAGGGCTCCCGGTCGTTCGCACCCGCGATCTCGCCGACGGCCCACGGGTTTCCCTGGGCGGCCCGGCCCACCATGACTGCGGCGCAGCCCGTCTCGTCGAGCAGCTCCTGCGCTCGCGTCGCGAGAGGTGACGTCTCCCGAGGCGATCACCGGGACGCCCACCAGCCGCACGAGCTCGGTCGTCAGCGAATGGTCGGCGGTGCCCGTGTACATCTGCTTCGCCGAGCGCGGGTGGAGCGTGAGCGCCGCGGCGCCCGCCTCCACGAGTTGCGGGCCGACGGCGAGCGCCGCGCGGGACCCGTCGCTCAGGCCGCGGCGCATCTTCACGGTCACGGGAACGTCCACGGCCGCCGCGACCGCCCCGACGATCCGGCAGGCACGGTCGGGCTCCTCCAGCAAGGTGGCGCCGGCGCCCGTCTTCGTCACCTTGCGGACGGGGCAGCCGAAGTTGATGTCGACCATGTCCGCGCCGGCGTCCTCGACCATCCGCGCCGCCTCCGCCATCACCTGCGGCTCCGAGCCGAAGATCTGCACGGCGAGCGGCGTCTCGTCACGGCCGATCCGCAGGTAGCCGAGCGTGCGCTCGTTACCGTGGCTCAGGCCGGCGCAGCTGACCATCTCGGAGCAGACCAACCCGGCTCCGAAACGGCGGCCTTGACGACGAAATGCCTGCACGCTGACACCCGCCATGGGGGCGAGCACGATCCGAGACGGGATCTCCACCGGCCCGATGCGCCAGGAGGACTGGATATCGACGCTCATCTGACAGGGAATCGTAGCCCTGACGCGAACGTTTCAGGCTTGACGGAGCGGCTACAATGCCGCCCACGGCGGCGCAAGGTAGCGCCGCATTTCCCTGTTGTTGGGGCCTATGGAGGGTTCGGCGTGAAGGAAGTGATTCTCACTCCTCAGGGTCATAAGAAGCTGAAGGCAGAGATCGATCTCCTCTCGACGGTCAAGCGTCGCGAGGTGGCGGAGCGCATCAAGCAGGCGCGCGAGTTCGGCGACATCGCCGAGAACTCGGAGTACGACGACGCCAAGAACGAGCAGGCGATGCTGGAGCATCGCATCGCCACGCTCGAGGAGCGGCTGAAGAGCGCGCGCGTGATCGAGAAGAAGGAGATCACGACGGACGTCGTCAGCGTCGGCACGATCGTGCGGCTTCGCGACGTCGACGCGAAGGAGACGATCGAGTACGCGATCGTCGGGTCGGCCGAGGCGAACCCCACCGAGAACAAGCTCTCGAACGAGTCGCCGGTCGGCCGGGCGATTATCGGCCGCAAGAAGGGCGAGACCGTCGAGGTCGCCGCCCCGCGCGGCTCCCTGAAGTACAAGATCATGGACATCAAGGCGGCGTAGCCCCCGAGGGCTCGCCGTCGATGTTCAGGCGGATTCCACCAAGGGAGGCCGGCAGGTCGGGGCCGGGGGACGCTCTAGACTCGGCGCGGACATGAGCGAGGCCACGACGAGCCTGCCCAGGCGCTTTCCCGACCGGGACACGGTAGCCGCCGTCCGGGCCGAGGCGGACGCGCTCGAGCCTACCCAGGAGGGGGAGGAGGCCCGCCGGCTCGCCGGCCGGGTGCTCGGCCGCCGTGGGCACGGGAAGCTCGTGTTCCTCGACCTCGTCGACCGCTCGGGGCAGATCCAGCTGCTCTGCTCGGCGGACCGTGCCGGGCCGGTCGACCTCGACCTCGGCGACATCGTCGGCGCCGTGGGCAAGGCGACGAAGACGAAGCGCGGCGAACCGTCGCTCGCCGTCGACGAGCTCGTCCTCCTGGCCAAGACCGCCCGGCCGCTCCCGGACACCTACCACGGGCTCGTCGACGCGGAGACCCGCTACCGCAGGCGCTATCTCGACCTGCTCGTCAACGTGGAGACCCGCCAGCACTTCGCCTTGCGCAGCGCCATCGTCGCCTCCATCCGCCGGAACCTCGACGCGGCCGGCTTCATCGAGGTCGAGACGCCGGTGCTCCAGCCGCGCTACGGCGGCGCCTTCGCGGAGCCCTTCGTGACGCGCTCGCACGCGCTCGACGCCGACCTCTACCTGCGCATCGCCACCGAGCTCTACCTCAAGCGCCTGATCGTCGGCGGCCTCGAAAAGGTCTACGAGCTGGGCAAGGACTTCCGCAACGAGGGCGTGTCCTACAAGCACCAGCCGGAGTTCACCATGCTGGAGTGGTACGAGGCATATGCCGATTACAGGGACGTCATGGCCCGCATCGAGAACCTCGTCGCCACCGTCGCCCAGGAGACCACCGGGACGACGAAGGCGATCTTCCGCGGCCACGAGGTCGACCTGGCGCCGCCGTGGAACCGCCTCAAGCTCGTGGACGCGCTCGAGGAGCTCGGCCTCTGGACGCGCGACGAGGCCGACCTGCGCGCCCGCCTCGAGGAGCGCGGCGTCGACACGGCCGCGGACCGATCGTGGTCGCAGCTCGTCGACCACGCGCTCAGCCATTTCGTCGAGCCCGAGCTGATTCAGCCGACGATCCTCCACGACTACCCGGTCGAGCTCTCGCCGTTCGCGCGGACGCTGGACGACGACCCGGGGTTCACCGAGCGCTTCGAGTACTTCGCTGCGGGCATGGAGCTCGGGAACGCCTACTCCGAGCTGAACGATCCCGACGAGCAGGCCTGGCGCTTCGGCGAGCAGGCGGCCGAGGTCGGAGGCGTACAGGGCGACCCCGACTACGTCGAGGCGCTCTCGTACGGGATGCCGCCGACCGGGGGCCTCGGGCTCGGCATCGACCGCCTGGCGATGCTGCTCACCGGCTGCGAGACGATCCGCGACGTCATCCTCTTCCCGGCGCTGCGGGAGCGCGAGCGGGAATGACCGGGCCGGGCGAGACCGAGCCCACGGTCTCGGTCGTCGTCCCGACGCTCGACCGGCCCGACAAAGTGGCCGCGGTCGTCGGCGCCGTCCTCGCCGGGACGGTGACGCCGCTCGAGGTCGTCGTCGTCGACCAGAGCGCGGGCGACGAGACACGGCGTGCGCTCGGGGGGCTCGGTGACGCCCGCGTCCATCCGATCACGCATGCGCCCCCGTCGAGCTCCGGCGCTCGCAATGCCGGTGCACGAGCCGCCCAGGGCGAGTACCTGGCCTTCCTGGACGACGACGTGGAGATCACCCCGGGCTGGCTCGCGGCTGTGCTGGAGGAGAGCCGCCAGGCTCGGCTACCCCGACGCGCTCTTCGGCGAGGTGCACGCGCCCGACGGCTTCGCGCCGGATCGGGACCACCTGCCGGTGAGCATCTTCCACGTCGAGCGGCCCCAGGTCTGGCAGGACGTCGTCCACCCGAATCGGGTCGGCTACGCGGCCAACTTCATCTGCCGCCGCGACGTCATGCTCGCGGTCGGCGGCTTCGACGCGCGCCTCGGCCCCGGGTCCGAGTTCCCCGGCGCGGAGGACATGGACCTCGGCTACCGCCTCCTCAAGGCCGGCTACCAGATCGCCTCGACGCCGGGCTTCGAGATCGTCCACCAGCAGTGGCGCGACCCCGAGGAACTGCCGCGGCTCTTCTACGGCTACAACCTCGGCGGCGCCGCCTTCTGCGCCAAGCACATCCGCACGGGCGACCTGCGGCCGCTGCGCTTCCTCGCCGAGCAGCTCGCCGGCGACGCGCGCATGGTCGGCAGCGCGCTGCGGCGGCGCTCCACCGTGCGCGCCCGGGTCGCGGCCGCCCGCTCGGCCGGGACCTGGAGCGGGCTCGTCCGCGGCCTCAGGAGCCTCGACGGCGTGTCGGGCCGAGCCCGCGGTACTTCCCCAGGATCCCCGCCATCCGGCGGTAGTTGAGCCGGTGGAAGACCGCGGAATGCCGATCGTCCGGACGGGACCACCACTCCCCCAGCGCGTCGCGCGCGCGGTAGGGAGGCAGCGGCGCGAACTCGGCGAGCCCGCGCGTCTCCATCTTCTTGCGGCGGTACTGGAAGAGCGCGCCGCCGTTCCACTGGTGCGAGAGCTCGACCCAGAGGTCGGGGTCGTAGGCGATCACCCAGCCGGCCTCGGTGACCTCGAGCGCCCACTTGCGGTCCTCCGAGCTGGTCACGGCCGCGTCGAACGGATGCTCGCGCCAGATCTCGGCGCGCCACGAAGAGGCGTGGTTCGAGAAGCCCCAGAGCAGGTGCGCCCGGACGTGGTCGACATCCTGGAAGAAGACGTACTCGACCGGGCGTCCGTCCGGAAAGGTCTGGATCCCGTTCGTCGCGGCCACGTCCTCCCGCGCGTAGTGGCGGAGCGAGAGCTCGACCCAGTCGTCCCGCTCGGGCATGCAGTGGGCGGAGAGGCAGAAATGGAACGGGGCGGCGGCGGCCTCGGCGCCGACGTTCGTGCTGTACCCGTACGTGAAGCTCTCGGCCGGGATCTCGATCAGGCGGTCGCACCACCGCCGGGCGATCTCGACCGTGCCGTCGGTCGAGCCGGAATCGACGACCACGATCTCGACCGGGACGGTCTGGCGACGGAGCGACTTGAATGTGCGCTCGATCGCCTGTGCCTCGTTCTTCGCGCGGACGATGACGCTTGCACGGGGTTGGCTCATCTTCTGAGGGCAGGATAGGCCAGTGGCCCTGCAGGAAATACAGCATCACCGGAAGGGCCACTAGCGTGGAAGAGAAAGCCATCCGCGGCATCCCCTGGACGTTCCTGACGCTCGCCGGCAGCCGGCTCGTCCAGATCCTCGGCATGGTCGTGCTGGCGCGGCTGCTCGTGCCGTCGGACTTCGGCCTCGTCGCGCTCGCGCTCACGATCTCGATCTTCCTCGGCCTCGTCGCCAGCCTCGGTCTCGGCGGGGTGTTCGTCGTCGAGCAGGATCTCGACGACCGGGAGAAGGGCACGTATCTGACGATGTTCCTCGTCATGGGCGCGGTCTTCGCGGTCGTGATGGCCGCGCTGGCACCGCTCGCCGCGCGCTTCTTCGAGGAGCCACGCCTCGACGACATCGTGCTCGCCCTCTCGGTCATGGTCTTCTTCAGCGGCGGCCTCAACTGGTTCTACGAGGCGCTCATGCAGCGCGAGCTCGAGTTCCGCAACCGCTTCCTGGCACAGATGGCCCAGGCCGTGACCTACAGCGTCGTCGGCATCCTCCTCGCTGCGCTCGGGGCGGGGGTCTGGAGCCTCGTCGCCGGGCAGATCGTCGGTGCCGTCGCCTACGCGGCCGCCCTCCTGACGTTGGCTCCGTACCGCGTCCGCCCGGCGTTCGACGGCGCGGCGGCGGCGCGTGGGGTTCGCGAGGGCCGCGGCTTCCTGGTGCAGACCGTGACGGGCTTCGCGGCCCAGAACGTCGATATCCTCGTCGTCGGCCGGGTCCTCGGCGCGGCGCGTCTCGGCTACTACTCGATGGCGGTCAGGCTCTGCGAGCTCCCGAACTGGATGATCGCGGAGTCGGTCGCGAAGGTGACCTTCCCGGGCTTCGCACGCATGCGCCACCGCGGGCAGGACGTGACGCCCGCGTTCCTCTCTGCCATGAAGCTCGTCGCTTTCGCGACCTGCCCGCTCGGCATCGTGCTCTCGGGCGCGGCCCAGCCGATCGTCCTGGTCGTCTTCGGGGACCGCTGGGCCGGGATGATCGGCCCGCTCGCCGTCCTCGGCATCTGGGGGGCGGTCAAGCCGATCCGCAACACGATCGCGTGGCTCCTGAACTCGGTCGGGCACCAGGCGGTGCTCGGCCGCATCTCGCTCGTCATGCTCGTCGCGCTGATCCCGACCGCCTACATCGGGGCCAAGGCCGGTGGCATCACCGATGTCGCCTGGGTCGTCCTGGCGGAGTCAGTCGTCGCGACGGCCGCGCTCGCCTGGTTCGCACGCTCGCGCGCGGGCGTGGCGCTGGCCGCGCAGTGGTCGGCGATCGCCGCCGTCGCGCTCGCCTGCCTGGTCGCCTGGATCGCTTGCCGGCTCGTCGCCGAGGCTGCGGCGGACGCCGTCGGCATCCTCGCGCTCGGCCTTCCGCTTGCGGCCGGGCTCGGCGTCTACCTCGCCGTCATCCTGCTCGTCGACCCCGGGCTCCCACGCCACGCGCTCGGGCAGGCCCGCCGCATGGTCGGCCGGCCGACGGTCGCCGCCCCCGCCTCGTGAGCGTTCCCGACGTCAGCATCGTGGTCGTCGCGCACGACGTCCGCGACGAGGTGCTCCGCTGCCTCGCCTCCGTCGAGACCCACGCCGCGCCGGTGACCTATGAGCTCTTCCTCGTGGACAACGGCTCCACGGACGGGACCGCCGAGGCAGTCGAGTCGGCGTTCCCGGCGGCCGAGGTCGTGCGCCTCCCGTGCAACATCGGCGTTGCGGCCCGCAACGAGGGCCTTCGCCGCGCGCGGGGCCGCACGAGGATGTTCCTCGACAGTGACGCGCGCCTCACGCCGGGTGCCCTCGCCGAGCTGACCGCCTACCTCGACGCGCACCCCGAGGCCGGCCTGGTCGGGCCGAGGCTCGTGTACGAGAACGGCGAGCTGCAGCTCTCGGCCCGCCGCTATCCGCCCGTCTTCACGCCGCTCATGAGCCGGCCGCCGCTGGGCCGCTTCTTCGAGGGCAGCGAGTCGATCCGCCGGCACCTGATGGCCGACGAGCCGCACGACCGGACGCGTGAGGTCGAGTACGTCCTCGGCGCCTGCCAGCTGTTCACCGCCAAGGCGCAGGAGGCGGTCGGCGAGATCGACTCACGCATCTTCTTCGGCCCGGACGACGCCGACTGGTGCTTCCGCATCCGGCGCGCCGGCCTCTCCGTCGTCTACCACCCCGCCGCGACGGTCGTCCACGCCTACCGGCGCACCTCCGCCGCCCGCCCGCTCTCGCGCATGGCGCTCGTGCACCTGTGGGCGTTCGCCCGCTTCCAGTGGAAGTGGCGCCGGTACCGCTCCGCGCTCGTTCGCGAGGGCCGCGAGCTGGATGCGCGCGCGGGGGGTGGGCAATCCGGAAACCCTGAGTAAACTCAGACAGGCGCCCCTCTGTGTCTGCGGATCAGCTTCTCATCACTCTATGGCGACGGAAGTGGATCGTCATCCTCACGGTCCTCGTCGCGACCGTGGCCACCTACGTGGTCAGTCGACAGCTGCCCAAGGTCTACGAGGCCGAGGCGACGCTGTTCGTCGGGAACCGCAGTGACTCGGCCAACGACTTCGAAGCGATCCAGTCCGCCCAGGTGCTCGCGCGGACGTACGCCGAGCTGATCCAGAGCCAGAACGTCGCCGACCAGGTCGCCGACGCTCTTCCGGGTGACGAGTCGGCGTCCGAGATCCTCGGGCGCACTTCGTTCCGCCCGATCTCGGACACGCAGCTCCTCGTCGTCGAGGCTGAGGGCGACACGCCCGAGGAGGCGGCCGAGCTCGCCAACACCTACGCGGCGACGTTCGTGCAGTACGCAGACGACGAGCTGTCCGCGGAGACGAACGGCGAGGTGACGATCGCCGACGAGGCCCAGCCGCCCAGCGCGCCCGTGCGGCCGAGGCCGACGCTCTACGCGGCGGTGATGTTCGTCTTCGCGCTTTTCCTGGGAGCGGGGCTGGCGCTTCTCCGCGACCGGCTCGACACCCGGCTCGGCAGCGAGGACGATCTCGCGCGCGAGCTGGGCGTGCCCGTGCTCGCCCGCGTCCCCAGCATCGCTCGGCGCCGGCTGTCAAAGAGCCGCGAGCAGCGCTTCCTCGAGGCGTTCCGCGTGCTGCGCACGAACCTCGCCTTCCTTTCGCCCGACGAGCCGCTCTCGCGGGTGCTGCTCGCGAGCGCCTCACCGGCCGAGGGCAAGTCGACGAGCTCGATCGCGCTCGCGCGCGTGATGGCAGAGCAGGGAAGAAGGGTGCTCGTGATCGAGGGCGACCTCCGGCGCCCCGCCCTCGCGAAGATGTACGAGCTCGAGGATCCGGCGCTCAAGGGCCTGACGCACCACCTCGCGCTCGGCTGGCGCTTCGAGGAGGTCGTGCACGAGACCCCCGTTCCGAACGTCTACATCATGCCTGCCGGCGCGGTGCCGCCGAACCCGTCGACGCTTCTCCGCCCCGACGCGCTCGAGCACCTGCTCGCCGAGGCCTCCGAGTGGGCCGACTTCGTCATCGTCGACAGCCCGCCGCTCTCGGCCGGCGCGGACGCGACCATCCTTGCCCACGCGGTCGGCACCGTCATCTTCGTCGTGAACCACCGCCGCGGCTCCCGCACGAAGGTGACGGCCGCCATCCGCCAGCTGCGCCAGACCGAGGCGACCGTCGCCGGGCTGATCGTCAACGAGATGGCGGGCTCCGAGGACTACGACCGCTACTACGGCGAGGCGGCACCCGACGCGCTGCCCGACCAGTTCGCCGCGCGGCCGACCGACTAGCGATGCAGAGCCAGGGCTGGGCACGTGCCGCCGCCCCGCAGTGGTCGGCGGTCGGGGCGCTCGCGGCCGTCGCGGTCGCCGCGGCGGGCGCAGCGGGAGCGGCGTACGCCGTCGGCTCCTACCGGCTCGACGACCCGACCATCCTCCCGGTCGCCGCGGCGGGCCTCTTCGCCGTCACGCTCGGGCTCTGGCGGCTGGAGTACGGCCTCGCTCTTCTCATCGTGCTGACGCCGTTCGCCGAGAACGCGCCGATCGCCGAGCCGGGGCACGCGCGCTTGCGGGTTGCCCTCGTCGCCTGGGCGATGGTGCTCGTCTTCATCCAGGCCGTCCGCTCCCTCGTCTCGGGACGAGAGCTCGAAGCCCCGCCGGTTTTCGTCGGGGCGCTCGCGTTCGTCGGCGCCGCCCTCGCGGCCGTGCCTCTGGCGGCGGCCGAGGGCGCCGCGGCGGCCAAGTTCGTGCTCCTCGCGGGCTCCGTCTTCATCTACCTGCTGATCGCGCTCTTCCTCGACGACTGGCGTTCGCTGAAGCCGATCTTCGCCGCGCTCCTGATCGTGGGCCTTCTCGTCAGCGCGCATGCGCTCTGGCAGTACTTCACGGGCGACCTCTCCCGAGTCGGGTTCATCAGCTCGACGGGGGCGGTCGAGTACCGCGTGGCGTCGTTCTTCCCCCACCCGAACCAGCTCGCCGGGTTCGTCGTCATCTTCGTGCCCCTGAGCGTCGGCCTCTATTCGGTCTTCGAGAGCCGGCTCGCCAAGGCCGCGTGCGTCGTTCTGCCCCTCCTCGCGCTTCCCGCCGCCATCGTCACCTACTCGCGCGGCGTGCTCGTCGCGCTCGTCGCCCTCGTGCTCGTCCTGGCGCGGAGCAAGCGGGCCTGGCCGGCGATCGCCGCGGCGGCGGTGCTCGTCGTCTTGCTCGCCCCCTCCGCCTGGCAGGACCGCGTGGCCGACGCCGGGCGCCTCGACCGCCCCGAGATCGCCACGCGCCTCGACTTCTGGGACGCGGCGCTCTCGATGTTCCAGGCGCAACCGGTGCTCGGGGTCGGCCTGAACAGCTTCGACGTCGCCTACGTCGACCTCGACACGACGGGCCGCACCTTTCTGCCCGGGAGCGGCCTCGCCCCGCCCGAGTCGGCGCACAACCTCTACCTGAACACGCTGGCCGAGCAGGGGCTCGTCGGCATCGCGGCGCTCTTCCTCCTCATCCTCGCCGCCGGCCGGATGGTGCTGGCCCTCCGCCGTTCATCCGATCCGCGGATCCGCAACTTCGGCCTCGGCCTTCTGGGGGCGGGGATCGCCCTGCTCGTCTCGAACCTCTTCGACGTGACCTTCGTCGACCCGAAGACCTCGATGCTCGTCTGGACGCTCCTCGGCGTCGGCGCGGCGCTCCAGCGCATCGACGCGCGCAGTGGCGCGCCCGGCGCGTGAAGGGCGAGCTCCTCTTCTACTCGGACTTCCCCTTCGGCTTCCACAACACCGAGGCCGAGGAGAAGATGGCGCGCTTCGCCGCACGCGGCTGGCAGGTGACGTACGTGGAGCAGCTTGGGATCCGCAATCCGCGGCCCCGGCACGTGCTGCGGGCGCTCCGGGCCCGGCGCTCGCCGTCCCCGGCCGCGCGGACGGTTCCCTACGACGTCGTCTCGCCGAAGCTCGTCCCGCCGAGGCGCGCGCCCGGGGTCGACGCCGTCAATCGCCGCTGGCTCTCGCGACAGCTGCTGGGCCGCATCACCGCCCCGCGCACGACCGTGCTCTGGGTCCGCTTCCCGACGCCCGAGCTCGTGTCGCTCGCCGTCGCCGAGCCCTGGCAGGCCGTCGTCTACGAGGTGGTCGACGACCACGCGGCCGGCCCCGGGATGACGGATCGGCTTCGCATCGTGTTCGGCGAGGCGGAGGAGCGCCTGATCGCGCGCGCCGACGTCGTCTTCGCGTGGTCCGAGCCGATTCGGGAACGGCTCGCCGTGCGACATCCGAATGTCCGGCTGGCCACGGCCGCCGTCGACGTCGAAGAGCTGGAGCCCGTCGCCGACGTCGAGGGCGAAGAGCGCACGGCCGTCTTCGCAGGCGAGCTCGGCTTCCGCTTCGACGAGGAGCTCGCCGCCGGCGTGGCGGAGCTTCTGCCCGACTGGGAGCTCGTCTTCGCCGGCCCGGCAGGCGAGGAGGCGGCCGGCGCGCTCGCGAGCCTGCCGAACGTGCGGCTCACCGGCCGGTTCGACCACGTCGAGCTCCCGCTCCTCCTCGGACGAAGCCGCGTCTGTCTCGTGCCCTATCGCGTGAACGCCTTCAACGACATGCTCGTGCCCGTGAAGCTCGTGGAGTACCTGGCCGCCGGCCGGCCGGTCGTCTCCACGCCCATGCGCGGGGCAGAGGAGTTCGCGGACGCGGTCGCCTTCGCGGACGGGCCCGAGGCCTTTGCGGACGCCGTGCTCGCCGCCGCTCGCGACGACTCCCTGCAGGAGCGTCGCCGGCGCGTCGAGCGCGCGCGGCCGTTCTCCTGGGACCGGCGGATCGACGAGATGGAAGCCGCGATCGAGGAGGCGATTGGTGGCTGAGCGGGTCGCCGTCGTCGTTCCCGTGCTCGACGAGGCCGGGACGATCGCGTCGCTCGTCACCGACCTGGAGGCGCAGGATCCTCCGCCCGCCGAGATCGTGGTCGTCGACGCGGGTTCGACCGACGGCACGGTCGCACTTCTCCGCAGCGCCGCCGGGACGCTGCCGAGCCTGCGGATCGTCGAGGCTCACGGAGCGACCCCCGGCCGGGGCCGGAACGAGGGCGTCCGCACGACGACAGCCCCGATCGTCGTCACGCTCGACGCGGGCAGCTCCGTGGAGCCGGGCTTCGTCGCCGCTCTCGCCGAGCCGGTCGTCCAGGACGGCCGCGTCGCCACGGTCGGCGTCAG
This sequence comes from uncultured Actinomycetes bacterium, assembly GCA_963811635.1. Lineage (GTDB taxonomy): Bacteria > Actinomycetota > Thermoleophilia > Gaiellales > Gaiellaceae > JAIBJN01. Next base: position 135,963 of record CAWESB010000016.1, read on the forward strand.
CGAGCCGGAGGCCGACACCGCGTTCGAGCGGGCTGCCGGCTGGTTCACTCTCAGCGCCTTCAAGCCCCAGGAGCGGTCGGGGCCGATCGCCGGCGACCATCTCCCCGCCGGTCGCAACGGCATCGCCTTCGCCCGCGAGGCGTGGGAGGCTGCCGGCGGCTATCCGCCCGACCTCCCCTGGGGCGAGGACAAGGTCTTCCTCCAGCGACTGCGGGCGGCGGGCGTCCAGATGGAGGTCGTCTCCGCCGCCGTCGTCCGCTGGCGGCCGCGTCGCTCGCTGCGCGAGGTCTATCGGCAGTACCGGAACTACGGGCGCGGCGACGCGCTCGCCCGCATCGACCGTCAGAACGAGCTCGTGACGATGGCCGTCTACCTGGCCGGCGCCGCCCTTGCCGTGCTCTTCGCGCTCGGCTCGAGGACCGCCGGCGCGTTCCTCGTCGCCGGGTTCGTCGGCTACCTGGCGCTCTTCGTCCTCTCGGCGCGGCGGGCGCTCGGGTGGGATGCCGCGCTGGCCTGGATCCCCCCGCTCAGGCTGGTCGTCGACGTCGCCAAGATGCACGGCTTTCTCGAGGGCGTGCTCCTGGGAGGCCGTCTCCGCAGATAGTGGCAATCGGCGCTAGCCCGTCGGCGGTCGTCAAGCTCAGCCGTCTTCCAGCCGATCTTTCCGGAGATCGTGGTCGACGGGACATCAGGGGTGATGGTCAGGCCTTCCGCCTGCTCGCACGGGCAGTTTCGTGCGACAGTCGCGGCCCTCATGGCCGCGCTGGCCGCACTCGTGTCCGTGCAGGCCGCCCAGGCCGCCGACGTTGGCGTCGTCGCCGACGTCACCTGGGGCCAGTCCCACGACGACATCGACCGCGAGATCGAGCTCCTGCGTGCCGCGGGCGTGCAGTGGATCCGCGCCAACGTCAACTGGGCGGGCCTCGAGCCCGACCGCCGGGGCGACGTGAACGAGTGGCTCCTGGCCGAGTACGACTACGCGGTGGCGCAGGCGCACGCGGCCGGCATCCAGGTGCTGATGCCGATCTCGGACGGCGTCCCCTACTGGGCCTCGGCCGACCCGGCGAAGCGCGTCGAGGGCGACGGTACCCGCAGCTGGGCGGTCACCTACCGGCCGACACGCGCGTCCGACTACGGCGACATCGTCGGCTTCGTTGTTCAGCACTTCAGCGCGCGCGGCGTCCACGTCTTCCAGCTCTGGAACGAGCCGAACCACCCGCGCTTCTGGCCTTCCGGCCCGAGCGCGTCCGAGTACCTGCCTCTTCTGCGCGAGGGCTATCAGGCCGCCAAGCGAGCCGATCCTGCCTCCACCGTCCTCCTCGGCGGCCTCTCGAAGTCGGACTTCTACTACCTCGAGGACCTCTACCGGCTCGGCGGCGGCGACTACTTCGACGCGGTCGCGGTCCAGCCGTACACGTACGGCGTCGACCCGGCGGCCGCCTGGAACGGCGTCCACGACTGGGAGGATCCGGACCGGATCTCGATCAATGCCTTCCCGGCCATCAAGGAGGTCCGCGCGTCGATGGTCGCCTTCGGCGATGCCGAGAAGGACGTCTGGCTGACGGAGTTCGGCTACTCGACGACCTCACAGGACGGCGGCGTCTCCGCCGCGCGCCAGGCGGCGTACCTCGCCAAGGCCTACCGCTACGTCGAGCGCTTCCCATGGGTGAAGGCGCTCTTCTGGTACGCCGCCCGGAACAGCCCTTCCTACCAGGACGCGGACACCTACGAGGGCCGCTTCGGCCTCGCCACCGCCCACTGGAGGCTGAAGCCGAGCTACACCGCCCTGCGCGCGTACGCCCTCGGCCTGCCGGGCCTCGTCCTCCGCAAGGGCCCGCAGCAGCGACTGCCCACGTGGGCAGGGCCGGCGGCACGCGTGACGCTGCGCGGGCGGATCGACCCCGGCCGGGACACGGTGTCGGCACGGGCTGCCCTGCGGTTGGTCCTCGTGCAGCGGCGGGCCGCCCGCGGCTGGATCACCGTCGCCCGCCGGCGTACCGACCCGTCGGGCGCCTTCAACGTACGGGTCGTCGCCCGTGGCGCTACCGTGCGCTACCGCGCGCTCGTCCGCTTCGACGACATGAGCCTGCGCTCGCGGATCGTCCGCGTCCGCGTCCGCTAGCCGGGCCGTTCGCCTCCGGGGGCGGAACTAGACTCGCCGGGCCATGAGGGAGTCTGCCAGCCCGCTCGCGGCCCGGGTCGCGACCGTCCTCATCGGGGCGCTCCCGCTGGGGATCTTCCTCGTCTGGGCCGCGGTCGACGGTGGCTATCCGCCCACGCTCTGGTACCCCGGAGCGCTGGCGCTCGTCGCCCTGCTCGTGCTCGTGCTGGTCAGCTCGCCGCAGCTGCTCGGGACGCTGCCGCGGGTCGCGTTGGTCGGGCTCTGCCTGTTCGGCGGGTTCACGCTCTGGAGCGCGCTCTCGATCCTGTGGGCCGAGGACAAGGGCGAGGCCTGGGACGCGGCCAACCGCACGCTCCTCTATCTGGCCGTCTACGCCGTCTTCCTGCTCTGGCCGTGGCGGGCACGGCACGGCGCGGCGCTGCTCGGCGCCTACACGCTGGGAGTCGCTGGGATCGCCGCGGCCACGACCGTCTCCCTCTTCTCCGCGGACGATCCGTACTCGTTCTTCATCGGCGGCCGCTACGCCGAGCCGGTGGGCTACCTGAACGCGAACTGCGCGCTCTTCCTCTCGGCGTTCTGGCCGGCGGTCTTCTTCGCCTCGCGCCGCGAGACGCCGTGGTGGCTGCGCGGCCTCTTCCTGGCGACGGCCGGCTTCCTCCTCGAGCAGGCGATCCTGCCGCAGAGCCGCGGGTCGCTGTTCGTCTTCCCTGTCGTCTTCGTTCTCTACCTCGCCCTCGTGCCCGGGCGCAGTCCGCTCGCTGCTCGCCCTGGGGCCGGTGCTGATCGCCGCCTACGTCGCCCGCGACCCGCTTCTCGACCTCTACTCCGCCTGGCGCGACCAGACGCTGCCAGCGGCGCTCGACGGCACCGTCGAGCCGTTCCTCGGCTCGGCGATCGTCCTCTTCGCGCTCGGCACCGTCTACGGCCTGGTCGATCGCTTCGCGCCGTTGCCCGCCGACGTGGCGCGCCTGGGCCGCTGGGTCGTCGGCACCATCACGGTGCTCTGCGCGGTGATCGCCGCCTTCGTGCTCCTCGCGATCTACGGCAACCCGGTGGCGCAGGCGCAGGATGCCTGGGACGAGTTCTCGGCCGGGCAGAACTTCGAGGAGAGCTCCTCCTACTTCGGCGCGAACCTCGGGAGCAACCGCTACGACTTCTGGCGCGTGGCGATGGGGGAGTTCCGGGATTCCCCGGTCGCGGGCGCTGGTGCGGGGAGCTTCGCGGACGACTACCTGCGCGAGCGCGAAAGCACCGAGGAGCCGCAGTACCCGCACAGCCTTCCGGTGATGGTGCTTTCCCAGACCGGGATCGTCGGCGGCCTTCTCTTCTTCGGCTTCCTGGGCTGCGCGCTCGCGGCCGCCTGGCTCGGCCGGTCCCGCGGCTCGCCCCTGGGCGCCGCGGTCGCGTCAGTTGCCGTGGTCACATTCGCCTACTGGGCCTTACACGGCTCCATCGACTGGTTCTGGGAGTTCCCGGGGCTTGCCGGCCCGGCGTTCGCATGGCTCGGCCTCGCGGGCGGGCTCGAGCGGACGGCAGGTGCGCCGACGGAACGCCCCGGCGAGTGGACTCGGCGGCGGATGTCAGCCGCCGCCCTCTATACGCTCATCGTCGTGGTCGCAGGCATCTCCCTCACGCTGCCCTGGCTTGCCGCGCGCGAAGTCGAGCGCGCGGCGAACACGTGGCGCACGAACCCCGACGAGGCATACGCGATCCTGGACCGGGCGAGGAAGCTCAACTTCCTCAGCGCCCGGCCCGACCTAGTCGCGGGTGCGATCGCCATGCGCCTGGAGGACTACGACCGGGCCGAGGGCGCCTTCGAGCACGCGCTCGACCGGCACGGGGAGAACTGGTACGCGGAGCTCGAGCTCGGCGTCGTCGCGGCGCTGGAAGGCCGTCGCGAGGAGGCATTGGCACGGCTCGACCGCGCTGAGGAGCTCAACCCGCTGGAGGAAACCGTTGGCATCGTCCGCGAGGGAGTCGAGACCGGCGAGCCGGTCGACCCCCACGTGCTCGACCGGATTTTCCTGCAGCGGCTCGAGGAGCGCACGAGCTAGGCGTACGAAGGCACGATGTTGACACCTGAGAATCAACGCCGATACTGTGATTCGAGACCCTGTTGCGGCAACCATTCAGCAGGGTTTCGATGACATGCGGCAATAGAGGGAAGGCAAGTACACTGCGGCCAACAGCAGTCCTCGTCCGAGCGCGGTGGCATCTGGCACCTTGCGCGCCGGAAAGAGGGCGAGAAGAGGGAGGATGAAGTGAAGGGTCTAGCGGCATTCGCAAGCATGGTGCTTGCGTACCTCGTGATGGCGTCCGTCGCGCTCGCGCAAGAGCCGACGCAGAGCGGGTACGGCGGCACCGGTGGCAACATCCAGGGCGACGTCGAGGGCGGCGGTTCGCTGCCGTTCACTGGTCTCGACCTGCTGCTCCTCGTCGGAGCGGGCGCCTTGCTCCTCGCAGCCGGGTTCACGCTCAGGCGGGTCGGACGGGCTAGAAGCTAACCGAGGCACCTGCGCGTGCTCCGTAGCTCTCGCGTAGAGGCCCGGACCCTCCCGGTCGCCGCAAGGCGGGCGGTGGCGCGCTCGCGCCGCGTCAGCACGTGGACCAAGGCGTGCCTCGCGGTCGACGCGCTCATGCTCTTCGCGGCTGTCGTCGTCGCCGACCTGGGCGCGCCCAGGGCCGGCGTGCCGACGACGCCGTCGATCTGGCTGGTCGTCTTCCCGCTCCTGACGTTCGCGCTCATGGCGGCGCGCGGGCTCTACCGGCCGCGGGTCTTCCTGCGCGTCCTCGACGACCTCCGTGTCGTCGTGACGGCGACGGCGCTCGCAGCGATGATCGTGCTCTCCCTGCGGATCGTGGTCGCGGACGACCCCTGGGTCGCCGCGCAGACGGCACGCATCTGGGCGTTCGCCACCGTGTATCTGCTCGCCGGTCGGGTCGTGCTCTCCTGGGGTGAGCTCCAGGCGCGACGGCGTGGCGAGTCGGTGCGGCCGACGCTCGTCGTCGGCGCCGGCCACGTCGGCCGGCTGACGGCCAAGCGTCTGCAGGAGCATCCGGAGCTCGGCCTGCGTCCCGTCGGCTTCCTCGACAAGGAACCGCGCGAGGCGGAGGGCGAGGACGACCTGCCCGTTCTCGGCGCCAGCTGGGATCTCGACCGGGTGATCGCCGAGCACGGCGTCCGCCACGTTGTCCTTTCGTTCTCGACCGCCCCTTCGCGCGTGCTGCTGGGAGTGCTGCGCCGCTGCCAGGAGCTCGGCGTGGAGGTGTCCATGGTCCCGCGCTTCTACGAGAAGGTCATGGGCCACATCGGCATCGAGTACCTCGGCGGCCTTCCGCTGATGACCGCGCAGCCGACGAACCCGCGGAGCTGGCAGTTCGCGATCAAGTACGCGCTCGACCGCGTCGTCGCCGCGTTCCTGCTCGTCCTCGTCTCGCCGGTCCTGCTCGTGGCCTCGGTCGGCGTGCTCGTGACCATGGGCCGGCCGATCTTCTTCCGGCAGACCCGGGCCGGCCGCGACGGCCGCGCCTTCGAGATCCACAAGTTCCGCTCGATGCGCCCGCACGACGGTGTGCCGGGGTCGGCCGAGCTGGCACCGGGCACCGCGCCCGGAGGCGTCGAGGGCGTGGATCGGCGGACGCGCTTCGGCGCGTTCCTCCGCCGCTCGTCGATCGACGAGCTTCCGCAGCTCTGGAACGTCCTCCGGGGCGAGATGAGCCTCGTCGGCCCGCGCCCCGAGCGCCCTGAGTACGTCGACCTCTTCAAGGATCAGATCGACCGCTACGGCGAGCGCCATCGCGTCAAGGCCGGTATCACGGGCTGGGCGCAGGTGCACGGCCTCCGCGGCCAGACCTCCCTCTCGGACCGCGTCGAGTGGGACAACTACTACATCGAGAACTGGTCGCTCTGGCTCGACGTGAAGATCCTGCTGCTGACGGTGCTGGCCATCGTCAGGCCGACCCAGGCCGAGTAGGACCGGCCCCTAGCTAACCCTTCGGTCAGTACCCGAAAGGGGGAGGCCGCGCTTTCCTCATTGGTACGACCTGCGGCAATGGGGGTGGCAATGAGGGGAATCGCTCGAACCGCGGTGCTGGCCGCGACGCGCGACATCGCCGACGCATCGGCCACGCCGGTGCAACCCCGCACGCAGGCTACGTGGGCGGCGCAGCCTTCCTCGCGAAGCCCACGCTCTCGCCGGCCGTGCTGGGGCCGGGCGGGACACGGTCCGGGGGCGACGCTTACGGCTCGAGCGACGCCCCCGGGCCGAGCTTCGGCTTCGTGGAGCGGAATGGCCTCCTGGAACGAGGACTAGTACGACGGGATGGGGCGGGCGAGCAGGTAGACGCTCGCCAGCCCCGCCCACTCGCCGTAGGGCTCGAGCAGGCGGCGGGTGTCCTCGGGCTCGGCCCGACGGCCGAGGAGCGCCGAGCACAGCTTCAGAAGCCCGAGATCGCCGACGAGGCCGTGCTCGTAGCGCCCGAGGCCGTAGAGGCAGACCATGCCGGCCGACCAGGGACCGAGGCCGCGCTCGCGCTCGATGCGCGCCGCGGCAGCTGCGGTCCCCACTCCGCGCAGGCGCTCGACGTCCCACTCCCGTGAGAGCCTGGTCAGTGCGTTCGCCTTGCGGGCGACGAGTCCGGCCCGGGCGAGCTGGGCGGGGGCGAGCGCGGAGAACGTCGTCCGAGTGGGCGGCAGGTACAGATCACCGGCGGGCGTCCCGAGCGAGCGGAGCAGCCGTGCCTCGAGAAGGCGCGCCGCCCGCGCCTGGATCAGCTGTCCGCAGATCGCCTTGAGGAGCGAGTGCGTCACGGTCGCCGTCCGCAGCGGTCGGAGGCCGCGAAGGCTGCGGACGGTGCGCCCGATGAGCCGGTCGTCGCCGAAGCGCCGTACGAACGGCTCGTGGTCGTCGTCGGCGGCCAGGACGAAGCGCACACGGTCGAAGGCTTCCTCGGGCGCCAAGCTCTCGACCGCCATCGAAAGACGTCCGTCCGGCCGCTGGGTGACGCGCGCGCGCGCCGGTTCGTTCCCCGCTTCGAAGACGAACGTGAGCACCCCGTCGCGGAAGTAGCGCGTCGCGTCGGTACCGAAGCGCGCGGAGAGGGCGAGCGAGTAGGGCGGCTTCGGCGCGAGGGTCGTCTCGAGGAGCACTGCCCGAGCCTATCGCTCGGCGTGGGCGGGCTCAGCGCCGGGTGCCGAACTCGGCCGCGACGATCGTGACGTCGTCCCAGGAGCCGTAGTAGCCGCGGGGGTCGCGGACGTGCACGGCGGCGACGCCGATGTTCCGCCAGGAGCGGTTGAGGATGTTGGCGCGGTGGCCGGAGCTGTTCATCCAGCGGTTGACGGTCTGGTAGGCGGTGATCTCGGGAGCGCCCCAGGCGAGGTTCTCGCCGGCGCTCCAGGACGAGTAGCCCGGGCCGGGCCAGTACCAGCGGATCCAGGTCCCGAACGAGGTCCACCGCGTCGAGCGGTCGGGCGTGAAGAGCTCGTGCGCGAAGTAGCTCGCGTAGGCCATCGACTCGGCGTGCCGGTCGGCGGCGTTCGCCAGGCGGTCGGCGACGGTCAGCGGCCGAAGGCCGTAGTCCTTGCGGACGGTGTTGATGCGGGCGACGACGCTCGCCTCGAGCGTGTTCTTGTCGCTGATGGAGAGAGCGCTCGCGGACGACGGCGCAGCCAGCGCGACGAGCGCCAGAGCCAGGGCGAGCACGGTGGTGACCCTCCTCCTCATACACAGACCATCGGCCGCGCCCGGGCCCGTCGCGTCCCCCGAACGAGGCACGGCCGGAAAGCCATCCGAACGGCCGGGGAAATTGACTCTCTAAAGGCTTCGTCGCAAAGCCGATACGGACTCCATGGCCGACTCGGGCACTCCCGACTGGTTCGATACCATAGGTCCGGCTGTCGACCGGAAAGGATCCTGAAGCTTGTTCGAGCGCTTCACCGAGAGAGCCAGGCAGGTCGTCGTTCTCGCCCAGGACGAGGCCCGCGCCCTCAAGCACAACTACATCGGCACCGAGCACATCCTCCTCGGTCTCCTTCGCGAGGAGGAAGGGCTGGCCGCCCGCGTGCTCGAGAGCCTCGACATCACGGTGGAGGAAGTCCGCGCCCAGGTCGCCCGCATCGTCGGCCAGGGCGACGAGGTGACGACGGGGCAGATCCCGTTCACGCCACGCGCGAAGAAGGTGCTGGAGCTCGCGCTGCGCGAGGCCCTCTCCCTGGGCCACAACTACATCGGTACCGAGCACATCCTGCTCGGCCTCGTGCGCGAGAACGAGGGAGTCGCCGCCCGGATCCTGCTCGACTTCGACGCCGACGCCGAGAAGATCCGCAACGAGATCATCCGCATGCTCTCCGGTCCCGGCCGCCGCCAGCAGGGTGGCGCCACAGCCGCCGGGGAGAAGGCGAAGAGCTCGAAGCTCCTCGACCAGTTCGGGAGAAACCTCACCAAGCTCGCGGCCGAGGGCAAGCTCGACCCCGTCGTCGGGCGCCAGACCGAGATCGAGCGCGTGATGCAGATCCTGTCGCGCCGCACGAAGAACAACCCGGTCCTCATCGGCGAGCCCGGCGTCGGCAAGACTGCCGTCGTCGAGGGCCTCGCCGCGCGCATCTCCTCGAACCAGGTTCCCGAGCTCCTGCGCAACAAGCAGATCTACACCCTCGATCTGGCCGCGCTCGTGGCCGGCTCGAAGTACCGCGGCGAGTTCGAGGAGCGCCTGAAGAAGGTGATGAAGGAGATCACCCAGCGCGGCGACATCATCCTCTTCATCGACGAGCTGCATAACCTCGTCGGCGCCGGCGCCGCCGAGGGCGCGATCGACGCGGCCTCGATCCTGAAGCCCGCGCTGGCCCGCGGCGAGCTGCAGACGATCGGCGCGACCACGCTCGACGAGTACCGGAAGTATCTCGAGCGCGACGCCGCCCTCGAGCGCCGCTTCCAGCAGATCCGCGTGGACGAGCCGTCCGTGGACGACACCGTCCAGATCCTGCGCGGCCTGCGCGACCGCTACGAGGCGCACCACCGCTGCACGATCACGGACGACGCCCTCCGCGCCTCCGCCGTGCTCGCCGACCGCTACATCCAGGACCGGCACCTGCCGGACAAGGCCATCGACCTGATCGACGAGGCCGCCTCCCGCATGCGGATCAAGACCATGACCGCCCCGCCGCGCTACCGCGAGCTCGAGGACGAGATCGAGAAGGTGCGCGAGGAGAAGGAGGCCTCGATCGAGGCGCAGGAGTTCGAGAAGGCGGCCAACCTCCGCGACAAGGAGCGCAAGCTCACGCAGAAGAAGCGCGAGCTCGAAGACAAGTGGCGCTCGTCCGAGCAGGTCGAGCAGCCGGAGATCGGCGAGGAGGAGATTGCCGACATCGTCTCGATGTGGACGGGCATCCCGGTCTTCAAGCTCACCGAGGCCGAGTCGCAGAAGCTCATCCGCATGGAGGACGAGCTCCACAAGCGCGTCATCGGCCAGAACGAGGCCATCGTCGCCGTCTCCAAGTCGATCCGCCGCGCGCGCGCGGGGATCAAGGACCCCAAGCGCCCGACCGGCTCGTTCATCTTCCTCGGCCCCTCGGGCGTGGGGAAGACCGAGCTGGCGCGCACGCTCGCAGAGTTCCTCTTCGGCGACGAGGACGCCATGATCCAGGTCGACATGTCGGAGTACATGGAGAAGCACTCCGTGTCCCGGCTCGTCGGCTCGCCCCCCGGCTACATCGGCTACGACGAGGGCGGCCAGCTCACCGAGGCCGTGCGCCGCAAGCCGTACTCCGTCGTCCTTCTCGACGAGATCGAGAAGGCCCACCCGGACGTCTTCAACATCCTCCTCCAGATCCTCGAGGACGGGAAGCTGACGGACGCCCAGGGCCGCAAGGTCGACTTCCGGAACACGATCGTGATCATGACGTCGAACATCGGCGCCGCGACGATCTCCAAGAACCAGTCGCTCGGCTTCTCCGTCGGCGACGACACCGGTCTCTCGTACGACGAGATGAAGGACCGGATCATGGGCGAGCTCAAGAAGGTCTTCCGCCCCGAGCTCCTCAACCGCATCGACGAGGTCATCGTCTTCCACAAGCTGACGAAGGACGAGATCAAGATCATCGTCGACCTGATGATGAAGCGGCTGAAGGAGCAGATGGGCGAGCACGAGGCCGCCATCGAGCTCACCGAGGACGCAAAGGAGCTGCTCGTCGACCAAGGGCTACGACCCGGCGATGGGCGCCCGCCCGCTGCGCCGCGCGATCCAGCGCTTCATCGAGGATCCGCTCGCCGACTTCGTGCTCGGCCGCTCGCTCAAGCCCGGCTCGACGATCGTCGTCGACCGAAGGACGGCGAGGACGAGGTCGAGATCTCGGTCGTCGAGGGCGAGGCTCCGGCCGAGCCCGAGAAGGTCACCGTCCCCGCCGAAGAGCCGGCGGCCGAGGCGGACGCGGACGAGCCTTCCGACGACGAGTAGCCTGCAGCGGCGCGCGGTATGCCGCTGATCGAGTACGAGGACGCCTCGCCCGAGGTCCGGGCGGTCTACGACGACATCATGGAGACCCGTCAGGTCGACTGGGTCAACAACTTCTGGAAGGCGCTCGCGGTCGACCCGGTCTCGCTGAGGCGCACCTGGGAGTCCGTGAAGGAGGTCATGGCCCCGGCGCGCTCGACCCGCTGACCAAGGAGCTCCTCTACGTGGCCGTCTCGGTCACGAACGGCTGCGAGTACTGCATCGCGTCGCACACGGCCTCGGCCCGCAAGAAGGGCATGACCGACGAGCAGCTCGCCGAGCTGCTGGCCGTCGTCGGCATGGCGAACCAGACGAACGCGCTCGCGACGGGCTACGGCGTCCCCGTCGACGACGCCGTTCGCCGGGATGAGAAGGCGGCCCTTGCGGGCCGCCTTCGGGCTGAGCTCGTCCGCTGGTCCGGAGGCGTCCGGCGGTCGGCGTCGGAGGCTCCGGTGCGCCGGAGCCGGCGAGCGGTCCATGGGCGACGGCTCGGCGCGGAGGCGGCCGAGCTCGGCTGAGGCGGGAGCTCGGTCGGCGTGCTCGGCGGGCGGGCCGGAGTCGGGTCGGGCCGCGGCGGCGGCGTCGGCTCGCGGCGCGGGCTCCGAGCGTCGCGGCGGCGCTCCGGCGCGCTCGTCGCGCCGCGTCACTTCATGCCGGACGCCTCGCGTCCTGAGCGTGCCCACGCCGCCGGCCTCCTGCACGTCCAGCCAGGCCCCGACCGCGACGATCGCGGCCGAGGACGAGCCCGACGCCAGGCCGCGCGCAGTGCCGGCGACAGTTGTCGACGAGGAACTTGATCGACGGTGAAGAGCAGGATGACGACGCCGAGCAGGGCGCCGAGTCATCGCGTCGGAGACCGGCAGCTGACGTCGACGCGCCGGCGAGCTCGACGACGAGCCAGGCGACGAGCGCGATCGTCGAGGAGCCCGATGAGCACGCTGCCAGCGCCGTGCCAGCCGTCCGCGACGACCGAGCGATCCGTCGAGGATTGACCCGACGCTGCTGCCAGGCGAAGGACGTCTCGACCTGCGAGCAGCGAGCTCGCCGACGAGCATGACCTGCTCGCCCGCGCGAGAAGCGCGCCGACCTGCTCGAGGCGCGCCGGCGTCCTCTCGACAGCGGTGAGCAGTTCGCGTCCGACGAGCGCCCAGTCTGCTCGCGCTCGGAGCCGGCACGGTCACGTTCGGCACGAATCGCGCACACTTCGGCGTCGGACCGCGCTGCCTAGACTGGTCGCCCATGGCGAAGGCGCGCCGTCCAGCACGCGTGCTCGGAGTGCGGGTACACGACCGGCAAGTGGCTCGGCCGCTGCCCGTCCTGCGGCGGCTGGGGCACGCTCGTCGAGGAGCGGGCGCTCGCGCCGGCCGCCCGGCGCGCGGCGCCGCGCGCCGGGCGGCCGCTCCTGCGCCTCGTCGAGGTCGAGGCCGCCGACGCCGAGCGGATCCCGACCGGCGTCGCCCGAGCTCGACCGCGTGCTCGGCGGCGGGCTCGTGCCCGGCCTCGCTCGTCCTCGTCTCGCGGCGACCCGGGATCGGCAAGTCGACGCTCCTGCTCATGGCGCTGCGCGCGCTATGAGCGCCGAGCGCAAGGTCGTGCTCGTCACCGGCGAGGAGTCCGCGGCGCAGGTGAAGCTGCGCGCCGACCGGCTCGGCGGCGCGCGGCGACGTGCACATCCTCGCCGAGACGAACCTCGACGACGTCTGCGCGACGCTCGAGCGCGAGCGGCCCGAGGTCTGCGTCGTCGACTCGGTGCAGACGCTCTACGCGCCCGAGCTCGGCTCGGCGCCGGGCTCGGTCGGCCAGGTGCGCGAGGCGGCCGGCGCGGCTCCTGCGCGTCGCGAAGGAGCAGCGGCATCGCCGACCTTCCTCGTCGGCCACGTGACGAAGGAGGGCGCCGTCGCCGGCCCGCGCGTGCTCGAGCACCTCGTCGACTGCGTGCTCCACTTCGAGGGCGACCGCTACCGCGCGCACCGCGTCCTGCGCGCGGTCAAGAACCGCTTCGGCTCGACGAACGAGCTCGGCGTCTTCGAGATGACCTGCGACGGGCCTCGTCGGCGTCGAGGATCCGTCGCGAGCTCTTCGGCCGCGCCGACGACGAGCAGCCGGGCTCGGCGGTCGTCTGCGCGCTCGAGGGGACGCGGCCGCTCCTGCTCGAGATCCAGGCGCTCGTCTCGCCGACCGACCTGGCGATGCCGCGCCGCGTCGGCACCGGCGTCGACCCGAAGCGCCTCTCGATGATCGTCGCCGTCCTCGGCCGCCACGCCGGCGTCGCGCTCGGCCAGGCGGACGTCTTCGTGAACGTCGCCGGCGGCGTGCGCATCGACGAGCCCGGCGCCGACCTCGGCGTCGCGCTCGCCATCGCCTCGGCCGCCCGCGGCGCGCCCGTCGGCCGGGCGTCGCCGTGCTTCGGCGAGATCGGCCTGACGGGCCGCCTGCGGCCCGCGTCGCAGGCCGAGCGGCGGCTCGCCGAGTGCGCGAAGCTCGGGCTTCGCCGAGGCGTCGTGCCGGAAGGCACCGCAGTCCCGTGGCAGAATGCGCCTGACAGCGGCGGCGACGCTGCGCCAGGCGATCGCGGCGTGGGCTCGATGCGAGCGGATCCCCGGAAGGATAAGACCCTCCTCTCGGCGCTCAGCCAGGTCGCGCCGGGCACGCCGCTGCGCTCCGGGATCGACGACATCATCCGCGCCGAGCTCGGCGCGCTGATCGTCATCGGCGAGCCGAACGAGCTCGCGTTCCTCTTCTCCGGCGGGATGCGGCTCGACCTGCCGTTCACCTCCCAGCTCCTCTACGAGCTGGCGAAGATGGACGGCGCGATCATCGTGAACGCAGCGACCGCAGAAGCTCGTCTACGCGAACGTCCAGCTGATGCCCGACCCGACGATCGCGTCGGACGAGACCGGCACGCGGCACCGCACCGCCGAGCGCGTCGCGAAGCAGACCGACGCGCTCGTCGATCTCGATCTCGCAGCAGCGCGAGACGGTGACGCTCTTCGTCGGCGACCTCCGCTACCAGCTCGGCGAGATCTCGGACGTCCTCGCGCGGACGAACCAGGCGCTCGGCGACGCTCGAGACCTACCGGCACGCGGCTCGACCAGGGGCTGACGCGGCTGACGGCGCTCGAGTTCCAGAGCGCGGTCATGCTCGACGACGTGCTCGTCGTCCTCCAGCGCGCCGAGATGACGACGCGCATGGCCGAGGAGATCGAGCGCAACTGCGTCGAGCTCGGCGAGGAGGGCCGGCTGATCCGGATGCAGCTCGACGAGCTGATGGAGGACGTCCCGCGCGAGAAGGCGGCGGTCGTCTACGACTACGAGCGCGCGGGCGACCCGGCCGAGGCCGTCGACGGTGCTCGAGCGCGCTCGCCGAGCTCGCCGTACGCGCGGCTGCTCGAGTTCGAGGAGCTGGCCGAGCTGCTCGGCTATCCGCGCGACACGAACCCGCTCGACTTCACGCGTCGCGCCGCGCGGCTACCGCGTGCTCTCGCGGATCCCGCGGCTGCCCGGACTCGGTCGTCCGGCACGTCGTGCGCGACTTCCGGCGCGCTCGACGCGGTCGTCCGGGCGAGCCACCGCGAGCTCGAGGCGGTCGACGGCGTCGGCGCCGTGCGCGCCCGCGAGATCCGCGAGGGCCTCCGGCGCCTCCAGGAGCACAACCTCGTCGACCGCTACCTGCAGCTCTGAGCGCGCCCTGTCGGACAAAACGCCCGCAGAGCGGGCATCGAAAACCCTGGAAAGTTGGCTTTTCAAGCGAGTTTCGGTACAATGGCCGGGTTCCGCAGGCGGTCGGGCGGCTTTGTTGCGCCCGCGTTCGAAGAGGAGGAAGCTTGTACAAAGTCGGCGATAAGGTCGTCTATCCCCACCACGGCGCGGGCACGGTGGTGAAGAAGGAAACGCGGACGATTCTCGGGCAGGAGCGCGAGTACCTGACGATCAAGATCCTGCACAACGACATGACCGTGAACGTCCCGACCGAGAACGCCGAGCGCGTCGGCCTCCGCAAGGTGATCGACGAGGAGATGGTCGAGCGCGTCCTCGAGGTGCTGCACGGCAACGGCACGAAGATGCCGAAGAACTGGAACCGCCGCTTCAAGTACAACCGCGACAAGATGAAGACGGGCGACATCTTCGAGCTCGCGGAGGTCGTCCGGAACCTCTCCCTGCGCGACCAGGAGAAGGGCCTCTCCACGGGCGAGAAGCAGATGTTCGTCAAGGCGAAGAAGATCCTCGCCTCCGAGCTCATGTACGCGAAGGGCATGGACGAGGACGAGGCCGCGGCCTGGCTCGACGAGGAGCTCGACTCGGTCAGCGACGGTCCCGACCTAGCTGCGCCGCAGCGCCACGGCCGCAGGCATCCTTTCCGGGTGCTCCTGCGTGCCCTGATCGCTGCTCTCCTGGCGGCCGCGCTCTTCGCGGATGTCTGCTCCGGCGACGAATCCGACGGCGAATCCGACGGCGATTCGGCGACCGCGGTGCCGTCGGCGTTCACCGAGATCGTCCGTGCCGAGCTCGTGCGCGCCGGGCTGGAAGTCGAGCCCCGCACCGACCTGAAGCTCACGGCTGAGCAGGGCCCGAACCGGGTCGAGCTCGACCTTCAGGCGGCCTTCGACCGCTTCGAGGACGATCCCGATTCCAGGGATGAGATCGTCGACGAGGTCGTCGCAGATGCCCAGGAGCGGCTCGAGACGGGCGCCGGTGAACTCTCCTTCGAAGAGGCTCGGGACGACCTCATGCCGCTCCTCAAGGCGCGCTTCCAGATACGCCGGTTCGGTTTCGACGCGGTCGAGACCGAGAGCCTGCCGGTCTCGCGACGGTCTACAGGGTCGACTCGGACGACGGCTTCGCGATCGTGCGGCCGGAGGACGTCGAGCGTTGGGGGAAGACGGTCGAGGAGATCGACGAGATCGCGCTCGACAACCTCCTCCGCCAGACGAACGAGGAGCAGCCGCTTCTCTGCGAGCCCTCGGGCAACCAGGAGCTTTGCGGGTGGGCGTCGGAGGACGGCTACGATGGCCACCGTATGATCGTGCCTGAGCTCCGGCGCCAGATTCGCGAGCAGTACGGAAACGACGAGCCGGTCGCCTACGCCGTGCCCGAAGAGCACATCTACGTCGCCCTTCCGCTCAACACCCTGCGGCGCGGGGAATCGAACGGCCGTTCCGCTAAGCTGCAGCGCG
>CAWESB010000017.1:0-175024 GCA_963811635.1 uncultured Actinomycetes bacterium
GCGTCGACTTCATCATCGACGACACGCCGCAGGCGGTCGTGCTCTCCTCGTTCGACGGCGTCCGCCGTGAGGTCGCGAAGCTGACCCTGGGCAAGCTGGTCGAGGACGGACGTATCCATCCGTCCCGCATCGAGGAGATGTACTACCGGTCGAAGGCCGAGATCGAGGACTACATCCGCCAGGCCGGCGAGCAGGCCGTTTTCGAGGCCAACTGCGGAAAGATGCACGAGGAGCTCGTGAAGCTCCTCGGCCGGCTCCGCTACCGGACGAGCTACGGCCAGAACATCCTCAAGCACTCGCTCGAGTGCGCCCACCTCGCCGGCGTGATGGCCTCCGAGCTCGGCGCGAGCGTGAAGACCGCCAAGCGCGCCGCGCTGCTACACGACCTCGGTAAGGCGATGACCCACGAGGTCGAAGGCTCGCACGCCATGATCTCGGCGCAGATGGCGAAGCGCTACGGGGAGTCTCAGGCCGTCGTCCACGCCGTCGAGGCCCATCACTACGAAGTGCAGCCGCAGACGGTCGAGGCCGTGCTCGTGATCGCCGCCGATGCCATCTCCGCCTCCCGCCCGGGGGCGCGTGGCGAGAGCCTCGAGCACTACATCAAGCGGCTGGAGACCCTCGAGAAGATCGCCTCGGACAAGAAGGGCGTCGAGCGCGTCTATGCGCTCCAGGCGGGTCGCGAGATCCGCGTCATGGTGAAGCCCACGGACATCGACGACGACGCGGCCGTCCTTCTCTCGCTCGAGATCGCCCGCGAGATCGAGGAGCAGCTCGAGTACCCCGGCCAGATCAAGGTCACGGTCATCCGCGAGAGCCGCGCCGTCGAGTTCGCCAAGTAGGCGGCTCGACGGCGCGGCTTCGCGCCAGGTCGGCTAGGGCTTGAACAGGAAGCGGGCGACCTGGGGCTCGTGGTCGCTCGCCTGGACGGCGAACTCCGAGTTCACGTGCACCACGTCGTAGGCCATGAGGTCCCGCTCCAGGTGCCGGCTGACCAGGATCTGGTCGAGCACCTGCGAGTTGCCTTCGAACACGTACGTGTAGCGCTCCGGCTGCTTGAGGGTCAGGAGCAGGTTCTCGAGGACGTCGCCCTGCAGGATCGACAGCGTCTCGGAGAACTCGAAGTCGTTGAGGTCCCCGAGGACGACGACGCGGGCGCCGGAGTCGACGGCGTGGAGCGCGTCCACGAAGTCGTTGACGATCTGCGCCTGTGCGTGCCGCTGGGTCTCCGTGACGCGGTTCGGCGGCTGGAAGCGGCCGAACAGCGGATCGTCGCCGCCCTTCGAGTTGAAGTGGTTGACGATTGCGAAGACCGTCTGCCCACGCCAGCGGAACTCGCCGACGAGCGGCTTGCGGCTCGCGTCGAACGCCGGATTGGTCGGGTCGATCCGGCCCGGGCTGAACGTCAGCTCGGCGCCGTCCGGCCCCGCGACCACCCCTGTCGCCGCCGTCGCCGTTCCGCCGGGGCGGTCGACGAACGAAAGGCCGCGGTCGGTGCGGAAGATGAAGCCGACGCGGATGTTCCCACCGGGCTCGCCGCCGTCCGAGTTGTTGACGGGGTTGATCTGCCGGTAGGAATACGCCGGGCCGCCGGCCGCAGAGATCGCGGCCACGAGCGCGTCGAGTGTCGGGCCGCCGTCGACGACGCCGTTGTTCACCGGCCCGTTCGCATCCTGGATCTCCTCCAGCGCGACGATGTCCGGCGACTTCAGGTTCGCGACGATCAACCCGGCCAGCTGGTCGAACTTGTCCGGGGGATCGCTCGGGTCGAGGTTCTCGACGTTGAAGGTCGCCACGGCGAGCTCGTTGGGGCCGGCTACCTTGGCGAACTCCCGCTGCAGGCCGCCCGAAGCGGTCACAACAGGCTCCGAGACGTCGAGCTTGAAGTTCCCGAAGCTGTAATCGAGGATCCCGACGACCGGTGACTTGAAGCGGTCGCCGACGTTCAGAAGCGGCAGCGACGCCGGCAGCAGTAGCCGGTCGTCCAGGTGGATCCGCTCCGGGTTGAAGTCGTCGGCTCTGATCAGGAGCCCTCCCCGATTCGTCAGGATGCTCGCCCGTTCGGCAGCGTCGCCGACGACGGGGATCTCGCCGAAAGCGGTAGTCGGCCCGACCACGCGCGCCTTGTTCACCTGCACGCGCATCGATTCGAAGCTCTCGTAGAAGTCGAGGCCGTCCTCTGCCGGGTCGAAGACGCCGCCGATCTCGGCGTCGCCGGTCGAGTCGTTGTCGATCACCTCGCCGGGCGGCACGCGACCGCCCTTGCCGATGACGCTCGGGCCGGGGAGGGGGCTGCCGCTCGACGCGATCTCGACGATCGGAGACGTGAGCTCCGTTTGCGTCAGGTTGTTCCCGGTCGCGCCGCCCGGCCGGAACTCGGTGACGAGCCCGTCCACGAGCACGGCGTCGCCGAGGGTCACGGCGGGGGCTTGCTGCGTGAACACGAAGAGGCCCTCCGAGGTCGCCGGATCGCCGTCCACGTTCGGATCCTCGAAGAAGAAGCCGTTCGAGACGAGGGCTGTGACGACCCCGGGGACGTCCGAGACCGCCTGGCCCTCGAGCGGCGAGCGATGTGCGGCGCCCTGGATCTCGTGGATGCGCCGCACGGGCCCGACGGTCGTGAACGACCAGGCGAAGTTGTTCGCCATCGTGTCCGGCGGGTCGTCTGCGTCCTGGTCGGACACCTGCGCGCCGGCGATCGTCGTCGTGCACGTCTCGCCGAGCGCGAAGTCGACGTCGGGGTTCAGGGTGAACGTCGTGGGCCCGCCGCTCTCGACGGCCGTGTGGGTGCCGCTGAGCGCACAGGAGATCGTGAACCACGCGCCGGCGACATTCACCGGCTCGCCGAATGTCACGGACAGGTCGGCCGAGGGAGAGACGCCCATTGCCCCGGACGTCGGCGAGGTCGCCGTTACCTGCGGAGCGGCGTCGGCGACCACCGTGGAGTGCGCCCCGAGACCGGTGAAGTCGTCGGTGGCGAAGCCGTCCCACTCGATCGCCGGATCGAACGCTCCAAGCGGAGTGGTGTCGCCGGCCTCGATCGTCGCCTTCCGGCGCAGCGTGTTGTCGGCGGTGCTGGTGAGGCCGCTCCCCCATTCGGTCCCGGGGTCGACCCCCAGCTCGCCGATCACGTCGAGAAGCGTCGAGCCTCGCCGGAGCACGATCACGTCGTCGCCGTTGAACCAGCCCGACCCGTTCGTCTGGTCGGCCTGGGCGAGAATTGCGGGGCCCGCGGCGCTCTGAGCCAGCACGAAGACGTCGCCGGAAGCGACGGTGCCAACGAGCGGGATGTTGAGCGAGCACGTGGAGCTGCCGTTGAAGCACATCTGCACGTTGTAGGCATTCGCGCCGAGGTCGATCGGCGCACCGGTGCCGTTGTAGATCTCGAGCGCCTTGTTGTTGCTCGTCCCCTCGATGTACTCCGAGAAGAAGAGATCGGTCGGGGTTGCGCGAGCGCTTCCGAGCCCGCAGACGAGCGGAAGGACAGCGGCAAGCGCGACTATGGCGGGGAGCAGACGCACCCGCGACTTCGACCACCTAGACATATGGAACCCCCAGGGCTGATTCGGGCTTGGCGGCGATCGTAAACCGCCCGGCCAGCAGGGACAAGCCCACTTACGACCCCGGTACAGTTCTCCTCGTGAAGCGCTACCACGTGACGACATTCGGGTGCCAGATGAACGCGCACGACTCGGAGCGCATCAAGGGCCTGCTCGAGTCGCTCGGACTCGGGGAGGCGCAGTCCCAGGAGGACGCCGACGTCATCGTCTTCAACACCTGCACCGTGCGCGAGAAGCCCGACCAGCGCTTCGCGGCCCATCTCGCGCAGGCGGCGGCGCTGAAGAGGATCGACCCCGAGCGCGTGATCGCGGTGGGCGGCTGCTACGCGGAGGCGCAGCGCGAGCGCATCTTCGACCTCTATCCGTACGTCGACGTCGCGTTCGGGCCCGGCTCGATCCCGCATCTGGCCGACTGGATCGGTGCGGGCGGGCTCGGCGTCGAGCGCGGCCGCTTCGCCGCCTGGGACACGTTCGCCGGCGACCTGCCCACCCACCGCGAGCGCGCCTTCCAGGCCTGGGTGCAGATCTCGATGGGCTGCAACTCGGTGTGCTCCTACTGCATCGTCCCGGCCGTGCGCGGGCGGGAGCAGAGCCGCCGCCCCGGGGAGATCGTCGCCGAGGTCTCGCGCCTTGCGGCCGACGGGGTTCGCGAGGTAACCCTGCTCGGCCAAAACGTCAACTCCTGGGGTCGCGACCTCGCGCCGGACCTCCGCACCGAGTTCGGCGAGCTCCTCCGGGCGGTCGACGCCGTCGAGGGGATCGAGCGGATCCGCTTCACGAGCCCACATCCCAAGGACTTCCGCACCCCGGTGATCGAAGCGATGACCGAGTGCGCGGCGGTGTGCGAGCACACGCACCTGCCGCTCCAGTCGGGCTCCAGCCGAGTCCTGAAGCGCATGCGCCGCACATACGGCCGCGAGCGGTACCTCGCGCTGGCCGAGCGGCTTCGCGAGGCGGTTCCAGACCTGGCCTTGACGACCGACATCATCGTCGGCTTCCCCGGCGAGACGGAGGCCGACTTCCGCGAGACGCTCGAGGTCGTGGAAGAGGTGCGCTACGACGGCGCGTACACGTTCGTCTACAGCCCGCGCCGCGGCACCGAGGCCGCGGCCATGACCGACCAGGTGCCCGAGGACGTCAAGCGCGAGCGGATCGAGCGACTCATCGACGTCGTGCAGCGCATCGCCCGCGAGCGGAACGAGGAACGCGTGGGCGGGGTGGAGGAGGTCCTCATCGAGGGCCCCAGCCGCACCGATCCCGAGCTCAGGCGCGGACGCACACGCCGGAACACGACGGTGAACTTCCGAGGTGCCGGAGACCCGGGCGAGCTCGTCCGGGTCCTGATCGAGTCGGCGACGTCGACCACCCTCGCCGGCAGGGCCCAGGCCGCTGTCCTGACCGACACACTTTCGTGACGCTTTCGCGCACCACGCGTGCGCTTTTCCCGACTACGCTCGAAGCGGAGGGAGGCCCGCGGCCGGCCCCTCCGCCGTGATGGACGCCGACGCTTCCAGCCGTGGCTTCGAAGGCTTCGGCGGCCTCGTCCTCGCGATCTTCGGGCCGACCGCGTCGGGCAAGAGCGCGGTCGCCGAGGCGCTCGCCGGCCGTATCGCGGCCGAGATCCTCTCCGCGGACGCCATGCAGGCGTATCGGGGCCTGCCGATCCTCACGAACCAGCCCGAGCGCCCGACCCGGCTCGTCGCCATCTGGCCGCTCGACCACGAGGGCTCGGTGGCCGAGTATCAGCCGCTCGCGCATGCGGCGATCGACGAGACGCTCGCGGAGGGCCGTACGCCGATCGTCGTCGGCGGCACCGGTCTCTACCTCCGCGCGGCCCTCGCCGAGCTTCGGCTCCCGCCGGCGCCACGGCCGGGGGCGCGCGAGCGTTGGGGGCGCCTCTACGACGAGGCCGGAGCCGAAGCCGCCCACGGCGCCCTCGCCGAGCGGGACCCTGCAGCCGCCGCGGTCGTGCATCCGAACGACCGCAGGCGGGTTGTTCGGGCTCTCGAGCTCACCGACGCCGGCGAGTCGCTGGCGACGGAGACCAGCCGCCTCTGGACCGACGACACGCGCCATCCGACTCTCGTCGTCGGCCTCGAGGTCCCCGCCCGGACGCTCGCGGAGCGGATCGACGCGCGCACGCGTGCCATGGTCGAGCGCGGGGTGGAGAAGGAGGTGGCCGCCGCGCTCGCAGAGCCGCTTTCGTCGACGGCCCGCAAGGTGATCGGCCTCGAAGAGTTGGCGACGCTCCCGGTCGAGGACGCGGTCGCGGCAGTCGCGCTGAAGACCCGGCAGTACGCCGCCTACCAGCGCAAGTGGCTTCGCCGGATCCCGGGCGTTGTTAGCGTTCCCGCCGATCGTCCTCCGGACGCAGTGGCCGATGAGATTCTCGAAGTGGCACGGGCTCGCCAACGACTACCTGCTCGTCGAGCGGGCTGAGGTCGGCTTCGCGCTGGAGGCGCCGCTCGTTCGCCGGCTCTGCGACTACCACGTGGGAGTCGGCTCCGACGGCATCCTCGAGGTGCTCGCCGCCGTGGGCACACGGGCCGAGGTCGTCATCTGGAACCCCGACGGCTCGACGGCCGAGCTCTCCGGGAACGGCACCCGCATCGCCGCCCGTTGGCTCGCGCGCCGGAGCGGCGCCGACGAGGTCGTGATCGCTGTCGGCCCACGCGAGGTCGTCGCGCGGATGCGCGACGGGCTCACGGTCGAGACCGAGATGGGCAAGGTCGAGGTCGGGCCGGTCGAGACGCTCGCTGTCAACGGCGCCGAGGTGGAGTTCACACCGGTCTCGGTCGGCAACCCACATGCCGTGATCCGGCGGGAGCCCGACCGCGCCGATCTGCTACGCCTGGGCCCGCTCGTCGAGAACCACGAGCGTTTCCCGGGGCGTACGAACGTCCAGCTCGTCCGGGTCGACTCGCCGAGCGAGACGACCGTCGGCGTGTGGGAGCGCGGGGCAGGGGAGACCCTCTCCTCCGGCACGAGCGCCGTCGCCGTCGCCGGTGCCGCGGTCGCCAACGGCTGGGTCACGAGCCCCGTGACCGTGCACCTCGCGGGCGGGGACATGCGGGTCGAGCTCGACGAGGCCTTCAACGCCCGCCTGACCGGAGCGGCGCAGGAGATCTGCGTAGGCGAGGTCTCCCCGGAGCTGCTGGCGGAGGTGAGGCAGTGAGGTTCGCGGCCCGCCTCGACCGGGTGCCGCCGTACCTCTTCGCCGAGATCGAACGGCGGATCGGGGCGATGCGCGCCGACGGCGTCGACGTCATCTCGCTCGGCATCGGCGATCCCGACCTGCCCACGCCGGCGCCCGTGGTCGAGGCGCTGCAGCGCGCCGCCGAGCGGCCGGCGACCCACCAGTACCCGTCCAACCGGGGCCTGAGCGCATTTCGCGAGGCCGTCGCGGGCTTCTACGCCGCGCGCTTCGACGTCGACGTCGACGCGGAGACGGAGATCATCCCCGTCCTCGGCGGGAAGGAGGCGGTCGCGCACGTCGCGCTCGCGTGCCTCGATCCGGGAGACGTCGCCCTCTCGCCCGACCCCGGCTACCCGCCGTACACATCGGGCCCCGTGTTCTCGGGCGCGGAGGTGCACTATCTACCGCTCCGCGAGGAGAACGCCTTCATGCCCGACCTGGATGCGATTCCGCCGGAGACCGCGTCGAGGGCCAACCTCCTCTACTTCAACTACCCGAACAACCCGACCGGGGCCGTCGCCACCGACGGCTTCTTCGAGCGGGCAGTCGCCTTCGCCGGCGAGCGCGACCTGGTCGCGATCCACGACTCTGCCTACACGGAGATCGCCTTCGACGGGTACCGGCCGCCGAGCTTCCTGGCGACCCCCGGGGCGAAGGAGGTCGGCGCCGAGATCTTCTCCCTCTCGAAGGGCTGGAACATGACCGGCTGGCGCGTCGGGTGGATCGCCGGCAACGCGGAGGTCGTCGAGCGCTACCGGCAGCTGAAGACGAACCTCGACTCCGGCATGTTCGACGCGCTCCAGCTGGCCGGCGCAGCGGCGCTCACCGAGGCGCGCGACTTCCCGCGGGAGATGTCCGAGATCTACCGGCGCCGCCGCGACCTGATGATCGACGCCCTCACGGCGATCGGGATCGCGGCGGATCCACCGCGCGCCACCCCATACCTCTGGATCCGGGTGCCCGACGGCCACGACTCGGCGAGCTTCACGGAGCTCGTGCTCGAGCAGGCGGCCGTGATCGTCTCGCCGGGGCCGTCCTTCGGACCCTCCGGCGAGGGCTACGTCCGCATCTCGCTGACCGTTGCCGACGAGCGCCTGGAGGAGGCCGCCTCCCGGATCGCCTCTTCGCTCCGGGTCGAATCACGGGCATAATCGCCCTGTGAGCCACCACCAGCCGGACCCCGCGCCCGGGGCGGAGCCGGAGCGCGGATTCGTCGTCGCCGTGCTGGGCCCCGGAGTGGACGAGGACGAAGAACTGGGAGAGCTGCGCGAACTCCTCCGCACGGCCGGGGTCGCGCCGGTCGGAGAGCTCGTCCAGCACCGGCCCGCGCCGGATCCCCGCACCTACGTCGGCAAGGGCAAGCTCGAGGAGCTGAAGCAGCAGGTGAAGGATGCCGAGGCCGAAGCGCTGATCGTCGACGACGAGCTCGATCCCGGCCAGCAGCGGCGACTCGAGGACGCGCTGAGCGCGCGCGTCATCGACCGCACGCAGCTCATCCTCGACATCTTCGCCCAGCACGCGCGCAGCGCCGAGGGCAAGCTCCAGGTCGAGCTGGCGCAGCTCGAGTACAACCTCCCGCGTATGCGCGGCATGTGGAAGCACCTCGAGCGCCTCGGGGGCGGCATCGGCACGCGCGGCCCGGGAGAGTCGCAGCTCGAAACCGACCGCCGGATCGCACGCCGGCGGATCGGCGTGCTCAAGCGCAGACTCCGCAACCTCGAGCAACGGCGCGCCGTGCAGCGCAAGGCTCGCGAGCGCTCCGCAGCCCCCGTGGTCGCCCTCGCCGGCTATACGAACGCGGGCAAGTCGACTCTTCTCAACGCCCTCACGGACGCCGACGTGTCGGTGGACGACCGCCTGTTCGAGACGCTCGACCCGACGACGCGGGGCTTCGAGCACGACGGACGCCGGTATCTGGTGACCGACACGGTGGGCTTCATCAACCGCCTGCCGCACCAGCTCGTCGAGGGGTTCGCCGCGACGCTCGAGGAAACGCTCCTCGCCGACCTCGTTCTCCACGTGGCCGATGCCTCGCAGTCGGACGAGCGCCTTGAGGAGACGATCGCCGCCGTGGAGTCGGTGCTCGGCGGGATCGGCGCCGACGAGCTCCCGGTCGAGCTCGTCCTCAACAAGGTCGACCTCGTCGACCCGCTGCGGCGGAGGCGCCTCGGCAACCGCTTCCCGGACGCCCTCCAGATCTCGGCGCGGGGCGGGGAAGGGCTCGCGGAGCTGCGGGCACGGATCGCCGAGCGCTTCGCCGACCGCTTCCGCCCGGTGCGCTTGCTCGTTCCGTACGACCACGGCCGCGTCCTGAAGGAGCTCTACGACCTCGGCGCGCCGATCGAGGAGCGCGTCGATCGTGCGGACGGGGTGCTCGTGCGCGCACGCCTCCCGGAGCGTGAGCTCACGCGCTACGCGCCCTACCTGATCGCGGACGCCGATGCGCCCGCCACCGAGGCACACGAAGCGTGATCGAGCTCCCGATCGCCCGGCTGCGCGAGGACGCGACGATTCCCGAGCGCGCGTACTCGGGCGATGCCGGGCTCGACCTCTCCACCTGCGAACGGGTGGAACTGGCACCCGGCGAGCGAGCGGTCGTCCCGACCGGCCTCGCGGTCGCGATCCCGGAGGGGTTCGCCGGCTTCGTCCAGCCGCGGTCGGGCCTCGCAGCGCGCAACGGGATCGCCGTCGTCAACTCGCCCGGCTTGATCGACTCTGGGTACCGCGGCGAGATCCGCGTCATCCTCCTCAACACCGATCGGGAGGAGACATTCGTGGCGGAGCCGGGGGATCGAATCGCCCAGCTCGTCGTCCTGCCCGTGCCCGAGCTCGAGCTGGTCGAGCTCGAGGAGCTGCCCGCGAGCGAGCGGGGCGTGCGCGGCTTCGGCTCTTCTCGCACCTGACATGGAGCCGCGCATCCGTGTGTCCGCGGTCCTGCGGCGCGAGAACAGAGTGCTCCTCGTCCGCCACGAGAAGGCCGGCCGCGAGTACTGGCTGCTCCCGGGCGGCGGCGTCGCCGGCGGAGAGACGCTCCTCGACGCCGTCAAGCGTGAGCTCGCCGAGGAGGTCGGGATCGAGGAGGACCTGCCGCTGGAGGGGCCGATCGCGCTCGCGGACTCGATCTCGCCGCCCGGGTGGCCGCCGAAGCACGTCGTGCACATCGTCTTTGCCGGGTATCTCGGTGACCGGTCGCTCGAGCGCGTGACCTCGGGAGACGCGGCCGTCCGCAACCACCGGCTCTTCGACGTCGAGGAGCTGTCCGACCTGGCGCTCCATCCGCCGATCCAGCGCTTTCTCGCGCGCTGGCAGCCCGGCGATCCGACGGTCTATCTCGGCTCGCTCTGGGCGCCGTAACGGCACAGCCGGCGCGCTCTCCGCGCGTCCTCAAGCGCTAGGACCCCCAAAGGGGGCCGCAGTTCGCCCGCCGGGGGCGGAGCGTGCCCGGGTAACCGGAAAGCCGCCTTTGGGACCGCCGATCACCCGAACGAGGGAATCTCGGCTTCCTCACTCGAACAGGGGACGTTTCGACGTCCGTTCGTCCCTAGCGTCGGGTGTGGGAATTGATTGCGGCCCTGCGCCTGCTGCGCGGAGAGAGGAATAGAGAGGAATATGCGGCTCAACGGCTCGTCGAAGCGGGAAACCCGGTCGAGCGCCCTTTGGGGGAAGCCCTCCAAGGGGGAGACACGCTCGAGTGCTCTGTGGGGTAAGGGCGGTCGGGGTGTCGCGCTCGTGCTCTGTCTCGCCGTCGTCCTGGGTGCTCCCATGGCGGCCGGTGCAGGGCGGTCCTCCAACTCGCACAACAGAGATCTCAAGGCGTACGTGTCGCCCGACCTGCTCGAAAAGGCTCAGGCGAACCCGAACGCCACATACGACGTCATCATCCAGGGCGCCCGCGACGAGTCGACCGCCGAGGTGGCGGCCGAGGTCGGCGACGCGCGCAATCACGATCCGGGCCGCGGTGTCGGCCTGCGCAAGCGTTTCCGCTCCCTCAGCGCCGTCGCGGCGCAGCTGACCGGCCGCCAGATCATGCGGCTCGCGCGTCGCTCCGACATCGGCGCGATCACGAGCGACGCTCCGGTGCGCCTGTCGGAGTACTGGAGCAATCAGCGCTGGCCCTACGTCGCCGGCTTCTACGGCGTGTGGAACCAGGCTGCCGCGGCGAACGCCCCGGCGATCGCCGTCGTGGACTCTGGCATCCAGGCCGGCCGCGGCGACTTCGGCGGCCGCGTGGTTGCGCAGGTGAACATGACCTCGCTCCTGCCGAACTCGGCCGGTGACGGCCGCGGTCACGGCACGTTCGTCGCCGGCATCGCAGCCGGTGGCGCCGACAGGTACGCCGGCGGCTCGCCCAAGTCCAAGATCGTCTCCATCGACGTCATGAACGACAGCGGCATGGCGATGACGCGCGACGTGATCGCCGCCGCCGACTGGATCCTCGCGAACAAGGATCGCTACAACATCCGCGTCGCGAACTTTTCGCTCCACAGCGCGACTCCGGCGAGTGTCTTCTTCGATCCGCTCGACCGGGCCGTGGAGCGCCTCTGGTTCGCCGGCGTGGTCGTCGTCGCGGCCGCGGGGAACTACGGCGTCGACGGCTCGCCCACCGGCGTCACGTTCGCCCCGGGCAACGATCCCTTCGTCATCACGGTCGGCGCTGCCGACACCGACGACTCGTTCGGCGTCTCCGATGACTTCGCGGCGCCGTGGTCGGCGTGGGGCTACACGCTCGACGGCTTCGCGAAGCCCGACATCGGCGCGCCCGGGCGCTACATGGTCGGCCCCGTCCCGTCCCTCTCCTCGCTCGTCGCCGAGCGGCCGGGCAACGTGACGGGCTTCGGCTACATGGAGCTCTCAGGGACCTCGTTCGCGGCCCCGGTCGTGGCCGCCGCCGCCGCGCAGGTGCTCGCCCGCCATCCGGAGTGGACTCCGGACCAGGTCAAGGGCGCGCTCATGCTCTCGGCGAAGGACACGCCCAGCGCAACCCCCGGCTCCCTCGGCGTCGGCATGGTCGACGCAACCAAGGCTGCCGCGGTGACGAGCCCGCCGAACCCGAATGCGGCCCTGAACCAGTTCGTCGGCCCGGCGGAGGACGGCACGGGCCCAATGTTCAATGCAGCGAGCTGGGCAAACGTCGCCCAGAGCGACGCATCCTGGGCCTCCGCCTCGTGGGCTTCGGCCTCCTGGGCCTCCGCCTCCTGGGCAAACGCATCGTGGGCCTCCGCCTCCTGGGCCTCCGCGTCCTGGGCCGCTGCCTCGTGGGCGTCCGCTTCGTGGGCCTCGGCCTCCTGGGCCTCCGCATCGTGGGCCTCCGCATCGTGGGCCTCGGCCTCCTGGGCCGACAACGCCGACGGCGAGGCCGCCGGCGAAGAGGACTTGATCCTCGAGAGCGAGCTCGCCGAGCTCGGCATCGGGGAATAGCACCCCCGTTCGGATCAGAAACTCAGAGCCCCGGGTCGGCCTTCCGGCCCGGGGCTCACCTTTCCGGGTGAACCTTCCGGGTGTCCCTCGAACGGGGGACGACCCCCGTTGCGGCTGAACCTACGTTCAGCCCATGGCTCTGCGGCCGTACCGCGCGTCGGCGTGGGCGAAAGTCCCTTCGATCCTGGATCGGACTTTGTGAGCGCGGTCCCGCACGAGCACCCCGACGAGCGACCGCCGCCCGAGCCCGACCGAGGCGATCCATCGTCGCTGGCGCCGCGCGCGAAGCTCTTCCTCTACGGGATCGGGACGCTCGCCGTCGCGGCCGCGGCGGCGCCGTTCGCGCACCTGTCGCTGAACACGAGCGGCTGGCTCACCTTCCTCGTCCTCGCCTCGTGCGCCGCGGTCGCCCAGCTCTTCGTCGTCCGCACGCCGCGCGACCAGAGCTACCACACGACGATCGTCTTCCTGATCCCGGGTGTGCTCTTGCTCCCGCCCGAGCTGATCGCCCTCCTGGGCGTCGTCTACTGCATCCCCGAGTGGCTGAAGGTCCGCTACGCCTGGTACATCCAGGCCTTCAACATCGCCAACCACACCCTCAACGGGTTGGTGGCGTGGGTGGCGGTCGAGCTCGTTCGCTCGTCGGATCTCAGCCCGGAGCTCGAGTTCGCGCTCTCCGGCCTCGTGGCCGCGGTGGTCTTCGTCTCGCTGAACCACTTCCTGCTCGCGACCATGCTCCATTTCGCGCGCGGGCACTCCCTGCGCGGCACGGGCCTCTTTTCGACCGAGAGCCTCTCGACCGACTTCGTGCTTGCCATGCTGGGCGTGGCGCTCGCCGGCCTGTGGGACTGGAACCCGTTCCTGCTGCCGATGGCAGTCGCGCCGCTCCTCCTCATCCATCGCTCGCTCAGTGTCCCGGCGCTCCAGCAGGAGGCGAGGGTCGATCCGAAGACGGGCCTCTTCAACGCGCGCTACTTCGCCGCCGCTATCCGGGACGAGCTCGAGCGGGCCGAGCGGTCGGGCGCCCCGATGTCGCTGATCATGGCCGACCTCGACTTGCTCCGCGAGATCAACAACGCCTACGGGCACCTCGCCGGGGACGCCGTCCTGCGCGGGATCGCCGGCGTCTTCCAGCTGCACCTCCGGCACACCGACATCCCTGCCCGCTTCGGCGGAGAGGAGTTTGCGCTCCTGCTGCCGGAGACGACGCCCGAGGAGGCGGCCGAAATCGCGGAGCGCATCCGCCGGGCCGTGGCTGAGAAGCGCTTCGAGGTCGAGACCTCGAGCGAGCCGATCAGGGCGACGATCTCCCTCGGGGTCGCCGGCTACCCGAAGGACGGCACCGACCCGAACGAGCTCATCCACCAGGCCGACCTGGCCGTCTACCGGGCGAAGCTCCAGGGCCGTAACCGCGTCCTCGGCGCCAGCTCGGAGCCCGTGCTGCTCCCGCCCGAGCGCAAGGTGCGGCTCGCAGCCGTCCCGGACGACACCGTCTACTCAAAGGCCTCATCCGCCCCTCTGGCTCACCCTGCGCTTGCCGTCGACGCGACCGGGGAGATGCCCGGCGGTGACCAGCCGCAGCGGCCCCACACACCCGCGGGGCCGAGGTTCGTCGCGCTCTCGCGCAGTCTCGCCTTCCTCGTCGTCGCCGTCAGCGTCGGCGGCATCGCGGCCGGCGCGCTCGGATTCGTCGTCGGCGACACGCACGACATCCTCGGCCTCCTCGCGGTCATCGCACTCGTCGCGGGCGGACAGGCCCTCGCACTCGAGCTCGAGGGCGGCTCCATCTCCGTCAGCGCAGTCGGCGCTCTCGCAGGCGCCGCCATCGCCGGGCCGAAGGCCGCGCTTCCACTGGCGGTCGCGACCGCGGCGGTGGAGTGGAGCTCGAGGCGCACGCCCGCCTACCAGCTGCTCTTCAACATCGGCGCGCTCTCGTTCGCGAGCCTCGCGGCGGCGGCGGTGTTCAGCCTCGGCGGCTCCGACGGCTTCGGGAAGCTGATCATGGCCGCGGCCGGCCTCGTCGCCGGCGGTGTGTACTTCGTCGTCAACACGGGCCTCCTCTCGGGCGCGATGGCCCTCGAGGGGCATGACAGCTGGAGACGTGTCTGGAACGAGCGTTTCTCCTGGCTTCTGCCGCACTACGTCGCTTTCGGGGCCGTCGGCGGGGCGATCGCGCTCTCCTACGACGCGATCGGGCTCTACGGCCTCGCCGTGTTCGTCCTCCCACTCCTCCTCATGCGCAAGACGATGGCCGCCTACCTCGGGCACACCGAGAAGTCCACGAAGAAGCTCCGTGAGGCCGCAGAGACCATCCGGAGCCAGAACATCTCGCTCGAGCAGGCCAACAGCCTCCTGAAGGAGCGCTCGACCGCCGCCATGGAGAGCCTCTCGGCGACGGTCGACGCGCGCGACGCCTACACCGCGGGCCACTCAAGGCGCGTACAGCAGCTCGCGCTCGCCATCGGCCGGGAGCTGAGCCTCTCGCAGGCCGAGCTCGACCTCCTCGGGCACGCGGCGCTCTTCCACGACATCGGCAAGCTCGCGATCCCGGACTCGGTGCTGCTCAAGCCGTCCTCGCTCTCGGGCGACGAATGGGCGCTCATGCAGCGGCACGCGGAGGAGGGCGCGCGCATCATCGACCGACTCGGCTTCCTCAACGACGCGGTACCTGCCATCCGGCACCACCACGAACGCTGGGACGGCGCCGGCTATCCGGACGGCCTCACCGGCGAGGAAATCCCGCTCGGCGCCCGCATCATCCACGTCGCCGACGCGCTCGACTCGATGCTGACGAACCGCATCTATCGCGTCGCCCGTCCGGCAGCGGACGCGCTCGAGGAGCTGCGGCGCGGCAGCGGCAGCCAGTTCTGCCCCCGCACCGTCAGCGCGCTCGAGCGGCTGCTCGAGGGCGAGAAGGAGCCCGAGCAGGCTCCCGGCCCGACGCTCGCCGCCGCGTCCTAGCGGCGCTCCCGGCCCAACAAACCTGCGACGATAGCGGGCCGTGAACGGCTCTCTTCGCTCCGCCGAGCTGCAGCTGCGCGCGGCTCGGCACATCCTGCCGCGGGCGCCGCTCTCGCGCAGCCGTTTCGGACGCTTCGACGACCGCCTCGTCTTCGTCGTCGGCAGTCCGCGGTCCGGGACGACGTTCCTCGCGAGCTCGATTGGCTCGCTGCCCGGGTTCATCGACCTCGGCGAGGTCGCGCCCCTGAAGGCGGCGATCCCCGACCTGGCTCCGCTCGGCCCGGCGGAGGCGGGGCCGTCGATCCGCCGGATCCTCACACGGGCTCGGCGGCTCGGCCTGACCGGGAGCCTCAGGCCGGTGGAGCAGACGCCCGAGGCTGCCTTCATGCTGCCCGCGATCCTGCGGGCGTTCCCGGAGGCCCGCATCGTGCACGCGCTCCGCGACGGGCGTGACGTCGCCTGCTCGCTCCTCGAGCGCGGCTGGCTGCGCGCGGGGCGGGGGGGAGGCGACGACGCGGGGTTGCCCTTCGGCTCGGGGGCGCGCTTCTGGGTCGAGCCCGAACGGCGCGACGACTTCGCGCACGTGAGTGAGGCACGCCGGGCTGCCTGGGCCTGGCGGCGCTACGTGACCGCGGTGCGGGCCTCGGGCGTTCCCGTCTTCGAGGTCCGCTACGAGCGCCTGGCGACCGACCCGGACGCGGTCGCGGCCGACCTCGCCGAGGCGCTGCGCGCCCCCGAGGCTCCGCTCGCCGCCGCGCTCGCCGATGCCTACGGCAGCTCGGTCGGGCGCTACGCCTCCGACTTCCAGGAGGGCGAGCTCGACGACGTGCTGGCCGAGTCCGGGGACCTGCTCCAGGAGCTCGGCTACTTGCGGGACGACTAACCTGCTCGCCTACACTGGGGCGGAGGAGCTTCGTGCCTCGGTATTCCGACGCTCAGATTCTCGCCGAGCTCGCGGCCTGCGCGCGGCGGCTCGGCCGCTCCCCGACGATGCGCGAGTTCTCGGGAGACCCCTCCGTGCACATGCACCCGCAGACCGTCGTCGAGCGCTTCGGCACCTGGAACGAGGCCAAGCGCCGCGCGGGGCTCATACCTCGGCGCTTCGCGACGAAGGAGGAGCTGCTCGCGCAGCTCCGGGCGCTCGGCGACGAGCTGGGGCGGACCCCGACGGGGCGCGACCTCGACGAACGGCGCGCCCGGCTCCCGTCCAAGTCGCTCTACTGGCACCGCTTCGGTTCCCTCTCGAACGCCCTCCGCGCCGCCGGCTTCGCCGTCCCCCGCCGGGACGAGCGCGTAGAGCAGGCCCTGGAGGAGGGGGAGCGCCTCTCGCGCCGGCTGGGGCGCCTGCCGCGGTTTGCCGACTGGAAGCGCGCGCACGGGCGCAGCCCGGGGATGCTGTCCGAGTGGCAGGTGTACCGGCTCTTCGCGAACGGCAACGGGGGCTGGACGTCCTTCCGGGCGGCGCTCGGCGCCCGTCTGGCGGGACGCGGGATGCAGGTCGGCCCGGACGGCCGCCTCGTGAGGCCGAGGGCCTAGCGGGCCGCAGCAGCCGCCGTGGCGATCACGGCGAGCCGGGCGAGGCAGGAGCGCGCCTCCTCCGGCGCCCGCACGGGCGGGAGGATCGGCTTTTCCACGAACGTGCGGTCGGGCTCGAACGACGCGGTGAGGGAAGCAACGCCGTCGGCGACGACGGCAAGCGTGCCCTCGCCGAGCTCGCGCTTTCGCAGGCGCACGCCGGCGTACCGCTCGACCACCTCGAGCGCCCGGCGCGTCGATGCGAAGAAGAGCTCCGTCTTGCCCTCGCCGAGCCAGAGCGGTCGCCCGATCCCGCGCGCGAGATAGAGCCGGTCGGGGTCGCGCTCGTCGAGCCAGGCCGCGGCCATGGAGCCGTGCAGCTCCTCGAGCGCCGCCGGGCCGCTGGCCGCCTCCTCCATGAGCGCGAAGATCGCCTCCGAGTCGACCGTCATACCGGGCTCGGCGCGATCGAAGCCGTGGCCTTCGAGGATCTCCTCGTCGTTCGTGATGATGCCGTTGTGGATGCCGACCACCGATCCGTGGCGGATCGGGTGGTTGTTGGCGACGAGGCTGGGGTGGCCCTTCGTGTAGTCGCGCACGTGCACGAGCGCCTGGCGCGCCTCCGCCGGCACGGACAGCCGATCGAGCAAGGCACTCGCCCCGCCGCGCTGCTTGTGCACCGCGAGCGGCAGGCCGGGGCCACGGTAGGCGTAGCCGACGGCGTCGGACCCGCGCTCTGAGATCGCGGCCAGGAGCGTCTGCGTCGCGAGGGTCTGGTCGACAGGCGACGCGCCGCTCAGGCTATATCCAGCAATTCCGCACACGTACTGCTCACCGATCCTAGGTGTATCTCCGGACGGTCGTCCGACCCGCAGCGGCCGCAACAGCCGGCTCCCGTCTGCTGCATAGACACTACCAACGTCGACCGAGATCAAAACCGTTTTCATCCCCCTAAACGGTGCTAGTCGCTCAAGGCCGCCCGCGGCACCGCCGATACGGGTGGCGTGGAGCACTTGCCTGCGGAACTCCCGAACGAGCCTGAGCGCGTCGAGACCGAGGAGCCGAAGCTCGAGCTCGTCCCCGATCCCGTCGACGCCGAAGAGGCCGAGGAGGAGGAAGAGGACGAGGACGATGAGCCCGAGAAGGCCGTCGCGACGACGCCTGCCCCGACGCAGGACCCCCTCAAGCTCTACGTTCGCCAGATCGGCGACGGCCCGCTCCTGACCCCGGCCGAGGAGCGCGAGCTCGCGCGCCGGAAGGACGAGGGAGACGAGTGGGCGAAGCGCCGGCTGATCGAGTGCAACCTGCGCCTCGTCATGTCCATCACGCGCAACTACGTCAACTCGGGCGTCCCGCTCCTCGACCTCATCCAGGAGGGGAACCTCGGGTTGATCCGCGCGGTGGAGAAGTTCGACTACCGCATGGGCTTCAAGCTCTCGACCTACGCGACCTGGTGGATTCGCCAGGCCGTGACGCGGGCGATCGCCGACCAGGGTCGGACGATCCGCCTGCCTGTCCACGTCGTCGACCAGGTGCGCCGCGTCATGCGGGCGCGCCGCATCCTGACGCAGAAGCTCAACCGCGACCCGCTCCCCGAGGAGATCGCCGCCGAGGCGGGCATCGAGGTCAAGCGCGTCAACGAGCTCTTCGACCTCGTCGAGGATCCCGTCAGCCTCGAGACGCCCGTCGGCGACGGCGACTCGATGTACGGCGACATGATCGAGGACGAGAACTCCGAGCAGCCCGACGCGGCGCTCGCCGAGCTGCTCCGCGGCGTCGAGGTCCAGGAGGCGCTCGCGTCGCTCAACGAGCGGATGCGCCACGTGCTCGAGCTTCGCTTCGGCCTCAACGGCAAGGTCCCGAAGACGCTCGAGGAGGTGGGCGCCGATCTGGGCGTCACCCGCGAGCGCGTCCGCCAGCTGGAGTCCCGCGCCCTGCGCGAGCTGCAGTCCGTGGCCCCCGAGCTGCGCCTCTACCTCCGCGCCGAGTAGCGGCGAGAACCGCCCCGGCAGCTAGGTTGGAGCCGTGACCGGCTTCGTCGACGTCCATTCGCACGTGATCCCGTCGGGTGACGACGGCGCCCGCTCGGTCGAGACCGGCCTGGCACTCTGTCTGGAAGCGGGCCGCCGGGGCACGCGCGTCCTCTACGGCACACCGCACGTGTGGCCCTCGCTCCCGCTCACGCCGGAGCGCGAGCGGGCCGTCCGTGCCGCGCATGCCGAGATGGCCCCGCTCCTCGCCGGCCACGGGCTCGACCTCCGGCTCGGCTGGGAGCTGACCCCGTCGGAACGCCTCCTCGAGGAGGATCCCGGGCGCTACCGCCTCGGCGAGCTGGACTTCGTCCTCATGGAGGTGCCCTTCCACGGCTCTCTCGCGCTCGCTGAGCGCCTCGGCGAGCACATCGAAGGCTCCGGGCTCACTCCGATCGTCGCCCATCCGGAGCGCGCCGAGGGCGTGCGCGAGGAAATGGAGTCCGTCGCGTCGTTCCGGGAGCGCGGTTGGTTGGTCCAGGTGAACGCGACGAGCATCCTCGGAGCGCACGGACACGAGCAGGAGAGCGCCGCCTGGAGCCTCCTGCGCGGCGGCCTGGCCGACCTGGTCGCCTCCGACGGGCACCGCAGCTCGCGGCCGCCGCACCTCGACGAGGCGCACAGGCTGGCGCGGGCGCGCCTGGGGGAGGGCGTCGACCCCCTCTTCGACGGGAGCTCGCTAGTGGGTCGCGACCGCTTCGATCTCGCGCAGCGAAGCTAGGCGCGAGAGGGACTCGATCTCGATCTGCCGCACGCGCTCGCGGGTGATCCCGAGCCGGCGGCCGATGTGCTCCAGCGTGTGTGGCTCCTCGCCGCGCAGGCCGTAGCGGAGCTCCAGCACGCGGCGATCCCGTTCCGGGAGGGATTCCAACGCCCGGTCGAGGGCTTCCTTCTGCAGCCGCTTCTCGGTGACCTCGTCCGGGAGCGGGTCGTCGCCGGCGACGAGGTCGCCGAAGACGGCGTCCTCCTGCTCGCCGATCGGCTGGTCGAGGCTGGTCGAGGCCCTCGCAGCGGCACGCACCTCGATCGCCTGCTGGAGCGGAAGGCCCGCCTCGTCGGCGATCTCCTCGAGCGAGGGCTCGCGCGCGAGTTGCGTCCAGAGGTGGCGCTCGGCGCGGTGCATCTTCTGCATGCGCTCGACGACGTGGACGGGGACCCGGATCGTCCGCGCCTTGTCGGCGATCGCTCGTGCAACGGCCTGGCGGATCCACCAGGTCGCGTACGTCGAAAACTTAAGGCCGCGCTGCCACTCGAACTTCTCCACGGCGCGGATCAGGCCGAACATGCCCTCCTGGATCAAGTCGAGGAAGGGCAGGCCCTGGTTGCGGTAGTTCTTCGCGATCGAGACGACGAGGCGCAGGTTGCACTCGATCATGCGCTTCTTCGCCTCCATGTCGCCGCGCTCGATCCGCTTCGAGAGCTCGACCTCGTCCGCGGCCGTCAGGAGCGGATGGCGGCCGATCTCCCGCAGGAAGAGCTGCAGTGCGTCGGTGGTCGTCTCGAGCACCTCCGTGCCCGGGAGGGTCGGAGCGGGCTCCTTCTGGCGGTCGACGACCTCGATTCCGCGCTCCTCGAGCTCCTTGTGGAGCGCCTCGACGTCGCCCGGGTCGAGATCCAGCAGCTCGAGCGCCTCGCGCAGCTCCAGCAGCTCGACGACGCCGGATGCGTCGGCGCGCTCCAGCAGCGGGTGAAGCTCCTCGTGCTGACTCGCGACTGAGCGCTCGTCAGGGGGCATTCGGAGATGTCGGCAGCGTGGTCACGTACGCGAGATAGGAGTGCGGCGGCCTGCGGGCGTGCCGGGATTACCCTACCCGTCGCGGCGGCCAAGTCAAACCCGGCGCCCGATTGCCCGCGCACGATAACGGGCGTTATGTCAAGTCGAAGCGGATCGCGTCCTCCTCTCCATCTTCAAGCGGCCACGCCCAGGCCGAGGAAGCGCGCGGCCTCCCCCAGGACCTCGTCCTCGAGCCGGATCGTCCTGATGTCCTCGAGGCGTAGCGGCGCGCGCAGCGCGCGGTCGAAGAGCGTCACGTTCGCCCACTGGGACTCGAACGTCGACCACCAGCGAAGGCCGACGGCGTCCTGGTGCCTGGCGTAGAGCGTGCTCGCGTCCGCCTGGGTCCTCGCCCGCTCATGCGTGGCCAGGAGAGACGGTCGCAGCTTCTCCGCCGCCAGGACGAGCGGCTCGTCCAGGTTGAGCAGCCGCGTGCCGTCAGGGAGCTCGAGGGCCGCGAGCGCGAGCGGCAGCCCTCCCCGGACGAGGTCGGGCGCGGCGATCTTCGTGCCGACGAGGGGCGCCAGCTGCTCGACGACGGTCGACAGCGGCTCCTCGGAGACGTACAGACAGCCGTAGTGCTGCGGCGCGTCGTGCCGGCCGTCTCCCTGCAGCATCCGCGGGAACCAGAGTGCTCCTCCCCGCGCCTCGGCGTCCACCGAGCGATCCCAGGGGAAGCAGCGGAAGAGGATCAAGCGAACGACCCGGCCCGCTCCTGACGCAGCGCCGCGAGGACCTCCTGCGTCTCCCCCGCCCTGATCACGTCGATCGGACGGCGGTTCCGCAGGTGGGGATTCAGGCCGAAGAGCCAGCGCTCGGCCGTCTCGGGCCGGTACAGGCGAAGCAGGAACGACATCGTCAGCTCCAGCAGGTCGAGCCGCTCGGCGTTGTCCGGGTCGATGCCCTGGCCGCGCTTCCAGCGGCTCACCTGGGCGGGGCTGACGCCGAG
The DNA here is from genome assembly GCA_963811635.1 of uncultured Actinomycetes bacterium. Lineage (GTDB taxonomy): Bacteria > Actinomycetota > Thermoleophilia > Gaiellales > Gaiellaceae > JAIBJN01. The sequence continues at coordinate 21,404 of CAWESB010000017.1, forward strand.
CGCCTCGGCCAGCCGCCGCTGGGAGCGGAAATCTTCGCTGAGCGCCTCGACCTTGAGCGCCGTCGCGACCGGCATGCCCGGACTCTAGCGCAACAAAAAGTGTTGCGTTAGCCCCACGGATATGCTTGCGAAGGGCCCTGGGAGGAAATACCGTGCCCGAACCACGATGCTGCTCGAGCCCCTCGACCCGAACGAACAATTCCGTAACAGGCGCCGGCAGTCTCGTCGTCGCAGGACGATCCGGAGGGTCCTCCTGCTCGGCGTCGTCGCCTGCGCTGCGGCTGTCTCGGCACTCGGGATGACCTTCCTCACCGGCGCGAGAAGCAAGGCGCCGTCCGCCGGCGGCTCTCCGTCCGCGCCGGGGACGACGTCAACCGCTCCGGCCAAGCCGGAGCCCGTTCCGCTGCCCAGCGAGATCCGCGGCGTCCACGTGACGGCCGCACTCGCCTCGCTGAATGGCAAGCTCGACGAGTACCTCTCGCTCACCGGCTCGGGCCTGACGGCGCTCGAGCTCGACGTCAAGGACGAGAACGGCGAGGTCGGCTTCCGCAAAGGCGCTCCCCGCTCGCGCGGACGATCGGCGCGGCGCAGCCCTTCTACGACGCGAAGCAGGCGGCGCAGAAGGCCGCGGACGCCGGCGTCTACCTGATCGGGCGGGTCGTCGTCTTCGAGGATCCGATGCTCGCCGGCAGCCGGCCCCGGATGGCGATCCAGCGCAGCGGGGGCGGCGTGTGGACGAACAGCGCGGGCCTCGCCTGGACGAATCCGTACGACAAGCGGGTCTGGAAGTACAACGTCGACATCGCGGTCGCAGCGGCGAAGGCGGGCTTCGACGAGATCATGTTCGACTACGTCCGCTTCCCGACCGACGGCGACATCTCCGCGGCGGTGTTCGCCGGGAAGCGCAAGGAGCGGAAGGTCGTCACGATCTCCGAGTTCGCCAAGTACGCCCGCTCTCGCCTCGAGCCGCTCGGCGTCCGCGTCTCGGCCGCGGTCTTCGGTCTCACCGCGACCCGCGAGATGGGGATCGGCCAGAAGCCGCGTGAGCTGGCGCAGAGCCTCGACGTCATCTACCCGATGGTCTATCCCTCCCACTTCGGGCCCGGCGAGTACTCGCTGGACGACCCGAACGCCGTCCCCGGCGTCACCGTCGCGCGCGCCCTGCACGACTTCCGCCGTGCGCTTCGGGGCCGCGAGACGGTGCTCGTCCCCTGGCTCCAGGACTTCTCGCTCGGGCGCGACTACAGCCTCGAGGACGTCCAAGCGCAGATCCTCGCCGCCCGCGACGCGAAGGCCGGCGGCTTTCTCCTCTGGAACCCGACGGGCACCTACACTGACGGCACCCTGACTGGACCCTAGGCGCCGAGCCGAGTTCCACAGAGATGCCCACAGACCCGCTCGGGATCTGTGGAAAATGTGGAAAAATGAACTTTCCGCAAATTGCGGGGAACCTGATTTGGAAGTCCTTGCGCAACCCTGCCGACCTCTCTAGATTCCCCCTTGCGCCGAGCACGGAGCGCGAGTAGGTCGAAGCCCCACCGGGCGGCCGTAGGCGGAAGCCGAAAGTTGGTCGGAGGGGTGGACGAAAGCGAAACCGGCTCGGCGAATTTTTTTTGGTCCAACGCCGTGACCGCGCTCGAGGCCGTAGACTCGCCTCCCGATGGCGTTCCCCCCTCGCCCACCAGCGTTCAGCCCGGGGTTTCAGTCATTCCTCTGGGCGGTCGTGCTCGGCGGCTACGTCTGGATCGGGCTGCTTGCGATCGGCATCGGCGGCGGCAGCGCCTTTCTCTTCGGGCTGGTTTCCGCCGTGCCTGGTCTTCTTCTTCGTCCGCCTCCGCGGCGAGGACCAGCTCAGGCGCTAGCGCACAGGGCGAGCGCGACGTCGGCGTCGCGCGGGCTGGCCAGCGCACCGACGAGGAAGTCCGCCAGTTCGCAGCCGAGCTCGTGCTCGAGACGGAGCCGGCCGCTCGGGCCGTCGGCGCTCGCCAGACGGTCGAGCACGGCGAAATGGCGTAGGAGCCGAGGCGCGCCGCGGCCGTGGAAGTCGCTTGCCGATGCGGCGTCCATGCCCTCTCGGTATCGGCGCGCCTCGGCTCCCCGCTCCATCCCTGGCGCGAGGGAGGGAGGCTCCAGTTACGGCTCCACGGACGTGTCGCCGGTGCGGACGACCGTCCGCTCGTCGTCGACGACGTCCTCGCTGCGGTAGTGGTGTACCTCCTCGTCGGGCACGACCGTCTCGCGGTCGACCAGGCGCGTTCGCGGCCCCCTCGTGTCGAACGTGAACGCGAAGACGATGCCCAGGCCGAAGGCGAGGACGCCCTGGAAGAGGATCAGGTCCTCGGCGACTCCACCGAGGCCGATGTCGCGGATCCAGCCGGCGACCTGTTCGCCCTCGTCCGTGTCCGTCGGCCTCGTGGCGACGAGGATGCCCCCGACCGCGATCAGCGTCGGCAGGAACGCGAGGAAGAAGACGCCCGGACTGATGATCGGGGCGCCCCACTTCGTCCAGCCGCCGAGGAGCTGCGACAGGCCCAGGCAGACGCCGGCACCGACAAGGATGCCCATGGCGGCCCAGTACTCCCCGGTCGAGCCGAGATCGAACTGGGTCGCGAGCCACACCAGGAAGCCGGCCGCCGCGACGCCCAGGAGCGTCGTCAGGCCCCGCACGACCGGTGGGCTCGCCCAGACGTGCTCTCGCTCGACCGTCGTCTCCGCGGCGACCACGGTGTCGTCGTTTCGTCTCCGGAACATGCTCAGCTCACCTCGCTGCGTCGTTTCCGCAGGACGTTGTGCCCGTTCGCGGGCCTCCTGTAACGCCTCCCTACGCGGCCAGGTCGCGGCGGCCGGCGTCGAACGCGCCTGAGAACAGCTCGTCCCGGAACGCGGACAGCGCCTGCTCGCGGTCCCACGCGAAGATGTGCTCCACGACGCCGACGCGGCGATCGTTGTAGAAGGGCACATCGACGTGCTCGCGGCTGACGACGTTGACGCTCGTATGGGCGCACGTCGGGCACTCGACGGCCAGTCCGAGCTCCTCCCCGCCCCCGGAGAGGACGCGGAAGGCGGAGGGCGTCACCGGCCGCGGGCGCTCCTCGGGGTAGCAGAAGAAGCTCCAGGGCCAGTCGCCGGACTGGATCCGGCGCGCTGCCAGGTCGAGCAGCTCGAGGGCGACCGACTCGACCCGAGCGGTCATCAGGTTGAGGAAGGTCGAGTCCGAGCCGGCGAGCGGGGCCCAGTCGAGCTCCTCGTGAGTCACGAGGCCGGCGTGCTCGTCCCCGCAGTCACACGCGAAGGTGATCTGGAAGACCGCGGGGCGCTCCGCTCCGGGCAGGCGCTCGAGGACGCGGAAGCGCGAGAGCGGCAGCTTGACCTCGCCTCGCGCCGGGCACGCGAAGGTGTACCGCCCGGTGAGCTGGTCGTACATCGGACTCGGATTATGTATCGGCACGGAGGACGGGCCTCCGTACCGGTTTGTTACTCCGAGTACTTGATCAGCGAGCAGACGTCGTAGCCCTCGAGCTTCTCGCGGCCGCTGAGGAACTCGAGCTCGATCACGAACGCCAGGCCGACGACCGTACCGCCGAGCTGCTCGACCAGGTCGATCTTCGCCTTCGCCGTGCCTCCCGTCGCCAGGAGGTCGTCGTGGATGAGCACGCGGGCGCCGTCGGCGATCGCGTCCGCGTGGAGCTCGAGTGCGTCGAAGCCGTACTCGAGGGCGTACTTGGCGCTGATCGTGCGCCACGGGAGCTTCCCGGGCTTGCGCGCCGCAACGAAGCCACAACCCAGCCGGTAGGCGAGTGCCGCGCCGAGGATGAACCCACGCGCCTCCGCGCCCAGCACGACGTCGGGCTTGCGTGGCTCGGCGAACGCCGCCAGCTGCTCGACGGTCTCGTGCAGCGCCTCCGGGTCCGCGAGCAGCGGCATGATGTCCTTGAAGACGATCCCGCGCTTGGGAAAGTCCGGAATGTCCCGGATCTTCGACTCGAGGTCGACCGCCATCACGACCGCGGAACGATACCGCGGAGCGCGCGCCAGAAGAGGAGGTTCGAGAGCTCCTGGGAGAGAGCGGCCAGCGTCTCGAGGTTCTCGAGGCCCGCGTGGCGCTTCTCGGGGTTCGGCGAGCGGAGCTCCGGGGCGACGATCCGCTCGAGCAGGTCCGCCTCGTTGTCGGCCCAGCGCCTGAAGGTGGCGAGGTTCCTCGCCGCGACGCCGTAGCGGGCCAGGCGCGCGCAGGCGCCGGCCACGTCCACGTCGCGCTCGGGAAAGCGCTTGTCGCCGTCGACCGCCCGCGGCTCGACGAGCCCGTACTCCTCCAGCTCGCGGACGAACGCCGCGTCGACGCCGGCGCGCTCGCACAGCGTGGCGAGGTCAACGTCGTCCTCGGGCACCTGGAGCCCGGCAGAGCGGGCGCGCTCGCGTCGGCGGGGCGCGCCTGCCGCCAGCTCCTGCCGGATAACGCGCAGGGGCAGGAACTCGTCGCGCTGAAGCCGGAGAATCGTCTCGAGGCGCTCGACGTCGTCCTCGGTGAAGAGCCGGTAGCCGCCCTGGGTCCGGCGCGGCGCGAGGAGGCCCTGGTCCTCGAGGTAGCGGATCTTCGAGATGGAGATGTCCGGGAACTCCTCGCGAAGCCTGCTGCAGACCGCGCCGATCGTGAGCGGCCGGCCCGGCCCGATGTCCGCTGCTGCCGTCGCCATGGTTGTCGTCAGCTCTCCAGGAAGGTCAGCTTGTACTTGCCGATCTGGACCTCGTCCCCGTCCTCGAGCTTTGCGCTCTCGACGCGCCGCCGGTTCACGTACGTGCCGTTGAGGCTGCCCTCGTCGTGGAGGGTGAAGCCGTCGGCAGCCTTTGTGACCACGGAGTGGCGGCGCGAGACGGTGACGTCGTCGAGGAAGATGTCGCACTCGGGCCCCCGCCCCAGCGAGGTGCGGTCGCGCTCGAGGGCGAACGTCTCACCCGCGCGCCCGCCGCCGGAGCGGACGACGAGCGCCGGCCCCTCGATCCGCAGCTCGGCGAGCGAGAGGCCGTCGTCCTCGGACTCTTCATTGGGTGTGAAGGTCATGGTCGTGTGGGCGCCGCCCTGCTCCTCGCGGATCAGGAGCGCGCCGCACTTCGAGCAGTAGTTGGCAGCCTCGGGGTTCTGGAAGCCGCACTCCGGGCAGTGGACGTAGGTCACTGCTCGGCCGCGTCGAGCTCCTCGTCCGTCGGGGGCGGCGCCTTCGAGGCGAGGATCGCCGCCAGCTTGTCGACGTCGATCTCGTGCAGGGGGCTCTCCTCCTCCCCAACCTGCTTCTGGAGGCGCGCCTGGAGCTCGGCTCGAAGGATGTCGATCTTGCCGTGCAGGAGGCGGCGCTCGTAGGACACCTTGTGCTCTTGGACCATGAGCTCGCGGATCAGGTCGCGAAGCTCCTGGTCGGACAGGGCTCCAAGATCAGGAAGTGCTTCCACGCGGCAACTCCAGAGTCGGGGACGGCGGGCGACCACACAGTAAACCAGCTAGGCGCCCATCCATCAACCTCGACTTGAGGGTTTTGGCCGCGGCCTAGAGGTCTTCCGCCTCGTCCTCCCGGGCGACGATCTCCTCGACCAGGCCGAGGAACTCCGATTCGAGGGAGGCGCCGTCCTCCGCGGTCTTCCCCTCGGCGTAGATGTGGACGAGCGGCTCGTCGGGGTCGGGGAGCACCTGCGCCCACCCGCGCTCGTCGTAGACCTTGATGCCGTCGGTGACGTCGACCTCCCTGCCCTTCGTGCGCTCGGTGAGGATCCGCATGACCGCGCCCTTCCGAGCCCAGGGGCAGCGCACCTGGTGGTGGACGACCGCGGACTCGGGGAGCTCGCCGACGATCTCCGAGAGCGGGCGTTGCATCGGCGCGAGGAGCTCGAGCAGCTTGCAGAGGCTGGCCATGCCGTCGTAGGCCGGGACGAACTCCGGGAAGACGAACCCACCGCCGACGGAGCCGGCGAAGATGACGCCGGCGCCCGCCGCGGCGGCGGTCAGGCCTGAGAGCGAGTGCGGCGTGCGCTCGACCTGGAGGTCGGTGCCCTGGACGAGCTCTTCGACGAGGCTCGTGACCGTGGTCGGGAACGCGAGCCGGCCCCGCTTACCGTCGGAGGCGAGCAGCCGCAGGAAGAGCAGGAGCTCCTGCTCGACCGGCACCTCGCGGGCCTTGTCGTCCACGAGGAAGATCCGCTCCGCGGCCGGGTCGAGAACGGCGCCGAGGTCGGCGCCGACCGCCTCGACCAGCCGCTTCGTCTGCCCCATCGACTCGGCGAGCGTCGCCCTCTCCCCTGCCTGGCGCCGCTCGCTCACGTACGCGTGCGAGGCCACCGCCTCGACGTCGAGCGTGCCCAGCACCTGTGGGAGCACGAGCGAGGCCGCCGAGAACGCGTAGTCGACCACGATCCGGTAGCGGCGCGTGCGGATCGCCTGGACGTCGAGCGTGGCGACAAGGTCCTGGACGTAGGTCTCCGCGGTCCGCGCCGAGTAGGTGATCTCCCCCACCTCGTTCCAGGAGGCACGCCGGAACTCCTGGCGCGAGAAGTGCTTGTCGATCTCCTTCACGAGCGCCGGCGTGGCCGGGGTGCCCGGCGGCTCGAAGATCCGGATCTGGAGCACCTCGGGGTCGCTCGGGCTCGGCTGGACGTGGATGCCGGCGTCGAAGCCCTCCGTCTTCAGGAAATGCCGGTTCACGGCCGACGGCATCACCTGGAGGTCGGCGGCGTGCACGCCCGCGGAGTTGACGCCGGCGATGAGCGCGCGCCGGATCAGGCGGCACGAGGCCGAGGCGGCGCGGCTCGTGACCACGCGGTCGCCCCGGTCGAGCGCCGTCCCGAGCGCCAGGCCGAGCCGCAGGGCGGTCTCGGGCGTGAGGTCGACGTCGAGGCGGCCTGAGACGCCGTCGAGGCCGATAAGCCGGGACGAGTGGCGCGATTCCCAGATGAGGTTTCGGTCGACGATGGAGCCCGACTCGACCTCCTTGAACGGGTAGATGCGCACCCCTGGCTTGACGACGCTCTCCTCGCCGATCGTGCAGTTGTCGCCGACGGCCACGCCCTCGTGGAGGCGCGCGTGGGGGCGGATGTCGCAGGCGCGGCCGACGATCGCCCCTTCGACGAGCGCGCTGCGCCCCAGCGAGGTCGAGGAGTCGACGACCGAGCGCGCCGTCCTCGCATGGTCGGCCAGGGTCACGCTCGGCATGAGGACCGAGTACGGCCCGACCGAGGCGCGCGGCGCGATCCGGCAGTAGTTGCCGATGAAGGCGGGCGCCTCGACCGACTCGAGGTCCTCGAGCGCCACGCCCTCCCCTACCCAGACGTTGCCGCGCAACCGGATGCCGGGAATGTCGAGCCGCACCCGCTCGTCGAGCGCGTCGAAGTTCGCTTGCCGGTACTGGTCGAGGTTCCCGATGTCCTGCCAGTAGCCGTCGCAGACGAAGCCGTACAGCGGCTTCCCCATCTCGAGCAGGAGCGGGAAGAGCTCCTTCGAGAAGTCGTAGGGCGTGTCCTCGGGAACGTGGCGGAGCACCTCGGGCTCGAGCACGTAGATGCCCGTGTTGATCGTGTCAGTGAAGACCTGGCCCCACGAGGGCTTCTCGAGGAAGCGCTCGATGCGCCCCTCCTCGTCGGTGACGACGATCCCGAACTCGAGCGGGTTCGGCACGCTCTTGAGACCGATCGTCACCATGGCGCCCTTCTCCTTGTGAAAGCGGACGAGGGCGCCGAGGTCGATGTCGCAGAGCGCGTCACCGGAGATGACGAGGAACGTCTCGTCGAGCGCCTCCTCGGCGAGCTTCACCGAGCCCGCGGTGCCGGCGGGAGACTCCTCGACCGAGTAGCGGATCGAGAGCCCGTAGGCCTCGCCGTCGCCGAAGTAGCCGCGGATCGCCTGCGGCATGAAGGCGAGCGTGACGATGACGTCGTCGAAGCCGTGCTCGCGGAGCAGGTCGAGGATGTGCTCCATGCAGGGCTTGCCGACGATCGGCACCATCGGCTTCGGCTGGTTCGACGTCAGCGGACGCAGGCGGGTGCCCTCGCCGCCGGCCATGACGACGCCCTTCACCGCTCCACCGCCCGGAGTGCTCCGAGAACGTAGAAGACGGCGGCCAGCACGGCGAGGCCGATGCCGATCCAGAAGAGCCAGAGCGGCCACTCCGTGCCCTTGTCGGAGGCGATCACGCCCGTGATCGCCGCGTAGAGCACCCACGTGGCCGCCTTCCCGAGCGTCGAGACCGAGAAGTCGTAGCCGCGGTCCTTGACGAGGCCGTAGCCACCCATCAGGAGCGCGTCGCGGCCGAGGACGATCACGAGCGCGAGCCAGGGCAGGCGGTCGTCGAGGCAGAGGAGCAGGACGGCCGCGTCGATCATCAGGCGATCGGCGAGCGGGTCGGCGAACTTGCCGAACTCCGACTCCACGTGCCAGCGCCTGGCGAGGTACCCGTCCACCTGGTCGGTCAGCGCCGCGGCGGCGAAGAGGGCCGCGAGGCCGTAGCTCCCCTCGCCGTCCGTGCGAAGCATGAAGACGACGAAGACGGGGATGGCCAGGAGGCGCAGGATCGTGAGCGCGTTCGGCAGCTTCGCAAGCGGTGCAGAAACGACGCGTGTGGCCATTCGGACCGAATGGTAACGTCGCCGCGATGAGCGACGGCCTCCCCCTCCCCGGCTTCGTCAACGCGCACAGCCACGCGTTCCAGCGCGCGCTGCGCGGGAAGGTCGAGGGCGGCGACTTCTGGGCCTGGCGGGAGTCGATGCTGGACCTGGCCCTGGGCCTCGGCCCCGACGGCGTCCGCGAGGGCTACGCGGAGGTCTATCGCGAGATGAAGGCGGCCGGCTACACCGCCGTCGGCGAGTTCCACTACGTCGGCTTCGCCGAGGGGCAGGCGGCCGTCGAGGCGGGCGCGGAGGCCGGCGTCGAACTCGTCCTCCTGCCGGCCGCCTACGGCCGCGGCGGGATCGACCGCTTCCGCCAGGGCTCGGCCGCCGACTACCTCGAGCAGGTGGAGGCGCTCCGGGCCGCCGGCGCCGCCGTCGGGGTCGCCCCCCACTCCGTCCGCGCCTGCCCGCGGGACTGGCTCGAGCAGATCGGCGCCTACGCCGCGCGGGACGGCCTCGTTCTTCACGTCCACGCCGACGAGCAGCCGCGCGAGATCGAAGAGTGCCTGGCCGAGCACGGGCTCCGGCCGATCGAGCTGCTCGCACAGACGGGCTGCCTCGGTCCCCGCACGACGATCGTCCACGCGACACACGCCGACGAGCGCGAGCTCGACCTTCTCGCCGAGCACGGCGCGCGGGTCTGCCTCTGCCCGACCACGGAGGCGAATCTCGGCGACGGCTTCCCGCCCCTCGCCGGCCTGCTCGCGCGCAGGATTCCGCTGTGCATCGGCTCGGACTCGAACGTCCGCATCGACCCGCTGGAGGAGCTGCGGGAGCTCGAGGGCATCGCCCGGCGGCAGGAGCTGCGACGCAACGTCATCCCCGTGGACGAGCTGCTGGCGATCGGCTCGGCGGCGGGAGGCGCAGCGCTCGGGCTCACGGCGTGGCCCGGAGTCGAGGTCGACCTCGGCCACGTCTCGCTGCGCGGCGTCGAGCCGCCGGACGTCCCCGCAGCGCTCGTGCACGGCTGCGGCGCCGACGTCTTCCGCGGCTAGCCCTTCGCCAGCTCTTTCGAGCGCTGCATCGCGGCCTGGATCGCGTTCAGGAAGGCTGCGCGCACGCCGGCCTGCTCGAGCTCGCGTATGGCCGCGATCGTCGTCCCGCCCGGCGAGGTCACAGCCTCGCGCAGCTCGACCGGGTGGATCTTCTCGTCGCGGAGCATCTTGGCCGTCCCGAGCATCGTCTGGACTACGAGGTCCGTCGAGATCTCGCGTGAGAGCCCGAGCAGGATTCCGGCCTCGATCATCGACTCGGCCAGCAGGGCGAAGTACGCCGGGCCGGAGCCCGAGACCGCCGTGACCGCGTCCATGTAGGGCTCGTCCACGCGCACGGCCCGCCCGACGCTCGAGAGGACCTCCTCAGCCTGCGCCATGTGCTCCTCCTGCGCGTGGGCGCCGGCGGCGATGCCCGCCATGCCCTCGTGCACGGTCATGGGCGTGTTCGGCATCGCGCGGACGACCGGCACGCCGTCGCTCAGGTGCTCCTCGATCAGGGCCGTCGGAATTGCGGCGGCGATGGAGACGACGGTCTGGTCGGCGGTGACCGCGCCGGCGATCTCGCCGAGCAGGCCCTCGATGTCCTGCGGCTTCACGCCGATGACGACGATCTCCGCGCCCTCGACCGCCTCCGCGTTGTCGAGGGTCGTCCGGATCCCGTGCCGATCCGCGAGCTCCTTGAGCCGCTCCGGGTGCCGGGCAGTCGCGACGATCTCGCCCGGCTCGCGCCAGCCCGAGGAGATGACGCCGGAGATCAGCGACTCGCCGGCCTTGCCGGCGCCGAGCACGGCGAGGGTGCGTCCAGCCTCAGCCATCGTCCGCGAACCCTACCGCGCGGTCGGCGGCGCTACATCTTGGCTTCGACGGCGAACTTGACGTCGATCGACTGGTCGTAGCGGTAGCGGTCGTAGCCGCGGCCGCCGTTCACGTGGTCGTGCTGCCCGTCGCGGGCCCAGAGCCAGTCGTCGCCATCGCCGCCCTGGAGGACGTCGACCCCGCTGTCGCCCTGGATGCGGTCGTTGCCGGGGCCCCCCCGAATCAGGTCGTTCCCGGAGTTGCCGCCGATCGTGTCCGCCCCGCCGAGGCCGCAGATCACGTCCGGGCCGGCGGTGCCCTGGAGGAGGTCGGGGCCGGAGGTCCCGGTGACCGTGCACGCCCGCTTCAGATTCGGGGTGTGCCCCGACGCGACATACGGCTGCACGGCGAGCGCGACCGCGAAGCCGAAGAACGCGAGGCCGAGGACGAGGACGCGAACGCGCATGGGCTCTCAGTATCGACAGTTGCACCGATCGTCACGATCCCTCGCCTGGGGATGATTATTTGGACCTACGAGAAGCGGCGCTGCAGCTGCAGGATCGTGCGCACGTACCACCGCGTCTCGCGGAAGAGCCCGTGGCGGCGAACGGCCCGCGGTCCCTGGTAGTACGCGGCCAGTGCGAGGCGATTGCTGCCGCGGAACTCACGGAGCAGATGGCGGAGGTAGACGATCCCGACGCGGATGTTGCCGATCGCCGTCCGCGCGACCTTGCGGCCCATGAGGACGTCCTCGACGAAGCGCCACGTGGCGGGCATGACCTGCATAACCCCCCAAGCGCCGACCGACGACCTCGCGTTCCAGTGGAAGCCCGACTCCATCCAGGCGACCGCGCGCACGAGGCTCGGGCTCATGCCGTAGTAGCCCGCCCAGTACCCGAGCAGCCTGCGGACCTCGTCGCGACTCGCCCCACCGTGCGCTCTCGGTGAGGCACGCGTGGCCCGTTTCCGCGCTGCAACCTTTCCGGCGAGGGCGCGCGTGGTGGCCGGGCCGACAAGCCCGTCAGCGGCCAGGCCCGCACGACCCTGGAACCGCCGCACGGCGACCTGGGTGTTTCGCCCGTAGACGCCGTCGATGCCGCCTGGGCGAACGCCGTGCCGGGCGAGCATGAACTGGAGGATCGAGACGTCCCAGCCGATCATGCCGCGGCGCATCAGGCGCTGCCCGAACAGGGGCCGGCCGAACTTCCCGAGTTTCGCGCGGGTGCGCGGGCCCGTGACGCCGTCGACCTCCAGGCCGCGGCGGCGCTGGAACGACCGTACCGCGCGGTCGGTCTGCGGCCCGAGGATGCCGTCGATCGGCCCTCGGTAGAGCCCGTGTGCCCGCAACGCGACCTGCACTCCCGCGATGTGCGGCGCCAGCACCGCTGGCGCGGGCGCCGCCGCCACGAGGGCGACCAGGACGGATGCGAACGCGACGTACCTTCCGGTTCGCATGCCCGGGGTCCTTTGGCCCCTCCCGCCCGTTTTCCTGCCTCGGCGACGAGCCCGAACGGTTTCCAAACAGGTAGGGGTAAGCGGGCCGTACCCCCTTGGCCTAGGGAGGCCCGCTCACACCCTGGAGACGCCGCAAAGGGCTGCGTCCCCGGCGACACACGACCTGCGGCCGAATCGCGCGCCGCCCCGCGAAGGATAGCGATCCGCCCCGGCCCGCAAGTCGGCAGCCGTCAGGGGGCGGTGGGGCGAGGCACCGAGTAGCGGGCGCACGCGAAGTCCCCGTTGCGCCCCAGCTCCTCCAGCCGGAGCTCGATCCGGCGCGGGAGCAACGGCGCACCGGCACCGAGCGCGACCGGCGCGATCATGACGAGAACCTCGTCCAGGAGCCCGGCGTCGGCGAACTGGCCGGCGAGGTCTCCCCCGCCGACGATCCACACGCTGCGGCCGTCGGCCGCGTCGACCATCCGTCCGTGCACCGCGCCGACGTCGTCGCTCGTGAACTCGATCGGCGCACCGGGAACGACCGCCGGCTCGCGGTGCGTGAAGACCCAGCACGGGATCTCGTATGGCCACCTCCAATCCGCAGGGTCCTTGCCGGCGAACTCGTGGTCGAGAATCCATTCGTACGTCGTCGAGCCCATCGCCATCGCGCCGACGCCGGCGATGAACTCGTCGTAGTTCAGCGGCCCGTCGGGCTCGCGCTTGCGCGTGAACAGCCAGTCGAGCGAGTTGTCGGCGTCGGCGAGGAACCCGTCGAGGGTGGTCGCCGTGTAGTACTGGGTAAGGCTCATACTGGGCGGCGCCTGAGCGGCGGAGGGTGCGGGATCTCGAAGCGGTCGATCAGGCGGCGAAGGTCGTGCTCGTCCCGCTCGCTCCACTCGTACCCGAGCCGGAAGCGCAGCTGCAGGCTCGCGCTCAGGCAGCGTACGGGCCTCCCGCCGATGACTCCGGCGGACGCGAGGCCCTCGGCCGGGTAGTGGCCCCACGATCGGCCGCTCTCCGAGAGCTGCTGCCAGCCGCCGCCGTCCTCGTCGAAGGTCAGCGGATGGAGGTCGACCTCGCGCCCACGCGGGTCACGCATGACAAGGCGCGCGGGAAGCCCCGGTGTCCTGCCCGAGTCGTGCACGAAGCCGTCCTCCTCCAGGACGCGCCGGGCGAGCCCGACCGAGTCCCGGTCGAGCGCCAGGTCGAGGTCGGAGTGCGGGCGGGTCTCCTCGCCGAGAAGAGCATCCACTCCCCAGCCGCCGTCCACGACCACGTCGACTCCCGCCTCGGCCAGCCCGGCGAGCACGGCGACCACGTCGTCCGCGGTCATCAGGGCGCGGCCCGCCACTCGCGGAAGTTCTCGACGCCGCTGAAGTGCTCGCCGGACTGCGGGAACTCGAGCACGGCGTCGGGGAGGTACATCTCGTGGGCGAGGTCGGGATCGCTGCTCGCGTACTCGAAGTGCTGTCTGAGCATCGCCCTGACCTCCGCCGCGTCCACGCAGACAGCTTGCCCGATCCGGAGCGCGGTGGCTTGAACGACGAAAGCCCGCTCCGGCGGGCCTTCGTGGGTCGGGCGTCGAGAATTGTTGCAGGTCTATCCCCGGGCAACGGTCATCGTCGCCCCCAGCCGCCGCGGTAGACGAGGCCGCCGAGGCCGCCGACCATGAAGGCCATCGCCACTACTCCTACGATCATTCGCTGGTCCTTTCCGTGCGTCTCCAAGCGCCGAGGGTTCGGCGCTCCCCGGGAGGCGAGTGAGGCGTCCCTTGGGTATGTCCTCGGCACGTGTTGCCGAGATCAGTGCAAGACGACCAGGCCCGCTAGGCCGATCATCCCCTCACTGTTCTCTTCGGCCAGGCGAAGTCGAACCTCCATTGAGTTGCGGTTAAGGCATCTCCGCACCCTGGTCCGAACGCGTTGGTCGCAGGAGTCGAGCCCTGATCCCTCAGATCACCGAGGTCTAGGCATCGAGTGGGCACCGCCGGGTGGGCCGGTGCCGCTCTATTTCAGTCGGGCGCCGAGATTTGAACTCGGGAACCTCTAGTCCCCCAGACTTTGCCCCCAAGCGGGAGACGGCTCGACTGAGCGGTCAAATCGCTCAACCATGCGGAATAACTCGCGCGCAGGCGACATGGTTGGACCCCGCTGGACCAAAGCGCGCTGAACGTGCGCTGATCTTGCGCGGACTGGCGGGCGGCCCAGATTGCGGGCTGGGAGGCGCGGCTACCACCACAGCATGTACTTAAAGACGCACGAAACTAACAAAACTTGCGCGACCGCTCTCAAACCGTGAGGAGGGAACCACGCGACGCGCGCCCTGACCCAAGGATCGAACCCGTCCGCTTCCCTCACTATCGGGAACGCAGCCGCTTCCGGGCCACGATCCCTAGGGCGATCCCGGAAGCCGCAAGCGCCCCATAAACAGCACCGAGGAACCACGGAGGAACCTCATCGACCTCGCTAGCGACGGCGATGTAAGCGCCGATCCCGACAGCGGCAGCGAGCGTCCACCAGCGGCCCACGATCAAGCCCAGAATCAGGCCACCAGCAACGATGAGTGGATACAGCACACCCTCATCTATCGGCCCCCGCCACGATCCCGCAACACCCACCCGTTCGCTCCCGCTCCCTTCCTCAGACCGCCCGCAAAGCTTTCCTCGCTTCACACTTCAAAGCCGAGAGTGGGAACATCTGGACAATTGAGGAGGCGAGCGCCCTGCGTCAGGAATCTGCGACACTCGACTCCCGTGGTTCGCTAGCCTCTAGGAACGCTCAGGAGGGCTCCTCGTGACCAGTCAGGAAGCGCCCAGCGCCGCGAGCGGTCAGCTCCTCATCGCCGACATCAGCGGCTACACGTCGTTTCTGCAGTCCGTGGCCCTGGCCCATAAAGACGATGCCTTCGCCGATGGTGCCGTCCCGCCCGCCTACGCCGTTCTTTCGAACCTGCTCGATGGAATCGTCGGGCACGTGGCACCGCCGTTCACACTCTCGGAGCTCGAGGGGGACGCGGTCTTCGCATATGCAACCGACTCAGACCCGGTACCACGCGGAGCGGCCATGCTCGATTGCCTCACCGGGTGCTACGCCGATTTCCGCCGTCGCGTAGGCACGGCTCTCGACAACTGGACGTGCGGGTGCGATGCCTGCACGCGGATTTACGTCCTCGACCTCAAGTTCATTCTCCACGCCGGCGCCTACGTAACCCAGGAGATCGCGGGTAAGAGCAAACTCGCCGGGCCCGAAGTGGTCATGGCGCACCGCCTGCTCAAGAACAACGCGGCGACCCTGGTGGGTCACAGCGCGTACGCACTGATCACGGCGGCCGCGGCCGCTCGGCTCGGCATTCCGACCGAGTCCGCCGTCCCGATTGTCGAGACCTACGAGCACTACCCGCCCATCAGCGCCCACGTCTTTCCGCTGCGTGAGGCCGAGGCACCGGCCGCGAGGACTCCCTAGGACTACCCTGCCCACGCCCGGCGGGTCAGGGTACGGCTTGCGGGTGCGTCGGCTAGAGGGTGCGGGTTGGCTACATGATCTGCCCGATCCTGTGGGGCCGAGCGGTTAGCTGAACCCGAGCGGCTGCACCCCTGCCCGGCCCCTGGCGGAGCGGGCTTTCGCCTTGGGGCAAGCAAGCGGGCCTGTTAACGGGGCGAAGAGGTGTGACCCCCGTGTCCCAATTTGCATCCTGCCTGGTCGCCCGCGCAGTCTGTGAGGACGGTGAGGGGGCAGCCGCCTCGCGGCTGCCCCCTCACATGACTGATGCGGGTTAGGGCACGAAGGTGCCTTCCGAGCCGGCCGGAGGTGGAATCGTGAACGACCCCGGTACGTTCGCGCCTGGGACGCCGTTGACCGATTGGGTCGAGTAGGCGTATGTCAGCGCCGCGAAGGCGATCGACTTGGCGTTGACGCTCAGGGCATGGTTGTTGTTGTTCGCGAACGTGTCGCATGCCTGGTGGTAGCAGGGGTCGAACGGGGTCCCGGCGGTCCCACCCCAGATCGACTGCTGCTCGGCGGTCTTGGGAACCTCGGCGCCGGTGAAGAGGCCACTGGACGGGATCCCGTTGGCAACAAACGCCTGGTAGTCGCTGCGTGCATCGAACGCGGCGTCGTCGTAGGGCTCATTCGAGAGCGTGTAGAAGGACTCGAAGAGATCCTCGATCGCGGCCGAGCCCGGCGGGATGGCCACCGGAGCCGTGAAGCTCGACTGGTCGGCGTCCTGTGTCATGAAGATGTAGTTCGGCGAGCCAACCATGTCGTAGTTCATGTAGAGCGCGATCCTGTCCTTCTCCGCCTGGCTGAGACCGTTGACGTAGGCGGTCGAGCCGACAAGGCCCGCCTCCTCGCCGCCCCACCAGGCGAAGCGGAGTGTGTTCTGTGGCTTCAGGTGCGCGAGCTGCTGCGCCGTCTCGAGCAGTGCGGCCGAGCCGCTGCCGTTGTCATTGATGCCAGGCCCTGCCCGCACCGAGTCCAGGTGCCCGCCGGCCATGACGACGTTGTCGTCGTTCTTGCCGGGAAGCTCCGCGATCACGTTCACCTGCGGCCGCGACTCCGCCGGCGGCACCTCGACAAGGGCGGTCGAACCGGCCTGTGCCAGCGCCGCGCCGTCTGCGAAGGATGCTCCCACGACCGGGATGGTCACGGCGGCGCCGTCGGGCAGGAGCGTCCCGATGATCAACCCTTCACGGTCGGGTGTGTTGCCCTGATTGAAGATGATTACCGCCTCGGCACCGGCAGCCTGCGCATTGATCGCCTTTATGCCGAAGGTGCAAGTGCCACGCTGGATCAGCGCGATGTCGGCCGGGCCGCTCCAGCTGACCCCGGCGAAATCGCTTGCCTCGCAGCCGCTCGTGCTTGCCCGCGGCGGCACGAGATTGATGTCGACCGGAATGACTTGCCCCTGCACCGCGCCGCTTCCGCTGCCCGTGAAGGCCCCCGTCGCATAGGTGGCCGCCACCGGCGTCAACTGCTGAAGCGTCGAAGGCGGGATGAAAGTGAACGGGAACTCGTCGAGCTCCACGCTCCAGCCTGCCGCCTCGAGCGTGTCGACAACGTAGTCGACGCTCGCCGTGTACCCGCTGGTTCCCGCCTCGCGGGTTCCGCCGTTGGCGTCAGCGATCGCTTGCAGGGCGGCCTGATGTTCCCGCACCTCGGAGACGCGGACGCACTCAAGCACCTTCTTATACGTGTTGTTCACCCGCTCGTCGCAGTCGCTTTGCGGAACCTGTGCCAACGCCGTGTTGGCGGACACCAGGCTCGTCAATGCGACGGCCGCAATCACAAGGCCTCGGGCGCGTCGGGGCCGAAGCGCCCGCGCGAATCTCAACATTGATTCCCTCCCCAGTCGTTTCCCGTTGTGAGCGGCTTGAGCCGCTTGCCACAGCCGGCGGAGCATACTCCCTTACGCTCCGGCAGGATCAGGCTACGACGCGGTGGCGCGGCTGCCCAGATGGCTGATCGGCGACGCCGTCGCGGAGGAGCAATGAGCCGGGTTTGGGTCCACGGTGGGCCACGAATTGTGGCCGGATTCGGCTCTATTTCAGTCGGGGCGCCGAGATTTGAACTCGGGACCTCTAGTCCCCCAGGCTGAACCGACGCGCGACAGGGCCGGACGGGGCGTGACGGAATGCAGCGATCATGCGGAATCCGCGCTCGGGCCGGGACGTCGCGGGACCTCGCGGGACGCGGCTGCGCTGCCATAGCGTTGCCATTTGGCCGCGGCCGGGTGCCGTCTCGGGATGCGACCGCTAGAGGCCGTCGCGTAGCTCGAAGAGCAGCTCTTCGACGTCGTTCTTTTGCGAGCCGACGCGGACGAACCCGCACTTCTCGAGCACGCGGATCGAGGCGACGTTGCTCGTCGCGACCCACGCGTGCAGCGGTCGCTGGGTCACCTCGCCGGTGAGCTCCTGAAGCGCACGTGTCGCAAGGCCCTTGCCCCAGAACTCCCGTCCGATCCAGTAGCCGACGAGACGCCGCCCCTCTTGCTCCCAGCACCCGACGTTGCCGGCCACCTCGCCCTCGTAGACGATCGTCTTCTTCGTCAACGAGTCGTCGGCAAGGAGCCGCCGCCAATGCGCGTCGAAGGCCTCGCGGTCGCGGGCCGGGAAGGCCGCCATCCGGTTCGCCTCGGGCTCGCGCTGGTGCTCGAAGAACGCGTCGAGGTCGCTGTCGACCACTTCCCGCAGAACACCGTCCACCCCGAGGACGCTAGCGCGATTTGATCCAGCACGGGTCGTCGAGCTCTACGACAAGGGCGTCGGGTCGCGCGTCGGGCTTATGCTCTCGCCCGGTCGGTGCTGCCGCCGCGACCCGGAGTGGCGCCTGCAAGCGATCGCCGACGCCCGCGAACGCGAGCGAGCCCGACGCGCGCGAGACCCCGAAGCGTTCCGAGCACGCCGGCGCGAGGCCACGGCCAGGTGCCGGGAGCGACAGCGCGCCGAGGGCCGAACCCTGCGCGAGCTCGCCGAACGCATCGGCGCCGACCCGGAGGAGCTCCGGCTCATCTTGAGGCAGGAGGTCGAGCTTGGCCGCGTCGACTACCACTCGACGTCGCGGTGCTACTCGATGAACGGCCGCTCGGGTATCCGGCACTCCGCGCTTCCCCTTTCGTCTCATGGGTAGAGAGGACTCAAACGGAGCTCCCGCGACCAAAGGAGAATCGAGTGGGAAAGCTGATCGCGACCACGCAGGCCACCATCGACGGCGTCATCGACCCGGTCGGCGATTGGGTGGATCCGGACGGAGACCACGGCGACTACTCGTTCGAGCGTCAGGCGAGATCGAGCGGGCTGGTGCTGGGCCGCAAGACCTACGAGGGGCTAGCGGGATACTGGCCGAGCCAGACGGGCAAGTGGGCGGACATGGTCAACGCGCTGGCGAAGTACGTCGGGTCCACCAGCCTGTCTGGAGATCTCGAGTGGAACGCGACCCTCCTCGAGGGTGACCTCGAGGACTCGATCCCGAAGCTGAAGGACGACGTCGACGGCGACCTGTTCATGCACGGGAGCGGCGAGTTCGCGTACGCCCTCGCCGAGAAGGGCCTCATCGACGAGTACGAGGTCTACCTGAACCCGCTCGTCTGGGGCGAGGGAAACGTCCACGTGCTCGGCGACAAGGGAATCGTCCGGATGGAGCTCGACGACGTGAAGCGGTTCGACTCCGGAGTTGTCCTCCTCACCTATCTCCCGGCGTCTTGAGAGGCCCCATGAGCCAGCCACGACCCACCGATCCGATCGGATCCATTGGATGGACCGAACGCACCGGGGGAGTGCTGACCGCTCGGGAATGCCTAACACTTGCCCGGCCCCTGCTGCGGGGGGAGCTCAGCATCCTTGCCGGCCGTCTCGCGATGGTGCTCCGAATACACTCGGGACGCCGAAGTTCCATCGATCCGGCGAGCCTGGTACCTCCCGACTCCCCTCTCGCAGGCAAGTCCCTCGTGGCCGCGCCTGGTACCTGCACCGCTTCGCCATCAGCGACCTAAGCATTCGGCTCGCGCCCTTCCGTGATTGATGTGACGGCAACCGGCAAGGGGTGCGGGGCCTGCCCCCCTCGACCCCATCGCCGTAACCTGGCGGGAACTGTCGCGGGGAAGAAACCCGGCCGCGCTTGTCGTGAAGCCGATTTGAAGCCGTAGCTCCCGACGCGTTGGATCTAAGTTTGTCACCACCAGTCGACTTGCTCGGTACCTTCAATGATCGTTGCGGCGGCCTCGGAACGGCCGACCAGCCCGGAGTGCGTTGACTTTCCGCTGACTTTTCGCCGCCGGCCGGCCACGGCCGACGAGCACCGGAACCGAAGAAGCCCTGCAACCGCAGGGCTTCTCTCTTATCGGGGCGCCGAGATTTGAACTCGGGACCTCTAGTCCCCCAGACTCTTCCCGGCATCTGACGGCTCGTGGCCGGACCTGGCGCGAACTGGCTTGACGCCTAGCGTTGCGGGCTATTAGACGCCCTCGATCCCGCATGGCTGCGTGAGCGGGTTCTCGGAGGTTTGGGCGCGGATTGGCCACCGAGGCGCGGTGATCCGCCCGCTCAGCGCGGTTCGCGCCAGCGATCCAGATACCACCTCACGATGGCCACGGCTGACGTGGCGCCACCCGCCAGGGTCAGGGTCAGTCAGTTGCAGGCTGTTGAGCCTCGCCGCGAGACCTTCACCGCCGTTCCATAGGCGCATATCTCCGACCATTGGTCGCCCATCGTCTCGGCATCGAACCGCATTCCGATAACGGCGTCGGCTCCTCGATCGGTCGCCCGTTCCACCATCCGCTCGATGGCCTCTGTCCGTGCTTGTTCAAGGAGGTTCGTCATCGTCTTCAATTCCCCGCCGACGATGGACTTGAGTTGGGCGCCCATGGCCGGGAACGCTCCTCGCGACCGAACGACGATCCCGAAGACCTCGCCGATGTATTCGGCGATCTCGTAACCGGGCAGCTCGTTCGAGGTTGTGACGGGCATACCCTCGCGATAGCGGGGACGCAAGTTGGGAGCAGGTGCGTCATCCAACCGAGCGAGGTCACTACGGGCCGCCATCTCGACCAGCCGGGCTTCCTTCGCCGTGCGAAGATCGGCTTGTTCGCGGATCGCCTCCGCGAGGGCGATGATTTCGGAGAGGTCGTCGGCACGGGACGCACTCTCGCCCTGAGCCGCCCAGAGCTCTTTGAGCGCCCTCTTGTCGTTCCCCTCGGCGTGAAGCTCCTCGGCGCGGACGAGTCGAACCGACACGCCGGCCCACCTCCCTCGCTATTGCTGCTTATCGCGGCCAAGTGTAAGCCGTGAAGCCGGGCCTTCAAGGGCCGGGACGCGGGCCGCAAGGCAACCCTAGGACGGCCCTGCCCACGCCCGAGGGCAAGGCGGCCGACGAGCACCGGCTGGTAGGGCCACACTCCGTGGCCGAGGTGAGAGATTGCCCTCGCTATCTAGGGCAGCGCCGTCGCCTCAGCGTTTCCTCTGACTACGGATGGGTGCATCCACCGATGTCAACGCCGCCCGACGACGCGAGGGTGGCAGGCGAACCGTCCCAGTTTTGGAAAGGAGGGATGGAAGATGAGCTGGCATGCACGCGGCTTCATTGCAGTCTTGGTCGTCGCCTTCGCCGTCAGTGCCTGCGGAGGTGGAGACGATGAAACGAGCACTGGCGGTGGCGGAGCGGCCGAAGCCGTCACCGTCACGATGGGTTCGCCCGAGGAATACTCGATGGTGCCCGAGCCCGCCGAGATCCCAAGCGGGGCACTCACCTTCGCCATCGTCAACGACGGCACGATTGAACATGAGATGGTCGTCATCAAGACCGACAAAGGCGCGGCCAATCTCACAACCGGCGACGAAGCCGACGAGACTGGTGCCGTGGACGAGATCACACTCGCTGCCGGCGAGTCCGGCGATCTCAAGGTCGATCTCGAGCCCGGCAACTACGCGCTTGTCTGCAACCTGCCCGGACACTATTCGAACGGGATGTACGCCGATTTCACGGTCAACTAAGGAGACTCGAAACTCGGTCGACCGTTCTCGATCTTGAGGAAGGGCGGGTGGTCTGTTGGGTCATTACCCGCCCTTCCTCTCCTCGTCTTCCGGGAGCGTAAGCGCCTCGCGCACGTGCTGCCAGAACGGCTCGGGAAGCCTGATCGGACTCTTGATTCCGGACCGAGCTCGCGTCCGGATGACGCACACGGGATGATCGCCGAACTCACCATCGCCGCGACACTCGCCGCGCCCGATCCCTCGAGGGCGCCCCACGATTGCAAGCCTGGTGGCTCGCGCCCAGGTAGCCGGCCCTGTCGTCCGTGTGGTCGAGGTCGAAAGCCTCCCCCGCCTCGATCGGCTTCCCGCAGCGGGCGCACGTCAAAAGGCCCGCGGCAGCAAGCGGGGCAAGCTGACGCCGCCGCGCCTGATGAGCAGCCCCATAACCACGCTGAGACGTACTAAGCCGAACAGAACCCAAGAGAAACCCTCCGTGTTGCCAAACCAGGCATCATCCGGCTGACAGAGGGAGAAAGTTGACTGAGCGAGGGGTAGGCCCTTTCGGCATGGAAAAAACGGGGTCGTTTCGCGCACCCGCTATCGGGGCAGATTGCTAGGTAGCGGAGGGCCGTCCCGTGGGGGCTGGTCGTCCTTCCCTCCACGGGACTAGCGGGCGCCGGATGCGGCGCGGCGTCCGACTCCCGTGCTTTGTCAGGGCCGCTCCCCGTGAGACAATCCGATAGGGCGCTGGCGGGGGGCGCAGCCCCCGGAGGCCGCAGCCGGTGGGCGTGGCGCGGCCAGAGCCCCGTCGGCGCCCGCTCCTCCTCTTGCCCAGGACGGCCCTGCCCACGCCCCGGCGAGAAGGCAGACTGCAATACCAGCAGCCTCGGCTACCTATTGAGGCGTCCCCGGCCAAAGTAGCCAACGACGAGCAACACAACAATGACGATGATGATGATCCAAAGCCAGGACACGTGATCCTTTCGTTAGGAGCGTGCCGACTCTACGGCGAGTCGGTCTGCTCTTGCAACGGGCCGCGGCCGACGTGGCGAGGTACCGCCCGCGACCTCGGAGCGTCGAACGGCAAGGAACCGCTAGGGACGGCTCGTTCAAATTGCAACTAGACTTTGGCCGTTCCGAACCATGGCCGCCAGTGAGAGTGAAGTACTTGCGCAAGAGCTGAGCGCTCTAGGTCAGAGCCTCCGCGACATTGAGATGCGTCTGAGCGACGTCGAGAAGGTGAACACGCGGCTGGAGGAAGCTGCGGTGTCCACCGCCCGCGCCTTGGAAGAGCTATCAGCGCACTGGGACGCGGTCGCTGCGGCGATGCGCCGGAGCGAAGGCAGCGAAGAGTCCGCTTGAGCGAGGTCTCGGCGGCGAGCGCAACTGCTCGCCCAGGGGCGTTTGCTCGGCGCTGTGCTCGGACTACCCTGCCCGCGCCCCGGCAGGGTCAGGCTACGACCTGGCGGCACGGCTGCCTGAGGTACGGCGGCCGACTACATGACCGGTGCGGTCTGGTGAGGAAGCGGAGAACGGACGACCTCGTTTGTGTTTGCTTGCTAGCTTTGTTGCTTGTACGTGCGCGTTGCAGTCTTTGGGACTCGCGCGTCTTCCAGAGGGACAACGACCCAAGGAGGTACGTCCCATGCTGAGAAGACTTCTTTTCTTGTTTGTCGTGGCCTTGGCGGTCTCGATCGCCGTGTCGTCCGCCGCGCAGGCCAGCGGCGGTGCTCCGCCCGTCAACGTCCAGCAGGCGGCCGGCACGAGCGCTGCCGCCATCCAATCGGCGGTCGACGCATATCGCGCAGACCTGGGCGCTCTCAATCCCAACGTCGCTGGCTCCTTCGGATCCGGACGGCGTGAGATCAACTGGGATGGCGTGCCGGACGCGTTTGCCGCCCCGAACCTTCTCCCGGCTGACTTCTTCAACGTGAACTCGCCACGGGGTGCGGTCTTTGCCACGAACGGGTCGGGCTTCCAGGTCAGCGCCAACGCCGGGGTGGCGCCCATCGAGTTCGACAACATCAACCCGACCTACTCGAGCCTCTTCACCATTTTCAGCCCGCAGCGGCTATTCACGGCGCTTGACAGCAGAAGGCTCACCGTCCAGTTCTTCGTACCCGGCTCGACGACGCCGGCAACCTCGAGCGGCTTCGGTGCTGTCTTCACTGACGTGGATCGGCGCGGCACGAAGATCGCCTATTACAACGCCATGGGCCGCAAGCTGGCCACGTTCGACGTTCCGATCAGCCCGGGCAGCGAGACCCTGTCGTTCCTCGGGGTCCGCTTCCTCGAGGACCGAGTAGCCATGGTGACGATCACGAGCGGTAACACCAAGCTGGGTCCGAACGAGACGCCAGGCCGCGACTTGGTGGTCATGGACGACTTCATCTACGGCGAGCCGACCCCGTAGGTCGGCGAAGTTGATTCCCACCGGCGACGAGGGAATGTCGCCTTCTGCTCAGTTCCGCTTCACCCTCGGAGCGAACACACGGAATGCGCTGCCGAGCTCTCCGCCTCCGGCGCCGTAGGCCGACCGGATCGCGAAGGCAGAAAGGCAGGCCGAAAAGGGCTCCGAGGACTTCATCGCCCAGCACGTTGCGGAGGCGAACACGCTCCGCACTCTCCAGGCCCGCCTGCGGTATGCGACCGACGCTTTCGGCGCCGTCCGCGTTGATCGTCTGCAGGCGCGGGAGGTCGGAGCGTGGCGCAAACGCCTGCCGGAACGCTCGGCCTGGCACATCCACAAGGCGCTCCGCCAGGTGCTCCACTACGCCGTTCGTATCAAACTCGCGGACGAGAACGTGGCCGCCCAGGTTCCTAACCCGGAGCCGAAGCGGCGGGAGGTGCAGGTGTTCACGGCGGCCGAGGTGGAGGCGGTGGCGGAGGAGCTCGGCTCGCCCCTCCCCATCTTCGCCGCCTGGACGGGCCTGCGCCCCGAGGAGTGGCTCGCGCTCGAGCGAGGCGACCTCGATCGCGCCCACGGCCTCGTCCGTGTTCGCCGCGTGTTCACGGACGGGCAGGTGAAGGCCTACGGCAAGCAGACGGGCTCGCTCCGGGCTGTCCCCCTGCCACTCAAAGCCGCGGAGAGCCTCGACGGGCTCCCTCCGCGGATCGACACTCCCCTCCTATTCCCCGGAGCGCGTGGCGGCCACCTTAGCCTCGCCACCTGGCGCCGCCATCAGTGGACGCCCGCCGTCCGCGCCGCCGGCCTCGAGCACCGGCCGCCCTACGCCCTCCGCCACTCGTTCGCGGCCTGGTCGATCGCCGCCGGGATCGGCCTTTTCGAGCTCGCCCGCATGATGGGAACCTCGGTCGACCAGATCGACACGACCTACGGTCACCTTTTGGGCGACTCGATCGACCGGGCACGCGCCGCTTCGGAGTCGTTTGGGCGCGGTGTGGCCACCGAGGAGGAGGCCGAGGGCCAGCCCCTGTGAGGCGAAAACCCCGCATGAGCGGGGCTTCCGACCGATCGGGGCGCCGAGATTTGAACTCGGGACCTCTAGTCCCCCAGACTAGCGCGCTAACCAGGCTGCGCCACGCCCCGCGATTGCCCCAGCCTAGCCCACATGCTGCATCGCCGCTGATCGTCGAGCGCCGTCCGCGTCCTGTCGAGGACGTCCGGCAGCAGGTGGCCCTAGGTCTTGCTGATCTGTTCGAGGCTCGTCCCCAAGGCAGGCGAGCGCGAGAGCGCTCATTGTTACTTCGCCACGAGACCCGGATGCTATGCCCGAGAGACCGCCACTTCGATCACTCGGTCTAGTCCCCGACCCTGTGCCGGACTCCGGCAGCGACGGGAAACGGAGGGCTGTCCGGGGCCAAACCTCTGCCCGGACAGCCCTCCCTTTCGATCACAGGTAAGTGTCGAGAAACGCCTGCGCGGGCGCCGAGTCGACGCGATACTCGAGGTTCGGCCCAGCGCACCGCCAGCTGAACGTCCAGATATTGAGTGCGACGACGGTCCCGTTATGGAACAAGGGCCCGCCCGAGTCGCCGAAGCAGCTGCTCTGAGTGATCTTCAGGTACCGGTCGGGGTAGGTGTCCTGCTTGGTGATCGCGGTCACGTTGCGGTAGCTGCGGATCCCGTCCACGAGGACGATTGGATGGTTCGCGATCCAGCTCCCCGTGATGAACCGATCGACGCCGTACCCCACGATTGTGAACGTCGCGCTCTTGAGGTTGAGCGAGTCGAGGTAGCCGGCATCGGCGATTGGGGCCGGAGTGATTCCCGCTACGTCCTCCTTGAGCCACACGAGAGCGATGTCCTCATGAGTAGGCGCGAGGCAAGCGTGCTTGGAATTTCCGAAGCAGGGACCGGCTGTGAACCAGACCGGGTTGACGACGATGTGGTCGACGTAGTGGTATAGGGAGCTGGCACCCGGAGCCGGATCGAACGAGATCCGCAGATCAGCGGGTCCGAATCCGTCCTCGCCGACCTCCTGCAGGAAATCGGTGCAGTGGGCTGCCGTCAGAACGACGTCCGGAGCCACCAGCGTGCCCGAGCAGAAGTCGAACCACTCGTCCCCGTCGTGAAGCTGGAGGACTCCGACGTTGGCGAACCGGTTCGCGGTGTCGGTAGTTCCGCCGACGACGGCACTCGCCGAGCCAGCGATGAGGAGCGTTGCTGCCAATGTCGCAGCAACTGCCGTCGTGATGAGACGAAGCTTGATCCGCATACTCGCCACCCTTCTTCCGCAGCATCGTTACTTTTGGAACAAGGGCCGACCATACACCCGCCGGAAAACGCCGTCTAGGTCGTCGCCCGCTCCCTCCGGCGCCTGTTTTCGAGACCACACCGGGACCACACGGCGGGCATCCGGGACCGTCGGCACACCTGACCCGCTCAACCATGCGGTTTCCGCTCAACGGGCTTCCGTGGCAGCGCAAGAACCGTGGAGGAGGGACCGAATCTGGACCGAAACGGCCGAGAACGGCCTTACCGCACTACGCGGGGTCGACCTGAGGAGCTCGAACGCGAGGCGTCATGCGGCTTCCCGCTATCACCCGACAATCGCGCCAGGCATCTGAGAAGTCCCCCAGACTAGCGCGCTAACCGGCTGCGCCACGCCCCGCGACGCCGTCCATCCTAGCGCCGGCCGGCCTTCGTCGTGGCCCCGTCCGGCCGGCGGCCGCCGGGAAAACGTCCGGGGAGCCACGCGACCCCGGTCGGGGCCGGCTTCGGCGCCGGGGTACCCGGCGGGGGCCCCGTTTTCCCCGCCGCGCCGCCCCGGCGGGGAGCCCCCGGGAAGGCACAGGGTTGCCCCTTCGGCCGAGGTTCGGCAAAATCTGTCGTTCAGGGGACGAGGCTTGCGGACGTACACCATCACCGAGGCGGCGGATCTGACCGGCATGAGCCGGAAGGCGATCTCTCGCCGCGTCGAGCGCGGGTCGCTGCGCTCGGTCGTCCGCAACGGCCGCCGGCGCATTCCCCGCTCCGAGCTTGTCCGCGCAGGGCTACTCGGCGAGGGCCAGCCGCAGCCCCGCGAGAGCGACCCCACTGCCCCCCTCCTGCCCCGCCCCGCCATGGGAGGGGCGCTGGCCGAGATGGGGACGAGCGAAGACATGCTCGCGACCCTTTTTCGCGAGGTTCTCGACCGCTTCGAGCGCCAGTCGCAGGAGATCGCCCAGTATCGGGCCCTGACCGTGCAGGCCGAGAGCCTCCGGCTCACGAACGAGCTTGGCGACCTCCGCGTGCGCCTCGCCGAGCTGGAGCGGCAGCCGCAGCAGGCGAGTCAGGCGTCCGAGCAGGCGCAGCACCAGGCGCAACAGGCGATGGCGAGCGACCTGGGCAAGCGCGTCAGCGAGCTCACGAAGCAGGTCGAAGAGCTCTCCCAGCGCGAGATCTGGCTCCCGCCGCAAGCGACGCCTCGACCCGCGCGGCCAGCCGAGGCCAGGCCGATGCCTCCCGCCCAGCCTCGGCCCGCAGCATCCCCGCAGCAGCCCGTGCGTCCGCCGGCGCCGATGCCGCGGATGTTCCACCTCTCCCGCACGCTGCGGTTCGTGCTCGAGGCAATGTTCATCGTCGCGGTCGCCGTCATCGTCTGGCTGGCCGACCTGCCCACTCCGGCGATCGCCGTCGCCATGGGCATCGCGTGGACACTGGTCGCGGTCGTCGAGTGGGTCACCGCGGAACGCCCCGGCCGACGCTAGTCCTCGTTCAAGAGCGCCCTCCCCTGGGCCGATAGCAGGGAGGTCATGCCGGCGGACGAACGATCCCGTAGGAAGTCCTGGCGCTCGCTCCGCCAGCCGCTCGCGAGCACGCTCGCGCTCGCCCTCGTCGCCATTGTGCTTGTGCTGCTCCTGCTCCGGATCGCGGCCTGGAGCTAACTCCAAGCTGAGGCCTAGCTCTCGAGCCGCCGGTAGAGGCGGTCGACGAGCTCGGGCATTCCTTCCAGCCGCTCGGTGATCGTCCGGATGCGGAACTCCCGGAAGTGGGCCGGCTCGACCTTCAGGGCTTTTGCGAGCGTCTCGATCACGTCGTTCGAGGGCACCGGACGGTTGCCGTGAACGAGGTGGTTGAGATAGCCGGCCGAAAGCCCGGTCTTCGCGGCGAGGCCACGGTAGGTGATCCCGCGCTCGGTCATGAGCGACTGGATCGTCTCGCCGAAGGGCTCGGTCGAGAAGCGGCGCTTGCGGGCCATCAGAGGGCCTCCTTCACGTAGTCGACGAGGCCGTCGACGGCGACGCGCGCCTCGGAGCGGTCCGACCGCTTCAGCACGTCGGCCTTGCCGTCCTCGAGCGTCTTCTTCCCCACAGTGACGCGGACCGGGCTGCCGAACAGGTCGGCGTCGGCGAACTTCTCCCCGGGCCGCAGGTCGCGGTCGTCAAGCAGCACCTCGAGACCCGCAGCGTCGAACGCCTCGGCGGCGCGCTCGGAGATCTCGATCGCCTCCGCGCCGGCGGCGCCGATGGCGACGACCTCGACATCGTAGGGCGCGAGCGAGCGCGGCCAGGCGATCCCCTCCTCGTCGTGGCGCTGCTCGACTGCCGCCGCCATGATCCGCCCCGGCCCGATGCCGTAGCTGCCCATCACGAGCGGCCGCTCCGTGCCGTCCTCGTCCAGAAAGGTCGCGCCGAGCGGCACCGAGTAGTCGGTGTCGAGCTTGAAGATGTGCCCGACCTCGAGCGCGGTCTGAAACGCCAGGCGCCCGCCGCACTTGGGGCACCTGTCGCCCTCGCGCGGCTCGCGGATGTCGGCGAAGCGCGCCTCGAAGTCGCGACCGTACTCGACCCCGCGGAGATGCCAGCCGCTCCGGTTCGCGCCGACGACGAACTGGCCGTCTCGCAGGGCGTCGTCCGCGAGGATCTCGCCGCCGAACCCCACGGGGCCGATCGAGCCCGGGTCGGCACCGAACGCCTGCCGGATCTCCTCCTCCGACGCCGGGCGGACGGCCGCGCCCAGCGCGGCGCTCGTCTTCGCCTCCTCCAGGCGATCGTCGCCGCGCACGAGCGCGAGCACGAGCGTCCCATCCTCTTTCACGACCGGCATCGCCTTCGAGGTCGCCGCCGTGTCGATGCCGAGGACCTCGGCGAGCCCGTCGATCGTCGTCACGCCGGGCGTCTCGACCTCGGCCGGCGCGTCGAGTCGCTCGGGGAACTCCGGGGCCCGCGGGATGCCCCGCGCGACCTCGAGGTCGGCGGCGTAGTCCCCGTTCTCGCACGTGACGAGCGTGTTCTCGCCGGAGGCCGAGGGCGCGAGGAAGTCG
Source organism: uncultured Actinomycetes bacterium (assembly GCA_963811635.1). Classification (GTDB taxonomy): domain Bacteria; phylum Actinomycetota; class Thermoleophilia; order Gaiellales; family Gaiellaceae; genus JAIBJN01. Next base: position 50,446 of record CAWESB010000017.1, read on the forward strand.
ACCGACTCGCTGCCGCCCATCATCCCCGACTCGGCCTGGACGTCGTAGTACTCGAGCCCGCAGCGCTGGAAGATCCGGTGGTAGGCGGCCTCGTGCTTGCGGAAGCTCACCTCCAGCCCCTCGTCGTCGCGGTCGAACGAGTACGAGTCCTTCATGATGAACTCGCGCACGCGGATGAGGCCGGCGCGCGAGCGCGGCTCGTCGCGGACCTTCGTCTGGAAGTGGTAGAGGATCTGCGGCAGCTGCCGGTACGACGAGATCTCGCGGGCGTGGAACGTGATCGTCTCCTCGTGCGTCATCGCAAGCACGAACGGGCGGCCCATGCGGTCCTCCACCTTCCAGAGCTCGGGGATCACGTAGCGGCCGCTCGCCTGCCAGAGCTCGGCCGGCGTCACGACGGGCATGAACATCTCCTGGCCGCCGATCGCGTCGATCTCCTCCCGGACGATCTGCACGGCCTTCTCGTGGACGCGCCAGCCGAGCGGCAGGAACGACCACAGCCCGGCGCTCACCTGCCGGATGTAGCCGCCGCGGACGAGCAGCCGGTGGCTCGCCGCCTCGGCATCGGCCGGAGCCTCCCGGAGCGTCGGGAGGAAGAGCTCGGACGCCCGCTTCATCAGTGCCTCTTCGGGTAAGTCTGCTGAGTCTCTGCGTCGCGAGCACCAAGCTGAAGTGCGCACTCGCCCGCGACCAAGGCTGAGTCAAGCCTTGGCAAGGGCGAGGGTGCGCTCCAGCGCCGCGTGATCGCGGGGCAGAGGCCAGCGTGAGTTGCCCGGAGAGGCACTAGGATGGCCGCTGGGCCGCTTCGGCCATCATGAGGGCCGCCGGCTTGGCCAGCTTCAGGCGCTTCGGCCTGACCATGCCGCCCTCGATCCAGAGGTCGATCTCGCGGAAGAGCTCCTCGACGAGCGTGTCAGACTCGACCTTCCTGAGCACGCGCCCGTGCGCGTAGATGAAGCCGGTGTCGCGCCCGCCCGCGACCCCGAAGTCGGCGTCGCCGGCCTCGCCGGGCCCGTTGACCGCGCAGCCCATGACGGCGACCTCGAACGCCTGCGGATACTCGCGCAGGCGCTCCTCGACCGCCTCGGCGAGGTTCCAGACGCCGACGTTGTCGCGGCCGCAGGAGGGGCACGCGATCATGATCGGCCCGCGCTCGCGCAGGCCGAGAGCCTTGAGGATCTCCCAGGCAACCTTGACCTCCTCGACCGGGTCGGCCGTCAGCGAGATCCGGACCGTATCGCCGATCCCGTCCATGAGCAGGCTCCCGACGCCGATGGCGCTCTTGATCGAGCCGCTCGCCGGCGTCCCCGCCTCGGTGACGCCGAGGTGGAGCGGATAGGGCACCCGCTCCGAGAGCATCCGGTAGGCGCGGATCATCGTCGGCACCGAGCTCGACTTCACGGAGATCTTGAAGTCGTAGTAGTCCAAGCTCTCGAGCAGGCGCACCTGCTCCAGCGCCTCCTCGACGAGCGCCGCCGCCGTGTCCTCCTGGGCCAACTCGAGGAGGTGCTTCGGCAACGAGCCCGAGTTGGCGCCGATGCGCATCGGGATCTCCCGCGCCTTGGCGGCGCGCACGACCTCCGCGACCTTGTCGGGCCCGCCGATGTTGCCCGGGTTGATGCGCACGGCGGCGACACCGGCCCCGACGGCCTTCAGGGCGAGCGAGGCGTTGAAGTGGATGTCCGCGATCACGGGGATCGGCGAGAGGTACACGAGCTTCGCGAGCGCGTCGGCGTCCTCGTTCTTCGGCACGGCGACGCGCACGAGCTCGCAGCCGGCGGAGACGAGCTCGCCGATCTGGGCCATCGTGGCGTCGACGTCGTGCGTCTTCGTCAGCGTCATCGATTGCACGACGACCGGCGCGCCGCCGCCGATCGGGACGTTTCCGACCTTGATCTGACGCTCGCTCGCCATCGCCGAAAGTCTAACGGCCCGCCGTTGTCTCCCTAGCCACCACGGAGCCGGTCGATGTCATTCGTGAGGCCGATGACGAAGAGGAAGAGCACGAGGGCAATGCCGATCATCGAGAAGCGCTCGTAGGCCTCGCGCGGGATCGCCCGGCCGCGGATCCGCTCCGCGAGCGAGAAGGCGATGTGGCCGCCGTCGAGAGGCAGGAGCGGAAGCAGGTTCAGCAGCGCCAGCGAGAGGCTGATGAACGCGAGCACCTCGAGGTAGTAGCGAAAGCCGACGTCGAGTGATTGGCTCGAGACCTGGGTGATCCCGACGACGCTGGAGACCTCGTCGCGGCCCTCGCCGGTCACGAGACGCCCCAGCGAGCCGACGATCGCCTTCGTAACCTCCCAGGTCGCGTCGAGGGAGCGCCCGAGCGCCTCCAGCGGCCCGTAGCTCTCGTAGTCGAGCCCGAACGCGAAGCCGAGGCGGTAGACGTTCTCCTCGGGATCGAGCTTCGGCGTGCCCTCCAGCTGCAGCTGCGAGCCGTCGCGCTCGACCGTGACGGTGACGGGCTTGCCGTCGCTGCCTCTGATCGCCTCGGCGAGATCCGTGGACTCACCCCGGGTGCCGTTGACGGCGACGATCTCGTCGCCCTTCTCGAGGCCCATGGCGGCCGCCGGCGAGCCGGCCGTGACCAGGTCCACGGTCCGGGTGGCGCCGGTCGGAACGCCGAGCATGAAGACGACGGCCAGCGCGAGCACGGCGAAGAGGTAGTTCGTAGCCGGCCCGGCGAAGATGACCGCGACGCGCTTCCAGGTGGGGGCGCGCCAGTAGGCCTCGGGCGAAAGCGCGTCGTCGACGTCGTTGAAGCCTCGGTCGGCGACCCTGCGGGCGGCCTCGGAGAGGTCGGCATGGCCGACTCGCTCGCGCAGGTCGGCCATGCCGGCGCGGGCGTCCTCGTAGCGCTCGTCGGTGAGTGCCTGCTCCACCGGCGCCGCTGCCTCCGCGAGAGACGGCGCCTCCTTGCGGGCGGGCTCGAGGTGAGCCTCGAGGTCGCCGGCGGCCGGCTTGTGCATCCCCGGGATCTTCACGTAGCCGCCGAGCGGGATGGCGCCGATCCCGTATTCGATCCCGTTCCTGGTCCACTTCGCGAGCGCGGGCGGGAAGAAGATGTAGAACTTGCGCGGCCGCATCTTGACCGCGAGCGCGGTGAAGAAGTGCCCGGCCTCGTGGATGAGGATGAGGAAGGCCAGGCCGGCGATGGCGGCGGCGACGTTCATGGGCTGGTCTTAGTGAACCAGTTCGCGCGTCAGCGCCGAGGCAATTCGCCGCGCCTCGGCGTCCAGCGGTCGTGAGCTCGCCGAGGTCGGCGGCGGGCACGCAGTCGATCTGGCCCAGCGTCCGCTCGACCACGTCGGCGATGCCGAGGAAGGGCAGCGAGCCCTCGAGGAAGGCGGTGACCGCGACTTCGTTCGCCGCGTTGAGCACGCACGGGGCCGTGTCCCCGGCCTCCCCCGCCGCCCGGGCGAGCGCGAGGCACGGGAACGCGTCCAGGTCGGGCGCCCGGAACTCGAGGATGAGCCCGGCCGCCAGGTCGAGGGGGCCGATGGCCGTCTCGGCGCGCTCCGGGTACGTGAGCGCGTACGAGATCGGCACGCGCATGTCCGGGTAGCCGAGGTGCGCGAGCGAGGCGCCGTCGCGGAAGCGGACGAGCGCGTGCACGACCGACGTCGGGTGCACGACGACCTCGATCCGGTCGTAGGGGAGATCGAAGAGGAAGTGCGCCTCGATCAGCTCGAGGCCCTTGTTCATGAGCGTCGCCGAGTCGACGGTGATCTTCGGGCCCATGCTCCACGTCGGATGCGCGAGCGCCTCGATCGCGCCCACGTCGGCGAGGTCGGCGCGGGTGCGGCCGCGGAACGGCCCGCCCGAGGCGGTGAGCACGAGCGAGTCAACGGTGTCCGGCGCCTGCCGGTCGAGGAGCTGAAACGCGGCCGAGTGCTCGGAGTCGACCGGGAGCAGGCGCCCTCCCCCGCGCCGCCAGGCGGCCACCGCCAGGTCGCCCCCCGCGACGAGGCTCTCCTTGTTGGCGAGCGCCAGGTCGACGCCGTGCTCCAGGGCCCAGAGGGTTGCCGGCAGTCCGGCGAAGCCGACGACGGCGTTGAGGACGACGTCCGGCTCGGCGCGGTCGAGCAGCTCCGTCAGGTCACCGCCGACCTGGGTGAGCGGGGCCAGGCCGTCGATCGGGGTCGCACCCGACGCGGCCGCCACGAGCTGGAGCTCGGCGTGGTCCGCGACGATCTCGAGCGCCTGGCGCCCGATCGACCCCGTGGCGCCCAGGAGGGCGATGCGCTTCATCGTCGCCAGTGTAGAGACGGCGCCCGTCAGGTCTGGGTGAGCGCGAGGACCGCGAAGTAGGCGGCGGGCGCGGCGAAGACGATCGAGTCGACCCGGTCGAGGACGCCGCCGTGGCCCATCAGGATCCGCCCCGAGTCCTTCACGCCGAGGTCGCGCTTGACCATCGACTCGAAGAGATCGCCGGCGACCGAGGCGATGACGATGACGCCGCCGAGGAAGAACGCCTCCCAGCCGTCTATCTCGATCGGCTCGTCGTTGAGCGCGAGATAGGTGGTAAGCACGCCGCCGACGACACCGGCGACGAAGCCCTCCCACGTCTTCCCCGGCGAAATGGCCGGCGCCATCTTGTGTCGGCCCGCCAGGCGGCCGCCGATGTACGCAAACGTGTCCGCGACGAAGACGGTGACGAGTACGGTGATCAGCACGAGCCTGCCGTCCGGCTCGAGGTCGCGGACGAGGATCAGGAAGCCGAGCCCGAGCCCGATCCACGCCGCGCCGAGGACGGTCGCGGCCACCGCGACCGTGGTCGACTGTCGCGTCTCCGAGACGGCGGCGAAGACGAACGCGAGCAGAAGCGTCAGCGCAAAGCCACCGAGCATCCACTCGGGACCGCCAAGCGATGCGCCGAGCACGGCCGCGAGCGCCCCGCCGTAGCCGGCGAGGACGAGCGGTCGCAGCGAGCGGGCCATCTGGTAGAGCTCGTGTAGGGCGAGCAAGGCCCCCGCGGCGGCGAGCGCGAACAGCGCCCAGCTCCCGTAGTACGCGGCGAAGAGCACGAGCGGCAGACCCGCCGCGATGACGGCGATCCGGCTGAGGAGGGGGCTCATCGGCCGCCGAAGCGCCGGCGGCGGCTCGCGTACTGGGCGAGCGCCTCCCGGAGCTGGCGCTCTCCGAAGTCGGGCCAGAGGGTGTCGACGAAGACGAGCTCCGTGTAAGCGAGCTGCCAGAGGAGGAAGTTCGAGATCCGGAGCTCGCCGGAGGTGCGGATGAGGAGGTCCGGCTCGGGCATCTCGGGCGCGTACAGGCGCGAGGCGATCGCGTTCTCGTCGATGTCTCGCGGGTCGGTGCCCTCCTCGACCAGCCGGCGCGCGGCCTCGACGATCTCCGCGCGGCCGCCGTAGTCGAAGGCGACCCAGAGCTGGAGGCGCTCGTTCGTGGCGGTCGACTCCTCGAGGCGCTCGATCTTGGCCCGCAACGTCGGGGTGGCCCGGTCGCGGCGGCCGATGAAGCGCGTGCGCACGCCCTCGCGGGCGAGGTCGGGGAGCTCGCGCTCGATCGTCTCGACGAAGATCCCCATGAGCGCGTCCACCTCGTCGGAGGGTCGCGACCAGTTCTCGGTTGAGAACGCGTAGACGCAGAGCGACTCGACGCCGAGGTCGATGGCGGCCTCGACAGTGCGCCGGAGCGCGCGGGTGCCGGCCCGGTGGCCGGCGGCGACGGGCAGGCGGCGGCGGCTGGCCCAGCGGCCGTTGCCGTCCATGATGATCGCGATGGACCGGGCGACGTCCGGCAGGCCCCGCTCGGGGACGGGCCGGAGTGCGCGAAGGGTCCGCAGTCTCGTGAGCAGGCTCATCTCACGGTCGATCTCGCGCCCGCGGGCACGGGATCGAGTCACACCTCCATGATCTCCTCTTCCTTGCGCTTGAGGATCTCGTCGATCTTGGCCACGTGCTCGTCGGTGAGCTTCTGCGCCCGCTCCTCGGCCCGCCGCTCCTCGTCGTCGCCGACGTCGCCGTCGCGGACGAGCTCCTTCAGGTGGTGCATGCAATCGCGGCGGACGTTACGGACGGCGACCCGCCCCTCCTCGGCGAGGTGGCGGACCACCTTGACGAGCTCCTTGCGCCGCTCCTCGGTCAGCTGCGGGATCGGCAGGCGGATGATCTTGCCGTCGTTCGAGGGCGTGAGCCCGAGCTCGGACTCTTGCAGCGCGCGCTCGATCGACTTGATCGAGCTCGGGTCGTACGGCTGGATCGTGAGCATCCGGGGCTCGGGGACGTTGATGGTGGAGAGCTGGTTCAGCGGCGTCTCCTGCCCGTAGTAGTCGACCCGAACACGGTCGAGCAGCGCCGCCGAGGCGCGGCCCGTGCGGATCGTCGTGAACTCGTGCGCGGTCGCCTCGACCGACTTGTCCATGCGGTGCTTTGCGTCGTCCAGAAGATCTTCGATCATGCGTCCCTCCGCGACGTCGAGATGATCGTGCCGATGCGCTCGCCCGCGACCACCCGTTCGATCGTGCCGGGCTCGTCGAGGCCGAAGACGTAGATCGGCAGGCCGTTGTCCATGCACAGCGTGAGCGCGGTCGTGTCCATCACCTTGAGACCGCGCTCGATCGCCTCGAGGTGCGTCAGCTCGGGGAGGAAGCTCGCGTCCGGATCGACGGCAGGATCTCCGTCGTAGACGCCGTCGACGCCGTTCTTTCCCATGAGGATGGCGTCGGCGCCGACCTCGAGCGCGCGCAGTGCGGCCGCGGTGTCCGTCGTGAAGAACGGGTTGCCGGTGCCTGCCGCGAAGATGACGATGCGGCCCTTCTCCAGGTGCCGGATGGCGCGGCGGCGGATGTAGGGCTCGGCGACCTCGCTGACCGAGATCGCGGAGAGGACACGGGTGTGGGCGCCGGCGCGCTCGAGGGCGTCCTGCACGGTCAAGCAGTTGAGGACGGTCGCGAGCATGCCGGCGTAGTCGGCGGTGGCGCGGTCCATTCCCTCTGCGGTCGCCGCCATCCCGCGGTAGATGTTCCCCGCCCCGAGGACGAGTGCCGTCTCGACGCCGAGGTCGTGGACACGCTTCACCTCGGCCGCGAGGCTCTCGACCTTCTCCGGGCTCATCCCGTAGGGCTGGTCGCCCAAGAGCGCCTCACCGGAGAGCTTCAGGAGAACGCGGCGGAAGGCCGCGCCACCCGGGGCCGGCCTCCCGGCTACCTCGCTCTCCGAAGGCGTCGCGCTCACTCGGAGCCGACGTTATACCGCACGAATGCCTGCACCTCGGCCCCACGCTCCGCGAGGGCCTGGCCCACGGTCAGGTTCGGGTCATGCACCCAGGCCTGGTCGAGCAGGACGCTGTGCGCGAAGAGCCGCTTGGCGAGCATCCCCTCGACGATCTTCCCGCGGACATCTTCGGGCTTGGACTCGACCTCGGGGAGCTTCTCGTAGACGCTCCGCTCTTCGGCCACCTCGCTCTCCGGGACCTCGTCGCGGGTCAGATAGACGGGCTTCGCCGCGGCGATGTGCATCGCAACCATGCGCGCCAGCTCGGGCGTCGCCTGGGCGTGCACGAGGACGCCGATCTTCTGCGCAGGCGGGTGGATGTACTCGGCGACGACCTCGCCCTCGCCGGCCTCGTAGCGCTCGGCGCCGACAACGACGATGTTCTCGCCCAGCTTCGCGACGAGCTCGACCCGCTCCTCCTCGAGGGTCTCCGCGGCCTCCGGCCCGTCGACCCAGACGACGTCAAGGACGTGCTGGGCGAAGTCGAGGAACTCCTCGTTGCCGGACACGGGCTCGGTCTCGCACCCGACCGCCGCGATCGCGCCCTTCTCACCCTGGACGCGGGCGACGACCTTGCCCTCGGTCGTGGCGCGGTCGGCGCGCTTGCCGGCCTCGGCGAGGCCCTTCTCGCGCAGCGACTGCCGCGCCGCCTCGAGGTCTCCGCCGGACTCGACGAGCGCGCGCTTGCAGTCCATCATCCCCGCGCCGGTGAGGTCGCGGAGCTCCTTGACGAGCGCCGCAGGGATCTCTGTCGTGCTCACTGGGCCTCCTCCCCGCCCTCGGCGGGCGCCTCCGGCTGCTCCGGCGCCTCGGCGACGGCGACCGCCGCGGTCTCGCCCTCGGGCGCGGTCTCGGCCTCCTCGGCCGCCTCGGCCGCGGGTGCGGGCTGCTGCGCTTCGGCCGGTGCCTGGGGGGCGCTCATCTCCTCGGCGGTCACCTTCGTCTTCCCCGCCTCGATCGCGTTCGCGATCACGCGGACGATGAGGCTGCAGGAGCGGATGGCGTCGTCGTTGCCCGGGATGACGTAGTCGGCGTCGTCCGGGTCACAGTTCGTGTCGACGAGCGCGATCACCGGCAGCCCGAGGCGGCGGGCCTCACGCACGGCGAGCTGCTCCTTGCGGAGGTCGACGACGAAGACGGCGTCCGGCACCGACTTCATGTCGGCAACGCCGCCGAGATTGATCTCGAGCTTCTCGAGCTCGGCCATCATGGAGATGCGCTCTTTCGACGGCAGCAGCTCGAGCTGCCCCTCGTCGCGCAGGCGCCGCAGCTCGTGCAGGCGGGAGATGCGCTCGGAGATGGTGCGCCAGTTGGTGAGCAGGCCGCCCAGCCAGCGATGGTTCACGTACGGCATGCCGACGCGCTTCGCTTCGTCGGCGATGGAGTCCTGGCACTGCTTCTTCGTGCCGACGAACAGGATCGAGCCTTTCCGCTCGGAGACGTTCCTCGCGAACGCGGCCGCCTGCTCGGTCAGCTCGAGCGTCTGCTGGAGATCGATGATGTAGATGCCGCCCCGCTCCGTGAAGATGAAGCGGCGCATCTTTGGGTTCCAGCGGCGCGTCTGGTGGCCGAAGTGAACTCCGGCCTCCAGCAGCTCTCGCATGGAGACGACGGACACTGATTTCCTCCTCGGTTCTCGGGTCTGAGGCCGACGGTGACGGGTGGAACCGGGCGCAACGCCCGGCACCGCCACCCGCGTTGGTCCGCCGGGTCGGGTGCAGAAACTCCGAGCATTCTAGCCGACGCCCTCCGTACCCTGGATTGCGTGCACGGGGTCGTGAGGCTTCCCGCGTGGGATCTTGCCGTCGAGTGCGTCGACGAGGCGCTTGCTTCGGGCGCCGTTCCGTCGCTGGAGCGGCTCGGGCGGCTGGGCCAGCTCGGCTCGCTGCCGTCCTTCATCGCAGCGCTGGGCGAGGCCGACGACGCCGCCGAGCTCGCCACGGACTTCGCGCGCGAGCGCGAGAGCATGGGGCTCGCGCCGGAGGAGGTCGCCTCCGAGCTCCTCGTCCTCGGGCGCGTGCTCGAGCGCCACGGCGAAGCCGCCGCGCGGGCGGCCGTCGACCGCTGCCTCGTCGACTACGTCGGCCGCGTCACCGGCGAGCTGGCCGACTGCGCGCGGCGGGACGCCCTCACCGGGCTCCTCAACCACCGGGCCTTCCACGCGCAGCTGGCCGTGCGAAGCCGCCCGGGCCCGACGTTACCGCGGCCGCGTCGCGCTCGTCCTCTTCGACCTCGACCACTTCAAGGAGACGAACGACCGCGAGGGCCATCAGGAGGGCGACCGCCTCCTCCGTGCGTTCGCCGCCGCCCTGACCGGGACGCTGCGAGAGACGGACGTCGCGGGCCGCCTCGGTGGCGACGAGTTCGCGGCGCTGCTCCTCGCCGCGGGCCCGCCCGACGTCGCCGCCTTCGTCACGAGGCTGCGGGACCGCATCCCCGAGGGCATCTCGGTCAGCGCCGGCTCCGCCCACCTCCCCGAGGAGTGCTCAGCGGCGGAGCAGCTCGTGCAGACCGCCGACCGCCGCCTCTACTCGGACAAGTCGGCCAGGGCCGCCTAGGCCCCGTCCAGGGTCTGACCCCTGACATGTCCCGCCGGCGCGGCCCCAGCGGCCGTGGCCGCCCGCCGGCCCGGACGGCGAAACCCTGATCGGGCCTGGCAGGCGTCGTCCACTGCAGCCACGACCGGGGTCTGACCCCGGACGTGGCTGCAAGGGACGGCGCGCGCCCTAGAGGACGCGCTCAACGGACGTTGTCTTGTCGGCCTTGTCCTTGCGGGCTCGGTCGGTGCCCGCGCCGCCCCTGACGGACGTCTCCTTGATGCCGTCGCGGGAGAACATGGCGTCGTTGCCGTCGCCGCCGTCGAAGCGGTCGACGCCGCCGCCGGTGACGCCGAGGAGGAGCAGCGACGCCAAAGCCGCTGCAGACACGCGAAGGCGGCGGGGCGGCTGCAGAGATGTCACGGGTTGTGAACCCCTGACTGACGCTAACTTCGGTCAGGACCACGAGCGTCCCCCGATCGAGCGATGTCGAGCGCCGCTTCGAGCTCGGGCGGAAGCGGCGAGTTAATGTCGACCTCTGCGTCGCCGAACGGATGCGGAAAGGCGAGCCGCGCGGCGTGCAGGAACTGTCGCTGCAGGCCGAGGTCGCCCGCGACCCCGTACGTCGGGTCGCCGGAGACCGGCAGGTCGATGGCGGCGAGGTGGACGCGGATCTGATGGGTCCTCCCCGTCTCCAGCCGCACGCGCAGGAGCGCGTGGACGGGGAAGAGCTCCGCGACCTCGAAGTTCGTGACTGCGTCCCGCGGAGTGTCGGTGTCGAGGGAATGGCGCGTCGGCTCGTGGCGGTCGCGGCCGATCGGCGCCTCGATCCGCCCAGCTCGCGAGCGTGGCCGGCCGCGCACGAGCGCCGCGTACTCGCGCACGAGCTCGCGCTCACGGAGCAGCTGTTGGAGACGGCGGTGCGCCTCGTCCGAGCGCGCGACCACGAGCAGCCCCGACGTGTCCCGGTCGAGCCGGTGGACGATGCCGGGCCGCTCGGGCTCCTCTCCGCCCTCGATGGACTGCGAGAGCAGGCCCTGGACCAACGTCCCGTGCGCGTGGCCGGCCGCGGGGTGCACGACGACGCCCGCGGGCTTGTCGACGACGAGCAGGTGCTCGTCCTCGAAGACGACCCGCAGCCCTTCGACCGGCTCCGGCTCGAGCCTGGTCTCGCGGCGCTCGGGCACCTCGACCTCGAGGCTCTCGCCGCCCGTGAGCCGATGGCTCTTCGGCCGCGCTTCGCCGTCCACGAGCACCGCACCGTCCCCGAGGAGGCGCTCGGCGGCCGCGCGGGAGCCCACGCCCTCACACGCCGCGAGGAAGCGGTCGAGCCGCTCGCCGGCCGCCTCCGGCGGCACGACGAGCTTCATCCCGTGGTTTTCGGGGCCGTGCGCCGCAGCCGCGGCTGCCGCTCGGCGGAGACCAGCGCCGCCAGGAGGATGGTGACGCCGACGACGATGAAGGAGTCGGCGAGGTTGAAGGCGGGCCAGAAGCGCAGGTCGAGGAAGTCGGTGACGTGCCCGAGGCGGAGACGGTCGATCAGGTTCGCGAGGCTGCCGCCGACGAGCAGGCCGAGCGCGACGGGCAGCACCGGGTGACGCGCGCCGGCGCGGGCGAAGTAGAAGAGCATCCAGATGACCGCGACCGCGGTGAGCACCGTGACGACCGTCGCCCAGCTCGAGAAGAGCCCGAACGCGATGCCGGGATTCGTCACGTGCCGGATCTCGAGCGGGCCGACGACGTGCACGGACTCGCCGAGCTCCAGCTGGCTGACGACGATCTGCTTCGTCACCTGGTCGGCCACGATCGCCGCGAAGGCGACCGCGAGGAGACCGAACCAGTGAAACGGGGTCGCCGAAAGCGACCGCTCCACCATGGAGATCGGCACGCGTCCGTCCGTGGCCGAGCCGACGCGAACGTCGATCAGCCTCGCCGACGGGTTGACTAGGCCCTCTCGGCGAGACGCTGGCAGTCGATACACCTCGTTGCGTACGGGATCGCTTCGAGCCGGTCCTCGGCGATCTGCTTCCCGCAGCCCGAGCACGTTCCGAACGTCCCGTCGTCGATTCTGTCGAGCGCTTCGTTGATCCCCGTCAGCACATGCTCGGAGTTCTCCTCCAGGGTGGAGTCGATCTCACGGTTCAACGTCGCGGTGGCGGAGTCGGCGAGGTGGTTGTCGTACGTCTCCTCCTCCGTCTCCTCCTCGAACGACCGCGAGTTGGACTCGTGCAGGTGCTCGATCATCGACGAGACCCGATCGCGCTCGCCGACGAGGATCCTCCGGAAATGCTCGGTGTCCACTCACCGAGTATATCCGGGTGGTTTCCCGGCTCCAGAGGGATCAGACGACCGCGTCGGGCGCGGCCCGCGCGGCGGACGGCTCGCCCTCGAGGCGCTCCATCGCGGAGGCCAGGAACGCCCTGAACTCGGCCCGCACGTCGGTCTCGAGGCCGCGGAGGCGGCGGATCTCGTCGCGCACGCGCTGCTCGTCGGCTTCGGCGGTGGCAGCGATCTCGCGCGCCTTCGCACGTGCCTCCTCGACGATCAGGTCGGCCTCGTGATGAGCCCGCGCGCGCAGCTCGTCCGCCATCCTCTCGGCGGAGAGGAGCGTGTTGCGAAGGGCCTCCTCGATCTCCCGCTGGCGGCCCAGCTCGGACTCGAGGCGCTCGATCTCGTCGCGCAAATCGGCTCGGTCGCGCCACACGTCCTCGTAGCTCGACGCGATGTCGTCGAGCAGGCGGTCGACGCTCGGGCGCTCGTAGCCGAGCGGGCGGCGGCCGATCCGGACATGGCGGATCTCGACAGGGCGTCAGCGACATCGCTGTCGGGTCACTTCGCCGCTGCGCGGCGCTTTCCTACATCACAGGGCGTCGAGGCCGCGTGTTGATCAGGGAACGCACGATCGTGAGCACGATGATCGCGACGATCGGCGAGAGGTCGAGGCCGAGGCCGCCCAGGTTCAGCTGCGGGATGAAGCGCCGGAACAGGCGCAGGTACGGGTTGACGACGTCGTAGAGGAACCGCTGGATCCGGTTCAGCGTCGTGTTGTAGGGCAGCGGCACCCAGGACGTGATGATGTACGCGAGGATGCAGATCAGGTAGACGTAGTACAGGGCGTCGACGAAGCCCTGCGCCGTCGAGATCGCATCTGCCAGAAGCATCGAGCGAGAAACCTACCGCCCTGGGCGGAACGAGAGAAGCGCCGCGACCGTCAGGCTTGGTTGAAGAAGCCGCGGTCGACCAGGCGCGCGCGCTCCTCCGCCGAGACCTCGACGTTGCGCGGCGTCAGCAGGAAAACCTTGTCGGCGACCCGCTGCATGCTGCCGCTGAGCGCGTACGTAAGCCCGCTGGAGAAGTCGATCAGGCGCTTCGAGAGCTCCGGGTCGGCGCTCTGGAGGTTGACGATCACCGGCACCGAGTCCTTGAACTTGTCGGCGATCGACTGCGCGTCGTTGAAGCTCCGCGGGACGACCAGGTGCACCTTGACGGATGCCGCAGCGACCGCCTCGAGCCGCCGATTGCTGCCGGGCGAGCCCATGACCGCCGTCTGCGCACCCTGCGCGTCGGGCTCGGACCAGTCCTCGAAGTCGTCGCGCTTCCGCGACGAGCGCGGGCTCAGCCGCCGCACGTTCTGGCGGTCACGATCGTAGGTGCGTTCGAGGTCTTCCTCGGCCGCATACGCCTCCTCGTCCCAGTACTCGTCCTCTTCGACGATGCCGAAGTAGACGAGCGCGCGGCTCCATACGTCTCCGAGTCCCATGACGCCGACCGATTCTACCGCCCGTATAACACGGAGCCGACCCGCACCAGGGTCGCGCCTTCTTCCGCAGCCACGCGGTAGTCCTGCGATGTGCCCATCGAGAGCTGCTCGAGGCCGTGCTCGCCGGCCAGCGCTCGGAGCCGGCGGAAGTACGGGCGCGAGGCTTCCGGATCCTCCGCGAGGGGCGGCATCGTCATCAGGCCGCGCACGTCGACGCCGCGGCCGCGCACCTCGTCGAGGAACGAGGTCAGCGCCTCGGGCGCGACGCCGGACTTCGACTCCTCGCCGGAGAGGTTGACCTCGACGAGCGCGGGGATCGTCAGCCGGCCGGCGGCGGACGTGCTCGAGAGCGAGTGGCAGAGCGCGCAGAGCTCGGAGACGTCGCGCGCCTTGCGCGACTGGAGGTGGCCGATGAAGTGCCACGCGAAACGGTCGGCGTAGCGAGCATGCTTGGCGGCGAGGTCCTGGAGGCGGTTCTCGCCGACGACCTCCACCCCGGCCTCGGCGAGGACGAGCATCTCGTCGGCGCTCACGTACTTCGTCGCCGCGACGACGGTGACGCCGTCGCCTACCTCGCCACGGATCCGCTCGTAGTTGGCGCGGACGGCCTCAGCGGATAACGGCAAGGATCCCCTGGCGGCCTGTCCGGCCCCGGTCGCGGCGATGCGAGAAAAAGAGCTCCTCCTCGCAGGAGGTGCAGAGCCCGACCCGCTCGACGCTCTCGGCGCCGGCCTCGCGCAGGGCGCGTTCCGCCGCCTCGTGCAGGTCGAGGTGCCGCCCCGGAACGACCTCGTCCCCGAAGCGCTCGCGGAAAGGCCCGGCGACCTCGTCCCCCACCTCGTAGCAGCACGGCCCGATCCCGGGCCCGATCGCGGCGACGAAGGGCTCGCCCCCCAATGCCGCGGCTCCCGACTCGACGATCCCGGCCAGCAGCCCCCGCCAGCCGACGTGGAGCACCGCGACCGCCGGATCGCCGTTTGCGCGCGCCAGGGCGACCGGGAGGCAGTCCGCGGATAGGAGCATGAGCCCCCGGCCCGGCTGCTCCGTCCAGAGGCCGTCGCATCGCTCGAACTCGACGCCCGGCGTGACGATGCCCCGTCCGTCGGCGCGCGCGACCTCGGCGCTGTGGAACTGCCAGGCCATCGTCGCCGTCCCGGGGTCGACGCCCAGCTCGGAGCAGAGCAGCCTGCGGTTCTCGCGGACGTTGTCCGGGTCGTCGTCGGTGAGCACGCCGAGGTTGAGCGATGCGAACGGGCCCTCGCTGACGCCGCCGAGCCGGCTCGAGAACGCGATCCGGTATGGCCCGGGAGCCTTCCACTCGAACAGAGTCATACGTCCACGATATTGAGCATGACCCGGGTGGTCTGGTCGAGCACCCTCGAGAAGACGTCCCAGAACCGGTCGTTGAAGATGAAGATGATCGCGAAGAGGGCGAGCATCCCCACCTGGTCGAGCTGCGCCCAGCGTGCGTGCATGGCACGCGGCATGACGGCGGCGACGATGCGGGAGCCGTCGAGCGGCGGGATCGGGATCAGGTTGAAGATCCCGAGAACGACATTCACCTGGAAGGCGTACGCGACGACCCTGAACGCCTCGCCGTCCAGGTTGCCGTGGACGAGCACCGCGAGGCTCGCGAGCGCGAGCAGCAGGTTCGTCGCCGGGCCGGCCGCGGCCACGATCGCCATGTCCACCTGGGGCCGCCGGAACGCGCGTGGGTTGATCATCACGGGCTTCGCCCAGCCGAAGATGAAGTTCGAGACGAGCGCGGTTATCGCGAACATGGCCGTCCCGAGCGGGTCGAGGTGGACGATCGGATTCAGGCTCAGCCTTCCGTCGGCGCGCGGGGAGGGATCGCCGAGCCACGTGGCGACGTAGGCGTGCGCCAGCTCGTGGAGCACAAGGCTCACGAGCAGGAACGGCACCAGGTAGAGGAAGGTCTCGAGGCTCAAGCGGGAGTCCCGATCAGCTCCCGCGCCGCGGCGAGCTCGGCCTCGCGGCCGTCCACCTCACCGTTCAGCTTGCGCCGCAGCACCTCCTCGAGCACCGCGCCGACCTGGGGCGACTCGGCCAGGCCGAGGTCGGCGAGGTCGGCGCCGGAGATCTCCAGCTGGACGCCGCGAAGCTCGTCGAAATACCGGGCCAGGCGCGTGCGCACTTCGTCGTCCGCCCCGGCCATCGCCATGAGCACGCCGTCGGGATCGTGCGGCTCGGCGAGAGCGCGAAGCGCGGCGGGCTCGTCGGTGCCCGCCGCGAGCTCTCGCAGGCGCGGGGCGACGGTCACGGCGTCGGCGATCCGGTCCGCGTCGCGGCGGCGGAGGCGGAGGCGCTCGAACCAGTCGTAGAGCTCGTCGGGCGGCAGGCGGCGGGCGAGCGCGGCCAGCCGCGGCCGCCACCGCGGCGTGTCCGGCGCGAAGCGCTCTCGCAGGCCGTCCAGCTCGGCGACGAGCGCTGCCGCCTCCTCCCCGGCCTCCAGGTGCGGGTGCACCGCCCGGTCGAGGTGGAGCTCGGCCAGGCGGTGCAGGGTCCCCGCGATCTCCTGCTCGGAAAGGAGCGCCTCGAGCTCGTCCCGGAGCCGCGCCGAGGACAGCTCCCCGACCAGCTCCATCTCGACGCACGCACGGGCGAGCCCGAGCGTGTGCGCCTCCATCTGGAAGCCGTAGCGGTTCTCGTAGCGCAGCGCGCGGAACAGCCGCGTCGGGTCGTCGATGAAGGAGAGGTTGTGCAGGACCCGCAGGACGCCGGCCTCCAGGTCGCGCAGGCCGCCGAAGAAGTCGACGACGCGCCCGAAGTCCTCGCCCTTGAGCGAGATCGCGAGGGCGTTGATCGTGAAGTCGCGCCGGTAGAGGTCCTGCCGGATCGACGCCTGCTCGACCGCCGGCAGGGCGCCCGGGTAGTCGTAGAACTCGGTGCGTGCCGTGGCGACGTCGACCCGGCCTCCGTCGTAGACGACGACCGCCGTCCCGAACTTCTCGTGCGGGACGACGCGGCCGTCGAGCGCCTTCGCGAGCGCCCGGCCGAAGGCGATGCCGTCGCCCTCGACGGCGACGTCGACGTCGAAGCTCGGCTCGTCCATGAGCAGGTCGCGAACCGCGCCGCCCACGAGGTACACGCCCTCGAACCCCTCGCCGACGGCCTGAACCGCCTCGAAGAGCCGCTCCAGGCCGGGAACGGCGAGCAGCCGGTCGCGCAGGTCGACGCCGGCGGGCGCCTCGGCCTCGGCGAGCGGCTCTCCGAGGGCGCGCAGGACGTCGCTCCGCGCGACAACTCCGACCACGACGCCGTCGCGGAGGACCGCGACCCGGCCGGCGTCCGAGCTGCGCAGCAGGCGCGTCAGCTCGGGGAGGGGCGAGGCCTCGGTCGCACGTCACCACCTCGGAGCTCATGACGCTCTTCACCGGCGCGTGCGAGAGGCCGTGCGTGATCGCCTGGTCGAGATGCTCGCGTGTCACCTGGCCGGCAAGTTCGCGCTCGTCGCCGACGAGGATCCCGCTCTGACGGTGGCGCTGGCAGAGCACCATCGCGGCGCTGACGGTGTCGTCCGGGCCGACGAAGCGCGCCGGGCGGGACATGATCTCGGCGGCGGTCCGCAGCGGCCTGGCCGCGCCGGGCAGCGCGGCGAGGACGCGCTCGCGCGCCTCGGCCAGAGTGCCGCGGTGGACCGCGGAGGCGGCCTGTGCATGGCCGCCGCCGCCGAGCGCCGCCGCGATTGCCGCCGCGTCGAGCTCGGGGATGCGCGTGCGCACGACGCAGAAGACGCGGCCGTCCATCTCGACGAGGCAGACGAGCGCCCGCGCGTCGGTGAGATCGACGATCTTGTGCGCGAGATTGGAGACGCCGTCGACGTACTCCGGCCAGGCCACGGGAGCAACGAGTACCTCCAGCCCCTCGACAGAGTGGGTCTCGAGTGCCGAGACCAGCGCGTCGAGCAGTGCCCGCTCCTCCTCTGCGAGCGGCGCGCGCAGGTACTGCGCGACCATGTCCTGACGGGCGCCGTGGCGCAGGCACCAGGCGAGTGCCTCCGCATCGCGGAGACCGACGCCCGGATAGCCGAGCGAGCCGGTGTCCTCGTGGATTCCGAGCGCGAAGACCGTCGCCTCGAGCGGCGAGACGTCGATCTCCCGCTCGGCGAGGATCCCCACCATCGTGGTCGTGAGCGCGCCGTCCTCCGAGAGGACGAGGTTCTCGGGCCGGACCCAGTCGGCGGCCTCGCCTGTGTGGTGGTCGAAGACAACGACCTCCACCTCGGGGTCGCGCGCCACCCGCTCGAACTCGCCCAGGCGCTCCGGGTGCACGGTCTCGACGATGACGAGCCGCCGGATCGAGCCCAGGTCGATGCGGCCGGCCTCGAGCAGCTCAAGCTCGTCCGCGTGCAGGCGGTAGAACTCGCGCACGTTCCGGTTCAGCGAGCCGGACAGCGCGATCGCCGCGCCCGGGTACAGCCGCCGGGCGGCGAGCATGGCACCGAGCGCGTCGAAGTCCGTGTTCGTGTGGGAGACGATGACGTCCACGGATCGAAGGGTAGACCCAACGCCGGTTTCCCCCCTTCGAGGGATGCACGGGCGACGCCTCGAGACCACGGTGCGTTCCGGGTCACTATCTGGTGTCGAAAAGGCAGTTCACAGTCATCGCGGGGCTCGTCCTGGCGCTCGTCGTCGCGGCGCCGGCTAAGGCGGTGCCATCCGCCCCAACCGGCCTGGCGGTCGCGGATCTCGACGCCGACCTCGGCGTGTTCGACCCGCAGTTCACGTGGGCCGCGGTCACAGGTGCGAAGGGGTACGAGGTCGAGATCAACTCGACCGACTACTGGGCGCCCGGCTCGAAGGTGTGCTGCGAGAACATCAGCTTCTCCGTCGCGATGACGACCTACGGCACCTCCTACTCGCCGCCCGTCGTCCTGGCCAACAACACCTATTACTGGCGCGCCCGCGCCCTTGACGCGCTCGGCAACGCCGGGCCCTGGGCGGCCGGACCGCAGTTTGTCAAGGGATTCGGGAACAACCCCAGCCTCTCCAACCTCCGCCTCGTCGACCTCGACCTCGAGACGCTGCCGGCCGGCTCGACGGTCGCGACGCCGATCGTCCTCTGGAACCCCGCGCCCGGGGCCTCGAGCTACAGGGTCGTCGTCACGCCGTTCGCAGGCGTTTGTGATTGGTCTGCGTCCAGCAGCGTCCGCTGGGAGGAGAAGACGGCGACGCCGGGCTGGACCCCACTGGGCTGGAACCGCGGCATCAACGCGGACCCGCTCTCACGAGGGATCTCCCCGTCGGACGACCTGATCACCCACCTCGACGAGGGCCAGGCGTACTGCGTCCGGGTGAGTCCGATCGACCGCGCGTCGTCGGCGAGTGGCCCCGAGGTGGAGGCCGACTGGACGTACCTCCCCGCCAACAACGTGCCCGCCTTCACGTGGGAAGGGCCTCCCGACGCGGCCACCTGCACCCCGTGCAACCCGTCGGCGTCCGACTACCTCCAGCCCGTCACCGACTCGACGGTCGGCCGGATGCCCGTGTTCACGTGGGCCCCCGTTCCCGGCGCGATGAGCTACTTCGTCGTCATCGCGAAGGACCCGTTCTTCACGACGATCGCGGACTACGCCTACACGCGGGTGACTGCCTACGCACCGCGCACCGGCTCACAGACGAAGGGCTACGCGGACGAGACCTCCGACTACTACTGGGCGGTCCTGCCCGCCTCAGCGGACAACGGCTACGGAGTCTCGACGGATCCAGTGCTCGCCAACCCCCAGCCCTACGTCAAGCAGGCGACGCCGCCGACGCTGCTCGGCCCGACGGGCGGCACGGTCGTGTCGAGCGCGGCCACTGTCTTCCACTGGACGCCCGTCTTCGCCGCGCGCCGCTACCGCCTGCAGGTCTCGGACGACCCGACGTTCGCCAACGTCATCCAGGAGCAGTCCGCGCTGTCGAACGGCGCCGTCACCGACTCCTCGGCATACACGAGCAGCACCGCCTACCCGACAGGCAAGACACTCTACTGGCGCGTCCAGGCGGAGGCCGAGAACGGCACCTCCGGCTTCGTCGGCCTGCGCTGGTCGACGACCGGGACGTTCCAGCGCCAGGCCGGGGCCTCAGGCGGAACCGCCGACCTCCGTTTCAAGGTGAGCGCGAAGGGCTACCCCGTGCGCCGCGCCTACCGGACCGTCACGCTCACGGTGAGAAACTTCGCCACGAACGCACCCGTCGCCTCGGCCGCTGTGCGTGTCTCGGGCGCGGGCGTCACGGCCGTCACCAGGCGCACCGGCTCGCTCGGCAAGGTCTCCTTCCGGATCCGCGCGACGCGCTATCCGGGCAAGGTGACCTACCGCGTCACGAAGACGGGCTTCACCACGCTGTACTTCGGACAGTCCGTCCGGGTCGGCTAGCGGACGGCGCGGGCCCTAGGGGTTCCTGGCAACGACGGCGATCTCGATGCGCGCCCCGGACGGGAGCGCGGCGATCTGCACCGTGGCCCGCGCCGGGTACGGCTCGGTGAGGTGGCGGGAGTAGACCTCGTTCATCGCCTGGAAGTCCTGCAGGTCGATGAGGTAGATCGACGTCATGACAACGTCGTCGAGGCTCGCCCCCGCCTCGCCGAGGATGGCGGACAGGTTCTTCATCACCTGCTCGGTCTGCTCGACGATCCCGCCCTCGACCACGTGGCCCTGCGCCGGGTCGATGCCCAGCTGGCCCGAGACGAAGACGAGGTCGCCCGCGACGATCCCCTGCGAGTAGGGCGCTCCCTGGAAGGGCGCGGGGGCGTTTTCTGTCCTCACTGCACGCTTGTCGCTCATGCCTCCACCCTTTCGATGCTCGCGCCGAGCGCGCGCAGGCGCTCGTCGATGCGTTCGTAGCCACGGTCGATCTGCCCGATGTTCCCGATCGTCGAGCGCCCCTCCGCGCAGAGGCTTGCGATCAGCATCGCCATCCCGGCGCGGATGTCCGGGCTCTCCATGCGCTCTCCGTAGAGCCGGGTAGGCCCGTTCACAACGGCCCGGTGCGGGTCGCAGAGGATGATGCGGGCCCCCATCGTCACCAGCTTGTCCACGAAGAACAGCCGGTTCTCGAACATCTTCTCGAAGATGAGCACCGTGCCCCGCGACTGCGTGGCGACGGCGAGGGCGATCGAGGTGAGGTCAGCCGGGAACGCGGGCCACGGGCCGTCCTCGACCTTCGGGATCTGGGAGCCGAGGTCGTCCTTGACGATGAGTTCCTGGCCGCCGGGCACGCGCACGGAACTGCCCTCGGCGTGCCATTCGACCCCGAGGCGCTCGAAGCCGTGCCGGACACCGACCATGTGCTCGGGGATGACGTCCTCGATCACCATCTCCCCCTCGGTGACGGCGCCAAGGCCGACGAAGCTGGCCACCTCGATGTGGTCGGGGCAGATCCGCCACTCGCCGCCGCCGAGGCGGTCGACGCCGTGGATGGTGAGGACGTTGGAGCCGATGCCCTCAATGTGCGCGCCGAGCTCCACGAGGAAGCGGCAGAGGTCCTGGACGTGCGGCTCGCAGGCCGCGTTCACGATCGTTGTCTCGCCCTCGGCGAGCGCGGCCGCCATGACGGCGTTCTCCGTCCCTGTCACGGAGGCCTCGTCGAGGAAGACCTGGGTGCCGATGAGGCGCTTCGCCCTCATGTGCAGGCGGCGGTCGGCGTCGATCTCGGCGCCGAGGCGCGCGAAGGCGTGGATGTGGGTGTCCAGCCGCCGGCGCCCGATCACGTCGCCGCCGGGCGGAGGCACGATCGCCTCGCCCCAGCGCGCGAGCAGCGGCCCGGCGAGGAGGATGGACGCGCGGATGCGGGTGCAGAGCTCGGCGTCGAGCTCGTGCTTGCGCACGTCCTCGGCCACGATGCGGACGACCCCGCCCCCTGGACGTCCACCTCGACGCCGAGGTCGGAGACCAGCTCGAGCATCGTCGCGACGTCGCGGATTGCGGGGACGTTCGTGAGGGTCACCGGCTCGTCGGTCAGGAGGGCGCCGGCGATGATCGGCAGCGCCGCGTTCTTGTTCCCGGCGGCGCGGATGCTGCCGCGGAGCGGGCGACCGCCTTCGATGATGAAGGACTCCATCAGGGTGTCGGCGACAACGGTCTCGGGCACAGAGTCTCGCTCGCAGCTCGCATGGCCGAAGCGACCCAGGAGGCTATCCTAAACGCCCCGATGGACGTGACCCGCGAGCGAGCCTGGGAGACGCTGACCCGCTACACGCAGAGCGAGGCGCTCCGCCGGCACGCGCTCGCGGTCGAGGCCTGCGTCGGCTTCTACGCCCGGGAGAACGACGAGGACGAGGAGCTCTGGCGCGCGGTCGCGCTCCTGCACGACTTCGACTACGAGATCCATCCGACACTCGACCAGCACCCCCAGAACGGCGCCCCGATCCTTCGGGACGAGGGCTGGCCGGACGAGGTGATCGACTCGGTCCTCTCCCACGCCGAGCACCTGGAGATGCCACGCGATACCGCGCTGAAGCGGACGCTCTTCGCCTGCGACGAGCTCGCGGGCTTCGTCCATGCATGCGGCCTCGTCCGGCCCGACGGGATCGAGACCCTCGAGCCGAAGTCCGTGAGGAAGAAGCTCAAGCAGCCGTCCTTCGCTGCCGGCGTGCACCGAGACGAGGTCTACGCGGGCGCGGAGCTCCTCGGCCTCGAGCTCGACGACCACATCCGCAACGTCGTCACCGCCATGCGCCCGATCGCGCCCGAGCTCGGGCTGCGCACCGAGGCGGCCTAGCCCGTCGCCGTGCCGCTTCGGCCCCGCCCGGCCCGGCCAGAGGACGCCGAGGCGATCGCGCGCATCTACAACGAGGGCATCGAGGACCGGCTGGCCACGTTCGAGACGCGGCTGCGCTCGGCGGCCGACGTCACTGGCTGGCTCGACGAGGGCTTCCCGCTCATCGTCGTCGAGGAGGACGGCGCCGCCGTCGCCTGGGCCTCGGCCCCGCCGTACCGGCCCGGTCGCGAGGCCTACGCCGGCATCGGCGAATTCTCCGTCTACGTCGCGCGCTCCGAGCGGGGCCGCGGCCTCGGCCGGACGGCCATGGACGCCCTGGCCGCCGAGGCGCGCGCCCGCGGCTTCTGGAAGCTCGTCAGCCGGATCTTCCCGGAGAACGAAGCGAGCCTGGCCCTTTGCCGGAGCCTCGGCTTCCGTGAGGTCGGGATCTACCGCCGGCACGCGAAGCTCGACGGCGCCTGGCGCGACGTCGTCATCGTCGAGCTGCTCCTCGCCGACTAGGCGAGGTGGGACTGGGCCCGGCGGGCCACAGGCGCGAGGTCCTGCGGGTCGAACGCGTTGGCGCGGCAGATCCCCATCACCGACTGCACGAGACGGCCCGAGCGCATGAAGACCACCGCCATCCTGAACTTGGCGCCGACGATTTCGAAGCTGACGACCATCCCGCTCAGCCCGCGGCCTGGGCTGGCGAGCGTCCGCGTGACCACGTTGGTCGGCCTGACGCCGGTCTCGTCGGCGAACGCCTTGACGACCGCCTGCGCGAAGATCCGCCGGCCGACCTCCTCCGTCCGAATCCGGTGGGCGATGTCGGCGGCTTTTTTCGACTTGTAGAGCTCGGTCGCAGCGCGCAGCTTGAGCAGGTGCGAGCCGCCCACCATGACGTCCTCGAACTCGCGGAAGTAGCCCTCGTAGTCGTCGTCATGCAACCGGCCCTCGCGGACCGCCGCAACGCCGGGCCCGACGTCGGCGGGCTTGAGCGTCTGCGACGGCAGCTTGGCCAGCTCGGCGGCCGTGACCTCGTTCGAGGGCCCCGGCTTCTTCGCAGGCTCCACCTTGATCTCGCCGGAGAGAACGGCCTGGATGCGCTTGTCGAGCTCGCCCGCGAGCCGAAGCGCCTCCTCCTGGGCGTCGGCGCGGTCGCCGCGCACGACCTCGACGGAGGCGACGAGGCGACCCCGGCGGAAGTAGACATCGGTCAGGTAGCCGGTGAGGACGCCCGGGATCGAGAGCTTGACGTGCCGGCCGCCCGCCTCGTCTCCAACCGGCGCCTCGAAGGAGGAGACGCCGGAGAGCTTGATGCCGGGGACCGCCTTCTTGAACGCCTCGTAGTCGTTCAGCCGCGCATGCAGGTACTGCGCGGCGTAGACCGGGTCTTCCAGCACCTCGACCGAGCTGCCCACTCCGAGCACGCCCTTGGTCTTCGTGGACAGGAGCCGCGGATGGCTGTAGCTGAGCTTGTAGCCGGTGAGGCGGCCGTCGCTTCGCAGGGACTTGCCGCTGTCGTCGGGGTCGAGCGAATCGTCGGCGGCCTGGCGGTTGTCGACCAGGCCCACGTCGTCGTCGACCTCGAGCGCGGCGACACCCTCGCCGAGCTGGTCCACGGGGAGCACCATCACGGCGAGCTGCGCCTTCGTGATCTCCGGCTGCTCGCCGGCGGCGGGCTCGTCTTTCTGGCCGAGGCCGCATCCGGCGAGAAGGAGGACGCCGGCGAGGACCATGCCCGGCAGAAATCGCGGCATACGCCTGCCTTCGGCGCAAAGTCCGCCGAGCTAAAGCCCCCGAACGAGGCGTTCGGCTGGGTGGCCGATTCGCCCGGCAGGGTGCGTCACATCTCGAATATCGGCCACAGGGGGGATCCCCCTGGGCATCTGGTCAGTCTCTGGCGCTCATCCCGGTGGGGGAAACGGTCCGCCGTTGAGGCGACCGTGAAGCGCTCGCAGGCCGCCGGCAAGACCGACAAGCAAGCCGAGCGCCATCAGGGCGAACAGGGCGAGGACGGGTGGGCTCGCGTCCGCGGCTCCGGCGACGGCGAGGCCCTCGTCCGCCAGTCCGCTTGTCGCTTCGACGTCGGCTGAGCTGAGGATCGCCTCTCCCTCTCCGCTGTTCGTGAGAGCCCCCGGTAGGTCGCACTCTTCCGGGCAGCCGTCCTGTCTCACCACGGAGCTCGAGCCGCCGTCGTTTGCCGAGTCGGAGCCGCTGGTCGACCGATCCAGGCCTGCTAGATCTTGGCTTCCCGGCCCGCCGCCGGACTCGCCGCTGCCCGATGCCCCGCCGGTGTCACCCTCTTCGCCGTCGGGGTCGCCTTCCTCGGCCGGCGGGTCGCCTTCCTCGGCCGGCGGGTCGCCTTCCTCAGCCGGCGGGTCGCCTTCCTCAGCCGGCGGGTCGCAATCCTCGCCCTCCGGATCGCCTTCCTCGCCCTCCGGATCGCAATCCTCGCCGCCCTTGCCCGGCTTGTCCGCCTTCTTGGCCTTCCCCGGCTTGTCTGGCTTCTCCACGTCGGGAGGCGCGACCGGGGAGAGCTGCGCACCGGCGGGCGCGCTCGCTGTCGCAAAAATGAGTGCGAAGAAAAGAAGGAAAACCGCGAGCCGCATGCCCGATGACCCCGTTCCCGACGCCAGTTGCACCAGCATGTTAGCCGCTCGTCTGCAACCCCGCATCCGCCCGCCATCCCGGCGGGCCTCTCTAGGCTGCGTGGTTAGGTGCTGAGACCAGCAGCGAGGCGTTCGAGGTCGTCGTCGCTCGTCCAGAACCCGCAGGAGGCGCGGAGGAGGCCGCGGCCCGGCAGATCGCGCACGATCACGCCCTGCCCGGCGAGGCGCTCGACCACTTCGCCGGTCTCCTGGCCGCGCCACGTGACGAGCGTCGCCTGTCCCGGCTCGGTGACCACCTCGGCGCCGTGCTCGAGCAGGAGCGCACGGCAGCGATCGGCCATCTCCCGCGCCCTGGAATACCGGCCCTCGCCGGCCTCCCGCGCAAACGCGAAGGAGGCGAGCAGCCCGGCGACGGAGGCCGGCGGCGTCCACGAGCCCTCGAAGCGGGCCGCCGTCTCGCGCAGCTCGTAGTCCGGCAGCTTCCACGAGAAGTACGAGGGGCACGCAACGCGACACTCCTCCACTCGGTCGGCCGCGACGTAGAGCGCGCCGGTGGACGCCGGTCCGAGAAGCCATTTTTGGGCCGAGACGGTGTAGAAGTCGACGCCGAGCGCCTGCACGTCGACCGGGATCGCCCCGGCCCCCTGCGCCCCGTCGACGAGAACCGGGACGCCGTTGCCGGCG
Organism: uncultured Actinomycetes bacterium; assembly: GCA_963811635.1. Classification (GTDB taxonomy): domain Bacteria; phylum Actinomycetota; class Thermoleophilia; order Gaiellales; family Gaiellaceae; genus JAIBJN01. The sequence goes on from CAWESB010000017.1 coordinate 75,976, forward strand.
AGCTCGCCAACGGGCAGCACGACTCCCGTGATCCAGGACACATGGGAGAGAGCGATCAGCCTCGTCTGCGGCGTGACCTGCGCCTGGAGGGCCGCAAGCACGTCGGCGGCGGCGAGATCGGCGACCTCCGCGATCCTGAGCTTCGCACCCGAGGCGACGAGCCCGCCCATGAGGCCGGGGTGCTCCGAGTCGGTCGTGACGACCTCGTCGCCGGGGTGGATCCGGAGCCCGCCGAGGACGATGTTGCACCCTTCGGTCGTGGAGCTCGTCAGCGCCACCTGCTCGGGCGGCGTCGACAGGAGGGCCGCGTGCTCGCCGCGAAGGAGCTCGCGCTGCTCCATCACCTGCTCGAAGTAGGCATGGCTCGAGCGGCCCTCCTCGAGCTCGCGGCGCTCGACTGCCTGCATCGCCTCGACGGTCGCGCGCGGCAGCGGCCCGAACGTCCCCGTGTTCAGGTAGGCGTAGCGCTCGAGCACCGGTAGGCCGCGGCGGACGGCTACGAGGTCGATGCGATCACCGCCTCCACGGGGGCATGGTCGGAGAGGACACGGCCGTCCACGCGGCGCCGCTCCTCGAGCCACGGCTCCGGGCCATGCTCGATCTCGAGACCGCGCACGAGGATCTGATCGATCCCCTCGATCGGCGCGGTGAAGCCGGGCACCTCGTAGCGCTCGACGTTGAAGTCGCCGAGGAGGAGGCAGTGCTCCTCGTCGACCAGGAGCGAGGCGGCGCGGTTGATCTCGCGCTTGACGAGGACGTGGTCGGGGTTGTTGGAGGCGTGCAGGTTCGCGAGGACGAGTCGCACCCCGCGCGCGTCCACCTCGAGTGTGTGGCAGACGCGGCGCTGCCCGCCGCGCAGGAGCCAGTCCTTGCCCGAGAGGCCCGGGTTGAGAACGAGGCGACGGTGCCGGCCCAGCTCGAAGTGCGGGTTCACGAGCAGGGCGTTGGCCTGGCCGGTCAGGGTCGAGCGGAAGCGCTCCGGGTCATGGTCGGTGACGCGGCGGGCAAGCGGGCCGAGCAGGGCGGGCATCGTCATCGCCCACGAGCTTTGCATGCCGCTCCAGGCGCCGAGCCGGGTGACCGCCCACATGGGCACCTCCTGGAGTGCGACCACGTCGGGCGCGTCGGCGCTCACGAGCCGCACCATCTGCTCCAGGTGCAGCGTCGCGGTCTGCGGATGCGTCCTCCCGTGGTAGAGGTTCCAGCTGCGGACGAGGAGGCGCAATCCGTCATTAGTCTACGAACGTGCGAGGGCGCTTCGTCGACCTCGTCGAGCGCCAGCTGGAGCTGTTCGAGGCCGACAGCGCCGACCTCCTACAGGACTGCCGGGATGCGCTCGACGCCTACAACTCCGCCTCGAAGGAGGAAGCGGAGGAGCTCTACGGCGACTTCGTCGACGCGGTCGACACCGCCCGGGAAGCGCTCCTCGAGTACCGCGACACGTTCGCCGCGACGCTCGATGCGGACGCTGCCGAGGAGTACGAGGACGTCTTCAACCGCCTCGTCCACATGCGCCTGCCCAGCCTCGGGCTCGAGCTCGACTGAGGCGCCCCTCCCTCACCTGACGACGCGGAAGAATCCCTGCGGCGCGAGGCCCGCGATGCGGCGCGTGAGCGGGTCGACAGAGCGGCCGACGTCCTCGCGGCCCTCCTTGCGCTTGACCGCACCGCGCACCGCGAAACCGCCGAGGTAGCGGACAGGCTCCGGGGGGAAGCGCCCGACGACGCCGCCGTTGAGCCCCGTCCCCGACCACTCGTCGTCGCGGCCGAGCGCACTCGAGGCGAGCACCTTGGCCGCGGTCAGGCTGGGCGCGACACCGTTCCCGGAATAGCCGACCGCATAGACCACGGGAACGCGGCCCGGGAGCCGTCCGAAGATGGGAGCGCCGTCGACGGTGCGGTCGATCGGCCCGCCCCAGCCGTGGGTGACGTCGACGCCCTCCGCGTAGGGCACCAGGCGCACCAGATCCGTCCGCAGCCGCCGCTCGGCCGCCTCGCTGTAGGCGAAGAAGTCGTCGGCCACGCGCCCGCCGAACGCATGCCGGTGTCCGCCCTGGCCGAAGGCGATGCGCCCGTCCTTCGTCGTCCGGTAGTAGTGCACCATCAGACGGCAGTTCGAGATCGCCTCGCCGCCAGTCCAGCCGGCCTCGTCGAGCCGCTCCGGCATCGGCGCCGTCGCGACCATGTCGCTCGACACGGCGACGACCGCCCGCTTCAGCTCGGGAACGCCAGCCAGCCAGGCGCCGGTCGCGAGCACGACCGCGCCCGCCTCGACGGAGCCGGAGATGGTGCGGACAATGCCGTTCTCGCGGTCGAGATCGACCATCGGCGAGCGCTCGAAGATGCGGACGCCGCGGGCCAGCGCAACCCGGCGCAGGCCGCGTGCCAGCAGCGCGGGCTGCACGGTCGCGGCGCAGGCCTCGTAGGCGGCGCCGAGGTGCACGGGCGAGCCGGTTCGCTCCTGCACCTGCTCCGCGGAAAGGATCTCGAAGGGGCGCTCACCCGCCCGTTCCGCCGCGGCCGCGGCGCCCTCCCAGGAGCCGAGCTGCGCCGGCGAGGTCGCCGTCCAGAGCCAGCCGCCGCGGCGGTAGTGCGCGTCGATGCCCTCGCGCTCGCAGAAAGCGCCCAGCTCGTCGACAGCGTCCACGGACGCCCGGACGAGGCGGAAAGCCTCCTCCTGGCCCACGTGCTTCACGAGCGTCTCCACTTTCGGCCACCACGAGAGGGCGAAGCCGCCGTTTCGCCCCGAGGGGCCGCCGCCGCAGATGTCCGCCTCGACGAGCGCGATGGACGCCCCGGGCTCGAGCTCGCCGATCCTCAGCGCCGTCCAAAGGCCGGTGTAGCCGCCGCCGACGACGCAGACGTCGGCGCGAATGGGCTCGACGAGCTCCGAGGATTCGACGCCGTCCTCGGCCGCGAGCGCCTCCTGGAGCCAGAGCGACCGGGGGGCCACGGCCCCAGCCTAGATGACGGTCTGCGTTCAGCGGCCCCCGAAGTGGTGCGCGGTCGGCATGGCGCCGCGCACCTCGGCGTCGTCCGCGACCCGGCGAGCAAGCGGGCCCAGCGAGGCGAGCTCAGACACGAGGACGTTGCGGTTGCGGTCGACGCGCTCGTAGCGCCCGCGGGCGAGCAGGAGCGGCTCGCCGCGGACGATCGCGCGGTAGCGGTCGTACACCGGCGGCGGGACGATCAGGTTGATCTGCCCGTGCTCGTCCTCGATCAGCATGAAGACGACGCCGCTCGCAGTCGCCGGTCGCTGCCGCGCAACCGCGAGGCCGGCCACCGTCACGCTGGCGCCGTTCGAGGCGTCCGCCAGCTCCGAGCTCGAGAGCACCTCTCCCGGCAGATGGGGCCGCAGCAGCTCGAGTGGGTGGAGCCCGACGGAGAGGCTTGTGAGGCGGTAGTCGGCCAGCATCCGCTCCCAGGGCGTCTGCTCGGCCAGGTCGGGGACCTCGCTGGTTGGCTCGAGCGGGAGCGCGAGCTGCCGGTCGGCACCGCCCGAGCCGGCGCTCACCGATCGCGGCGCCAGCCCGAGCCGCCAGAGGAGCTGGCGACGGGGCCAGCCGAAGGAGTCGCAGGCGCCGCTCGCGACGAGCGCCTCCAGCGCGGGCCGGTCGAGCGGTGCCCGGCGGGCGAGATCGGCGACGCTCCCGAACTCGCCTCGCTCGTTCCGCTCCGCGACGAGTGCGGCGGCGGGCTCCGCCCCCAGGCCCTTGATGTAGCCCAGGCCGACCCGGACGGTGCCGCGCTGCAGGCGGCACCCGGCCTCGCTCCGGTTCACGTCCGGCGGCAGCACCTCGACACCGCGCCGCTGCGCATCCCGCACGAGGCTCGAGGGCGGATAGAAGCCCATCGGCTGCGCGTTCAGGAGCGAGCAGAGGAACTCGTGCGGGTAGTGGTGGCGAAGCCAGGCCGACTGGTAGGCGAGGAGCGCGAAGGCGGCCGCGTGGGACTTGGGAAAGCCGAAGGAGGCGAAGCCCGAGAGCTTCGAGAAGACGAGCTCTGCCGTCTCCAGGTCTGCGCCGTTGGCCAGGGCACCCTCGACGAAGCGGCGGTGGTAGGCCTCCATCGCGTCCTGACTCCGCTTGCGGCTCATCGCCCGCCGCAGGCCCTCGGCTTCGCCCACCGAGAAGCCGGCGAGGGCCATGGCGACCTCGAGCACCTGCTCCTGGAAGATGATCGCGCCGAGCGTGTCGCGCAGGGGCTCCGCCAGGGAGGGATGGTCGTAGGGCGGCTCGTAGCTCGGATCCTCGCGCAGGCGCTGCCGCCGCTCGATGAACGGATGCACCGCCTTGCCCTGGATCGGGCCCGGGCGGACGAGTGCGACCTGGATCGTCAAGTCGTCCAGGTTCTCGGGGCGCGTGCGCAGGAGGCTCTGCATCTGGGCGCGGCTCTCGATCTGGAAGAGCCCCACCGTGTCCGCGTCCTGGATCTCACGGTAGACGTCGGCGTCGTCCAGCGGGATCCGCGAGAGGTCGATCGGCTTCCCGCGCAGGAGGGCGATCTGCTCGACGCACTCCTCGACGGCCGAGAGCATCCCCAGCCCCAGCAAGTCGATCTTGAGGAAGCCGGCGTCGGCGCAGGAGTCCTTGTCCCACTGGCAGTTCTGGCGGCCCGCCATCGCCGCCGGCTCGACCGGGACGAGCTCGACGAGCGGCCGTGACGAGATGACCATCCCGCCCGGGTGCTGCGACAGGTGCCGAGGCAGGCCGGCGATCTCGCCGCAGAGCTCCCGGAAGGCCCGCCAGCGCGGTGAGGCGAGGCGCGAATCGGCGCCGGGCACGTGCTCCATCTCCTCCCCCACCTTGCGGGCGTTCCACCCGTCCGAGACCCGCGCCAGGCGCTCCAGCTCGGCCTGCGGAAGCCCGAGCGCCTTGCCCACATCACGGATTGCGCCGCGAGCCCGGTAGGTGGCGAAGCTCGCGACGAGCGCCGAGTGCTCGCGGCCGTAGCGTTCGGTCACGGCGACGATCAGCTTCTCGCGGATGTCGCGCGGGAAGTCGAGGTCGATGTCCGGGACCGACTTGAGCTCGCGGTTGAGGAAGCGCCCGAGCGCGAGGCCGGCGTCCACCGGGTCGACGTGCGAGAGCCCCGTCAGGTAGCAGACGATCGAGCCGACCGAGCTCCCCCGCCCCCGCCCGGGCGGCAGCAGGTGGCGCGGCGAGCCGGGCCCCCGCACCTCGGCGGCCACGTCGCGCGCGAGCTCGAGCACCTCCCAGTGGAGGAGGAAGAAGCCGGAGAGGCCGAGCTCGGCGATCAGGGCCAGCTCCTCCCGCAGGCGCTCGTCGGCGCGGGCGCGAAGCTCGTGCGGCGCGTGGCGGTAGCGCTCCTCGAAGGCGCGGCGGCAGACCTCGCCGAGCTGGACGTCGGCCGGCGTCGCGCCGTCGGAGAAGTCCGGATACCGGTAGCCGAGCTCGTGCGTGAGGTCGAACGTGAGCCGCTCCGCCAGCTCGACTGTCGCGCGGACCGCGTCGCGGTCGTACGGAAAGCGGTCGGCGACGTCCTTCGGGTCGAGCAGGACGCTCTCGACGTTCCCACGCCGCTCGGCCTCGCAGCCCTCGAGCGACGTCCGGTTCTTGATCGCGACGAGGACGTCCTGCAGGTGCGTGCGCCTGAGGTGGTGCGCGTGGACGTCCCCGGTGGCGACCGTGCGGACGCCGAGCGTCTCCGCGAGCGCGCGCAGCGCGGCGTTCCGGTGAGCGTCCCCTCGCTCGTAGGGCCGCTGGAGCTCGACGAAGAAGCGGTCGCGGCCGAAGGCGCGGGCCAGGTCGGCGGCGGCGTTGGGGTCGCGAACAGCCAGCCCGTGCCGCGCACAGCCCGAGAGGCAGACGAGGCCCTCGCCGAGCTCGGCCAGGAGCAGCGGGTCGAGCCGGGGGTTCAGGCGCTCGTGCGCGTGCGCGGCGGTGAGCAGCCGGCAGAGGTTCGCGTACCCGCCCGGCGACTCGACGAGCAGCGTCACGTGCGACCCGTCCGCGAGCGTGACCTCGGCGCCCGTGATCGAGCGGAGCCCGAGCGCCTTCGCGGCGTAGGCGAACTCGAGCGAGCCGTAGACGCCGTTGTGGTCGGTAAGCGCGAGCGCCTCGTAGCCGAGCTCGACCGCCCGCACGGCGAGCTCCTCCGGCTGCGAGGCCCCGTCGAGGAAGGAGTAGGCCGAGTGGCAGTGGAGCTCGACGTACTCCGACACGCTCACGCCACGCTTCCGGCACGGTCCGCGCGCCACCCGCGCAGGTGTTCGCTGTACGCTCGAAAGCGGGTGGTGGGATGGGGTGCCCCTGAAGAGTTAAGCGTCGAAGGAGGGACCGGATGGAGACGGCGATCATCATCGGCCCCGGCGAGGGCGAGCGGCTCGAGAGCGAGGACCGCGTCTACCTCGTCAAGGTGGCGCGGCCCGAGCTCAGCCTCATCGAGTACGACACCGGGCCGACCTACACGGGCGCTTCCCCGCACTTCCACGAGCACCACACGGATGCGTTCTTTCTTCTCGAGGGCGAGCTGGAGTTCACGCTCGGCCGCGAGACGCATCTCGGCCGGGCGGGGACAGCGGTGGTCGTGCCGCCCGGGAATGTCCACGCCTTCACGAGCAGCGGCCGCGGCCGCGCCCGCTTCCTCAACATCCACGCGCCCGACTCCGGCTTCGCCGACTTCCTCCGCGCCCGCACGCAGGGGCGGGACGCCTCGTTCGACAGCGTCGACGTCGACGGGCCGCAGGAGCCCGGCGAGGGCGCCGTGCTCGGGCCGGGCGAGGGCACGACGTACGAGGTCGGGGCGGCGACCTCCGTCTTCAAGGCGACGCGGGAGACGACCGCGGGCGCCTTCTCGCTCGCCGAGTCCACGCTCCGGCCGGAGACGAGCGGCCCGCCGCTCCACTCCCACCGCGAGCTGCTCGACTCGTTCTACGTCCTCGAGGGGACGTTGACTGTCCAGGTCGGCGACGACGAGCTGGAGGCGCCGCCGGGCACGTACGCCTGCGTACCGCCCGGCGTCCTGCACACGTTCGCGAACCGGAGCGAGCAGCCCGTTCGCTTCCTCAACCTGAACACGCCCGGCGGCTGGGAGGACTACATCCGCGACCTGGCGGCCGTGATGCCCGCGGACGGCCCGCCCGACCCACGGGTCCTCGGCGAGGTCCTCGCCCGCTACGACGTGGTCTTCCCCTCGAGCTAGGCGCTCTGCCTGAACCACCGGCCGCTCGACTCGTCCCGGAAGACCACGACGTTCCGCCCGGTCTCGAGCATGGCCTCGAAGTAGCGCCGCTCGACCGGCTCCTCCGTCCACCAGCGGTCGACCACGCGCCATTCCTCCCGCAGCGCGGCCACGCGCACCCGGTTCACCGCCGCCGGCACCCCGTCCTCGCAGACGACGAGCGCCGGGCGCGGCTCGTTCAGTCGTCGCGCGGAACGAGAATTGCCCGAGTCTCCGGGATGCGCGACCACGGCGCGACCTCCACGACGGTGCAGACCGCATCTGCGCTTCCCACCGCGGCGCGCACCTGCTGAAGGCCGACGCGCAGGCGCTCCCGCAGGCGGCTTCCGCGCGGGCGGATCAGCTCGGCCTGTGTCCCGACCGACTCCGTGAGCTCCCCCAGCTCCAGCCGCAGCTCCACCGTTGGTGCCGGCAGCTCCGCGAGCTTGGACGCCAGCGCGAGCCGAAGGCGGTCGGGCTCCGCCGTCGGCTCACGCAGCGTCAGCGAGCGCCGCCAGGAGCCTCCCCCGACGAGCTTCGCCGAGAGGGCGAGCTGCCGAGGGGCCCGGCCGGCCCGCTCCGGGCGGGCGAGCAGGCGCTCGATGAGCGCCGCCAGTGCCCGCGCGAGCGTGAGCTCGTTCGCCACCGGCTCGGGGAAGGAGAGCGTCTCGGCGATCTCGGCCGGCGGCCGGCGCGGCTCGACCGAGGCGGCCCCTTCGCCCCTAGCGAGCCGCCATGCCTCCGCGCCGTCCGCGCCGAGCCGGTCCGCGACTGCCGCTCCCGGCAGACGGGCCAGCTCGCCGAGACGCTTGACGCCGAGCTCCGAGAGCTCCTCCCGCCGCTCGGGCGGGAGTGGGAGCAGGTCGAGCGGGAGCGGCTCGAGAAAGAGGTGCGCCTCGCCGTCGTCGATGACGAGCGCCCGGCCGGCCGGCGCCACGGTCGCCGCCGCGAGCGCGGCGAAGCGCCGGGAGGCCGCCCCCACACGAGCCCCCCACTCCTCCCCGATCGCGTCGAGCGCGCGCCGGAGCGCCTGCTGGAGACCCCCGGCCAAGCGCTCCACCCCCCGCGTCTCGAAGTAGACGCAGCCCGGCTCGACCGGCTCGACCGCGAAGCCCGCCTCTTCGAGGCGCCGCAACACGGCCTCCCAGGCCTCCTCCACCCCGGCCGGATCCTGCTCGAGCAGCTCCAGCTGAGGGCAGGTGGCGAGCGCCTCGGAGAGGCGCATCCCCGGCCGCACCCCCGCGCGCTCGGCGGCGCCGGTGCAGGAGCCGAGGAGGGCCCGCTCCCCCGGCGCCGGCGCGAGCGCAACAGGCCTTCCCTCGAGCTCGGGCCGCTGCAGCAGCGGAGCCCTGAGGGAGAAGCCCGGAATCGTGAGACAAGCGACCATGGGAACGTGTGTTCTACACGAACACCTGTTCTCCTGTCAAGGGCGTGAAGAATTTCTCCCGACCGGATTGACCGTTCCCGCTGGAGCTCGGACTAGTCAGACCCCTCTCACGGTCGAGCTCCGCGGCTTCCACGGCTCGAGCGACCGGCGTCTCATCGGGCGGCTAGAGAGATCCGCGCGACCGTGTTGCTGAAGGGATTCGCGACCCAGACGGCTCCGTTGCCGATGGCAAGGCTCAAGGGGCGTCCGTCGAGGGCGACCGGCTCTTGTGCCGGCGCGTTCGCTTCGGGGTCGATCTCGGTGACCGTGCCCGACTGGTCGACGACCCAGACCGCGCCCTCGCCGGTCGCCACGCCCACGGGCTGGCCTCCGAGCACGATCGGCCCACCTACGAGCTCACCGGAGCCAGCGTCGATGCGCGAGACGGAGCCGTCGTCGAGGTTGGTGACCCAGACTGCGCCGTCGGCGATCGCGACGCCGGTGGGGCCTGCTCCCACCTCGGTGGGCTTGCCTGCCGGTCGGGACGTGTCGACGTCCACCCGGACGACCGAGCCTTCGGATGGGCTGGCGACCCACACGAAGCCGTCGCCCACGGCCAGTCCTGCGTAGTCGGCGTTTCCGGCGGCGCGACCGACCACGCGTGGAGACGTGGAGTGCACCTTGCCCGTCTTCGCCTCGATCCGGGTGACCGTACCGTCCTGCGTATTGAAGGTCCACACTGAGCCCTCGCCGGCAGCGATGGCCATTGGACGAGCTCCGACGGCGATCGGCTTGCCGACGACCTCGTTCGTGCTCGAGTCGATGCGGGTAACCGTGTTGTCGTACCTGCTCACGACCCAGACGTCGCCTGCAGCGGCCACGACTCCGACGGCTCCGTTGCCCACGGGGATCGGCTCGCCGACGACCTCGCCGGACCCGGGATCGATCCGGGCCACCCTGTCGCCCTGGTCGAGGACGACCCAGACTGCGCCGTCGCCCGCCGCGATCGCCGTCGGAGCTCCGTCGACCTGGAATTCCTCGACGGTGCGTGCGCTGGTCGCCGCCGTCGTCGTCGTGCCTTCTGTCGGCGGCGTCGCGGGCGGCGGCTGTGCGTCATCGGTCCCTCCGCAGGCCGTCGCTCCGCCTGCGACTCCGAGCACGAGACAGGTGCCGACGATGAGAAGCCTCGTGTTCATTGTTCGCATGATTCGTTCCTTCCTCACGGGTTGGGCGCGGCATCCAGGTCGATGTCCATTGCCTCGGAGACACGCTCGACGGGGATCGCCGCTCGGCGGCTTGCCTCCCGCACCAGTTCCGACGAGTCGGCCTCGTAGAGGTGAAAGCACACCTCGTCGTCGCCGAGAAAGATGGCGCGCAGATAGCGGATCGGTGTTCCTTCCCGCGTCATGGCGTCGGCCGCCGAACGGGCTCTGACGGCCGCCGTCTGGAGGCTTTCGGAGCCTTTCTTCGGTAGGTAGAGCTCGGCGACGTACCGGGGCATGTCCCGAGGCTAGGAGCGGGCAACCCTCGAGGAAACCCGGAAATCCCTAGGCTTTGCGGGCGCTACTCGTGGAAGCGGCGCGCGAGCTCGGCGCGTGACCGGACGCCCAGCTTCCGATAGATCCGGGAGAGGTGGAACTCGACCGTGTGGTCGGTCACGTAGAGCACCGCGGCGACCTCTCGGTTCGTCCGCCCCTCGGCGACGAGCGCCGCGACGCGCTCCTCCGCGGGGGTCAGCTCGGCGCTCGAAGGTGCCCGTCCACCGATGCTGGCGAGCTCCGACCGCGCCTTCCCCGCCCAGAGGGCGGCGCCGAGCTCATCGAAGACCGCGAGCGCCTCGCTGATGCTCTTGCGAGCTGCCGCCTTCTTTTTGGTGCGGCGCTGCGTCGCCCCGAAGGCGAGGAGGGTGCGCGCTCGTTCGAACGGATTCGGAACGCGCGCGTGCTCTGCAAGCGCCCCCTCGAACTCAGCGAAAGCTGCGTCGCGATCGCCGCTGGCGGCGGCCAGCAGACCACGGCAGCGCGCCGCAGCCGCGAGCGCCGAGGCTCGGTCGAGGGCTTTCCCTTGCGCCTCGAGCCAGTCGAGCAACGCCCTCGCCTCGCCCGCTCGCTCGAGGGCGACGAGCGCTTCGATCTCGTCGGCGACGAAGCGGATCGTGCCCGGTTCGCCCACGCCGCCTGCGAGGAGCCGCTCGCGCTCCGGGGCGAGCAGCCGGGCGACCTCGGCCGGCCGGTCGAGCGAGAGCTCGAGCACGCCGAGCGCCCAAATGCTGTGGAGCCTGGCCGCTGCCATCCCGCGCTCCCCGGCGAACGCCAGTGCCTGCTGCGCGTCGGCGCGCGCATCGGGCTCCAACCCCAACGAAGCCCGGACGAGCGCGCGTATGGCGAGCGAATACGCATGCATCGGCCGCTGGTCGGTCTGCAGCGCGAGCTCGGACGCTTCCTCGGCGACCTGCTGGGCTTCGGTCCAGCGGCCCTCGAGATACGTCGCCAGCGCGAGTTGCGCGAGGACCATCGGGGCCGACCCCTCGTCACCGCGCGCGACCGCGTCTTCATGGGAGTTGTGTAGGAGCCGAGCTGCCTCGGGACCGTCGGTCCAGAGAGCAAAGACGCCCTGGTTGAGGGTCGGCGTCGAGAGCACGCGGGCGTAGGCGGCCGGTTCCGCCAACTCCGCGACACCACGGAACGTTGCGACCGCCTCGGGGCGTCCGACCAGGCACTCCATCAGGCCCTGGAGGCAGAGCGATTCCATCTGCAGGACGTTGTCGTGCGACCGCGCCGCGAGCTCGGCCGCAAGGGCGGCAAGCTCGACTCCCTCTTCGAGGTCCTCCTTGAGATAGAAGAGCGTTGCAGCGAGTCCCTGCGCGGCCTCGGCGCGCACGCGATCATCCGGCCCGGCCTCTGCGAGCGCCTGCCGGGCCAGCTCTGCGGCCAGCGGCTGGTCGCCTCCGAACCGGTGCAGTCGCGAGAGGGCCGCCAACACCTCCGCACGTGCGCTCCCGGGCGGTGCGGCAGCCAGAGCCTCCTCCAGCAGCTCGATCGCTCGCCCGGGGTCGCCGGCATCGAAGCAGTAGAGCGCGGCGCCGACCGTCCGGCGATGGATGTCTGCGAGCGCATCCCGCGGCGTCAGCCGGCGAGCCTGCTCGCCGAGCTCCGCCGCGGCCGCGCTCGCTCCACGAGAGCGAGCATGTACCGCAGCCCGCTCGAGGGCGGCCGCGACGTCCGCGTCCGGCGTGTCGACGGCGAGCGCAAGGTGGCGCGACCGCTCCTCCTCGTCGTCGACGACGCCGGCAAGGCGGCGGTGGAGCTCCCGTCGTGCGATGGCGTCGACGCTCTCGTACGCCGCGGAGGCGAGCAGCGGGTGCGTGAAGCGGAGAAGGTCGCCGTGGACCTCGAGGACGTGGGCCTCGGCGGCGGGCTGCAGTGCATCCGCCTCGTGTCCGGCCTCTCGGAGGAGTGAGAGCGTCGGCTGCGAGAGGGCCGCGGCCACGGCGAGGGCTTCCCGCGTCGGCGCGGGCAAGACGACGAGCCGGTCATGCACGAGCTCACGCAGCCCCTCAGGCACCGGCAGCGGCTCGCCGGGCACTGGCGTTGCACCATGGCGCTGGAGCGCGCGACCCAGCTCCAGCGCGTAGAACGCGTTGCCGCCCGCAACGTCGTAGAGCCGCCGAAGCACCGGCCGGGCGAGCGGGAGCCCGATCCGAGCCTGCAGGAGACCGTGGACCGCGCCGAGGCTCAGCGGCGTGACCTCGAGGAGACGTGTCCCCTCGAGCTCGAGCAGCGCAGCGGGTGCCGTCAGCCCCAGGCGGTGCGAAAGGAGAAGGCCGGCCGGCTCCTCGCGAAGGCGTCGCCACGCGAACGCAAGCACGGCGCCGGACGCGGAGTCGAGCCACTGGACGTCGTCCACGGCCACGAGCAGCGGGCGCTCGGCAGCGTAGATGCGAAGCGCGCCGAGAAACGCGACGGCGACCGCGCGCTCGTCGGGGGGCGAGCCCTGCGCCTGCTCGAGCAGGAGCGCGACTCGAAGTGCGTCGGCCTGGGGCGGCGGGAGCGCGTCGAGCAGGTCGGCCAGTCCTTCGTCAAGTAGATCGCCGAGCCCTGCGAAGGCGAGCCTTGCTTCGGCCGCGGCAGGTCGAGTCTCGAGCACTCGAAAGCCGACTCTCCGAGCCGTCTCGACACCTGCGTGCCACAGAGTGGTCTTGCCGACGCCCGCGTCACCATCGAGGACGAACGCGGCCGGGCCGGTCTGCAGAGAGCCGAGAAAGGCATCCAGCGCCTCGAGCTCTTCCTGACGGCCGATGACGTCGACGTGGGCCGCGGGCTTCACCACCGGAGCCCATGCTAAGTCCCGGAGCGCAGGTGGGAAAGCACGCCAGCGTCGCTCGCCTCGGATGCCGGGAGCTCAGCGGAGGGGGACGGATCGAACCCAGCCGCGTGGACGACGCCTGGTCACAGCTCATCGAGAGCACTGCCACCCGAGGCGCCGAAGGTACATTGAACTGCTGAGTCGTGATCGTCAGGGAGGTGGCGTGATGAATGGTTCGGTCGAGAAGGCGATTCTCGCGGGCGGGTGCTTCTGGGGGATGCAGGACCTCATCCGGAAGCGGCCGGGCATCCTGGAGACGAGGGTGGGCTACACGGGCGGCGATGTCCCGAACGCCACCTACCGCAACCACGGCACGCACGCAGAGGCGATCGAGATCGTCTTCGACCCCGAGCAGACGTCGTACCGCGACCTGCTCGAGTTCTTCTTCCAGATCCACGACCCGACGACGCTGAACCGTCAGGGGAACGACTTCGGGACGAGCTACCGCTCGGCGATCTACTACCTCGACGAGGAGCAGCGCCGCGTCGCGGAGGACACGATCGCCGACGTCGAGGCCTCTGGCCTCTGGCCGGGCAAGGTCGTCACCGAGGTCGAGCCGGCGGGGCCGTTCTGGGAGGCCGAGCCCGAGCACCAGGACTACCTCGAGAAGTATCCCAACGGCTACACGTGCCACTTCCCGCGGCCTGGCTGGGTCCTCCCCCGCCGCGCGCCGGCAGCCGCCGGCTAACGGCTCGCTCGCGCCGGCCGTTATTGCGGACATCGTCACGCGGCGGATCGTCCACCTCGATCACGAATCCGCGCACGCCCGGTTTCTACCAAGCTGACGAGCCCACTATCTTGGCACCGTCGAGCCCACGAGGAGACAGCCATGCAGATAACCAGGAACAGCATCGCGACCGCGGCGGGCCCGAGCGAGTGGTTCACCGGTCTGGTCTACATCGACCCGGTCGCCGTCCCGTCAGGCGCAACGCGTGTGAGCGTGAGCAGCGTCCACTTCACGCCGGGCGCGCGGACGGCGTGGCACACGCACCCGAACGGCCAGACGATCTACGTCACGGAGGGCGTCGGCCTCGCTCAACGGCGCGGGGGGCCGATCGAGGTGATCCGTCCCGGCGACCGGGTGTTCTTCGAGCCGGGCGAGGATCACTGGCACGGGGCGGCGCCGACGCGCTTCATGACACACCTCGCGATGCTCGAGGTCGACGACGAAGGCAACCCCGCGACCTGGGGCGATCACGTCACCGTCGAGGAGTACGGGGCCGGGTCGCCGACGGACAGCTGACCGGACCGCGAGCGTGGACAAGAACAAGCCGGGTCAGCTCCTCCTGGAGGAGCTCAAGTGGGTACACGGGCGGATTCGCCATGACCTGCGACTCTGCGAGGACCTCGCGCGTCGTGCGTCCGAGGGCCTCTCTCCGACCGACGTCCGCGAGGAGATCCGCTCGCTCGAGACGAACAGCCCGCTGTGGAAGCTGCGTGTGAACTGCATCTACTACTGCCGCTTCGTGCATTCCCACCACGCCGCGGAGAACATTGCCTTGTTCCCCGCCGTTCGCGCCGCCGACGAGAGCCTCGTCGAGGTCGTCGACAAGCTCGAGGCCGACCATCGCATGGTCTCCGACCGGCTCGACGAGGTCGAGGCCGCCGCGGACGCCCTGCTGGCCGACGACGCCGCCGACGTCCGCGCGCGACTCGTCGCCGCCCTCAGCGCGCTCGAGTCCGACCTGCTCGCACATCTCGACTACGAAGAAGCCGCGATCGGCCCCACGATCCTCGAGTGGGACCGCTGGCCGTTCCTATGAGCGCGGTCGTGTAGTCGAGCTGACGGCCGCGCTCGCACGCATCCGCGCGGCCTGCGCCCAGCCCGACACAGGAGGCCCCGCATGATCCGCCCGCTCGAGTTCGAAGGGCTTGGCCCAGGCGCTCCTCGAGGGCCCGCCCGCGCACTGGATCGAGGCCCTGACCGGCTTCGCCCTCGAGCTCGGCTTCGACACCTTTGTGCTCTGGCCGCGCGACGACGACCCGGCCCAGCTCGAGCGCTTCGCCCGGGAGGTCGTTCCGGGCGTGCGCGAGAACCTCGCGTCGACCTAGCCGCCGGCCGTCCGGAGGAAGGCGCGGGCGATCTCGAGAGCCGCCTGCGTCGGCGTGACGTGATCCGCGTCGGCTGCGGCCAACACGCGGCGCGTGGTCTCGCCCACCAGCCGCTCGACCGCGGCCAGGCAGCGGGCCGGGTCCTCCTGGCACTCGGGCGCCTCGTAGAGGTGGATGCCGCCTGCGTTGGTCACGAAGTCCGGCAGCGCCAGGATCCCGGCCGCCGCGAGCGCATCCGTCGCTCCAGTGGCATAGGGAACGTTCGCCGTGGGGACGACGGCGGCGCAGCGAAGCTCGGTCACGGACTCGGGCGAGATCACGTGTGGGCGCGCGCCGGGGACGAGCACGTCGCACTCGGCGGCGAAGAGCGCCTCGCGGGGCTGCACGGGAACGGGCCCGTGGTGGACGAACGCATCGCCGTGCCGGGCGCGGAGCGCGAGGAGATCGTCCACGTCGAGCCCGCGCGGGTCGACCAGGACGCCCTCGACCGTGCTGACGGCCACGACGCGCGCGCCGGCGTCCCCGCAGGCGCGGGCGGTGCCGGCGCCTGCCTTGCCGAAGCCCTCGATCGCCAGACGCGCGCCCTCGAAGGGCCGGCCGAGCCGTTCGAGCGCGACGGCCGCCGCTCCCTTGATCCCGTAGCCGACCGCGAGGTCGTCCATCCCCAACCCCTCGTGCGTGCGCCCCCAGACGGGCGTCGGGCCACCCTCGGGCTCGAGGGCGAGGAAGTCCTCCGGGTGCGTCCCGATATCGGGGCCGGTGAGAAAGAAGTCCTGCCACTCGCGCACCCGGTCGAGGAACGCCCCGAGCACGGCGGCCCGGTCGCCGCCGCTGAAGCGGATCCCCGCCTTCGCGCCCGCGTAGGAGACGCCGCAGACCGCGAGCTTCCAGGTCATCGCCCGCGCCAGGTGCGCGACCTCGTCCGAGGTCACGTCGGGCACCATTCGCGTCCCGCCTACCGCGGTGGCGAAGAGCTCGTGGTCGATCACCACGACGGCGTCGAGGCCCACGGAGGGCTCGACGACTTCGATCACGCGCGCCGGGGGCGCGTCGTCGCGCTCCAGGACGGACATCGGCGCGGACGTTATCCCACGGAGACGTAAGAACGGCGCCGTGGCCGTCACGAACACCTGCTGAGGGAACGGGACGAGATCGAACGAAAGGAGGGCCCCTTGAGAGAGGCTCACACATTCCGGTCGATCCGGCTGGGATCCGCACTGCTGCTGGCTGTACTCGCCGCGCTCATCGCGCTCGTCGCGGCGGGCGGCCCGAACGCGCTCGCGCACGGCAACGCGCGCGGCAAGGGCTCGATCTCCAAGCAGGAGCTCCAGCTGCGCAACGACATGCGCAAGCTCTGGGAAGACCACGTCACCTGGACGCGCCTGGCGATCATCAGCCTGACGACGGACGCGCCCGACACGCAGGCCACCGTCGGCCGCCTGCTGAAGAACCAGGACGACATCGGCGACGCGATCAAGCCGTTCTACGGCGACGCCGCCGGCGAGGAGCTGAGCCGGCTCCTCCGGGAGCACATCCTCATCGCCGCCGACCTGATCGCCGCCGCGCGGGCGGGCGACGGCGCCGAGGTCGCGGCGCAGCAGGCGCGTTGGCGCTCGAACGCCGACCAGATCGCCGCGTTCCTGAACGCCGCGAACCCGCGCGAGTGGAAGCTCCGCGAGATGAAGGAGATGCTCTACGAGCACCTCGACCTGACGACGACCGAGGTCGTCTCCCGCCTCCAGGGGAACTGGGACGCCGACGTCGCCGCCTACGACGCCATCCACCTCCAGGCCCTCGAGATGGCCGACGAGCTCTCGACCGGCATCGTCGCCCAGTTCGGGCGCCGCTTCTGACCCGAGCGAGCCCGGGGCGCCACGCGCGCCCCGGGCTCCTCACCAGTAAGAACCGCCGACCCGGCGTCACAAACGACCGAGTGGGACACGTGCGCTTCTGCGGCCTCGACCTCGCCACGCACCCGGGCAGGGTGATGACGCCCCGGCCCGCGAGCGAGGCGCTCGTCTCGGCCGCGCTCGAGCACCTCGACGGGCGCCCGGCCGTCGTCGCCGACGTCGGCACCGGCTCCGGGGCCGTGGCGATCGGCATCGCCGCCGGCGCTCCCGAGGCACGCGTCTGGGCGACGGACACGAGCCCGGCCGCGATCGCGCTCGCGCGGGAGAACGTCCGCCGGCACGGCCTCGCCGACCGGGTGCACATCCTCGTTGGCGACCTGCTCGACCCCGTGCCGGGCAGCGTCGACCTCGCCGTCGCCAACCTCCCCTACCTTCCGGCGAACGAGCCGGATCCCGATCTCGCCGGCGAGCCCGCGGCGGCGCTCTACGCGCCCGGCGACGGCCTCGGCCCCTACCGGAGGCTCCTCCACGCCGCCGGGGCGCGGCTCTCCACCTCCGGCGCCCTCATCGTCCAGTTCCGGCGCCGCGCGCTCCTCGCCCACAGGGCCGAGCTCGACGCGTTGCTGCGCCTCCTCGAAGACCGCGCCGCCGCCTAACCGCGCGCGACGAGCCGCGTCGCGGCGGCCTTGAACGAGGCGACGACCGGCTCGCCCTCCTTCAGGTCGAGGCGCTCGACCGAGGCGGTCGTCACCTCCCCGACCAGCGGCCCGACCTCCACTCGGGCGCGGTTGCCGATCGGAACGAGCGACGTGATCGCCCCGCGCACGTGGTTGAGTGTGGAGTCGTCCGGCGCGGAGCGGGCGATGGAGACCTCCCACGGATACACGGCGACGTAAACCTCGCCGCGCGCGTCGTCCACGGAGAAGAGAACGACGCCGTCGTCGAGCGTGACCTCTGTCAGCCCGTCGGGACGCGGCAGGGCCCGCCCGACGAGCACATTGGCGCCCGTGAAGCTCGCCACGAACGGATCGACTGGGCCGGCGATCAGGTCGGCCGGGCTCCCCACCTGGAGCAGCCGACCCTCGACGAGGACGCCCACGCGATCGGCGAGGATGGCCGCGTCCTCGAAGTCGTGGGTGACGAGGAGCACCGGAAGGTCGAGGTGGTCGAGCGTCCTCCGCAGCTCCGCACGCACCCCCGCCCGCGTATGCGTGTCGAGCGCCGACATCGGCTCGTCCAGGAGGAGAACGTCCGGATCGCGCGCGAGCGCACGGGCAAGCCCGACGCGCTGGCGCTCCCCGCCGGAGAGCTCGCCCGGCCGTGCCTTGGCGAGGTCGGAGATGCGCAGGCGCTCGAGGACCTCGACCACGTCCTTTCGCCCGCCGTAGGAGACGTTCTGCTCCACGGTCATGTGCGGGAACAGCGCGTACTCCTGGAAGACGAAGCCGACGTGGCGCTCCTCAGGCGGCCGGTCGATTCCGGCCTCCGCATCGAAGAGCACCCGGCCGTTGAGCCCGACGCGCCCGCGGTCCGGGCGCGCGAGCCCCGCGACCACGCGAAGGATGCTCGTCTTGCCCGCGCCGGAGGGCCCCACGAGCGCGACGGTCTCGCGCCCGACGGTGAGCGCTAGCTCGAGCCGAAACGAGCGAAGGGCGAGAGCGATGTCGAAGTCGAGCGTGTCCACGCGGGGATGAGCTTGACGAGGAGCAGGATCGCGGCGCTGACCAGGGCGAGCAGCGCGCCGAGCGCCAGGGCAACGTCGAAATTGATGTCGAACTGAGCGTAGATCGCCAGGGAGACCGTCTGGGTCACGCCCTGGAGGCTGCCGGCGAACATGATCGTCGCCCCGAACTCGCCGATCCCGCGTGCGAACGAGAGCGCGGCGCCGGCCGCCAAGCCCCTTTGACGCCAGCGGGAGCGCGATCCGGAAGAAAGTGCGCGCGGGCCCGGCGCCGAGGGTGCGCGAGGCGTCCAGCAGCGACTGGTCGAGGGACTCGAACGAGGCGATCGCCAACCGGAAGTAGAAGGGGCTCGCGACGTAGGTGACCGCGAGGACGACGGCGGTCTGGGTGAAGCTGATCGGAATGCCGAGCGTGTCGAACGTCCCGCCGAGAAGCCCCAGCCGGCCGAAGGCTGCGAGCAGGGCGATGCCGGCGACCGCCGGCGGCAGCACGAGGGGCAGCTCGACGAGGGTGATCACGAACGGACGGCCCCGGAACCGGTGCGAGGCGATCAGGTAGGCCGCCGGTGTCCCGACGAGCAGGATCAGGGCCTGCGCGATGAGCGTCGTCTTCAGCGTGACGACGATCGCGTCGCGGGCCGCCTCGCTCCCGAGCTGGGCGAAGAGGTCGCCCGGGGGGACGCGCAGGAAGATCGCGACCAGCGGCAGGAGAAGAAAGCCGAGCGCGAGCGCGCAGGCGAGGACGAGCATGGCCGTGAAGAGGTGACGCCGGATCACCGCTCCACCATCACGGAGGTCGACTTGACCACCGCCACGGCCTCCTGGCCGGGCCGGAGGCCGAGCTCCTCGGTCGCCTCGCGCGTGATGATGGCAACGACCCGAGCCGGCGCTGTGATGTCGAGCTCGACGCGCGCGAGGAAGCCATCCACCTCGACCGCGCGCACGACACCGCGAAAGCGATTCCGCGCGCTCAGCTCCTCGGGCTTCCGCCGCTGGAGCCGACTCACCTCCGACGTCGGCACGAGCCGACGGTTCGCCTTGTCACGCTCCGTGCGGATCCGGCCGGCCCGATCCCAGCGCCGGAGAGTGTCGAGGCTGATGCCGAGCGCGCGCGCGGCTTCGCTGGCCGTCAGGACCTGTTGACTGCTCACCCCCACCTCCTCTCGTATAGAGTCGAACGACTCGCATAGGCATTGCCTAGGCATCTTTGATCACGCCTAGGCCCGTTGTCAAGGAGGCACGTGGATGCGCAGGCTCGCCTGGCTGTACCTACTCGTCGCTCTTCTCCTCGCCGTGGCTGCGTGTGGCGGCGACGACGATGACGCTCAGAGCGACACCGGCGGCGGAGGTGACAGCTCGCTCACGGTGTACGCAGCGGCGTCGCTGACGGAGGTCTTCCCGGCGATCGACCCGGCTCCCCAGTACAACTTCGCCGGCTCGGACGAGCTAGCGACCCAGATCCGCGAGGGTGCTCCCGCCGACGTGTACGCAGCCGCGAGCCCCAAGTATCCGGGCGAGCTGTTCGACGAGGGCCTCGTCGAGGAGCCGGTCACGTTCGCCTCGAACCGGCTCGTCCTGATCGTGCCGAACGACAACCCGGCCGGAATCGAAGAGATCGCCGACGTCACAAAGCCGGGCACGAAGCTCGTCATTGCGGCCGAGGGCGTCCCGGTCGGCGACTACACCCGACAGGTGCTCGAGGATCTCCAGCTCACGGACGCGCTCGACAACGTCGTCTCCAACGAGGACGACGTCAAGGGCGTCGTCGGCAAGATCACGCTGGGCGAGGGCGACGCCGGCTTCGTGTACGCGACGGACGCCGCGGCGGCCGGCGGCGACGTCACGGTGATCGAGCTCCCGGAGGGCTCGCAGCCGCCGATCGAGTACCAGATCGCGGTCGTGACGAGCAGCGAAGACAAGGAAGCCGCGCAGGCGTTCGTCGACCTGGTGCTCAGCGACGAAGGTCGTCAGCAGCTCGAGGCGGCCGGCTTCATCGTCCCGGCCGAGCGGTGAGGGCCCTCAGTCTGACCGGCCCTCGGCCAGCCAGGACTTCGCGTCCTCGAGCTGGTCGGGCTCGAACACCTTGAGCTCGCCGGGGCTGATCCAGCCGAACGCCGCGATCGCGTTCCGCATCCAGTCTTTGTCGGTGACGACGGCGAACCGCTCCCAGGCCGACCGGTTCTTGAGGCCGACCGAGCCGGCGGCCTTGACGTCCTCCCAGAGCGCGCCGAGGTCGAGGCCGTGGAAGTCGGGCGCGGTCTCGACGAGGTAGCGCACGCTCTCGCCGCGGTCGAGCGCCTCGTGGACGGGTGTCAGGAGCTCGTGGTACTCATCCCGGCCGATCTTCCCGGAGAGCCGGAAGCCCATCGTTCCGGGAGGCATGTCGGCGAGCCGCTCGACCATCGGCCCCGGGCTAGCGGCCGGTCAGCTCGCGCGCGACTTCGCCGAACACCTCGGTGTGGAGGTCGACGTCGGCCTCGGTCGTGGCCGGCGACATGAGCGCCATGTTGTGGAACGGCGTGAGCAGGATGCCGCGGTTCAAGACGTACAGGTGGATCAGCCGGTCGAGGAGATGATCGATGCCCTCGGCGGCGTCGCTCCCGGTCACAGGCCGCTCCGGGCGGAAGAGGTACTCGACGCGACAGCCGAGACGCGTCACGTGCCAGGGGAGCGCGTGCTCGTGGATGACGGCCTGGACGCCGCGCTCGAAGCGCTCGCCCAGGGCGATCATGTGCGCGAAGGCCTCCTCCGTGAGTACGTGCTCAAGCGTCGCGCGCATGGCCGCGAGCGAGAGGACGTTGGCCGCGAGCGTGCCCCCCACGCCGCCCACGTCCGAGTCGTCGCGCTCGATCGAGGCCTCGATGCGGTCGGCGACCTCCGCCGAGAAGCCGTACGCGGCCGAGGCGATGCCGCTCCCGATCGCCTTGCCGACGGTGAGCAGGTCGGGCTCGAGCCCGTGGGCCTGCGTGTAGCCGCCCAGGCCGGTGCAGAGCGTGTGCGTCTCGTCGATGATCAGGAGCGTCCCGGTCGCCCGCGTCAGCTCGCGCAGTGTCTCGTGGAAGCCCGTCTGCGGGTGGACGATGCCGATGTTCGTGAGCGCCGGCTCGGCGAGAACACACGCTACGTCGCCCTCCTCGAGCGCGACGCGCAGCGCGTCGGGGTCGTTCCACTCCACCACGCGCGTGGTCGCGTCGAGCGGGACGGGCGGGCCGATGTTGCCCTCGCGCTCGATCACGAGGCCGCCGGCGAGCGTCGCGAACGACTCGTCGACGGTCCCGTGGTAGCACCAGTTGAAGACGAGCACCTTCGGCCGGCCCGTGATGTGGCGCGCGAGTCGGATGGCAAAGCGGTTCGCGTCGGTCGCCGTGAGCGCGAACTGCCAGCGGGGGAGCCCGAAGCGGCGGGTCAGCTCCTCCCCCACCCGGAGCGCGTCCTCGCTCGGGAGCATGAGCGTGATCCCGCGCGCGGCCTGCTCGGCGACGGCCTGGACGACGGGCTCGGGCGAGTGTCCGGTCATCGCGCCGGTGTCGCCGAGGCAGAAGTCGACGTACTCGTGCCCGTCGACGTCGCGGAAGCGCGCGCCGGCCGCCTCGGCGGCGTAGACGGGGTAGGCCCCGGGCCAGCGGAGCATCCAGTGCATGGGGACCCCGGCGAGCAGGGACGCGGACGCGCGTTGCGAGAGCTCGCCGGAGCGCGGGTGCTCACGCCGGAACCGCTCGAGCTCGCGCTCGAGCAGCTCCGCCGCCCGCTTGTGCACCTCGCTCATGGCGAGCGCTATTGGATCACGTTCAGGAGGCGTCGAGCGCAGGCATGATCGTGCCGGTGGCAAGATCGACGTGGAGGATCTTGCCTCCGTAGTCGGCCACGAGCAGGTTTCCCTCGTTGGCGAGGGCGACGTCGTAGGGCTGGATGCCCTCCTTCTCGCCGTCGACGATCGTCGTGATCACGCCGTCGGTGTCGATCATGCGAACGGAGTTCCCCGCGACGTCGACGAAGTAGATCCGGTCCCGCTCGTCCACCTCGAAGTGCACCGGCATCAGCGTCGCATCAAGGGCGGGGCCGCCGTCGCCGGTCGACGACTCGCCCTTCCCCTTGCCGGCGATCCGCGAGATCAAGCCGGTCTCGGCGTCGACGCGGCGGAAGCGCGTCCACTGGGCGATGAGGAGGTCGCCGTCCGAGGCGATCCCGACGCCGTGCGGCGCCCAGAGTGTGGCCTCCGTCGCGGGCCCGCCGTCGCCGCCCGCGCCCATCTTGCCGTTGCCGGCCACGGTCGAGATCGTCCCGTCGGTCAGGTCGACCTTGCGAACGGTGTTCCAGCTCGTGATGTAGAGCGCGCGATTGCCGTCGAGCGCGAGGGCCTGCGGCTCCGGGACGCCGGCCTCGGTTGCCGGGCCGCCGTCGCCGGTCGGCTCCGCCGAGCCGTCGCCCGCGATCGTCTCGACGGTGCCGGTCTTGGCGTCGATCCGCTCGACGCGGTTCGCCTTCCATTCCGAGACGTAGACGTTCCCGTCGCCGTCGACCTCGACGTCGACGGGCGAGGAAACCTGCGCGAGATCGACCGTCTCGCCCGAGGGCTGAATCCGGACGACGCGCTGCGTCCCGAAGTCGGCGGCGACCCACGAGCCGTCCGGGCTGACGGCGAAGCCCAAGATCGTTCCCGCGGCGGGAACCGAGCTCTCGACCGTCGGCGCCGCGGAGCCGGTGCCGGCCGACCGCTGCTCGTCCTCGCCGCTACAGGCGGCGGCGAGGACGGCAACGGCGAGGAGTGCGAGCGAGGAGCGGCGTGTGCGACTCATGCACCCGGTACACCGCCCGCTCGGGGAGAGTCACGGAGCGAGCGACTGGGCGATCGCCACGGCCTCGTCCTGCGTCAGGTGGCCTTCCAGGCGGTACGCGACGGGCCCGTTCGACCAGAGCAGGACGTTCGCGCCCACGCGGAGCGCCTCCTTGTGCCGCTTGAGGTCCGCGCCGATGAACGTGTACGTCGCCTGGGTCGGGCCCTCGAGCCAGACCGCCGGCCGGCCGTCGACCTTGATCCCCTCGGCGCGGCCGCCCGGCCCGGCCACCTCGTAGTCGGCGCTGCTCAGGTCGCCGCGCCACTGCGTGAGGAGCAGGCGCGGGCTCTCCGCGCTCCCGGCGATCAGGATCACGATCCCGCCGACGACGTCGCTGCGGTAGTGGACGACGTCGGGGTCCTGGAGCTCGCCGCGGGTCGGGAGCCGCACGGTGAACGACGCCTGCTCGCGCGCCTCGTCGAGGGTTGCCGGCTCGCCGAGGTACGGCCCGGTGACGTCGAGCGCGAACGGCCGCAGCCGCTCGACGTGCTCGACGCGCACCCCCGGGAGGCGCTGAAGCAGGTCGCCGACGGCCGAGCGGCCGCCGGGCGTCGCGGCGACCCCGGCCACGAGCGCGGCCGCGAGCACCGCCACGAGGGCGACCCGCCGCCGGTACCACGGCTCGCGCGGCGCGCGCAGCTCCGGGAGCAGCGCGTCGACGATTGCCGGCGTCTCCGGGAACGCGAAGTCCTCCTCCTGCAGCATCCGCGCGAGCTCAGTCGTCACGGTCGAGCTCCTCTCCGAGCCGCTCGAGCGCGCGGCTGATGCGCATCTTGGCGGCGCCTGTCCGCACCCCGAGCGCGGCGGCGACCTCGTCCACGGAGAGGTCGAGCACGTAGCGGCCGACGATGGCGACCTGGTCCGGCGGCGCGAGACGGCCGACCGCGGCGGCGAGCCGCGTCCTTGTCTCCGTCGCGAGGACGTGCGACTCCGGAGAGTCCACCGCGCGCGGGGCCGGCAGCTCGAAGGCGACACGCGTCTCGTGGTGCACCCTCCGCCCGGCCGCGCGGCGACGGTTCCTCGCCTCGTTGGCGACAATCTGCAGGAGCCACGGGCGGAAGGGGAGCCCGATGTGAAAGCGCCCGATCGCCCGGTGCGCCTTGAGGAAGGCGTCCTGGACGGCGTCCTGCGCCTCGGCGCTCGAGCCGGTCACGAGCCAGGCGGTGCGGAAGGAGAGCTCTTCGTACATGCGCAACAGGGCCTCGAAGGCCAGGGCGTCGCCACGCTTGGCCCGCGCGGCGAGCGCGGCGTCGTCAGGCTGGTCGGTCACGTCCCAGGAGAAATACACCTCCCGGAGGATCGAAGTCACACCCGGCTCACAGGAGCCCGCGCAGCCAGCCGCCGTCGACCGCGAACGCGCCGCCGGTGATGTAGCCGGCGCGCTCGGACGCCAGGAAGACCGCGAGCGCGGCGAACTCCTCGGGCTCTGCCAGCCGACCCATCGGGATCGACGCCTCGAGCCGCGCCTGGATCTCGGCCGGCTCGACGCCTTCGCGCTCGGCGTTGGCCTTGTTCAGCTCGGTCACACGCTCGGTCGCCGTGTATCCGGGGAGCACCGTGTTGACGGTGATCCCGTCGGCCGCCACCTCGCGCGCGAGCGTCGCGACGAAGCCCGTCACCGCCGCGCGGAGGCTGTTCGAGAGCATGAGGTTGTCAACCGGCTGCTTCACGGCGACGGAGGTGACGGCGAGGATCCGGCCCCAGCCGCGCTCCTTCATCCCGGGCAGGATGGCCGTGGAGAGCTCGACCGTGCTGCGGAGGAGGAGCGCCGTCGCCCGGTCCCAGTCCTCGAGTGTGAGCGTGTCGTGGGTGCCGGCCGGAGGCCCGCCCGTGTTGGCCACGAGGACATCGACGCGGCCGAAGCGCTCGAGGGCGGCCTCGGCGACCCGGGTCGGCTCGCCCGGGACGCTAAGGTCGGCGGGCACGGCCAGCACGTCGGGCCCGATCGCCGCAGCTGCCGCGCCGAGCCTCTCGGCGTCGCGCGAGCAGAGGGCGAGCGACGCGCCCTCGGCCGCCAGCTCGCTCGGCGACCGCGCGGCCGATTCCACGGCTGGCGCCGCAGACGAGCGCGACCTTGCCCTCGAGGCCGAGGTTCACGTACGCCGCAGGTAGGCGTCGGAGCCGTCGAGCCAGTCCTGGCGAGGCGGGCAGAAGACGTCGACGTCGAGCGTGTCCTCGAGCGCCTGCGCCTCGTGCGGGACCCAGGAGGGGATGTGCAGCACCTCGCCCGCGTGGACGTCGACCACCTCGGACTTGTCCTCGCCGAGCCAGAAGCGCAGGGTGCCCTCGAGGATGTAGGTGAGCTGCTCGTTCTCGTGCGAGTGCTGCGGGACGATGCAGTCCTTGTCGAGATAGACGTGCGCGAGCATCATCCGCTCGGTCGTGACGAGGCGCCGGTGGAGGTCCGGCTTCAGCTCCTCCTTCGGCATGTCCTCCCAGCGATAGTGCGTCGTCCCCAGGCTGCTCACGCTTCGCTCCCTTCGTCGCTGTCGGAGGCTGATCGTTTCACACGGGCCGCGGCCGAGGCTCGGCCGGCGAGGAAGGCGCCCAGACGCAGGTAGGCGGTCGAGTCGCGCTCCAGCGAGATGGCGACGAACCGGCGGTCGCCCGCGCCGAGCAGGGCCGCGACGTGGTGCCTGCGGTCGAACGCGTCGCGCGCCTCCCCCGACGCGATCCGGCCCCAGCCTTCCTCGCCCGCGACCTCGGACGTCCCCCGGTCGAGGCGCTCCGCGGCGTCGTCCGGCTCGACCGGCGGCACGACGAGGCACACGTGGTCGAGGAGCTTCAGCTCCTGGAGGGTCTCCAGCTCGAGCGAGAGCCCGTGCCCCTTCCCGAGGATGACGACGATGTAGGCGGCCTCGGCCATCTCGGCCTTCACGGCCGTGAGCCAGTCCTCGCCGACGATCAAGTCGCGTGAGGCGCCCAGCTCGGTCTGTCCGGTTCCCGGACGGGCGATCGCGACCACCGGGCCGAGCTGGGTGAAGGCGCGCACAACGACGTCCTCGAACAGCTCGTGCCGGGTCGGGATGAACTGCTCGAAGCCGCGCCGAGACTTGCGGCGGCTCGGCACCCTCAGCCCGTCGTCTACGAACGACCGCAGGAGGAGCACTTCCGGCACGCCGCGGTCGCGCGCCCAGTCGCGCCGAGCGGCGTCGCGGGCGGCTCGTGCCCGGCGGCCCACCAGCGGCACGGTGGCGAGGCCGGCCAGGGCGAGTCCTTTGCTCGCCAGCTGGGAGCCCAAGTCGAGGTCGCCGTTCGTTCCGAGGAAGAGCGCGCCGCCCGCGACCGCGACCCCGGTGAGGCCGACGAGATATAGCCCGGACCGGAGGTCGACGTCCGCGTACCAGGTCACGTAGCCGGGCGACGACCCGCGCCCCGCGGCGTGGCGCCAGGCGAGCACAACCGCGCCCGCGACGAGCAGCAGGGCGACGACGAGGGCGAGAGGCGAGTCGGTCGGCAGGCCCGGGCCGAGGCCGAAGAGCGCCTCGGCGAGGTCGAACACGACGGCGGCCGCGACCGTCCAGCGAGCGGCGCGCGCCCACGGATCCTTCTGGCCGCGCCCAAGCCAGACGAGCGCGAATGCGATCCCGACCGCGCCCCACACGAGCGACGATGTCCACAGCGAGCGCGTCAACGCCGGGATGGCGACCGCTAGGGCGAGGACGAGCGCAGTGAACCAGGCGGCCGCGCTCGGCGAGAACGGCTGCCCGAACGAGTCGAGATCGACCCGCTCGACCCCCGGCGCGAGGTCGCCGAGGGGATCCGGCTCCGACACGAGCGGCCGCTGCGGCGCGGGACGCTTGCGCAGCCCGAGGAGGGAGAGCGGTACAACGACAACGAGGTAGACGAACAGCTTGAGCACGTTGAACGCCAGCCAGACGAAGATCCACGCGAGGTAGGCGATCCCGAACAGGACCGGAAAGAGCAGGAAGGGGCCGAGCGAGATCACCTCCCACCAGAGCACCCGAGCCATCCCGACGGAGGCCTCGACCTGATCGGCCGTGCGGTCTGCGAGCTCGGTGCGGCGCGCGGGACGATGCGGATAGCTGACGGTGACCACGACGACGAACCGCTCGCCGACGGCGAGCGTGCGCACGGATGCCTCCTTCCCGAAGGCCGATCCGGAGAGCCGGCTCGCCGCCTGCGTCCGATCGTCGACCTCGGCCACGCCGACCACGACCACGCCACCGGAGCCCTCCTGCCAGCTCCGCACCGAGACGTCGTCGGACAGGTGGTTGAGCCTCGTGCGCAGGGCGTCAACGTCCTCGGCCTCCCGCTTCGTCGCGTTCTGCTCCTGTGTCTCCTCGGCCGGCGTCTTGTCGCCGAAGTCCCGACGGACGTCGGCGAGCTCGTAGCGAACCTCGAGCGGCAGCGGCATCAGCTGCCAGGAGCGGAAGACGCCCGGCACCTTGTCGTAAACCGGATCGAGCCGGGCGACGGCAAGGACGACCATGACGACAGCGACCCCGGCGACGACCAGCGGCGCGACAGTGCCGCCGAGCCCTCGGCCGCTCCGTCTCGTGAGCGGAGCGCTTCCGGCCGTGGAGCGGAAATTCGTCACCCTCAGCGCTCGACGATGTTGAGCGTCATTACCGGGAGACGGACGGTGCCGCAGACGAAAAGGGCGGCGGCGCGGAGCCGCGCGCCCCGTCGGATGCCCCGGTGCGCGGTGATGGCCCGAGACCGTACGGCGCTCGGCTTGGCGTGTCAACGGATGGAAGAGAGCGCGGCGCCCGTCCGTCCTGAGGGCATGAGTGGGAAGGCACAAGCACCGGGCGGCACGCACTTCCAGGTGCCGAGCCAGTCGGGCGGCTCCATCCAGAACGTCGGCGGGAACCTCTACGTCGGCGAAGGCCGCAGGCGCAGCGCCTCGATCGGCCGCGCCGTCGCCGCCCTCGGGCTTGCGCTCTTCTTCGCCGGCCTCGTCCTCCTCGGCGCCGCGGGCCTCGACGTCTACCGGCAGGCGGCCGAGGTCGAGACGTACGACGCGCTCAGGATCCCGGGCTACGCAATCCCCGCGGGCGGCCTCGTCCTCGCGGGGATCGTCCTGAACCGCTTCGGCAGGCTCTTCGCGAGCCACTGAGATGACGACCTTCGAGATCGGCAGCCAGACCGCCGGCTCGATCCAGAACGTCGGCGGCGACCTCGCGATCGACCACCTCCACGTGGACGCGACCTGGAGCGCCGTCGAGGTGCGGCACGAGCTCGCCCGGGTGCAGGAGCAGCTCGCCAAGATCCCCCTCCCCCACACCGCTCGCGTCGCGGCGGAGGGCGCGCTCGCCGCGGCGGCCTCCGAGGCGGCCGCACCCGAGTCGGACCGCGGCCGCATCGCGCAGCTGCTCGAGCGGACGACGCACGTCCTCGGCGACGCCGGGGCGCTCACGACCGCCGGCACCGGCCTTGCCGAGAGCCTCCGTCGTGCGGCCGTCGCGCTGGGGCCGGCCGGCAAGGCTGCGCTCGCGCTCCTCCCCCTCCTCTAGCCGCCTCGGAGAGGCGTACACTTTCGGGGCATGGGAGTCGCGTACAGCTCCCCGGACTCGCAGTTCACCCGGATCACGGTTCTCTACCGTTGCCCCTGCGGCGCGGCCGTGTCCGAGGTCGGCCGCCACGCCGGTGACGTGCCGGCCGGCTGGGAGCGGCTCCCGGACGACACCTGCATCTGCGCCCACTGCGTCGAGCTGAAGCGCAGCGGCAAGCTCCCGAGCTCCGCCCCCTCCTGAACCGCCCCGCAACGGCTAGGAGACGATCTCCGCGGCGGAGCCCTCCATGCGGGCGAGCCGCGGGACGACGTCGAGCACGCTCTCGCGGGCGCAGAAGGCGATGTCCTCCCCGAGCCGTGCGTGTTCGGGGTTCTCGGACGCGCTCAGCCCTTCGACCGCGCTCCCGAAGGACCGCGCGAGCCTGAACGCAGCCTCGGCGGCGTCCGAGCGCTCGCCGCGCAGGAGTTCGACGATGCGGCCCGCGCAGTACGCGTCTTCGATGGCGAAGCGCCCCTGCAGGCCCGCGCAGACGACCTCGACGTCTCCACCCCCGGCGGCGGCGACGGCCACGGCCTCCAGGTTGAGGAGACTCCCGACGAGCACGGTCTCGGCCCCGGCGGCAGCAGCCGAGAGGATCGCGCGCGTCCCGTTCGTGGTCGTGAGGATCAGCGTCTCGCCGCGCGGCTCCACGTACTCGCGCGGCGAGTTCCCCAGGTCGAAGCCGGGGATGGCAACCGCCTTTCGCTCGCCGCCGAGCACCGCCTCACCCAAGCTGTCCCTCAGCGCAAGCGCCTCGTCGACCTCGGCGCAGCAGAGCACCCGGCGGTATCCGGATGCGAGCGCCTGGGCGATCGTGGAGGTCGCCCGGAGCACGTCGACGACGATCGCCGTGGGCGCGCGCTCGGCCTCGGTGGGCGTGAAGGCGACGTGCACGCGCATCGGCCCGTGACCTTACATGGCAAGGATACGATGACTTCGATGGCCACGCCGGAGCAGACGCAGACGCGGACGTGCTACCGGCATCCGGGACGAGAGACCGCCGTCAGCTGCTCCAACTGCGGACGACCCATCTGCCCCGACTGCATGGTGTACGCGGCCGTGGGGATCAAATGCCCCGAATGCGCGGGCCAGCCGACCGGCGCCCGCGCCGCCACCCGGCGCGTCGGGCGGGCGACCGGAGCCGGGACGGGCGCGCTCGTCACGAAGACGCTGATCGGGATCAACGTCGTCGTCTACCTGATCTCGGTGGCCCAGGGCTCGGGCGGCCTCACGCCCGCCCAGTCGTTCATCAACCGCTGGGCGCTCAACGGCTTCGAGGTCTCCCAGGGCGAGTGGTACCGCTTGCTCACGAGCGCGTTCCTGCACGCGAGCGTGCTCCACATCGCGTTCAACATGCTGATGCTCTGGTGGTTCGGCCAGGCGCTCGAGTCCGCGATCGGGCGCGGCCGCTTCCTCGGTGTCTACCTCGTCTCGGCGCTCGCCGGGTCGGCCGGCGCCCTCCTGCTCTCCGGCGAGTTCGTCAACACCGTCGGCGCCTCCGGCGCGGTCTTCGGGATCCTCGGCGCGGGCGTCGTCCTCGAACGGCGCCACGTCTACGTCTTCGGGGGTGGGGCACTGTTCGTCGTCGTCCTCAACGTCGTCTTCACGTTCGCCGTCTCGAACATCTCCATCGGGGGCCACGTGGGCGGCCTCCTCGGCGGGATCCTCGCCATGCTCGCCCTCTCGGTCGCGGGTCGGCACCCGGTCTACGGCCGCCTCGACCTGCTGTCGATCCTGGCGCTGACCGCCATCGGCGCGGGCAGCGTCCTCGTCGCGTACCTGCGCGTGCGCGGATATTCCTGAGCCGGGAACTTTTCCCCGGGCGCGGCCGTCGTAGGGGAAGATGAAGCTCCTCACCGTCCTCGCCCTCGCTCTCGCCCTCGGCCTGTCGGCCTGCGGCGCGGCCGAGGAGGCCGACCCGGTCGCCGCCACCCACGAGTCGGAGCCGGCCGCGCTCCCGGGCGTCGCCCGCGTCGTCTGCGACGAGAACGGCAGCCCGGGTCGAGACGCCTGCCGTCAAGCCCCAGGGCGACGGCATCCACGTCGAGATCGTCAACAACGCCGCCGGCGAGCGCTCCTTCTCGCTCGACGAGCGCCGAGGGCGGCGGCATGGGGCTCGGCGCCCCTCCGGGCACCTCGACCCAGATCGTCGACCTCGGGCCCGGCCCGCTGACGGTCTCCTGCACGGACCCGGCCGTCGAGGTCGAGGGCGGCGAGCCGCTCGAGATCGTCGACGAGGACGGGATCTGGGTCCCGACCACCCTCGGCTGCCCGGATCAGTTCTCACAGGTCGTCGACTACGTGGCAGGCGCGAAGGGCGAGACGAGCGACCCGATCGAGGCCGCCCGCAAGGCGGTCGAGGGCTACAGGCTCGAGGCGGACGACGTCTTCGAGCGCGCCGGCTACCCCGACGCGGAGACGGTGCGTGTCCGCCTCGTCCGCAACGGCGAGACCCTCGCGGTCATCGATCTCATGGACGACGGCACGGGCAAGTGGCTCGTCGGCATGGTCACGGGCTGCTCCATCCTCGAAGGCTGAGCACCGCTAGGGTCACGCCTCGTGATCGAGGCGCACACGCTCACCGACGGAGGACAGCCGGCGATCGAGGTGGCCGAGCGCCTGGCCGGGTTCCTCGGCGCTGCGCGCACGAGTCTCGACCTCGCCCTCTACGACTTCGACCTGCGTCCAGCCGACGGCGAAGATCGTCGCCGGCACCGTGGTCGACGCGGAGAAGCGCGGCGTCGCCGTGCGCCTCGCCTTCAACGTCGACAGCGAGAAGCCGCCGCCGCTCTTCCCGCCGCCCACCGGCGAGCCGACGCTCATCGACAGCCTCGAGGTGCCGACGAAGCCGATCCCGGGCGTCCCCGACCTCATGCACCACAAGTTCGTCGTCCGCGACGGCTCCACCGTCTGGACGGGCTCGACGAACTGGACCGACGATTCCTGGACGCGCTGCGAGAACATCATCGTCGTCGTCGACTCGGAGGCGGTCGCGGCCGCGTACACGAAGGACTTCGAGCAGCTCTGGACGACCGGCTCCGTGGAGCGGAGCGGCTTCGTCGACCCGAATCCGGTCGACGTCGGCGGTCGGCAGGTGCGGGCGTGGTTCTCGCCCGGGCGCGGCGAGGCGCTCGCGACCCGCATCGCGCAGCGGATCAAGAAGGCGCGGCGGCGTATCCGCGTGTGCTCGCCGGTCCTCACCTCCGGGCCGATCCTCGGCGCCCTCGCCGAGTGCGTCTCCGACGGGAAGGTCGACGTCACCGGCGTCGTCGACGGGACGCAGATGCGCGGCGTCTACCACCAGTGGACGCTGAACGGTAACTCCGAGTGGAAGCTGCCGCTGGTCGCCCGCGTGTTCGCGAACGGGCGCTTCTCCGGGAAGGCCTCGACCCCGTACGGCGACGGCGACAACGTCCATGACTTCATGCACGCGAAGCTCACCGTTGCGGACGACCACGTCTTCGCGGGGAGCTACAACCTCTCGCATTCGGGCGAGCTCAACGCCGAGAACGTCCTCGAGATCCGCGACCCCGAGCTCGCCGACCGGCTGGCGGGATGGATCGACGAGGTGCGCGCCCGCTACGGGCCGGCCGCCGGTACCGGGCTAGCCGCCGACCTGGACGGTCGTGACGCCGCGCTCGGAGAGCGCCGCCTGCGCGGCGGCAAGGCGGGCGAGCGGGACGCGGTAGGGCGAGCAGGAGACGTAGGCGAGGCCCAGCTCGTGGCAGAAGGCGACGGAGCGCGCGTCGCCGCCGTGCTCGCCGCAGATGCCGAGCTTGATCTCGGCCTCGACGCCGCGCGCCCGCTCGACGGCGATGCGCATGAGGTCGCCGACGCCGCTCACGTCGAGGGTCTCGAACGGGTTCGTCTCGAGGATCCGGTCCTCGAGGTAGCGCGTCAGGAACTTGCCCTCGGCGTCGTCGCGCGAGAAGCCGAGCGTGGTCTGGGTGAGGTCGTTCGTGCCGAAGCTGAAGAAGTCGGCCTCGGCCGCGATCTCGTCGGCGCGCAGGCAGGCGCGCGGGAGCTCGATCATCGTCCCGATCAGGTAGTCGAGCTGGCGCGAGGCCCTGCTCGAGCTCGGACGAGGCGGTGTCGAGCGTGAGCCGGCGCAAGCCGCCGCAGCTCCTCGGCGAAGCCGACCAGCGGGTGCATGATCTCGACGAGCGGCGCGCTCGCCCGCTCCGGTCGGCGACCGCGAGCGCCGCGCGGACGATCGCGCGCACCTGCATCTCGTAGATCTCGGGATAGAGGAGCCCGAGCCGGCAGCCGCGCGTCCCCAGCATCGGGTTCGCCTCGCGGAGCGAGCGGATCCGGCGCGCCATCTCCTCCGACTCCGCCTCCTCGAGCGGCGGCAGGAACTCGTGCAGCGGCGGGTCGAGCAGCCGGATCGTCACCGGCAGGCCGGCCATCGCCGTCGAAGATGCCCTCGAAGTCGGCCTGCTGGAACGGGAGCAGCTTGTCGAGCGCCTCGCGGCGCTCGTCCTCGGACGAGGCGAGGATCATCGCCTGCACGAGCGGGAGCCGCTCCTCGGCCATGAACATGTGCTCCGTCCGGCAGAGGCCGATGCCCTCGGCGCCGAACTCGCGCGCCTTCGCGGCGTCCTCGGGCGTGTCCGCGTTCGCGCGCACGCGCAGGCGCCGCGACGCGTCGGCCCAGCCGAGCAGCGTCTCGAAGTTCTCGTCGATCTGCGGCGGGACGAGCGTCACCTCGCCGACGATGACGTCGCCGGTGCCGCCGTCGATCGTGAGCACGTCGCCCTCGGCCAGCTCCTGGTCGCCGAGCCGGATCCGGCGGGTCGACGAGGTCGATCGAGAGCGCCTCGCAGCCGGACACGCAGGGCTTGCCCATCCCGCGCGCGACGACCGCGGCGTGCGACGTCATGCCGCCGTGGGCCGTGAGGACGCCGCGCGCCTCGATGATCCCGTGGATGTCGTCCGGCGTCGTCTCCGTGCGGACGAGGATGACGGCCTCGCCCGCGCGTCCCTGCTCCTGCGCGCGGTCGGCGTCGAGAACGATCTTGCCGGTCGCGGCGCCCGGCGAGGCGTTCAGCCCCTTCGCGGCGACGTCGTACTCGGCCGCCGGGTCGATCATCGGGTGCAGCAGCTGGTCGAGCTGCGCCGGGATCGATGCGCGCGACCGCCTCCTCCTCGGTGAGCAGGCCCTCGCCGACCATCTCGACCGCGATCCGCAGCGCGGCGGCGGCCGTGCGCTTGCCGGTGCGGGTCTGCAGGAGGTAGAGCGCGCCCTGCTCGATCGTGAACTCGATGTCCTGCATCTCGCGGTAGTGCTCCTCCAGGCGCGCCATCGTCTCGGCGAGCTGGTCGAAGGCCGCGGGGAAGCGCTCCTTCATCCCGGCGATCGGCTCCGGCGTGCGGATCCCGGCCACGACGTCCTCACCCTGCGCGTTGACGAGGAACTCGCCCCACATGCCCGGCTCGCCGGTCGACGGGTCGCGCGTGAAGCCGACGCCGGTGCCCGAGTCGTCGCCCTTGTTCCCGAAGACCATCTGGACGACGTTCACGGCCGTGCCGAGGTCGTCCGGGATCTCGTTCGCGCGCCGGTAGACCTGCGCCCGCGGCGTCTTCCACGAGTCGAAGACGGCGCGCACCGCCCGCTCGAGCTGGTCGCGCGCGTCCTGAGGGAAGTCGTCGCCCGGCGTGCTCCGCGTAGATCCGCTGGAAGCGGCCGGCCAGCTCGCGGAGGTCGGCGGCGTCGAGGTCGACGTCCTCCAGGACGCCGCGCTCGTCCTTGAGGGCGCCGAGCTCCCGCTCGAACAGATGCCCGTCGACGCCGGCGACGACGTCCCCGAACATCTGGATCAGCCGGCGGTAGGCGTCGAAGGCGAAGCGCTCGTTCCCGGTCGCGCGCGCGAGGCCCTCGGCCGCGTCGTCGTTCAGGCCGAGGTTGAGGATCGTGTCCATCATCCCGGGCATCGAGACGGCCGCCCCCGAGCGCACGGAGACGAGCAGCGGGTCGCCCGGGTCGCCGAAGCGCTTCCCGGTCGTCTCCTCGAGCCGCGCGACCGCCTGCGCGATCTCTCGCGAGAGCCCGTCGGGCAGCTCGCCGCCGCGGCGCATGTACTCGCGGCAGGCCTCCGTCGTGACCGTGAAGCCGGCGGGGACCGGGAGCCCGATCGCGGTCATCTCGGCGAGGCCGATGCCCTTGCCGCCGAGCAGCTCACGGCCGAGCCCGCCCCCGTCGGAGAAGTCGTAGACGTACTGAGTCGCCATCGCCCTGGCCTCGAATTCTCCCATCGGACGCGTTCCCATGCACGGAACGGATCCCCCGGCAGGGGAATAGCGCCCTTCGCGGTTGTCCTCCATTGTCAGAAAGCGGGCTAGGCAGACGCGGGGCGCCGCAGCCTACGTCTCGGCCCGAGAGAGAGGCGGTCGTGGCACCACGGGCCGCCTCTTCCTTTTAAGGAGCCGCCGTCTCGCGCTTGTGCGCGAACCACTCGATCAGGCGGATCCCCACCCAGACCGGGGTGAGGAGCACGTAGAAGACGAAGAGCCCGGCCGCAAGCAGGAGCATCCAGAGCGGCCAGCAGTACCAGGGGATCGCGCGCTTCGGCGTCACCGGGCAGCCTCCGTGCGCAGGCGCTGCTCCTCGACCAGGCGCACGATCCGCCTCGCCGTCTCCTCGATGGCGAGGTTCGAGACCTCGATCACCGGGCAGCCGAGGCGCTTGTGCACCGACTCCGCGTACTCCAGCTCCTCGTAGATCTCGGCAAGGTCGGCGTAGCGCCGTCCGCCGCCGCCCATCCCGCGCACGCGCTCGCCGCGGATGGCCGCAAGCGCATCCGCGTCGATGGTCAGGCCGACGACCTTGGACCGGTCGATCTTCCACAGCTCCGCCGGCGGCTCGATGTCCTTCACGATCGGCACGTTGGCAGTCTTGTACCCGAGATACGCGAGATACATCGAAAGAGGCGTCTTCGAGCTGCGCGAGACGCCGACGAGGACGATGTCCGCCTCGGGCAGCTCGCTGGCTCCGGCGCCGTCGTCGTAGCGGACCGCGAACTCGATCGCGGCGATCCGCTTGAAGTAGCTCGAGTCGAGCACGGTGCGGGCGCCGGCGCGGCTCAGCGCAGGAGAGCCGGACACGCGGGCAACCGCCTCGATCGGGTGGCCGAGCAGGTCGCAGTAGTGGAGGCGGTAGCGCTTGCAGAGGCCACGCATCACCTCGCGCAGCTCCGGCTCGACCAGCGTGAAGAGGACGACCGCGCGCCGCCCGCGCGCGCGGGCGGCGGCGAGGTGGACGTCCTCTGCGGCGACGATGCGCGGATGCCTGACGACCTCGAACTCCTGCTCCGGGAACTGCGCCTCGACCGCCTCGACGACGCGCGCCGCGGTCTCCCCGGTCGAGTCGGACACAACGTGCAGCTCGACGAGGTCGCTCATGCCTACCTCGGGATCTGCGAAAGATCGCCGAGCGCGCCGACCGCGTCCCGCACGTCGAGCAGGAGCCGCAAGCGGTTGGCGCGGACGCGCTCGTCGTCCACCATCACCAGCACCTCGTCGAAGAAGCGGTCGACCGGCGGGCCGAGCTCGGCGGCGGCAGCGATCGCCCCGGGGAAGTCGCGCTCGGCAACGGCAGCCTCGATGCGGGGCGAGGCCTGGCCGAGCGCGTCGATCAGCGCCACCTCGGCCTCCTCGGTCGCGAGCGAGGGGTCGAGCGTCCCCGCAGCCCCGTCGGCCTTGGCCGCGAGGCGGTTGGAGCGGTCGAAGGCGACGTAGACGCGGCCGAACTCATCGCTCGGCGCCTCGGCCGCGAGCGTCCGCGCCAGCTCCGCGACGGCGCCGAGCTCGCTCACGCCGCCCGCGCGCGCGGCGCGCACGAACTCGACCGGGACGTCGAGGACGCCTTCCAGCCGCTCGAAGACGAAGTCGGAGACGTCGGAGGGGTCGTCCTTGACGTCGGCCTTCTGCTCGACGAGGAGCCCGACATCGCGCTGCAGAAGCGCTCCGACGTCGATCGCCAGCCCGCCCTCGACGGCGAGCCGGCACAGGCCGATGGCCGCCCGGCGCAGCCCATGCGGGTCGCGGGAGCCTGTGGGACGCTGACCGAGCGCGAACGAGACCGTGAGGTTGTCGATCTTCTCCGCGGCAGCGAGCACGCGCCCGGGCTCGGTGTGCGGCAGCGCGCCGTCGGCCGAGTCCGGTAGGTACTGCTCCTCGATCGCGGCGCAGACGCCCTCCGGGAAGCCTGCGAGGCGGGCGTACTCCGCCCCGATGTGGCCCTCGAGGTCCGGGAACTCGCGTACGAGCTCCGCCGCCTGGTCGGCCTTCGCCAGGCGGGCGGCCTCGTGCGAGGCCTCGCCGCCGCCTAGCACGCCGACGAGATCCTGCAGCCGCGCCGCCTTGTCCGCAAAGCTCCCGGCCCCGGCGACGAATGTGATCGAGCCGAGCTGACCCGCGAGCGCCTCGATCCCTTTGGCCACGTCCCGCTCGAACGTGAAGTGGGCGTCCTCGAGGCGGCCTTCGAGCACGCGCTCGTTCCCGGCGATCACGACCTTGGGGTCGCCGCCGTTGGCCACGAAGGCAAAACGCGCTCCCTCGAGCGGGAAGTAGCGCTGGTGCGACTGCATGGCGGTCTCCACCACGCGGGGCGGCAGCTCGAGGAAGCGCTCGTCGAAGCTCCCTTCGAGGACGATCGGGCTCTCGACGAGATGGACGACCTCCTCGAGCACGCCGGCCGCGTCGCGCCAGCCGCCAATCGCGTCGAGCCCCTCGAGAATCAGTCGGCGCCGCTCCTCCTGCTCCGGCTCGACCCCGGCCGCCCGCAGGGTCTCTGCGTACGCGTCTGCCTTGACCACCTCGACCTCGCCGCTCGTGAAGCGGTGGCCGTAGGTCAGGTGACCGGACTCGAGGCCGGCGGCCTCGAAGCGGATCGTGTCCTTGCCGAGCTTCGAGCAGAGCCAGCGGACCGGGCGCGAGAAGCGCAGGCCGTCCTTCTCCCAGACCATCGACTTGCTGAAGCCGAGCCCGG
Organism: uncultured Actinomycetes bacterium; assembly: GCA_963811635.1. Taxonomy (GTDB): domain Bacteria; phylum Actinomycetota; class Thermoleophilia; order Gaiellales; family Gaiellaceae; genus JAIBJN01. The sequence goes on from CAWESB010000017.1 coordinate 113,814, forward strand.
CCACGATCGCAGAGAGGCGCTCCGGGAGCGCCTCCGACATCGCCCGGCCCGGGACGGTCACCCCGAGGAAGCCGTCGCGAACCTCGAGATCGTCCACGGCGACGCCCTGCTTGCGGGCGAAGCCGGCCGCGGCCTTCTCGCGCAGCTGCTCGGGCGGCCCCTGCACCCACCGGTCCGGCTCGCGCTCGGCCACGTCGTCGACGAGGAGCGCGAGCCGGCGGGGCCCGACGAAGACGGTGCCCTCCCCCAGCTCGGGGAGCCACCGCTCGCGCAGCTGTGCCTCCGCCTCACGGCACGCCGAGGCAGGGAGCTCCTCGCAACCGATCTCAAGCAGCAGGCTCGGCAAGGGTCTCCAGATAGAGCTCGGCGACGGCGCGGGCGAGGTGGCGCACCCGGCCGATGTACGAGGCGCGCTCGGTCACGGAGATCGCCCCGCGCGCGTCGAGCAGGTTGAAGACGTGCGAGCACTTGAGCACCTGGTCGTAGGCCGGGAGCGGCAGCGCGAGCTCGACCAGCGCGCGGCACTCGGCCTCGTGCTCGCCGAAGCGGCGCACGAGCACGTCCACGGGCGCCGCCTCGAAGTTGTAGATCGACCACTGGCGCTCGCTCTCGCGGTAGACGTCGCCCCAGGTCACGCCCGGCGCCCACTCGAGCTCGAACGCCGTCCGCGTGCCCTGCAGGAACATGGCGAGCCGCTCGAGCCCGTACGTGAGCTCGGCCGGGATCAGGTCGAGCTCGAGTCCGCCTGCCTGCTGGAAGTACGTGAACTGCGTCACCTCCATGCCGTCGACCCAGATCTCCCAGCCGAGCCCCCAGGCGCCGAGCGTCGGGCTCTCCCAGTCGTCCTCGACCAGCCGCACATCGTGCTTCTGCAGGTCGATGCCCACCGCCTCGAGCGAGGCGAAGTAGCGATCGAGCACGTCGTCCGGGGCCGGCTTGAGGAGCACCTGGTACTGGTAGAACTGCTGGAAGCGGAAGGGGTTCTCGCCGTAGCGTCCGTCTGCGGGGCGGATGCTTGGCTCGACGTAGCCCACCTTCCACGGCGACGGGCCGAGCGAGCGCAGGAACGTCGCCGGATTCATGGTCCCGGCCCCGACCTCGGTGTGGTACGGCTGCATGAGGACGCAGCCCTGATCGGCCCAGTAGCCCTGCAGGAGGGCGATCATCTCCTGGAAGTTGGGTGCGCCCATCAGACGCACCATCGTACTCAGAGCCGATTAGCGCGTCTGAGCCAGCGTCCGCAGGCGGAAGCCGCCGTGCTCCTCGTACGACGACTCGATCACGCGGAGGCATTGCCGGAGCGCGTCCTCGTCGAGCCCGGCCGCCCGCACGCCGGCGAGCGGCTGCTCGAGGAGCGACCGGAGCCCGAGGAACCCGGCCTCGGAGATGGCCAGCGACTCCGAGGAGCAGTCGGCGCAGACGGCGCCGCCCGCCCGCGCGGAGAAGCCCACGAGCGGCTTCGAGTCCCCGCACGCGGCACAGCTCGCAAGATGCGGCAGGTAGCCGGAAAGCCACAGCAGCTTCAGCTGGAAGGAGAGGACGAGCGGCTCGAGCGAGGGCTGGGCCGGCAGCTCGGCCTCGACGTCGTCGAGGAGGTCGAGGAAGCGCGTGAGCGCATTGAACGCGGGCGGCTGCGCGTCCTCCTCGACGAAGAGCCTGAGCACCGCCTCCAGCCCGATGTGGCCGACCGCCAGGCGGTAGGGGTCGGTGCGGGAGCGGTCGTGGGAGCGCACCAGCTGGGCGCCCCGAACCGTGTGGAGGTCGCCGCGGCCCTCGTGGAGGAGCAGCTCGACGTGGGAGAGCGGCTCCAGCCTGGCGCCGAAGCGGGACCGCGTCTTGCGGACGCCCTTCGCGATCGCGCCCACCCTGCCCTTCTCCAACGTGTAGAGGTGGAGCACACAATCCGCCTCGGAGAAGCGGATGGAACGGAGCACGACCGCCTCGGTCGTGAGCGTGCGCGAGGACATGGAGCAACTCTAGTCGCTGCCTCGGGGGAATCGGCGGCAGGCCGCGGACGTTTTCCCTGGTAATGATCAAGATCGAGATGTACACCACCCGGTGGTGCGGATACTGCGACCTGGCGCGCGCGCTGCTGCGCGAACGCGGACTCCCCTTCGAGGAGATCGGCCTGGACGACGACCCCGCCTTCCGAGCGCGCCTCATTGACTTGACCGGTCGGTGGACGGTGCCGCAGATCCTCATCGACGGCAGGCCGATCGGCGGCTACACGGAGCTCCGCGAGCTCGACCGCCGCGGGCTCCTCGACGGGCTCGCCGCCTAGCCGGTCTCGGGCGCGAGCCGCTCGGCCAGATAGGCGAGGCTGAGCGGGTAGCGGTACTCGATCGCCATGTGCGTGGCGTCGAAGAGCTCGAAGTGGACGTCCGTGACCCCGATGTCGGCCAGCGCCCGGCGGAAGGCCTCGGCGCCGAGATCGAGGTAGTACTCATCGCGCTTGCCGGCGTCGACGTAGATCGCCTTCAGGGAGCGAAGCGCCTCCGCGCGCTCTGGCGCCATCCGCACCGGATCCCACGCGAGCCACCTCTCCCACACATCCGGCACGAGCTCGCCCGTGTCGACGTCGAACGGGAGGCGGACGGTGCCGTCGGGATCGGTCGAGTAGCACGCCGCCATGCACCAGCTGTTCAGGAGGAAGTCGTCGCTGGCCTTCGAGAGGGACGGACGCGAGCGGAAGTCCTCCCAGAAGCGCTCGTACGAGCCGTCGTAATCGTCCCGCAGGGTCCGGGCGACCTCACGGAACTCCGACAGGTAGCACGCCTCGAAGAGGGCGTCGCCGGCATGCGTGGCCAGGCCGCCGAAGAGGTCGGGTCGGAGCATCGGCGTCACCATCGCGCCGTAGCCGCCGCTCGACTTGCCGGCGATCCCGCGATGCGCGGGATCAGCGAGCGTCCGGTAGTTCGTGTCGACCCACGGGACGACCTCGTCGCAGAGATAGGTGTGGTAGTTCCCGGTCCCGGGCGAGTCGAGGAACTGGCTCCCGCCCAGCGACGTCCAGGCATCGACCCAGACCACGATCGCCGGCGGCGCGCCTCCGCTCGCAAAGAGCTCGTCGGCCAGCTCCGGGAAGTTGCGGCGGAACGGCGTGCGGTTGCGCCACATGTCCAGCTGCCCCGTGAGGCCCTGGATCATGTAGACGCTCGGGTATTGCCGCTCCGGCTCGTCGTCGTATCCGGGCGGGAGGTAGACCCACAGCGGCCGCGCGGACGGGTCGCCGAGCGGGTTCCCACGCAGGGCCTCGCTCTCGAAGATCGTCTCGTCGAAGCGGCCGGCCGGCTCGAAGGACCACGGCTCCATGCCTGTGATGCTAGTCGCGGGGCTGGCAGGTCGGGCAGTACCACGTGCCGCGTCCGGCCACCCGGGTCTTGGCGATCGGCGTTCCGCAGCGTTCGCATGGCTCGTCCTCGCGCCCGTAGACCCGAAACTCGTTCTGCATGGTCCCGGGGCTCCCGTCGGCGCCGCGGTAGTCGCGAAGCGTCGCGCCCTGTCGCTTGATGCCGAGCCGGAGCGCCTTGCGAACCCCCTCCCGCAACGCCGCGATCTCCTCCTCGCCCAGCTCGCCGGCTGAGCCTGAGCGGGTTGACGCGCGCGTACCACAGCGCCTCGTCCGCATAGATGTTCCCCACGCCCGCGGCCGCCCGCTGGTCGAGCAGCGCTGCCTTCACCGGAGCCTTGCGCCCCGCGAGCGAGCGCCCCAGGCTTGCCGGCGTGAAGGAGCGGCCGAGCGGCTCGACGCCCAGCCTGCGCGCGGCGAAGTAGCCGTCGAGGTCGCCGGGCTCGAGCAGGTCCCAGGTGCCGAAGCGGCGGACGTCCCGGTAGGCGAAGTCCGACCCGTCGTCTAATCTGACAACTGCCCGCACGTGCGGATCGTCCTCGCGCCCCCCGGACGCCGGGTGGAGGACGTTCCCGGTCATCCGCAGGTGGACGAGGAGGTGCCGGCCGCTCTCGAAGACGACAATCAGATACTTGCCTCGCCGACGCACGTCGGCGACGCGCTCGCCCTCGAGCGCCGCCGCGACGAGCTCGGGCGGCTCGGGCCTCGTCAGCCGGGGATCGAAGATCTCGACGCGCTCGAGCTTCTTCCCCGTCAGCCCCGGCGCGAGCCTGGAGCGGATGGTCTCGACCTCGGGCAGCTCCGGCACGTCGTCCTAGGCCCCCGTCCGAATCAGGAGAGGACGTCGAGGACGATCGGCCTCCGCTCGGGCTCCCCGTCCCCGATGCGGTAGCAGGCCGCGATCTCGTCCACGGCCCGGATGGCGGACTCCTCGTCGCGCGCGTGCACCTCGGCGAGCGGCTCGCCGACCCGGACCGCGTCCCCGCGCTTTGCCAGGCAGACGACGCCGACCGCGTGGTCGATGGCGTCCTCCTTGCGCAGTCGCCCGGCGCCCAGGCGGAGTGCGGCCAGGCCGACGGCCGTCGTCGCGATCGCCTGGACGTACCCCGATGCGGGTGCCGGCACGGGCTGGACCACTGCCGCTCGCGGAAGTGCCTCTCGCCGAGGATCGCCGCCCTGCGCCCGCACCCAGCGGTCGTAGAGCTCGCGCGCGGACCCGTCAGCGACGGTGCCTTCGGCTAGGCGGCGCCCCTCGTTCACGTCGACGTCGAGATCCGAGAGCGCGAGGAGGTGCGCCGAGGCGCCGAGCACGAGCTCCGTCAGGTCGGGCGGGCCCTGGCCGTCGAGCGTGTCGAGCGCCTCGGCGATCTCGAGCGCGTTTCCGACGGCGCGGCCGAGCGGCTGGTCCATGTCGGTCAGCTCGCAGACGACCTCACGGCCGCCCAGCCGGCCGAGCTCGACCATGGTCCGCGCCAGCTCGCGCGCCTCGTCGAGCGTCTTCATGAAGGCGCCGTCGCCCACCTTGACGTCGAGCACGATCGCGTCGGCGCCGCCCGCGATCTTCTTCGACATGATCGAGGAGGCGATCAACGGGATGATGTCCACGGTCGCGGTCACGTCCCTGAGGGCATAGAGCTTCTTGTCGGCGGGGACGAGGTCGGCCGTCTGCCCGATGATCGCGAGCCCGATCTCCTTCACCTGGCGGATGAACTCCTCGCCGTCCAGCTCGATCCTGAAGCCGGGGATGGACTCGAGCTTGTCCAGCGTCCCGCCGGTATGGCCGAGCCCGCGGCCGCTCATCTTTGCGAACGGCACGCCGCAGGCCGCGACGATCGGCCCGATCACGAGCGAGGCCTTGTCGCCCACGCCGCCGGTCGAGTGCTTGTCGACGACCTTCCGCCCAAGCGCTGAGAGGTCGATCGTCTCTCCGCTTCGCACCATCGCGTCGGTGAGCGCGTGGGTCTCGACCGCGCTCAGGCCCTGGAAGTAGGCGGCCATGCAGAACGCCGCCATCTGGTAGTCGGGCACCTCGTCGCGCGCGTACGCCAGGACGAGCTCCGAGATCTCCGCCTCGGACAGCTCCGCCCCGTCGCGCTTCCGCTGGATCAGCGCCGCGGGATGGATCACGGCTGGAGAACGGGCGCCCCGGGGATGCCGCGGCTCGGCGCCTTCCCGCCCAGCCACGCGTTCACCGTGGCCCCGACGTCCGCGAACTCGCCTTCGTGCCGCTGCCCGGCCGCGTTGCGGCCTTCGACGTAGGCGAGGAAGAGCGCGTGCTCGCGCGAGTGGTCGGTCGACGGCGTCGTCGGGTCGCATCCGTGGTCCGACGTGAGGACGAAGAGGTCGCCCGGTCGCAGCGCGTCCAAGAGGTCGGGCAGCCGACTGTCGAAGTCCTGGAGGCATCGGTGGAAGTTCACGGGGTCGTTGCGGTGACCCCAGAGCATGTCGGTCTCGACGAGGTTGACGAACACGAGCCCGCCGTCCATCCCGCGTAGCAGCTCTTCCGTCTGCCGGATCCCGTCGGCGTTCGACTTCGTCGGGTGCGAGTGGTCGATGTCGACGCCCGCGAAGATGTCGTGGATCTTGCCCACCCCGTGCACCTCGTTGCCCGCCTCGCGCACGAGGGTCAGGTAGTTCGGCTGCCGCGGCCGGAGCGACCAGTCGTGGCGGTTGGGCGTCCGGGTGTAGCTGCCCGGCTCACCCACGAACGGCCGGGCGATCACTCGGCCGACCGCGTGCTTGCCGGTGAGGATCTCTCGCGCGATCCCGCAGGCCTCGTAGAGCTCCTCGAGCGGAATCGTCTCCTCGTGGGCCGCGATCTGGAAGACGGAGTCGGCGGACGTGTACACGATCCACTTGCCGGTGCGCTGGTGCTCCTCGCCGAGCTCGTCGATGATCTCGGTCCCCGAGGCGGCCTTGTTGCCGAGCACGCCGCGCCCGGTGCGGTGCGCGAACCCCTCGATCAGCTCGAAGGGGAAACCGTGCGGGTACGTCGGCATGGCCACCGGGGTGACGATGCCCATCAGCTCCCAGTGGCCGGTGGTCGTGTCCTTGCCCTTGGAGCGCTCGAACAGCCGGCCCGCGACCGCCGGAGCCCGGTCCGTGGGCGGGCAGCCCTCGAGGTCCTCGATGTTCCCGAAGCCGAGGTGCTCGAGGTTGGGGAGGTCGAGGCCGCCGACCGCCTTCGCCACGTTGCCGAGGGTGTTCGACCCTTCGTCGCCGTATTCGTGCGCGTCCGGCAGCTCGCCCGCACCAACCGCGTCCAGCACGATCACGCAGGCGCGCGGCATAGGGCTATTCTACGGTGGTCATGGACACTGTCCTCGGGCTCTTCGGCATGGCGATCTGGATCGCAGGCACGATCGGCATCGCTGCCGGCGTCACGTACGTTCTCATCAGGCTCTTCCCGGGCGACGAGGACCTGAAGCCGAAGTCCCAGACCTAGGCCCCGCCTAGGCGACGGGCTCGAGCGGCAGCACCTGCTCGAGCGGCGAGTAGTCGAGGCCGTGCGCATCCGCAACGGCCTGATACGTGAGCTTCCCGTCGACGACGTTGACCCCGCGCGCGAGCGCCCGGTCGCGCGCCACCGCCTCGCGGACGCCGTGGTCTGCGATCACCTCGACGTACGGCAGCGTCACGTTCGTGAGGGCGAAGGTCGACGTGATCGGGACGGCGCCGGGCATGTTCGCGACGCAGTAGTGGACGACGCCGTCGACGACGTAGGTCGGGTCGGAATGCGTCGTCGGCCGCGAGGTCTCGAAGCATCCCCCCTGGTCGATGGCCACGTCGACGAGGACCGCGCCCTGCTTGAGCCCGCCGAGCATCTTCCGCGTGATCAGCTTGGGAGCGCGTGCGCCCGGGATCAGCACCGCGCCGATGATCAGGTCGGCGTCTGCGGCGGTCAGCTCGATCTGGAGCCGGTTCGACATCGCGAGCGTGATCCGGCCGTCCAGCATCATCTCCAGGTCGCGCATGCGCTCGACCGACTTGTCGAGGATCCAGACGTCCGCCTGCATGCCGACGGCGATGAGGGCCGCGTTGTACCCGACGATCCCGCCCCCGAGGACGACGACCTTCGCCGGTGGGACTCCGGGAACGCCGCCGAGCAGGAGCCCGCGCCCGCCCTGGGCCTTCTCGAGCGCCCAGGCACCCATCTGCGTCGCGAGCCGGCCGGCCACCTCGCTCATCGGCGCGAGGAGCGGCAGCCGCCGGTCGTCGGTCTCGACCGTCTCGTACGCGATGCAAGTGGCCCCGCTGGCGACGAGCGCACGGGTCAGCTCCTCGTCCGCCGCGAGATGGAGGTACGTGAAGAGGATCAGGCCCTCGCGGAGCCGTCCGTACTCCTCGGCCAGCGGCTCCTTGACCTTCAGCACCATGTCGGCGCTCGCCCAGACGTCGTCGACGCCCGCGATGCGGGCCCCGACAGCTTCATAGTCGGAGTCTCGAAACGCGCTACCCGCTCCGGCCTCGGTCTCGACAACGACTTCGTGTCCGCGCTGGCACAGCTCACCCGCGCCGGCGGGCGTGAGCGCGACCCGACACTCGTCCTGCTTGATCTCCTTGGCGACACCGATCCGCATGAGGCGCGCCAACGATAACCGAACGCGGGCGCCGAGATGACCCTCATTTGCACGGAGTTCCTCGCCGGGGGGCGAACGTCAGGCGACGAACCGGCGGGCGAGCACGCCGGCCGCGTAGGCGGCCGCGAAGAACCACGGCTCCTCGCCCGGGCCGCGGCCCATGTGCGACAGCGGCAGCCGCGCGCAGGCCTCGCGCCAGCCGGACGCGTCGACGGGCTCGACCCGGTCGAGCTCGTCCGGGACCTCGAGGCCCTCCGGCCAGGCGATGGTCAGTGCTCCACGCACGAGCTCCGCCACAGCCGCGGTGTGATGGGACAGACCGCGATGACGCTCGCGCTCGTCGGCGCTCGAGACCCGCGGAGCGAGCACGGGCCTCCCGCCGAGTGCCGCGGCCGCGTCCGCCGCATCGGCGGCCGCGAGCGCGCCGTGGCCGAAGCGCGAGCCTGTGCCCAAGACCCCAGGCCCGATGGCGCAGACGACGGCGTCCATCCCGGCCAGCCCGCACGCGGTCAGTGCGGAAGCCGGTGTGACACACTCCAGCTCGCCTCCGAAGCACGGCCCCACCGAGACGGTGGTGCGCAGGTAGCCGCGCTCTCGAAGCGCCCGCACCGTGTCAGAGAGCGGTAGCGGCAACGCCCCGCCGCCGAGCTGGACGTAGGCGACGGCAGGCTCCGAGCCGAGGCCCGCGCAGGCCGGTGCGACCTGGCTGTGCAGAGAGCAGCAGACGACGGGCAAGCCGGCGAGATCGGTGAGCGCGTCCGGCGCCCACGCTTCCTCCGCATGAATCGCCGCGTGCTGGAGCGATGTGTACGGGAGCTTCATGACGTGGGCCCCTTCCTCCGGCGCCAGGTCGAGGCCTCGTGTGAGGTTCGCGTGGAGGACGTCGAACCCGCCCGAGCCGAGGCCCAGCTCCTGCGCCTGAACGTTGACGAGCACGTCGTCGCCGAGCGCGACCGGGCCGGTCAGCCCCGGATAGGCGACACATGCACGCCCGTCCACCTCGAGCCTGACGAGGCCCTCGTGGCGCTCCGCGATCGACGTGACCGTGCCGCGCCGCAGCGTGACCGCCACGCCTAGGCCTCGCGGGCGGCGGCGACGAGCTCGAGGGTGACGCCGACCATCGCCTCCAGGTCGGCGACGGCGATCTCCTCGTCGGCGGTGTGGATGTTCGTCATGCCATTGGCCACGTTGACGCAGTGGAGGCCCCGCTCGTTGAAGACATTCGCGTCGGCGCCCCCTCCGACCTCGACCTCGCGCGGCGTGAACCCTGCCCGCTCGAGCGCTGTCCGGACGAGCACGAGCGCCGGATCGTCGGCGGCAAGCCGGTAGCCGCGGTACTTGTCCTCGACGGTCGCCTCCACCTCGCACTCCGACACGGCAGCCGCGAATGAGAAGGAGTCGAGCATCTCCTGCAGGAGCTCGGCGAGCTTCCGCTCGTCGCGCGACCGGGCGTCGACGGCGATCCGGCAGTGCTCGGGAACGACGTTCAGCGCGCTCCCGCCCTCGATCAGGCCGACGTTCGCGGTCGTCTCGTCGTCGATCCTGCCGAGGCGAAGGTCGGAGATCGCGCGCGAGGCGGCGAGGATCGCCGAGCTGCCGTCCTCGGGATTGATCCCCGCATGCGCGGGGCGGCCCGTGAAGCGGACATCGACGGCGCGGCCGGAAGGGGCCGCGACGACCACGTCGCCGACATCGCCGGAGTAGTCGTAGACGAACCCGAGGCTCGCGTGAAGCCGCGAGGCGTCGAACGCGAATGCTCCTTCGAGGCCGGTCTCCTCGCGGGTCGTGAAGAGCAACTCCACCCCGGCGTGCGGACGGCCCTCCGCGAGGAGAAGCCGCGTCGCCTCGAGGAGGACGGCGACGGCCGCCTTGTCGTCGGCGCCGAGGATCGTCGCGGCGCTGTTCGTGACGATCCCGTCCTCGACGACCGGCTCGATCGGCCCGGAGGGAGGCACCGTGTCGAGGTGGGCGCAGAGGAAGATCGGCTGCCCGGCCTGGTCGTCGGTGGCCGGCAGGCGCGCGAGCAGGTTGCCTGCCTCGTCCTCGTCGCTCTGGATGCCGAGGTCGCGGAGGTAAGCGCGTACGCGCTCGGCCACCGCTCCCTCCTCCCCGGAGGGGCTCGGGATGGCTGCGAGCTCGAGGAAGAGCGGCAGCACGTCCGAGGCCCATGTGGTCGTCACGCGCCCGATTCTAGGGCGTCCCGGCCGGGGAGAAGCCGGCACACATCCGTGACGCTTCCGCTCCAGACGCGTGCGGATTTCGCCGTTACGCTGGGAGCGGGTGGTGGGCCGGGGTGCCCCGAGCGCCGTCTAGCGATTCGCGGCGGCGCCAACGCCGCCGCGCTCGCGGGCCCGCGCCTGGGCGGCACCGACGAAGTCCCGGAAGAGCGGCGCGGGGCGCGTCGGGCGCGACTTGAACTCCGGATGGAACTGGCTCGCGACGAACCAGGGGTGGCCCGGCAGCTCGACGACCTCGACGAGGCGGCCCGCCTGGAACGTGCCCGAGACAACGAGCCCCTGCTCGACGAGGCGCGGGCGGAAGTGGTTGTTGACCTCGTAGCGATGCCGGTGGCGCTCGTGGATGACGAGGTCGCCGTAGGCGGCGTGCGCGGCCGTGCCCTCCTCGAGGTCGACCGCGTCGGCGCCGAGGCGCATCGTGCCGCCGAGGTCCTCGATCTCCTTCTGCTCGGGCAGCAGGTCGATGACGGGATACGGCGTCTCGGGGTCCATCTCGGTCGAGTTGGCGCCCTCCAGGCCGCAGACGTGGCGGGCGAACTCGGAGACTGCGACCTGCATGCCCAGGCAGATGCCGAGATACGGGATTCCGCGCTCGCGCGCGACGCGGCAGGCGGTGATCTTCCCCTCCCAGCCGCGGGAGCCGAAGCCTCCGGGCACGAGCACGCCGTCGACATCCTCGAGCTCGGCAGCGGCCTCCTCGAGGCTCATCCCCTCGGCGTCGAACCAGCGCACGTTGACCCCCACGCCGTGGTGGATGCCCGCGTGTTTCAAGGCTTCGTGCACCGAGAGGTACGCGTCGTGGAGCTTCACGTACTTGCCGACGAGCGCGATCTCGACCTCGCCGCTGCGCTTCGCGATGCGATCGGCGAGCTCGTCCCATTCCCCCAGCTCGGGCTCGACGTCGGGCAGGCCGAGCTTGCGAATCACCAGCGCGTCGAGCCCCTCCTCCCGCAGTGCCTGGGGCACGAGGTAGACATCGCTCACGTCCTCGTTGGCGATGACGGCGCCCGGATCGACGTCGGCGAAGAGCGCGATCTTCTCGCGGATCTCGCGTGAGAGGTGGTCCTTGGAGCGGCAGATGACGACGTCGGGGTGGATACCGATGCGGCGCAACTCGTTGACGGAGTGCTGCGTCGGCTTCGTCTTCAGCTCGCCGGCGGTCTCGATGAACGGGACGAAAGTGACGTGGAGGTAGACGACGTTTTCGGGGCCGACCTCGCGGCGGAACTGGCGGATCGCCTCGAGGAACGGGAGCGACTCGATGTCGCCGACCGTGCCGCCGATCTCGGAGATGACCACGTCGGTGTCGCTGACGTCGGCGACGCGGCGGATCCGCGCCTTGATCTCGTTCGTAATGTGCGGGATCACCTGAACGGTTGAGCCGAGGTACTCGCCCTTGCGCTCCTTGCGGATGACCGCGTACCAGATCGACCCGGAGGTGTGGTTCGCGTTGCGGCCCAGGTTCTCGTCGACGAAGCGTTCGTAGTGGCCGATGTCCAGGTCGGTCTCGGCGCCGTCCTCGGTGACGAAGACCTCGCCGTGCTGGAACGGGCTCATCGTCCCCGGATCGACGTTGATGTACGGGTCGAACTTCTGCACCTGCACTCGCAGGCCGCGGGCCTTCAGCAGCCGGCCGAGGGAGGCGGCGCTGATGCCCTTGCCGAGCGACGAGACGACGCCGCCCGTCACGAAGACGTACTTCGTCGGCCGCTCTCTCATCGCGGCCTCCCGAGGCGGTCGAGCTCACGCAGGCCGGGCGTCCGCTCGATCAGGCGGCCGACGGACGTGCGCTCTCCGAGGAGGTTGAGGCCTGCGAGCGTTCCGATCGCGGCCCAACGAGAAAATCCGTGGAAGCGGCCCACGGACTTCAAGCCTAGCATGGCTCCGAGCGCATTCGATCCCGCATCCCCCAGCATCGTCCTCTCCGCGAGATCGTAGGGGAGCAGGAGGACGGCCCGGCCCAGCGGCGCGCGCAGCGGTACCGCAGCGAGGAGATACGCCTTCAGGCAGCGGCCGGGCTTGGTGTCCAGCTGGTTGAGGAAGTTCGCGGAGAGGGCGACGAGCAGCGCCCCGCTCAGGCTCCGCGTGCGCCACAGGCCGACCAGCGGGATCCCGACCGCCTTGAGGACCCGGTCGTACGCCGCGCGCGTAGGTGCTCCCGGAAGCCGCGCTCGCCACCGCTCAGCGCATCGTCGAGGAAGCCAAGGAGCATGACGAGGGTGACACCCGGGTCGCTCTGGTTGGCCGTCGTCCAGCCGACCAGGGGCAGGCGAAGGCCGCGATGGTTGACCCCGAGCGGCCCGGCGGCGAGGACGGCGTCGAGGAGCTGGCGCCCCCTGTGGAGGAAGCCGGCGGCGTCGCGGCCCGTGGCCCGGTGGTCGAGATCGAGCTCGATCTCCTCAAAGGACAGGCCGGCCTCGAGCGCGTCGATGGTCATCCGAACCTCTGCGCCGAAGCCCGAGGCGAGCGGGAAGCAGGCGGCCCGCGCGCGCGGGCCGACGAGCCGCTGCCCCGAGAGCGGCTCGCGCGGCGCCGTGCCGGTGCGCAGGCGCACGAGCTCCCGGCCTACACGCTTCGCGATCCCGAAACCGCCCCCGACCCGGCGTCGGAAGGCGGCGACCGCGAGATCGGCGTCGCTCTCGGCGAGCGGGCGCAGCGAGCCGCGCAGAGTCCGCGTCGGCCAGGAGCAGGGGCCCCGGCGCCGCGGAACGCTCGCCGGCGGACAGCGCCTCCCCCTTCCCCAGCCGCTCGACCCGGAGCACGAGCGCCCCGGCTGCCTCCGCACGCTCGGCCGTCCGGTCGCCGGAGCGCCCGTCGACGACGATCACCTCGGCGTCGGGGAAGTCGCTGCGCAGGGCGGCCACCGTCTCGCCGATGCGCTCCTCCTCGTTCCGCGCCGGGACGAGGATCGTCAGGCCCTCGGCCGAGCTACTCACCCTCGGTCGTGACGGGCTCGATCGGCGGGACGACGCCGTCCGTTGCGCCGTCACCGAAGCCGTAGTGGCCCGGGTTGCCCCCTGCGAGGAGGAGCGCGAGGGCCAGGCGCCCGGCGGAGACGTCGATGTCGTCCACGCTGGAGATGCCCTGGTCCCGGTAGGCCTCGAGCACGGCGGCCGGGTCATCGGCCCCGGCCACGCCGACGATCGGCACTCCTGCGCTGTCCAGCCCGCTGACGAGGCCCTCCATCAGCGACGAGGTCGCCTGCGTTTCCTCGGCCCCCTCGCCGTCCTCCGGCGGCGTCCAGGTGGTGGCGACGACCACTGCGTCGATGGGGACCGAGGACGAGCCCGACTGCTCCTCGACGAGCTGTGACTGGAGCACGCTCCAGATCGTCTCGTCGCCCTCGACGAGCTCGCGGCCGAGGTCGCGGCCGAGGTCGGAGAAGTCGCCCTCGTCGTCGACGTAGCCGGCGAGCACCTCGTCGCTCTCGAGCGCGGCGCCGAGCTCGGCAGGGTCGATCGGGACGTCGAGGGCGATGACGCGCGCCGGCGCGCCGCCGTCGGCATCCGCGAGCGCGCCCTCCACGTCGGCGCGCAGCCCACCGTCCGCCGGGCCGAGGAAGACGACCGCGACGTTCTTCCCTTCGAGGCGGCCGTCCATCAGGGTCAGGTAGGAGCGCGCGAAGAGCTCCTCGGAGCCCTGGCCCTGCTCGGTTGCGGCCTGGGCCGCGGCGCGTGCGGCGTCCAGCTCAGCCTGAAGGTTCTCGTTTTCGGCCTTGACGTTCTGGAGCTCGATGTCCTCGCCGGCGTCCGTGACCTTGCTCGAAACAGCCACCCCGAGGAGAAGCCCGACCGCGAGCGCGACGAAGACAGCGGCCAGCGAGGCCACGTGGTACCGGAGGCCGAACACCCGCTCAGCCTAGTCAGAGAGCGTCGCGGCCGTCTGGCAGAGGTCGCGCAGGCGCGTGAGGGCACGCTGCGGGAGGCCGCGCGCTCCCTCGAGGACGAGCCGGTGCCACGCGCCGGAGACGTAGGTCGTGGCGCGGGTGCGCCCGGTACCGGCGTTGTCGAGCCGCACGCCCGCGTCGATCGTCTGCCTGACGTCGTGCCAGCTCAGCTCCCAGCCCTCGAGCACGCGGGTGAGCACGATCAGCCCCTCGCCCTCCGGCTTGCGCAGGAAGCCGGGCGAGGAGGCGCGGACGACCTCCCAGCGCGCGTTCTCGGCCACGCCGCGGCCATCGGGCTTCACGCCGGTGTAGGCCGGCCACCAGTCCGGGAGGTGATAGGGCTCGGCGACCAACGCCCAGACGTCGCGGCGGTCGGACTGGAGCTCGCCCGTCGCCTCGAAGTGGCTCATTCGAGCCCGAGGAGCGACCGGAGACGTTCGACGAGCGTCGAGACGAGGTCCCGCAGCTCGGGCGAGGCGATCAGCACCGCTGCGATGACCGCGACCGAGGCGAGCGTGAAGGCGAGCACCATGCCGATGCCGACCCGGGGCCGGAAGAGTCGCGAGACGCCGCGGGCGTCAACGAGCTTCTCCCCCACCTTCAGGCGGGTGAGAAAGGTCGAGGACATGCCCGCCCGGTTGCGCTCGAGGAACTCGATCAGGTTGAAACGGGTGCCGACAGCGACGATCAGCTCGGCGCCCTTCTCGAACGCGAGCAGCATCGCCGCGTCCTCGGAGATCCCGGGCGTCGGCAGCACCGTCGAGGGCAGGCCGAGTCGGTCGAGCCGGCTCCGCCCCGGCGCGCGGCCGTCGGCGTACGCGTGCACCACCAGCTCCGCGCCCGACTGCAGCGTGCGATCCGAGACGGAGTCCATGTCCCCGACGATCACGTCGGGCTTGTAGCCGGCGGAGACGAGCGCGTCGGCGCCCCCGTCGACGCCGATCAGGACCGGCTTGAAGTCGCCGATGTACGGGCCGACGATCTGGAGGTCGCGCTTCGTTTCGGCACTCCGCGCGACCACGAGCGCGTGCCGGTCGCGGAAGCTCGTTCGCAGCTGCGGCATCTGCAGGCCCTCGGAGAGGATCGCCGTCTCTTCGCGCAGGTGGCGAAGGGTGTTCTCGGCGAAGCTCTCGAGCGCCTCGCTCACCCGCGTGCGCTGCTCGGCGAGCTCGTCGGCGAGCTCATCGGCCGCGCGCTCGCGACCGGCGGCCAGACGCGAGCCGTTGCGGAAGAGGCTCGAGCCCCGGATGACGAGGGCCTCGCCGTCCTTCACCTCCTCGAAGAGTTCGGCGCCCGGCGCGTCGATCAGGCAGACGCCGCCCTCGACGAGGGCGAGCGGGCCGGCGTTCGGGTAGGCCCCGGTCGAGGAGGGCGAAACGTTGACGACGACCCGCACTCCGCTCTCCAGAAGCTCCTCGGCCGAGATGCGGTCGAGGTTCGGGTGGTCGATGATGGCGATGTCGTCGGGGCCGAGGCGCTTGACGAGGCGCTTCGTCCGCTTGTCCAGCTTCGCGGTCCCCGTGAACTCGACGAAGGTCAACTGCGCCGTACCGTGGAGAGAAACTCGGCTCCGCCCAGCATACGTTCCAGTTCTTCCCTCCGCTCGTCGTCCGAAAGCCTCTCGATCTGCGTGTGCGTCGGGTCGCCCGGCACCTTCTCGACGCGGAAGTGGGCGTCGGCCGCGCTCGCGATCTGCGGGAGGTGCGTGATCGTCAGGAGCTGCGCGCTCCCAGCCAGGCGCGCAAGAGCGTCAGCGACCGCGTGCGCGGTTGTGCCGCCGATGCCCGCGTCGATCTCGTCGAAGACGATCGTGGGCTCGCCCGCCGAGGCGTGCGCGACCGCGCGCAGGGCGAGCGCGATCCGCGAGAGCTCGCCGCCGGAGGCGGTCTCGGCGGCAGGCGCGAGCGGCAGCCCCGGGTTCGGGCGCACGAGGAACGAGACGGCGTCGCGCCCGGTCGGGCCGAGCTCGCGCTCGGC
Organism: uncultured Actinomycetes bacterium; assembly: GCA_963811635.1. Taxonomy (GTDB): domain Bacteria; phylum Actinomycetota; class Thermoleophilia; order Gaiellales; family Gaiellaceae; genus JAIBJN01. The sequence goes on from CAWESB010000017.1 coordinate 129,843, forward strand.
GAGCTCCACCCGGAACTCGCCGTCGCCCATGCCGAGCCCGTGCAGCTCGCCGGCCACCGCGTCGGCGAACGCCGTCGATGCCTTCGCGCGGGCCTGCGCGAGCGCCGCGGCGAGCTCGTCGGCCCGGGCCTCGACCTCCACGACTGCACGCTCGGCGGCGTCGAGCGGGTCGACGCCCGCCTCTACGTCGTCCAGCTCGCTCCGTGCAGCCGCGGCGCGCGCGAGCAGCTCGTCCGTGTCGGCCGCGCCGAAACGGCGGCGCGCGTCGGCGATTCGCTCGAGCTCGGACTCGACGCCCTCGAGGCGGCCCGGCTCGGCCTCCAGCGAGGCGAGGAACGCGCGCAGCGCGGAGGCGCCGTCGCGGATGCGGATCTCGGCCTCGCCCAGGTCGGCGCCGATCTCGCCCAGCTCGGGAGCGAGCCGCGCGACGGCCTCCAGGGCGTGCGCGGCCTCGGCCACCCGCTCGGCCGCCCCGGCCGAGTCGGACTGGTCGGGGTCGAGCGCCTCGGCCGCCGCCGAGGCGGCGTCGGCGAGCTCCGTGACGTGCCGGAGACGCTCCCGGGCGGCGAGGAGCGCCTCCTCGTCCCCGGGCTCCATGCCCTCCGTTCGCGTAACGAGCTCGGCCAGCTCCTCGAGCCGGTGCGTGCGACCTGCGGCCGCCCCGGCGAGCTCCTCCCGACGGCGTCGCGCGGCGGTCAGCTCCCGCCAGGAGCTCCGCAGCTCCGCACGGCGGCGAAGCTGTTCCTCGCCGACGAACGCGTCGAGCACGTCGAGCTGGTGGGCGGGCCGCGCCAGCCGGCGCTGCTCGAACTGGCCGGACATGGCGAGCAGGCGGTCGACGAGCGTCGCGAGGTCCTCGCGCGGAACGGCCCGGCCCCACGCGTACGCGCGCGTCCGCCCGTCGGCGAAGACACGGCGCGCGGCGACGAGGCCTTCCTCCCCGGCGGGCCGCAGCTCGGCGATCGACTCGAGCTCGGGGTCGTCGAGGATCCCCTCCGGGAGGTCCAGCTCCGCCTCGACGTAGGCCTCCTCGGCACCTGGGCCGAGATAGCCCGCATCGCCGGGCGCCCCGAGCAGGAGCCCGACGGCCTGGGCCAGGATCGTCTTGCCCGCGCCGGTCTCGCCGGTGACCGCGTTGAGACCGGGCGCGAAGGCGAGGTCGGCCTCGCGGATGAGGACGAAGCTCTCGATGCGAAGGCGCCGAAGCACTAGTAGTGCCACTCCGAGTACTGCTGCCTCGGTTCTGCGTCGCGAGGAGCAAGCCGCGTGATCGCGGGGCAGAGGCAGGTGAGGAGTGCCTGGAGGGGCACTAGGGGAAGACCTCGTGGTAGCGGGTGAAGAACGTCACCTCGGGGAGCATCGCCAGCCGGCAGCTGTCCGGGCCGAGGACGACACGGATCTCCTCGTCGCGCCTCAGCTCGCCGACTGCGTTCCCGTCGACGAGGACGGTCACGGGCAGCTCCTTCGTCCGGTTGGCGATCTTCAGGTCGAGCCCTCTCGGGACGACGAGGGCACGGGCCCGGAGGGAGTGCGGCGCCACGAAGGTCATCACCATCGCGTCCAGGCCCCACATGAGCACGGGACCGCCGTTCGAGAGGTTGTAGGCGGTCGAGCCGGAGGGCGTGCAGCAGATCATCCCGTCGCACGGCTGGTTGCCGAGATCCTCGCCGGCGACCTCCCAGCCGAGCTGCACCATCCGCCCGGGCTTCGAGCTCGTGACGACGACGTCGTTCACCGCCGCGTGCGTCTCTCCGTCGAAGCTCGCAACGAGCGTGCAGAGGTCGACCACCCGCAGGTCACCGGCGAGGGCGCGCTCGAGCGCGGTGTCCAGCTGGTCGCCGTCCACCGTCGTCAGGAAGCCGACCCGCCCGAAGTTGACCCCGAAGACCGGGATCCCGCTCCCAAGGGTCGCGCGCAGCGCGCGCAGCATGGTGCCGTCGCCGCCGAGGACGACGAGGAGGTCGAGGTCGCCGTCCTCGAAGGCTCCGATCTCGACGCCCGCGGCGCGCGCGGCCTGCTCGACCCGCTCGACAGCGGGGTCGACGGCGTCGGGGCGGCCCTCCGTGGCGATGATCCCGATCCTGCGGATGCGCTCGTTCAGGCGGCAGCCTCCGCGTCGGCGAGGGAGACGAAGAACTCGCGGTTGCCCTTCGGCCCGCGGATCGGGGACTCGGCGACGCCGAGCACCCGCGCACCCCACTCGGGAGCGCGCGCGACCACGTCGTCGACGACACGGCGATGCACCTCGGGATCGCGGACGACTCCGCCCTTGCCCACGTCGGCTGGGCCGGCCTCGAATTGCGGCTTCACGAGCGCGAGCGCGCGCCACCCGGCCGCCGCACAGGCCAGTGCGGGTGGAAAGGCCTTGGCGAGGCCGATGAAGGAAACGTCGGCGACGAGGAAGGTTGGACGGTACGGGAGGTCGTCGCAGCGGAGGTCACGGACGTTCGTGCGCTCGAGGACGGTCACGCGCGGGTCCTCCCGCAGCTTCGGATGAAGCTGCCCGTACCCGACGTCGAGCGCGATCACCCGTGCCGCCCCGGCCTGGAGCAGGCAGTCGGTGAAGCCGCCCGTGGAGGCGCCCACGTCGAGCACGTCCTCGCCGCTCACATCGACTTCGAGCTGCTCGAGCGCCGCCGCGAGCTTCTCACCGCCGCGGGAGACGAACCGCGCGCCGGCGACGACCTCGAGCTGGGCCGCCTCGTCGATCTGCTCGCCGGCCTTGGAGTGGCCCTTGACACGCCCGGCCAATACGAGCGCCTGCGCCTGCGAGCGCGTGTCGGCCAGCCCGCGCTCGACGAGCAGCACATCCAGGCGCTTCTTGGCGCTCATAGCGAGAGCGTACCCCGCCAATCCCCGGGCGAAGTGTCGCGGAAGTGCGTCCTCATGCCGGGGCGAGTCTCGTCTCGATCGTCGCCCAGGGCGCCCTGGCGAGGCCACGGCGCAGTTCCCGTTCGTCGGCGAATGCCCCGCGGACGACACGACCCTCGCAGACGAGGGCGGCGTCGTCCTCGCGGAAAGGCCACGGGTCGACCGTGACCCGGGTGGGGTCACCGTCGACCGGGCGCAGCGTGTGGCCGACTGCGGTCCGTTCCTCCACGACGCCGTGCAGGAGCGCCAGCGAGAGCCCGTCCCACGTGAAGATCAGCTCGCGGTTGCGCTCCACCGCCTCGACGGTCGAATGAGCGCCGTAGCGCGGATCCCCGCGCAACGATTCGGTCACCCGCGCCTGGAAGTCGCGCTCGCGCTCGAGGTAGTCGGCAAGCGCGCGCCGGACATCCTCGTCCCCGCCGGGCGGGAACCGCTCGACCAGCAACGTGCCGTGGAGCGAGACGAGGAGGGCCGCGTAGCGCGACTGCGGCAACAGCTGCGCCGCGGCCCCGGACCAGAGCTCGAGGCGCCGCAGCCGGGGCAGCGCCGAGAACGTGTAGGGAAGCCCGGTCTCGGGATCACGCTCGGGCGAGCGCTCCCAGCCGATCCAGGCGATGTCGTGCTGCTCGGCCGCGAGGCAGACCTCGTCTCTGGGCTCGAAGGGCTCCGCCCACGCGCGGGCGAGCTGCCCGGAGACCCACGCGTGCGCCGGCTGGCCGATCAGGATCGTTCCGTCGGGGCTCTGACGATGTAGCACCGGTCAGCTCTGCCGATCACGGATGGTCGCGACGATCTCGGCGAGCACGGTCGTGTCGGCCGGAAGGCTCTCGAGCCGCTCGTTGACCCGCGCCCGCGCCTCGTCGGCGAGCTCGCGCGCCTGGTCGAGCCCATGCAGCGAGACGTACGTGACCTTGCCGGCGGCCTCGTCCTTGCCCGGGGTCTTGCCCAGCTCCTCGGCGGTGCCGGTGGCATCGAGGATGTCGTCGACGATCTGGAAGAGGACGCCGAGCTCGTCGCCGAACGCGCGCCAGGGCGCTTCGTCCTCTGCCGAGAGACCCGCCACGGCCGTCGCGGTCGTGACGCCGGCGCGAAGGAGCCGGCCGGTCTTCAAGGCGTGCAGCCGCCGCAGCCCGTCGGCGTCGAGCCCGCCGTCGATGGTCACGTCGAGGTACTGGCCGCCGATCATCCCGAGCGTCGCGTCGGCCAGCTCGCGCGCGACTGCGGGCGACGGGTAGCGCAGCGCCAGCCGGAAAGCCTCGGCGAGCAGCGCGTCCCCAGCGAGAATGGCGACGTCCTCGCCGAAGCGGACGTGAGAGCTGGGCTGGCCGCGGCGCAGGTCATCGTCGTCGAGCGCCGGCAGGTCGTCGTGGACGAGGCTGAAGGTGTGCACGAGCTCGAGCGAACACCCGGCCGGCAGGAGCTCGGACGGGTCACGCCCGAGCGCCTCGCCCGTCGCCAGGCAAAGCACCGGCCGAATGCGCTTGCCGCCGCCGAGCAGCGAGTAGCGCAGCGCCTCCTCGAGCCGCCCCAGCTCGTCCGCGAAGGGCAGCTCGGCGAGGAAGCCCTCGGTGAGCTCGCGCAGGTCGTCAGGCCGATGCATCGGCCTCCCTGCGCGCACGCTCCACCTCCGCCTGCACCTCCTTGGCCAGGTCGGCGAGCTCCTGGAGGACCTGGACGGCCCGCTCGGGGTCGTCGGTCGCCTCGAGCTCGGCCCTGGCGGCCTCGACCTTCTCGAGCAGGTCCTGCAGGCGCTGGACTGCGTCCGGCTCGCTCACGTCTGCTGCGCCTCCCGCACGACCCGCCCGAGGATGCCGTTGACGAGTCGCCCGGCGTCCTCGCTGGCGTAGCGCTTGGCCAGAGTGACGGCCTCGTCGATCGCCACCTCGACGGGCACGTCGCCGCGCTCGAGCTCGAACAGCCCCGTGCGGACGATGTTGCGCTCGACGACTCCGAGCCGGTCTGCGGGCCACTCGTCGGAGGCCGCCGTGATGCGCCGGTCGAGCTCTTCCGCGTTCGCGGCCACGCCCTCGGCGAGCTCGAGCGCGAACGGGTCGACGTCCCCGTCGTGCAGGCTGGCGAGCGGCTGGCCGGTGAGATCCCATTGGTAGAGGAGCTCGAGCGCCGTCCGCCGGGCTGCGCGGCGGCTGCTCACCGATCCTCCGGCGAGAGCGACCGGAAGGAGGGCGCCGCCTCGGCGATGAAAGCGGTCGTGTAGGTCCCGCTCGTGAACGTCTCGCTCTCCAGGATGTCGATCGCCAGCTCTCTCGTCGTGGGGACTCCCTCGAGCTCGAATTCTGTCAGTGCCCGCCGGGCGCGGCGGACCGCCGCCGGCCGATCCTCGGCCCAGACGAGCACCTTGGCGACGAGGGAGTCGTAGAACGGCGGGATCTCGTACCCCTCGACGACGTGGGTGTCGACGCGGACGCCCGGGCCGAGCGGCGGCCGGAAGCGCGTCACCGTCCCGGGTGCCGGCAGGAAGTCGCGGGACGGGTCCTCGGCGTTGATGCGGAGCTCGATCGAGTGACCGCGCAGCTCGGCGCGACCCGTCTGCGGCAGGCCTTCGCCGGCCGCGACCCGGAGCTGGGCCTGCGCGAGGTCGATCCCGGTGATCAGCTCGGTGACCGGGTGCTCGACCTGGAGCCGCGTGTTCATCTCGATGAAGTAGAACCCCCCGTCCGCGTCGAGGAGGAATTCGATCGTCCCTGCGCCCCGGTAACGGAGGGCCTCGGTGACACGCCGGCCGGCGTCCTCCATCGCCGCGCGCAGCTCCGGGCCGACGGCGGGCGACGGGCCTTCCTCGACGAGCTTCTGGTGGCGGCGCTGGATGGAGCAGTCGCGCTCGCCGAGGGTCAGGACCGCCCCGTCGCCGTCGCCCAGCACCTGGATCTCGACATGCCGAGCGCCGATGATCGCGCGCTCGACGTAGAGCGAGCCGTCGGAAAAGGCGGCCTCGGCCTCGGCCGCCGCGGTCTGGAAGGCGCCCTCGAGCTCGTCGGGATCGCTCACGAGGCGCATGCCACGGCCGCCGCCCCCGGCCGCCGCCTTCAAGCAGGAGCGGGAAACCCACCTCCGCAGCCAGCGCGCGGGCCTGGTCGAGGGTCGCGGCGCCGTTCGAGCCGGGGACCAGCGGGAGCCCGGCGTCCGCGGCCGCCTGCTTCGCGCGGATCTTGTCTCCCATGATCTCGATCGACTCCGGGCGCGGGCCGACGAACACGACGTCGTTGTCCTCGCACGCCGCGGCGAACTCGGCCCTCTCGGCGAGGAAGCCCCACCCCGGGTGGACGGCGTCGCACCCGGTGGTCGTGGCTGCGGCGACCAGGGACGGGATGTTGAGGTAGCTCTGCGCCGCGGGCGCCGGCCCGATGTGCACGGCGCGGTCGGCGAGCCGGACGTGCAGCGAGTCGCGGTCTGCGGTCGAGTAGACGGCGACGGCCTCGATCCCGAGCTCGTGGCAGGCGCGGATGACCCGGACCGCAACCTCGCCCCGGTTGGCGATCAGGACGCGGTCGAACACCGGCGCCGCCGTGCGTGAGTCGTCACGGTTCGCAACGCCTTCCGGCACGATCCGCGCGCCACGCGTGCGCTTTTCGTCGTTACGCTCGAAAGCGGGTGGAGGGAGGGGTGCCCCAATTCATTAAGGGCCGACGGAGCGGTCACTAGAGGGCGTCGAGCGGTCGGCCGTTCAACGGCTCGAGCTCGAAGAGGAGGTCGCCGTACTGGACCGGCGCGGCGTTCTCGACGCAGATGCGCCGGACGATTCCCTCGGAGTCGGACTTCACCTCGTTCATGAGCTTCATCGCCTCGAGGATGCAGAGCGTCTGCCCAAGCTCGACGGTGTCGCCCTCCTCGACGAACGCCGGCGCGCCCGGCTGGGGCGCCCGGTAGAAGGTGCCGACCATCGGCGACTCGACGCGGATGACGTCGTTCGGCAGCGGCTCGACGGCTCCATCGGGCTCCTCGTGCACCGGCGCGGTGATCGCGACCGGCACCATCGGGATCTCCCGTTCGTCGCTGCGACGCACGGTGACGCGCAACTCCCCTTCCTCGATCGTCACCTCGCCGATGCCGGACTCCTGGACGACCCTGATGATCTCCCGCAGCCGCTCCGCCTCGCCGGGCGCCAGCCCGGCCGTCTCCGAGTCGTCCCGGCGCCCTCGCGACCGCACCGAGCGGAGCAGCGGCTCCGCCTCGTCGCCGTAGAGCGCGAGCAGGAGCAGCTCCTCCTCGCTCGCCGCCAGCCCCTCGGCGTCCTCGCGGAGCTCGTCGAGCGCCTCCGGCTCGGCCGGCTCGTCCAGGCCGTCGCCGAGCAGCTGCACGGCTCGCTGGACGGTCGCGTCGATCTCGGCCGGCGGGGTGCCGTAGCGCCCCTCGACCAGGTCACGGAGCTCGTCGACCACGAAGCGCCAGCGCTGCGCGGAGAGCACGTGCAAAAGCGCCTGCGAGCCGAGCACCTGCCCGATCGGCGACGCCAGCGGCGGCCAGCCGCACTCGCGGCGGATGGTTGTCAGCTCCTCGAGCACCTCGTCGAGGCGGTCGGCCGACGCGTTCTCGCGCAGCCTCGCCTCGAGCTCGGCGACCAGTCCCGCCGGGAGCGAGTGCTCGGCCGCACGAACGGCCACGCGGGGAGACAGCGGCGGCACCGGCTCGTCCCCCAGCGCGACGTCCACGAGCTCGGAGCAGCGCCAGAGTCGATCGAGGTCGACGCCGGTGTCCAGCCCGACCCCGGCGAGCGACTGCGTCAGCGCCTCGGCGGAGACGCGGTGGAGCGAGAGCGCGATCGGGTAGAGCGCGACCGCGATCCGCTCCGCCCCCGCGCGCACGGCCTCGATCGCGGCCGCGAGGCCAACGCCCCCGGCGCCCTGGCAGTGGAGGCCGACGGGCAGGCCGCTGGCCTCGCCCACGCGCTCTACGAGCTCGCGGGCCTTCGCCGGGTCGAGCGAGCTGGCGGGGTCGTGGATCAGCACCCGCGAGGCGCCAAGCTCGGCCAGCTGGTGCGCGCGTTCGAGCAGCACGTCCGGCTCGCCGGTCGGGCCCGGGCTGTGTACGAGACCCACGGAGAGCTCCTTCCCGGCGTCCCGAATCGCGTCGGCGGCCTCACGGAGATTCGCGAGGTCGTTGAGCGGGTCGTGGAGTCGGAAGACGTCGATGCCGCTGCCCGCGGCGCTCGCCACGAAGCGGCGGACGATGTCGGCCGACACCGGCCGGGCGCCGACGAGGAAGCGGCCGCGCAGGGCCATGCCGAGCGGCGTCGAGCAGCGCGCGCGAATCGACCGGATCCGCTCCCACGGGCTCTCGACGCCGCGGCGGACGGCGCTGTCGAAGCAGCCTCCGCCGGAGATCTCGAGGCACGCGAAGCCGGCCTTGTCGAGCTCCGCAGCGAGCTCGTACAGCCCCGCCGCGGAGACTCGGTCGGCGAGCGGCTCCTGCGAGAGAAGCCGGATCGTCGTGTCGACGAGCTGCGGAATGATGTTCCCTCTACGCCCGGGAGATGTAGCGGCGCTCGCGGGTGTCGACCTTGATGCGATCGCCCACGTTGACGAAGAGCGGCACCTGCACGACGGCGCCCGTCTCGAGCGTCGCCGGCTTCGTCACGTTCGAGACCGTGTCGCCGCGGACGCCGGGCTCCGTCTCGGCGACAGCCAGCTCGACCGACACCGGGAGCTGCACGCCGGACGGGCTCCCGTCGACGACGAGGATCTGCACCGTGGACGAGGGCTGCAGGAAGTCGAGCTCCTCGGCCACGTCCCCCCGCGGCAGCGTCAGCTGCTCGAAGGTCTCCTCGTCCATGAAGACGACATCGTCACCGGAGTCGTAGAGGTACTGCACGTTCTTCGTCTCCGTGCGGATGCGCGGCATCTTCTCGCCCGCACGGAACGTCTTGTCGACGACCGCCCCGGTGCCGATGCTCTTCAGCTTCGTCCGCACGAACGCGCCGCCCTTGCCCGGCTTGACGTGCTGGAACTCGACGATGCGCCACACCTGCCCGTCGAGCTCGACGTGCATGCCGTTCTTGAACTGGTTCGTGGAGACCGTCTCGGCCACGGCGGGACAGTTTAGTGTCCCGCCGCGTGGCGCCGCCCCGAGCCTGGGACGCGAGCATCAAGCCAGGGGCCGCGCGGGTCAGGCGCAGGCGGCGCCGCCTGGCGGGGGGCTCAGTTGAGCGTCAGCAGGTCCTTCGTGAAGCTCGAGAGCACCTCGGGGCCGTTTTCCCCCACGACGACGAGGTCCTCGATGCGGACACCGCCCTCGCCGCTGAGGTAGACGCCCGGCTCCACCGTGACGACGTTCCGCGCAACGAGCGTGTCCGTCGACGTGGGCCGCAGCACCGGTTGCTCGTGCACCTCCAGGCCGACGCCGTGTCCGAGCCCGTGCAGGACCGGCGCGAGGCCCGACTGCTCGATCTCGCTTCGTGCTATCGCATCCAACTCGGAGCCATTCGCACCCGCGCGAACCGCTCTGAGCGAGCTCTCCTGGGCCGACCGGCAGAGCGCATAGGCGCGGCGCAGGCTGTCGGGCAACGGCCCGGTCGCGAAGGTGCGGGTGCAATCGGCGCAGTAGCCGCCCACCTGCGCCCCGGAGTCGACGATCACCGTCTCGCCCGCCTCGATCTTGCGGCCGCCCGGATGGTGATGTGGGCGTGCCGCGTTCGGGCCGGCGCCGACGACCACCGGGAATGCGAGCCCGTCTGCGCCCTCATCGCGCAGGGCGCGCTCCATCCACCAGGCGACCTCCGCTTCGGTGCGGCCGACGAGCTCCTCGCGCGCGAGCCTCTCGTAGGCGGCGTCGGTGATCCTCGCCGCGCGGCGGATCGCGTCGAGCTCGGCTTCGTCCTTGACGGCCCGCAGCCCGGTGACGACGCCCGTGGTCGGCACGAGCTGCGTGCCGCCTTGGGTGAGGGACTCGTACGCGGCGACCGTGACATGGTCGGCCTCGAAGGCCACAGGTGCGTCGGCGAGCTCACCCAGCCGGGCGCCGACCCAGCTGAGCAGATCCCGCTCGGCGAGCACGGCCGCTGCGCCCTCGAGCGCCTCGGCGGCCTCGAAGTAGCGGCCGTCTGTGGCCACGACGACCCGCTCGCGCCCGACGAGGAGCGCCGCGTTCGAGCTGTCGAAGCCCGTGAGATAGAGGACGTTGACCGGCTTCGTGACGAGAAACGCCGACGCTCCGAGACCGTCGAACTCGGCGCGGAGCCGAGCGATACGATCGTTCACGTGTTCTCCTTGACGTAGGCGAGCGCCTGCTGGTAGCCGTCGGGGCCCTTGCCGATGATCCGGTGAGAGACGACGTCGGCGATGACGGAGTGCCGGCGCCACTCCTCGCGCTCTTCGATGTTCGAGAGATGGACCTCCACGACCGGCTTGGTGCACAGCTCGAGCGCGTCGCGGATCGCGTAGCTGTAGTGCGACCAGGCGCCCGGGTTGACGATCAGGCCGCCGGCCCACCGGCTGGCGTCGTGACACCACTCGACGAACTGCCCCTCGTGGTTGGTCTGGAAGCAGCGTGCCGTGCAGCCGAGCTCGCGCGCCCAGGCATAGATCTGGGTCTCGAGCTCGCCGATGCCGAGGCCTCCGTAGAGCTCCGGATCCCGCTCGCTGAGGACGTCGAGGTTAACCCCGTTCAGGACGGCCACCTGCACCCGGCGAGTCTACTCGTCGCCTCTCGCGAGGCGGAGAACGCGGCGGGCGAAAGGGGTGTCCCTCCTCGGCGCCGCGCCCTCTCCGAGACCACTTGTCGAGTTAGACGCCGGTCGCGCCCGGTTGTCCCGGCGCTAGCGGCGGATGAGCGCCTCGAGCGCCGCCCGCGCGTCGGCGTCCGGGACCGTCGTCACGACCGGCTTTCCGGGCGCCTCGAGGAGGACGAAGACGCCCTCGCCCTTCTTGTCACGCTTGAGAGCGGCCCAGGCGGCGTCGAGGTCGGCTCCGACGGGCTCCGGCCGAAGGATCTCCTCGACGGAGTCCGTGGGCTGCCCGGAGAGACGCAGCGCGGCAAGCAGCCCGAGCCCGACGGCCTCGCCGTGCGAGACGGCGTAGCCGGAGCCGGCCTCGAGCGCGTGGGCAAATGTGTGCCCCAGATTCAGCCAGGCCCGGCGTCCCTCCGTCTCGTAGGGATCGGAGAGAACGATCCCGGCCTTGTAGGCGGCGCAGGCGTGGATCATGGCGGTCTCGGGGAGCGTCCAGACCTCCTGGCCCGCGAGCAGCCCCGTCTTGACCACCTCGGCCATGCCGGCGCGCCGCTCCCGCTCGGGGAGCGTGGCGAGGAGACGGGGATCGATGACGACCGCGCGTGGGAAGTGGAAGGCGCCGGCGAGGTTCTTGCCCTCGGCCGTGTTGACGCCGGTCTTCCCGCCGATCGCCGCATCTACCTGGCCCGTCAGCGTGGTCGGCACCGCCATCCACGGCAGGCCGCGCAGGTACGTTGCAGCGGCGAAACCGACCACGTCGGTCGTCGAGCCGCCGCCGAAGGCAACGACCATCCCGTCACGCCCCAGTCCCAGGGCGCCCCAGAGCCGCTCGACCACGTCGAGACGCTTCGCCGCCTCACCCTGGGGAAGCCGGTGCAGCGGGCCTTCGACGGGCGGCGGGTGCAGCTCGAGCACGGCCTCGTCGGCGACGACCTCGACCGGCCCGTCGACGTCGACCTCGCCACCCAGGCGAATGCCCAGCGCCGCCAGAAGAACGTCCCCCGGACGCTCCCCCACCGCGTCCGACGCCTCGGCGTAGATCGCCTGGCGCGAGGCGTAGAGCTTGCGGAAGTCTTCCTCGTGCTGCGCGAGGGGCCGGTTCGAGCCGCGCACGCGCGTCCACGCAGTCTCCACGTCCACGTCCAGGTAGACGGTGAAGGCGTGCGCGCGCAACCGCTCGCGGCTCAGCGGTGAGAGCACGGCGCCGCCGCCCAGGGCGATCACAGACTCATCGCCCGCCAGCACCTCGGCGAGCGTAAGTTCCTCGAGGCGTCGAAACTCGGCCTCGCCGCCCGCGAAGAGCTCGGGGATCGGCCCGTGACGCCGTTCGATCAGCCCGTCGAGGTCGACGAACGGCCGCGCCGTCAGCTCGGCCACCCGTGCGCCGACCGTGGACTTGCCCGCGCCCATGAACCCGGCGAGCGCCAGGTGCTTCCCGAGCGCCCCTACCTGGGAGACCACGGGATGCGCTCCACGTACGCCCGCCAGGCGCCCACGAAGTCCTCGAGCGCGTCGCCGCCGAACTTCTCCCTCGCGGCGCGTGCGAGCTCGAAGGCAACGCAGGCCTCGGCGACGACAGCGAGCGCCTCGACGGCGGCGACGTCGGAGCGCTCGACGAGGGCGTTCGCAGGCTCGCCGGTCTCGAGGTCGGCCGAGCGAAGCGGCTTCATCAGCGTCGGGAGCGGCTTCATGCCGGCGCGCACGACGATCTCCTCGCCGTTCGAGATCCCCGCCTCGATGCCGCCTGCACGGTTCGTCTCCCGGCGGTAGCCGCCCTCGTCGCGCAGGATCTCGTCGTGGGCCTCCGAGCCGCGCAGCTCGGCGAGCCCGAAGCCCTCGCCGATCTCGACGCCCTTCACCGCCTGGATGCCCATCAGCGTCCAGGCGAGGCGCGCATCGAGCCGCTCCTCCTTCGTCGCGTACGAGCCGAGCCCGGGCGGGACGCCGCGCGCGCGTACCTCGACCACGCCGCCGACCGTGTCCCGCTCGACTCGGGCTGCGTCGATCCTCGCCTCCAGCTCCTCGGTGACGACGGCGCTTCCGATCTCGACGCCGATCTCGCGCAGCAGCGCCTTCGCCGCGCCGCCGGCGGCGACGATCGCGGCCGTGTGCCGCGCGCTCGCGCGCTCGAGGGCGTTGCGGACGTCGTCGAGGCCGTACTTCATGACGCCCGCGAGGTCGGCATGGCCGGGCCGGGGCAGCGTCACTGCCTCCTTGCCCTTCCCGGTCGGCTCGCCCTCGGGCGGCCACGCGCTCATGCCCCAGGTCCAGTTCTTGTGGTCGCGGTTGCGGACGACGAGCGCGAGCGGGGTGCCGAGCGTCCGGCCGTGACGGAGGCCCGCGAGCACCTCGACCTCGTCCGTCTCGATCTGCTGGCGCGGGCTGCGCCCGTAGCCCTGCTGGCGCCGGCGCAGGTCCTCCTCGATCCGCTCCCGCTCGAGCAGAAGGCCCGCCGGCAGCCCGGTCACGATCGCGACGAGCGCCGGTCCGTGGGACTCGCCGGCGGTGGTCAGCGTCAGCGTCATGGCGAAAGACTACGAACTGCCGCGTCCATCACCTCTTTCGGCGCCGTCGATCCGGTCCAGCGCTCGAACGACGCGGCGCCCTGCCCGACGAGGACGTCGAGGCCGTCGACAACGCGCTCGCACCCGTGCTCGCGGGCGGCCGCGATCAACGCCGTCTCGCCTCCGTCCGGCCTGTACGCCATGTCGACTACCTGCCGCACGCCGTCGAGGTCGAGCAGGAGCTCGTCGCGAACCGGGGTCGCGTTGAGAACCAGGTCGGCGTCGCCTCGCGCCGGTGGCCAGGCGCCGTCGGCCTCGACGTCCCGGCCCGGCGCGAGCCCCCGCAGCCTGGCCGCCAGGGCGTGCGCCCGGTCCGCGGTCCGGGCCGAGACCCTCAGCGAGGCGCAGCGGGCGTCCACGAGCGCGGTCGCGACCGCCTGCGCCGCTCCGCCGGCGCCCAGGACGAGCGCCCGCGCCCCCTCCGCCTCCACCGCGTCGGTGACCGCCAGGCCGTCCGTGCTCGACCCGAGCACGCGCCCCTCGCGGATTACGAGCGTGTTGACCGACCCTGCCCGCTCGGCGACGGGGTCGAGCTCGTCGCAATGGGCGAGAACGCCGGTCTTGTGCGGGATGGTGACGTTCGCCCCGCGGAAGCCGAGCGCGACGAGCCCGGCCACCGCCTGCTCGAGCCGCTCCGGCTCGACGCCGAGCGCGACGTAGGCCCAGTCGAGCCCGGCCGCCTCGAACGCGGCGTTCTGCATGCGGGGCGAGAGCGAGTCCCTGAGCGGATGGCGGAGGAGGCCGACGAACGTCGTCGTCCCGCTCAGCACTGCAGCCCTTGCCGGCTGTACTCGGCGAACTTCGCGTGGCTCGCCGTGAAGTAGTGGCTCTTGCAGTCCGGCTTCCGGACGAAGTAGAGGTAGTCCACCTTGGCCGGGTGCGCTGCGGCCTGCATCGACGCGAGCCCCGGGTTCGAGATCGGGGTCGGCGTCAGCCCGACCCGCTTGCGCGTGTTGTACGGGTGGTCGTTCTCCAGCTGGCTCTCGAGGATCGCCTGCGTCGGCGGGATGTCGTAGCCGTAGCGAATAGTCGCGTCGATCCCGAGCGGCATGCCCCCCTTGAGGCGGTTGTAGATGACCGCGGCGACGAGAGCGCGCTCGCGCGGGACCTGCACCTCCTTCTCGATCATCGAGGCGATGATGAGCACGTCGTACGGCGTTAGGTTCTTCGAGCGCGCGTAGGTCATGTCCACCTCCGACCAGGCGTGCTCGAAGGCCTCGAGCTGGTCGGCGACGAGCTGCTGCGAGGTCGTGTCCTCGGTGAAGTCGTACGTCGCCGGGAAGAGGAAGCCCTCCAGGTTCGGCGGGTCGGCGTTCTTGAAGCCCGCCGGCAAGTTCTTCGTCTGCTCGGTGGCGGCCAGGTACGCCTTCGGGTCGAGCGCCGGGATGATGCCGCGCTCCTCCTCGGCGATCTTGTTGACCGCGGCGATGCGCCTGGCCATCTCCTTCCGCGTAAAACCCTCGGGGAAGACGACGCGGAGGATCGGCTTCGGCGGAGCCGTGTCGACCGCGCCGGTCGAGGAATCGACGGCAGCCGAGTCGCCCCCGCCGATGACGCCCTCGCCGACGACCGCCCAGCCGATGGCGGCGACGAGGCCGAAGCCGACGACGACACCGAGCAGCGCCGCGAGCCGCCCCCCGCCGCGCCTTCGCCGGTAGTCCGTCCTCATGCGGGGCGGGCGCTGGCCTTCCACTGCAGGTAGCCGGTGAGGAGGTGCGCGGCCGCGACCGCGTCCTCGGCGGCGCGTGTCTCGCCCGCCTGGCGGGCGAGGGCAGTGGTGAAACGCTCGTCGAAGCTCTCGATGGGAAGATCGGTGGCCGCCTGCAGCCGCTCGACGAACCGCTCGGTCTCCTCGGCCTGCAGGCCGAGCTCGCCGCGCAGCGTCACCGGGAGGCCGACGACGATCCGCTCGACCTCCTCCGCCTTCGCAAGCTCGAGGATCCGGGCGATGCCGGCATCCGAGCGGGCGCGCTCGACCACCTCCAACGGGCGGGCGACGGTGCCGGTCGGGTCGGACACGGCAACGCCGGTCCGTGCCGAGCCGTAGTCGAGTGCGAGCACCTTCACCGCGGAGCGATTCTAGATGTCCGGTCGGTGCATACCGGCCGGGCATCTGGGTTTGCGGGCAGGCGCGTACCGGTCAGGTGAGCGCGTCCAAGAGGGCCTTCTCGGCCTCCGCAAGCGCCTCGCCGAGCTTCTCCGGGTCCTTGCCTCCGGCGCGGGCCATCGTCGGCCGGCCGCCCCCTCCTCCGCCGACGAGCGCCGCCGCCTGGCGGACGACCTGCACCGCATCGATCCCCCGCTCCTCGAGCGAGCGGTCGATGCTGACGACGAGGTGGACGCGGCCGTCCTCGCGGGTACCGAGCACCACGGCGGCGGGCGCGTGCTTCTGACGCAGGCTGTCGGAGAGCTCGAGCAGGGCGTCGGGCGTCGACTCGGCCACCTCCATCACGATGACCTCGACCTCGCCCGCCTTGCTCCGCCGCTCGTCGACCACTTCGGGTCCGGCCACCTTGGCCGGCTTCTGCTTCGCCTCCTTGCGTGTCCGTTCGAGCTCGCCCCGCAGCTCGTCGGCGTCGTGCGCGCGGCTGCGCAGGAGCGCGTAGGCCTCGCCCGACGTCACCGCCTCGATCCGGCGGACGCCTGAGCCGACCGAGCCCTCGGAGAGGATCGCGAACGGCCCGATCTCCGCCGTCGCGCGGACATGCGTGCCGCCGCAGAGCTCGCGCGAGTACCCCTCGACCTCGACGACGCGCACGATGTCGCCGTACTTCTCGCCGAAGAGCATCATCGCGCCGAGGTTCCGCGCCTCGTCGATCGGCGTCTGGAACGCGCGCACCGCGTGGTTCTCGAAGATGCGCTGGTTCACGATCACCTCGACGCGCTCGCGCTCCTCCGGCGTCAGCCCCTGCCCGTGCGTGAAGTCGAAACGCAGCTTGTCCGGCCGCACGGCCGAGCCGGCCTGGAGGACGTGGTCGCCGAGGACCTCGCGGAGCGCCCGGTGGAGGAGGTGCGTGGCGGTGTGGTTCGCCATCGTCGGGAAGCGCGCCTTCCACGGGACGACCGCGCGGACGCGATCACCCGAGGCGAAGCCCTCGCCCTCGAGCACGAGCACCTGGTCGTCGCCGAAGCGGTACGCGGAGACGAGCTCGGCCCGGGCGCCGTCCGTCTCGATCCAGCCCTCGTCGGTTACCTGGCCACCGCCCTCCGGGTAGAAGGGCGACTCCCGCAGCTTCGCGAGGAAGAGCCCTTCCTCGAGCGGCTCGAGCGCTCCGATCTGGGTGAGGACGTCGAGCTTCTCGTAGCCGACGAACTCCGTCGTGAAGCCGGCAGAGCGCGCGAACTCGGCCGCCCGCTCGATGCCGCGGTCGGCACCGGCGCGCGAGATCTCGCGGTGCTCCGCCATCAGCCGCTCGAAGCCCTCCTCGTCCACGACGAGGGTGCGCTCGCGCGCGAGCTCGGTCGTCAGCTCGACCGGAAAGCCGTAGGTCGCGGTCAGCGCGAAGGCGTCCTCGGCCGAGATGTCGCCCTTCGCCGCGACCTCCTCGAAGAGCCGCATCCCGCGCGAGAGCGTCTCGGCGAAGCGCTCCTCCTCGCCCCGCAGGACTTCCCGGATGCGGTCCTGGTTCTCCGCGAGCTCGGGGTACCAGGGCGCCATCTGCTCGACGACCACGTCGGACAGCCGCCAGAGGTCCTCGAGGCCGATCTTGCGCGCCTGCTGCACGGCGCGGCGCACGATCCGCCGCAGGACGTAGCCGCGGCCCTCGTTCGAAGGCGTGACGCCGTCGCCAACGAGGAACGTCATCCCCCGGCCGTGGTCGGCAAGCACGCGGTGGGCCTTCGTCGCGGTCTCGTCGGCGTCCCAGGCGACCCCGCTCTCCGCCTCGATCCAGGCCATGATCGCCTGATAGCCGTCCGTCTCGTAGACCGAGCGGACGCCCTGCATGATCGCGGCCAGCCGCTCGACGCCCAGGCCGGTGTCGACGTTCTGCGTGGGGAGCGGCGTCAGCGTCCGGTCCGCGTGCAGCTCGTACTCCATGAAGACGAGGTTCCAGAACTCGAGGAAGCGGTCGCAGCGCGGGCAGGCGGGCGCACAGCCCGGGTCGCCGCAGCCGTACTCCTCACCCCAGTCGAAATAGATCTCGGAGTCGGGCCCGCACGGTCCCGGCCCGCCGACAGACCAGAAGTTCTCCGAGCTCGGCAGCTCCACGATCCGCTGGCGCGGCAGTCCGATCGCCTCCCACAGCTCGATCGAGATCTCGTCCTCGCCGAGCCCGAGCGCGGGGTCGCCCGCGTGCACGGTCGCCCAGATCCGGTCCCAGTCGATCTCGAGGTGCTCGCGGATGAACTCGGTCGCGAGCTCGATCGCGCCCTCCTTGAAGTACTGCCCGAACGAGAAGTTGCCGAGCATCTCGAAGAAGGTCAGGTGGTGGCCGTCGAGCCCAACCTCGTCGATGTCGGGCGTGCGGAAGCACTTCTGCGCGGTCGTCGTCAGCGGCGCCGGAGGCGGCTCGCGCCCGAGGAAGTAGGGCATCTGTGGCTGCATCCCCGCCGACGTGAGCAGGGTCGAGTGGTCGTCCGCGCGCGGGATCAGCGGCCAGGAGGGCAGCCGCTTGTGGCCCTTCGACTCGAAGTAGGAGAGGAACCCCTCCCGCAGCTCGGCGGACGTGCGCATGCCTCGATTCTAGGTCGGGGCTACTCGGCCTGGCGGCCCGCGCCGATCTCGACGCGCACCTTCTCGAGCGAGCGGCGGATCAGCCGTGAGACGTGCATCTGCGAGATTCCGACCTGCGCGGCGATCTGGGACTGGGTCAGGCCCTCCCAGAAGCGCAGGTGGAGAATGCGGCGCTCGCGCTCGTCGAGGACGTCGAGCCCGGGCGCGAGCACGGCTCGGTCCTCGCTGACCTCGTACTCGTGCTCGAGCTCGCCAAGTGACTCGAGCGGGTCCAGCTCCCCGTCCTCGCCGGCCCCGGACGGAGCCGAGAGCGACACGGTCGTGTACGCCTGGCCGGACTCGAGCGCCTCGAGCACCTCCTCCTCTGTCACCCCGGCGGCCTTGGCCAGCTCGGGGATGGTCGGGGAGCGCTCGAGCTCGACGGTGAGCCGCTCGAGCAGCTGCGACAGGCGGACGTTGAGCTCCTGGAGGCCGCGCGGGACGCGGATCGACCAGCCTTTGTCGCGGAAATGGCGCTTGATCTCGCCGATGATGTTCGGGGTGGCGTAGGTGGTCAGCTCGACGCCGCGGTCGACGTCGAAGCGGTCGATCGCCTTGATCAGGCCGATGGAGCCGACCTGCACCAGGTCCTCGAGCTGCTCGCCGCGGTTCGCGTACCTGCGCGCGAGCGAGCGCACGAGCGGCAAGTACCGTTCGATCAGCTCCTGCCGCGCCTCGAGGTCGCCACCTCCGTGGTAGCGGCGCAGCAGGTCGCGGTCGGTCCGTGGCCCTCCGGCGGTCACACCGGCTCTCGCGGCTCGGGGCGGGTCATGGGCACGCGCTTCTCCAGGCGGAGCCAGTGTCCGCCGTCGACGTCTTCGAGCGCAACGTCCTCGACCAGCGTCGAGAGGAGCCGGGAAAGCGGGATTCCGTCGCCGTCGTCGTCGTCCGACGTCCGGTCGAGATCGGCGCGGAGCTCGGCGACATCGAGCGGACCGATCACCATCGCGACGGCGTCGGGCTCGACGACGAGGCGCACGGTGACCTCCTCGCCGGCGACATAGCCGTCCCGCTCCAGCACGCTTTCGAGCGCGAGCTGGAGGTCTTCGAGGTGTTCGTACGAGAGATCGAGGCGCGCCGCGAGCCCGCCGACGACGAGCCGCGCGACCCCGTGGTACGCCTTCGTGTGCGGGATCGAGAGCGTGATCGCGTCAGGAGCCAGCGCTCTCGCCACCTCCGCGCAGCTCCTCCGCGATCTCCTCCTCGCGCCGCTGGGCCGCCTCGCGTCCTGCCTCGTAGGCGCGGCGCGGGCTTTTGCGCGAGCGCAGCGAGGACGCCGCATGGGCGAGGCCCTCCGCCAGGCCGGCGATCTTCTGGACGGGCCGTGTGATCGCAATGGTCACGGCCCGCACGGCTGTGTCCACGCTGTCGGCGACGTCCACGGCGCTGTCCGTGACGCGGTCGGCCTTGTCCAGCTGGGCGTTGACGCGCTGCACGGTCCCGCCCGCCTCGTTGATCACCGGCAGCACCTCGCGCTCGAGGCCCTTCAGGAACGACGTCAGCTGGCCGACGCTGTTGCCCAGCCGGACGAGCAGGTACGTGAGGCCGATCGCGACCAGCACGAAGAAGACGCTCAGCGCGATCCAGAGCCAGTCGATCGCTTCGAAGGCCAACGGCATCGGCGGCAGTGTACTCAGGAGGCGGACGCGATCAGGCCGGCGCCGACGACTGCGTCGTCCTCGTACAGCACGGCGGCCTGACCGGTCGCCACGCCGTAGACCGGACGGTCGAGCGTCAGCCGAAAGCCGCGCGCCGCCGCCTCGACGCGTGCAGGCGCAGCCGGCGAGCGGTAGCGCAGCTTCGCCTCGACCCGGTCGACCGGGACGAACAGGCGGCCGGAGCTGACGCCGACCCTCGTCCGGGCCAGCGACTCGCGCGGGCCGACGACGACGGTGTTCGTCCGCGGCGTCGTCTCGAGCGCGTACACGGGCTCTCCGATCGCGACCCCGAGACCGCGGCGCTGGCCCGGCGTGAAGCGCCAGAAGCCGGCGTGCCGGCCGAGCTCCCGGCCCGACTCGTCGACGACCGGCCCGTCCTCGGGCACAAGGCCGTGGCGGGCGAGAAAGTCGCGGTAGTCCCCGCCGGCGAGAAAGCAGGCCTCCTGGCTCTCGGCGCGGGCGGCGACCGCGAGTCCGGCCGACCGGGCCTGCGCCCGCGTCTCCTCCTTCGTCCGCTCACCGAGCGGGAACCAGAGCCGGCCCAGATAGCGGGGGTCGAGGCGGGCGAGCATGTAGGACTGATCCTTGGCCGGATCGGCGGCGCGCGCGAGCAGCAGCCTGCCGCGGTGCTCCCGCAGGCGCGCGTAGTGCCCGGTGGCGAGGCGCGCCGCGCCGACCCGGCGCCCGAAGGCGAGGAGCGAGGCGAAGCGGAAGCTGCCGTTGCAGCGCACGCAGGGGTTGGGCGTCTCGCCCCGCTCGTAGCCGGCGACGAACGGCGCGACGACGGCTCGGCGGAATCCCTCGCGCAGGTCGAGCGTGACGTGCGGGATCCCGAAGGCGTGACAGGTCTCCCGCGCGGCGGCGACCGCGGCCGGCGAGCAGCATGCACGCTCGCCGTTCGGGCCCGCGGGATCCGTCCACAGGCGAAGCGTCACCCCCACGGGCTCGTAGCCGGCGGCCCGCGCTTCGAGAAGGGCGACTGCGCTGTCCACGCCACCGCTCATCGCGACCGCCACGCGGTCGGGGTTGGGCGCGTCCCGCACCGCCGGCCCGAGCGCGTCGTGAAGGGCGTCGAGCGCGAGCGGGGCGCCGGAGACGGCCGTGGCCTCGAGCGTCGTCAGGCCCTTGACCGCGGCGCAAAGAGGCTCCGCGCCTTCGCCCTCGCCCTGAGCACTCTCGATGCGGTTGCCCACGACGGTGAGTGCGACCCACGCGAGGTCGTCGCCTCGCGCGGCGTTTCCGGTCAGCTGCTCGGTCGCCATGAAAGAAATAGTGCTCCACCCCGCCGATGAAGCCTCGTGCGTGAGGAACCTGGCCATGCCAGGTGGGTGCCCTACCGACCCGAGGGCCGGACGCGAGCTCCCTCTCAGTAGGTGTTGGTTCTACATGTGCGCACGTCGCCACGCACGGAGTCGAGCACTGCCCGCACTCTAGCGCAGTAGCGCGCCGGCACTGAGCCCTATTCCGCGAAGCGCCAGCGAACCGTCGCCTCGCCGCTGACCCCGAGCGCCTGCGCGAGGGCCGGCGACAGGTCGAAGGCCTGGCCGGTGGCGACCGGACCGCTCTGGATCACGTCGGCCTCGGTGCGGCGGCCCTCGTGCTCGACGAGGATCTTCGCGCCGCACGGCAGCACCGGATGGGCGACGCCGATCGTGGTCTCCGTGACCGTGACGCCGCACGTGGTCGGCTCAGCGGTCGGCTGGAACACCCCGACCGAGGCGGTTTCCCATTCGACGACCGCGGGCGGGGGCGCGGCGGCGTCCGACTCGTCTCCAAGCTGACTGAGCGCGATCGCGCCAAGGGCGCCGACGAGGGCCACGCCGGCAAGTGCGACTTGCCGTCGCACAAGCGCGGCGTTCATCAGCCCGCGTGCTCGAGCAGCTCGCCGAACGACTCCCGCACGAGCCCGTCGAACTCGGTCGGAAGCGATCCGTCGGGCGTGGCGAACTGGCGCAGGTGCACGAACAGGTAGCTCCACTCCTCGTGTCGGAGTGGATCGCGCTGCGCCTCTTCCCGGGCGCGTCGCTCGAGATCCCAGAGATTCCAGCGGCGCGGCTGCGCCGTCACGCGCGTGCGCATGTCGATCACCGCGGGCGCGGCGGCCGCGGGCCGGACCGTCGGCGGCGCCGCAGGCTCGACGGGCGGCGGCGAGGGTACGGGGACGAGCGGCGGCCGCGGAGGCTCGGGTGCGGGCGCGGGCGTGACCGGGACCGGCTCGGCGACCGGCTCCGGCTCGGGCGCAGGCTCGCGCTCGGGCTCCGGCTCGGGCTCGGCGACCGGCGCGGGCTCCGCGACCGGCGCCGGCGGCAGCATCGGCAACTCGGGCTCCGGGGACGAAGTGGCCACGGCAACAGCGGCGGGCGCCTCGACATCGGCCTCGGGCTCGGCCGCCTCCACCGGGGCGGCGGGCGGCAGGAACGGCGGCGGGGCGGGAGCCGCGTCGAGCTCCTCGTCGAGCTCGGCCCCCTCCGGCACGACGCGCATGACGTCCTGGCGCCATGAGAACCACTCGATCGCCCACGCGACGAGCAGCGCGATCGCCATCACGATGATGACGACCAGCGGGCGCAGCTCGGCCAGCCAGAGGGCGAGCGCGACGGTCAGGAGGAAGCCCGCGAGCGCGAGAAGGCGGAAGATCGAGCGCCTGTCAGGCACGCTCCGGCGCCGGCAACCCGTCTACGACGGTGCCGGGCTCTCGTCCTCGTCCGGCCCCCCGTCCTGGGTGGACTCGTCCACGAGCTCGTCCTCGTCGGCCCCGGCCTCGGGCTCCGGCGCCGGCTCGTCGTCAGGCTCGGTCGCCTCCGGCTCGGCCGCGGGCGACTTCCGCGGCCCGCGGGGGCCGACAGTGGCCTCGGCGGCCTTGACGATCGCATCGACGGCCTCGTGGATCGCGGCGTCGCCGTGGCCGGCGGCCGACAGGAGCTGCTCGGCGCCCATGCGGGCGCGCTGGACGATCAATTCGGCCTGGGCGCGGGCCCAGTCGAGCGTCTGCTCCACTTCGGCGCGCGCGGAGTTCGTGAGCTCGGTCGCCTGGTGGCGCGACTGCTCGGTGAGGCGGTTGCCCCTGACCTCCGCCTCGCGCAGCTCGGCGGTCGCGTCGCGGTTGGACTTCGTGAGGATCTCGCGGGACTCCTTGCGCGCGGCGCTCAGGATCTCCGTGCGCTGGCGCTCGGTCTCCTGACGGATCCGGGCGATCTCGGCCTCGTGCTGCTGGAGCTCCATCTGCTTCTCGCGAATCTCGACCTCGGCACGGCCGACCTGCTTGGCGGCTGCGTCCTGGGCGTCGCGCTCGATCGTGTCTGCGAACTCTGCCGCGGCGCGGACGATGTGCAGGGCGTCCATGCGCACGGCGTGGCCGGACGGCTCCGTGATCCCGCTCTTGGGCGCTGCCTGGAGCACCCGCAGGTTCGCCTGCAGGGAGGTGACATGGCGCCGGAAGGAGTCGAAGGCCTCCTGAACCTTGGCGCGGTCGTAGCCGTCGGTCGAAGCCGGAAGGTCCTCGATCTTCGGCAGCGGCGTCAACCCCGGCTGGGCTCGACCCGGTTCTCGTGTGGACATGTTCGCTACGCCTCCCCTCCGCGTTCTGACCGCGGGCTCGACACAAGTATGCCCTTCCTCATCGGCTGGATCGCAAGGGTTCCTTTAGGGCGCACTCAATCCGGCTGGACACGCAGCTGAATTCCGAGCTCCCGCAGCAGTTCCTCCTCGACCTCCGAGGGCGCCCCGCTCATCGGGTCGACGCCTGCCTGGTTCTTCGGGAACGCGATCATGTCGCGCAGGTTGGACTCGCGACCGAGCGCCATCAGCATGCGCTCGATGCCGAAGGCGATGCCGCCGTGCGGCGGTGCGCCCATCGCGAGAGCGTCCAGGAGGAAGCCGAACTTCTGCCGCTGCTCCTCGGCGGAGAGCTGCAGCGCCGCAAAGACCTCCGCCTGGAGCTCCTGCTCGTGGATCCGGAACGAGCCGCCTCCGATCTCGATGCCGTTGACGATGAGGTCGTACGCGAGCGCGGTCGCGGCCCCGGGGTCGCTGCCGACGAGCTGCTCGGAGCCCGCCGCGGGCCGCGTGAACGGATGGTGCACGGCCTTCCACCGCGCCGCGTCCTCGTCCCATTCGAACATCGGGAAGTCGGTGACCCAGACGAATCGCCACGACTCGTCGTCGATCAGCCCGAGCTCACGCCCCAGATGGAGCCGGAGCGCGCCGAGCACGCGGGCCGCGAGCGCGGGCTCGTCCGCGGCGAAGAACACGGTCGAGCCGGGGTCGGAGCGGAAGTGTGCGAGCTCTTCGTCCGAGAGGAACTTGGCGATCGGGGAGCGCACCTCCCCGTCCTCGGCGAACACGAGGTAGGCGAGCCCCTTCGCCCCCCATTCCTTCGCGAAAGCCTCGAGCCGGTCGAGCTCCGCCCGCGAGAACGCCTGCGGCACCCGGATGAAGCGCACGGTCGACGCATTCGCGAAGACCCCGAACTCGGAGCCCCGCGTCGCCTCGGTCGCGTCCTCGATCTCCAGGCCGAAGCGGAGGTCGGGCTTGTCGCTCCCGTACCGCGCCATCGCCTCGGCGTGGGTCATACGCGGGAACGGCGTCTCGACCTCGTCGCCGACGCCCTCCTTCCAGACCTCGGCGCACATGCGCTCCATCAAGGCGAACAGGTACTCCTGGTCGGGGAACGCCATCTCGACGTCCAGCTGCGTGATCTCCTGCACGCGGTCGGCTCGGAGGTCCTCGTCCCGGAAGCAGATGGCGATCTGGTAGTAGCGGTCGAAGCCGCCGATCACGAGCAGCTGCTTGAGGATCTGCGGCGACTGCGGCAGCGCGAAGAAGCGGCCGCGCTGGAGGCGGCTCGGCACGACGAAGTCGCGCGCGCCCTCCGGGGTCGGCTTGAAGAGGATCGGCGTCTGGATGTCCAGGAAGCCGTCGCCCTCCATCACCCGCCGGATCGTCGAGACCATCCCCGCGCGCAGGCGGAGGTTGCGCTGCATCCGCGAGCGGCGCAGGTCGAGCCACCGGTAGCGGAGGCGCAGCGTCTCGTCGACTCCCTCCTCGTCGAGCTGGAACGGCAGGGGCGTGCTCCGCGAGAGGATCTCGAGCTCGTCGACCTGGAGCTCGACCTCACCGGTCGGCAGGTCGGGGTTCACGTTCTCCGGCTCGCGCCTGACGATCTCCCCCTCGGCTCGGAGGACGAACTCATTGCGGATGCCGTGCGCGGCGGCGGCGGGCTCCGGCGCGCGCTCCGGGTTGATCACGAGCTGGCAGAGCCCGCTCGCATCGCGAAGGTCGATGAACACGAGCCCGCCGTGGTCGCGGCGGGTGTCCACCCAGCCGGCCAGGGCGAGCTTCTGGCCGACCTGGTCGGTCCCGACCTGCCCGCACATGCGGTCGCGCCAGCTCATCCGAGCAGCTCCGCGAGCTCGGCGAGCGACGCGACGGGGACGTCCGCTTCGCCCTGGCGGCGGAGCACCTGCCCGTCGGGCTCGACCACGAGCGTCGCTCGCGCCCCGAGACGGCCCGCCTGGGTCAGCTGCCCCTTGAGCGAGCGGCCGGCGTAGTCGGTGTCGGCGTGCAGGCCGCGTGTGCGCAGCGCCGCCAGCCAGGGGAGAATCTCGCGGCGGCGGCTTCGGTCGGCGAAGGCGACGAAGAGGTCGGCCGGCGCCGACGCCTCCTCGGCGGAGCTCGACATGGTCATGCGCTCGACGCCGGCCGCCCAGCCGACGCCGGGCGTCGCCGAGCCTCCGATCTCCTCGATCAGATAGTCGTAGCGCCCGCCGGCGCAGATTGAGGCCTGCGCCGCGTCGATCTCCTCGTTGACGAACTCGAACACCGTTCGCGTGTAGTAGTCGAGGCCGCGAACGAGCGTGGGCACGAGCTCGTACTCGACGCCGTACCCGTCGAGAAAGCCGCGAACCTCCGCGAAGTGCTCTCGGCACGAGGCGCAGAGTGAGTCGCCGATCGTGGGCGCGCCGGCGAGGATGCTGCGAACGGCCTCGTTCTTCGTGTCGAACACCCGCAGCGGGCTCACGTCGGCGCGGCGCCGGGTCTCCTCGTCGAGCGCGTCGCGATGCTCGCCGAGGAACGCCTGCAGCCGCTCGATGTACGCCGGCCGGCACTCACGGTCGCCGATCGAGTTCAGCTCGAGCCGTGTGTGCGAGAGGCTCGCGCGACGCTCGATCTCCGTGAAGAGCTGGATCAGCTCCGCGTCCACCGCCGGGTCGTCGGTGCCCATCGCCTCGAACCCGATCTGCCAGAACTCGCGGTAGCGGCCCTTCTGCGGCGCGGCGTAGCGGAACATCGGGCCGACGTAGTACGTCTTGGCCGGTTGCGGCTCGCGGTGGAGCCCGTGCTCGACATACGCGCGCGCGACGGGCGCCGTTCCCTCGGGACGGAGCGTCAGCGACCGCTCGCTGCGGTCGACGAACGTGTACATCTCCTTGTTGACCACGTCCGACCCTTGACCGGACGTCCGCGCGAACAGCTCTGTGTCCTCGAAGGTCGGCGTGACGATGAGGCCGTAGCCGTAATCCTCCGCGGTCGATCTGGCGCCGTCGAGCACCGCGAGTCGCCGCGGCTGGTCCGCGGGTAGGACGTCCAGGGTGCCGCGCGGCGCTTGGATCTTCACTGTGCGGGCGCCCGGAGCTCGCCCAGGAACGGATTCGTTGCGAGCTCGCGCTCGAGCGTCGTCGCCGGGCCGTGGCCCGGGTAGACGATCGTCTCCGGCGGCAGGCTCTCGACGAGCATGCGGATCGAGCCCAGGAGCGCCTCCCAGCTCGCACCCGGGCGGTCATAGCGGCCGACCGAGCCGGCGAAGAGGACGTCGCCGGAGAAGAGCGCACCGTCTCCGGCGAAGGCGACATGGCCCGAGGTGTGGCCGGGGACGGACAACGTCTGGAGCTCGATGCCGGCGAGCTCGAGGCGTTCGTCGCCCTCGAGAAGCACCTCGGCCGTGTGGCCCTGGAGGGTGACGTCGATGCCGGCCGGGAGGAAGTCGCCGGGCCGTTCGAGGCGCTCGCGCTCGGTCGTTGGCATGTACACGGGCGCGCCGGTCGCCTCGGCCAGCTCGGCGACGCCGGCGATGTGGTCGATGTCGCCGTGGGTCACGAGGATCGCGACGCAGCGGGCGCCTGCCAGGGCCTCGTCGATCACCGCGGTTTGCCCGGGCCAGCCGGGGTCGACCACGATCGCCTCGGCGGCGTCGGGGCGGCGGACGACGTAGCAGTTGGACTCGTACGCGCCCAGCGGGAGCTGCTCGACCTGGAGGGCCATCGGGGGGTGAGTCTACTCGCGCGTTCCGCCCGGCCCAGGCCGGGTCACGTTGCCCCTCGGGGGCACTAGACTCCGGCGGATGGAGACCTGGACGCTTCCGGAGATCGAGACGCCGGGTGGCAGTCGGTCACCTGTCGTTCTCCGAAGCGAGGACGAGGCGCGTGCCGTTCTGGTCGGGCTCGATGCGGGCCAGGCACTGGGTGACCACCAGGTCAAGGAGCACGCCTGGATCGTCGTCGTCGACGGCGAGGCGACGTTCCGCGCGGGCGCCGAGGAGATCGAGGCGGGTGCCGGCACGCTCGTCCGCTTCGAGCCGGACGAACGCCATTCCGTCCGCACCGAGACGGGCGCGAAGATTCTCCTCCTGCTCGCTCCCTGGCCCGGGCCCGGACACTACCGCGGCGAGGAGAAGACGAAGGCGCTCGGCTAGCGGGTGGCCCGCTTCGCCGCCCGGTCCTTCTCGTAGCGGCGCCACAGCATGCGGTAGACGAACACGTCGACCACGTAGCTGAACGGCATGAAGAAGGCGAGGAGGAGGACAACGTTGAAGACGATCCCTGCGATCGTCGCATCCTTCGCCGTGAAGACGATGAAGATCGCGATCAGCGGCGCGAAGATGGCCGTCCGGCGCAGGACGCGCTGGAGGGACGGCTTCGGCACCGGCTTGCCGTGACGGTCGAGCGGGCCGACGGGCTCCTTCGCCGGCTTCCCGTTCTTCGGCGCGGCCGCCTCGACCTCGCGCGGGTTCTCGATGACCTGCTCGCCCTCGTCGGTCTCGAGGACGTACTCGTACTCGTGGCGCTGGAGCTTCTCGCGCCGCCGGCGCTGCTTTCGGCTCGGCACGGCTAGACGACCTCGATCAGCACGCCGATGAGCACGAACACGCCGATGAGCGCCGCCGCGCCGACGAACGCGCCGGGGTTCCAGACGAGCTCGTTGTCCTGCCGGTAGCGCGACTTCCGGCGCCCGCCGTGTCCGTGCGCGTCGGCAGCCTGGGCGGCCGGGTCCGAGCGCGGGCGGCCGGCGGTCAGGCTCAGGGCGATTCCGATGCCGGCGAGTCCCGCGGCGAGGAATGCAAGCGGCACCCACCAGCTCACCGGCTCAGCGCTCCCATACGACCTCTCCTTCCTTGACCACGTGGCTGATCTGCTCTCCCCCCAGATGGTAAGCGAGGTAGCGCCAGTCGGACGCGTCGAGCAACACGAGGTCGGCCGTGTATCCCGGCACGATTCGACCGAGCGTGTCCGCGCGGCCGAGCACGTGGGCGGCGTTGACCGTGCACGCAGCCAAGGCCTCTGCAGGGGAGAGCCCGACCTGCGTGCAGGCCAGGCTCATCGCGACAGGGAGGCTCTCCGAGAAGGCACTGCCGGGGTTGAAGTCGGTCGCGAGAGCGACGATCGCGCCCGCGTCGACCAGCGCGCGGCCAGGGGGCATCGGCCGCCCGAGATAAAGGGCGGCGATGGGCAGGAGCACCGCCGCGACGTCGCTCGCGCCGAGCGCGCGGACGCCGTCAGGCCCGGTCGCCTCAAGATGGTCGACGCTCCGCGCCTCCAACTCGAGCGCGAGCGGGACGCCGCCCGCCTCGGTGAACTGGTCGGCGTGTAGCCGTAGCGCCAGCCCGGCGTCGCGGGACGCCTCGAGATAGCGTCGCGCCTGCGCCGCATCGAAGGCCCCGCGCTCCACGAACACGTCCGCCGCCTCGGCGAGACCGGCGGCCTCCGGCAGGACCTCCGCGAGGGCGAAGTCGAGGTACGCGTCGGCGTCCGGGAACTCCGGGGGGACCGCGTGGGCGCCGAGCCAGGTCGGGACCCCACCCGCGGCTGCGACGGCCCGAAGCTGGGCCAACTCCGTCTCGAGGTCGAGCCCGTAGCCGGACTTGGCCTCGAACGTCGTGGTGCCGTGGGTGAGCATCCAGCCTCGGTGACGCTCGACGGCGGCCATCAGGCCGTGGTCGCCCGCAGCCCTCGTCGCGCGAACCGTGGACAGGATCCCGCCACCCGCAGCGTGGAGCTCCTCGTAGCTCGCGCCCCGGGCCCGCAGCTCGAACTCGGCAGCACGGTCGCCGGCGAAGCACGCGTGCGTGTGGCAGTCGACCAGGCCGGGCACCGCAGCCCGTCCGCGCCCGTCGAGCTCGACCAGCTCGGCCGGGAGGCGCGCTGCGTCGAGCTCCCCCATATGCCCGACAGCGAGGATCCGCCCCGCGTCGCAGAGGACGTACGCGTTCTCGATCAGCCGGAGCTCGCCGAGCGCAGGACCGCGGAGCGGCGCAGCGTCTCCCGCGGGCGTGACGACCTGAGCCAGGTCTCGGAGAAGGAGCGCCGGCACGACCGCGCTCAGTCGGTGCGGCCGGGCACGCGCAGCCCGTGCTCCCGGGCCGCGTCGAGCGCCTCGTCGTAGCCCGCGTCGGCGTGCCGGAGGACACCGGTGCCCGGGTCGGTCGTGAGCACCCGCGCCAGACGCTCGGCTGCGTCATCAGTGCCGTCGGCGACGACGACCATGCCGGCGTGGATCGAATTGCCGATCCCGACACCGCCACCGTGATGGACGCTGACCCAGGTCGCGCCCGCCGCGGTGTTCAGGAGCGCGTTGAGGATGGGCCAGTCGGCGATCGCGTCGGAGCCGTCCCGCATGGCCTCGGTCTCGCGGTAGGGCGAGGCGACCGAGCCCGAGTCGAGGTGGTCGCGGCCGATGACGACGGGGGCCGAGACGACACCGTCGCGGACGAGCTCGTTGATCGCGAGGCCGGCTGTAGCGCGGTCACCGAAGCCGAGCCAGCAGATGCGCGCCGGCAGGCCCTGGAAGGCGACGCGCTCGGGTGCGAGCTCGAGCCAGCGCTGAAGGAGGATGTCGTCCGGGAAGAGCGCACCCAGCGTTCTGTCGATCGCCGCGATGTCCTCCGGATCCCCCGACAGGGCGGCCCAGCGGAAGGGGCCGACGCCTCGGCAGAAGAGCGGTCGGATATAGGCCGGGACAAAGCCCGGATATGTGAAAGCGTCCTCGACCCCGGCCTGTTGCGCCTCCCCTCGTAGGTTGTTGCCGTAATCGAAAACGTAGCTCCCCGCGCGGGCGAAATCGAGCATTCCGCGAACGTGTTGCGCAATCGATGCAGAGGCGTGACGAAGGTACTCGTCGGGGTCTCGCTCGCGGAGCTCGGCGGCCTCCCCGACGGAGAACCCGGTCGGCACGTAGCCGTTCAGGGGGTCGTGGGCCGCGGTCTGGTCGGTGACCAGGTCGAAATGCTCGCCGCGGCGGGCGAGCTCGGGGACGACGTCGGCGGCGTTCCCGAGCAGGCCGACTGAGAGCGCCCTGCCTTCGCCCGCCGCCCCGCGGACTCGCGCGAGGGCGTCGTCCAGGGACTCCGTGGCCTCGTCGAGGTAGCGGCTGTCGAGTCGGCGCTCGATCCGGGTCGGATCGACCTCCACGCAAAGGGTGGCCGCTCCGGCCATGGTCGCCGCGAGCGGTTGGGCGCCGCCCATGCCGCCGAGCCCGGCGGTGAGGATCGTCCGCCCGCTCAGGTCGGACGATCCGAAATGGGTCTCACCCGCAGCCGCGAACGTCTGGTACGTCCCCTGGAGGATTCCCTGGGTACCGATGTAGATCCAGCTCCCGGCGGTCATCTGCCCGAACATCGTCAGGCCTTCCGCCTCGAGCCGCCTGAACTCCTCCCAGGTCGCCCAGCGCGGGACGAGGAGCGAGTTGGCGATCAGGACCCGCGGCGCCCCCGGATGGGTGCGGAAGATGCCGACCGGCTTGCCGCTCTGGACGAGAAGGGTCTCGTCGCTCTCGAGCTCGAGGAGGCAGCGGACGATCGCCCTCAAAGCGTCGTGGTTGCGGGCCGCCTTGCCCGAGCCCCCGTAGACGATCAGCTGCTCGGGGTGCTCTGCGACCTCGGGATCGAGGTTGTTGAGGAGCATCCGAAGCGGGGCCTCGGTTTGCCAGGAGCGCGCGTTCAGGGCGGTACCGCGCGGCGCGCGGACGGCGGAGAGGTCGCCGCAAAGCTCCTCCACGCGCGCGTCGGTAGCCGCAATCCCGCTCATGCCAGAGCCCCGACCTCTCGCTCGACCGCGGCCACCACGTCGCCTCCTCGAATCGCCTCGGCGACAGCCTCGATGTCGCCGGAGAGCTGTCGGTCCTCGATCACGGTCGGCGAGAGCGACCGGACGAAGGCGTGCGCCGCTCGGGCGCCGGCGCCGGGCTCGAGCGGGGCGAGGAACTCGATGGCCTGGGCGCCGGCCAGAAGCTCGATCGCGAGCGCCCGCTCGGCATTGGCCAGCACCTGAAGGCACTTCAGGGCCGAAGCGTTGCCCATCGAGACGTGATCCTCCTGGCCGGCGCTCGTCGGGATCGAGTCGACGCCTGCCGGGTGACACAGGACCTTGTTCTCGCTCACGAGCGCCGCGGCGACGTACTGCGGGATCATGAAACCGGAGTTGAGGCCGCCGTCGTGCGTGAGGAACGCCGGCAGGCCGTCTGACAGAGAAGGGTTCGTCAGCCGCTCGATGCGGCGCTCGGAGATCGAGGCGAGCTCGGCCAGCGCCATGGCGGCCGCGTCGAGCGCGAACGCGAGCGGCTGCCCGTGGAAGTTTCCGTTGGAAACGAGCTCGTCCAGCTCGACGAAGACGAGGGGATTGTCGGTTGCGGCGTTCAGCTCGACCGACACGGTCCGCTCGGCGTAGGCGAGCAGATCCCGGCTGGCGCCGTGCACCTGTGGCGCGCACCGGAGCGAGTACGCGTCCTGCACCTTGTCGCACCAGCGATGCGCCTCGAGGACGGCGGAGCCCTCGAGCAGCCGAAGGACGTTGGCAGCCGAGTCCCGCTGCCCGTCGAGCGGACGCAGCGCATGGATCTCTGGGAGAAAGCTCGCGCGCGAGCCCTGCAAGGCCTCGAGGGAGAGCGCGCAGGCGATGTCGGCCGTCTTCGCGAGCCGGTCGGCACGGACGAGCACGAGCGCACCCGCCGCCGCCATGAACTGCGTGCCGTTGATGAGGGACAGGCCCTCCTTCGCCTCGAGCGAGACGGGCTCGAGCTCGACGCGTGCGAGTGCCTCGGCGCCGGAGAGCTCCTCCCCGTCCAGCTCGGCCCGGCCCTCGCCGACCAGCGGGAGCGCCAGGTGCGCGAGCGGCGCGAGGTCGCCGGAGGCACCGACGGAGCCCCGGCTCGGCACGATCGGGGTCACGCCGCGGTTCAGGCAGGCGAGAAGGAGCTCGACGGTCTCCGCACGCGCGCCCGAGTACCCCTTCGCCAGCGTGTTCGCCCGCAGGAGCATTGCGGCCCTCACGATCTCGCGCGGGTAAGGGTCCCCCACCCCGCACGCATGACTCCGCAGGAGCCGCAGCTGGAGCTCGGCCGCGAGCTCGGGCGGGATCGTCTTGGAGACGAAGCGGCCGAACCCCGTGTTGATCCCGTAAGTGTGCTCGCCGGAAGTACCGGCGATGCGCTCGACGAGGTCGCGGGCGGCGCCGAGCTTCCGCCTGCCGTCGTCGGCGAGCTCGGCCTGGGCCCCGTCGACCGCAACCGCCCATACGTCGGCCAGCGTCAGGTCGTCTCCCGTCAGCGAAACCGCGGTCGTGAGCGCCATGGAGCCAAGTGTATTGAGGAGCGTCGAGCGCGTCTGCGACCTGCTCTGCACGGTTGATGGCTAGGCGCAGACGACCTTCGCGATGCTGAGGCGGGCGGAGGCCGCGCGGCCGGCAACCATGCCGTAGGCCTCGAGCGGCAGCTGACGCCCCGGCGTCACCCGGGTCGCGCCGGACCAGCTGGACCGCCACAGCGCCTCCCCCACCGACTCGCCCTCACGGCCGTAGAAGTAGCCCGTCATCACGACATCCTTCACCGGGCAGCCTGCTCCCCCGGAGTAGCCGAATCGACCGGTGATGGTGCTCGCGCCGTAGGTTCGCACGACATGCGCCTCCGCGACGCGGAAGATCCCGTCCCAACGACCGTAATCGACGGCGACGGTGCCGGGCGGTGGCGCGGGCGGCACACTCGGCCCGTCTCCAGGCGTCGTCGCGGCACCGGTGTCCTGCGACGACGTCACCGGCGATGTCGTCGGGCCGGCCGCCGTCGTAGCCGGCTCCGTGCCCGACGCCGCGCCCGGCGTGGTCGCGACTCCCGCGGTCGGAGTCGCTTGGACGGCCCGCGGCGCGGGGGAGTCAGATCCACCGGCGAGCGCCGAGACGATGCCAAAGCCCGCCAGGAAGAAGGCAGGCACGAGCGCGACAACCGTCCACCGCGACCGCAGCGCGCGCATCGAGCCCTCCTCGTCTTCGCCGCCCCGAAAGCCCCCGGAGGCCTCTAAGCCTAGCGCCCGTCCGCCCAGGGGCCAATCCCGCCGATGCGCTCGACGGCTATGCGAAGACGGAAGCCCGGCGGCGGATCCGGCATGGGCGGAAAGACGACGTCGGGACCGAGATAGGTGCGGGCCAACTCCTGGAGAAGCTCGGCTGCGCCGCCCTCCTCGATCGTCGCGCGCCCGTGGATCACGAGGTATTCGCGCAAGCCCATCGCATTCGACTCCGGCGTCTCGACCGAAAGCGACACGCGCGGGTCGCGCCTGATGTTCCGCAGCTTCTGCTGCTCGAGCAGGTGGGCGCTGACGATGTCGCCGTCATCGAGCCCGACCCAGACGATCGAAACCTGTGGGCTCCCGTCGGGATTGATCGTGACGAGATGGGCGAGCCCGTCGGACTCGAGTACCGCACGCGCGCTCTCGGGAAGGACGCCCATTCGCCCGCTTACTCTAGAGGCGATGGCCGACCCGGTGACCAACGCGCCCGAGGAGTCGCGCGTCGATGCCCTCGCACCCTCCCGGAGCGCATTCGAGCTTCTGAGACGACCGGATTTCCGCCGCGTCTACGTCGCCGTCTCGGCGAGCGAGCTCGGCGATGCCCTCCAGTACATCGCGCTCATGTGGTTTGCGTTCGAGGCAGGCGGACCGCTCGGCGTCCTGGCAGTCCGGCTCGCGGACAGTGTCCCGGCGCTCGTCTTCGGCCTGCACGGCGGCCTGGTTGCCGATCGCTGGGACCGCAAGCGCGTGCTGATCACGACCGACCTGATCCGGGCAGGTGTCCTCGTCCCCGTTGCGATCGCGGGCCTCGCCGGAGAGCTGCCGCTCTGGGGCCTGGTCGTGGCCGCGTTCCTCCTGACGTCGGCGACAAGCTACTTCGACCCGGCGTACGGCGCCCTTCTCCCTGCTCTCGTCGACCGCGAGAACGTCCAGCAGGCGAACGGGCTCGTCCGCGCGACCGCGGAGGCGTTGTCGGTCGGGGGCTGGGCGGTCGCGGCGGGGCTCCTCGCGTTCCTGCCCGTGAGCTTGTTCTTCGCGGTGAACGCGGTCACGTTCCTGGTCTCGGCGGCGATCCTCGCAGGAGTTGCCACGAACCGACGCGGCACGCGCGACGAGGGCGTGGGAGGCCTGGGCGAGCTCGCCGCCGGCTTCGAAGCAATCCGGGCCCGACCCTTCCTCGCCGCTGCCGTCCTCGCGCTCGGCCTCGCGGTCACGATCGGCGCTGGAACCTGGATCGCCGGCGCCCCGCAGCTCGTCAGCGAGAACCTCGGGCGCGCCGCGGGCGGCTTCTCCCTGCTCATGACCGGGTACGCGGTGGGCGCGATCTCGGCGGGGGTGTTTCTCGCGCGAAGGCCCGTGCGCCGAAAGGCGCTCGGGAGCCTCGTCGCCTGGAGCTTCTACCTCCCGGCGTACCTGCTGATCGGCTTCGCCGACTCGCTGGGGGTTGCGATGGCCGGCGCCTTCGTCGCAGCGCTCGGCGAGAGCACCGCTGTCGTCCTCCTCAACTCGGCGGCCCAGGAGGACGTGCCCGACCGCGTGCTCGGGCGCGTGATGGGCGTGATCTCCCTCGTGCACCGCGGCGCCCACGCGACCGGGTTGCTCCTGATCGCGCCGCTCTTCGCCGTGGTCGAGCCCGAGTACGTGTTCGCGACCGCGGCGCTGACCGTGCCGCTCGTCGCGCTCTCCTGCGCGACGTGGGCGGTGGCTAGCCGTCGAGAAGCCGTAGCTCCAGCACCCGCGACGGGTCGAACCCCTCGATCCTGAGCACCGACCCAGCCGCCTCGACGGCGACGCCGGCCGGCATCAGGCCGACGAGCTCCGACCCCGCGACCTCGATCCCGCGGGCCTCCGCCTCCTCGACGATGCGGCCGACGATCTCCACGAGCGACGCCGCCTGCCAGTCGGTCACGTTCATGCTCACCTGGACGAGCCCGGCCCTGGGCAGGTCGAGCCCCAGCGCGCGCACGCCCGGGAAGCCGCCGTCCCGTTCGCGGACGAGCCGGGCGATTTCGCGCGCGGTGTCGACGTCGGCCGACCGGAGGTTGACGTTGAAGGCGACCAGCGGACGGCGCACACCGACGAGAACGCCGCCGGCCGTCGGATGCAGTCGGGCCGGTCCACGATCCGGACGAAGCTCGCCCGAGTCGATCCGCCGCTGGAGCTCCTCCGGGCCGCCGCGCCGGAAGAAGGCGGGCTCGCGCCGGTCGTCGGTCAGGCGCCCGTAGAAGAAGACGGGTAAGCCGATCTCTCCGGCGATCCGGTCGGCCAGCCGGAGCGCCGCGTCGCGCGCCTCTGCCTCCGCCTCGGGCTCGAGCGGAACGAGAGGCACGACGTCCGCGGCGCCGATGCGCGGGTGCGCGCCCTCGTGCGCGTGCAGGTCGATCCGTTCGGCGGCGGCGGCGATGCCGGCGAGCAGGGTCTCCACCAGCTCGGGGCCGGTGCCCACCAGCGTGAACACGGAGCGATGGTGATCCCAGTCCGTGTGGACGTCGAGCAGCCTGGCCGGCGCCGCGAAGGCAGTCCGCAGCTCGGCCAGCTTCGCCTCGTCGCGGCCCTCGGAGACGTTGGGCACGGATTCGAGCGGGAGCGCCATGCGCGGAGCTTACGAAAGCGCCGCTCGGGAGACGGAATGGCCGGGACTAGACTCGACGTTGAGTCCTGTGGTGGCAGATCCGCATCCAAACGTGCGCACGTTCGTGCGCCTGCTCGGCTTCCTGCGTCCGTACCGGTGGTCGCTCGCGGCCTCGATCGTCCTGGCCGTCGGCTCCCAGCTGGCCGCGGTCGCGATCGCGTTCCTCACCGGAGACGCGCTGCAGCGAACCGTCGACTCCGAGAACACGGATCAGCTCTGGGCGCTCGCGCTCGCAGTCCTGCTCGTCGGCGCGGCCCGGGCGCTCTTCATGGTGGGTCGTCGCCTCATCTCGGGTCGACAGGCGTTGGCCGTCGAGTACGACCTGCGCGACGAGGTCTACGCCAAGCTGCTCCGGCTCTCATTCGGGTTCTACGACCGCCACCAGACCGGACAGCTGATGTCGCGGGCCACCGTCGACCTCCAGTCGGTGCGCTTCTTCCTCGGCTACGGGCTCATCTTCTTCTTCCAGTACGTGCTCACGATCGTCGGGGTCACGATCGCCCTCTTCGTCATCGAGTGGAAGCTCGCGCTCGCGGCCGCGGCGTTCACACCGCTGCTCGTCTACCTGGCGTACCGCTACTCCCAGGTCTCCCATCCGGTGCTGCGCGACGTGCAGCAGCGGATGGCCGACGTCGCCACGGTCGCCGAGGAGAACATCGTCGGCGTCCACGTCGTCAAGTCCTTCGCCCAGGAGCAGAGCGAGGCGGCGAAGTTCGGCGCGAAGACCGAGGCGGTCTTCCGCCGCTCGGTCGACGCGAACAGGCAGCGGTCGCTCTACGTCCCGCTCCTGTCGTTCCTGCCGCTGATCGCGCAGGCGATCGTCCTCCTCTACGGCGGGCGGATGGTGGCGAGCGGCGAGCTCGCACTCAACTCCTTCTTCACGTTCAACGTGCTCGTGCTCATGCTGGTCATGCCGCTGCGGATGCTCGGGATGTGGATCGGCCAGGCGCAGCGCGCGACCGCCTCCGGCGAGCGGATCTTCGAGGTGATCGACGAGACCGAGGACGTCGCCGACGCGCCCCATGCGGACGATCTTCCCCCGGGTGACGGGCGCATCGCCTTCGAGCATGCAGGCTTCGAGTACGCGAACGGCCGCCCGGTGCTCGAGGAGATCGACCTCGAGATCGCGCCCGGGAGGACGGTGGCGCTCATCGGGCACACCGGCTCGGGCAAGACCACGCTCGCGTCGCTCGTCCCTCGCTTCTACGACGTCACGAAGGGCCGCCTCATGATCGACGGAGCGGACGTGCGCAACCTCCGCGTCGCGTCGCTCCGCCGGGCGATCGGGATCGTCGCGCAGGATCCGTTCCTCTTCTCGGCGACCGTGCGCGAGAACATCACCTTCGGCGTGGCAGCCGCGTCCGACGAAGACGTCGTGCGCGCCGCTCGGCTCGCCCAGGCCGACGACTTCATCCGCGAGCTGCCCGACGGCTACGACACGGTCATCGGGGAGCGCGGCATCACGCTCTCGGGCGGACAGCGCCAGCGGATCGCGATCGCGCGGGCGCTCATCGTCGACCCGCGGATCCTCATCCTCGACGACGCGACCGCGTCGGTCGACGCGACCACCGAGGCGCGCATCCGCCTCGGCCTCCGCGAGGCGATGAAGGGGCGGACGACGCTGATCGTCGCCCACCGGCTCTCGACGATCGCGCTCGCCGACGAGCTCGTCGTTCTCGACCGCGGCCGCATCGTCGCGCGCGGTACGCAGGAGGAGCTGCTCGAGGGCAGCCCGGTCTTCCGGGAGATCTACGAGCACGGCCTGCTCGAGCGGGAGTTCGCCGAGCGCGTGGAGGCGGCGGGCGCATGACGAAGCTTCTCCGTCCGTCGACGAATCGGCACGATCGCGCCACGCTCCTGCGACCCACCCGCGCGCACTTCGCCGATAGGCTCGAGGCCAACGGGTCGGGGAGGTGGGTCTCCCTTCTCTCGGGCGCGCGTGGAATCGCGGAGGCCGCGGCGGGGGCCCACGGAGGTGCGGCCGTGAGGGTCTGGCAGGCCGGGTCGCACCTGACCATGCAGCGCGGCGCGGAGGTCAAGGACTGGTCCTGGGCCCAGACGGTTCGCCGGGTTTCGACGCTCGCGCGCCTGACCGTGCCCTACAGGGCGCGCACGGTGCTCGCGATCGCGTCCCTGGTCGCAGCGACGCTGACCGGGCTCGTGCCGCCGTTCCTCGCCAAGCTCGCGATCGACGACGGGATCACCGACGGCGACATGGGCGCGCTCACGATCATCGTCGTCCTCTTCGTGATCGCCGGGCTCGCCAACCTGCTGACGAGCATGGCGCAGACCTACTTCACCGGCTGGACCGGCGAGCGCATCCTCGCCGACCTGCGCAACACGCTCTTCCGCCACCTTCAGCGCCTCTCGCTCGGGTTCTTCGAGCGCAAC
Organism: uncultured Actinomycetes bacterium; assembly: GCA_963811635.1. Lineage (GTDB taxonomy): Bacteria > Actinomycetota > Thermoleophilia > Gaiellales > Gaiellaceae > JAIBJN01. The sequence goes on from CAWESB010000017.1 coordinate 167,900, forward strand.
CGGGCCGGGGTCGTCATCAGCCGGCTCACGAACGACGTCGAGGCGCTCGACCAGCTCGTGACCGACGGAGTGGCGAGCCTCTTCCAGAACACGCTGATGCTCGTCGGCTCGGCGGTGATCCTTTTCATCCTCGACTGGCGGCTGGCGCTCGCCGCCCTCGCGGTCTTCCCGTTCATGGCGATCGCGACAACCGTGTTCCGCCGGCGCTCGGCGCGCGCCTACCGCTCCGTCCGCGAGCGGCTCGGGCTCGTCACGGCGACGCTCGCCGAGGACATCGCCGGCATGCGTGTCGTGCAGTCCTTCAGCCGGGAGGAGACCAACCAGCGCGAGTTCCGCTCGGTCAACAGCCGCTACCGCGACTCGAACCAGGAGACCGTCGTCCTCAACGGCCTCTACTTCCCGTTCGTCGACTTCCTCTCGGCCGTCTCGACAGCCGTCGTGCTCGGGTTCGGCGGCTGGCTCGCCCTGGAGGGCGAGGTCACGGTCGGCACGCTCTTCGCCTTCCTCCTGTACCTCTCGAACTTCTTCGACCCGATCCAGCAGCTCTCGCAGCTCTACAACATGTTCCTGTCCGCCGTGGCGGCGCTGGACAAGATCATGGACGTCATGGACGAGGAGCCGGAGATTCTCGACCGGGCGGGCGCGGAGCCGCTGCCGCAGATCGACGGCCACGTCCACTTCGACACGGTGCGTTTCGGCTACGGACAGGGCCCGGAGATCCTGCACGGGATCGAGCTCGATGTCGCTGCAGGCACAACCGTCGCGCTGGTGGGCCACACGGGCGCCGGAAAGTCGACCATCGCCAAGCTGCTGGCCCGCTTCTACGACCCGCGCGAGGGTCGGATCACGATCGACGAGCACGACCTGCGCGACGTGACGCAGGAGAGCCTCCGGCGCCAGCTTGGGATCGTTCCGCAGGAGGGATTCCTTTTCGCGGGCACCGTGCGCGAGAACATCGCGTTCGGCCGTCCCGATGCGAGCGACGAGGAGGTTGCCGCCGCGGCGAGGGCGGTCGGGGCCGAGGAGTTCATCCTCGAGCTCGAGGACGGCTACGGCACGCAGGTGGCCGAGCGGGGCAGTCGGCTCTCACTGGGCCAGCGGCAGCTCGTCGCCTTCGCGCGCGCGCTTCTGGCCGACCCGCGCATCCTCATCCTGGACGAGGCGACGTCGAGCGTCGACATCGGCACCGAGCGCCGCATCGAGCTCGGGCTGCGCCGCCTCCTCGCGGGTCGGACGGCATTCATCATCGCGCACCGCCTCTCGACGATCCGACGCGCCGACCTCATCGTCGTGCTCGAGCACGGCCAGATCGTCGAGCAGGGCACGCATACGGAACTCGTGGCGCTCGAGGGCCGCTACCGCTCGCTCTACGGCGACTGGGCCGCCGCCGCCTAGCACTCCGACCGAGCGCTCCCCTAAGCTCCCGCGCGTGAATCCGCTCAGCGGCGTCTTCGGCGAGGCGTGGGGACTCTACAAGGCGCATTGGCGCCACTTCTTCTCGATCGCGATCATCGTCTTCGTCGTCGTCGCCGTTGCCTCGATCCTCCTGACCGCCCTGCTCGGCTGGTTCGGCGTGATCCTCGCCGGGCTCATCAGCCTCGTCGGCACCTTCTGGGTGCAGGGCGCGCTGATCGAAGCCGTCAGCGACGTTCGCGACGGCCGCGCGGACCTCTCGGTGTCCGAGACCTTCAGCCGCGTGTCCCCGAAGCTCGGGACGATCATCGCTGCGGGCATCCTGCTCGGGCTCGCAATCGGCGTCGGACTCTTCCTCTTCATCGTGCCCGGCCTGCTCCTGATGACGGTCTGGATCGCCGTCATCCCGGCGATCGTCCTCGAGAGCCGAGGAATCGGCGAGTCCTTTGGGCGCAGCTGGGACCTCGTCCGCGGAGTCTTCTGGAATGTCTTTTTCATCGTCGTGCTGACCATCCTGATCTGGATCGGGGTCGGCATCGTGATCAGCATCGCGCTCACGCCTCTCGCCGATTGGCTCTCCAGCCTCATCTACCAGGTCGCCGGCGGCACGGTCATCGTGCCTTTCATCGTCGCCGTCTGGACGCTGGTCTACTACCGGCTCAAGGCCCGCGAGGAACCCGCGCCGGCCGAGCCTACGCCCGAGCCCGAGCCCGCGGGCTAGCTCAAAGCGGCCCCGTGTAGGCTCCGGGCGGATGCCGGAGCTCGACCCGACCACCGAGGAGCGCATCGACGAGCCCGTCGCGCAGGAGGCCGAGCGGGAGACTTTGCTCACCCCCGCGCAGGCCATCGAGCGCATGCGCATCAAGGTGCCGCCGCGGGCGAACAAGAAGCTGCGGCAGCTTGTCGACCGCGTGAACGCCGACCAGCAGGTCAAGGCCTGGTGGCACGTCTCCAACATCAACGCCGTCAAGCGCCTCGAGATCAACGACCACTCCTGGGTGCACATCCAGATCGTGGCCAACATCGCGCTGAAGCTCCTTCGCCAGCTTGCGAAGAACGGCGTCGAGCCGGGCGTCGTTCGGGACTACGGGATGAGTCAGGACGACGCCGAGGTCGTCGTCGCCCTCGGTGCGTTCCTCCACTGCATCGGCATGGCCGTCCACCGCGACCGCCACGAGGACTGGAGCCTCTTCCTCGCCCAGCCGAAGATGCACGAGCTTCTCGACGGCCTCTACGAGGAGCCCGACCTGACGGTCATCTCCTCCGAGGTCCTGCAGGCGATCACGAGCCACCGACAGGACGGCAGGCCCCTGACGCTCGAGGCCGGCGTCATCCGCGTCGCCGATGCGCTCGACATGGCCGAGGGCCGCTCGCGCATTCCCTTCCAGCACGGACGCGTCTCGATCCACTCGCTCTCTGCTGCGGCCATCGAGGGCGTCGAGATCCGGGACGGCGAGTCCGCCCCCGTCCTGATCGAGATCACGATGAACAACTCGTCGGGCATCTACCAGGTCGACGAGCTCCTGAAGGCGAAGCTGCGCGGCTCCGGCCTGGAGCCGTATGTCGAGGTCGTGGCCCACATCGACACCGAGGCTGAGAAGAGCCTGATCCCGCTCTACAAGCTCGAGCTCTGAGCACGGGCATGCGGCTACAATGGCCCGGCCGTTGCGGGGTCGTCTAACGGTAGGACGCCCGGCTCTGGACCGGGTAGTCTAGGTTCGAATCCTAGCCCCGCAGCCTTAGAAAAACCCCCGGAAAGCCGGGGGTTTTCTGTTTCGCGGGCGGAGGGTCGGTGGGCGGAATCTCCCTTGCACGCCCTTCGGCAAGACACCAGAAAACCGGCCTCGCAAACGGCAAGTCTCCCGCCTGTTCGTCTTGCGCCTCGCCTGAAAGCGTGGGACGGGTTCTCACCTGCGAGAGGAGCAGCGATGGCGATCGACCCCGTCCAGTACGCCCGCCGGTGGAAGACGCTCGGCGTGCTCTCGCTGAGCCTTTTCATCATCGGGCTCGACAACACGATCCTCAATGTTGCCCTGCCGACACTCCAGGAGGAATTCGACGCTTCCGCCTCGGAGCTGCAGTGGATGGTCGACTCGTATCTGCTCGTCTTCGCGGGTCTGCTGCTCGTGTTCGGGACGCTCGGCGACCGTTTCGGACGCAAGCTCGCACTGCAGGCGGGCGTGTCGATCTTCGGGCTCGCCAGCCTCGGCGCCCTCGTCGCCGACTCGGCCGACCAGGTGATCGCCGTGCGGGCGGCGATGGGCGTAGGCGCTGCTCTGATCATGCCGGCCACCCTGTCGATCATCGCCAACGTCTTCACGGGCGAGGAGCGCGGCAAGGCGATCGGGATCTGGGCCGCGTTGGCGGCGGTGGGGATCGGGCTCGGGCCGCTCGCCGGCGGGTTGCTGCTCGAATGGTTCGAGTGGTGGTCCGTGTTCCTGGTGAACGTCCCGTTTGCCGCCGCCGCGCTGCTGCTAGGCATTCGCCTGGTGCCCGAGAGCCGTGATCCTCGGCCGGGCTCGTTCGACCTGCTGGGCGCCGCACTCTCGACAGCCGGCTTCAGCATCCTCGTCTACGCGATCATCGAAGCGCCGGAGCGCGGCTGGACATCGGGGCTCGTCCTGGGATCGCTCGTGGGGAGCGTCGCCTTGCTGAGCGCCTTCATCTTGTGGGAGCGCCGAATCGCCGAGCCGATGCTCGATCTCGGCTTCTTCCGCAGCGCGCGGTTCAGCGTTGGCACGGCGGCGGTCAGCGTGGCGTTCTTCGCCCTACTCGGCGGAATGTTCGCCCTGACGCAATACCTGCAGTTTGCGCACGGCTACAGCGCGATCGAGGCGGGCGCAATCATGAGCCCGATGGCGCTCGGGCTGATGATGGGCGCCGGCTCGTCGAGCAAGCTGGTCGGGCGAGTCGGCACGGCGCGCGTCGTCGCCGCAGGGCTGACCGGCCTCGCCATCCTGTTGGCGTTGACCACGGTCTGGAAGCCGGACACGAACGCGCTCGTGCTGGTCGCCTGGTTCTTCGGCCTGGCTCTGGCGATGGGCTGGGTGATGGCGCCCGCAACCGAAGCCGTCGTGGGAGCCGTGCCGGCGGCCAAGTCGGGGGTCGCCTCCGCCACCAACACCGTCGCCCGCATGGTCTCGGGAGCGCTCGGCGTGGCGATCATCGGCTCGCTCATTGCCTCCCTCTATTCGAATGACGTCGGCGGCTCCCTCGGCGCCCTGCCCGCCGAGGCGCAGGCACAAGCCGAGGACTCGGTCGGCGCCGCCAGCGCGATCGCCGCCCAGCTGCCGCCGGAGGCGGCCTCGGCCCTTCTTGCGACCACCGGCGACGCGTTCACCCAAGCAATGGGGCTCAGCCTTCTGGTCGCCGCCGCGCTTGCCGGCGCGATGGCGGTGCTCGTGACCCGCTTCCTCCCCGCACGCGAGTCCGTCGCCGCGGACGTGCAGACCGACGCGGCCGAGCCGAGCGTGCGCTCGCTCGCCGACCCGCCGTCCGTCGGGCGGGCCTAATTCGGCTCGGGCGCCGACCAGGCGCCAGAATCCACGGTCGGCCTCAGGCGTGGAGCCGGCGTGCAAGTCGGCGTGAGGTACGCGGGCTCCGCGCCCTTCGGGAGCAACCAGGCCCGGAGCGCTCCGAGTGCCAGAGGTCGCCGCATCGCCGAACCGTAGCTGGCAGACTCGCGCGGCACGGACGTCCATGGAAAGGAGCAGCAATGAACCGGGAGCTCTCCGGTTGGCGCACGTTCTCAGGGGTCGTCTTCTACCTGGTGGGCGTCTTCAACGTGATCGGCGGCCTCGCCGCCCTCTTCAAGGAAGAGATCTTCGTCGTCGGAAAGAACGGGCTCCTGGTGGCCGACTACACGGCCTGGGGCTGGTTCCTCCTCATCGTCGGGATCCTCCAGCTTGTCGTCGGCGCCGGCATCTTCCGGGGCAGCGGCGGCGCCCGCCTCCTCGGCATCATCCTGGCGTCGCTGAGCGCGATGCTCCACATCGCCTTCCTCGTCGCCTTCCCGGCGTTCAGCCTGATCACGATCACGCTTTGCATCGTCGTCATCTACGGGCTGATCGTCCCGGACGAGCAGAGCGCCTGACGCCGTGGCCGCCGGCCCGCTGTCCAGCCCGCGCGCGACGGCCGGCTGGATCACGTTCGCCGGCATCTATCTGATCGTCGCGGGCGCGATGAACGGCATCTGGGGGCTAGCCGCCCTCACCGACCGCGACATCCTTGTGGAGCAGCGGCTCGCCTGGGCGACCCTCACGGCCTGGGGTTGGGTCTCGGTCGCCGTCGCGGCCATCCAGCTGGCGGCCGGGTCGCTCGTCCTTGCGCGCAGGGTCGTCGGCCGGGCGCTCGCGATCGCGATCGCCCTCGGGAGCCTCTTCGTCAACTTCCTCGCCATCGGCGCGTATCCCATCTGGTCGATCCTGGCGCTCGTCGCCAACGGCCTCGTCCTCTGGGCCGTCACGGTCTACGGCGAGGCGTTCGATTGAAGGAGGCGCCGGCGAAGGCCGAGGGGATGGCCTTGGTGCCGGGCTGCGAGTTCCTCATGGGCGCGGAGGACTCCTAACCGAGGAGCGGCCTCGTCCGCCGCGTCGCGGTCGACGGAGCAACCTGCGGGTGACCGTTCCCGCTGCGAGCGGCGCGACCCGCTAGACGATCCGCGCCGGGTGATCCAAGGGCGGCTCGCGTCTCTGCGCGCCGAACTACTGCCTGCGCTATCGAGCCGCCGCGCGGCAGGCGGAAGCGATCGACACGTCCACGAGCCGCATCGGCTTCCGCTGCATCGCCCGAACTGTCGAGTGAGCAGTCGCCTAGTAGCCCGGAGGAGGCGGCGGGCCCGAGGGTGGGCCGCCGGCCGGCCGGCGGCCGGTGAACATAAAGAAGAGCGTCAGGAGGAAGAGCACGACACCGGCGATCATCAAGATCAGTCCGACCACGCCGATGTCGATGTTCGCGAACTCGTACGTGACCGCGTAACGCAGGATTGCCCCGAGCGCCACGAGGAATATGGAGAAGCCGAGCCCGCCGTAGCCCACCAGTACGCCTCCTCTCGGATCCGCCAAGCAACGAGGAGGCTACAGGGGCACTCGTACGGACGGGGCGCACGATAACCGCGGCCTTCGGCTGGGGCGCGTCGCCTTCGCGGCCTCGGCCGCCGACTGGCCCAATAGGAGACCCGCGCCGGAGCACTATGGCGGCCCTCTGTCGGCCGCGTAAAGGTGGCGCTCCCCGCGGGTCTGCGGCAAGTTTCCGCCCAGGGATCGCCACCGTCAACCGCGCTCGTTTCCACCCCGAACTTTGGGCTAGGTAAGCCTCTACGTCAGTGCGTTGCGGCTTCCGGCGGACGTGTGAGATACACCGAGGGGCCCGAGGGCCTTCGGGATTCGCCGCATGAGGGGAGCACGGCGAAGGACTCGGGCAAGAAGGAGGCCCGGCGTTCGGGCCGCAGAACGCCGGGCCTCCTTCTGCTGCGGATTTTTGCGCACCCCTTGCAATTTATTGCGCGCTTCCGCACAATCGGCTCTGCGCACGAAGGCTTTCCGACCGTCCGTCGGACCGCGAGCGCGACAGAGGTCGGCGGCCCGGCCTCTGTTCTTTGTCGGCGACCGCCAGGAGGGATCGGCTACCCTGTCCCCGCACGGCGCATTCGTCTAGTGGCCTAGGACGCCGCCCTCTCACGGCGGTAGCACGGGTTCGAATCCCGTATGCGCC
>CAWESB010000018.1:0-110516 GCA_963811635.1 uncultured Actinomycetes bacterium
CGTGCTCGTCGTCGTTGCCGCGACCAGCGTCCCGGCCCGGCTGGCCACCCGGATCCGCCCCTCCGACGCGCTCCGCTACGAGTGAGTCGCTCGACGAGCGGAACGCGCGGCTCTGTCACCGGGCCCTCGTGGCGCGTTCGAGAACCCGCCCGACCGGTGGCATGCGCGGGGGGCGCCACACGTGTCGCTCTTCGAAGGGCCAAGCGTAGATGGGGTTGCCGTCGCGAACCAGCTCGAGCAGACGCGGCTCGCCGAGCTCCGCGGTGGACCACTCGTAGATGCGTTGCAACCGCGGCACGATCACCGCGTAGTCGAGCAGCCGGCCAAGACGCTGCTCGTCGGCGATATAGCGCTCCACGTCGAGCGCGAGCGGATAGCGGTTTGGGAGCACGCGGCGGAGTGAGAGAAAGACACCGGCCATGCCGAGCCGGGGATCGCCGAGCAGGCGGCTAAGCGGAGCGAACCGTCCCAACGCAAGGCGCGGCGCCCCGACGAGCGCGTGCGCGTAGAGCACGCGGACCAGCGCGACGTTCATGAAGAAGCGCTCCGGCGCGCTCTCTGCTTCGGCGAGGTCGCGGTGCTCCAGGTAGGCATCCACGATGCTTGCGTTATGAGCTCGGTACCAGTTCCGCCCCGTCGGTCTCGCGATGAACTCCAGCCACCGCCGCACAGGCTGCGACGACGGCTCTCCGGCCAGGCCGCCGACGAGTGCGACGGATTCGCATCCGTCTCGCAGCAGTCGCTCGTTGACCGCCCGCCACCACACGCTGCCGGGCGGCGAGGCGTCGAGGGGATCAAGCACACCACGGTGCACTTGCCAGCGCATGAACGACAACGCCGCCCGCCGGAACGGCAGGTGTCGCGGGGCGCGGCCGGTCGGCCCGTGGTAGGTCCGTGCGACCAAGGCAAGACGCGCCGCGGGATCGTCGCGCGCGGCTGCAACCTGCGCCTCAGCCGAGGCGAGGGCAGCGCCTGCGTACCGGCTCATCGCCGGGAAGTGATAGCGAAGTGCAGCGACGATCGCACCGACCCGACGCGGGATCATTAGGGTCATCTGATGCGGCGCTGGCTCCCCCTGATCATTCTCGCGGCAGCCCAGTTCGTGATGGTGCTCGACTCGAGCGTCATGAACGTCTCGATCTCGCAGATCGTCGCCGACCTCGACACGACCGTCACCGGCGTTCAGCTCGCAATCACCGCGTACACGCTGGTGATGGCCGCATTCATGCTCGTGGGAGCGAAGCTCGGCGACATCCTGGGGCGCGACCGCGCGTTCGGAATCGGCCTCGCGGTGTATGGGCTGGGCTCGCTGACGACTGCCCTGAGCCCGAACCTCTCCGTCCTCTTGTTTGGCTGGTCGCTGGTCGAAGGGCTCGGGGCCGTGCTTGTGATCCCGGCGATCGCCGCCCTGGCTGCGGCGAACTACGAGGGGAAGGAGCGCGCCTTCGCCTACGGGATCATCGGCGGTGTCGCCGGCGCGGCGATCGCGGTCGGCCCCGTCATCGGGGGATGGGTGACGACGAACTACTCGTGGCGCCTCGTGTTCGTCGCCGAGGTCGTCGTCGTGATCGCCATTCTCCTCGTGCGCAAGCGGATGCAGCCCTCGCCGCGGCCGGAGCATCCGCCGCGCCTCGACTTCGTCGGCGCGGCGCTGTCGGCCGCAGGGCTCGGCCTGATCGTCTTCGGCATCCTGCAGAGCAGCAAGTGGGGCTGGCTGCAGCCTCTCGATGCGCCCACGATCGGCGGCACCGAGATCACCCCGCTCGGCTTTTCATTGGTGCCGTTCCTGATCGCCGGTGGACTCCTTCTTCTCTGGTTGTTCAACTTTTGGGAGGAAAGGCGCCAGCGGCTTGGCGAGAGCACGCTCCTCGAACGCGCGCTGCTTCGAATCGAGCCGCTCCGCGCCGGACTGGCCTCACTTCTGTCGCAGCAGCTCGTGCTCATGGGCACGTTCTTCGTGCTTCCCGTCTACCTCCAGGTTGTTCTCGGCCTGGACGCATTCGAGACCGGGAAACGGCTTCTACCGATGTCGGTGACCATGCTCATCGCGGCGCTCACGGGTCCGAAGCTCGCTGCACGGATCGCCCCGAGGCTGGTTGTGCAGATCGGCCTCGCCTCAATGGTGGTCGCGGCTCTCGTCCTGGTGGGCACGATCGATGTGGCACTGAACGAAACGGCATTCAAGCTGTCGCTCGCGTTCTTCGGGGCCGGCGCAGGCCTGATGATGTCCCAGCTCGGCAACGTGATCATGTCGTCGGCACCGCCTGAGAACACGAACGAAGCAGGTGGGCTTCAGGGCACTGCTCAGAACCTGGGCGCATCGCTCGGAACGGCTCTCATCGGCTCTGTCCTACTCACAGGCCTACTCACCGGCTTCAACACCCGAATCGCCGAGAACCCCGCGCTATCCGAGCCCGTGCGCACGGAGATCGCTGCCGCGACGGAGGAGGGCATCGAGATCGTCACCACCGAGCAGGTGCACGCGATCGTGACCGATGCAGGAGCATCGCCGGCGGAAGCGGACGCGATCACCGCCGACTACGGTGAGGCGCAGCTTGACGCGCTGAAGAAGGCGATGTTTGCGGTTGGCATACTCGCCCTCCTCTCGATCGTCTTCACGCGCCGACTGCCGGCAAAACCGACGGGGGCAGCGTCAGAGACCGGTGTCCGGGCCCCGGCGGTCGCGACTTCTGCATCCGATTGAACCTTTTGCGCGGATTCGATTCCCTTCGCGCCGCTGGGGCTCAAGGGGCGCATTGAGCCGGCAAGCGACGCAGGGTTCTGCGCATTAACCACAACGCGGGATCGGCGCCGACCCCGATGTGGGTCTGAAGCGGACGCGCGACGCTTGACATGGCTCCGGATGGAGGTGACAAGTGGTGCAGACGAAGGGGCTTACCTACGACCAGCGCCGTGGAGACGAGACATCCCAGTAGGTAAGCGGAGAGGCCGCTTTCGCGGCCTCTCCGTCGTGTCGGCCGACGGCCGACACGCGGCCGGACGATTTACTCGATCGGGATCTCGAAGCGAGCGATGATGCCGGGGTCGCCGCCTCTCGCGAGCAGCTTGGGATCGGGATCGCGAGTCGCCACCCATGCATATCCCTGTTCGGGGTAGGCGACGACGTCCGGGAAGCTCCCGGCACTGATCGCGAGGATCTGAGCGGGTTCTTCGTTGGGGTTGCTGAACGCGTGGAGTCCGGCTCGTCCCTCGGGGCAGAAGACGAAGTCGCCCGGAGCCAGCTCCTCTTCGCCGTGTTGGTTCCGGAAGACGGGACGACCGCTCAGGACGAAGAACATCTCTTCGGCTCCGAAGTGCATATGCATCCGCATCTCAGGAGCGTCGGGGGCCAGTTCGTAGAGCGTTGCTCCCATCCTGGCGTCGTCCGGCCGCCAGAAGATTCGATGCCGAGTCCTGTCTTCTTCGTTGTCTCCGTCCCACGCGTCGGAGAACAGGTTCTGACGAATCATTCCGTGCACCTCCAAGTCGTAGCGGTGGCACGCAGCGTCCGAGGCCGCCTCGAACGCAGCCTCGGCGCCTGCGCCAATCATGCGCGGCCGTCGCCGCGTCTGACCGCTATCTCGTCGCCGGATCCACGGCGGGATCGTAACGTTCGCCGACTCAGATGCGAGCGATCGGGTCGAGCGCATTCGTTCGGTGCGTCGAGCCACGCGTCGCGTCCCGGAATGACGCCATGCCTCAGGTGATGAAAGGTCAGCCTCGCCTGGGCCAGTGTTCGGGAATGTCACCTGAGTTTGCGGCAGCTAGCGTTAACGGCCGTGCGGAAAGGCCCGGGACAGCTTGTCCTTCGCGAAGTCGAAGATCGTGATCTCAGCGTCCTATTCGAGCATGCGACGGATCCCGATGCGATTCGGATGGCCGCGTTCACGTCGCCGGATTTTGATGATCGAACCGCCTTTGAGCGACGGTGGGCGCGGCTGAGGAGCGACGCGCTCAACGACGAACCGGGTCGTCGAGGTCGACGGTCGGGTCGTGGGTCACATTGCGAGCTTCGACTTGGAGGGTCACCGCGAGGTCACCTATTGGATCGGCCGTGAAGATTGGGGCCGTGGGATTGCCACGCGTGCTCTACAAGCGTTCTTGCAGGTGGAGGCAACCCGTCCTCTTTACGCTGGCGCTGCGAGCGACAACGCCGCGTCGATTCGTGTGTTGACGAAGTGCGGTTTCCTCATCGTGGGCGAGGGGCGCGGGTTCGCTCATGGGCGCAACGAGGAGACGGACGAGGTCATGCTCCGACTCGATGCATGACCCAACTGCCCTCACCTGGGAGAGCGTGTTCTCGCCTGTGACGCGGAGGCGCCGCTTGGACTTTGGGCGGGTTCGATTCCCGCCGCCTCCACTTCAGGACTCGCGCTGGCGGGGTTGGATCCCCGTGCCGGGCGCGGCGTCCGTCGGTCCCTGCTCGGGTCGGTAGCGCTTCCACGTCGCCCCGGTCAGAAGGCCGATCAGGAGTGTGGGCACGACGGTCAGGACGCGGTAGACGAGGACCGCCGCGACGACTTCGGCCTGGCCGCCCCCGAAGCCGACGAGCGCGGTCGTCAGGCCGAGCTCGACGATGCCGAGCCCACCCGGGGTGATGGGAATCGAGCCGAGCAGGCGCACGAGGGACCATGCAGCGAATGCCTCGACGGCGGTGACCTCGTCCGCGCTGACGCCGAGGACGCGGAGCGACACGAGCAGCACCAGGTAGACGGTGAGATGCCCGGCGAGCGTCGCGAGCGTCAGGACGTGCCAGCGGCGCCTGAGGAGCGAGTTCGTGCGGGCGCGGAAGCGCACGAACGCCTCGCCGTCCCACGTCACCGGCTTCTTCCGAAACAGCCGCTTGCCCCACGAGACGGCTCGGGCCGCGAGGTCGCCGACCCGGCGCGCCACCCTCGGTGTGCTGAGGCCGGCGGCGAAGCCTGTCAGCACGACCACCAGGATCGCGAGCCCGATGAACGCGATCGTGTCGAGCGCGGCATGGGGAGTGCCCGTCAGCGCCAGGAGCGCGAGCGCGACGGTCGGGAACGCGAGCATGGCGAGTTGGTTCCAGACGCCGGTCACCGCCACCGCCAGGCTGACCGGAGCGGCAGCGAAGCCCCAGCCCCGCAGCATGGCGAACGACAGCGCCATTCCGACGGCGACTCCCGCCGGCGCGACGTACGTCGACGCGGTCGATGCCTGGGTGACGACGAACGCCGGGCGGAACCGCAGGCCCGGCAGCGCGGCCATCCAGGGAGGCGCGAAGGTGGCGAGGTTCAGCGCCGTCGCTCCCGCGAGAAGCCCGATTTCCGCCCAGGAGAGGCCCTTGACGACGCCCCACACGTCGCGGTAGTCGGCGATGCGCGGCAGGACGAAGACGAACGTTCCCACCACCACGGCGATCCCGAGGCCGCCGCCGAGTACGTGTCGCTTCGAAACCCGCTTCCGCATTTGCCGTCGGTGCGAGTTTCCCCGATCCCTCCTGGCCCGGCCGGGTGAGCGCAATCTCGTGCCCCTGCAGAGCCCCCGCAACCCAGCCGCTCACGACCTACGATGTCCGCGAGCAGGACGGCGTGATCCAAGCCCGCGTCTGAAACGAGGTCTGCATGGCGGAAGTGGTCGACACATATGACCTCACGGCGCCTGCGCAATCGGGCTGGGCTGTCGACTACCGAATTCGGCGCGAGGACGGGGAGGAGCTCCACGCCGAGGTTCGCTGCTGGGAGAAGGCGCACGCCGCCGCCGAAAGGGCGGCAAACAACGAGGCTCTCTCGGCGATCGCGGATCGAGGCATTGCCGCCGCACTCGAGTATGCGGAGATCGTGGAGTCCCCGGCGACTCGCGGCGCGGTGCTGATCTCGATCTGGTTCGATCCCGCCGACGACGGCAATCTGTGCCGTCGGGTCAGCTACGAGCGCGCCGTCGGGTAGCTCAACGGCCGCTCTCGAGCAGTGATCAATCTCGAGGTCTTCGGCGAATCGGCAGACGAGCTACGGTTCGCACCGACCGAGTAGTCCGTTCGGGCGTTCCCCGCGGCGTCGACACCTGGCGGTGTGGACAAAGGCCGCCGCCCGAACCATGATCGAAGTATGGAGGCACTCGACCGAGGCCGCGCTCCCCGGCGGGCCGTTTCACGCATTCTGGTCACCGCCGCCGTCCTGACGGCCGCGTTCGGCCTGGCGGCGCAAGCGCAGGCGGCGGTGCACGCATCGGTCGCGAACGGGAGGTTGACGGTCACGGGCTCCGGCGCGGGTGAGCGGATCGGCCTGCGAGCGTCCGCCGGCGGGCGCCTCGTGGTCGACGTCAAGGACAACGGGAGCGCCGACTTCTCCTTCCTCCGCAGCAGCTTCTCGCGGATCGTGGTCAACGGCGGCGGCGGCAACGACCGGCTCCGCATCAACGAGGCCGCGGGCGCCTTCACCAACACCGAGAAGACGACTTTCAACGGCGGCGACGGCGTCGACACGCTCATCGGCGGGCGCTTCGCCGAGACGCTGAACGGCGGCGCGGGCAACGACGTCATCGACGGGAACGCAGGGGCCGACAAGGTGCTCCTGGGCACCGGCAACGACGCCCTCACGTGGAACGCCGGCGACGGCGCCGACAAGGTCACCGCCGGGCACGGGGTCTCGACACGGTCACCGTGAACGGCACCAGCGGCGCCGACGCGCTCAGCGTCGCCCCGGGGCCGACGCCCGGTCATGTCAGGGTCAACGGCGCTCTCGACCTCCTCGCCGCGGAGACGCTGAACGTCAATCCGCTCGGCGGCGCCGACACGACGACCCTCAACAACTTGCCCGGGAGCGGCGTCGCCTTCGTCAACGTCGGGCTCGGCGTCGGCGGGGTCGGGGACGTCGCCGCCGACGTCGTCGTCGTCAACGGCACCGCGGCTCCGGACATCGTCCAGGCTGCGGCTGCGGGAGCTACCGTCCAGGTCACCGGGCTCGCCGAGCAGGTGAACGTCGACCAGTCGGAGGCTGCCAACGATCGGCTGACCGTCAACGGGCTCGGCGGCAACGACACGCTGAGCGCGGGCGCGCTCGCTGCGCTCTCCTGCGACTCACGGCCGACGGGGGCGACGGCCTCGACGCGATCAACGGCGGCAACGGGGCCGACACGCTCATCGGCGGCAACGGCGACGACACCGTCGACGGCAATGTCGGCAACGATATCGGCCTTCCTCGGCGCCGACAACGACATCTTCGTCTGGGATCCCGGCGACGGCAGCGATGTCGTCGAGGGTCAGACCGGCTCCGACACGCTCCGCTTCAACGGCTCCGCCGGCGCCGAGATCTTCGCCGCCACCTCGAACGGCGGCAGGCTGCTGTTCACCCGCAACGTCGGCAACATCGTCATGGACGTCGACGACGTGGAGACGCTGACGGTGAACGCCCTCGGCGGCGTGGACACCGCCACCGTCAACGACCTGACCGCGACCGACGTCACGGCGGTGAACGTCGACCTCGGCGTCGCCGGCGTCGGCGACGGAGCTGCCGACTCGCTCACCGTCAACGGGACGGTCGGGGCGGACCTCCTGAGCCTGGCGGGCAGCGCCGGCTCGGTCACGGTCACGACAACGGCGTTCGCGATCGCGGTCACGCGGGCCGAGCCGGCGAACGACACCCTCACCGTCAACACCTCGGCGGGGGCCGACATCCTCGGCGCGTCGGGGCTTGCGAGCTCCAGCGTCCTCCTGACCGTCAACGGCGGCTCCGAGGCCGACACCCTCGTCGGCAGTCAGGGGAACGACACGATCAACGGCGATGCCGGCGATGACTACCTGAACGGCGGCAACGGCAACGACACCCTCAACGGCGGCGCCGACACCGACACGATCGACGGCGGCCCCGGCATCGACTCGGCCGCGAACGGCGAGGTCGTCTTCAACGTCCCCTAGGGCGTCTAGGGGATCGCGACGCCCGTGAGCACGACCGGGCCGAGCGTGTAGTCCAAGCTCGAGCGACTGGCTCACGCCGACCCTTGCCGCGTCCGCGTGAGCGCACGCGGACGGAGTAGGCTCGGGCTCCGATGAACGTGGACGTGAACGGGACGCGCCTGTGGTTCGACGTCGACGGGGCAGGGCTCGTGCCCGACGGCCCGGCGATGCGGGAGCGGCCGACGGTCGTGCTCCTGCACGGCGGGCCCGGGAGCTTCGACCACACGTACTTCAAGCCGGAGTTCTCGCGGCTGGCCGAGGTGGCGCAGGTCGTCTACCTCGACCTCCCGGGACACGGCCGCTCCCAGTGGGGCGACCCGGAGAGCTGGAGCTTCGAGGCGTGCGCCGACGACGTCCGCGGCTTCTGCGATGCGCTCAGCATCGCGCGCCCAGTCGTCTACGGGCATTCGCTCGGCGGTTTCGTCGCCATGGTCTACGGCGCGCGGCACCCCGGCCACGCGGCGGGGCTCGTGCTGCACTCGACGATGGCCCGCTTCGACCTGGACCGCCTCGTCGAGGACTTCCGCCGCGCAGGAGGCGACGAGGTGGCCTCCGTCGCGGAGCGCGTGTACGGCGGCGACAGCGAGTCGGTGACCGACGAGGAGTGGGCTCCCTGCTGGGCGTTGTTCGGTCCGTGGGTGACGGGCGAGCAGGAGCGGGCGCGCACAACCGTGAACCGGGAGCTGAACGCGCCGGGCCTCGTCCTCATGCGCAGCTTCGACGCCGTCGACCGGCTCGGCGCCATCGACTGCCCGACGCTCGTCTGCGTCGGCGAGCTCGACCCGATGACCTCGGTGGTCGCGGCGCAGGAGATCGCCGAGGCGCTCCCCGCCGCGGTCGCGCGGCTCGAGGTGATCGAGGGGGCGGGGCACTTCTCGTGGATGGATGCGCCCGAGCGCTTCTGGCCGCTTCTCCTCGACTTCGTCGCCTCCGTGGGTGCCCGCGATGCGTGAGCCGCTCCGCCTCGACCACGTCGTCATCGCGGTCTCCGACTGGGAGCGGTCGAACGAGTTCTACGCCGAGGTGCTCGGCGCGGAGGTGGTCGATGTCGGCGGCGGGCGCTACGCGTACCGCTTCGGCGACCAGCGGCTGAACGTCCACGGGCCCGGCGTCGACGTGGGCGACAACGTCGCCCGCAAGCCCGTCGAGCCGGGGAACAGTGACTTCTGCTTCGTCTGGCCCGGCTCGGTCGAGGAGGCGCTCGCCCACCTCGGACGCTGCGGCGTCGAGGTCGAGCTCGGGCCGGTCGCGCGGACGGGCGCCCGCGGGGACGGAACGAGCGTGTACTTCCGCGACCCGGACGGGAGCCTCGTCGAGCTCATCTCGTACCCGGCGTGACCGACGCATTCGACAACGCGGCCATCGCCGAGCGCCTCGACTCGTTCGCCGTCCTGCTCGAGCTCGCGGGCTCCGAGCGCTACATGTCGCGGGCCTACAGCCGCGCGGCGGCCACGGTGCGCGACACACCCGTCCCGGTGGCCGACCTCGTCCGCGCGGGCCGGGCAGAGGAGCTGCGCGGGATCGGGCCCGGGATCGCCGGGCGCCTGAAAGAGCTCGTCGAGACCGGCAGGATCGCGGAGCTCGACGAGCTCGAGCGCGAGGTCAACCCGGAGCTCGTCGGCTTCGGGCAGCTGCTCGGGATCGGCCCGCAGCGGATGCTCGAGATCGGCCGGGCGCTCGGCGTCGCGAGCGTCGAGGAGTTCGCCGAGGCGGTTCGCGCGGGCCGGCTGCTGGAGGTGCCGGGCATCGGCCCGAAGACGGAAGCGCGGGTGCGCGAGCGCCTGGAGCGGCCCCGCGAGCGCGAGCGGCCCGGCCTGATGCTCAACCGCGCCCGGGCTCTGGTGGACGGCGTGGCGCGCGCTCTCGGCGGCGAGCCGGCCGGGGACGCACGCCGCTGGTCGGACTCGTGCGAGGACCTGTCGGTCGTCGTGGCCTCGGCGCGGCCGGACAGAGTCCTGGACGCCTTCGAGGAGCTCGCGGCGATCCTCGCGGTCATCGAGCGCGGCCCCGACCGTGCCCTCGGCGTGACGGCGGAGGGCGTGCCCGTCGAGGTCGTCGTGGCGGACCCGGGGCGCTTCGGCACAGAGTTCCTGCGCGCAACCGGCACTTCGGAGTACGTCGAGGCGCTCGGCGAGCTTCCGCCCGCGGCCGACGAGGCGGCCGTCTACGACGCGCTCGGCATCCCGTGGTGCCCGCCGGAGCTGCGGGAGCGGCCGTTCCGGGGCGAGCCGCCGCCGCTCGTCGAGCTCGGCGACGTCCGCGGCGACCTCCACTGCCACACCACCTGGTCCGACGGCAAGGCATCCGTCCTCGAGATGGCGACCGCCGCCCGCGACCTCGGCTACGAGTACCTGGCCATCTGCGACCACACGCCGAACGTTCGCGTCGTCCCGGGCCTGGACGCCGACGACCTGCGGCGGCAGGCGGAGGAGATCGCCGCGGCGAACGAGGCGCTGGCGCCGTTCCGCGTCCTCCGCGGTACCGAGGTCGACATCCGGAGCGACGGCAGCCTCGACCTTCCCGACGACGTCCTCGCCGAACTCGACTGGGTGCAGCTCAGCCTCCATGCGGGCCAGCGCGAGGCCCGGGAGCCGCTCACGCGCAAGGTCACGGAGGCGATGCGACACCCGTCCGTCACGTGCCTGAGCCATCCGCGCGGGAGGATGATCAACCGCCGGCCGCCCAACGCCCTCGACCTCGAGGCCGTGTTCGAGGTGGCGCTCGAGACCGGTGTCGCGCTGGAGACGAACGGCCTGCCGGCCCGCCTCGACCTCTCGGGGGAGGAGGTGCGCCTGGCCCTCGAGGCGGGCGTGCCGATCGTCGCCTCCACCGACGCGCACTCGGTGGACGGCCTCGGGAACATGCGTCTGGCGATCGCCACCGCGCGGCGCGGCTGGGCCACGGCCGCGAACATCATCAATTGCCGCCCGTTGGCGGAGCTGCCGCGGCGGGCCTGAGGGGGAACCGGTCCCCCGAAGCGGTCTGCGGTTTATCCTCCGCACCATGAGCACCGCCGAGGCCGAGCGCGCCCCCGCCGAGGGCTTTCTTCGCCAGGACGGCAAGGAGAAGGTCACCGGCTCGGGCCGGTACACCGCCGACCTGAACCTCACGGGGCAGCTGCACGCGAAGTTCCGCTACGCCGACCACACGCACGCACGCGTCGTCTCGATCGACGCCGGCCCGGCGCGGGCCATGCCGGGCGTTCACGCCGTGCTCACCCACGAGGACGTCCCCGACGTGCTCTACGGCGACCTCGTCCAGGACCGCAGGCTCTTCGCCCGAGACCGCGTGCGCTTCGAGGGAGACATCGTCGCCGCCGTCGCCGCGCAGACGCCCGAGCTCGCGGCCGCCGCGGCCGCCGCGATCGTGGTCGAGTACGAGCCGCTGCCCGCGGTGAGCGACATCGAGGCGGCGCTGGAGGACGGAGCGCCCCTGATCCACGAGGAGTGGGCGTCGTACGAGGCCGACGAGCAGCTGGGAATCGACGGCAACGTCCTCGGACACTCGACGATCGTGAAGGGCGACGCCGACGCGGCGATCGCCTCGGCAGACGTCGTCATCAAGGGCCGCTACGTCTCCGACAGCTCCCAGGGCGCGCCGATCGAGCCGCGCGCGCTTCTCGCCCAGTGGCACGGGGACAACGTGACGATCTGGAGCTCGACGCAGGTGCCGTACGCGGCGCGGGCGGGGGTTGCGCACGTCCTGCAGATGCCGCAGTCGCGCGTCCGCATCGTCGTCCCGCTGCTCGGCGGCGGCTTCGGCTCGAAATGCGACTTCCACTACGAGGGCCATCTCGCCGCCCTCGCCCGGGCGGCAGGACGGCCCGTGAAGCTCGTCTTCTCGCGCGAGGAGGAGTTCATCGCGCCCGATCACCGGCGTGAGGGCATGGTGATCGAGCTCGAGACGGGCGCGCGGAAGGACGGGACGCTCGTCGCCCGCCGCGGCCGCCTCGTCCTCGACGGCGGCGCGTACTGCGGCGAAGGCGGCTTCTTCGCGCAGATGGCGGCGATGCACGCCTGCGGCCCCTACGTGATCGAGAACGTGAACGTCGATGCCACGCTCGTGTACACGAACAACCAGCCGTCGGGCTCGATCCGGGCTCCGACGGCGCCCCAGGTCTGCTGGGCGCTGGAGCAGCACATGGACGAGCTCGCTGCCGCGCTCGAGCTCGACGCCGTCGACCTGCGTCGGCGCACCCTGATCGAAGCGGGGTCCGAGGGCCCGACCCGCCAGGTGGTCGGCCCGATCGCGATGAAGGAGACGCTCGAGCGGGCGGTCGAGCTGATCACGCCGGACGGCGAGCTGCCGGACGACGAGGCGATCGGGGTGTCCTGCGGCTGGTGGCCGTCGTTCGGGAACCCCTCGGGAGCGCACGTCAAGATCAACGCCGACGGCTCCGGCACGATCATCACAGGCGCCCAGGAGAACGGCAGCGGCGCCGTCATGGCCCTTCCGCTCCTCGTGGCCGACGTGCTCGGCATGGCGCCTTCGGACTTCTCGATCCTCTACCAGGACACCGACGCCGGCCCCTACGACGCGGGCTCCTCCGGCTCGCAGACGACGATGAACAACGGGCGCGCAGTGGTCGCGGCTGCGATCGAGGTGCGGGAGCAGCTGCTCGACCGCGCCGCGGAGAAGCTCGAGGTGGCACGGGAGGATCTCGAGCTCGTCGGAGGGCGCATCCAGGTCGTGGGCTCGCCGGCCCGGGCTGTCGAGATCGCCGAGCTCGCCGGGGACGGCGGGCCGCTCCTCGGCAAGGGCTCGGGGCCCGTCCCGGAGAACCCGCCCTGCGAGGCTCAGGGCTGCCTCGGCCGGCTCGGGATGGAGTCCTTCCTCGAGCCGCAGGTCTTCACCCACGCCGCCCGCGTCAAGGTCGACCGCGAGACGGGCGTCGTGCGCGTGCTCCAGGTCGCCGCCGCGCACGACTCGGGCGTGATCATCAACCGCATGGGCGCGAGCGGCCAGGTCTTCGGCGGCATCGTCATGGGCATCGGGCAGGCGCTCCTCGAGGCCTCCCTGCTCGACGAGGACGGCCGCCAGCGGAACCCGCACCTTCTCGACTACAAGCTCGTGACCGCAGCCGACGCTCCGCGCATCGACGTCGCCTGGATCGAGACGCCTGCTGAGAACGGCGGCCCGAAGGGCTCCAAGGGCGTCGGCGAGCCGCCGACCGTGCCCACTCCGGGAGCGATTGCGAACGCGATCGCGCAGGTCGTGGGCGCGCGCGTGCGCGAGCTCCCGATGACCCCCGAGCGGGTCTGGGCCGCGGCGGCCGAGCAGGCGAGTTGACGACGGCCTTCGTCTCGGCCGGGAGCCTCGACGAGGCGCTCTCGGCGCTGGCCGGCGGCGCGCGTCCCGTCGCCGGCGGGACCGACCTCGTCGTCGGCGCGCGTCAGGGCAAGGCGCCGCTGCCGGAGACCATCGTCGCGATCGACCGGATCGAGGAGCTGCGCGGCGCCACTACGGCGGAGGGGCGGTTGCGCCTCGGGGCGCTCGTCACGCACGAGGAGATCGCGGTCGACCGCGTCGTCCGCGAGCGGCTCACCGCGCTCGCCGACGCGTCAGCGATCGTCGGCTCCCATGCGACGAGGGTCCAGGGCACGGTCGGCGGCAACGTCATGAACGCCTCGCCGGCGATGGAGCTGGGCGGCCCGCTGATCGTCCTCGGCGCGATCGCGGTGCTCCGCTCGGCCTCGGGCGAGCGGCGGGTGCCGGTGGCCGAGCTCCTGATCGGGCCGGGCACGACTTCAGCGACGCCCGACGAGCTTCTGACCGAGGTCGAGGTGCCGTTCCCGCCCGACGGCACCGGGAGCTGCTACGCCCGGCTCGAGTACCGCCGGCAGATGGAGATCGCGGTCGTGGGAGCCACGGCGGCCGTGACCGTCTCCGACGGAAAGGTCGAGCGCGCCGGAGTGGCGATCACGGCGCTCGCGCCCACGATCCGGCTGGTTCCGGAAGCGGAGGCCGCGCTACTCGGCTCCGACGGAGGCACCGAGGCGGTGCGCGAGGCGGCGCAGGCGGCGGCGAAAGCCTCCGAGCCGATCTCCGACGTCCGCGCCTCGGCCGACTACCGCCGGGCGATGGCCGAGGTCGTGGCCCGCCGCGTGCTCACGGCGGCGGTCGCGCGCGCCGTGGGCGAACAGGTCGACGTGCCTGCCAGCTCGACCCTCTTCGCCGCGGGAGCCGTGTCGTGAACGTCCCGGTGACGCTTCGGGTGAACGGGGTCGCCTACGAGCTCGACGTGAGCCCTGATCTGACACTCCTCTACGCGGTGCGCGATGCCGTCGGCCTCACCGGTGCAAAGGAAGGCTGCGACGACTCCGAATGCGGCGCCTGCATGATGCTGCTCGACGGAAAGCCGGTGAACTCGTGCTCCTACCTCGCCGCCCAGGCCGACGGGCGCGAGGTGATCACGGTCGAGGGCCTCGCCGACGGCGAGACCCTCTCTCCGCTGCAGCGCTCGTTCCTGGAGCTCGGCGGGGTGCAGTGCGGCTTCTGCACGCCGGGGATGCTGATCTCGGCGACAGCCTTGCTCGAGCGCACTCCGCGGCCCACGGAGGACGAGATCAGGATCGCGCTCTCAGGGAACCTCTGCCGGTGCACCGGCTACGACGGCATCGTCAAGGCCGTGGTTGCGGCCGCGGGCTCCGACGCCTAGCTCGATCGCTCGAGGTCGGCGAGGAGCCTTCGCAGCACACCGTCGAATGCGCGCCGGTCGGCCGGCCCGAGCGAGCGGAGGAGGCGCTCCTCGTTCGCCACGTGGACCTCGACAGCGCGATCGACGACCGCCTTCCCCCGCGAGGTCAGCCCGACGAGAATTCCCCGACGGTCGGCGGGATCCGCCTTGCGCTCGACGAGGCCGGCCTCGGCGAGCCGATCGAGTCGCTTCGTCATGCCGCCCGACGAGAGCATCGTCGCGCGCATCAGCTGGGTCGGATTGAGCTCGTAGGGCCGGCCGGCACGGCGCAGCGCGGCCAGAAGGTCGAACCAGCCACCCTGGAGATCGTGCCCCACCAGCCCGGCCGCAAGGGTCTCGTCGGCGAGCTGCGCCACACGGAGGAGGCGACCGACGAGGCCGAGGGGCTCCGTGTCCAGATCGGGCCGCTCGCGGCGCCATTGCGCGACGATGTCGTCCAGGTGGTCCGGGGGACGCCGCACCATGCGATTCATGGTAGCGTCCGAGCGAGATTCTTGCTGGAAAGGTACTTGCTAGGAAACGGAGGCTTCAATGACTGCGATCCCGGCATCGATGCGAGCGATCCGGTTGCACGCCCCGGGCGGCATCGCGGAACTCGTTGACGAGCGCGTGGACACGCCGCGACCGCGCGAGGGCGAGGCTCTCGTGCGTGTGCACGCGGCCGCGATCACACGCGACGAGCTGGACTGGCCGGTCGACCGGCTCCCTGCGATCCCCTCTTACGAGCTCGCCGGGGTCGTCGCGGCGCTCGGGCCCGACGCGCAAGGGATCGTCGAGGGTGACGAGGTTTACGCGCTCGCCGACTTCGAGCGAGACGGCGCCGCGGCCGAGTTCGCGGTCGTGCAGGCAGAGCTGCTCGCGCCCAAGCCGCGAGCGCTCGGCTACGTCGAGTGCGCCGCCATCCCGCTTCCCGCCCTCACCGCGTGGCAGGGGCTGTTCGCACACGGCAGCCTGGCCGCGGGCGAGAGAGTGCTCGTCCACGGGGCGGCAGGCGGCGTGGGCAGCTTCGCCGTCCAGCTCGCCCGGCACCGCGGCGCGCACGTGATCGGGACGGCGTCCACCCGGGGTCTCGAGGTGGCGCGCGAGCTCGGAGCCGACGAAGTCGTCGACAATCTGACGGCCCGCTTCGAGGAGGTCGTCGACCCGGTCGATCTCGTCTTCGACACGGCCGGAGGGGACCTGCTCCAACGGTCGCCGGCCGTTCTGCGCGAGGGCGGGCGCCTCGTCTCGGTCGCCGACGAGCCTTCCGGCGACGGCGTGTTCTTCGTCGTGGAGCCGAACCGCGAGCAGCTGGTCGAGCTCGCGGCGCTCGTCGATTCGGGCGAGCTACGCTCGCTCGTCGACTCCGTGTTCCCCCTGGCCGACGCCCGCGCGGCCTTCGCGCGGAGCATGGAGCCCGGTAAGCGCGGAAAGGTGGTGCTGCGTGTCGTGGACGACTAGCCGGTGAGGCGCGCGCCGGCGACCCGTCGTCGCCCGGCGCGCGCCTCCGCGGCCGGCTAGCTCATCTGCCCCATCATCCGGAACTGGTTCCCCGACGGGTCGCGGAACCCGGCGTCGATGCCGTACGGCTGCTCCGTCGGCTCCTGCGAGAACTCGACGCCGCGCTCCTTCAGCTCCTCGTAGCTCTTCTGAACGTCGTCGGTCGCGAAGAAGAGGCCCCCCGCGGCGCCCTTGGCCAGGAGCGCCCGGATCTGCTCGCGGGTGTCCTCGTCGAACACGGGCGGGCCGGGCACCTCCATCAGCGTGATGGCGACGTCGGGCTGACCCGGCACGCCGACGCTGAGCCAGCGGAAGTTGCCCAGCTCGGGGACGGTGACGTCCTCGCGGAGCTCCATCCCGAGCTTCTCCGTGTAGAAGGCGAGGGCCTCGTCCTGGTCGTGCACCCAGACTTGCGTGTGTGTCAGCTGCTTCAGCATGGTCATCCTCCAAGCGGTGTGTACGTCGGCGCCGACGCTATCCAGGTCGCCCGCGTCTGTCTTCTCCAAACGTGCTGGGCTGCGGCCGGGCGTACGCCTGCAGCACGCACGTGGGGACGCGCGCTCGGGCGAGGGCCGGCTCGTGCGTGGCGCGATAGGCCGTGGGGGACATCCCGTACGTCCGGCCGAAGGTCGTCGTGAACGACCCGATGCTCCGCAGGCCGACGAGGAGGCAGATGTCCGCCACGGAGCGGTCGGTGTTGCGGAGAAGCGCCGCGGCGCGCTCCATGCGGCGGGTGAGGAGGTACTGGTGCGGCGATTCCCCGAACGCCCGCCGGAACTCGCGGCTGAAATGGGCGGGAGACAGGTGAGCGGCCTCCGCGAGCGTCGCGACGTCGAGCGGCTCGCGATAGCGGGCGTCGGCGAGGTCCTTCGCGCGCAGTAGGTGCCTGACCGGGTGCACGACGTTCATCGTCTCTAGTATCGCGGGCGAGGCGAGGAGCGCGATGACGACGCAGACTGACAAGGCCGAGACCTTCAGGGACCTGCACGCGGGCGATGCGTTCGTGATCCCGAACCCGTGGGACGCGGGGTCGGCGCGCGTGCTCGAGGCGCTCGGGTTCCAGGCGCTCGCGACCACGAGCTCGGGCTTCGCGTTCACGCTCGGGAGGCTGGACGGCCACGTGACGCTCGACGAAGTCGTCGGTCACGCGGCGGTGCTCGCGGCGGCAACCCAGGTCCCGCTCTCGG
The DNA here is from genome assembly GCA_963811635.1 of uncultured Actinomycetes bacterium. Taxonomy (GTDB): domain Bacteria; phylum Actinomycetota; class Thermoleophilia; order Gaiellales; family Gaiellaceae; genus JAIBJN01. Next base: position 17,282 of record CAWESB010000018.1, read on the forward strand.
TCGACCTCGAGAACGGCTACGGGCACGATCCGGCCGACGCCGCGCTCGCGATCACGAGAGTCGCCGAGGCCGGGGCGGTAGGCGGCTCGATCGAGGACTACGATCCGGGTGGCCGCCTGTACGAGCAGGGCCATGCGGTCGAGCGGGTGGCGGCGGCCGTGGAGGCCGCACGCGACCTCGACTTCCCGTTCACGCTGACTGCCCGCGCCGAGAACCACATCCGCGGGAACCCCGACCTCGACGACACGATCGCGCGCCTCCGGGCCTTCGAGGAGGCCGGCGCCGACGTGCTCTACGCGCCGGGCCTGCGGACCGCCGACGAGGTGCGGGCGGTGTGCGAGTCGGTCTCCCGACCCGTGAACGTGCTCGCGCTGCCGGGGCTGTCGGTGCCCGAGATCGTCGAGGCCGGTGGGCGCCGGATCAGCGTCGGGGGCGGCCTCACCTGGGTCGCGGTGAGCGCGCTCGTGACCGCCGCCTCCGAGATCCGCGACGGCGATCTCTCGTCGCTGGGCGCGCGGCTGCCGCTCGGCGACTGGCTCGCTCCCTGAGCTCTCCCCGCGGAGCGGTTGCCACCCGCCTGGGGCGGGAGTAGAGTCGGGGCCCTTCGAGCTCCACCCGGGAGGACGTTATGAAGGCTTTCGGTCGACGGTCCGGCACGCTGGTCGCGGCTCTCGCCGCGGCGATGCTCGTCGCGCCGGCCCTCGCGAGCGCCTCGGTCGACCGGGGCGGGAGCGGCGATCCCGGGCGCACGCCGGTCGTCGTCTTCCCGGCGTATCACTTCACGAAGCTCGAGGTTCGCGTCCACAACCAGACCGTGGCCCCCGAATGCCCGCGCTCGGGCACGTTCGAGGACTGGTTCCTGAACGACACGACGAGCGCGTTCTCGCAGGTCTGCCAGGACAAGCTCATGACCCTGCGGTTCGACTCGAACCGTCGCTGGAGCAAGCGCTTCGAGGACCAGGCGGGCGTGACCGTCAGCATCAAGGACTACGGCTCGACCGCAAGCGCGCCGTTCTACGAGCCGATGTACGAGGCGCTCGAGGGAGCGGGCTACGTCCGCGACCGCGACATCCGGGTGGCGGGCTACGACTCGCGCCTGACGCCGGACATGCGCCATTTCCTTCAGCAGACAAAGGATTTGATCGTCGACACGTATCGCGACAACGGCCGCCGGCCCGTCCACCTCGTCGGCCACTCCAACGGGCCGCTGTATGCGCAGTACCTCCTCACGCACACGAACCGGCGGTGGAAGCACAGGTACATCCACGGCTTCACCCCGATCGCCGGGAACTTCCCCGGCCAGGGCATCGTCTACGCGCTGTTCTTCACCGGGCTCAACATCACGGACTTCACGTTCCCGACGACCACCGAGAACGCCGTCAGCAGCGCGCGGATGTACCTGAGCGCACCGTCGACGTACATGAGCTCGTCCGATCCGAAGGTCTTCGACAGCCTCGAGACGATCATCGTCGACAGCTCGACGGGGCGTTCCTACACGCCCAGCGACTATCGAAGGCTCTTCCGTGACGCGGGCCTGCCCTGGGCGAAGCGGCTCGCCGACCGCTACATCGGCTTCGTCGGCTTCACCGACCCTTCCGACTTCCCGGGCGTCGACGTCTACGCCGAGAAAGGCTCAGGAATCGAGACGCCGGTCGGCCTCTCGCTCGACGACCTCTCGGTCGGCCAGGTGCTCGACGATTCGAACGAGTTCTTCACGAGAGACGGCGACATCAACCAGGAAGACCTCACAAACGACGCCGTGCTCGTCTGGGCTGCGATGCCGTGCTTCCACTTCAGCCTGACGGACAACCCGGGCGTCGACCACTTCTCACTCCCGGGCGACCCCGGAGTGCTGAGCCGCCTGCTTGCGGACCTCGCGCGTCCCCGCTCGGGCTGCTTCTAGCGGCGCGGGTCGCCGTACGATCCGCGGTCGCGGAGCAGGCGCGAGTCCACGCCGTAGAAGTACGAGAGCGGGCCGACGAGCAGGATGAAACCCAGAACGACGAGGCCGGCCATTCCTATCACCTTCTCCAGTTCGTTGCTTCTGCTACTAAAACGCCCCGGAGAGGGCATGCATTCCCGTTCAGCGGGCCTTCGCGGACTTCTCGTTCTTGGGCTTCTCGAGGCCATTCGCCTCCGCCTGGGGCGGCGGGCGGCGGCGGTCCTGGGAGCTCGGTCGCCGCCGGCGCGTGCTCGGCCTTCTTGGTCTGCCCGGGCGCGTTCGCCCTGCCGTGCGCGTTCCCGTTGTTGCTCTTCGGCTTGGCCTTTGCGGCGGCCGCGGTGGCCTGGCCGTGCACACGGCCGCTCCTGTCGGTGGCGGCGGGGCCCTCGCGCTCGACGGGCGCTGAGACGAAGCCGCGGTCGATCGGGAGAAGCTGCGCGGCCGCGGCGAGCCGAGACGCGTCGACGCGGGCCTGAGCCGGCGCTTTCACCGGGGCTGACCGGTCGCGCCAGATGTGGGCCGGGTCGGTGGCCGCGACCGTGGCCGTGGTCGCCGCGACGACCGTGAGCGCCGCGACCGTCTTGAGGCCCGCACCGGCGACGAATCCCTTGAGGGCGGCGACCAGGCCTCCGAGGTCGAAAGCGTGCAGCGACTGCAGGCGCCGCCGCTTCGGCGGGCTCTCGAGCCCGGCCGCGAGCGAGCGGCGGGCCCGGAAGATCAGCGTCTCGACGGCTGACTGGCTCAGCCCGAGCTCCTCGCCGACCTCGCCGTACGACAGGCCCTGCCACTCCCGCAGGAGGATGGCCGTGCGCTGCTGCTCGGGCATGGCGAGGAGCGCATCGGTGAGCCCGATCAGGTCGTCCTCGGCGCGGTCGGGCGCCGCGACCGTGTCCTCGAGGATGGCGATGTCCTGGGTGCGCTCGAGCCGGCCGCGGCGGCCCGTGGCCCGCAGGCGGGCAAAGCAGACATTCTTGGCGATCCGCAGAAGCCAGGCCGACCCGGCCCTCGGCCGCGTGCCTTCGTTGAGGCTGCGGCACGCGTTCAGGTACGTCGTCTGCAGCGCGTCCTCGGCCTCTTCCGGCGAACGCATGATGCGCAGGCAATAGCCGTAGATCCAGCCGGAGTGCTCGTGGAAGAGCTGCTCCGCCGTGTCGGAGGCAGCCGCGAGCGGCTGCCTCCTGGTCACTTCCCCGACGACTGTCACTACCGGCATTGTCGACCGATCCTGGCCGGAGGGCAAGTCCCAGCGAAAACTCGCCGCAGGTTTTCCCGGGGCGCGGCATCTGTGCTCTTGAGACCCAACTCCCAGCAACCGGAGGTCACAACTCGATGAAGCTCGGACTCAAAGCCCTGATGGTCGGCGCCCTGGCCGCCGCGCTGCTCGTCCCGGCAGCAGCCGCGAAGCCTGGCAACGGCCAGGGTCAAGGTGCCGAGAAGGCGCAAGGAAAGCCCGCCTGGGCCGGCCAGGGCCAGGAGCGGAAGGCGGAGAACGCCGCCCGCAAGGAGGCCCGCCGAGCGGCGCGCGCCGCCGACTCCGAGGAGCCGGGTGCCGACGCTCCCAAGCACGACAACCCAGCCTGGATCTGCAAGTTCGAGCGCGAGCAGGACGCCGAGGCCTTCGCCGCCAAGTACGGCGAGAACGAGAACAAGGCCAACGCGTTCGGCAAGTGCGTGTCGCTCGAGGCGCACGACCGGGACGGGGTCACCCAGGCGGAGGAGCCGGCCGACGAAGAGCCCGCGCCCGTCGAGGGCGAAGAAGGGGACGAGCTCGGCGACGAGGCGCTCGCCGCGCTCGAGGAGCTCTTCCAGGCACTCAGACAGCTCGTGTTTTAACCCGGGACAGATCTGCGGCGGGGCCCAGTGCGTCGGGGGGTAAGAAAAGCCCGGCGTCCCGAAGCGAAGAAGTCGCCCCTGGACTACGGCCACCAGGGGCGACCTCTCCCTCTTTCCGCCACCCGCGCTCACGCCGTACGAGAAGGCCCCGACCGGGGCTCTCTCTCGTCTCGCTACCCTCATCCGATGCCCGTTCGCTCGGATCTCCGCAACGTCGCCATCGTCGCGCACGTCGACCACGGCAAGACGACCCTCGTCGACGCCCTCCTCTGGCAGTCCGGCGCCTTCCGGGCGAACCAGGACGTGGCGGAGCGCGTGCTCGACACGATGGACCTCGAGCGGGAGAAGGGGATCACGATCCTCGCCAAGAACACGGCCGTCCGTTACGGCGGCACCAAGATCAACATCGTGGACACGCCGGGCCACGCCGACTTCGGCGGCGAGGTCGAGCGCGGCCTGACGATGGTCGACGGCGTCCTTCTGCTCGTGGACGCGAGCGAGGGGCCGCTGCCGCAGACCCGCTTCGTCCTGCGCAAGGCGCTCGAAGCGCGGCTGCCTGTGATCCTGGTCGTCAACAAGGTCGACCGGCCCGACGCGCGCATCGAGGCGGTCGTCAACGAGGTCTACGAGCTCTTCCTGGACCTCGACGCCGACGAGAGCCAGATCGAGTTCCCGATCGTCTACTGCAACGGCAAGGCCGGCCGCGCATCCCTGGATCCGGACCCGGAGGAGCTGGAGCTCGACCTCCAGCCGCTGCTCGACGCCGTCCTCGAGCACATTCCCGCGCCTGCGTACGAAGAGGGACACCCGCTCCAGGCGCTCGTCACGAACCTGGACGCGTCGCCGTACGTCGGGCGGCTCGCACTCTGCCGCGTTCTGCACGGGACGATCAGGCGCGCACAGCAGGTCGCCTGGTGCCGTGCCGACGGGACGATCGAGCGCGCGAAGGTCGCCGAGCTCTACGTCACGGAGGCGCTCGACCGCGTCGAGGCGGACGAGGCAGGCCCGGGGGAGATCATCGCCGTCGCCGGCATCCCCGAAGTCACGATCGGGGAGACGCTGGCCGATCCCGACGACGCGCGGCCGCTGCCGACGATCTCGGTGGACGAGCCCTCCCTCTCGGTCACGATCGGGATCAACACCTCGCCGCTCGCAGGCCTTGACGGCCACCGGCTGACTGCGAGCCAGGTCGAGAGCCGCCTGCGGGCTGAGCTCATCGGCAACGTCTCGCTCCGCGTGCTTCCGACCGAGCGGCCGGACGCCTGGGAGGTGCTCGGCCGCGGCGAGCTCCAGCTCGCGATCCTCGTCGAGCAGATGCGCCGCGAGGGCTTCGAGCTCACCGTCGGCAAGCCGCAGGTCGTCACGCGCCGAATCGACGGCGTCCTGCACGAGCCCGTGGAGCGGGTCTCGATCGACGTGCCCGAGGAGTACCTCGGCGTCGTCACCCAGCTGTTCGCGCTCCGCAAGGGGCGGACGAAGGCGCTGGTCAACCACGGCAGCGGCTGGGTGCGCATGGACGTGGTCGTCCCCGCGCGCGGACTGATCGGGTTCCGCACCGAGTTCCTCACGGAGACGCGGGGAACCGGCATCCTCCACCACGTCTTCGAGGGCTTCGAGCCGTGGTCCGGAGATCTGCGCACACGGCCGACCGGCGCGCTCGTCGCCGATCGCCGCGGCACGACGACCGGGTTCGCGATCCTCAACCTCCAGGAGCGCGGCTCGCTCTTCGTCGCCCCGGGCGTCGCCGTGTACGAGGGGATGATCGTGGGAGAGAATTCGCGGGCCGAGGACCTCGACGTCAACGCGACGAAGGAGAAGAAGCTGACGAACATGCGCTCCTCGACCGCCGACGAGCTCGTCCGCCTGATCCCGCCGCGACCGCTTTCCCTGGACCAGGCGCTCGAGTACATCCGCGAGGACGAGTGCGTCGAGGTGACGCCGGGGCACGTGCGCCTGCGCAAGGTCGAGCTCTCGGCGCAGAAGCGCCAGTCCGCGGCGAGCCGCAAGGCCCGAGGGCTCACTCCCGTCTGATGGACGAGCAGCTCACCCCCGAGCAGCACGCCCGCCTCGCCGCCGAGCTCGCCGAGCTCGAAGGGCCGAAGCGGGCCGAGGTCGTCGAGGCGATCGCGGTCGCGCGCGGCCACGGCGACCTCTCCGAGAACTTCGAGTACCACGCCGCGAAGAACGAGCAGGGCCTGCTCGAGCGGCGCATCACGATCCTCCGCGCGCGCCTCGACACCGCGGTCGTGGTCGAGGCGACGGGCTCCGAGACGGTGACGGTCGGCTCCCATGTCGTCATCGAGGACGAGTCCGGCGGGACGATGGAGCTGGAGATCTCGAGCGTGGGCGGGGAGGGCACCGTCTCGCCGACGTCGCCGCTGGGCGCCGCGCTGCTCGGCCGCAAGGCCGGCGAGACCGTGGACGTCCAGGCTCCGCGGGGCTCGTGGCAGGCCACGATCGTCGAGATCCGCGCCGGCTGAGTCACGCGGGCAGCCGTCTGCGCTAGGTTCCACCCGTGGCGAACGAGATCGAGCTCGGCCCCGAAGAGACGGTCCCCGGGAAGCCCTTCGTCGACCCGGAGCACACCCAACGTGAGCAGGAGGCGCTGCGGCTGCTGCTCTCACACGAGCGCGAGCGTGCCCGGGCCTGGTCCGATGAGCCCTCCGAGTCGCGCCGCGACGTGATCATCCGCGAGACCGACGCGGCCGGGCTGCGACACCTGCTGGTCGTGCCGGAGACCCACGCTCTCATCGAGGCGGAAGACCTCCTCGTCGTCGGCTTCTTCGGCCGGCCGCGCGAAGACGCCGAGACCGCGCTCCTCTTCGATCTCGAGGAGAAGCTCGTCGGCAGCATGAGCGCCTACGCTGCCCACGGGCTCCTGAGCTACTACGACCTCGAGCTGGTGAAGGGCGCCTACGGCAACCTCATCCTCTTCGCCAAGCCCGACGGGCCGACACGGTGGGGCGAGAATCCGGTGCACCGCGAGGCTGTCGAGATCTCGCCGCGGAACTACTACGAGATCCGGCTGCACCAGGGCGTCCTGCCCGGGCGCCTCCTCGACGACGGCGAGCTCCGGCTGATCCGAACGCGCTACATCGACTACACCGGGCCCGAGATGTGGCGTGCGATCCGGTACCTGCCGGATCTCTCGTCGGCCTGACGGCCAGTCGGAACCGCCTACCGCGGGACGTGCCGCCAGAGAAGAGGAGCGGCGGGAGCGCCCGGCGGCAACGGGCGCTCCCGCCTCGCGGCCCTACTGGCCGTGCCTGACGCCGGGCTCGCCCGGCGACCACTCGATCACGCGCATCGACGCGCGCCCGGGGACGTTGTCCTCGGGGCGGTACGTGCCGAGGGGGAGGATGACCCGGCCGAACGCGTCCGCCAGCAGCATCGCGGTCGCCTCGTACCAGGCGAGGACCGCCGAGACGATGAGGAAGTAGCCGGCGATGTTCAGGGTCGTCGACGAGTCGGAGAGATAGCCGACCGCCGCGAGCGCGGCGCCGGCCGTGAGCGCGGTGAGGATCCCGAACAGGCTCAGGCTCCGGGCGATCGCCGCCACCGCGCCGCTCGCGGTGATCACGGCGAGTGCGACGAACCAGTAGCCGAGCCCCGTGAAGGCGCCCGACGGCTGGGTCAGCGTCCCGGTGGCGAAGAACGCCCAGAGGAGGCCGTACCCCATCCAGAACGAGCCCCACGTCCCGTGCATCGCGGTCGCGAGGACGTCGCGTGCCCGGTAGGACCACATGGCCGCCAGGAACTGGGCGAGCCCCCCGAACACCGCGGCGAACGGGAAGAGGAAGTCGGGGGTGTTGGCCGAGCCGTACCAGCCGGCCATCCAGGCGGCGACGATGAACGTCGCGCCCGCGAAGCCGAACCAGCCCAGCACCGAGGGCGCTGCGATCGGCTGCAGGACGATCCTGGTGGGGAAGGCCGGCTCGTCGCCGTTGACGTACGTCGCACCTGTGACCGGCGCCGTCTGCGTGTCGCGTTGCTCGAGAACGCTCATATGTCCTCCTTTTGAGCTCGTTATCTCTCGGGACAGCCTCGCTCCGCCGGTCCGCGCCCGGGATCGGTCACCCGACCCATCACCGGCTCCCTTCGAAGCTCGGTCGCTCGGTCGGGCCCGGCTCGACCGTTGAGTCCCCGCGTGAGTCGACCGCCGGATCCTGCGGTCGGCCGATGGCCTGCAGCGCGGCTGTCCCAGAGCCTCCCTGGAGTGCGTAGCGCCCAGTCCACTCCGGAGGGGAACGCCGTGGTCGTCCAGGGCCTGCACAAGGCCTACGGGGCGATCGAGGCCGTGGCCGGAGTCGACCTCGAGATCGCACGCGGCGAGGTGTTCGGGCTGCTCGGCCCGAACGGAGCCGGCAAGACGACCATCGTGGAGATCCTCGAAGGCCACCGGCGGCGAAGTGGCGGCGAGGTCTCGGTTCTCGGCTTCGACCCCGGCCGGCGTGAGCGGGCCTTCCGCGAGCGGATCGGGATCGTCCCGCAGGAGGGCGGGGTCGACCCGGTGCTCACGGTCTCCGAGACGATCACGCTCTACAGCGCCGCGTATCCGCGCCCTCGTCCGCTGGACGAGGTGGTGGAGCTGGTCGGCCTCGAGGAGAAGCGCGACGCGCGCGTCGAGTCGCTCTCCGGCGGCCAGCGCCGGCGCCTCGACTTTGCGCTCGGCATCGCCGGCGACCCCGAGCTCCTCTTCCTGGACGAGCCGACGACGGGCTTCGATCCGTCAGCGCGACGGCGGTCCTGGGACGCGATCGAGCGGCTGCGCTCGCTCGGGACGACGATTCTCCTGACCACGCACTACATGGAGGAGGCGCAACGGCTCGCCGACCGGGTCGCGGTGATCGCCGCGGGCCGGATCGTCTCGGAAGGAGCGCCCGAGAACCTCGCGGGCCGCGCCGAGGGAACGGCCGTCATCAGCTTCCGCGTCCCGGAAGGGATCACGCTCGAGGAGCTTCCGCTTCCCCCGGCCGCCGAGCTCGAGCGGGTCAACGGCCACGTCGAGTTCCGCACTGACACGGCGACGCGCGACCTGCTGCCGCTGCTCGCGTGGGCGTGGGAGCACAGCCGGGAGCTCGAGCGCCTTCAGGTGACGCGCCCGACGCTCGAGGACGTCTACCTGCAGCTGACCGACGGCGGCCGATCGTGAGCGGTGGGCGGCACGCCTCCGACTTCGCCCTGCTCCGCAGCTGGGTCGTCGCGCGCCTGAAGTCGACCCTGCGCACGCCGAGGGCCGCGTTCTTCACCATCGTCTTCCCCGTCCTGCTGCTGGTGCTCCTCTGCTCGACGAACGGCGACAGCACGGTGACGGTGCCGGGCGGGACCTTGAGCTTCGCCCAGTACTTCACGGCCTCGCTCGCCGTCTACGGCCTCGCCGTCGCCTGCTACGTCCTTCCCATCATCGGGCTCGCGTCCGCAAGGGACGCCGGCGTCCTCAAGCGCGTGCGGGGCACGCCGCTGACTCCCTGGGTCTATCTCGCCTCCTGGGGGGTCGGCGTGGTCTTGATCGGCCTCGCGGCGGCGACCCTGCTGGTCGTCGTGGGCGCCGTCGCCTTCGGGGTCGACGTGTATCCGTCGCTGCTCCCGGCGGCGGTCGTCACCGCGATCGTCGGCGCGGTCTCCCTCGCGGCGCTCGGCCTCGCAGTCTCGACGTTCGTCCGGCGCGCGGAGACCGCCCCCGCGATCGCCAACCTCACGCTCTTCCCGCTCAGCTTCCTCTCGGGCGTGTTCTTCCCGACGGAGAACGCCCCGCAGTGGGTGCGGACGCTCGCGGACATCTTCCCGCTCAGCCACCTCGTCTCGGCCTTCGCAGCCTGCTTCAGCCCGTACACGACCGGGAGCGGCTTCTCCGCCGGAGATCTCGCGGTCGTCGCGGTCTGGGGGCTCGTCGCGCTTCAGATCGCAGCGTGGCGATTCCGCTGGGAGTCCGAGCCGGAGAGCCGAGAGGGGCGCTTTCGGCGCCTCGGGCGGCCGACCGAGTCGTCCTAGTTCTCCTCGGGGCTCCAGCGGAGCGCGCGCAGGACCTCGCCGACCGCTTCCAGCGAGCCCAGCTGCGCCTCGAAGCCGTCGAACTCGAGGAGCGCGGCCTCGATGAAGGCGATCTTCTGCACGTCCGTGAGCGGCGCGCGGAGCTCCTCGAGGGCGCCGAAGGCGACGATGATCGCCCGCGCGAAGCGCTCGGCGGCGGCCACCTGGGCCGTGAGGGACTCGCTCCCTGCCCCGTTGTTGCCGTTCCTGGAAGCCATCTGACGGGATCCTGCTCCACCCGGGCCCGGCCCGGCATCCGTCGAGTGGACGATCGGGTGGCGCGCCGGGCCTCCACCGAACGCCACGTCGGAGATCGCCGGCCGGACTCCCTGGCAGCTCTTCTGGGAGCGCTTCCGGCGAGGACACGCGTCGCGCTCGTCGCGCTCGGGGTTCATCGTCTGTCGAGATCCTCGCTCGCGTTCTTGCGCGCCGCTGATCGTCAGGGCGTTCGCGCATCCGCCGAACGCGCAGTACCCGGCGGCCCTCGACCCGCACTTCGGGACGCCGACCGGCCCCTCCCGGCGCTTCCTCTTCGGTGTCGATCCGGTCGGCGAGGACGTCTTCTCGCGCGTCCTCTACGGCGCGCGCGTCTCGCTCGAGGTCGCGCTCGTCGCGACCGCGCTCGCCGTGATGCTCGGCGTCACGCTCGGGATGATCGCCGGCTACTACCGCGGCGCCGACCGACACGCTCATCTCGCGGGTGATCGACGTCACCCTGGCGTTCCCGGTCCTGCTGCTCGCGCTCGGGATCGCGTCCGCCTGCTCGCTCGGGAACGGCTGCGCGCGCGGGCTGATCAAGCCGGGCCTGCCAACGGTGATCGCGGCGATCGTGATCATCAACTGGACCTACATCGGCCGGATCATCCGCGGCCAGGTCCTCTCGCTCCGCGAGAAGGACTTCGTCGAGGCGGCGCGGGCCTCGGGCGCGAGCGACCGCGACGATCCTCTTCCGCGAGATCCTGCCCGAACCTCGTCGCGCCGATCGTCGTCTACACGACGCTGCGTCATCCCGCAGAACATCCTGCTCGAGGCGGCGCTCTCGTACCTCGGCGTCGGCATCAACCCGCCGCAGGCGAGCTGGGGCGAGATGATCGCCGAGGCCACGCCGATCTTCAACACGGCCTGGTGGTACTTCGCGTTCCCGGGGGCGGCGCTCCTGCTCACGGTGCTGGCCTTCAACCTCGCTCGGCGACGGCGTCCGCGACGCCCTCGACCCGCGAACGGCGGCATGACCATGCACGTCGCTCACCGAAAGGAGGACGCATGAAACAGCGCATCCAGACGCCGCCGGCGGCAGGCCGCCGTCGCTGCCGCTCGCGGCTCGCTGGCGGCTCGCACTGGTCGCGGCTCGCCTGCGACGAGCGACTCGCAGCCGGCGTCGGCGCGACGCCGCGCCGCCACGCCGATGACGCGCGAAGAGAGGCGGCACGATCACCGTCCTCTCGGCCGGCGACGTCGACCACATCGACCCCGGCCAGGCGTACTACTCGTTCACGTACGAGATCACGTACGGCCGACGCAGCGCGCCGCTGCTCGCGTACAAGCCGGACAGCGTCGACAGCCGATGCCCGACCTCGCCGCGCGCATGCCGAAGGTCTCGAACGGACGGCAGGACCGTCACGGTGCAGCATCCGCACCGGCGTCGCGCTTCAGCCCGCCGGTGAACCGCGCGGTCACCTCGGCGGACGTCAAGTACGCGATCGAGCGCGGCTTCGCGACGCAGCGTCGCGAACGGCTACGCGCCGCGTACTTCGGCGACATCGTCGGGCGCGCCGACGAAGCCGCGCGCACGGCTGCCCGAACATCGCGCGGCATCGAGACGCCGAACGAGCACGACGCTCGTCTTCAAGCTGCAAGCACGCCGCCGGCGTCTTCGTCGGCGCCCTCGGCGCTGCCGATGCACCGCACCGGTGCCCGAGCGCGTACGCGACGCCAGTACGACGCACAAGACGCAGTCTCGACGTACGGCCTGCACCAGGTCGCCACCGGGCCCGTACATGATCAAGAACAACGCCTCCGGCAACGATCAACGGCATCGGCTACCAGCCGGGCAAGCTGATCGAGCTCGTCCGCAACCCGAACTGGGACGCCGAAGACGAGCTGGCGGCCCGCCTACGTCGACCAGATCCTCTTCAAGGAGGGCTACCAGGACCCGACCGTGATGACGCGGCAGATCCTCAGCGGCGTCGGCCGACGCGAACGGCGACACGCCGCCGCCGCCGGCCGAGCTGCGGTCGATCCTCGCCAGCTCGACCCAGAAGCAAGCAGCTCTTCTTCACGCCGACCGGCGGCAGCCGCTACATCGCGCTGAACACGCGCAAGGCGCCGTTCGACAAGCTCGACGTGCGCAAGGCCGTCGCCTACGTGCTCGACCGGAACGCGATGCGGCTGACGCGCGGCGGCGCCGATCGACGGCGCGGATCGCGACGCACTTCATCGACCCGAGCTTCGGGAACAAGGGCTTCACGCAGGCCGGCGGCTTCGAGCTTCGACCCGTTCCCGAGCACCGGCTTCGCCGGCGACGTCGCGAAGGCGAAGCCGCTGATGCGAGAAGGCCGGCTACCCGAACGGGCATGTACACCGGGCCCGCAGGTGACGCATGGTCGCCGACAACACGCCGCCCGGCTCGAACACCGCCCAGGTCGTCGCGGCCGACCTGGCCAAGATCGGGATCAAGGCTCAAGACGATCTCGGTCACGCACGCGACGATGTACACGCGGTTCTGCAACGTGCCGAAGAACGAGCCGAACATCTGCCCGAACGTCGGGTGGCTGCCCGACTTCCACGAGCCGCAGACGATCCTCGACGTCGACGTTCAACGGCAAGAACATCACGCCGGTCGAACAACTCGAACTGGCCGCTCCTGAACGACCCGAGCATCAACGCGGCCATGGACAAGGCCGAGCGGATCGCTCGACCCCGAGGCCCGCTACGCGGCCTGGGGCAAGATCGACCAGCAGGTCGACGCAGCACGGCGTGCGGCGATCCCGTGGCTCTGGGAGCAACTACCCGACGCTCTTCTCGACGCGCGTCACCCCGGCGCCCGAGCGTCTGGAACGGCGGCGGCCCGGACGTGACCTTCATGGCGGTCAAGTAGCCGGATGGCGGTCGCGCAGTCGGCTCCGACCGGCTGGAGTGCGCCCGGGGCGCCGCCTCCGGGCGCTGCCGGCGCGCTCTGACGTCGTCGATGCTGCGCTACATCGTCCGCCGCGCTCGCTCTGGGCGCGTCTTCGATGCTCCTCGTCGTCAGCGCGCTGACGTTCCTCATCTTCTACACCTTCCCCTCGGCCGACCCGGCGGCGCTGCGGGCGGGCCGGCAGGCGACGCCCGCAGCTGATCGCGCAGATCCGGCACGTCGCTCGGCCTCGACAAGCCCGGTCTACGACCAGTTCTGGATCTACATGAAGAACCTCGTCCTGCACTTCGACCTCGGCTACTCGTACCAGAACAACGTCTCGGTCCGCTCGCGAGATCTTCGCGCGCCTGCCGGCGACGATCTCGCTCACCGTCGGCGCCTTCGTCGTCTGGATGCGTCGATCGGGATCCCGGTCGGGGTGCATCTCCGCGCTCAGGCCGCGCTCGCTCGCTCGACCGCGACGGCGATGGGCGGCGCGCTCCTCGGCGATCTCGGCGCCGGTCTACTGGCTCGGCCTGATCGCCCTCTTCCTCTTCGCGTCAGGACATCGGCATCGTCCACGCTGCTTCCGCGGCGCCGGGAGCTACGTGCCGCTCACGCAGCGACCCCGCGCAGCTGGTTCCTCTCGCTGATCCTGCCCTGGTTCGTCCTCGCCGCCGCCTTCGCCGCCTTCTACGCCCGCATGGTGCGCGGGAACCTGATCGAGGTCATGGGCGAGGACTACATCCGCACGGCGCGGGCGAAGGGCCTCTCCGAGCGTCGGGTGATCCTCCGCCACGGCCTGCGCGCCGCGCTCACGCCGGTCGTGACGCTCGCCGGGCTCGACATCGGGCATCCTCCTCGGCGGCGCCGTCCTCACCGAGACGGTCTTCAACATCCCGGGCGTCGGGCGCTTCGCCTACGACTCGATCGTCAACTCGGACCTGCCGGCGATCCAGGGCACCGTGCTCTTCGGCGCCGTCTTCATCATCGTCGCGAACCTCGTCGTCGACATCCTGTACGCGTTCCTCGACCCGCGGGTGCGCTACTGAGTGGCGCCCTGCTCGAGATCGACGACCTGCGCGTGTCGCTTCCGGACGCGGGACGGCGTCGTCCACGCCGTCGACGGCGTCTCGCTCGAGGTCGACCGCGGGCAGCACGCTCGGCATCGTCGGCGAGTCCGGGCTCGGGCAAGAGCGTGACGCGCGCTCACGGTCATGGGCCTGACGCGGCTCCCGAACGCGACCGTCGCGGGCCGCGTCCTCCTCGACGGCGTCGACTTGCTCGCGCTGCCGGCCGACGAGCTCCGCCGCGATCCGCGGGCAGCGGATCGCGATGATCTTCCAGGACCCGCTGTCGTCCCTGCATCCGCTCTACAGGGTCGGGCTGGCAGATCGAGGAGGCGATCCGGCGCCCACGAGCGACGTCTCGCAGGCGAGGCCGCGCGGCGCCGCGCGGTCGAGGCGCTGCGACCGCGGTCGGGATCCCGAACGCCGCGCGAGCGGCGTCGACAGCTACCCGCACGAGCTCTCCGGCGGCATGCGCCAGCGCGTGATGATCGCGATGGCGCTCGTCCTCGACCCGGAGCGTGCTGATCGCGGACGAGCCGACGACGGCGCTCGACGTCACCGTCCAGGCGCAGATCCTCGAGCTGATCGCGCGAGCTCCAGCGCGGAGCGCGGCACAGCGGTCGTGCTCATCACGCACGACCTCGGCGTCGTCGCCGAGACGGCCGACGAGGTCGCCGTCATGTACGCGGGCCGGGTCGTCGAGCAGGGCGCCGCTCGAGACGATCCTCGACGCGCCCGAGCACCCGTACACCTGGGGCCTCCTGCGAGTCGATCCCGCGGCTCGACGCCCGCGCTGCGACCGCCTGCGCGCCGATCCCGGGCCCGCCGCCGAGCCTGATCCAGCGTGCCGAGCGGCTGCCCGTTCCATCCGCGCTGCCCGTACGCGTTCGCCGTCTGCCCGAGCGTCGAGCCGCCGCTCCTCGAGTCCGACTCCGGGCCACACGCGTCGCCTGCCACCTGGCCCCGGCCGCTGCGAAGCGGCGGATCGGCGGCGCGCTCGCAGACGGCGCGGTGCGCATGGCGGAGGCCGGCCTGATGCGACGGCGAGCCCCTCGTCGAGGTGCGCGACCTCGTCAAGCACTTCCCGCTCGGACGCGCGGCGTCGCTCCTGCGGCGCGACGTCGGCGTCGTGCACGCGGTCGACGGCGTCTCGCTTCGACGATCGCGCGCGGCGAGACGCTCGGGCTCGTCGGCGAGTCCGGCTGCGGGAAGTCGCACGATGGCACGGCTGCATCACGCGGCTGCTCGAGCCGACGAGCGGCCACGTCGTCTACGACGGCGCAGGACATCACGCACTCGGTCGCGGCGACGGCTGCGGCCGCTCCGCCGCGAGGTGCAGATGATCTTCCAGGACCCGTACTCGTCGCTGAACCCGCGCCGCACCGGTCGGGGCGATCGTCGCCGAGCCGCTGCGGATCCAGCGGCATCGGCACGAGGCGCGGAGCGCCGGCGGCGCGTGCGCGAGCTGATGGAGCGCGTCGGCCTCAACCCGGAGCACTACAACCGCTACCCGCACGAGTTCTCGGGCGGCCAGCGGCAGCGGATCGGGATCGCGCGGGCGCTCGTCACTGACGCCGAAGCTGATCGTCGCCGACGAGCCCGTGTCCGCACTGGACGTCTCCATCCAGGCGCAGATCCTCAACCTGCTGGCCGACCTGCAGAAGCGAGCTCGGCCTCACGCTACGTCGTTCATCGCCCACGACCTCGACGTCGTCCGCCACATCTCGCGACCGGGTCGCCGTCATGTACCTCGGCAAGGTCGTCGAGCTCTCGCGCGCGGACGAGCTCGACCACCCGGCCCGTGCACCCGTACACGGAAGCGCTCCTCTCGGCCGTGCCGGTGCCGACGCCGGACGCGCGCGAGCGGCGGCGCGGGCGCGTCCGGCTCCGCGGCGACGTCCCGAGCCCGGTCGCGCCGCCTGCCGGCTGCCGTTTCCATACTCGCTGCCGCTACGCGACCGCGATCTGCCGGGCGGTCGAGCCGCCGCTCGTCGACCACGGCAACGGCGGCCTCGCCGCCTGCCACCACCCGCTCAACGTCGGCGCGGTGACGGCTTCGGCGGCCATTCGCCGCGCGGCGTCGTAGTCGACCGGCCCGCGCCGCCTCCACCGATCGGCCCACGGGCCGGGTCGCACGATCGTCCGTCCGCCCGATCCCGGGTGGACGCGCCGGGCGGCAGGCTCGTCGCAGACCGACGAAAGGACTCCCCATGAAACGTCAGGCCATCCTCCTCGTCCTCCTCCTGCCGACCTTCGCCCTCGCCCTGGCGGCGTGCGGCGGCAGCTCGAACAACGCCGCCTCGGCGTCGCCGCCCGCGACGACCTCGACCGAGGCCGCGCCCACCGTGACGCCGTCCGGCTCGGGCAACACCACGCTCGAGCTGGCCGCGGATCCGAGCGGCGCGCTCGCGTTCGACAAGACCACCCTCACCGCGCCCGCGGGCACGGTGACGATCGACTTCACGAACCAGTCCTCGACGGCTCATGACGTGTCCATCAAGGGCAACGGGGTGGACGTCACGAGCGACATCGTCGAGAACGGGGGCACCACGAGCGTGTCGGCGAACCTCACTCCCGGGACCTACACCTTCGAGTGCACGGTCGACGGCCACGCCGATGCCGGGATGAAGGGGACGCTGACGGTGACCGGCTAGGGGCGCGCGAGCCTGATCTCGACGCGCGTCCCGGCGCGCGGGCGTGAGCTGACGTGCATGCTCCCGCCCGCGGCCTCCACCCGTACCCGCTGCGACGCCAGGCCGACGTGGCCGTCGGCGAGCCGCTCGTTGAGC
The DNA here is from genome assembly GCA_963811635.1 of uncultured Actinomycetes bacterium. Taxonomy (GTDB): domain Bacteria; phylum Actinomycetota; class Thermoleophilia; order Gaiellales; family Gaiellaceae; genus JAIBJN01. The sequence continues at coordinate 34,061 of CAWESB010000018.1, forward strand.
CGCTCGGGCGGGAAGCCCTGGCCGTCGTCGGCGACGACGAGCACGACTTCGCCGTCGATCCCGGCGAGGCTCACGTCCACGTTGCCGGCGCCGGCGTGCTGGACGACGTTGGCGAGGAGCTCGCGCGCGGCCGAGAGGAGGAGCTGCTCCTGGGGGTGGCGGTCGGCGTAGCTGAGGTCGAGCTGGAGCCTGAAGCCGCCCCGGCTCGCGGCCTGCTGGGCGACGGAGCGCAGGGCCGCCTCGAGCCCGGCCTCGGCGAGCACGTACGGGTGTAGCTCGAAGACGGCGCTGCGGAGCTGGCTCACGGTCTCGGTCAGCGCCGCGTCGGCCCGGTCCAGGGCCGGATGCGCCGCCGCCTCGCCGGCCTCCTCGATCTCGTGCCGCGCCGAGAGGAGGTTCTGGATCGCGTGGTCGTGGAGCGCCTCCGCGAGCGCCCTGCGCTCCCGCTGCTCGGCCGAGAGCGCGTCGCTGAGCAGGCGTGTCCTGCTCTCCGCGAGTCGCACGACCGCCTCGGTGCGCCGGGCGAGCAGCGCCGAGAGGAGCACGCAGGCGAGCCCGACCCAGAGCAGGAACCCGGTCTGGGCGACGATGAACCGCGCCGCCTCCGGAGCCGAGCTCGCCGGGTGGAGGACGGCCTGGAGCACGTAGGCGCCGGCCGCGACGAGCGTCGCCGTCGCCGTCGCCGCCGGACGGAAGCGGAAGGCGACCGTCACCGGGACGATGAAGAACGCAAGGCGGACGTGGGAGAACGGCCCGCCCGAGAGCGCGGCGAGCAGGCTGAAGGCGACGATGTCGACCCCGGTCGAGAGGAGCGAGAGCCGCGGGCTTGCCGGCCTCAGCGTCACCCACGCCAGCAGACCTGCGCTCCAGGCCGAGAAGACGGCGAGGACGGCGATGAAGGCGACCCTCTCCGGGTCGGGATGGGCGAGGCTCTCGCTGAGCGCGAGCAGCCCGATCGCCGGGAGCCGCAGCCACGCGACGAGCCGTTCCGCCTCTGCGGCGGCGCTCTCGTTACGGGGCGGCCCGCCCGGGAACCGCACCGGCTACTCGATGAGGCCGCGCCGCATGGCGGTGGCGACGGCGGCCGCCCGGTCGGAGACGCCGAGCTTCTCGTACAGGTGCTGGACGTGCGTCTTCACCGTGGTGAGCCCCAGGAAGAGCTCCTTGGCGATCTCCGGGAGGCTCTTGCCCGCGGCGATCAGGTGGAGGATCTCCTGTTCGCGCGGGGTCAGCGCCGGCGTGTCGTCCTGCTTCCGCAGCCGGATCTCCGAGACGAGGCCCGCAGCCACGTCCGGTGGGACGACGTTCTCGCCGCGGGAGCAGGCGAGCACCGCGTCGACGATCTGCTCGCGGCGGGCCTCCTTGGAGATGAAGCCGGCGGCACCCGTCTCGAGCGCCTTGTAGACCACGCCGCTGTCGGTGAACGCGGACACGAGCAACACGCGGACGGGCAGCTGCTCGCGCACGACCGCGTGCGTGACCGCGACGCCGTCGAGCTCCGGGAGCTTGTAGTCGAGGAGCGCGACGTCCGGCAGGTGCTCCTGGATCTTCGCCAGCGCCGCGCGGCCGTCCTCGGCCTCGGCGACGATCTCGACCTGGCCGCTCGCGGAGAGGGCCCGCACGACGCCCTCGCGGTAGAGCGGATGGTCGTCGGCGACCAGAACCCGAACCCGCTTCCGTCCCTGCTCGGCCATGGTGGCACCGGTCATGCTACGCGTCCCTACCTGCTCGGGAGGGTGCCGAGCGTCACCTGGACCTCTCTGGTCTTCCCTCCGCGGACGACGGTCAGCGTCAGCACCTCGCCCGGCTTCCCGAGCGCGACCGCGTCGGCGACCTGCGTCGCCGAGGCCGCCTGCTTGCCGTCGACCGCAACGATGCTGTCACCGCCGACGGGAACGCTCTCGCCGTCGACGGTCACCGCCTGGTGGGATGCCTCGAGCCCGGCGGCAGCGGCCGGGCTCCCCTTGACGACCAGCGTGATCACCGCGCCGTGCGAGGGGAGGTCCTTGACGAGGCCTGCGACGCCCGGGTCGATCGAGGCAAGCCTGACGCCAAGCCAGGCGTGCTGCACCTGCCCGCTCGAGATCAGCTCGCGGGCGACGCCGCGGGCCGTGTCGCTCGGGATCGCGAAGCCGACGCCGACGTTCGCGTCCACGGTGCCGCCTTCGATCTGCGCGTTCACGCCGACAACGCGGCCGTCTCGGTCGAGCAAGGGGCCGCCCGAGTTGCCGTGGTTGATCGGGGCGTCCGTCTGGACGACGTCGGCGATGGTGAAGCCGTTGGGCGCCTGGATGTCCCGGGCGACGGCGCTGACGATCCCGGCGGTCATCGTGCGGTCGAGCCCGAAGGGGTTGCCGATCGCGTAGACGGGGTCGCCGACCCTGATGCCGCCGGACGAGGCGAACGTCAGCGGGTGGAGGGCCGAGGCCGGCGCGTGCACCCGGACGACCGCGATGTCCGTCGACGGGTCGGCGCCGACGAGGGTCGCCTTGTAGGAGGCGCCGCCGCTGAAGCCGATGCGGATCGAGCTCGCGTCCGCGACCACGTGGTCGTTGGTGACGATGTCGCCCTGCTGGTCGATGACGAAGCCGGAGCCGAGCGCGCGCACCTCCTGCTGACCGCTCGGTCCGAAGATGGAGGGTGGCGTCTTCTCGGTCTGCGTATCCGTGATGACGACGACGCCGGGAGCGTCCTGCGCGTAGACCAGCTCGGGCGTGAGCGCCGTCGTGTCGGGCTGGGTGCCGGTCGAGACCGATCGGGGTGGGGAGACGACCTGTGACGGCGAGGCAGCGTTCGCGCTCCCCCCGTCGCCCAGGGCGAGGCCGACGACGGCCCCGACGAGGCCGCCCACGAGGGCGGCGGTGAGGGCAATTGGGAGGACGCGTCTCATGGTGTCTCCTTCGGCGGGACGTTGCCGTGCTCTCCCATCGTTTCGCGCCCGCGGGAGCCGTGGAATCGCCCGACTGCCCCCTAGGCGTGTCCGCTCGCCGGGGCTACCGGCCCACCACCCGGTCGTTCCGCTCCTCGTCCGTTTAGAGGATGGGCGCGGGCGGGACGACGGAAGGCGGTCCGGAGACCGCCTTCCTTCTTCGGGCGTGGCCGCTCACGCCCTCTAGTGGTGTCGTCCCGGCCGCGCGGAGGGGAGGGCGCGACCCCGCGCCGTCTGGGCGATCTCCTGCAGCCGGCGCCTGGGTCACGCGACCACACTAGATCGACCCCGGTTGCGGACCCATCCTCCGATCGGTGGAGCGGCGTGATGACCCGACGCTCGTTCGAGCGCCCGGCGATCGGGGGTGGCGGCTGCGCCCGTGCGATCGCGCGTTGGGCGGATGGCCGGAGCGGCGCGCGGCGCCGAGGCTATGACGACCCGTGGCGTCGTCGCACGCGAATCCCCGCTCGATCTGGCAGCTCCCGCGAGGGCCGGCCGTGTACGTGCTCTACGGCGGCGCCATCGGGGAACGCGACGTCGCCTACGTCGGCGAGGCCGACGTGCTCGTGCGACGCGTCGTGGAGCAGCTCGTCGTCCGCGACCCGCTCGTCCTCGCGGAGAGCCCGGTGGTCGCGCTCCTGCCCTTCTACGTTGTCGAAGTCCGCTGGTGGCTCGACCCGGCCTTCGCAAACGCGCAGGCGCTCCACGCGGCGGAGCTGATCGCGAGCGAGCTGTTCGACCCGCCGCTGCGCGGACGCAGCCGCACGTCGGAGCAGGCATTCACCCTCTACGGGGACCCGGACTTCCGCCGGCGGATGCTCAGCGCTCTTCCGCGCTGAGCCTGCCGGGGCGCTGCGGCTCCCCACTCACGCGCACGCCCTCGAGTGGCTCGCAGAGCTCGAGCTGCGGCTGAGGACGCTCGAGCGCGGCATGGGCGGGCGCGTCCCGCGGACCGCCCGCGGCCCGGGCCGGCCGCGACTAGGGTGGGCGACATGCGGCTCTGCCTCATGATCGAGGGTCAGGAGAACGTGACCTGGGAGGACTGGGTCGCCCTCGCCGAGGCGTGCGAGGAGCACGGGCTCGAGGGCCTCTTCCGGTCCGACCACTACGCCTCCGTCATGGGGGTCTACACCCGCGGAGCGCTCGACGCCTGGGCGACGATCACCGCGCTCGCGGGGTGCACCGAGCGGATCCGCCTCGGCTCGCTGGTCTCACCGGCGACGTTCCGCCATCCGTCGGAGCTCGCGAAGGTCGTGACCACCGCCGACCACGTCTCGGGCGGCCGGGTCGAGCTCGGGCTCGGCGCCGGTTGGAACGAGCCCGAGCATGCGATGTACGGGTTCCCGTTCCCCGACCGGTCCACGAGGCTGGAGCGCTTCGCCGAGCAGCTGGAGATCGTGCACCGACAGTGGACGGAGGAGTCCTTCGACTTCGCGGGTCGCCACTACAGCCTCGAGGACTGTCGTGCCCTCCCGAAGCCGGTGCAGTCCCCGCACCCACCGCTGATCGTGGGAGGCGCGGCCGGGCGGGGAACGGTCGAGCCGGCCGTGCGCTTCGCGGACGAGTACAACACGACCTTCGCGACGCCGGAGACGCTGCACGAGCGCCGGCAGCGGCTCGACGAGGCCTGCGGGCGGGTGGGACGCGATCCCGCGACGCTGCGCTTCTCACTGATGACCACCTGCGTGGTCGGAAGCGACGAGGCCGAGCTCCGGGAGCGAGCGAGCCGGGTCGCCGCCGTCACGGGGGCCGCCGACGGAGAGGCGGTCCTCGCCGCCAAGCGCGAGACCGGAGTCGTCGGGACGGTCGAGCAGGTCTGCGCGCGCCTGGCGGAGCTGGAGGCGGCCGGGGTCGAGCGCGTCTTCCTCCAGCACCTGGACCACCGGGATCTGGAGATGGTCGCGCTGGTCGGGCGCGAGCTGGTCTGACGCCGCTCATCCGGTTGGGATTAGACCGCCGCCCCTGTTTCCCGTCAGAATCCCCCCGGACACCCGCAAGTCGAAAAGGGAGGCAGTGTGCTCTTAGCGGAAACGACGTTCCTGGACGTGTTCTGGTACCTGCTCGTCTTCTTCCTGTGGATCATGTTCTTCTGGATCTTCATCACGGTCGTCGCCGACATCTTCCGGCGTGACGACATGACCGGCTGGAAGAAAGCGGCGTGGTTAGTGCTGATCATCGTTCTCCCGTTCTTAGGGATCCTGATCTACGTGATCGCGAGACCGAAGATGACGGCGCAGGACGTCCGCATGATGACGCAGGCCGAAGCCGCGCAACAGGCGGCGGCCGGCGTCTCGACGGCCGACGAGCTCTCGAAGCTCAAGCAGCTCCACACGCAGGGCGTCCTGAGCGACAGCGAGTACGAGAGCCTGAAGCAGAAGGCGATCGGCTCCTAGCCCTCAACGAGGCCGGGAGCGGGAGGCGGCCGGGCGCGGTCGCCTCCCACGTTCCGGAGAAGGAGGATCCACCATGGCCACGACCACGCCCCGTCGGGTGCTCACCGACGAGCAGCTCACCGAGATGCTCACCCTCACGAAGGACGCCGACAGCGTCGAGCTCAAGCTCACAGTGCCGGCCGACGCGCACCGGGCGGCCCTGACCGCGCTCGACATCGACCCGCTGGAGGCGCAGATCCGACAGGTCTTCTTCTTCGACACCCCCGAGCTGACGCTGAACCAGAGCGGGGTGGTCGTCCGCGCACGGCGGATCCAGGGGAAGGGCGACGACTCGGTCGTCAAGCTGCGGCCCGTCGTTCCGGCCGAGCTCGCGCCCGAGCTCCGGGCCTCGCCCGCATTCGGCGTCGAGGTCGACGCGATGCCCGGCGGGTTCGTCTGCTCGGGCTCGATGAAGGCCGCCCTGCCGGCGACCCACGTGCGCGACGCGATGAAAGGCGACCGCCCGTTCCGCAAGCTCTTCACCAAGGAGCAGCGCGCCTTCTACGCCGAGCACGCCCCCGAGGGCCTCGCGATCGACGACCTCTCCGTCCTTGGCCCGATCTTCGTCCTCAAGGGCAAGTTCGCCCCCTCGGAGCTGGGCCGCAAGCTCGTCGCGGAGGTCTGGCTCTACCCCGATGGATCGCGCCTGCTCGAGCTGTCGACCAAGTGTCTGCCCGGCGAGGCGTTCCAGGTCGCAGCCGAGTCGCGCGCGTTCCTGACGGGGAAGGGCGTCGACCTGGGCGGCGAGCAGGAGACGAAGACCCGCAAGGCGCTCGAGTTCTTCGCCGGACAGCTGGCGGAGGAAAGGGTCTAGCCTGGACCCAACTCCGCCGCCGTCGGGGCGCCCGACCGGCTGGCTCGTCCTCACCGGCGCCCTGCTGGCGGCGGTGATCGGGCTGGCGATCTGGGCCGCCGTGCTCCAGAGCGACCAGGACGACGTCAACGCCGCGAGCTCCGCGCAGATCGACGAGCTCGAGCAGGCCAACGCGGCCCTCGAGCAGGAAAACGCCGAGCTCCAGCAGCAGGTGGACGATTTCGACGAGCAGGTCGCCGATCTCCAGCAGCAGCTCCAGGAGGAGCAGGAGGCCGCCGCGGCGGCGGCCGCACAGGCCGAGAGCGAGCTCGAGGCGGCCCGCGCCCAGTACGAGGAGGTCTCGGACGAGCTCGGCGCCGCCAACAAGAGCCTCGCCGAGAGCCAGGCCGAGCTCGACCGCCTCGCCGAAGAGGCCCAGGCCGCCCTCGACGACGCAAACGGCGCCGCGGCTTCGGCCCAGGAGCGGCTCAAGGCCGAGCGGGCAAGGGCCGACCTCGCCGAGGCGTGCCTCGCCGCCGTCGCTGACGTGCTCCGCCGCCTCTACGCCTCCGACGACCCAACCGAGGGTCTCGCCGAGGCGGCGCGGGAGCTGGAGCCGATCGCCGCCGACTGCGACTCCGGCGACTGAGCCACCCGCAGGATCGGCTCGTCGCAAGGCGAACGAAGCCGGGCGATGCGATCCCCGGGTAGGAGCGTGCGGACGTGAGCGATCGCGCCCGTGCGCTCTGGGTCGCCGGCCGGGAGCTCTGGACCGCCTACAGCCGGAACCTCTGCCCGCAGCTGGCCGCCTCCATCTCCTACCGCGTGCTCTTCTCGCTCTTCCCGCTGGCGATCTTCCTCGTCTCGATCTTCGGCATCTTCATCCACAACACCGAGCGGCGCGACGACGTCGTCACCTGGGTGGTCGACCAGCTGCTCCTCTCGGCCGACGGAAGCGCCACACTCGACCAGGCGGTCGACGGCCTCGACAACCCCTCGTCCGCGCTCGGCCTCGTCGCCGTGATCGGCGTTCTCTGGGGCGCGAGCGGGATGATGGCTGCGGTCCGCATCGCCCTGACCAACGTCTGGGGTCTCCCGCGCCACCGCGCCGTGCGGGGGAAGGTCCTCGACGTCGTCCTCGTGCTGCTCGCCGGCGGGCTACTGCTCGTCGCCTTCGCCGTGACCCTGGTCGTCCGGCTCGTCGAGGACGTTGGAGAGCAGGTGGGCTCCGCAGTAGGGCTGGAGCAGCTGGGGTCGGCTGCCGGGGACGCGCTGCAGTCGCTCGGCTCGCTGGCCCTCCTCTGCGGGGCGATCCTGCTCCTCTACCGCTACGTGCCCAGCCCGGGGCCTTCGTTCGCGCGCGTCTGGGCGCCGGCCCTGCTCGCTGCTCTCGCAATCCAGGTGACACAGTTCGGCTACGGCATCTACCTGTCGAGGTTCGCCGACTACAACCTCGTCTACGGGTCGTTGGGAGCCGTGATCGGCTTTCTCTTCCTCGTCTACCTCTGCGCCTCGATCTTCCTCTTCGGCGCGCAGCTGGCCGCGAGCTGGCCGGAGGCTAGTAGGGCAGTTGCACGTCGCTGACGTCGAGCCCCAGCGAGTTCGCCAGGCGCACGCCGTCGTCGAGGTCCTCGCGGAGGCGCTGGACGTCGCGGTCGTGCATCGCGCGGCCGATCCAGGCCCTTGCCGGGGGGCGCCAGAGCGAATGCTCGACGAAGATCGGGAGCATCCGGTTGGCGGCCTTGACGAGCTTCTGCCTCGTCCGCTTCGTCGCGCTCTCGAGGAGGACGCGCTCGTAGGCCATTCCCGCCCCGTGGTGGATGCCGTCGTCGATCGTGAGGCGGTTGCAGAGGTCCTCGAGGATCGTGCCGCGGGAGGAGCGTGCGATCAGCCGGAAGCGCGGGATGATCAGCCGCTCGAAGAAGACCTGCATGAGGAAGACCTTCTCCTCGAGCAGCTCGAGGTCGTCCAGGAACATGCGCGCGAGCTCGTCCAGGTAGGGGTCGCGCTCGGCAGTCCCGCCGACCTGCTCCAGCAGCTTGAGCCACCCCTCGACGTGGCGCGCCTCGTCCTGCACCATCGTCGTGTAGTACATCTTCGCCTCGTGGTGCGGCGCCAGGTTCAGGAGCTGCGCCGCCATCTTCACGGCGAGGATGTCCGCCTGGTACTGCTGCGTGATGACCGAGCGCCAGACGTCGTTGCGGCGGGCCTTCTTCTCGGCCGAGCCTCGGGCCTCCGGGACCGGCGGGATCTGGCCCCAGGGCATGTCGGCGGTCTGCCACTCGGCGCGCTTGGCCAGCTCGTAGTAGCGGATGACGCCGTCGCGCCGCTCCGTGCCCTGCTCGGGCGCGGCCTCCGCGCGGAGCTGTTGCTCGACGCTCATGGGCCAGAGCTTAGCGCGGCACGACCGGCCCCAGCCGCGTAGGCTGGGCGTGATCAGGGCGGAAAGGAGCCGAGATGAAGCGAGCGCTGTGGGTTACCGTCGTGCTGCTGCTGGCCGTGGCCGGCTGCGGCGGCGACGACGATGACGGTGGTGGCCAGTCCGCGAGCGAGGAGTGGGTCTCCGGCCTCTGCTCGGCGGCGGCGACGTGGCGGTCCTCGCTGGAGGACACCGTGAGCCAGTTCGGGAGCCCCTCGGACCTGACCGCCGATTCCCTCCGCCAGGCCGTCAACGACGGGCTCGACGCGACCGAGACCTTCGTGGACGACGTCCGCGGGCTGGGGCGCCCCGACACCGAGGCCGGCCAGGAGGCGTCGTCCATCGTCGACTCGATGGCCGACGACGTCGAGACGACCAAGGACGATCTGCGCGACACCTTCGGCTCGGGCGACGACTCCCTGCCGGAGCTGATCTCGAAGCTCTCGGTAGCGGGCACGCAGATCCAGCAGATGGGCGCGGAGCTCCAGAGCTCGTTCACCGAGCTCCAGAACCTCGACGGAGGCCAGGAGTTGAAGGACGAGATCGACGCGAACGCCGACTGCGACGCGGCGCGCGCCGGCTCCTAGGAGGGTTTGGCGGAATAGCGCTCGTCGCTGGGGTGTGATGGTCGTTCCGAGACAAGGACGCAGGGAGCGCTCGTAGCGAAGAGCTACGAGCGCGACTGAGGACGCAGCTCTCGGGGCGAGCAGCGCGGCCCGGCGGCATAGCCGGTATTTCGCCAAACCCTCCTAGTCAGGACGCGCGCTCGTCCTCGGCCCAGCGCCGCGTCAGCGTGCGGCAGCGCTCGATCATCTCCTCGTGCCGGTCGGGCTCGACCTCGAGGCGGATCGCCCTGACGACGAGGTCGTCGAACTCGGCGCTCTCGACGTACTCGACGGTGAGCTCGTCGAGGTGGGGGAGGGCCGTCGAGCAGAACTCCTCGAACTCGGGCACCTGGAAGTAGGCGTCCGAGAGCTCGGCGTAGCGCGCGAGCTTCTCCCCGTAGCCGAGGTCGCCGTCGCCGACCTCGAAGTACTCGCGCGTCCGCTGGTTGAGCCGCATCGAGCGGCCCGTGACGGCGCAGAAGACGCACCAGGCCACCAGCGACTTGATCGCCCACGGGAAGTAGTAGTGGAGGCTGACGAGCGCGATGTCGGGCGAGGCGTTTGCGTAGTCGATCGGGTGCGCACGCCCGTCCTTGACGATCACCTCGCAGGAGTTGAACTCCCAGCGGAAGAAGGCGTTCACGAGGCGGCTGATCAGCCCGACCTCGCGCTCGAGCTCGGGCGGGAGGAAGTCCTGCTCGACCTGGTAGCGGTAGTGGCCGTGCGCACCGGGGTCGTAGCGCATGACGCGGGTCTGCGGGCCGATCGAGAGGCTGCGGGTGAAGACGTCGAAGTCCTCGATGCTCGCCTGCAGGTGCATCATCCGCTCGCCCGACTCGTCGTAGGCGGCGTGCAGCTCCTCAGGGCCGGTGACGCGGGTGACGCCGACCCACATGCCGCCGTCGAAGGGCTTCATGTACAACGGGTAGCCGATCCACTCGCCGATCTGCTCCAGGTCGAAGGCAGGGTTGTAGCGCTCGGCCATCGGCACGTAGCGTGGGTTGTCGGGCGGGAGCCTGTGCGGGAGCAGCCAGGTCGCCGGCACGTCCAGCCCGAGGCGCATCATCGCGCAGTAGGCCGCGTGCTTCTCCATCGCCTGGAACGTGAACGGGTTGTTGAGGAGGTAGACCTCGTCCAGGAGGGCGATCTTCTTCAGCCATTCGCGCGGCAGGTCGTACCACCAGGACAGCCGGTCGATCACGAGCGTGTACCGGGGCGACGAGCGGAGGTCGAACGGCTCGTTGAGGATCCGCGCCGCGGCGAACTCGTGCGTCTCGCCGCCGTGGCGCACGGGCCCGAGCCGGCCGAGGACGGCCTCGAACGCGCTGGGCCAGTCCTCCTCGGTGGCCAGCAGGAGGCCGATCAGATGGCGCGTCGCCATGGGAGCGCACGGAGTCTAGGCTGAAGCCGTCCGACGAGAGGAGATCCCGATGGTCGAAGAGGCACGGCTCGAGCCCACCGAGCACGGGCTCGTCCCCAAGGGCGAGGGGTGGTACGTCGTCAACGCGCGGGAGGCCCGCTGGTGGGAGAACGACGCCTTCGGGCGCTACACGACCTTCGAAGGCGACGTCCGCTTCCCCGAGGTCGGCGTCAACATCGGCGTCCTCGAGCCGGGGCAACCCGCCTGCCTCTACCACCGGGAGGACAACCAGGAGGGCTTCCTCGTCCTCTCGGGCGAGTGCCTGCTCCTCGTCGAGGGCGAGGAGCGAAGGCTCCGGGCCTGGGACTTCTTCCACTGCCCCGCCGGGACCGAGCATGTGCTCGTCGGCGCCGGCGACGGGCCGTGCGTGGTGCTCGCCCTGGGCGCGCGCAAGAAGGGCGCCGCCATCTTCTACCCCGTCGCCGAGGTCGCACAGCGGCACGGCGCCAGCGCCGTCGAGGGCACCGACTCCCCGAAGGAGGCGTACGCGTCCTCGCCGGACGACCGCGAGAGCGCCTACCGGGAGGGCGACCTCCCGGACGTGCTCTGAGCCCGGGATTGCCGCTGGTCTCGGGCGCCTCGTAGACTTCGCTCGTCCGGGTTTCAGCCGTCACGGGAAAGGGCGTCCCACGTCCGGAATCCTCGTCCGACAGGCGCCGCTTCGGCGCTCCGAGCTACCAGGCCCAGACGCCGGCGCCGGCGGCGCGCCGGAAGGATGAGCGCGCGCGGCACACCCGGCGATCAGACCGTCGCCGTGGGTGAAGCCGTCAAGCTGAAGATCTTCCTGAGCTACAGGCGAGACGACGCGTCCGGACACGCCGGCCACCTCTTCGACGACCTCACCGAGCTCGGACGCTACGACGTCTTCATGGACATCGAGAAGATCGGCGCCGGGCTCGCCTTCAAGCAGGCGATCGACGGCGCGCTTGCCTCGTGCGACGTCTTCCTGGCACTCATCGGGCGCCGCTGGCTGGACGCACAGGACTCAGACGGCCGCGTCCGCCTCGAGAACCCCGAGGATCTCGTACGCCTGGAGGTCGGACGCGCCCTCGCCCGGGAGGACGTGCTGGTGGTTCCTGTGCTCGTCCAGGACGTCGAGATGCCGAGCTCCGAGGCGCTTCCCGAGCCCCTTAAGGCGCTCGCCGAGCGGAACGCGCACCCCATCAGCGACAGACGCTGGCGCTACGACGTCGGACAGCTCGTCGTGGTGCTGGACGAGATCGCAGCCGCGAAGGCCGAGCAGGAGCCGGACCCGAAAGCAGGGAGCGCCCCGCCCACAGGAAGTGGGCGCGCCGGGGGGCGATGCGGCTGTACCGGCCGACCACGAGCGCGCGGGGCTCCGGCTCTCACGACGGGCCAAGGTCGTCATCGGGGCAGTCGTCGCGACGGCGGCCGTCGCACTCGGGATCGTCGGCCTCGTCGCCCTGCTCGGCGGGGAGAACGGGCCGGACAAAGCAACGGCGGCCGAGCCGACGACGACCGCACCGACAACGTCGACCGGGCCCAAGGTCGGCGACCCGGCGGAGAGCGTGGGCGAGCCGTTCCCCTACGACCCTGCGAACGGCACCGGCGTAGGCTCCCGAAACGGCTCACCTTCAGCGCGGACCGGCGCCAGCCCGACACGATCCCCTCCGAGGCAGGCTTCACCGGCCTGATGACGGACGGGAAGACTCCCTTGAAGGATCTCTTCGATCCGGACGCCGTCGAGCTCGGCGACGGCGTCCTTCAGATCCGGGCTTCCAGCGGCGATCCGCTCAGGCAGACAGGAATGCGGCAGCTCAACGCGTTCCAGTTCGGCGTCGGCTCCCAGGAAGGGCCCTTCACCGCCCACGCGCGCCTGCCGGCGCCGTTCCGGGACCTGGACCGCCTGCAAGCTTCCAGTCGCTGGGGCTCTTCCTCGGGACCGGCGACCAGGACAACTATGTCAAGCTGGTCGTGGGCACGCAGGGCGTCGAGTTCCGGGCCGAGGTCGACGGCAAACCGCCGAAGCCCGCCCAGCTCGAAGAAGCTGGCAGCTACCTGGGCCTCGAGGCGGTCGACCTGTTCCTGCTGGTCGACCCGGCTGCCGCGACCGTCGAGGCCTGGTTCACAGTCACCGACGGACGATGAGACAGACGACCGCTCCCGTACGCTTCGCACCGCGCGGAATTCTCGGTTCCTGGCTCGGCAATCCCGAGAGCGGGCTGGCCGTCGGCGTCATCTCGACGACGGGCCGAGACGGGTCTCCCTTCGAAGCGCGCTGGGACCTGGTCGAGGTCACGCGCCTCGGCGCCGCCGGCTAGCCGTGATCGCCGGAGCGGCCGCGCTGACGGCCGCCGGCGTGGCTGCGGCGATCGCCGCCTGGCGTCAAGCCTAGGAGGGTTTGGCGAGCCCTCCTGGACGCTGTCGGAGGGGCTCGTACACTCAAGCGCGCCCTGAGAGCCAGCGGCTGTCACGGGAAGGCGGGATCCGCACGTCCGGAATCTTCATCAGCTACCGCCGTGAGGATGCGCCCGCCCACGCAGGCAGGCTCTACGACGCGCTCTCCGACGAGTTTGGCTCCGAGCGCGTCTTCATGGACGTGGACACGCTCGAGCCCGGGTGTCGACTTCGTCGAGCGCATCAACTCGGCCGTCGGCGCCGCCGACGCGCTGCTCGTCGTCGTCGGGCGCGGCTGGCTGAACGCGAAGAACCTCGACGGCGAGCGGCGGCTGGACGACCCCAAGGACTTCGTGCGCCTGGAGGTGGGCACCGCGCTGAGCGGCGATCCCGTCGTCATCCCCGTGCTGGTCGGCGGCGCGACGATGCCGCAGGAGCAGGAGCTTCCCCCGGAACTCGCCAAGCTGGCGCGACGCAACGCGGTCACGCTCAGCGACGCCGACTGGCGCGTCAGCATGGAGCGTCTCCTCGCAGCGTTGCGCCGGATCGTCGACCCGGTCGCCGAGCCGCCGCCACCGCCCATCCCGGTCGATCGAGGGACCGCGCATGTCCAACCGCCCCCGCCGCCCGTGCCCGACGAGGACACGCTCGTCCAGCCGCGCGTTCCCGCGCTCGCCTCGGCGCTCGGCTTCGCCGGAATCGTCCTCCTCGTCATCGGCACCTGGATGCAGCTCGACCTCTGGGCGCACCCGAACGCCGGCGCGGGCGACCGCGACGGGCTCGGGTTCTTCACGAGCGCCGCGCCGATGACCGTCCTCCTCGGGGCAGCGCTCAACTTCCTCTTCTCGTACTCGCGCGGCCGCGGCCGGCTCTGCACCGGCCTGTTCCTCGGCTTTGCGCTCTCCGGCGTCGCGCGCTACGTCGGCTGGCTGGGGATCGCGAGCAACACCACGGGCGAGGAGGCCTCCCGAAACGTCGGCGGTGCCTGGACCGCCTTGCTCGGCTGCGCGCTGCTGGTCGCGGCCGCCGGGGTGCGGATCGCGGCCGACCGCGACGAGGACACGGGCCAGCCAGGGACGTGGGCGCGGGCGCTCGTGGTCGCCGGCGCCGTGCTCGTCGTCGTCGGGACGATCCTGCCGTTCAACGACGGGCCCGTCCCGACGCGCAACGACAGCGGCGCCGTTATCGACCGCGACGGAGGCTGGTGGGCTTTCGAGCCGATTGCGGCCGCGGTGTTCGCCGTCGCGGCGGCGTTCGTCCTCGGCCGTCGCCGAAGCGTGGCGGGAGGGGTGATGATCGCGATCGGGACGTTCCTGAGCGTCCTCTGGGCCGCCCGCTACATCGGCTTCCCGGCCTGGCAGCCGGACGACATCAGCTCCATCGGCACGGGCGGGATCGTCGGCCTCGCGGGCGGGATCGTCATCCTCGTGGCCGGGCTGCTCGCGCGCCCGAGCGCCTCGAGTGGGAGAATTGCGGCCGGACGGCCAGTGGAGGAGGTGTCGTAGATGGCGGTGGCCGAGCCGCAGGTCAAGGATCTCGAGGCGCCGGCGACCGCGACCGAGCTCGAGGGCAAGCACCCGACGCTCGAGCGCCTCGACAGCCAGATCGCCTGGTACGACGCGAAGAGCCGTCAATGCCAGCTTCGCTTCAAGTTCCTGAAGGCGGTCGTCCTCAGCGCAGCAGCAGCCATCCCGGTCGTCGCCGCCTTCGACGTCCCGCTGTACGTCCCGGGCATCCTCGGCGCCGTCGTCGTGGTCGTCGAGGGCCTGCTCCAGGCCTACCAGTACCACCAGAACTGGATCACCTACCGCTCGACCGCGGAGGCGCTCAAGCACGAGAAGTACCTCTACCTCGCCCGCGCCGACGTCTACGGGGGCTCGAAGCATCCACTCCGCCTGCTTGCCGAGCGGATCGAGGGCCTCATCTCCCAGGAGCATGCGCGCTGGATCTCCAGCCGCCGCCACCAGGACGACGAAGACAAGAAGAAGAGCGGCGACGATGACGACGCCGAGGAGCCGGCCGCCTAGGGCCGGAAGCCGAAGAGGCGCCCGACCGGCGCCAGCACTGCGAAGAGGGCCTTCTGCACCGCGTACGGCGGCTTCGCCAGCGCTCCCCGAGCCGAGAGCTATTCCTGCGGGGCGCTGCCCGCCGCGTCGTCGAGACGGTAGAGGCGTCCCTCGCGGCGGCCCTTTCGCCCGGACTCGACGCGGGCCACGATCTGCTCGAGCCGGGCGAGGCGGCGGTCGACCGAGCGCCAGCCGGACGTGATCAGCTCCGTGATGAGGGCGACGTCCTGCAAGCGGTCGCGCCGCTCGTCCCCGACGCTGAGGTTCACCTCGTCCAGGCGGGCCAGCATCTGCTCGAAGAGGGCGCCGAGCTCGGCGACGTGCTGCGCCACGGGGCGCACCTCGACGCGCAGCGCCTCGTAGACGACGGAGCCGACCCCCACCGGGAGCGCGGCCTCGAGCTCCGCCGCGGTGGCCTGGAAGCGCTCGAGCAGGTCGTCGGTGCCGACGCCGTTCTGGAGCGCCGGCAGGACTTCGATCCGGCCCGGATTGGGGGGGAGGCCGAGCGCGTCGATGGCGCTCTTCACCCGCCGCTCGACGTCCTCGCTGACCGGCTCGCCGTGGACCACGCGCAGCACGTTTTCGGCGGAGACCTCCGCGTAGTCCGCAAGCTCGAGGATCGTAGCCACAGTACGCCGGGGCAAACCTACTCCCCGGGACTCCCCCGTTCAACAGGTCTGGACCAGCTCTTGCCAGCGCCGGTCAGGATCTCCGCGCCGGCCAGCGCCGACTCCGCGCGCTCGAGGAGCGAGACCGGATCGTCCTCGAAGCGGAGCTCGACGAACGCCGTCGGGAAGCGAGCCTCGCCGAGGTCCCCACGCAGGCGCTGTGACAGGCGCTCGGCGTCGTTCAGCGAGGACTCGGGCAGCACGATCGCGAAGCGCCCTTCGCCGAGATGGTGCACGAGGTCGGGCGTGCGCACGTCCGCCGGGAGCCGCTCCGCCGCGGTGCGGGTCTGCTCATCACCGGGTGCGCGCAGGAGCAACAGGCTGAGCGGGTGCGTGTAGCGCCGCGCCCGCGCGCACTCGACGTCGAGGGAGTCGCGCAACGTGCGCCGGCCCGGCAGGCCGGTGTCGGCGTCGCGGTCGACCGCGCGCCGGAGCTCCTCGAAGCGGAAGACGTTGCGAAGCGAGGGGCCGAGCGCGGCCGCCAGCCCTTCGAGCCGCTCCAGCTCCTCCTCCGTGACCTCGCGCTCGATTCGGCGCCAGAAGACCGCGAGCGTGCCGAGGCGGGCGCGGTCGTCGTCGAGGACGGGCAGCGCGAGCCCGCCGCTCAGGCGGAACTCGTCGCGCTCGGCCTCCTCCTCGGTGTAGCGGTAGCTGAGGCTGACCGCGCGCGCCACGCTGCCGCCGGGCGGCAGGCCGAGGAGCTCGCGGGACGACTCCTCGGACGAGAGCCCGAACGTGGCCACGAGCGGCTCGCCGTCCTCCTGCGGCAGCACGAGCATGGCCGCCGCGGACTCGCCCAGCCCGGTGGCCGACTCGAGAACGCGCCGCAGCGAGGCCTCGATCGAGTCGGCGGCACCGACCTCGGCAAGGTGCCGCAGCCAGTGGAGCTCGCTGCGCACACGCGTCGACGCGGCCCGCTCCCGCCGGGCCTCCTCCCACGCCTCCTGGGCCGCCTTCCTCGAGCGCACGGCCGTGTCGCCGCCCCTTCGCAGGCGGGTGGCGAGCACGATCGAGACAGCCAGGAGGAACGCCGCGAGCGCGGACGCGCCGACGGCGATCCAAGTCGTGGTCTCCCAAGCAGGCAACGCGCCCCTCCCTCACCGGCCGCAGCAGTGCGGGTCCCTATCTGTGACTGTAAGAATTTTTCGGCAGATATCTAGAGCACGGCCCTAACGAACCCGCTCCAGCTTGACCAGCAGCCGCTCCGTCCAGGAGGGCCGCTGCGGGTCGAAGTGCCCGCCGACCGCCCGGGCGTAGGGCCCCGCGACGCGACGCGCGTAGGCGGCGAAGCCCTCGTGCCGAAGCGGCGCCCAGTCCTCGCGGTACGGCACGGCGAGGTGCTCGTTCGCAATGGTCTTCGCCGAGAGGAGGAAGGCCAGGCCCATCCCGACCGAGACTTCGAGCAGTGTGCCGCGCTCCCGGGCCGCCTCCGCGCGCAGCCCGCGGTAGAGCGAGGCCAGCTCGCCGGGGCCGGGGAGGCCCGAGGCGTCGCGGCGGAGCTCCCCCAGGGTCGAGCGCAGCTCGGCCAGCTCGAGCGGCGGCACGTCGATGAGGCGGGCGGTGCGGCCAGAGGCGTTCTCGAGCGCCTCGAGCAGCTCGTCGACGGAGCCGATCTCGCGCTCTTCCGCGAGGACCCCCGCCCGCTTCAGCTCGTCGACGAAGGAGGCGAGGTAGACCCGCGAGCCGTGCACGACGTCCGAGGCGGCCGCGAGCAGCCAGAGCGGTGAGAAGCCGAAGGCTGCGATCGAGCCCAGCTCGACGACGTTGCCCGCCGCCTTGCGCTTCGTGATCTCCTGGGCCGACACCTGCGGCGGCTCCTGCGGCTCGACCCGTCCGACCGCCTCGATCGCGATGCGCAGCGCGTTCTTCGCGGTCGCCTCGTAGAGCCGCGAGCGGCGGACGAAGCGCGGCAGGAGCACCTGCGCGCTCTCGTGCACGAGCCCGGCGAGCGCGCCGATGAGCGCCCGCAGCGCCCGCTCGGGGAGCGAGACGGCGTACCAGAGACGCGTGCGTGGGTTCCGATACGGTGGCGGCATGACCAACGCCACGATTCACACTACACACGGCCCTGTCGTCGTCGACCTCTACGACGAGGACGCGCCCAAGACGGTCGAGAACTTCACGAAGCTCTCCCGCGAAGGCTTCTACGACGGCATCACCTTCCACCGCGTCATTCCCGACTTCATGATCCAGGGCGGCTGCCCGCGCGGCGACGGAACCGGCGGCCCCGGCTACGAGTTCGAGGACGAGTCGAACGAGCACGGCGTCGTCCGCGGCGCGCTCGCGATGGCGAACCGCGGCCCGAACACGAACGGGAGCCAGTTCTTCATCGTCACGACCGAGGCCGCCCCCTGGCTCGACGGGAAGCACACGGTCTTCGGCCGCGTCACCGACGGGATGGACGTCGTCGACGCCATCTCGGCGGTCGACCGCGACGCGAGCGACCGCCCGCGGGAGCCGGTCGTGATCGAGCGCGTCGAGCTCGGCTAGGAGCCCTCTTCTAGGCGGCGCGGCCGGCGAGCGCCGGCGCGTCGAGTGCGAGGAAGACCTCGACGACCTGCGGGTCGAACTGTTTGCCCGCCGCCTCGCGCAGGCGGCGGGCGGCCTCTTCGACCGAGAGGCGCCTCCGGTACGGCCGGTCGGTCGTCATCGCGTGGTAGGCGTCGCAGACGAGGATGACGCGGGACTCGATCGGGATCTCCTCACCGACGAGGCCGTTGGGGTAGCCGCTGCCGTCCCAGTGCTCGTGGCAGTGGCGGACGATCTCGCAGACCTGCTCCAGCCGCTCGATCGGGGCGAGGATGCGCGCGCCCAGCTCGGGGTGGAGCCGGACGACCTTCCACTCCTCGTCGGAGAGCGGGCCCGGCTTGGAGAGAATCGCCTCGGGCACGCCGATCTTGCCGATGTCGTGGAAGAGCGCGCCGAGCTCGAGCCGCTTCAGCGTCTTCGGGTCGAGCCCGAGCTTCTTGCCCACGTGGAGGGCCATGTCGGTGATCCAGCGCGCGTGGGAGGAGGTGTACTCGTCGTTGGCCTCGAGCGCGTTGGCCAGGGCCTCGACCGTGGAGAGGAACGTCCGCTCGAGGCTCTCGAAGCTGGAGGCGTTCGCAACCGCGAGCTTGACCTGGTGCGCCACGCCGGCGAGGAGCCGCATGCTGCGGTCGTCGAAGGGCGTGCCGTCGGGGTCCGTGCGGACGACGATGCAGCCCAGCCGGCCGCCGTCCAGCCGCAGCGGGGCGACCGCGATCCGGCCGTTGGCGAGCTCGGCGGTCCCGCCGACCGGGAAGTCGGCCGAGTCGAGCTCGAAGGGCTCATCCACCTCGAGCACCTTGCGCGCGTGCTCGTCGCCGACGAGCTTGTCCTGGAGGATGCCCGCGTCGCGCCAGCCGTAGCCGAAGATCGCGCGGGCGACGAGGTCGTCACCGGCGCGCTCCTGGAGCCAGACCGACGAGCGCGGCTTCTCGAGCAGCCGTGCGGACAGCTCGGCGGCGCGCTCGAGCACCTCGTCGAGCGACTCGGCGAGCGCCAGCCGGCGGCTGAAGTCGAGGAGCGCGTTCGAGATCTCGAGCGAGGCCTTGGCGCGCTTGGCCTCGAGCCGCTCGGCCTCGTAGAGGCGTGCGTTCTCGAGCGCGACGGAGGCGTGGCCGCCCAGCACCTCGAGCAGGCGGACGTCGTCCTCGTCGAACTGGTCGACGCCGAGCTTGGAGATGACGACGGCGCCGATCACGCGGGTGCCGTAGCGGAGCGGGACGGCGATCATCGACTCGTCGACGTCGTCCGTGCCCGGGATGGTCACGCCGAAGTCGCAGTCGAGCGCGTTCGAGAGCAGGATCGACTCGCCGCTCTCGGCCGCGCGGCCCGTGATGCCCTCGCCGATGCGGCACGTCAGCGCCTCGACGCTCTCGTCCGCGTACGGGTCGAGGTCGCCGCGCCACGCGACGGGAACGAGGTCGTCGCCGTTGACCACGTAGAGGCGGCAGCTGTGGTAGTCGACGAGCATCCGCAGCTCGTTGACGATCGCGTCGCCGATCTCGCGGACGTCGTTGAGGCGGTTGAGCTTGCCCGCGAGGCTCTGCAGCATCTTCAGGTGGGCGATCGAGCGCACGTCGCGCCCGGCGGCGGCGGGCGCAGGGCGCTCGCCTGCCTCCTCCTCCTCGAAGAGGACGGCCTGATCCTTGCCGCGCGCCTTGGCAGTCATCATCGCGATCTCGGCGCAGGCGACCAGCTCGCGCGGGTTCATCGCGTGCTCGGGGCCCTGGGCGATCCCGATCGAGACGCTCAGCCGCCCCGCCGGGGCGATCTCCGTCTCGCCGAGCGCGTCGACGATCCGGCGGGCGAGCCCGAGGGCCGCGCCCGCGTCGCACGAGGACATGATCACCCCGAACTCCTCGCCGCCGAGGCGGCAGACGACGTCGGAGGCCCGGACGATGCCCTGCAGCAGGTCGGCCAGCTCGACGAGCACGACGTCCCCGGCGCCGTGGCCGTGGATGTCGTTGACCCGCTTGAAGTCGTCGATGTCGAGCATGAGCACGGCGATCGAGTCGTGCGTGCGGCTCGCGCGGTTCAGCTCGGAGCGCAGGCGGTCGTGGAAGTAGCGGTGGTTGTAGAGGCCGGTGAGGGAGTCCGTCTGTGCTTGCAGCTCGAGCCCGGCGCGCACCTGCGCGTTGTCGAGCGCGAGCGCCGCGGCGTCGCCGAAGCGCTTGGCGAGCTCGAACTCCTCCTCCGAGAAGAAGGCGCCGCTGCCGAGGCGGTAGACATTGAGGGCGCCCTTCACGGCGCCGCGCGCGACGAGTGGGATCGAGATGAGGGCCTCGGGCTCGCCGTCGGGCGTGCCGGGCACGGTCTTGACGCGCGGGTCGAGGTGCGCCTCGTTGACGAGCTGCGGCTCGCCGTGGTCGATCGCCCAGCCGGTGATGCCCTCGCCGAGAAGCGGGCGGTCGCTCATGATCTCGTCGGCCCAGCGGTCGCGCGCCATCACAGGGATGAGCAGGCGCCGCGACTCGTCGGCCTGGTAGATCGTGAACGCGTCGTAGGGGATGACGTCCGCGAGCGAGTCGGCGATGCGCTCGAGGACCGTCGAGTGCGTCTGCTCCGACAGGACCTCGTGGAAGACGTCGGCAAGCCGTCGATAGGAGTCGACGAGCCCGTCAGGACGCGGGGAGGACGAGGAGATCGGAGGTGCCTCCGCTGCCCCGGGGACCAGGCTGTTCACCTCTCTGAGTTCCACGCGGCCGCAGCTACCTCCTCTTCGCGGCTCCTCCAGCGGGAGCCATGACGAATTCAACCTTGGCCACGACGCCGCTCCCTCACTCGAAAGGGTGATCTGGCCCCACCCCTTTCCGTGTGCAAGGATGCCCTGCTCAGCGGGGAAGAGGAGGGTTCCAGCGTGCCTCATCACTGGTTTCGGGTGAGCCCAGGCGCGGCGAGCGCCCGGGAGGACGATGCCAAGATCCGAAAGATCGTCAAGGCTCACGGCGGCAAGGTGCTCTTCATCGGCCACGAGGAGAGCGGTAAGTGCTTCGTTCTCCTGAACATGTCCCGAGTGAAGGATCCGAAGAAGCTGCGCGCAGCGCTGAAGGCCGCCGCCGGCGACGCCGGCATCGTGCTCAAGACGGCCGCTGAGGCGGAGAAAAGGCCGCGGAGGAAGAAGAAGTAGGAGGAGGGCTGGCATGCCGCACCATTGGTGGCTGATCGATCCCGACAACCCCGGCCCACGGCAGCGGGCGAAGGCGGTGCGCAAGGCCGCGCGGGAGTTCGGGGCGGAGGTGGTCTTCGTCGGCCATACGAGCAAGAACACCTGGTTCGCGCTCGTCAACGTCGAGAACACCGAGGACGAGGAGCAGATCTACAAGGCCGTCGGCGGCCGCGGGAAGCTCTTCGAGCTCGAGGCGCCCGGCGAGGACGAGAAGAAGGGCGGCGACTAGCGGTTGGACGCGGCGTACGCCGCCGCACCGACGTCCCGGTAGAAGGCCGCCGCCCGGCGGAGCTCCTCGTCGGCCTCGGCCGGGCGGTCGGCTGCCGCCAGGTCGCCTGCAGCCTTGAAGCGCGCCAGCGCCTCGTCCGGGAGCGAGCCGATCCGGGCGTAGACGCCGGCCGCGCGCGGCCAGTCGCCCTCGCCGGCGGCTTCCGTCGCCTCGAGCCAGCGCGTCCGCGTCGGCGTGCGGCCGGCCGCCTGGACCAGCTCCTCCGCCCGGCCGAGGTCGGCCAGGGCGAAGGCGACGTCCGCGAGCCAGAACGACGCGAGTGAGAGGCCGCGTCCCTCCTCGAGCCAGAGCCGCATCAGCTCATCGGCCGCGCGGCCGGCCTCGGCGGCGCGGCCCGCGCTCGCGAGCGCGTGAGCGTCGAACGCAAGCACGGGAAGCACGATCTGCGGCGCCCCGACCGCGCGCGCGAGCTCGAGTGCGTGCTCGGCGTCTTCGAGCGCCCGGCCGGCGCCCTCGCGGCCGAGCGCGATCTTGCCGCGGACGAGGAGGACATCGAGCCCGTGGAGCGCCGCGCCATCCTCGCCCGAGTCGGCAAGGAGGCTCTCGCCGAGCGCCAGCGCGCCGTCCCAGTCCCCGCGCCAGTAGAGCTCGTACAGATGCTCCACGTCGAGCCAGCGGAGGGCGATCGCATCGCCGAAGCGCTCCGCCACGCGGCGGCTCTCGGCGTAGAGCTCGAACGCCTTCGTGAGGTCGCCGAGGTCGGCGGTGATCGACGCGAGGTTGTTGTACCCGCGCGCGGCCTGCGGCGAGTTGGCGGCGGCGGCGACGTCCACGCTCTCGCGCAGGTCACGGAGGCCGTCCAGGTCGCCGGTCATGACCCGGGAGAAGCCGAGCGTCGAGAGCGTGTGCGCCCGGAGCTCGTCCAGCTCCAGCTCCTGCGCCATCTGCAGGGCCTCGCCCGCCACGCCCAGCGCCTCCTCGGCGTCGTCGACGGCAAGGTGGAAGTTCGCGCGCGTCGCGAGGACGCGCACCTTCGAGCGGGAGGGAGGCCGCTCGGCGAGCAGCGAGGCGGCGTGCTCGAAGTGCGCCGCCGCCTCCTCGCGCCGGCCCTGTCCGATCATGAGCAGGTCCGCCAGCAGGACCTCGGCCTCGGCGGCCGGCTCCAGCTCGCCGGCGTCGAGCAGCTCGGCAGCTGCCTCGGCCAGGACTTCGGCGCCGCCGCCCTCGGCGCGGAAGAGCGCCTGGCCGTAGCGGAGGAGGAGGCGAGGCCGCTCGGCGTCGTCCTCGGGCCAGGAGGCGAGCGCCTCCCGATAGAAGCGCACCGCGGCCGCGTAGGCGGAGAGCGCCAGCGCGCGGTCGCCGGCCTCGAGGAGGGCATGGCGGGCGCGCTCCGCCAGGTCGCCGAGCCCCCGGTTCGCCGCCCGCGCGTACTGGAGGGCGCTCAGGTAGTGATGGGCGATCAGGTCGGCCAGGTCCTCGGCGCGGTCGCCCGCCAGACCCTCCAGCCAGGCGGCGGCGAGCCGGTGCGCATCGGCGCGGCGCCTGCGCGGGATCTGCGAGTACGCGACGTCGCGGACGAGGATGTGGCGGAAGACGAAGGCGGTCTCGCCGGCGACCGAGGAGCGCCGCTCGCGGCGCACGAACTCCTTGCGCTCCAGCCGCAGGAGGCCTTCCTCCACCTCCGCGCGCGGCCGTTCGGCCAGCGCCTCCAGAGCTCCGACCCAGAAGACCTTCCCGACGACGGCCGCATCCTGGACCAGCGCCTTCTCCTCGGGCGCCAGCGTGTCGAGGCGGGCCGCGATGATCCCCTGGACCGTCTCCGGGAGCGGCAGGCCGGCGCCGGCGCCCGGCTCGGCGAGCATGCGCACGTACTCCTCCGCGTAGAGCGGGTTCCCGCCCGCGTGGGCCAGGAGCTCGGCGGTCCGCCCGTCCTGCACCGTCTTCTCCGTGAGGAGCGCGCCGATCAGGAGCTGCGTCTCCTCGTCGGTGAGCGGCGAGAGCGAGACCGTCAGCGCGCTGCGCTTGCCGCCGCCCCAGCCGGGACGGCGCTCGAGCAGCTCGGGCCTCGACGTGCAGACGACGAGGATGGGAACGTCCGAAGCCCAGTCGACCAGGTGGTCGACGAAGTCGAGCAGGCCATCGTCGGCCCAGTGCAGGTCCTCGAAGACGAGCACGAGCGGACGCTGCTCCGCGAGCGCCTCGAAGAAGCGGCGCCAGGCGCCGAAGGCTTCGCGCCGGCGGTCGCCGCCGTCGTGCGCGGGACCGCCAAGGCCGACGAGCGGGCAGAGCTGCTCGAGCACCCACGACGACTCCGGCTCTTCGGGGATCACGGCCGTCACGGCGGTGCGGAGCTTCTCCTCGGCCGCCTCGGAGGCGTCCGACTCGAGGATGCCGGCCTGGGCCTTCACCATCTCGCCGAGCGCCCAGAAGCTGACGCCTTCGCCGTAGGGCAGCGAACGGCCCTGCCGCCAGTAGACGAACGTGAGCGGATCGGAGTCGAGCGCCGACCAGAGCTCGAAGAGCAGGCGGCTCTTGCCAATGCCGGGCGCTCCGACGAGCGTGACCAGCTGCGGCGAGCGCTCGCGCTCGGAGCGCGAGACGGCATCGCGGAGCAGGCGGAGCTCCTCCGCGCGGCCGACGAGCTCCGCGCCGCCTCGGAAGGCGATGTCGACGCCGAGGCGCGTGCGCAGCGCGGCGACCTCCCAGACCGGCACCGGCTCGGACTTGCCCTTCGCATGCACGGCCTCGGCCTCGCGGTACTCGATCACCGTCGAGGTCGCGCGATAGGTCGTCTCGTCGACGAGGATGCCGTCGACGGGCGCGGCCGACTGCAGGCGCGACGCGGTGTTGACGACGTCGCCGGTCGCCATCCCCTCGCCTTCATTCGGGCGGGCGGAGAGCGCGATCATCGCCTCGCCGGTGGTGACGCCGATGCGGACGTGGAGGCCGAGCGTCGGATCCGCCGCGTTGAGGTCGGCGAGCGCGTCTCGTGCCGCCAGCGCGCCCCGCACGGCGCGCTCGGGGTCGTCCTCGTGCGCCAGCGGCGCGCCGAAGAGCGCCACGACGGCGTCGCCGATGAACTTCTCGACGGTGCCGCCGAACCGCTCCAGCTCGGTCTTCACGCGCCCGTGGTAGGGCGCGAGCATCCGGCGGACGTCCTCCGGGTCGAGCTTCTCGGCGCGGCCGGTGAAGCCGACGAGGTCGGCGAAGAGGACGCTGACGACCTTGCGCTCCTCGAGGATCGGCGCCTCGACCTCGCCGGGCGCCATGACCGAGCCGCACTTCGTGCAGAAGGCGAGCTCCAGCGCGACGACCTCCCCGCAGGCGGGGCAGGCCCGGCCGAGCTGCTCGCCGCAGCTCCCGCAAAAGAGCGCTCCCGGCCGGTTCTCGAAGCCGCAGGAGGCGCATTGGGACATAGCCGATTAGTCTAGGGCGCGTGAGCGCTGGGAATCGGGCGCGGCCCGGTCTGGCGGAGGTCCTGACGGTCTGGATCCTCTTCGGCGTCGTCGCGCTCGAGGTCTGGGTCACCTACGCGCGCTTGCCGGCCCGGGAGCTCTACAACGTCAGCGGGAGCGGCTTCGAGGGCGGCGCCGGGCGGGCGCTCGTGCTCCTGAACTTCCCGCTCGCGCTCGTCGCCATCGCGCTGCTCGCGGTGGTTGCCGACCGCCTCCGCGGCCGCCTCGCCCTGGTCGCCCTGGCGGCCGCGATCCTCTGCGTGATCGTCGTCGTGCCCGGCGTGGTCGACCAGGACGACCTCGACGCGAAGGCCGCAAACGCGCTCCCGGCGCTCGGCGTGCTGATCGCTGTCGTCCTCACCGGCCTCGCCCTCGCACGCGGTGGGATCGGCGC
This sequence comes from uncultured Actinomycetes bacterium, assembly GCA_963811635.1. Lineage (GTDB taxonomy): Bacteria > Actinomycetota > Thermoleophilia > Gaiellales > Gaiellaceae > JAIBJN01. The sequence continues at coordinate 59,521 of CAWESB010000018.1, forward strand.
GTCGCGGCCGTTCGGAGGTGGCTGGGACGTCGCCCGCGCGGTTCTCGCGGTCGTGATCCTGCTGGCCTCGATCCCCTGGATCGCCGCCGAGCTCGGCTTCTACCTGTCCGACACACCCGGGCTGCGGTCGATCTTCATGAGCGGCCAGGTGACGGCCGGAGCCCGGCCATCCCGACATCCGGGCGGTGCACCTGGGCCATCACCACGGCATGGACGGCGCCCTGCTCGCCCTCAGCGCCCTCGCGCTCTCGCGGGTCGTCCCGCAGATTCGCGGGCGGCGGCTGCGCCTCGCGCTGGGCTTCTACGTGGCGCTCATGTTCGTCTACGGCCTCGCCAACGCCCTGCAGGACTTCTGGTTGGAGCAGCTCGTCAAGCGGGGCACGACTTCGCTGAAGATCCCCAGCATGATCGTCCCTACCCTCTCCTGGGCTTGGCTTGCGATTCTCGGGGCGGCTCTCGTCATCCAGTTCGCGGCCTGGCGCGTAGGTAGTCTCGGAAAGCCACCCGAGGAAGGAGTCCCATGACGCGACGACTACTTCTGCTTCTGCTGACCGTGCTCGTGATGACCCTCGGCGTCGCTGCCTGCGGCGGCGGCGACGACGATGACGACGGCGGAGCCGCCGAGCCCGCCACCGACACCACCGACACCAGCGGCGGTGGCGGCGGAGGCGGCGAGGGAACCGTGATCATGCTCACCGCCGACCCGGGCGGGGCGCTCTCGTTCGATCAGACCGAGCTGACTGCGCCCGCGGGTGAGGTCACGATCCAGCTCATGAACGACTCGGGCACTCCCCACAACGTCGAGATCGAAGGCAACGGCGTCGAGGAGACGAGCGAGACGATCACCGAGGGGATGACCGAGCTGACGGTGACGCTCGAGCCCGGCGAGTACGAGTACTACTGCGCCGTCGACGGCCACAGGGACGCCGGCATGGAGGGCACGCTCACGGTCGAATAGCGGACATGGCGTAGCGTTCTCGGGGTGCAGCTCCTCGATCTCCGGCACCTCGGCCGCGAGCGCGTGATCGGCTCGTACCTCCTCGAGGGGGACGAGCCCGCGCTTGTGGACTGCGGGCCGTCGAGCTGCCTGGACGCGTTGCGTGAAGACCTCGCAGCGCACGGGCTCGGGATCGGGGAGCTGCGCCACCTCGTCCTCACCCACATCCACCTCGACCATGCCGGAGCCGCAGGCTCACTCGTCCGCGAGAACCCCGACCTGCTCGTGCACGTGAGCGAGATCGGAGCGCCGCATCTCGTCGACCCGAGCCGGTTGGAGCGAAGCGCGCGCCGGCTCTACGGCGACGCATTCGACACCCTCTGGGGCCCGCTCGAGCCGGTCCCCGAGGCGAACGTCCGCGTCATCGGCGAGCGCGTGCTCGACCTCGAAGCCTTCCCGACGCCGGGGCATGCCTCCCATCACGTCTCCTTCCTGGCGACGGACGGCGCCTGCTACACCGGCGATGCGGCCGGTGTCCGCATTCCCCCCGGGCGCTACATCGCCCCGGTGGCGCCGCCGCCCGACATCGACGTCGAGGCGTGGGAACGAACGCTCGACGCGATCGAGGAGCGCCACCCCGAGCGGCTGCTGCTGGCCCATTTCGGCCCCGCCGACGATCCCCAGTACCACCTGGGGGAGCTGCGCTCGGCCCTGCGCACCTGGGCAGAGCGGGCCCGGGAAGGGTCGGAGGAGGAGTTCGTCGCCGCCGCGGAGGCCGACGTCCGGGCCGCGGCCGACTCGGCGACCGCCGAGCTCTTCGAGCAGGCAGGCCCGTTCTGGCAGTCCTACGCCGGGCTTCGCCGCTACTGGGACAAGAAGGAGGAGTCGGCAGCCGCGTGACTGGGTACCGTGTGCCGACGATGCGCCGTCACCTGCTCGTCGCTCTGCTCGGCCTGGTCGCCCTCGCCCTGGCCGCTCCCAGCGTAGCCTCGGCGGTGCGCCTGCGCCTCGTGGCCGGCGGCTTCGACCAGCTGACCCAGGTGACCGCGCCGAAGAGCGGTGACCCGGCCGGGACGCTCTACGTCGTCGAGCAAGACGGCCAGGTCTACAAGCTCGAGGGCAGCACGCGGACGCTCTTCCTCAACATCGGCGGCCTCGTCGCCTGCTGCGGCGAGCAGGGGCTCCTCGGCATCGCCTTCGACCCTCAGTACGGCTCGAACAACTTCGTGTACGTCAACTACACCAACGTGAACGGCGACACGCGGGTCGTGCGCTACACGGCGAACGCGGCGCATACGTCGGTGAACACCGGCTCGCGCAGGCTGCTGTTCTCGCTCAACCAGCCCTTCTCCAACCACAACGGCGGGCGGCTCCAGTTTGGCCCCAACGGGCGGCTGTACACAGGGCAGGGCGACGGCGGCAGCGGTTGCGACCCCGGCGGGCGCGCCCAGAACCTCCGCAGCAAACACGGCAAGCTGCTCAGCCTCAACCCGCGGAACATCGGCGCGGGCTGGCGGATCGACGCCTACGGCCTCCGCAATCCCTGGGGCTACTCCTTCGACCGCCGCAACGGCCGCATCTACATCGGCGATGTCGGCCAGGGCAGGTACGAGGAGGTCGACACGCTTCCCAGGCACCGGCTCGGCGGCACGCCCGAGAACTTCATGTGGGACGCCTACGAGGGCTTCGCGCGCAGCGGCTGCGGCACGAGCGGGCTCAGGGGCCCGGGCGCCCACATCCGGCCGATCAGCGCCTACAGCCACTCGCTCGGCTGCTCGATCACCGGTGGCTACAACTACCGCGGCCACACGATCCCGGCGCTCCGCGGCTGGTACTTCTTCGCCGACTTCTGCTCCGGGCATATCTGGCGGCTCAGGTTCGCGGACGGCCACCTCATCCGTGGGCGGACGAACGTCCTGGACACGTCGCTCCGGATCACATCCTTCGGCGAGGGCGTGAACGGCGAGCTCTACCTCACGCACCAGGACGGCGAGGTCTACCAGCTCATGCGCTCGTAGTTGGAGCGCGTGGCCTACCAGTTCGTCGACTGCCGCTGGGAGCTGGGGAACCCGGGCCGGGGCCGCGAGCTCTACCTGGAAGGACATGTTCCGGGCGCCTCGTTCATGGACGTCGAGGCCGACCTCTCGGCGCCGCCCTCGACCCCCGGCGGCCGGCACCCGCTGCCCGCCGAGGCGGACTTCGCACGGGCCGCCGGCCACGCCGGCATCGGGCCGGGCGTCTTCGTGGTCGCCTACGACCAGGGCATGAACGGGGGCGCGGCCAGGCTCTGGTGGCTCCTCCGCCATTTCGGCCACGAGGACGTGGCCGTGCTCGACGGCGGCATGGGCGCCTGGCTCGGCCCGCTGCGGGGCGGCGACGAGGCGATCGAGGCCGCCACGTTCACGCCCGCGGCGCGGGTGGGGGACACGATCGACGCCGTCGAGCTCCACGAGCGCCTCGGCGAGCCGGGACTGACCGTCGTCGACGCCCGGCTGCCCGAGCGCTACCGCGGCGAGGTCGAGCCGATCGACCCCGTGGCCGGCCGGATCCCCGGCGCCCTCAACGCCCCGTACCCGGACGAGCTCCCGCCGGAACTCCTCGACGCCGAGGAGATCGTCGCCTACTGCGGTTCCGGGGTCACCGCGGCCGTCGTTCTCCTGCGCCTGGCGCAGGCCGGGCGCGACGACGCGAAGCTCTACCCCGGCTCCTGGAGCGACTGGTGCGGGCGTGGGCTTCCGGCCGAGACCGGCTAGCTGACCTAGCTACATTCACGAGCGGGCCGACCCGGAGGCCGACCCGCTCGTACGGTGACGAACTGCCTAAGCCCGGAAGAAGAGCCAGGCGTCGCGCATTCGCTGCGTCTGGCCGGACGTGAACTCCGTGTAGCAGCTGTCGAAGGAGTAGTCCATGTAGTTGTGGATCGGGTCGAGCCCCGGGGCGTCACAGGTGTCCTTACCCTCCGGGCAGCCCGACGTCGGCGTCCTCTCCGCCGGCGTGTCGGCGACGAAATCGCCCTTCTCCGTGCACTTTCCGTAGAAGGTGTGCTCCAGGTTCAACCAGTGCCCGGCTTCGTGCGTCGCCGTCTCGCCCTGGTCGAAACGACCCGCGTACGTCGTCGACGTCCCGAGCATCGATTCCCAGTCGATGACGATGCCGTCCAGATATGCCTGGCCGGGCTTGGTCAAGATGTCCGGGAGATAAGCCCAGCCCAGGTATGGACCTGCAGTCGTCGAGTAAAGGTTGAGCGCGTTCGCACCACCCTGGTGCAGTGTCTTCTTCATGTCCTTCTCGGCGCCGCCGGGTCCCGCGTAGAACCACTTCGCGTTGTCCGTCCGGGTGATCCCCGCAAGCTGGAAGGCGAAGCCGGTGCTCGCGCCGCCCTCGCCGCCGGCGAACGTGTTGTTGAGGACGTCCATCTGTGAGTTGATTTGCGCCGTCGTCAGACTGCCGATCGTCCCGTCGCTGACGACGTGGAAGTAGACGGGAACGGTCGCGCGGAACCTCGGGCCTGCCTGGCCTTGCGCTGAGGCAGGCAGGTTGTCGGCGACCTGTCCAAGATCGGGCTCTCGAAGTGTGCTCCCGCGCCCGAGAAATACCCGCGCCGGTCCCGCCGGCGGATTGCAACCGAGACTCTGAGTAGACGTAGCGCTGGCGGCTAGGGAAGCGCTTGCGGTTCCCACGGTTGCCGCAGCGTAGAGCGCTAGGCCAAGTGCCAGCGCGAGCACTACCTTGGCTTTGTTCATCTCCAACCCTCCCTCTGGGTGACGCGAAGACGGCGAACCTCGCCCGCCGCAACCCGTATTTCTACGCGCCGGACGCCCACACGACAAGCGCTCCGAGTCGGTCCGACGGGTGCGCCTCAGCGGCTCTCGTGCCTGCCCTCGGGCATCGGCGCGGATTCGTCGGACTGGAAGAGGCGTACCTCGTTCCCCTCGGGGTCGTGGCACGTGGCCATCCAGCCGACCCCCGGGATGGGCACCTTCTCCTCGGCCGTCCCGCCGAGCTCGCGCGCCCGGGCGCTGTCGGCGTCGATGTCGTCGACGTCGAAGTAGACGATCGGGCCAGGCCCGCGGCCCTCACTCTTGTAGATCGCCCCGCCCGGATCACCGCCGGCGTTCGTCATCCGGTAGTCGAACGGCCCCTCCCAGGTCGAGAACGACCAGCCGAACAGCTGCTCGTAGAAGCTCTGCGCCCGGTCGACGTCCGTCGCCGGGAGCTCGAAGTGCACGAGGCGTCCTGGCATCCCTGCTCCTTTCTGCTATTGCAGCTCCACCTCGACGACGCCGGCGAACCCGGGGTCGCCCGTGTCCGCCCGGTAGCGCTCGTAGACGAGCGCGGCGACGGCGAGGTCCTGGACGGCGAGGCCGGTCGAGTCGAAGACGGTGATCTCGTCGTCCCCTGCCCGGCCTTCCTGCTCGCCCGCGAGGATGCGGCCGAGCTCGGCCACGTCGTCCCTGCCGAGCATGCCCGCCTCGACGGCGCGCGAGATGTCGCCGTTGTGGCTCGCCTGCTCCCACTCGTCGACGACGACGCGCGCGCGGGCGAGCTCGGCGACGGCGATCTCGGCCTTTCCCGGACCGTCGGCTCCCATGAGGCTGACGTGCTGCCCGGGCCGCAGGCTCCCGGCCGCGAAGAGGATCTCGCCGCCGGGCGTGACCGTCGCGACCGTGCCAGCTGCGAGCGCCTCCTCCCGCGAGGGGGCCACCGAGGCGCCCAGCTCGCCGGCCACCTCGGCGGAGCGGACGGCGTCCGCGTCCCACAGGAGCACCTCCCGGCCGCGCGCCAGGAACGTGCGCGCCACCGCCCGGCCGTTGACCCCACAGCCGACGACGGCGGCGGGCCCGTTCTGGGCGGCGAGCGTCTCGGCCGCGAGCACCGCGGCCGCTCCGGTGCGGAGCGCGGTCAGCGCGCCCGCATCCAGCTGGGCCAGGAGACGGCCGTCGGCGGCGTCGGAGAGGAGGACGATCCCGCTCACCGTCGGCAGTCCCCGCTCGGGGTTCCGCGGGAACGACGTCACCCACTTCAGCACCGCGTGGCCGCCGCCGCGGGCCGGCATCGCCCGGAAGTCGCCGTCGGGCGGCGCGGGCACATAGACCTTGGAGGGCATCAGCCAGTCGCCGCGCGCGTGGTCGACGAACGCGCGGCGGACGGCCTCGACCGCGTCGGCGGGGTCGACGGCCGCGTACACGTGCCTCGCGGAAAAGACGGGAATCCCCACGGCGGCGCGTATCCTAGGCCGCCGGAATGGTGACCGTCTGTGATGTAGGCCCGCGCGACGGGCTCCAGAACGAGAAGGGCGTGCTCGAGCCGGCCCTGCGCGCCGAGCTGGTCAACCGGCTCGCGGCCGCCGGTCTGCCCGCGATCGAGGCCGTCAGCTTCGTGCACCCGGAGCGCGTCCCGGCCATGGCCGGCGCGGAAGAGGTAGTCGCCGGCATCCGGCGCCGCGAGGGCGTGGTCTATTCGGGACTCGTCCTCAACGCGAAGGGCGCCGATCGCTTCGCGGCCACCGACCTGGACGCGCTCCATTTCAACCTCGCCGCGACGGACAGCTTCGGCCGCGAGAACCAGAACGCGACCACGGACGAGGCGCTCGCGACCCTGACCGCGATCCGCACGGACAAGCCGGTCAGCGTCTCGGTCAGCGTCGCGTTCGGGTGCCCCTTCGAGGGCGCCGTCGATCCGGCCCGCGTGCTCGAGATCGTCGACCGGTCGCTCGCGGCGGGCGCCGCCGAGGTCGTTCTCGCGGACACGATCGGCGTCGCGGTGCCGAAGCAGGTCAAGGAGCTCGTGACGGAGGCGGCGCGCCGGGCCCCGCGCGTCGGCGTCCACCTCCACAACACCCGCAACACGGGCTTCGCGGCCGCCTACGCGGCTCTGGAAGCCGGCGCGACGGTCTTCGAGGCCTCCGTGGGCGGGTTGGGCGGCTGCCCCTTCGCCCCACGCGCGACCGGGAACATCGCGACCGAGGACCTCGTCTACCTCCTGCACGGAGAGGGGGTGGCAACGGGTGTCGACCTCGACGCGCTCATCGGCGTCTCCGAGTGGCTCGAGCAAACCCTCGGACGGGAGCTCCCCGGGCAGGTCTACCGGGCCGGAGGGTTCGCGCCGGTCTCCGGCTGAGTCCCTCGGCGGGCTCCTCGTCGCCTGCGCACTGGCCGCGGGCGCGGCGATCCTCCTCTGGCGCCTCGTCCCCGACGTTCGGGGGAAGCCTCTCTTCGAGGACGAGGCGGTCGCCGGCCTGCTCGGCTCCCGGCCCCTGGGCGAGCTGCTCGGCACCGTCATGTGGGACCGGGGCGGGGCGCCGCTCCACTTCGTCCTCGCCCACGTTGCGCTCGCCTTCGACTCCTCGCCGGAGGCGCTGCGCTGGCTCTCGGTTGTCTTTGCGCTGGCGACGATCCCGCTCTGCTTCGACCTGGGCAGGCGCCTCGCCGGCCCGGTCGCCGGCGCGACCGCCGCGATCGTCGCCTCCGCCTCCGCCGTGCTGGCGCTCTACGGGACGGTCGGGCGCATGTACGCGCTCTTCGCCTTGGTCAGCGCCCTGTCTGCCGACCTCTTCGCCCGCGCCCTCCAGCTGAGGACGCCGCGGGCCGCGCTCGCCGCCGCCCTGGCGGCCGTGCTCCTGCCGGCGGTGCACCCCTACGGCGCGATCGTCGTCGCGGCGGAGGCCGTCGTGGCGCTGGCGGTCTGGCGCGGCCGGCCGCTCCGACCGGCGCTGCCCGTCCTGGCGGTCGGCCTGCTGCTGCTGCCGTTCGTCGTCGCCGACCTGCGCCTCGCCGGCCGCTTCACGGTCGGCGTCGGGGGCGAGGAGTCGCTGGCGGCGCCGGGCGACGCCTGGTCGCAGCTCTCGCGCGCGCTCCAGTCGTTCGCCGGCGGCCACGGCTGGACGTTCGCCGTCTTCCTCGTCCTCGGGATCGTCGGCACGGCCGTCCTCCTGCGGACGCGCACGGCCTTCGCGGCCTTCGGACTGCTCGTTCTCGTCGCGCCGCCGGTGCTGTTCGTCCTCCTGCGCACGGAGAGCGTCATGGGGCTATCCCCGCGGCACCTCATCTTCGCGCTGCCGCTCTGGGCCGCGGCGATCGGGGTCGGCGTCGCATGGCTGACGCGCTCCTTGCACCCGGCGCTCGCGGTGGGATGCGTCGCGCTCGTCGCCGTGGTCGGCGTGCTCTCACCCTCCGGAGGAGTCCGTGACCCGCGGGACTGGCCGAACGTGGTGCTCGGCGGCGGGCCGGACGAGACGGCCACCGGCAGCCGTGAGCGCCTGGCAGCCCCTGCCGACTGGCTGCGCGACACCGTCGAGGAGGGCGACCTGCTCTTCCCGTTCTCGTCGGTCTTCCTCGCCGGCCTCCCGGCCACCGGGGAGGCGGTCTCACTTCCGTACTCGCAGACGACGCTCCTCGAGCGGGCGGTCGACCGGCTGGAGGGCTCACCGGGGGCGGTGGTCGTCGCGATCCCGGTCGGCGAGGCATCCGTCGACCTGGAGGCCTTGGAGTCCCAGCTCGGGGCCGGCTTCGACCCCGAGCTCTTCCCCGGCTGGCTCGTCGTCCGCGCCGAGGGGCCGTTCGACGAGCCCGCCGACGCTCTGCAGAAGACCGCGCTCGTCTTCGCTGCGGCCGTGGACACCGTCGAGATCGATCGGTATCCGGAGCTTCGCTTCTACGTGGAGCGAGGCCTCCGCACCACCTGCCAGACCCTGGCCGCGCTCGGCCAGGAATGCGGAGCGATCGCTACGTGACCCGGTTCTCGGTCGGGAGCAGGCACCCGGCGCCGCGGGCCGAGTCGAGATAGCGGCCCCCACGGCTTTCAGCGACGTCCTCCCACCGCCCGTCCCAGGGCACGCGCGCGACCTCGACCGTGCCCGCCTCGGCGCGGTCTGTAGGTCGCGCCAGAGCCAGCAGGCCGCGTCCCTCCGGTACGTCGGTGACAACCCACACCTCGTCGCACGGCTCCCGCGGGACGGCGGTCGCCAGCGTGACGTCGCCGGGGAGGTACCACTCGAGCGGCGAGCGGAAGTCCGTGAGCGAGCCGAGGACGACCATCGGGTCGCCCGGCTGCCAGCCTGTGGCGACGAGCGCGTCCGCGACCTCGTCGTACGGAACGCGCTCGTCCACTGGGCTCTCGACATAGGCAAGAACCGCCAGGGCGAGCCCGGCTGCGGCGCCTGCGAGCGCGGCCCGGCGCGGGAGTGCAAGGAGCACGGCGGCAAGCGCGACGGCGGCGAACGGCGTCACGCCGATGAGATTGCGCCCGGTGATGATGCGGAGCCCAGCGAGCCAGGCAAGCCCCGAGGCGACCAGCGGCACGAGCACGAGGAGCGCGCAGAGCCGGGCCGAGCGGTCGAGGCGCGCGAGAACCGCGCAACCGGCCAGGACGAGGGCGAGGATCACCAGGCGGCCGATCGCCTCCCACGCCGCCGGGGTCGGAGCCGAGCTCCGCGTACATCGACGCGGGGTCCCAGAAGAGCGCCGAGGGCAGGTAGGCGAGCTTGAGCGGGTCGAAGGCGTCGATCCAGCCGAAGCGCTCCGCGCTCACCTGGTCCGAGAGACCCGGGAGCCAGACGAGAAGCGTCGCGGTGCCGACGACTGTTGCGGCCCCCACGCGCAGCGCGACCGGGCGCAGGTCCCGCTCGAGGAGCAGCCAGAGCAGTGCCGCTCCAGCGGCGAGGACGAAGAAGTAGTGGGTGTACGCGCCCGCGGCCGCCGCGGCGCCGAGTGCGACGAGGCGGCCCGGCGTGGGGCGCTCTGCCGCGCGCTCGAGGAGGAGGGCGAACACGACGGTGAGGAAGGCGAGAAGGGCGTACGTGCGCAGCTCGCTGCCGTGGTTGGCGATCTGCCAGGCCAGGGCTGTCAGCATTCCGGCGAGCCCGGCGAGCCAGAGCGGCAGAAAGCGGCGGGCGTAGACCACGGTCAGGCCCGCGGTCGCCGCCGCGAGCAAGACGGAGAGAAAGCGAAGGCCGTCGACCGAGATGCCGGCCTCCCGCCCGAGCCAGGCGAGCAGATACCAGCCCGGCGGCGTCGACTCGGTACGGGAGACGTGGTCGACGACGCCCGCCGGGGTCGACTCCAGCAGCACCCTGGCCGACGCGACCTCGTCCTGCCAGAAAGGAAGGCCGATCGCCTGCGGCAGCGTCGCGGCGACCGCGAGGGCGGCCGCCCCGGCCGCGACCGCGAGCATCGCGCGCCGCCCCTCGCCGGCTCCGGCCGGGACCGCGTTCGGCATAGTCCGTCAGCATGACGACTGGGAGGCTCCGGTGGGGCTGCCTGCTGGCGCTCTTCGCGGTCGCAGCCGTCGTCGCCACGATCCCGGCGGTCGACCAGCTCCGCTCGGAGTTCATCGCCGACGGCGCACCGGGCTACGGCGAGGCCGCCTCCGGCGATCACCTGCAGACGACGTACCGATTCTGGCTCGTCGGCCACCAGCTCGAGCAGGGCGGCGCGCCGTGGATCGACCCCTACAGCTTCCGGCCGCTCGTCGACCCGCAGGTCGTCCTCGGCGGCTGGCCGTATGGCTTCCCCTTCTGGCCGCTCGACGCCCTGGCGGGCCCGGTGGTCGCCTGGAACGTGCTGCTCCTGCTCGTGACCTTTGCGGCCGGCCTCTTCACGTACCTGTGGCTGCGGGAGCTCGACGTGCCGCCGTGGGGAGCGGCCGCGGGTGCACTGGCCTTCGAGCTCGCTCCCTACCGCGTGCTCCAGAGCGGCGGCCACCTGCTCGGGTGGATCGCGGTGCTCGTGCCCCTGGCGCTCTGGGCCTTCGAGCGGGCGCGTCGCGCGGAGACGGTGCGGGCCGCGCACCTCTGGGGAGCGCTCGCGGCCGGCGCCGTCGTCTCGGTGCCGCTCTCCGGCCAGCTCCACCTCGCGCTGGGCGTGCTCCCGTTCGTGGCCGCGTACGCGGCCCTCCGGTACTCGCGCCTCGCGTCGCTCTGGGCGTGGGGAGGCGTGCTCGCCGCCGCGGCTGCCGGCCTGATCGCCGAGACCGTGATCATCTCCGGCTCGACAGAGGCCGAAGGGCGGACGCTGGCCGAGGTCGCCTTCTACTCGGCGAGCCCGCTCGACGTCCTCAGCCGCTGGCGCCTCCACGGCCCCGAGCGCTACGTCTACCTCGGCTGGCTCCTGCCGGTGCTCGCCGTGGTGGGGCTCGTGCTCCTGGCCCGTCGCCGCCGCGGTCTCGCGATCCTGCTCGGGCTCGCGGCGCTCCTGCCCGCCCTGCTCGCGCTGGGGACGAACCTGCCGCTGTACGAGACACTCCGCGACGTCTTTCCACCCCTGCGCTACCCGCGCGTCCCCGGGCGCTTCCTGCCGCTCGCGAACCTCGCCCTCGCGGCGCTCGCCGCCGTCGCGGTCGCGGCCGTGGTCGCGCGGTTCGAGGGGCGCAGGCGGGCGGCGGTGGCGGCCGTGCTCCTCGGGCTGGTGGCCGCCGACCTGCTGGTTTTTCCGCTGCGCTCAAGCGAGGCGGACCCCGGCAACGCGGCCTACGCGCGGCTGGCGGATCAGGGGCCGGGCAGGGTGCTCGAGCTGCCCGTCTTCCAGCGCGGCAAGGGCCAGTTCGGGAGCGTCTACCAGTACTACACCCAGCAGGCGCCCCGGGAGCGGCCGACCGGCTACGCGCTCGCTCCCGAGGAGGCGTTCGAGTTCACCGAGCGCTTCAACCGCCTCGACTGCGGCGCCTGGCTGCCCGGCGACCGCGAGGAGCTCGAACGGCTCGGGATCCGCTTCGTCGTCGTCCACGACGGGCTGTACCGGCAGTCGAAGACCCCCGGCTCCTGGTTCGCCTGGGAAGGGCTGAGGGACGCGGGATTCGGGCTCGTCGCGGGCGGGCCGATCTCCGTCTGGGCCCGCGGGCCCGATGCGACGTGCGAGGGCGGACGAGCCCGACAGGTCCGAGCCGCTGCTCTGCGACGGCTGGGAGGACGGTGCGCTCATGCTCGACGAAGGGGCGCTCTGGCTCTACGGCGAGGGGCGCGCAGAGCTCGTGCTCGAGCCCGTCGCCCCGACCGAGGTGAGCGTCTTCGCGGACGGTCGCGCCCTACCGCCGCAGCGCGTCGCCGAGCGGACGACCGTCACCGCCGACCTCTCCGGCCCGAGGCTGGCATTCCCTCGTCGTGCGCGGCGCTCCCGGGCTCCGGCTCCTCTCGGCGCGCATTCGCTGATCACCGCCTGCACGTCGGCCTGACAACGTGGCTCCAGGAGGCGATACTTCCGGCGGCCACGTTTTCCCGAGGAGGCGCGCAATGTCGGTTCTGATCAAGGGCGGCCGGGTCGTCACCGCGGCGGACGACTACGTCGCAGACGTGTTCATCGAGGACGAGTCCGTCACGCTGATCGGCGAGTCCCTCGACGTCCAGGCCGACAAGGTCGTCGACGCGACAGGGAAGATCGTGCTGCCGGGCTGCATCGACCCGCACACCCATCTCGACATGCCCTTCGGGGGAACGACCTCCTGCGATGACTTCACCTCCGGCACCGTGTCGGCCGCGTTCGGCGGGACGACGTGCCATGTGGACTTCTGCATCCAGGGCAAGGGGCAGACCTTCGCCGAGGCGCTCGAGACATGGCACGGGAAGATCGAGTCCGCGAAGCCGGTCATCGACGTCGGCTTCCACCTGGCCGTCACCGACCTGCACGAGGGCGGCACGCTCGAGGAGCTCGCCCGCATGCCCGACGAGGGAGTGACGAGCTACAAGCTCTTCATGGCCTACAAGGGCGCGATCATGGTCGACGACGAGACGCTCTTCCGCGTCATGCAGACGGCCGCCGACACGGGCGCCCTCGTGATGGTGCACGCCGAGCATGGGGACTCCATCGACGTCCTCGTCAAGCAGGCGCTCGCCGAGGGCAAGACCGACCCGGTGTGGCACGCCCGCACCCGCCCGCCCGAGACGGAGGGGGAGGCGACGAACCGCGCCGTCCAGCTCGCGCACGTGGCCGGCTGCAACCTCTACGTCGTCCACGTCTCCTGCAAGGAGTCGATCGAACCGATCGCGCGCGCCAAGGAGCTCGGCTGGAACGCGCACGGGGAGACGTGCACGCAGTACCTGTTCGTGGACGAGACCTTCCTCGAGCGCCCGAACTTCGAGGGCGCCAAGTACGTCTACACGCCGCCGCCGCGCGCCAAGGAGAACCAGGAGCACCTCTGGCATGCGGTCTCGACCGACATCCTCTCGGTGATCTCCACCGACCACTGCCCCTTCCGCTGGGCCGACCAGAAGTCGCTCGGCAAGGACGACTTCTCGAAGATCCCCAACGGCGGCCCCGGGCTCGAGGACCGGCTGATGATGATCCACGAGTTCGGCGTCCGCGGCGGCCGCATCACGCTCAACCGCATGGTCGAGCTGCTCGCGACCAACCCGGCCAAGTACTTCGGCCTCTACCCGCGCAAGGGCACGGTCGCGGTCGGCTCGGACGCCGACATCGTCGTCTTCGACCCGGACAAGCGCGTGACGCTCTCCGCCGAGCGGAGCCACTCCCGCGTCGACTACAACCTCTACGAGGGCACCGAGGTGACCGGCGCCCCCGAGGTCGTCCTCGTCCGCGGCAAGGTGATCGTCGAGGCCGGCGAGCTCGTCGGCCAGCCCGGCGACGGCCGCTTCGTCAAACGCGCGCGCTTCGGCGAGCAGCTGACTGCGGCCGCGCGCGCGACCGCGTAGGAGGGAGGGAGCATGGCAGGCCCGGAACGCAGGTACGGCAGCGGTGGGATCACGCTGGGCGGGATCCTCGTGATCGTCGGGATTCTGGTCGCGGTCTTCTGGAGCCTTCTCCTTGGGCTCATCGTCGCCCTCGTCGGCCTGATCGCCTTCGGCGGCTTCGCCCGCGGCAAGTGGTACTGATGGCCAGGCGACCCGGCGCGCGTTCGACTCCCTTGTGTTGCACACGCACGAGCTCTTTCCAGTGATCCTGGGCGGGTGGCCTTCCACCCGCCCGTGCATCCCGAGTTCGTGCTCGCGCTCCGCGTACTCGACGCCTTCGGCATGCCCCACGCCGAGGCGTGGCGCCTGCTGCGGCCGGTAGCCGCGCGCCTGGGCATCCCGCGGCCGAGCTACTCCACCGTCCGTCGCATCGTCATTGTCGAGCGCCGGCGCAAGCGCGAGAACGCGGAGCTTCTGGACGTGCTCCTTTCGGATCTCTTCACAGGCCGGTTTCCGACCAGGTTCGTGGAACACAAGGTGGTCGGCGCGGGCGGGGAGGACGCCGGGCTGAGGTGGGAGCGGCGCTAGCCGGAGACGGCGAGGCCCGGGCGGACGAGGCGCGGGGGGCGCTTCAGGTTCGCGTCGTTGACGCTCGGGTTCAGCGGCTCGGTGAGCGCCGGCGCGCCGTAGGAGAGGCGCGTGCGCTCCGGGTCCGGCGTGCCGTAGAGGGTCGTCCGCTGGCGCGGCGTGCGTCCGATCGCGCGGATCGCCGCCTCCATGCCCTCGGGCGGCATCTCCTGGCCGTGCGCGGCTCCGGCGGCGCGGGAGATGGACTCGTTCATCAGCGTCCCGCCCAGGTCGTTCGCCCCGGCGCGGAGCGCGGCCTGCGCGCCGTCGATCCCGAGCTTCACCCAGGAGGCCTGCACGTTCGTGATCCAGGGGTGCAGCGCCAGCCGGCCGACCGCGTGCATGAGCACGGCCTCGCGGAACGTCGGCCCCGGGCGGGCGCCTGGCCCTTCAGGTAGATCGGGGCCTCCATGTGCACGAACGGGAGCGGCACGAACTCCGTGAAGCCGCCGCTGCGCCGCTGCTGGTCGCGCAGGGCGAGGAGGTGCCGCGCCCAGCTGCGCGGGCCCTCGACCGAGCCGAACATGACCGTCGTCGTCGAGCGCAGCCCGACCCGGTGGGCGGCGTCGTGCACCTCGAGCCACTGGCCGGTCGAGACCTTGTCCGGGCAGAGCGTGCGCCGCACCTCGTCGTCGAGGATCTCGGCCGCCGTTCCGGGGAGCGAGGCGAGCCCGACGTCGCGGAGCCGGCCGAGGTAGTCCTCGAGCGGCAGATCGAGGGTGGCCGCCCCTTGCCAGACCTCGAGCGCCGAGAAGGCGTGCACGTGCAGGTCGGGGAGCGCCTCCTTCACCGCCGCGCAGATCTCCAGGTAGGTCTCGCCCGTGAAGGCCGGATGGATGCCTCCCTGGAGGCAGATCTCGACGGCGCCGCGCTCCCACGCCTCCTCGGCCCGGCGCACGATCTCGGCCAGCGGGACGACGTAGGGCTTCCCGCGCAGGTTCGCCGCCAGCTTGCCCTTGGAGAACGCGCAGAAGCCGCAGCGGAAGTAGCAGACGTTGGTGTAGTTGACGTTGCGGGTGACGACGTAGCTGACCTCGTCGCCGCAGACCTCGCGCCGGAGGTCGTCGGCCGCTGCGAGCACGGCGCCCAGGTCGGCGCCGCGCGCCTCGAAGAGCGCGGTGACGGCGTCCTCGTCGAGCTCGACGCCCGCTTCGACCTGGGCCAGGGCGCCGGCGACCTGTCCCGAGGGCCGTCGGCCCGCGCCCGTGCGGAGAGCCGGCATGTTCCCGGGCGCGCCGGCGGCCCAGCGCTCCTCGCGGGCGAGGCCGGAGGCGTCGGCGTGCCTGCGGATCTCCGGCGCGATCCGCCGGTCGGCCCAGCGCTCGAGGTCGGCGACGAACTCGGGGTAGATGGGCAGGCGCGCCGCCAGCTCGAAGCCGTGCGCCTCGGTTGCCTCGCGCAGCCGCTCGATCTCGGGCCAGGGGGCCTCCGGATTGACGTGGTCGATCGTCACCGGGGAGACGCCGCCCCAGTCGTCGATCCCGGACTCGAGCAGCTGCGGGAACTCGTCGTAGGAGAGGTTCGGCGGCACCTGCAGGTGCACGTCCGCCGGGAGGATCTCCCGGGCAGCGCGCGCGGTCCAGATCAGCTCTTCGAGCGACGGCTCCGCGTGCGCGGCCATCTTCGTGCCCGGCTTGGCGCGGAAGTTCTGGACGATCACCTCCTGGATGTGCCCGTGCCGCTCGTGCAGGGCCGCGATCGCTTCCAGCGCGTCCAGGCGCTCGTCGCGGGTCTCGCCGATCCCGATCAGGATCCCGGTCGTGAAAGGCACGGCCAGCTCGCCGGCCAGCCGGATCGTCTCCAGCCGCGCCGCCGGGAGCTTGTCCGGCGAGCCGTGGTGGGGCATTCCCTTCTCGGCGAGGCGGAGCGAGGTCGACTCGAGCATCAGCCCCATCGAGGCCGAGACCGGCCGCAGGAGGAGCAGGTCCTCCCGGGTCATGACCCCCGGGTTGAGGTGGGGGAGGAGGCCCGTCTCGGAGAGGACGAGACCGGCCATCCGCTCCAGGTACTCGATCGTCGTCGCGCACCCGAGCGCTGCGAGCTCCTCGCGCGCCGCCCGGTAGCGGAGCTCGGGCTTGTCCCCGAGCGTGAAGAGCGCCTCGTGGCAGCCGGCCTCGGCGCCCTCGCGCGCGACGGCGAGCACCTCGTCGGCGTTCATGTAGGCGCGCTCGCCGCGGCGTGGGGGCTGCGCGAACGTGCAGTAGTGGCAGACGTCGCGGCAGAGCTTCGTCAGCGGGATGAAGACCTTCGGCGAGTAGGTGACGAGCCCGTTCATGGCAAGGCGAGCAGCAGCTCGTAGTCCTCGGGACTGTCGACGTCGAGCGCGAGCGCCGGGTCGGCGACGACAACGGGCTCGAGCCCGGCCGCGCGGGCCTCGGCCAGCGTCGTCTCGGCGGGGACGCCGAAGCGCGGCACGAACCCGTTCAGCGGCGCGAGCGCAATTGCGTTGACCCCGCCGTCGCGGGCCGGGGCGAGCGCCAGCGGCCGGGCCGCCCGCGCAAGCGCGTCGAGCGACTCCGCCGTGACGAGCGGGCAGTCGGCCATGACCACCAGTGCCCCGGGGGCCGCCCGGGCATCGGCGAGTGCGAGCGCGACCGCGTCGGCGTGGCCGGTGCCGGCGTCCACGAGCAGGTCGACGCGCTCGCGCGCCAGGCCCGGATCGGGCGTGACGAGTAGCGTTCGCTCGATGCTGACGGCCTCCGAGCACGCCGCGAGCACCCGGTCGAGCATGTCGACGACGAGCGTCGCGCGCTCGCCCGCCGAAAGCCGCGGCGCGAGCCGTGTCTTCGCGCCGTCGAGGCCCTTGACAGGCACGATCGCGAGCACGCGATGAGCATACAGCCGCGCCCTTACACCGTTCTCTGCGGCGGTCTGGGAGGCTCGCGCTTCGTGGACGCGCTCGCGCGGGCCGCCGGGCCGGAGCAGGTGACGGCGGTCGTCAACGTCGGCGACGACGTCGAGATCCTCGGCCTGCACGTCTCGCCGGACATCGACACCGTGCTCTACACGCTGGCCGGCCTCCTGGACGAGGAGCGGGGCTGGGGCGTCCGGGACGAGACGACGAACGCGCTCGAGCTCGCCGGCCGGCTCGGCGGCGAGACGTGGTTCACGCTCGGCGACCGCGACATCGGCCTCCATCTCGTGCGCTCGCGCCTCCTCCGGGAGGGTGTCCCGCTCTCCGAGGCGACGCGGCTGCTGACGGAGCGCCTCGGGGTCGGTGTCCGGCTCCTGCCGGCTTCCGACGACCCGGTGCGGACGTTCCTGACGACGCCGGCCGGGGAGCTCGACTTCCAGACGTGGTTCGTCGCCCGGCAGCATGCCGACGAGGTGACCGCGGTCCGCTACGAGGGCGCCGAGGCTTCCCGCCCGGCTCCCGGCGTGCTCGACGCGATCGCCGGCGCCGAGGTCGTCTTCCTCGCGCCGTCGAACCCGTTCGTCTCCGTCGGCCCGATCCTCGCCGTGCCCGGGATCGCGGAGGCGCTCGCCGGGAAGCGCGTCGTCGCGGTCTCCCCGCTCGTCGGCGGCAAAGCGGTCCGCGGCCCGGCCGCCGACATGCTCGTCTCGCTCGGCTACGAGCCCGGCGTGCGCGGGTTGGCCGCCGTCTACGCGGGTGTCGCGACCGACGTCCTCGTCGACCCGGCCGACGCAGGGGAGCTGCCCGAGGCGCTCGTCGCGCCCATCGTTATGGTTGCGCCCGAGTCGAGAGCGGACGTGGGGAGAGCGGTGCTGGAGGCAGTCCGGTGATCGGAATCGTCGGCGGCAGCGGGGACTTCGGCCAGGGCCTGGCCGAGCGGCTCCGCCGGATCGGCGAGGAGGTGGTCATCGGCTCGCGGACGCCCCGCGACGAGTTCGTCTCGAACGAGGAGGCCTGCCGCCGCTCGACCGTCGTCTTCCTTTCGGTGCCGCCCGGCGGCGTCGCCGACATGGCGCGCGACCTGCGCGACGCCCTGGCCGGCCGCATCGTCGTCAGCGTTGCCGCGCCGATCGTCTTCCACGACGGCCAGGCGGGCGCCGCGCCCGGGGAGCTCTCCCTCGCGGAGATCGCTGCCGACGCGGCGCCGGACGCTCGCATCGTCGCCGGCTTCCACACGGTGAGCGCAAAGGCTCTGGCCGACCCCGACGTGCCGCTCGACGAGGACGTCCTCCTCGCGGGCGACGACGCCGACGCGAAGACCGTCGTCGCCGACCTCGCCGACCGCCTGGTCGAGGGGCGGGCGGTCGACTGCGGCCGCCTCGAGGTCTCGCGCTGGCTGGAGACGCTCACCGCCGTCCTCCTGAACGTCAACCGCCGCTACAAGACGAACGCGGGCGTGCGGGTCACCGGCCTCCCCGAGTGATCCAGGTCGTCCCCCTCGCCGGCATCCCGGAGGTGCGGCCGGGCGACGACCTCGCCGCGTTCGTGGGGGACGCGCTCGAGCGCGCCGGCGGACTGGAGGAGGGCGACGTGCTCGTCGTCTCCCACAAGGTCGTCTCCAAGGCGGAGGGGCGGGTCGAGCAGACCGACGACCATCTCGAGGTGATCCTGCGCGAGGCGCGGGCGGTCCGCCGGCGCCGGGACGAGCTCGTCATCGCCGAGACCGAGCACGGCTTCGTCTGCGCGAGCGCGGGCGTCGACCGCTCGAACACGCCCGGCGACGGGTGGGTCGTGCTCCTGCCCCGCGACCCGGACGCCTCGGCCGCCGCGCTCCGGGAGGCGCTCGCTGCCCGCTTCGGCGCCGACGCCCGCGGTGATCGTGAGCGACTCGTTCGGCCGCGCCTGGCGCCAGGGGACGACGGACGTGGCCATCGGCGTGGCCGGCATGCAGCCGCTGCTCGACCTGCGCGGCTCGGCCGATGCGCGCGGGCGGGCGCTCGAGGCGACGGTGATCGCGGTCGCCGACGAGCTGGCCGGGGCGGCGGAGCTCGTCCTCGGCAAGACGAGCGGGGTGCCCGCAGCCCTGATCCGCGGCTACGCGGTGCCGCCCGGCGACGGGAGTGCGCGCGAGCTCGTCATGCCGCCGGAGCGGGACCTGTTCACGTAGACGCCGGCACGATCCAGGTCGAGCGCGAGCGCGCCAGCTCCCGGCCGTCTTCCTGTGAGGAGGGCGGAGCCCGCGAAGCGCTTGCGGCCCTCCCCGCCGATCCGCCAGCCGAGGACGACGTGCGGCTCGCCCGGCGCCGGCAGCCGCTCGATCTCGGTCGCCATACGGCCCAGGAGGACGCCCTCGCGCTGGAAGTCGTCCACCGCCCAGCCGCTCGGGCAGTCGAGGGCGGCCCAGACGAGCTCGGGCGCGACGTCGGCGGGCGGCGTCCAAGGGGAGGCGACCAGGCCCGGCCTGCCCTCGACGGGCCCGGCGTAGACGCGTAACCCGTCCTCCCGCGCCGGGCCGCAGACGAAGCACGAGTTGTAGGCATGGTGCTCGAAGCCCGCATAGGCCCTCGACGCGTCGGCTGCGTCCGCGAGCGAGACCGGCGCCGGCATGTCGACCTCGAGCTCGACAGGCCGGGCCTCGGCGACGAGCGTCTCGCCGTCCAGGATCTCGACGCGCCCGTCGACGCGGACGACCTCGAGCTCGCGGTCGAGCGGCGGCGGCGCTCGCAGCGTCACCTCGACGACGCCCTGGAGAAGAGCGGCCACGAGCCCGCACGTGTAGCCGCCGTTGCCCGAGTCCGGCGGGCCGTTGAACCGGCCGGGGACGATCATCGGGCGAGCGTCAGCTCGATCTGCCCGTAGGGCGGCCGCGGGTCGGTGTAGACCCGCACGCGCGCGTCCGCCTCGGACACCTGCGCGGTGTCCCAGAGCCGGTTCTGGCCGACGAACGAGATCTCGGCGAGCTCCGGGAAGGCGTCGAGCGCCTTGACGCCCATCCAGTGGACGAGCTCCTGGATGGAGGCCGAGTCGAAGGCCGCAAACGTCATCGCCACGGAGTCGCGGATTCTTTCGCCGTCCGCGCGCGCCCCGAAGTCGGCGTTGCGCCAGTGCACGTCCAGGTGCACGAAAAGCGGCCGGTCGCGCAGCTCGGGGAGCGTTGTGTACTCGTCCCGCACGAAGCCCTCGAAGGAGCTGCCGGTGAGCTTCATCAGCTTGAGCCCTTCGCGGCCGGAGCGGTGCTCGAGCGTCCCGTCGCGGTGGAGCGCGAGCTCGGCGACGCCGACGTCGCTGCCGACGCGCTCGAACGACTGCTCGGAGCGCCGGGCGAACGGCACCTCGCGCCCGTGGAGCTCGACGCGCTCGGCCTGGGCGTAGGTGTCCATGAAGCGCCGAGCGAGTACCTCCAGGAAGCCCTCGAGCGACGGGTCGTCGTATTCGAGCGCGGTCATGTGGATGAAGTTCTTCATCGAGTCGGTCGCGACCACGACCGTGTTGTCCCCCTCGGTGTACGAGGGCCCGAAGGCCTCGCCTCGCACCGTCATCCCGATCTCGGCGGCGAACAGCGTGCTGACGCCGTCCGTCCGGTAGACGGAGACGGCCTCCTTCCCGTAGCCGATCCTCAGGAGCTGCGCCACCGGTCCACCGCGATCGCGACGAGCTCGTCACAGCCGGTCTCGAGCTCCTCCTCGCGCGTCCGCTCGAGCCGCTCGCGCAGCACCGGGACGATCTCGGCGCGGGAGCGGCGGTTGACGAAGACGACGAAGCGGAAGCCGAAGCATGCTTCGTAGGCCGCGTTCAGCTCGGCGAGCTCCGCGAGCACCGCCGGGTCGACGTCCGCGCCCTGCTCGGCTGCCGAGCGGCCGCTCAGGTTCGGCGCGCCGATGCGCGGATGGCGCGCGAGCGCCTCGACCCGCTGCTCCTCCGGGAGCCCGGCCAGCACCTCGCGGGCCCGGCCGAGCGGGTCGTCGACCCCGGCGAGCGCCTCGACGAAGCGGCTGCGGGCCTGGAAGAGGTCGGCGAGCTCTTCCACGGTCAGCTTCCGCGGTAGATCGCGCATGCGTACGGAGAGAGGAGGAGCGGCACGTGGTAGTGGCCCTCGCCGAGCTCGATCTCGACCTCGACGCGGCGGAAGAAGGGTGAGCGCGGGTGGAAGACGAGCTTGTAGACATCGGGGGCCAGGTCGTCGCCGCCGAGGTCGGGGATGCGGCCGTCCTCGTTCGTCTCGCGCACCGCGAGCAGGGCGTCGCCGCGGTAGAGCTCGACCGGGATGCCGCGGGCCGGCTCGCCGCGCTCGGTGTCGAGGACGTGTGTGGAGATGCTCACCCCTCGGCATCGTATTCTTGCCCCGTGGACGAGCGCGAGCGCTTCCTCATCCGCTACGCGGGCTCCTTCGCGCCGGAGCCGATCGCGCGTGCCGAGGGCGCGTGGGTCGAGACGGCCTCCGGCAAGCGAATCCTCGACTTCACGTCGGGCCAGATCTGCTCGACGCTCGGCCACAACCACCCGCGGATCGCGGCGGCCGTGCGCGCCGCGTTCGACGACGTCGTCCACCTGAACTCCTGGATGCTCTCCGAGCCGGTGCTGGCGCTCGGAGAACGGCTCGTCGGCCTCTTCCCGGCGCCGCTCGACCGCGTCCTCCTCCTGAACACCGGCACGGAGGCGAACGAGGTCGCGCTCAAGATGGCCAAGATGCACACCGGCCGCTGGGAGGTCGTCGGCCTGACGCGCAGCTTCCACGGGCTCCTCTCCGGCATCGCCTCCGTGAACTTCTCGATGGCGCACGCCGGCTACGGGCCCGTGCTCCCCGGCGCCTTCGCGATCCCCGCGCCGTACGCGTACCGCTGCCCGGTGCGCCACTGCGACGGCGCCTGTGACTGCACGTGCCTGGAGGTCGGCTTCGAGCTCGTCGACCAGCAGTCGGTCGGGTCGCTCTGCGCCCTCGTCGCCGAGCCGGTGCTCTCGGCCGGCGGCATCATCGTCCCGCCCGACGGCTACTTCAGGCGGGTCCGCGAGCTGCTCGACGAGCGCGGGATGCTTCTGCTCCTGGACGAGGCGCAGACCGGCTTCGGGCGCCTGGGGACGATGTTCGGGTTCGAGCACGACGAGGTCGTCCCCGATCTCGTCGGCGTCTCGAAGACCCTCGGCGGCGGGCTCCCGCTCGCCGCGACGATCACGACGAGCGCGATCGAGCAGGACTGCTACGACAAGGGCTTCCTCCACGTCACGTCGCACGTCTCCGACCCGCTGCCCGCAGCGGCGGGGCTCGCCGTCCTCGACGTGATCGCCGAGGAGGGGCTGGTCGAGCGGGCTGCGGCGCGCGGCGAGTACATGCTCGCCCTCCTGCGCGAGCTCCAGACGCAGCACGAGCCCATCGGCGACGTCCGCGGCCGTGGCCTCCTCGTCGGGCTCGAGCTGGTGGAGGACCGGGAGAGCAAGGCCCCCGCCGACGCGTTCGGCGCCGCCGTGACGCGGGAGTGCTACGAGCGCGGCCTTTCCATGAACATCGTCCGCTCGCAGGCGCACGCGAACTGCTTCCGCATCGCCCCGCCGCTGACCGTGACGGAGGCCGAGATCGACCTCGCCGTCGAGATCATGGACGCCTCCCTCCGCGCGGTGCGGGAGCCGGCCGCCGCCTAGCGCCACTCGGGAAGTCCGCGTCTGCCGCTACGGTTAGGTGTTCCCGAAGGTTTGGGCCAACGACGAAGGGACCCTGCGGATGGCTTCCAAGCGACAGACGACGATGGCCAAGATGGCGCGCGAGCGCGCTCTCCAGGAGAAGCGCCAGCGCAAGCAGGAGAAAAAGGAAGCCCGGAAGCAGGCCGCCGCGGACGAGAAGGCGGGCATCATCAGGGGCGAGGACGGGATCTCCGACGAGATTGATGGGGTCGACGGGGATGACGTGGTGAGCCCCGCGCAGGCGGACGAAGTCTCCGTTCCGGCCGACGCGGCCGAGGAAACGACGCCCTAGGGCTCGTTGCTCGAGCCGCACGCGTTTCTTCACAGCTCTCCGCTCTACGGCGAGGATCGCGAGCGCCACGACCTCCACGACTGACGCGGCTCCGCCCGCGTCCCGTCGTCCTCGAGGAGGTTCTACGGGTCCGCCTAGTCCCTGACGGCCGCGGCCGCCGCGGCCCTCTGTGGACAGCCGCGCCCGCGCTGAGCAGGCCGAACGCGATCCGCTCCCCAGGCATGTCCCGCCCAAACGGCCATGTCCGGGGTCAGACCCCGGCCGTGGCCGCCGGGGACAGGGCTAGTCGGCGAGGAAGCGGGCCGCCTGGACGCGCTGCGCAGCGGCGATCTCGCGCTCATCGGCGCGGGCAAGGCGGCCTTCGAGGACGGCGGCCTCGCCGCCGACGTAGACGCGCTCGGCGCGGTGGGGGCCGGAGAGGACGAGCGCCGCGACCGGGTCGTCGGCGCCGCCGAACTCGAGGCCGTCCATGCTCCAGACGGCGAAGTCGGCGCACTTCCCCGGTTCGAGCGAGCCGAGGTCCCTGCGGCCGAGCACCTGCGCCCCGCCGCGGGTTCCGAGCCAGAGCGCCTCGCGAACCGTCATCGCCTCCGGGCCGTTGCGGCCGCGGGCGACGAGGAGCGCCTGCTTCACGTCGGCCACGAGGTCGCTGCGTTCGTTCGAGGCCGAGCCGTCGACCCCGAGGCCCACCGGCACGCCCGCGTCGATCATCGCCCGCACGGGCGCGACGCCCGCGCCCAGCCTGAGGTTGGACGTGGGGCAGTGCGCGACGCCGGTCCCCGCCGCGCCGAAGGCCCGCACGTCCTCCGGGGAGAGGTGCACGCAATGCGCGCACCAGACGTCGCCCGCGAGCCAGCCGACCTGCTCCAGGTACTCGACCGGCCGACAGCCGAAGAGCCCCCTGCAGTACTCCTCCTCCTCGACGGTCTCCGCCAGGTGCGTGTGCAGCCGCAGCTCCAGCTTGCGGGCGAGGGCCGCGGACTCCGTCATCAGCCGCTTGGAGACCGAGAAGGGCGAGCAGGGCGCGACCGCGATCTGCGTCCACGCGCCGGGCCCGGGCTCGTGGAGCGCGAAGAGGCCCTCCGTGTCCGCAAGGACGGCATCCATGTCCTCGACGAGGTCGTCGGGAGGGAGCCCGCCCTCGGACTCGCCGACGTCCATCGACCCGCGCGAGGCGACGAGGCGCACGCCGAGCTCCCGCGCCGCCTGGATCTCGGCCTCGACGAGGCCGGTGCGCCCCGGCGGGAAGACGTAGTGGTGGTCGAAGACCGTCGTGCACCCGCCGAGCGCCAGCTCGGCAAGCCCGGTGCGCGCGGCCGCATACTCCGCCTCGGCGTCGATGCGGCTCCAGAGCGGGTAGAGCGCCTTCAGCCACGCGAAGAGGTCGGCCTCCTGCGCCCGGGTACGCGTCAGCGTCTGGTACAGGTGGTGGTGCGTGTTGACGAGCCCCGGCGTGACGAGCGCGCCCCCGAGGTTCTCGAAGTGCTCCGCGAAGGGCGGGGCGCCCTCGCCCACCTCGACGACGAAGCCGTCCTCCGCCAGGATCCAGGCGCCGTCGATCTCGGTGCCCGCATCGTCCATGGTGACGACGTAGGCGTTCGAAAACAGCGTCCGCACGGCGCGTAATCTCTCACGTCATGGCGACCGACGCGCCGCTCCGCCGGGACGTCCGCCTCCTCGGCGACCTGCTCGGGCGCGTGATGGTCGAGCAGGAGGGGGAGGAGCTGCTCGCGCGCGAGGAGGAGATCCGGCGGGTCTCCCGGCGTGCACGCGAGACCGGCGACCCGGACGTGCGGGCCGAGCTGGCGCGCGCCGTAGGGGAGCTCGACCTCGACCAGCAGACGAAGATCCTGCGCGCCTTCACGCTCTTCTTCCAGCTGGCGAACATCGCGGAGCAGCAGCACCGCATCCGCCGCCGACGCGACGTCGAGCGCGAGGACGGCGTCCCGCGGGAATCGCTGGCGGACGCCTTCCGCCGCCTGCGAGAGGCCGGGGTCGGCGACGAAGCGCTGCGCGCGGCCGCGGAGCACGTCTCGCTCGAGCTCGTCCTCACGGCCCACCCGACCGAGGCGACGCGCCGGACGATCCTCCAGGCGCAGGCGCGCCTCGGCGCGCTCCTGGCGGACCTGGACGCGGGCGAGTGGATCGAGGACGCCGCCGCCGAGGAGATCACCGTCCTCTGGCAGACCGACGAGGTGCGCCCCCAGCGTCCGCGCGTCGTGGACGAGATCCGCCACGGCCTCTGGTTCTTCGAGCAGAGCCTGCTCGACGCCGCCGAGGAGCTCGTCGCCGCCTACGGCGAGGCGATTCCGGGCGCGCCGCTGCCGCTCGCCTTCGGGAGTTGGATCGGCGGCGACATGGACGGCAACCCGAACGCGGGCCCGGCCACGATCCGCGAGGCGCTGGAGCGTGGGCGCATGCTGGCGCTGGCCCGCTATCGGGCCGAGGTCCGCGGGCTGGCGGCCGCGCTCGGCCTGACGACGTCGCTCGTGGACGTCTCGCCGGAGCTCCTGGAGTCGATCGCGCGCGACGAGCGCGAGCTCCCGAGCTATGCAGAGCAGATCGGTGAGCAAAACCGCGACGAGCCGTACCGGCGCAAGCTCTCCTTCGTCTGGTGGCGGCTGGGGAACGACGGCTACGGGCGCGCCGAGGAGCTGCGGGCGGACATCGAGGTCCTCGAGCGGAGCCTGCGCGCCCACGGCGGCGCCCGCATAGCGGACGGGCGCCTCGCCGACCTGCGTCGGCGGGTCGAGCTCTTCGGCTTCCACGTCGCCAAGCTCGACGTCCGCTTCCACGCGGCCGAGCTCGGAGAGAAGACGCCGCGCGTGCGCGAGTCGCTCGCTGCCGTCGCGGAGGCGCAGGGACGGTTCGGTGAGGGAGCCGTCGACTCGGTGGTCGTGTCCGGGACGGAATCGGCCGCCGACGTGCTCACCGTCGTCGACCTCGCCGCGGAAGCCGGCGCGCGCGTCTCGCCGGTGCCGCTGTTCGAGACGATCCGCGACCTCGACGCGGCGCCCGCGATCGTCGAGTCCCTGCTCGACGAGCCCCGCTTCGCCCGCGTGGTCGAGGAGCGCGGGCGGCGGCTCGAGGTCATGGTCGGCTATTCGGACTCCGGCAAGGACGGCGGCTACCTCACGGCGCAGTGGGAGATCTTCCGGGCGCAGGAGCGTCTCGCCTCCCTCGCCGCCGAGCGGGAGGTCGAGCTGACGATCTTCCACGGACGCGGCGGCAGCACCGGCCGCGGCGGCGGGCCGACCCACGCCGCCATCCTCGCCCAGCCCGCCGGCCACCCGCCCGGCCGCCTCAAGCTCACCGAGCAGGGCGAGACGGTCTCCTTCAAGTACGGCCTGCCCGGGCTCGCCTACCGGAACCTGGAGGCCGCCCTCGCCGCGACGCTCCTCTCCGCGTTCCCGGAGGTCGCGGGCTCGCGCCCGCCCGACGGCGCCCGCGAGACGCTGGAGGCGCTGTCTGCCTCGGCCTTCGAGGCCTATCGCGGCCTCGTCTGGGAGGACGAGCGCTTCGTCGAGTTCTTCCGGCAGTTCACGCCGATCGAGGAGCTCGCCCTCCTCGAGATCGGCTCACGCCCGGCGCGCCGCCCCGAGGGCGGGGAGCTCCTCAGCTCCCTCCGCGCCATTCCCTGGATCTTCGCCTGGACGCAGAACCGCTGCATCCTGCCCGCCTGGTTCGGCTGCGGGACCGCCTTCGCCGGGGCCGACGTCGCCGAGCTGCGCCGCCTCTACCGCGGCTGGGCGTTCTTCCGCTCCCTCGTCGAGAACCTCGAGATGACGCTCGCCAAGTCGAGCCTGGAGATCGCCGCGGGCTACCTCGACCTGGTCGGCGACGCGAGCCTGTACGAGCCCATCCGCGCCGAGCACGAGCGCACGGTCGCCTCCGTCCTCGAGATCGTCGAGGCGCAGGAGCTGCTCCACCGCCATCCGGTCGTCCAGCGCTCCATCCGGCTCCGGAACCCCTACGTCGACCCGATGAACGCCATCCAGGTCGAGCTCCTCCGCCGCTGGCGCGAGACAGGCGACGAGGAGGTCAAGCGCCCGCTCCTCCGCTCGATCGCCGGCATCGCCGCAGCCCTCCGCAACACCGGCTAGCCCGGGCCTTGTGTTCCACGCGCACAAGTGCGGCTCCGGCGGTCCGACACGACAGCCCGCGAAAGGGACACGGCCGCAAGGCTTGTGCCTGTGAAACACAAGGAAGGGCGTACGGGCGCGGGCTACCAGCGGGAGAGCGCCTCGCCGACCTCTTCGAGGCTCGCGAGGCTGTGGCCGCTCGCGAAGACGTCGACGTAGGGCAGCGCCGCCTGCATGCCGCGGGCGAGCGGCTCGTAGGCGGGGTCCTCCTGGAGCGGGTTGAGCCAGACGACGCGGTAGGCGAGGCGCGAGAGGCGCGCCATCTGCTCGGCCAGGAGGGCGGGGTCGCCGACCTCGAGGCCGTCGGAGCAGAGGACGACGACCGCACCGCGGGCGAGCCCGCTGTGGCCGTACTCGTCGAGGAAGCGCTTGAGCGAGTCGCCGATGCGCGTGCCGCCGTCCCAGTCGAGCACCTCGGCGGCGGCGCGGCTGAGCGCCTCGTCCGGGTCGGAGCCCTCGAGCTGGCGGGTGACCCGGGTCAGCCGCGTGCCGAAGCAGAACGCCTCCCAGCGCTTGTCGGAGCGAAGCGCCGCGTGCGCGAACATGACGAGCGCCCGCGAGTAGGCGTCCATCGAGCCGGAGACGTCGAGCAGGAGGATGAGGCGCCGCGGCGCGCCTGCGCCGCCGCTGCCAGACGCGGTCGAGCGGCTCGCCCGCGGTGCGGAACGACCGGCGCAGCGTCCGCCTCAGGTCGGGGGTGCCCTTGCGCGCGGTCTCCCGGCGACGCGTCCGGCGCTGCGGCACGGCGAGCTCGATGCGGCTCATCAGCTCGGCGAGCTGCGAGAGCTCCTCACGCGAGCAGCGCGAGAAGCTCTTCTCCTTCAGGAGCTCCACCGCGCTCGCGAGGCCGACGTCCGCCTCGGCCTCGGCCTGCACCCGGATCCGGATCGGCGGCCCCTGCGAGGGCGTGGGCGGGCCGAAGAACAGCCCGAAGAGGGCGTCGTAGACGTCGATCTGCTCCGGCCGGGAGAGCAGCGTCGCGCGCCCGGCCCAGTAGAGCTCGCCGGGGGGCAGGAGGGCGGCCGCGCGGGCGAAGGAGGCGACCCGGTCGGGGCCGACGGGCAGGCCGGCGTCGCGCAGCGCCCGCCCGAAGCGGACGAGCGTCTCGACGGCCTCAGCCATCGACGAGGTCGGGCCAGGCCGCCTCGACCCGGGCCTGGTCCTCGCGGTTCTTCACGGCGGCGCCCAGCGTCTCGTGCGCGGCGTCGCCGTTGACGGCCGTCGCGCCTAGGAGCGACAGGGCCTGTGCCCAGTCGATCGACTCCGCGGCGCCGGGCCGCTTGACGAGGTCGAGCGCGCGCAGGCGGGAGACCGTCTCGGCCACCGAGCGGGCCAGCGGCTCCTCCACGTCCGGCGCGCGCAGGCGGATGATCTCGGCCTCGCGCGCGACGTCCGGGAAGTCGATCCAGTGGTAGAGGCAGCGGCGCTTGAGCGCGTCGTGGAGCTCGCGCGTGCGGTTCGAGGTGATCACGACCGCGGGAGGCTCGGGGGCCGCGATCGTCCCCAGCTCCGGCACGGTCACGGTGAAGTCGGAGAGCACCTCGAGGAGGAACGCCTCGAACTCGTCGTCCGCGCGGTCGAGCTCGTCGACGAGCAGCACCGCGCCGGCCCCGGATCGGATCGCCCGGAGCAAGGGCCGCTCGACGAGGAACTCAGGCCCGTAGAGCTCGGAGACGCGCTCGCCGACGGCGACCTCGCCCTCCTGGAGCGCGCGGGCGTACAGGAGCTGACGCGCGTAGTCCCACTCGTAGAGCGCCTGCGACGCATCGATGCCCTCGTAGCACTGGAGGCGGATCAGATCGGCGCCGAGGATGCGTGCCAGCGTCTTCCCGACCTCGGTCTTCCCGACCCCGGCCTCGCCCTCGAGGAGCAGCGGCCTCCCCATGGAGACGGCCAGGAAGATCGCGGTCGCAAGCCCGCGGTCCGGGAGGTACGACTCCTCCCGCAGGGCCCGCTCGACGTCGGCCACAGATCCGAAGCGCACGTCCCAAGCGTAACGGGAGATACGAATGGTAATTGCAGGGAGCCGCCGAGTATTGTTGCCTAGGCACGAACCGGTCGGTCTCGGGAGTTTCCGGAAGGAGGCGCCAACCGTATGTATCCCGCCAGGTTCGAGTACTACGTTCCGGCCAGCCTCGACGAGGCGTTCGAGATCCTGGAGCGCTACGGGGACGAGGCCAAGGTGCTGGCGGGCGGGCAGAGCCTGATCCCGCTGATGAAGCTTCGCTTCGCCTCGCCCCGCGCCCTCGTCGACATCAACCGCCTCGAGGGGCTCGACTCGATCGAGCAGAACGGCGCGCTGTCGATCGGCGCGCTCGTGCGGCACAAGGACTGCGAGCGTTCTGACGCGCTCGCCGGGCGATACGGCGTCCTCGGCGACGCCGCGCCCCAGATCTCCGACCCGATCGTGCGGAACCGCGGCACGGTCGTCGGCTCGCTCACCCACGCGGACCCGCAGGGCGACTGGGGCTCGGCGCTGCTCGCGGCCGGCGCCCACCTCGAGGTCGTCTCCTCGGGCGGGTCGCGCACGATCCCGCTCGACGAGCTCTTCCAGGGCCCGTTCACCACGAGCCTGCAGCCGAACGAGATCGCGACCTCGGTGCAGGTCCCGGATCCCGGCGCCAACGCCGGCGGCACGTACCTGAAGCTCGAGCGGAAGGTCGGTGACTTCGCCACCGTCGGCGTCGCCGTGCATCTCTCGCTCGACGGCGGCAAGGTCGGCCGCGCGGGGATCGCGCTCACGGGCGTCGGCCCCCGCAACATGCACGCCGAGAGCGCCGAGCAGGCGCTCGCCGGCGCCGAGCTGAACGACGACACGATCACCGAGGCGGCCCGGCTGGCCGCCGAGGATGCGCAGCCGCGGAGCGACAATCGCGGGAGCGCCGACTACAAGCGGAGCGTCGTCCGCGTCTTCACGGAGCGAGGGCTCCGCAAGGCGGCCGAGACGGCGGCCGCGTGAGGAGGGGACGATGACCGAAACCGCTGTCGAGACCGGGAGCTTCACGCATCCGGTCACCGTGACGGTCAACGGCGCCGCGCGCTCTGTCGAGATCGAGAACCGGCTCCTGCTCGTGCACTTCCTCCGCGAGACGCTCGGCCTCACGGGCACGCACGTCGGCTGCGACACGACCAACTGCGGCGCGTGCACCATCCTGCTGGACGGGACGCCCGTGAAGTCCTGCACGATGTTCGCCGTCCAGGCGGACGGGTGCGAGGTGACGACCGTCGAGGGCCTGGCCTCCGCCGAGGGGCTCAGCCCGGTGCAGGAGGGCTTCCACGAGGAGCACGGGCTCCAGTGCGGCTTCTGCACGCCGGGGATGATGCTGACCGCGACCGCGCTCCTCGCCGAGAACCCGGACCCGAGCGAGGAGGACATCCGCTGGGCGATCAGCGGCAACATCTGCCGCTGCACCGGCTACCAGAACATCGTCAAAGCGGTGCAGTACGCCGCCGCCAAGGGGAAGGAGGGCTAGATGTCCGCGACCGAGGAGATCCGCGGCGTCGGCCACTCCGTCAAGCGCTTCGAGGACGCGCGCTTCATCCGCGGCAAGGGCAACTACTTCGACGACATCACGCTCCCGGGGATGCTCCACCTGGAGTTCCTGCGGAGCCCGTACGCGCACGCGCGCATCACCTCGATCGACACGTCGCGTGCCGCGGCGGTCGAGGGCGTCGTCGCCGTGGTCACGGGCGAGCTGCTCGCGCAGCACAACCTCGCCTGGATGCCCACGCTCTCCGGCGACACCCAGGCCGTCCTCGCCACCGACAAGGTGCGCTTCCAGGGCCAGGAGGTCGCGGCGGTCATCGCCGAGTCGGCCTACATCGCCAAGGACGCGTGCGAGCTGATCGACGTCGACTACGAGCCGCTGCAGGCGATCACGAGCCCGCAGCAGGCGCTCGAGGAGGGCGCGCCGGTCATCCGCGACGAGAAGGAAGGCCAGACCGACAACCACATCTATGACTGGGAGGCCGGCGACAAGGAGGCCACCGACAAGGCCTTCGCCGTCGCGGACAAGGTCGTCGAGCTCGACACCTTCTACCCGCGCTGCCATCCGGCGCCGCTCGAGTGCTGCGGCTGCGTCGCCGACGTCAACCCGGCCACGGGCAAGGCGACCATCTACATGACCTCGCAGGCCCCGCACGTGCACCGGACGCTCTTCGCGCTCGTCGCAGGCCTGCCCGAGCAGAAGATCCGGATCGTCTCGCCCGACCTGGGCGGCGGCTTCGGCAACAAGGTGCCGATCTACCCGGGCTACGTCGTCGCGACCGCGGCCTCGCTCCTGATCGGGAGGCCGGTGAAGTGGGTCGAGGACCGCACCGGCAATTTGATCTCGACCGGCTTCGCCCGCGACTACCACATGCACGGCGAGCTGGCCCTGAAGGACGGGAAGATCACCGGCCTGCGCGTGAAGATGCTCTCCGACAACGGTGCCTTCTTCTCCGACGCGCAGCCGACGAGGTGCAAGGCCGGCCTCTTCCACATCGTGACCGGCTCCTACGACATCCCGGCCGCCCACGTCGAGACGACGGGCGCGTACACGAACAAGGCGCCGGGCGGCGTCGCCTACCGCTGCTCGTTCCGCGTCACCGAGGCCTCGTACCTGATCGAGCGCCTCGTTCAGACCGCCGCCTACGAGACCGGGGTCGACCCGGCCGACTTCCGGCGGCAGAACTTCATCAAGCCGGAGCAGTTCCCCTACAAGTCGGCCACCGGGTTCGAGTACGACTCGGGCGATTACGGGGCGGCCATGGACCTCGCGCTCGAGAAGCTCGGCTACGAGGACCTTCGACGCGAGCAGGCCGAGGCACGGACCGAGGGCCGGCTGCTCGGCATCGGCCTCGCCTCCTTCACGGAGGTCGTCGGCGCCGGGCACGGGGCCGAGTACCAGATCGCGGGCCTGCGCATGAACGACGGCGCCGAGCTCCGCATCCACCCGACCGGCAAGGCCGTGCTCAAGCTCAGCGTCAAGTCGCAGGGCCAGGGCCACGAGACGACGTTCGCGCAGATCGTCGCCGAGGAGCTCGGGCTCCAGCCGGAGGACGTCGAGGTGCAGGAGGGCGACACCGACCACACGCCCTACGGCCTCGGCACCTACGCCAGCCGCTCGACGCCGGTCTCCGGCGCGGCCACCTCCATGGTCTCGCGCCGCATCCGCGCCAAGGCCCAGAAGATCGCCGCGCACCTGCTCGAGGCTTCCGAGGAGGACATCGAGTGGGAGGGCGGCCGCTTCGTCGTCAAGGGCGCGCCCGAGAAGTCCAAGACCATCCAGGACGTCGCCTTCGCCGCCTACACGAACATCCCCGAGGGGATGGAGGGCGGCCTCGAGGGCGTCTACTACTACGACCCGCCGAACATGACCTACCCGTTCGGCACCTACGCCGTCGTGGTCGAGGTCGACCGCGGCACCGGCGCCTGGAAGGTGCGCCGCTGCGTCGCCGTCGACGACTGCGGCGTCCGCATCAACCCGATGATCGTCGAGGGCCAGATCATGGGCGGCCTCACGGAGGGGTTCGCGATCTCCGCCATGCAGCTGATCGACTTCGACGAAGAGGGCAACTGCATCGGGGCCAACTTCATGGACTACCTGATTCCGACCGCCTGGGAGACCCCGAACTTCGAGCTGGGCGAGACGGTGACCCCGTCGCCGCACCACCCGCTCGGGGCCAAGGGAGTCGGCGAGTCCGCCACCGTCGGCGCACCCGCCGCCTTCGTCAACGCCGTCGTCGACGCGCTCGCCCACGCAGGCGTCCGCAACCTCGAGATGCCGGTCACCTCGGACCGCGTCTGGGCGGCCCTGCAGGAGGCTAATCTGGCTGAGTGAGTGGCAATGACGTCATCGTCGAGGCCGGCCGCCTCGCCGCGGAGGGGAAGCCCTACGCGCTCGCGACGGTGGTCAACGTCGTCCGCCCGGCCTCGGCACGGCGCGGCGACCGGGCGCTCGTCACGCCGGACGGGCAGGTCACCGGCTGGATCGGCGGCGCCTGCTCGGAGCCGACCGTCGTCCGGGAGGCGCTCCGCGCGCTCGCCGACCGCGAGCCGCGCGTCGCGCGCATGGAGGGCGGCTGCGCATCCGAAGGGATCGTGGAAGTCCTGATCGAGCCCGTTCTCCCCGCACCGCTCCTGGCGATCGTGGGGGAAAGCCCAGCTGCGCGCACCCTCGGCGCGCTTGCGCGCACCGTGGGCTGGCGAACCCGCGACGACGGCGTCGAAGGGGCGGACGCCGTCGTCGTGGCGACCATGGGCCACGGCGACGAGGAGCTGCTCGCGGCCGCGCTGGAGTCGGGCGCCGGCTACATCGGCCTCGTCTCGAGCGCGAAGCGAGCCGCCACCGTCCTCGCCGACCTGCGCGCCCGCGGGCTCGACGAGGAGTCCGTCCTGCGCGTCCGCGCCCCGGCGGGCCTCGACCTCGGCCCCTCCACGCAGGAGGAGATCGCGGTCGCGATCCTCGCCGAGCTCGTCGCCTGGCGGCACACGCGCGGCGAGGCGCCCGCGGCGGCCCCTGTGGAGGCCGTCGACCCCGTGTGCGGCATGACCGTGGCGGTGGGCCCGTCCACCGAGCAGACCGTGCACGAGGGGGTGACCGTCGTCTTCTGCTCCGCGCACTGCCGTGCGCGGTTCGAGGAAGAGCCCGAGCGGTATACAGGCTTGAGAGCGTGAGAGACGTCCTCGAGACCCTGGAGCGCTGGGCGGCGGACGGGATGCCCGTCGCGATCGCGACCGTCGTCGGGACGGAGCGCTCCGCGCCGCGCGACCCCGGGGCCGTCCTGGCCGTGTCCGCGGAGGGCGAGGTGGCCGGCTCCGTGACCGGCGGCTGCGTCGAGCCCGCCGTCTACGGCGAGGCCCGCGACGTGCTCGCCGGCGGCGAGCCGCGCCTGAAGACGTACGGGATCGCCGACGACGAGGCCTTCGAGGTCGGCCTCCCGTGCGGCGGCACCGTCCACATCTTCGTCGACCGGCTCGACCCGGAGCTCGTGGCGCCGATCGCCGAGGCGGTGCGCGAGGAGCGTCCGATCGCGCTCGAGATCAGGATCACGGGCGAGGACGCCGGCGCGAAGCGCCTCGTCGGCCCGGACGACGACGGCCCCGCCGCCGAGCTGCTCGCGCGCGGCGAGACCGCGATCCTCGACACGCCGGAGGGCCAGCTCTTCGTCTCGTCCTTCGCGCCCCGCCCGAACATGTACGTCTTCGGCGCCGTCGACCACGCCGCGGCGGTCGCCTCGATCGGCCGCTACCTCGGCTACCGCGTCACCGTCTGCGACGCCCGCGCGAAGTTCGTCACCCGCGAGCGCTTCCCGGACGTGGACGAGCTCATCGTCGAATGGCCCGACCGCTTCCTCCGCGAGGCACCCGTGGACGAGCGCACCGTCATCTGCGTGCTCACCCACGACCACAAGTTCGACGTCCCGGCCCTGAAGGTGGCGCTCGAGACGAACGCCGGCTACATCGGCGCCATGGGCGCGCGGCGCACGAACGCCGAGCGCACCGAGCGGCTCCGGGCCGAGGGCGTCTCCGACGAGGACATCGCCCGCATTCACGCTCCCATCGGCCTCAAGATCGGCTCGCGCACGCCGGAGGAGGTGGCAATCGCAATCGCGGCCCAGATCGTGCAGGTCATGCGCTCGCCCAAGCCAAATCCACAGGAGGTTCTCGCCCAGTGAAGCTCGAGAACTCGTTCGAGGTCGCCGCGCCGCCGGAGAAGGCCTGGGACCTCCTCATGGACGTCCCGCGCATCGTCCCGTGCATGCCCGGGGCGAAGCTGGACGAGGTCGTCGACGACGACCACTGGAAGGCGACGATGCAGGTGAAGCTCGGCCCGATCAGCCTCACCTTCGCCACCGATGTCGAGCGCAAGGAGGCCGACGAGGCCGCCCGCCAGGTCGTCGCTCGGCGCGAACGCCCGCGAGACGCGCAACCGAGGGCGCGCGAGCGCAACGATCGAGTCCACGCTCGCCCCGACCGACGGCGGGACGAAGGTCGACATCGTCACCGACCTCTCGCTCTCCGGCACCGTCGCCCAGTACGGGCGCGGGAATGATCGAGGACATCTCCTCGCAGATGGTCACGAGCTTCGCCCAGTGCCTGCAGGCCCAGCTCGGAGAGTCCGCCGCCGAGGCGGAACAGGCGGTCGCCGCCCAGGCGAAGCCGATCTCCGGGTTTTCACTCTTCTTCGGCAGCCTCTGGCGCCGCATCCGACGGATCGGAAGGAGGTCGAGTTGAGACCGATCGAGATCACGGTCAACGAAAAGAGCCACTCGGCGGAGGTCGAGCCAAGACAGCTCCTCGTCTACTTCCTGCGCGAGCAGCTCGGCCTGACGGGCACGGTGGTCGGCTGCGACACCTCGTCGTGCGGCGCCTGCACGGTGCTGCTCGACGGCGAGTCGGTCAAGTCGTGCACGGTGCTCGCCGTCCAGGCCGACGGCCGGGAGGTGACGACGATCGAGGCGCTCTCCTCGAACGGCGACCTCAACCACGTTCAACAGGCATTTCACGAGAACCACGGCCTCCAGTGCGGCTTCTGCACGCCCGGCATGGTCATGGCCACCATCAGCCTGCTCGAGGAGAACCCGAGCCCGAGCGAGGAGGAGATCCGCCACGCGCTCGAAGGCAACCTCTGTCGCTGCACGGGCTACCAGAACATCGTCAAGGCGGTCAAGGCCGCCGCGGCGGCCTGAAGGGAGGGGAGATGGCGACCACCGAAGTGAAGACGACCTACATCGGCGCCTCGGTCGAGCGCAAGGAGGACGCCCGCCTGCTCCGCGGGGAGACGCGCTGGGTCGACAACATGACGCTCCCCGGAATGCTCTGGATGGCGGTCGTGCGCAGCCCGTACGCGCACGCGAAGATCGGAAACGTCGACCTCGAGAAGGCGCTCGCGGCAGACGGTGTCGTGGCGGCGTTCTCGGGCGCGCAGCTGGCCGAGGAATGGGCGGGCTCGCTCCCGTGCGCATGGCCCGTGACCGGCGACTGCCGCATTCCCCAGCACCGGCCCCTGGCCTCGGACAAGGCGCGCTATGCGGGCGACGGCGTCGCAGTCGTTGTCGCCGAGAGTCGCGCGCTCGCCAAGGACGCCGCCGAGCTCGTCGAAGTCGACTACGAGCCGCTCCCGGCCGTCACCGACGTCGGGGAGGCGACGAGCGATTCCGCGCCGCTCGTCCACGACGAGTACGACGAGAACCGCGCCTACACGTGGACGCTGCAGAACGGGGAGATCGACCGGCTCTTCTCCGAGGCGGCGGTCACCGTCAAGGAGCACTACCGCCAACAGCGGCTGATACCGAACGCGATCGAGCCGCGGAGCGTGCTCGTCCAACCCGTGCTCGCGACGGATGAATACACGATGTGGTCGGCGACGCAGGTGCCGCACATCGCGCGAGTGACCCTCTCCGGCACGACGGGGATCCCGGAGACGAAGCTCCGTGTCATCGCTCCCGACGTCGGAGGCGGGTTCGGCTCGAAGCTGAACGTCTACGCCGAGGAGGCTCTCTGCCTCGTGCTCGCACGGCGGCTCGGGCTTCCGATCAAGTGGACCGAGGAGCGCTCGGAGGCCTACCTGGCGACCATTCACGGTCGGGACGTCCTGCAGGAGATCGAGCTCGCGGCGAGCGCGGAAGGGAAGATCACCGCCGTCCGCGTCCGTCTGACGGCCGCCATGGGCGCGTACATGCAGCTCGTCTCGCCTGGGATTCCGCTCCTCGGCGCCTGGCTCTACGCAGGGTGCTACGACGTCGAGGGATACGACTTCGAGTGCGTCGGCGTCTTCACGAACACGACTCCGACGGACGCGTATCGCGGCGCAGGCCGCCCCGAGGCGACGTATGCGATCGAGCGGGCGGTCGACACGCTCGCACGCAAGCTGGAGATGGATCCCGTCGAGGTCCGGCGCAAGAACTTCATCACCGAGTTCCCCGCTCCGATCGCGTCCGGGCTGGAGATCGACTCGGGCGACTTCCACGCCTCGCTCGACAAGGCGCTCGAGCTCCTCGACTACGACGGGCTCCGGGCGGAGCAGTCCGAGCGGCGCGGGCGCAGCGACCCCAAGCAGATCGGCATCGGTCTCTCCACCTACGTCGAGATGTGCGGCCTCGCCCCGTCGCGGATCCTCGGGGCGATCCGCTACGGCGCCGGCGGCTGGGACGCCGCAACCGTTCGCTGCCTCCCCACCGGAACCGTTCAGGTCCTGATCGGCACGTCGCCGCACGGGCAGGGGCACGTGACGACCTTCTCGCAGATCGTCGCCGACCAGCTCGGCGTCCCGATCGAGAACGTCGAGGTGCTGCACGGCGACACGACGGTGATCCCGCTCGGAATGGACACGTACGGAAGCCGCAGCCTCGCCGTCGGCGGGGTCGCCCTCTACCACGCCACCGAGAAAGTGATCGCGAAGGCGCGAAAGATCGCTGCCCACCAACTCGAGGTGGCCGAGGACGATCTCGAGTACGCGGGAGGTCGCTTCACGATCGTGGGCACCGACAAGTCGATGAGCGTCACGGACGCGGCCCTTGCCGCCTGGACAGCCCACAACCTGCCGGACGGGCTCGAGCCGGGCCTCGAGGACACGTACGTCTACGACCCGCCCAACTTCAGCTGGCCGGGCGGCTGCCACATCGCGGTCGTCGAGATCGACACCGAAACGGGTGTGGTCGATCTGATTCGCTACCTCGCCGTTGACGACGTGGGCACCGTGATCAACCCGATGATCGTGGACGGCCAGGTGCACGGGGGCATCGCGCAAGGGGTCGCGCAGGCCCTCTACGAGGAGGCGATCTACGACGAAGAGGGCAATCTGGCCACGGGCTCCATGCTCAGCTACCTCGTACCGTCCGCGGTCGAGCTGCCGAACTTCGAGCTCGAGCGGACGGAGAGCCCGAGCCCGACGAATCCCATGGGCGTGAAGGGCGTGGGGGAGACCGGCACGATCGCCTCGACGGCGGCGGTCATGAACGCGGTCGTCGACGCGCTCTCCCCCTACGGCGTCATCGACGTCGAGATGCCCGCTAAGCCCGAAACGGTCTGGGGCGCGATCCAGGAAGGAGGTGCGAAGTGATTCCGGCCAAGTTCGAATACGAGGTCGCCGAGTCGGTCGACCACGCGATCGAGCTCCTCGGGTCCGGCAAGGACGCGAAGCTCCTCGCGGGCGGCCACTCGCTCCTCCCGCTCATGCGCCTCCGGCTCGCGCGTCCCGAGCTGCTCGTCGACATCGGCCGTCTCTCCGACCTCTCCTATGTACGTGAGGACGGTGAAGCGATCGCCATCGGCGCGCTTACGCGCTACCGCGACCTGGAGACGAGCGAGCTCCTCCGGGCCGAGTGCCCGATCGTCGCCGAGACCGCCGGGCTCGTCGGCGACCCGCAGGTGCGCCACCGGGGGACGATCGGCGGCTCGGTCGCGCACTGCGATCCGGCCTCCGATGCTCCGACGATCCTGCTCGCCCTCGACGCCGAGCTGGTCGTGCGCGGGTCGGGCGGGGAGCGGCGGCTCCCGGTCGCCGAGAGCTTCGGCGGCTTCCTCCAGACGGCGCTCGAGCCGACCGAGGTGTTGACGGAGATCCGCGTCCCCAAGACGGGGGCCGACGGCTGGGCCTACCAGAAGTCCGTGCGGCGGTCCCAGGACTGGGCCACCGTCGCCGTCGCCGCGGTGCGAATGAACGGCAGCGCGCACGTCGCCCTGACGAACATGGGCCCGACGGCCCTGCGCGCTGGCGGCGTCGAGGAGGCTCTCTCCGGGGGCGCCGACCCGGCCGCCGCGGCCGAGCGGGCCGCCGAGGGCACGAGCCCCCCGAGCGACCACAACGCGAGCGCCGAGTACCGCGAACACCTCGCACGCGTCCTCACGCGGCGGGCGCTCGAGGAGGCATTGGCCTAACGCAGCTGAAACGTTTCGCCTCAGACGGGACATGAGGGGTCGTGCGCCCTGCTGATTCTTCCCGGCGCGAGCGGTTCAGTGCGCTGTACGCCGACTGCTACCCACGACTCCTCGGCTACGCCCTCCGGAGAACGCACACGGTCGAGGACGCGGCGGATGTCGTAGCCGAGACCTTCCTCGTGGCGTGGCGGCGACTCGAGCACGTGCCGCCCGGCGATGAGGCCCGCCTGTGGCTGT
The DNA here is from genome assembly GCA_963811635.1 of uncultured Actinomycetes bacterium. Taxonomy (GTDB): domain Bacteria; phylum Actinomycetota; class Thermoleophilia; order Gaiellales; family Gaiellaceae; genus JAIBJN01. Next base: position 98,765 of record CAWESB010000018.1, read on the forward strand.
ACGGAGTGGCGCGCCGAGTCCTTGCCAACCAGCGGCGAGGTGAGCGCCGCCGCGAGCGCCTGGAGGTTCGGCTGCTGCTCGAGCCTTCGCTCGGGACGCCCACGGCCTCGGTCGAGGAGAGCGGTGAGCTCGAGCCGGTGGCGCGCGCCTTCGCAAGGTTGCGCACCCGAGACCGCGAGGTGCTCGAGCTCGTGGCCTGGGAGGGGCTCGCACCGCGCGACCTGTCGGTCGTCCTCGGCTGTTCTCTCGTCGCTGCGAGAGTCCGCCTGCATCGGGCGCGCAAGCGGTTCGCGCAGGAGCTGTCCCGCGCGGGGGTCAAGGTGCGCGCGTCGCGTGCCGGGCAGCTCGACTCATTGAGAGGTGAGCTGCTGTGAGAGACACGTCCATCCGACGCCCTCGTCGCTCGACTCGCGCGCATCGGCGACGAGGAGCTTGCGGGCGAAGCGGGGTCGCCGGGCGCACAGGCGCTTCTCGAGCAGATCGTCTCGGTCCCCATGGCAGCTCGGGAGAGGGCGCGGCGTCGCCCCATCGTGGTGGCGTTCGCCGCGGCTCTCGCGCTGGGGCTGGCGGTGTCGGTCCCGGCGCTCGGGATCGGGCAGGAGGTCGTCAGCTTCTTCGCCGGGTGGCGGGATCCAGGCTCGCCGGTCCCGACCGCCAGCGACGTGGTCATCGCCTCCGGGGAGGCCGGCGTGCCGTGGAGGATCGTCGCCACGACGAGCGACCAAGGCCTGTGCCTGGGCTTCCTCAGCCTCCATCCGACGGAGGGATGGATGGGCGGGGCAGGCTGCGGGCCCACCGACGTCCGCGGCGATCCGTGGGCCGCGAACGCGCGCCACTCGATCGAGGCGTTCGGCGATGGAAGCGGCGGGAGTGAGGGGCTGAACCGCCACTTCGTCTCCGGTCGGCTGGCCGATGACGTCAGCGGGATCGACTTCCTGCTGACCGACGGCACGACCGTGGCCGCCCACATCGTGGAGGGGCCCGAGGCTCTGGGGGCGCCGCTCGACTACTACTGGGCGTCCTGGCCGTGCGCGTCGGGGTGTATGGACGACTCCGGACCCTTCCTCGAGATGGCGGTCGCACGGGGCGCGGACGGCCAGGTGCTCGAGCGGCGAGTCCCTGATCTGGAACGGGAACCCAACCGGAGACCCCGACGGGCCTCCCCCTCCGCTGGGCTGATCCTGGGCCCGCTGACGGCGGGAGTACGATCAGACGGAGTGGTAGAGCCCACGTACTTCGTCCAGATCGCCGAGCCGGAAGACCCGGAGCGGTGGCACACGGTCGCGCGCGTGGAGGGCCGTCCCATGGCGGACGAGGTCGTGCGGCTCGCCCAGGGCTCCTACATGCGGACGACCGTGATGGCCGAGTCCCACTTCCTGGCGCGGGCCGTCTCGCAGTCGGCGCTCAGACGCGACAAGCGACTCGCGCACGCGCAATGGGAGCTGGGCATGGGCGAGCACCGCCACTACGGGCAGGCGCTCGTCGAGAAGGCTCGTTCGAACCTGAGCCACTCGCTACCGTAGGACCCGACCTTCGAGGGTCGAGACCTCGGGCGTCGAGGTCGACACTAGAGGGACGGGAATGAATAGGGGTCTCCTCAGGACTGCGGCATGTGTCCTTCTCTGCGTCGCGCTCGCCCTGGTGGGGAGCGTCGTCGCACTGCGCGCGGCTGCGCCGGAGTCCCGCACGGTCACGCTCGGCACCGTCGACGTCCACGTCGTGCCGGCGCGCAGCGGCGAGGTGGACGTCTACGTCCCCGTCGTCGACTGGGGCGTCCGCGCCGAGCCGTACACGGCCCCGATCGCCGTCGAGCTCGAGTTCCGCTCGCTCGACCGCAACGCCGCGCTGATCGCGCTGCGCAGCGGCGGGAGCGCGAACGCCAGCCTCGCCGGCCTCGAGGCCGAGCTGCGCGACGCCGTCGCCGACGGCCTGCGCCGGGCGGCGGCCTTCGCCCTCTTCGGCGGGCTCGTCGGCGGCCTGCTCGGCGGCGCAGTGATCGCCGTCTTCACCCGGCGGCGTTGGCTTCTGCTCGGCCCGGCGGCCGGGCTCGCCGTCACCTTCGCCGCGGTCGCCCTCGTCGGCGCCGGGGTCAGCCGCTTCGACTACGGCGCGTTGCGCGAGCCGACCTTCTACGCCCACGGCGACGAGCTGCCGCGGCTCCTCCAGTTCTCGGAGCGCGTGCTCGCGGCCGGCGAGGGCTACCAGGACTCCTACGGCGACGCGGTCGAGGGCCTCACGCGCCTGATCGCGGTCGCGGGCGAGCGCGCCGAGCAGCCGGCGCAGATCGACCGGGCCATCGTCGTCGCCTCCGATCTCCACTCGAACAGCCTCGTCCTGCCCGGGCTCGAGGGCTTCACGAACGGGAAGCCGGTCTTCCTCGTCGGCGACCTGACCCAGCGCGGCTCGCAGTACGAGACGGGGATCGTCCCCGGGATCGCGCGGCTCGGCGCGCCCGTCGTCGCCGTCTCGGGGAATCACGACTCCCGGCCGCTGATGCTCGCGGCGGTCAGGAGCGGCGTCGTCGTGCTCACGCGCAGCGGTTCTCTCCGTGAAGACGGAACGACCTCCGGCGATCCCGTCGTCTCGGTGGCCGGCCTGCGCGTCGCGGGTTGGGACGATCCGCAGGAAAGCGCGACCGGCACCTTCGAGGGCCACCTCCTGGAGCTGAAGGAGCAAGCCCTGCTCGACGCGGAGCAGCAGTTCCTCGACTGGTTCGACTCGCTGCCAGAGCGGCCCGACGTCGTCCTCGTCCACCGGCACGGGCTCGCGCACGCGCTCCTCGACCGGCTGGTTGCCGAGGGCGGCACCCCGGTGCTCATCCTCACCGGCCACGACCACCGCCAGCACGTCGAGAGCGAGGGCGGCTCCGTCATCGTCGACGGGGGCACGGTCGGCGCGGGCGGCGCCTTCGGCGTCGGGGAGCAGAAGTCGGGCTTCGCCCTGGTCCACCTCGACGAAAACGAACAGGCCCGCGCGGTCGATCTGGTCGAGGTCGAGCCCGAGTCCGGCTCGGCGAGCGCGCACCGCGTTGTGCTCAGCGTCGCCGAGCCCGCCGAGGTCGCGGGCGAGGCCGGCGGCTCCTAGATCCAGAGGAAGCAGAGAGCAGGGGGAGAATTAGCCGATCCTGGCTTCGATTACGCTGGATCTGTGGACATTCTGACGCCGCGAACGCTGGACGAGGCGCTCGCGCTGAAGGCCGAGCGCCCTGACGCCGTGCCCATTCAGGGCGGGACGGATCTCATGGTCGCGCTCAACTTCGACCGCGCGCGTCCGGAGGCGATCCTCAACCTGAACGAGGTGGGGGAGCTGCGAGGCTGGTCGCGCGTGAACGGGACGCTGCGACTCGGCGCCGGGCTCACGTACGCGGAGGCGATGGTCGGGGAGCTGGCCGAGCTCCTGCCGGCGCTCGCCGAGGCCTCGCGCACGGTCGGCTCGCCCCAGATCCGCACCCGCGGGACGATCGGCGGCAACCTCGGCACGGCCTCGCCCGCCGGCGACGCCCTGCCGCCGCTGCTCGTCGAGGGCGCCGAGGTCGAGCTGGCGAAGGTCGGCGCGACGCGGACGGTCGCCCTGACCGAGTTCCTCGTCGGCCCGAAGCGAAACGCGCTCGCCGAGGACGAGCTGATCATCGCCGTCCGCTTGACGCCCTCGAAGACGCGGCAGACGTTCATGAAGGTCGGCCCGCGGAACGCGATGGTGATCGCCGTCTGCTCGCTCGCGCTCGCGGTCGACCGTGAGGCGGGGGAGATCAGGGCGGCGTACGGCTCCTCCGGGCCGGTGCCCGCGCTCGTCACCGGCTCGCTGGACGAGCGCGAGAGCTTCCCGGAGCGCGTCGCCGAGGCGGCGAGCCCGATCGACGACGTGCGCGGAACGGCCGCGTATCGCCGCCACGCCCTCAAGGTCCTGACGGGCCGCGCGCTGGAGCGGGTGCTGACGTGAAGATCGAGCTGAGCGTCAACGGCGAGCGGCGCGACGCCGACATCTGGGCCGGCGAGAGCCTCCTCTACACGCTGCGCGAGCAGCTGGGCCTCCCCGGCTCGAAGAACGCCTGCGAGCAGGGCGAGTGCGGCTCGTGCTCCGTGCTCCTCGACGGCAGGCTCGTCTGCTCGTGCCTCGTCCTCACCGCCCAGGCCGAGGGCCACGAGATCGTCACCGTCGAGGGCCTGGGCGAGGAGGGCCAGCTGCACCGGGTGCAGGAGACGTTCGCCGAGACCGGCGCCGTCCAGTGCGGCTTCTGCACGCCCGGCCTGATCGTCGCGACGGTCGCGCTCCTGGAGCGGAGCCCGGACCCGAGCGACGACGAGATCCGCGAGGCGCTCTCCGGCAACCTCTGCCGCTGCACCGGCTACCAGAAGATCTTCGACGCGGTGCGCGCGGCGGCGACCCCGGCGACGCCATGAGCACGTCTGAGCGCAAGCTCGAGCTCGGCCGCGTCGGCGAGTCCGTCAGGCGGGCCGACGCGATCCCGAAGGTGGCCGGCGAGTTCGCCTACGCGAGCGACCTCTATGCGGCCGAGATGCTCTGGGGCCACACCGTCCGCAGCCCGCACGCGCACGCCCTGATCAGGGCGATCGACATCTCGGCCGCGGTCGGCATGCCCGGCGTCCACGCCGTGCTCACGCACGAGGACGTCCCCGGCGAGAAGCGCTACGGCCTCGAGTTCCCCGACCAGCCGGTGCTCGCCTTCGACCGCGTCCGCTACTTCGGCGAGCCCGTGGTCGTCGTCGCGGCCGAGCACCCCGAGGAGGCGCGCCGGGCGGCCGAGCAGGTGCGCGTCGAGTACGAGGAGCTGGAGCCCGTCGTCGACCCCGAGCGCGCGCTCGAGACGGAGCCGATCCACCCGCAGCGCTGGACGGACGGCCACGGCTACTACGAGGACCCGCGCCCGAACGTCGTCCGCACGATCTTCATCAAGCACGGCGACCCGAAGGCCGAGGGCGAGGTCGCGGTCGAGGGAACCTACGAGCTCGGCATCCAGGATCAGGCGTTCCTCGGGCCCGAGTCGGGCCTGGCCGTCCCGGACGGCGAGGGCGGCGTCGACATCTACGTCGCCACGCAGTGGCTGCACGTCGACCGCGACCAGGTCGCGCCCTGCCTCGGCCTGACGCCGAACCGCGTCCGCATCCACCTCGCCGGCGTGGGCGGGGCCTTCGGCGGCCGCGAGGACCTCTCCATGCAGATCCACGGCGCCATGCTGGCGCTGCACACGAACCGGCCCGTGAAGTTCGTCTACAACCGCGAGGAGTCGTTCGTCGGCCACATCCACCGCCACCCGGCGCGGATCTGGATGCGCCACACCGGCAACCGCGACGGCGACCTCGTCTCCGTGCAGGCGCGCATCCTCCTGGACGGCGGCGCGTACGCGTCCAGCTCGACGGCGGTCACCTCGAACGCCGCCTCGTTCGCGTGCGGGCCGTACAACGTGCCCAACGCGCAGCTCGAGGCGACCTGCGTCTACACGAACAACCCGCCCTGCGGCGCCATGCGCGGCTTCGGCTCCGTCCAGTCCTGCTTCGCGCACGAGGCCCAGATGGACAAGCTCGCGGACGCGATGGGCGTCGGCCGAGTCGACCTGCGCGTGCGCAACGCGCTCGCGCCCGGCCACATCCTCCCGACCGGCCAGATCGTGACCGGCTCGCTTCCGGTCGCCGACGTGATCCGCCGCTGCGCCGACATCCCCATCCCGGAGCCGGAGGAGCTGCCGCGCGACCCGATCCGCCTCCCCGGCGGCGCGGGCAATACGACGCGCGGCGAGGGAGTCCGCCGCGGCGTCGGCTTCGCGGTCGGCTTCAAGAACATCTGCTACTCGGAGGGCTTCGACGACTTCACCGCCGCGCGCGTCCGCCTGTTCGCGGACGCAGCCGGCGAGCTGGTCGCGGAGGTGCACTCGGCCGCGGCCGAGGTCGGCCAGGGCGTCGTCGGCGTCATGGCCCAGGTGGCGCGCACCGAGCTCGACGTCGAGAAGATCGTCATCGCGCCGCACACGACCGTGACCGTGCAGTCGGCGGGCTCCTCCTCGGCCTCACGCCAGACCTGGATGACCGCCGGCGCCGTCCAGCTCGCCTGCCGCGAGGTGCGCCAGGAGCTCGAGCGCCGAAGCGGCAAGCTCGAGCCGGGCGACGAGATCAGCGTCGAGCGCGTCTACCGCCACGCGCGCACGTATCCGCTCGATCCCGAGACGGGCCAGGTGGTCGGCGGCGAGCGCGCGCACGTGGCGTTTGCGTGCTCCGCCATGCGGGTGGTCGCCGAGGTGGACGTCGATCTGGGCCTCACCAGAGTCGTCTGGATCGGCACCGCACAGGACGTGGGCCGCGCCATCAACCCGCAGGCGGTCCACGGCCAGATCGAAGGCGGGACCGCGCAGGGCCTCGGCCTCGCGCTCATGGAGGAGATTCAGACGAAGGACGGACTGATCACGAACGCGAGCTTCACCGACTACCTGATCCCGACGGCCCTCGACATGCCGCCCATCTGGGCGGAGCTCGTCGAGGATCCCGAGCCCGACGCGCCGTACGGCGTCAAGGGCGTGGGGGAGCCGCCGACGGTCGTCTCGACCGCGGCGATCGTCGCGGCGCTGCGGAATGCTTCGGGGCGAGATTTGGTGCGCGTTCCCGTGCGCCCGGACGAGATCGTGGGGCTCGCATGAGCCCCGACGGCCTGGAGCTCAACTGGTGGAACGGGGACGGGCTCACTTAGCCAAGCAGTCCGCTTGGCGGGATCGGGTCCGCGTCGCCTACCTCGATGAGCCACCGTTCTTCGTGCCATCCGCCGATTCTGGGACGCCGACCGGGTGCGACATCGAGCTCATCCAGCACGTTCTCGATGAACTCGGCGTCCTCAGTGTCGAGTTCGTCCTCACGACCTTTTCGGACCTGATCCCCGGCGTGATGCAGGGGCGATGGACCATCAACGTCCCGATGTTCGTAACCGAAGCGCGCGCCGAGCTCGTCGACTTCAGCCGGCCCGTCTGGGTCGCTGGGGACGGATTCATCGTCCGAAACGCCGACGCGGAAAAGTGGACAAGCTACGAGGCCATCGCCGATGACCCGAGGGCCACGCTCGCGGTCGTCGTCGCCCAGATCCAGGAACAGACTGCGCTTCAGGCTGGCGTCCCACCGGAACGGATCATCTCGTTCCCGGACCAGCAAATCGCCGCGGAGGCCGTGAGGGCCGGACAAGCCGACGCGTTCGCCGGCACCGCGCCCGGCAACCGCGCCTACCTCGACCGGGCCGCCGACCTTACCCTCAGCTTCGTGCCCGACACTCCAAGCACGCCCCGAGCAGGTCTGCCGGTTGGCGCATTCTCCTTCGCCAAGACCACTCCCCAACTCACCGACGCAGTCAATTCCTCGCTCGACCGCTACCTCGGCACCAAGCAGCACCTCGAAATGATGAGCCGATACGGCTTCACCCGCCAAGACCTCGCGCCTGTCCTCTAGTTGGCGGACGACGTTCCCTAGAGCGTGATCACAACCTTGGCGCCGGCCCCCTCGGCCTGACGCTGCCAAGCCTCGGCGGCGCGGTCGAACGGGAACGTCTCGATGTCGACCTCGATCTTCCCCTCCTGCGCGAGCCCCACCAGGCGCAGGTACTCGCGGCGCAAGACCTCGGGGGGCGTCGCGAAGTTCGAGAACCCGAGGATGTTCAGCTGCTTGCCGCGGACGTCGGCCGACAGGAACGGGGCGGCGACCCCGGCGGACTGGCCGATGTTGACGAGGCGCGCGCCCGGCAGAGCAGCGGTCGCCGCAGCGACGGCGGGCTCCCCCCAGAGCGGGTCGATCACGTACGAGGGCCCCTCGCCGCCGAAGGCCTCGCGGAAGGCGGCGACCAGATCCTCCTCCTCGAGGGACACGGTCGCATCCGCGCCCAGCCGCCGGGCCCGCTCCAGCCCTTCCGGCCGCCGACCCGCGGCGACGACCCGCGACGGCCCCGAGGAGCCGCGCCCCCTGCAGCGCCACGAGCCCGACCGTCCCGGTCGCGCCGAGCACGAGCACGGAGTCGCCCTCCTCGACAGGCGCCCGGTAGGCAACAGGGAGCCAGCCGGCCAGGCCCGCGACCCCGAGCGCTCCGGCGAGCGCGGGGTCGACGCCGTCCGGGAGCGGCACGAGCACGTCCTCGGGAACCGAGATCAGCTCCGCCAGCGTGCCGTCCCGCCGAGTCCCCATCCCCGCGCCGTGCGCCCAGACGAGCGTCCCGGGCTCGAGCGCCTCCGCCTCGACCACGCGGCCGACGCCCTCGCCGCCGGGGATGTACGGAAGCGGCGGCGTGCCGCCGTAGAACCGCCCCGCGCCGACGTTGATCTCGATCGGGTTGAGCGGCACCGCCTCGATCCGGATCAGCGCGTCGCCGTCACCGCGCACGGGATCGGGCGCCTCGCCGAGCACGGGGAGGCTGCCGACTTCCGTGATCGACGCGGCGCGCATGCGCCGCCGATTCTACGGAGCGGGGTGGGTGACGATGTCGGCCACGATCCCCGGGTGCCGGGCGCGCCAGTTGGCGAGGTAGAAGCCGAGGTGCAGCCGCGCCTGCTCGGCCGAAGCGGCCGGCGGGTCGCTGACCTCGACCGTCAACTCGCCGGTCTGCGAAGCCAGGTAGTTGGCCCGCTTCAGCGACGCGAGGAGGTCGTGGACGAACGCAGGATTAGAGACGTGGACTGTCATTGCCGCAGGCATCCCTGGGACTGAGTGTGCGCCGGGCCCCGGACGCCTTCAACTACCCGAAAGATGAGATTCCCGAGAGGCAGGCACACAGAATTGAGATCGGCGCCGATGACGGCGGGGAGTCCCCCATTAGAGTGATCCCGCCGGGAGGATCCGCGCCTACGCTGCGTCCTGGAAGCGGCGTATGAATCTGCGGGACCTACCTTTGGGAAGCCTGATCGTGCGCGACGGCATCGCGCGCCCCGCCACGGTGCGGGATGCGCTCGTCGAGGCACAAGAAACCGACCGCCGGCTCGGAGAGGTCATGCTCGACCACGGCTGGATCCGCGAGCGCGACCTCGCGCGGCTCCTCGCCGAGCAGGAGAAGCTCGACTTCGTCGACCTCGCGAGAGTCGACCTGGACGACAAGGCGGTCGACTATCTCCCGGAGTCGGTCGCCCGTCGCGTCAAGGCGATCGCGTACGGCTTCGCCAACTCCGTGCTGCTCGTCGCTATCGCCGATCCGACCGACGACCGCGGCCTCGACGAGGTCCGCGAGGCCGCCGGACGCCGCGTCCGCTTCAAGGTGGCGCTCCAGAGCGAGATCGATTCCGCGCTCCTGGACGCGTTCGGCGAGCCGCTCGCAGCCCCCGCGTAAGCCGCTCAAAAAGGCTGGCCCCGCGGGTCGAATCCGTTTGCCTTGAAAAGCTCCTCGCCTCGCGCGCCTAGGCGCGTCGGTGGAGTGCGGGCTTTGGGCCAGATTCTGCTGGCAGGGCCAGTTGTGGCAATTGTAGCGTGTTTCGACGACCCGCGCTCATGCGCCTGCGCGCGATACCGTGCCCGCGTGCCGGATCTCGCGCGAAGGCTCGCGGTGGCGCGCGGCGACGAGCTCGCCGACGTCGTCATCCAGGGCGGGCAGGTTTTCTCGGTCTTCACGCGGGAGTGGCTCGAGACCGACATCGCCATCTGCGACGGCTTCGTGGCGGGGCTCGGCGAGTACGCCGGGCGCGAGGTCATCCACGCGGGCGGCAAGTACGTCGTCCCCGGCTTCGTCGACGCGCACATGCACCTGGAGTCGTCGAAGCTGCTCATGGACGAGTTCGCGCGCCTCGTCCTCCCGCTCGGCACCACCGCCGTCGTCGCCGACCCGCACGAGATCGCCAACGTCCTCGGCACCGACGGCGTCCACTGGCTCGCCGACCTCTGCGACGAGGTGCCGCTCGACATCTTCTTCATGGCCTCGTCCTGCGTGCCCGCGTCGACGTTCGAGTCGCCGCGCCGGCCCCTGAACCGGGGCGACCTCGAGGGCCTGCTGCGCCGCCGCCGCGTGATCGGCCTCGCCGAGATGATGAACTTCCCCGGCGTCATCGCCGGCGACCCGCACGAGCTGGAGAAGCTCGCCCTCGCGACGACGCACGTCGACGGCCACGCGCCCGGCGTCCTCGGCAAGGACCTCCAGGCCTACGCCGCCGCCGGCATCCGCTCCGACCACGAGTGCTACACGGCGGAGGAGGGCCGCGAGCGCCTCCGCGCCGGCATGTGGGTGCTCATCCGCGAGGCCTCGGCCGCGCGCAACCTCACCGCGCTCCTGCCGCTCGTCGAGGAGTTCGGCCCGCACCGGCTCGCGTTCTGCACCGACGACCGCGAGCCCGAGCACATCGCCGAGGAAGGCCACATCAACTCGATCGTGCGCGAGGCGGTCGCCCAGGGCGCGTCCCCCGAGGACGCGCTCGTCATGGCCACGCTCAACCCGTGCCTGTGGCACGGCCTCACCCAGTTCGGCGCGCTCGCGCCCGGCTACCACGCCGACGTCTTGCTCCTGCCCGACCTCGAGCGCTTCGAGCCGGAGCTCGTCCTCAAGGGCGGCAAGCCGGTGGAGGAGATCCACCGCGTCGAGGTGCCGGAGTGGGTCAAGTCCACGGTCAACGTCGAGCCGGTCGCGGTCAACGACTTCCAGATCCCGTGGGAGGGCGGCGCCGCCCGCGTCATCGGCCTGGTCGAGGGCCAGATCGTCACGGAGTCGCTCGAGGACGAGCCGCGCGTCGAGAACGGCTCCGCCGTGCTCCGACCCGGTGAAGGACCTGCTCAAGATCGCGGTCGTCGAGCGCCACCTCTCGACCGGCCGCATCGGCCTGGGCTTCGTCCGCGGCTTCGGCCTCCAGAAGGGCGCGATGGCCTCGACGATCGCCCACGACGCCCACAACATCGTGGTCGTCGGCGCCGACGACGGCGACATGGCCCGCGCCGTCCAGCGCATCGCCGAGATCGGCGGCGGCATCGTCGTCATCGAGAGCCGCGGCGTGAAGGCGGAGCTGCCCCTGCCGATCGCCGGCCTCCTCTCGGACGCGCCGCTCGCCGAGGTCGTCGAGGCGAGCGAAGCGTGCGTCGAGGCGGCGAGAGCGCTCGGCTGCACCTATCCGCAGCCGTTCCAGACGATGTCGTTCCTGGCGCTGTCGGTGATCCCGGCCCTGAAGATCACCGACCGCGGCCTGGTCGACGTCGACCGCTTCGAGCTCGTCCCGCTCGCCGTCGATTCCCAATAATTGGCGCTAATTCCGGCCCCGCGGCCGGCCGATAGGTAGGGAATGTCGTCCAGCGGGGCCTCTGCACGGCGCGCCACCTTCGACGCGATCGCCCTCGCGCTGTCATTCCTCGCGGTCGACGCGATCATCGTCACGGCCGTCCTCGCCGACCTGGTCGACCCCGCGCAGGGCATCGTCACGATCCTCGCCCTCGCCGCGGTCGTCCTCCTCCTCTTCCGCGACGACGTCGCCGAAGCGATCGCAGCCGGCAACGAGAAGCTCGGCCTGGCGGTCGACGACGAGCCGGTCCGCCGCGCCCTCGACTCCCTCGCCGGCCAGGACGGCTGGACGGTGGAGCACGACTTCCTGAGCGCCCACGGCCGCCGAATCGGCACGGTCGTCCACGGCCCGTCGGGCTCGTACCTGGTGGAGACGCGCAACCGCGCGTACCGCGTCGAGCACCTGGGCCGAGCGCGCCACCACGCAGCGTGGCTCCACGGCGAGGTCGGCGGCTGGGTCACGCCGGTCCTGTGCCTGGTGCAGCGAGACGACCGCCCGCACCGCCGAGACGGCGTCTGGATCATGGGCGTC
>CAWESB010000019.1:0-108821 GCA_963811635.1 uncultured Actinomycetes bacterium
GCGCCCGCCGTCAACCGCTGAGCCAGGCGAGCTGCCCCGCGACCACCTCCCAGCGCACCGACGCCTCGCCGCCGACGACACGGTGGAAGACAACCGCGTCGGGCTCCGCGACGGCGATCCACTTGCCGTTCGGCGACCAGTCCGCGTACACGCCTTGGAACGTCCGCGGGGCCCGGCCCTGGAAGCAGCCGAGGTCGATAAGCCGGACAACGTCGCCGCTGACCGAGAGGGCCGCGCAGTTGTCGGGCGCAAGGTCGGCCACATGGTCGGCCAAGAACGTGAGGGGGCGGTCGGGCGTGGGCGTCGGCACGCTCGCCGCGCCCACCAGGCGTCCGCCCTCGTAGCGGTCGACCCGCCCTCCCTCCACGAGGACGGCGAGCGAGCCGTCGACGCCCCACGCGAGCTCCCAGACAGGTCGACGGGCTCTCAGCAGCGGGCGCCCGCCGACCACGATCTCCTGGCGGTCGTTCACAGACGCCAACGCGCCGCTCGGGTCGTACGCTCCCGGGCACTGGTGGAGACGCTTCGGCCGCTGTTCCCCGCGACGAGCTCGAACCCGGACTCGAAAGCCGTCGCACCAGGCGAGCGTCGAGCCGTCCGGGCTCCAGGCGAGGAGTCCAGTCCCCCAGGTAGTCACCGAAGCTCGCCCGCGGGTGCTCGAGGTCGAGAACGCTGAAGTGCCTCTTGGCACCGCCCGCGTCGTCGGGCACGCTGTAGGCGACGCGCGTCCCGACGCTCGGGGCGTAAAGCTCGCAATTCGTCTCCAGCCGGGGGAGGTCGAAGCATTCGGCCCGAGCGGAGGTCGATGGCCCGAAGCTCGCAGGCGCCGGGGACGGTGAAGGCGAGGAGACCCGACGCGGCCCCGCCCGGCAGTCTCCACGCCTCATCCTCATCTGTCGTGGTGGTCGGCGTCTGACCGTCCTGTGCCTCCTCGGCCGTCGTCGCCGACGCCTCACGCTCATCCGTCGTCGCGGCAGTCGCCGCTCGACCGTCCTGCGCCTCCTCGGTCGTCGTCCGGTCGCGGAGCGCATCCGTGAGCGCCGACCGCGCCGAGCGCGACCACGGCGGCCACGATCGCGAGATCCCTCGCTCTCCGGCGGCGAAGCATACTTCACGAATATCTCCGGCCATCATGCGCGCTTTCGCGAGGGCACACAAGTAGACACCGCTTTGGTTCGAGCAGGAACTTGATCGAGTTCTTCAAAGTCGCGCGGGCGCCCGTGCATATACCGGTGCATATACCGAGAAGTTGCCAGCCCCGGCGACGAACGGGGGCTCACGCTAGCCGGCGCCCTCGCCGCGGGCAACTGAAGGCGGTGAGGCTGGGCGCGAAACGTCGCACCACGAGCCGTCGCCCGTTTCCCGGGTCTACTCGTTTTGAACGCTCTGCACTCGTGCGGATGCATGATCGAACTCTTCGGGCCAGATCGCCTTCTCGTTCGCCCACGCTTCGCTGAGCTTGGCGTCGCTGAGGGTGGCGTCCCTGAAGCGGGCGCCGCGGGCACCGCGCAGGGTGCGGCTGGACGGCCAGGCGGCAGCGACGAGAGCCGCCGGGGTCGCCCGGCGGCTCTCGTGTTCTGGCCCTCTCAGCGAGTTGCGTTCAGGACGTGAGCGCAGCGCAGAGGGCGGCCTCAGTCTCCGGCGGGAACGGGAACTCAGTTGCGGTTCCATGGTGTGTTCCGTCCGGGTACGTGAGACCCGCACCGTGGATGATCACGCCGAAGCCGGGGGCGCTGATCTTGAAGTCGCTACCACTGGTGCTCGTGTCGACCTGAGTGGAGTCGTCTCCCGGCGTCGTCCAGACCGTCTGGATGCTCCAGTGTGCGCTGATCTTCACCGTCGGCTCTGCCCCCGTCGGCGAGAGGCTCCAGGTTCCATCCACGCTCGCAGCGTTGTGCCGTCTTACGACCTTGTTATCCACGTACCAGCGCGTCCCGTCGCCGCGGAAGTGGCTCGTCTCGTAGATCGTCCCGCAAGGGAGATCGAAGTCAGCGATCGGTTCGTTGACGAGATCCTCAACGAAGAAGGTGTCGCAGATGACTTGGCGACCGTCCTCGCGGCAGACGGCATTGGGTGGTTCCGGCTCCAGCGTGGAGGGGTCGACGGGTGGCCCCGCCGCGGCCGGGGCCGCCAGCAACATCATGGCGCCGCCTACGAACGCGGCGAACAGAGCAAGCAACGAGCGACGCGTCGGGCGAAGCCGCTTCATGCATGGGTCAAACATCACAGCTCCTTAGTGAGGGGGGCAATTCCGCGAACGCGAGAACGCGAGCCGACAGGAACCTTTCTCATGGTGAACCTCCGTCTCCCCCGCACGATCGACCAGTGCGAGTACGAGGCCATGCTCTCCAAGACGCTACGTTCATTCAGGCGCCCTCGACATCGGGGCCAGCCCTAGAAACACACCGTGCTAGCCCTACCTCAGCCGGGCTGCGACGGCCGCGTGCGGTCGGGCCGGGCGGCTAGCTGAACCCGATCGGCTGCACCCCTGCCCGGCCCGACTCGAGCCCAGGGTGTAGTCGCGCCGGCGACAGGATGGCCGTTCAGACAGGTCGCCCAGGTTTCGCAGCTTGCACTCCTTCGAGCGCCGCTGCGCGGAGTGACTTGCAAGGATCGCTGCGGAGCAGGAAGCCCCCGGCCCCAAAGGACGAACGTGGGGCAGGGTCGGTGCGACATCTCGTTGCCTGACCACGGATGAAGGGGGTGGTGTCTAGGGAACTGAAGCCGTAGAGACCGAGGCCGGATTCACCGCCGTCGACTCAGCCGAGCACGATTTGCGGCGGGTCTCGGCGGGATCCTCGGAATGTGTTTTCGCTAGGCGTGACCGTGAGCGGCGACAGCTTCGACCCGGACCTGGTGTTCGCCTTCCCGGGCACGTTCTAAACGGCACGTTTCTCGGCAAGCCGTAAGCTTGCAGCTAAGCGACGAGGGGCGGCGAAGTTCGCCGCCCCTCACATTTTCCCGGGTACCGAACAGCGCAGCACCGAGGCGTGCAAGCTGTCTCCGCTGTCCGAGCTCTTTCCGCCGGCGCGGGCTCGACCGGGCGAGCGAGGTCTTGATCCGGTGGGCGCGAGCGGCGTAGAACTCAGCTGGTCGGAAGCGCAACGCAATGCTCAGCGATGTCGACCTGCTCAGGTGTCGGCGACACACGGAAGCCGTAAAGAACGCTGCCGCTCCTACTTACCGCCATGGCGTCCGGGAAATGGGGCGCCTCGTCCTTGGCGTGTTCTGCCTCGGCGGCACTGCCGTAGAAGAAGACGGACAGCTCTTGATCCCCGTTCATGTGGGCAATGAGCCAGCCGCCGGGTGCGTCGCCGAAATTGAGTGGCATCACCTCGGGCGGCATGTATTGCCCCGTCGGCGGAATCTCGTCGAACTCCCCGACCCCGCTTTCCACGAGACAGTCGCGAACGCCGCTCCAGGCCGATGCCTCGTTCTCGTCGGAGCGGTCGGTTCCACTGTTGAGCGGCCCGCCGCCTCCGTCGCCGCCGCTCGGCCCGCCGCCTTCGCCGCAACCAACGCCGACGAGGAGCCCCGCGACCGACACGAGCACAAGACGTAGCACGGCCCGCCCCACACAGCCGATTCTATGAGCAAGGCGAGCGGCGGGACTGTAAATCCAAGAGCGCACAAACCCCCAAGCAACTCGTCCCCCAAAGACGCTACGTTCGCCTACAGCTTCGTCTCGCTCGCGCAGCGCTTGTACGTCTCGGGCGGCCCGCAGAGGCGAATCGAGTGGTTCATGCCCAAGTGGTTGACCTCTCTTCGTCTTGGTGTTCTCATAGGAGCCTGTGGCAACCGGGACATGGAGGTGTTGGAATGAAGAAGCTGTATCTGCTTCTCGCGCTTGTGCTTGCCGCCGCTGCGGCCGCCTACCCTGCGAGCGCGGCGCCCGCTGAGCACTTCACCGAAGACGTGACCGGCGACGTGTTCGTCTGCGACAGCGCCGTCTACACGGTGACGTCTGGCACGCTCCTCAGCGTCTTCCACGAGGGCACGAGCGCCTCCGGGAACACGAACTTCACCGGAACTCTCGTCCCCAAGCACGTTGTTCTTGAGGATGACGAGGGGAACGTCTACTCGCTCTCCGGCGCAGTGTGGTTCGGCGACACGTCGAACGCTCAGCAGGGCACCTCCCAGGGCACCTTTACGGCGTTCTTCAACATCGTCAGTAAAGGTGGAGGAGTCGTCGACACGGTTCGGATGGTCGCCCACTTCGGCGCGAACGGCGAGTTCTCCATCGACTCAGGAAGCTGCGTGCTGCCCGAATAGCGCGCGGACTCGGACGACCGCGCCGCCTGCTCCAAGGTGGCGCGGTCGTCTCTCAACAAGGGTCGAGGCCGCGAGCGGCTCGAGTTAGCGGGCCGGGGCGCGGGACCGCAACCTAGATGGCCGAGGAGGGCGTGTCTCTGGGCGGGTGGTCGGGCTGGGGCAACGCGTTCGGAGCGGGGCGGTAGCGCCCGCCCCGCTCCTGACGGAAAGGGCCGTCTAGCTCTTGACGAGCGGGCAGACGAAACGGACGCCGGTGTCAACGAGGGCGCTCGCAGTGGCGACGACATCGTCCGCGTTGGTCAACTGGCTCTGGCCGAGCTCGTCCGCCGCGCAGGGCTTGAGCCGGCGGCGTGGTTGGAGTGGCGGTCTCTCGGGGATAGCATCGGCGTGGCGAGAGTGACGATCAGCGCGGTCGCGCTTATCTGCCTTGCACTAGCGGCTTGCGGCGGTGGTGGCGGGGGCGGAGACAAGACATTCGAGGGCGACGGCTTCTCGTTCACGTACCCGGAGGACTGGGAGGAATCTGACTTTGACGTGCAGTTCGGCGAGCAGGCGACCACGGCCGCGCTCAGTCCGGAAGCAGGTGCCAACATCCTGCTGGTCGGCGCTGGACGCCAAAATGTCCCGGTGACCGAAGAGAACATCGACGGACTTTCAGACGCGTTCGCCGCCCAGGTTGACCAGGAGGCCCGCAAACTGAGGGGAAAGGTCACCAGTGGGCCGAGCCGCATGACCGTCGGCGGCCTTCCGGCTCTCAGCTTCGAAGTCTCAGCAGTAAACCAGTCCGGCACGCACACTCAATCTCAGCTCCTTCTCATATTTGACGGGAGGACGCAGTACTTCCTGAACTGCCAGTACACCCCGTCTGGCGCAGACGAGATGAAGCAGGGCTGCGACCAGGCAGTGGAGTCCTTCCAAGCCGAGTAGAGAGGCGCCCAAAAAGGGGCAGGCGGGCCGGGGCTCGCGGAAGCGATCGTCCGCGCGCGGCCTCGACCCAAGGCAGAAGTGCTGTTACGTGGGTTGCAAGACGCCCACGCGAGCGTGCCGAACGGGGCGGCCGCCCGGCCTTGGCAAGGCGTGATGAAACAATGACGGCGGATGAACCCCGTGAGGCCAACGATCAACGGCGAGTCGCTCTGGCCGCGGCTCGCGGGGCTGCCGCTCGTCATCGAGGCGTGCGAGTATGACCGGCTGCACGCCGTCCTCGCCTACGAGTTCGAGCGCATCACGACGCACGTGCGCCTCGTAGGCGCCGACGCGGACGGGCTCGGTGAGGACGTCTCGGTGTTCCGCGAGAACGGCACCGCGCTGCACGAGACGTGGCCCTCGCTACCGCTCGAGGGCGAGTGGACGCTGGCCGGCTTCTGCGATCACCTCGCCACGCTCGAGCTGTGGCCAGAGCCGCCGGAGTGGGACGCGGCACTGCGCTACCGCAACTGGGCGTTCGAGTCGGCGGCGCTCGATCTCGCGCTGCGCCAGTCCGGCCGCTCGCTGCACGACGTGCTCGGACTGGAGCCGCGGCGGGTGCGCTTCGTCAACTCGCTCGGCCTCGGCAAGGAGCCGTCGATCGAGCCGGTGCGCCGGCGGCTCGCCCGCGCCCCCGGCGTGCGCTTCAAGCTCGACGCGGAGGCGACCTGGGCGCCGGAGCTCGTCGACGAAGTCGCTGCGACCGGCGCGGTCGACACGATCGACTTCAAGGGCGAGTACGGCTTCGAGGTCGCGGATCCGGAGGCGCTGAGTGCACTGTACGACCACGTGATCGCCGCATTCCCGGACGCATACCTGGAGGACCCGCACAACCTGCCCGAGATCGTGGAAAAGCTCGGCGATCATCTCGAACGCGTCTCATACGACTCGCCGATCCGCAGCGCCGAGGACATCGGCGCGACGCCGCTGGCCGCGCGTGTCGTGAATGTCAAGCCCTCGCGGATTGGCAGCCTGCGCGCGCTCTTCGAGGTCTACGCGCGCTGCGCGCGGGAGCGGCGGCCGATGTACGGCGGCGGTATGGGCGAGCTGGGCGTGGGCCGCGGGCAGATCGAGCTGCTCGCCGCGCTATTCCACGCCGGCGCGCCCAACGATGTTGCGCCGAGCGCCTACAACGAGGACAACCCGCCGGGCGGCCTGCCGGCCAGCCCGCTGGCGCCGCGCCCCGCGGCGACCGGCTTCCGCTGGACGGCGTAGACGCGCACGACCGTCGGCAAGTCAGTCGGCATTACAGATCTCCCGGAGCTCGGCGGTTCAGGCTGAGGGCGACGTGACGGCGTAGCCGTTGCGGACCAGAAGCGCGACCGGGTCTTGTGCGTCCTTACCTGTGTGTCGGTCTTGGTCTAGACGGAGGATGGAGGCGCGGGCTGGAAAGCGGCTCAGGCGTACCCCTGGCTTGGCGGTCGCATGAAAGCGCCGATGATCCAGAGGAGCGGGAAGAAGATTCCGAAGAAGAACATCCACCCGTGTCCATTCCTCAACGTCATGAACCCGAGGGTGAACAGCAGGATCCATCGCGAGTTCCGATTCCCACCACATGGGACAGTTCCTCTCTTCGTTGGTCTTGTGCTTCCAAGCCCTCGAGGATGCCGGGAGTGTGACCAGCGGGATCGCTTGCCGTCCGCTCAGCTCACCGCTTTCTTCACGAGCGCGCCGATCCTTGCCTCTTCGGTTGCAGTCAACTCCTTCAGCGCGAAGGCGGTTGGCCACATGTCGCCTTCGTCGAGGTTCGCCTCGTCGCTGAAGCCGAAGGTCGCGTACCTCGATTTGAACTTCTCCGCGCTTTGGAAGAAGCAGACGACCTTGCCGTCCTTGGTGTACGCGGGCATCCCGTACCAGGTTTTCGGCGAGAGGGCCGGCGCGCTGGCTTTGACGATCGCATGGAGCCGCGTGGCCATGGCGCGATCCGGTCCCTGCATCTCGGCGATCTTCGCAAGGAGGGCGCTTTCCCCATCGGCCCGGCGCGCTTCCGCCTTCAGCTCTTGGGCGCGCTCCTTCATCGCAGCTCGTTCCTCGTCCGTGAATCCCTTGGACTTCTTGCGGTTCGCGGTGGCGCTCTTGGCGGACTTCTGCGTGTCCTTACTTGCAGTTTTCCTCTCAGCCATTGCTTTCTCCTCTGCGAGATCTGGTGAGGGACGACCTCACTCTACTGAGGCGCGGCGAGTTGCCCGTCCATCGCTCTGACTCCGGGCGGGCACCCTCCCGATAGAAGCCGTTAGGGCGAGGTCGACCTAGCCCGACGGCACGAAGGGTCGCAGCTCATCGGCCCCGGGCTGGACGATGCCGACGTGGGATTCGGGCACTTCGTTCCAGGCGCCGACAAGATCGCCGAGGGGCTCCGAGACGACGGCGCGCGTCTCGTCGGATAGCACTGCGAACTCTGCACTCTCCGGATAGAGGGCCTTCAGCGCGTCCATGCGGGTGCTGAAGTAGAGCGACCGAGACGCACCCTCGCTCGAGTACCTGAACGCCCAGATCGTCCGCCCGTCGGTCGTCGCGACTGTCATCTGGATGGGATGCTCGATGCCGTGCTTGCGTCCCGTCTCCTCGACGAAGCCGACCATCTGCCCCACCGCGGCGACCGGATCGCTCTCGAGCCCGAACGTGAGCGCGAGGTAGAACATGGTCTCCGAGTCCGTCGTGCCCTCGATGGAGGCGAACAGCGAGTCGTCAACGGCAAGCGCCAGCTCTCGGCGGAGATGCGGAAACTCGCGGATGAGCCCGTTGTGCATCCAGAGCCACCGCCCGTGACGGAAGGGGTGCGTGTTCGTCTCCTGAATCGCCGTTCCGGTCGAGGCGCGGATGTGCGCGAAGAACAGCGGCGAACGGATCCCTGCCGCGAGCTCGCGCAGGTTGCGATCGTTCCACGCCGGATGCGTGGTGCGAAAGAGCCTCGGCGTCTCGCCCCCGTCGTACCAGCCCATGCCGAAGCCGTCGCCGTTCGTCGTCGTCGCGCCTTCGCGCGCATGCAGGCTCTGGTCGATCAGCGAGCGGTCTCGCTTGAGCAGGAGCTCCTCGAGCGGGATCGGCGATCCCGAGTACGCAAGCCAGCGGCACATTTCTACCCGCTAGCGGACGGCGCGGGAACCGTCGGGTCGGGGTCCTGCCGGGGCCCACGGATTCGCTTCCAGACGAGATCGAGCACGACGGAGAGGGCCATGACCCCGACGATGGCGACGAACGTCTCTGGAGCGTTGCGGAGGGTGTCGATCGCGAAGAAGATGAGCACAATCGTAGTCATCGCCATCCCCGTGAGGACGATCGCGCCGAGCGATCCCGTCTCCTTCCTCAGCCGGTAGCCGGAGGCGCCGACGAGCAGGAAGATGAGGAGCGAGCAGGCGCTGCCGACCGAGGCGATCGCGGAGAGGTCGACGAGGTTGGAGATCACGAGCACGATGCCGGCCGTGATCAGCATCCCGCCGTTCGCGCCGAGCCGTGAGCCGCGACCGAAGAAAGGCGGGAACTGCCCGACCTCGGCGAGCATCGCGGTCAGGCCCGAGGACGCGTAGAGAACCGCGTTCACCGAGGACGACGTGGCCAGCAGGGCGGCGATCGCCATGATCACGAAACCGGCGTCTCCGAGCGCCGGTCGAGCTGCCTCGGCGATCGCGGTCTCTCCGTAGCCGATCACCTCGTCGACGGTCAGGGTTCCGAAGACGCCCAGGGAGATGAGGACGTAGGTGACGGTGGTGATGCCGAGCGCCAGGTACATCGCCTTGGGGAGCTCCCGCGCCGGGTCGCGCAGGTCGCCCACGGTGAACGTGATCACGCTGAACCCGAGGTAGGCGAAGAAGGTCAGCGCCACGCTCGCGACGATGTCGCTGAAGGACGGATAACCGCTGAAAGCGAGCAGGTCGGTGTCGATGTCGACGATCGTGACGGCGATGAAGACGGCGAAGACGGCGAGGAGCGCAATCACGATCAGCGACTGCGCCCGATCGACGAAGCGAGCGCCGATCATGTTGATGGCGGCCATGGCAACCACGATGCCGGAGGTGAAGACGTTGTCCCAGGCGGGCCCCGCGTCGTCTCCGATGAACAGTGACGTGGCGTAGCTCCCGAAGGCGACCGCCACCATGGAGCAGACGATCACGATGGCCGCGAAGTAGCCGAGCCAGGACGCGATTCCGACAAGTCGCCCGTTGCCGAACCCCTGGACGAGGTAGGCGATCAGCCCGCCGGAAGACGGGTAGCGGACTCCGAGCTTGACGGTCGTGTAGCCGAGCAGGGCCGCGACGATCCCGGCGAGCAGGAAGGAGAGCCAGACGGCGGACCCGGCGACCGTGCCGGCCTCGCCGAGCAGCGCGAAGATGCCGGCGCCGACCATCGCGCCGTGGCGACGACATCGTCGGCGTTGGTCAGCGCCTGGTCGAACGCGTAGATCGTGCCGCCGGGTGGCCCGAGTGACTTCCCGTCGGCCATGGCGGGCGCCGAGAGCATCGCAGCCGCGACTGCCGTTAGCACCACCAGCAGTAGCAGACGTCTCACCGCTACTCCTTTCTGTCGGATCCGCCGGACGCTACGCGGCAAAGGTTGTGCCGCACTTACGCAGTCCTTAAACGCTGTTAATCCGCAGGATTGTGGCTGGCGATGACTTCGCAGCCCTTGCCGCCAGAAGGGCTCCGGCGCATCCGCGAGCCATTCATCGAGGTCGCGATGGGCGAGCAGCACCCGCCGCGTGAAGCACGATCCGCGCCAGCCAAAGGAGCGTCCGAGCCGTCCTGGCGGCTGCATGCGACATCGCGAGCGCGGCCGTGCTGGCCGAGCTCGTCCGCCGGCGCAGGGCTTGAGCCGGCGGCGTGGTTGGAGTGGCGGTCTCTCGGGGATAGCATCCGCGTGGCGAAAATGCCGATCAGCGCGGTCGCGCTCATCTGCCTTGCACTAGCGGCTTGTGGCGGTGGTGGTGGGGGCGGAGACAAGACATTCGAGGGCGACGGCTTCTCGTTCACGTACCCGGAGGACTGGGAGGAATCTGACTTTGACGTGCAGTTCGGCGAGCAGGCGACCACGGCCGCGCTCAGTCCGGAAGCAGGTGCCAACATCCTGCTGGTCGGCGCCGGACGCCAAAATGTCCCGGTGACCGAAGAGAGCATCGACGGACTTTCAGACGCGTTCGCCGCCCAGGTTGACCAGGAGGCCCGCAAACTGAGGGGACAGGTCACCAGTGGGCCGAGCCGCATGACCGTCGGTGGGCTGCCGGCTCTCAGCTTCGAAGTCTCGGCAGTAAACCAGTCCGGCACGCGCACTCAATCTCAGCTCCTTCTCATATTTGACGGGAGGACGCAGTACTTCCTGAACTGCCAGTACACCCCGTCTGGCGCCGACGAGATGAAGCAGGGCTGCGACCAGGCAGTGGAGTCCTTCCAAGCCGAGTAGAGAGGCGCTCAAAAAGGGGCAGGCGGGCCGGGGCTCGCGGAAGCGATCGTCCACGCGCGGCCTCGACCCAAGGCAGAAGTGCTGTTACGTGGGTTGCGAGACGCAACGCGAGCGTGCCGAGCGGGGCGGCCGCCCGGCCTCGGCGAGGCGTGATGAAACAATGTCGGCGGGTGAACCCCGTGAGGCCAACGATCAACGGCGAGTCGCTCTGGCCGCGGCTCGCGGGGCTGCCGCTCGTCATCGAGGCGTGCGAGTATGACCGGCTGCACGCCGTCCTCGCGTACGAGTTCGAGCGCATCACGACGCACGTGCGCCTCGTAGGCGCCGACGCAGACGGGCTCGGTGAGGACGTCTCGGTGTTCCGCGAGAACGGCACCGCGCTGCACGAGACGTGGCCCTCGCTACCGCTCGAGGGCGAGTGGACGCTGGCCGGCTTCTGCGACCACCTCGCCACGCTCGAGCTGTGGCCAGAGCCGCCGGAGTGGGACGCGGCACTGCGCTACCGCAACTGGGCGTTCGAGTCGGCGGCGCTCGATCTCGCGCTGCGCCAGTCCGGCCGCTCGCTGCACGACGTGCTCGGACTGGAGCCGCGGCGGGTGCGCTTCGTCAACTCGCTCGGCCTCGGCAAGGAGCCATCTATCGAGCCGTTGCGCCGGCGGCTCGCCCGCGCCCCCGGTGTGCGCTTGAAGCTCGACGCGGAGGCGACCTGGGCGCCGGAGCTCGTCGACGAAGTCGCTGCGACCGGCGCGGTCGACACGATTGACTTCAAGGGCGAGTACGGCTTCGAGGTCGCGGATCCGGAGGCGCTGAGTGCACTGTACGACCACGTGATCGCCGCATTCCCGGACGCATACCTGGAGGACCCGCACAACCTGCCCGAGATCGCGGAAAAGCTCGGCGATCATCTCGAACGCGTCTCATACGACTCGCCGATCCACAGCGCCGAGGACATCGGCGCGACGCGGCTGGCCGCGCGTGTCGTGAATGTCAAGCCCTCGCGGCTTGGCAGCCTGCGCGCGCTCTTCGAGGTCTACGCGCGCTGCGCGCGGGAGCGGCGGCCGATGTACGGCGGCGGTATGGGCGAGCTGGGCGTGGGCCGCGGGCAGATCGAGCTGCTCGCCGCGCTATTCCACGCCGACGCGCCCAACGATGTTGCGCCGAGCGCCTACAACGAGGACGACCCGCCGGGCGGCCTGCCGGCCAGCCCGCTGGCGCCGCGCCCCGCGGCGACCGGCTTCCGCTGGACGGCGTAGACGCGCACGACCGTCGGCAAGTCAGTCGGCACTACAGATCTCCCGGAGCTCGGCGGTTCAGGCTGAGGGCGGCGTGACGGCGTAGCCGTTGCGGACCAGAAGCGCGACCGGGTCTTGTGGGTCCTTACCTGTGTGTCGGTCTTGGTCCAGACGGAGGATGGAGGCGCGGGCTGGAAAGCGGCTCAGGCGTACCCCTGGCTTGGCGGTCGCATGAAAGCGCCGATGATCCAGAGGAGCGGGAAGAAGATTCCGAAGAAGAACATCCACCCGTGTCCATTCCTCAACGTCATGAACCCGAGGGTGAACAGCAGGATCACATACAGAAAGACACCAGTTCCGATTCCCCACCACATGGGACAAGTTCCTCTCTTCGTTGGTCTTGTGCTTCCAAGCCCTCGCAGGATGCCGGGAGTCTGACCAGCGGGATCGCTTGCCGTCCGCTCAGCGCACCGCTTTCTTCACGAGCGCGCCGATCCTTGCCTCTTCGGTTGCAGTCAACTCCTTCAGCGCGAAGGCGGTCGGCCACATGTCGCCTTCGTCGAGGTTCGCCTCGTCGCTGAAGCCGAAGGTCGCGTACCTCGATTTGAACTTCTCCGCGCTTTGGAAGAAGCAGACGACCTTGCCGTCCTTGGTGTACGCGGGCATCCCGTACCAGGTTTTCGGCGAGAGGGCCGGCGCGCTGGCTTTGACGATCGCATGGAGCCGCGTGGCCATGGCGCGATCCGGTCCCTGCATCTCGGCGATCTTCGCAAGGAGGGCGCTTTCCCCATCGGCCCGGCGCGCTTCCGCTTTCAGCTCTTGGGCGCGCTCCTTCATCGCAGCTCGTTCCTCGTCCGTGAATCCCTTGGACTTCTTGCGGTTCGCGGTGGCGCTCTTGGCGGACTTCTGCGTGTCCTTACTTGCAGGTTTCCTCTCAGCCATTGCTTTCTCCTCTGCGAGATCTGGTGAGGGACGACCTCACTCTACTGAGGCGCGGCGAGTTGCCCGTCCATCGCTCTGACTCCGGGCGGGCACCCTCCCGATAGAAGCCGTCAGGGCGAGGTCGACCTAGCCCGACGGCACGAAGGGTCGCAGCTCATCGGCCCCGGGCTGGACGATGCCGACGTGGGATTCGGGCACTTCGTTCCAGGCGCCGACAAGATCGCCGAGGGGCTCCGAGACGACGGCGCGCGTCTCGTCGGATAGCACTGCGAACTCTGCACTCTCCGGATAGAGGGCCTTCAGCGCGTCCATGCGGGTGCTGAAGTAGAGCGACCGAGACGCACCCTCGCTCGAGTACCTGAACGCCCAGATCGTCCGCCCCTCGGTCGTCGCGACTGTCATCTGGATGGGATGCTCAATGCCGTGCTTGCGTCCCGTCTCCTCGACGAGGCCGACCATCTGCCCCACCGCGGCGACGGGATCGCTCTCGAGCCCGAACGTGAGCGCGAGGTAGAACATGGCTTCCGAATCGGTCGTGCTTTCGATGGAGGCGAACAGCGAGTCGTCAACGGCAAGCGCCAGCTCTCGGCGCAGACGCGGAAACTCGCGGATGAGCCCGTTGTGCATCCAGAGCCACCGCCCGTGACGGAAGGGGTGCGTGTTCGTCTCCTGAATCGCCGTTCCGGTCGAGGCGCGGATGTGCGCGAAGAACAGCGGCGAACGGATCCCTGCCGCGAGCTCGCGCAGGTTGCGATCATTCCAGGCGGGATGCGTGGTGCGAAAGAGCCTCGGCGTCTCGCCCCCGTCGTACCAGCCCATGCCGAAGCCGTCGCCGTTCGTCGTCGTCGCACCTTCGCGCGCATGCAGGCTCTGGTCGATCAGCGAGCGGTCTCGCTTGAGCAGGAGCTCCTCGAGCGGGATCGGCGATCCCGAGTACGCAAGCCAGCGGCACATTTCTACCCGCTTGCGGACGGCGCGGGAACCGTCGGGTCGGGGTCCTGCCGGGGCCCACGGATTCGCTTCCAGACGAGATCGAGCACGACGGAGAGCGCCATGACCCCGACGATGGCGACGAACGTCTCTGGAGCGTTGCGGAGGGTGTCGATCGCGAAAAAGATGAGGACAATCGTAGTCATCGCCATCCCCGTGAGGACGATCGCGCCGAGCGATCCCGTCTCCTTCCTCAGGCGGTAGCCGGAGGCGCCGACGAGCAGGAAGATGAGGAGCGAGCAGGCGCTGCCGACCGAAGCGATCGCGGAGAGATCGACGAGGTTGGAGATCACGAGCACGATGCCGGCCGTGATCAGCATCCCGCCGTTCGCGCCGAGCCGTGAGCCGCGACCGAAGAAAGGCGGGAACTGCCCGACCTCGGCGAGCATCGCGGTCAGGCCCGAGGACGCGTAGAGAACCGCGTTCACCGAGGACGACGTGGCCAGCAGGGCGGCGATCGCCATGATCACGAAACCGGCGTCTCCTAGCGCCGGTCGAGCTGCCTCGGCGATCGCGGTCTCTCCGTAGCCGATCACCTCGTCGACGGTCAGGGTTCCGAAGACGCCCAGGGAGATGAGGACGTAGGTGACGGTCGTGATGCCGAGCGCGAGGTACATCGCCTTGGGGAGCTCCCGCGCCGGGTCGCGCAGGTCTCCCACGGTGAACGTGATCACGCTGAACCCGAGGTAGGCGAAGAAGGTCAGCGCCACGCTCGCGACGATGTCGCTGAAGGGCGGATACCCGCTGAACGCGAGCAGGTCGGTGTCGATGTCGACGATCGTGACGGCGATGAAGACGGCGAAGACGGCGAGGAGCGCAACCACGATCAGCGACTGCGCCCGGTCGACGAAGCGAGCGCCGATCATGTTGATCGCCGCCATGGCAACCACGATGCCGGAGGTGAAGACGTTGTCCCAGGCGGCCCCCGCGTCGTCTCCGATGAACAGCGACGTGGCGTAGCTCCCGAAGGCGACCGCCACCATCGAGCAGACGATCACGATGGCTGCGAAGTAGCCCAGCCAGGACGCGATTCCGACCAGTCGCCCGTTGCCGAACCCCTGGACGAGGTAGGCGATCAGCCCGCCGGAGGACGGGTAGCGGACACCGAGCTTGACCGTGGTGTAGCCGAGCAGGGCCGCGACGATCCCGGCGAGGAGGAAGGAGAGCCAGACGGCGGACCCGGCGACCGTGCCGGCCTCGCCGAGCAGCGCGAAGATGCCGGCGCCGACCATCGCGCCGATGCCGAGGAAAGCTGCCCCGCGGACGGTCACGTCAGGGAACCGGTGGTGCCGGCGCCTGGTCGCTGGAGAAGAACCGAGAGCAGCGGGACCGGGAAGGCGATCGCCGGCGACTCAGGTTTCTTTCCATCGTGCCCTCCGGCGCGGCGACTTGTGCCCCGAGCCTTGACGTTCCGACGCCTCGAACCTGTTCTCGGGCGAGATCCTCGCAGAGGCTCCGCCTTGTTAGCAACTAGATCCGGTGGCGACCTGGTCAGAGCAGCGGCGAGATCGCAGCGAGCGCCGCGGCCCTGGCACGTTGCCTCGTTCCGGTCAGCCGTCGACCCGGGGTCGACAGCGCCTCGGCGGGTGCGCTGAACCGCTCCTCGAACTGGGCCGCGACGGCGGTCGACCGGAGCTGGAGGTCGATCTCGAAGAAGCGCTTGAGGCTCCAGGCCTCGAGGTTGCACGTTCCTGCCACGAGCTCGTGGCCGTCGCGCACGAAGGCCTTCGCGTGCAACATCGTCGGGTACTCGAGGATGCGCACGCCGGCGTCCAGGAGCCGCGCGTGGTGGAACTGCTGCGCCCCCGCGCACGCCCAGTTGTTCGCGTTCGCAGGGACGAAGAGGCGGACGCGGACGCCGCGGCGGGCCGCCCGCTCGATCCGCCGGATCATCCCGCGGTCGGTGACGTACGGGTTGACGACGTCGAGCGTCTCGGATGCGGTGTCCAGGACGTGGGTGATCGCGTCCGTGATCGGCCGGTAGCCTCCGGGCGCGTTGTGCAGGACGCGCGCGGGCACGGGATCGGTGCCGCCCTCCAGGAGCGGAAACAGCGCTTCCAGGTCCGCCCGGTCGACCTCGCCGTGGAGCCAGCGGAGGCTCGCCAGGAAGACGAGCTGGAGCTGCGCCACCACAGGGCCTTCGACGCGGAGGAAGAGGTCGTGGAATCGGCCGTCCTGGAAGTGGTCCTCGATGCCCGCGCCCCCGACCCAGCCGACCCGACCGTCGACGACGAAGACCTTGCGATGATCGATGTGCCCGAGCCCGCCCAGGTTCCACTCGGTCGCTCCACCGTTCGCCAGCGGTCCGACCGGGACGCGAGGTCGCGTCGCCCGCACGACGCAAACCTCGATCCCCGCCTCCGTGAGGCGGTCGTAGAACGCCTTCGAGCTCCGCTCCGGGTCGGAGCCTTGCCGGTCGACGACGAGCCTGACGGAGACGCCCTCCGCCACCTTGGCGATCAACGCGTCTGCAAACCGGTCCCCCACGACTCCCGGCCGGAAGCCGAACTGGTTGATGTGCACCGAGGACGAGGCGGCGGCGATGTCGGCGAGCATTCGCGGGTAGAACGAGGCGCCCTCGACGAGAACCTCCACCGACGCGGCCGTGCTCTCGTCGAATCCGAGCACGAGCGCCTGGCGGCTCGGCGGCCCGGCGAGAAGCCGTTCAGCCTGCCCGCGAATGCCGTCGTTCGGGACGACGAAAGCCTGACTCGACCCCATATGAAGCGACCGTGAGCTCTCGCCGGCCCGGCTAGTCCAGATCCTCGAGGGAGTAGGTCGTCAGCCCGTAGGCCGCAAGCATGTAGAGCGCGATCGCGAGGACGCTCACGAGCGGATAGCTGAAGATCCAGAAGAGGTTCACCATCGCGCCGAGGAACGCCACCGCGATGCCTGCCAACGCCGCCCACGCCGCCCGGCGGAAGATGAAGGCTCCGATGACGACCAGGACGACGCCCGCGATGAGGTAGACCCAGCCCCAGGCCTCCAGGTTGTCACCCCAGAAAAGGCTGTCGATGGTCGTGTCCTGCCTGTCGAGCGCCCAGAGCCCGTCCAGAATCTGCATCGCCCCCGCGAAGATGAGCAGGATGGCCGCATACGTGTTCCACCCTCTTCCGGGCCGTTTCTCCGATGTGACCGTCATGCCTCGCTCCCTTCCTCGCTGCCGACGCCGCCGAGCGCGGCTCCCACTTCAGTCGGCGCCAATCATGCGGGACGCGCCGGACAAGAGCACTAAGCGCCGCTGCGGATGTCGTCGAGCCGTGCGACCTCGAATGTGACCTCCTCGAAGGCCACCGTGCAGCCCTCGCCGGTCGGAGACTGGGCCAGGAAGCCAAGAGCGGGCTCCGTGCCCGCGCCGAGCGCGAAATGGCGGACGAGCTGCCAGAGGCGCCCGTCGGGCGCTGCGTGGAAGGCGAAGGCCGGCCCCCGGCGCGCGATTCGGAGCCAGACGTGGTCGGCCGCGACGGCAAAGGAATTGCAGTCGTCGGAGACGTCCCGCGTGACTACGGAAACGACCATCGGCGTCCCGTCCGGCGCGCGCTCGAAGCAGAGCTTCGCCCAGGAGCGGTCGTCGACGTGGAGTGCGAGCACGCCCGCGTCGTAGGTGGCCGCGAAGCCGACCGAAACGCGTGCGGCGAGCAGGTAGTCGCCGGCCGCCTCGCCGACGAGCGCCGGAGCGTTCATCACAGCGGGCCCGGCCCCGTCGGGCGGAACGAACCAGTCGGTGCGTGGCCCTGCGACTGCCCTCAGCGTGTAGGGGCCCGTGATGCTCCAGGCCGACGGATCGCCCAGCGGGCGCAACGCAAGCGGAATGCCCGGGACGGTGACGGGCTCGTCCATCGGCACCACTATGACCGTTGGCGGGAAGGGGCGCCGGTCAGTCCGGGACGAACTTCACGTCGAACTCACCCACCCGGACCAGCGTCAGGCGGCGAATCGGAAGAGCTCGACGAAGCGCGGAAGCTCGCCGGGATCGCCGTCGACGACCGTCAGCGCCGCCGGCTCGAGCTGGCCGGCCAGGACCCCGACGAGGGCATCGTCGTCGGCCTCGAGGACGAGGTCGGCGCCGTCCCTGTTCGCGGCGCCGACCTCCAGGAGCCCGTCGGCCACGACTACGCGAAACGCGCCTTCGCGCAGCCGCAGCTCGTACACGCGCGCGAGCCCGTCGGCGGCCTCGGCCCGGAAGAAGGCCTTGAGCGCGAGCAGGAGCCAGTGAGAGCGCAGGACCTGCTCGGGCCGGCGCGGCCCGAGCGACGCAGCGCCCCACCGCCCGAGCGCGGCGACCGCCGGCTCGAGGGCCCGGCCGTGATCGGTGAGCTCGTAGACCGCGGACGCGGCCGGCGGCGGCAGGACGGCGCGCCGGACGAGACCGGCGCGCTCGAGTTGCCTGAGGCGGGTCGCGAGGACGTTCGTGCTCACCCCGGGAAGGCCGTCCAGGAGGTCGGTGAACCGCCGCGGGCCGAAGAGCAACTCGCGCACGACGAGCAGGGCCCAGCGCTCGCCGACGAGGTCGAGCGCCCGGGCGAGCCCGCAGAACTGACCGTAGGTCCGGTCCACCACTTCGTAATCAGAATTCGACACTTGCTTTTCCGAAGTATGCCGACTAGCGTGGCCCGCGAAAACAACGGGAAGGAGAGAACGGGCATGAGCACCGTCGAAACGAAGGTCGGCCGCTTCGTCTGGCACGACCAGATGTCGGCCGATCCGGAGGCCGCCCGCCACTTCTACGCGGACCTGCTCGGCTGGGAGTTCGAGATCTTCGACGCCGGCGGATTCAACTACCCGATGATCAAGGTGGACGGCAAGACCCACGGCGGCTTCGGCCCCACCCAGGGCGACGCTCCGCCCCACTGGCTCGGCCACATCAGCGTCGACGACGTCGACGCTGCCGCCGACCGCGTCGTGGCCGCGGGCGGCTCGATCGTCGCCCCCGCGATGGACATTCCGGACGTGGGCCGGATGGTAGTCATCGCCGACCCGCAGGGCGCGGTCGTCTCGCTGTTCGCCTCGGCGAGCGGCGACTGGGAGCCCTCCGACGGCGTCTTCGTCTGGGACGAGCTCCTGACGACCGACGTCGAGGCGGCGAAGCGGTTCTACGGCGAGGTCGTCGGCTGGGAGACCCGCGACATGGATATGGGCTCAGACGGCGTCTACACGCTCTTCAGCCTGGGCGGCACCGACCGCGCGGGCTGCATGCCGAGGCCGCCCGGCGCGGAGAACGTGCCGCCGAACTGGATGACGTACATCGGCACCGGGCGATGTGGACGCCACCGCCGCAAAGGCAAAGGATCTCGGGTGCGAACTTCCTCATGGAGCCGTTCGACGTCATGACCGTCGGCCGGCTGGCGATCATCAGCGACCCCACCGGGGCCGTGGTCGGCCTCTTCCACCCCACAGCAGAGTAAGTCAGCGCCGGAGGGGAGTGGGGCTCCGGCTCCTCTCCCCTCCGGCGACGACCGCGGGTATTCTCCAGATCGACACATGGGCGGTCTGCTCGCGTATCTGGACCCGGGCTCCGGGTCGATGCTCCTCCAAGCGCTCGTCGGCGGCGTCGCCGCTGTGGCGGTCGCGAGCAAGTTCTACTGGCGACGGTTTCTCGTCTTTCTCGGCATCCGGAAGAAGGACGACTCGTAGCGGACGCTGAGCCCCGGGTCGAGCACGGCTCGTTCCGCGACCCGGACAGCCACGTCTTCTACGCAGGCGGAGACGTCCTGCGCGCGCTCTCCGAGCGTGGCCTCGCCGACTGGGAGGCGCTGGCCGCCACCGAGCTGTTCGCGGAGAAGGTCGCCGACGGCTCCCTCATTGCGAGCGAGCGTCTGGAGGCGCCGGGCGCGCTCCCCCAGGGACTGAACGGGGTTGCCGCCGTCCTCCGCCACGAGCGCGTGCCCGTCGTCTCGTATCCGTACGAGTGGCCGTTCGGCATGCTCAAGGATGCCGCCCTGCTCGAGCTCGACCTGCTGCTCGCCGCGCTCGACGAGGGGCTCGTGCTCAAGGACGCCTCGCCCTACAACGTGCAGTGGCGCGGCGCGCGGCCCGTCTTCGTCGACGTCGGCTCCTTCGAGCGGCTGCGCGAGGGCGAGCCGTGGGCCGGGTACCGGCAGTTCTGCACCCTCGTCCTCTACCCGCTGCAGCTTCAGGCCTACAAGGGCGTGCCCTTCCAGCCGTGGCTCCGCGGGGCGCTCGAGGGGATCGAGCCGTCCGAGATGCGCGCGCTGCTCGGCTTCCGTGACCGCTTCCGACGCGGCGTGCTCACGAACGTCGTCCTCCACGCACGGCTCGAGGGCCGGTACGCCGACCGCGACGTGAAGAGCGACCTGAAGAAGGCCGGCTTCCACGCCGAGCTGATCCGGGCAAACGCCCGCAAGCTCCGCAAGCTCGTGCAGCGGCTCGAGTGGGAGCCCGGGCGAACGGCCTGGTCCGACTACGGCGAGGCGAACCCGTACGACGACGCCGATGCGGCCGCGAAGGAGGCGTTCGTACGCGAGGCTGCGGGGACGCGCCGGCGGCGGCTGCTCTGGGACCTCGGCGCCAACGACGGCCGTTACACACGCATCGCCGCGCGCGAGGCCGACTACACCGTCGCCGTCGACGCCGACACCGCGGTGGTGGAGGCGCTCTACCGGGCGCTCCGGACCGAGGGCTCGCGCACGATCCTGCCGCTCGTCGGCAACGTCGCCGACCCCTCCCCCGGCCTCGGCTGGCGCGGAGCCGAGCGGAGCCCGCTCGCGGAGCGCGCGCGGCCGGACCTGACGCTCTGCCTCGCGCTCGTCCACCACGTCGCCCTCTCCAGCAACGTCCCGGTGCGCTCCTTCCTCGACTGGCTCGCCGAGCTCGAGACCGAGGTCGTCGTCGAGTTCCCCACGCGCGACGATCCGATGGTGCAGCGCCTCCTGAGCCGCAAGGGGCCGGGCGCGAATCCCGACTACGACACCGAGGTCTTCGAACGCGCGCTGGACGAGCGCTGGCGCGTCGAGCGCCGTGAGGTCCTGCCCTCCGGGACCCGCATCCTCTACCGTGCGATTCCGGCCGCCTGACCCTCCCGGGTCGTTCCGTGCCGCCGGCCTGCATCTGGCCGGGCTGTCGGCGCTGGCGGTGGCGCAGCCGCTCTTCGACCTGCTCTCCGACAACGTCGAGTTCTTCGCGGTCCGCGGCTCGACGCGCTGGGACGTCGTCCTCTTCGCCGTCGGGATCGTCGTCCTGCCGCCCCTCGTCCTGCTCGGGATCGAGGCGCTCGCCGGGCTCGCCCACGCGCGCGCGGCCGCGATCGTCCATCTCGTCTTCGTCGCGGCGCTCGTCGGCCTGCTGGCGCTGCAGGTCGTGCGCGGCGTCGATCTCCCCTCGTTCCTCCTGGTCGCCCTGGCGGCCGCGCTCGGCACCGCGGCGGCGCTCCTGTACAGGCGGGCGAGGCCCGCGCGGGTGCTCCTGTCGGTGCTCGGCGCGACGCCGGTGCTCTTCCTCGTCCTCTTCCTCTTCTTCTCGCCGGTCTCGCGCCTCCTCGACAGCCCGCCGAAGCCCCACCTCGCCCGGGCGCCCTCGGGGGCACCAGTGGTCATGGTCGTGCTCGACGAGCTCCCCGTCGTCTCGCTCATGCGCGCCGACGGCGAGATCGACGCGGAGCGCTACCCGAACTTCGCACGGCTGGCCGAAGACGCCACCTGGTACCGAAACACGACGACCGTGCACGAATGGACGACGGGCGCCGTCCCCGCGATCCTCACCGGCGAGCGGCCCGGAGGACTGCCGCTCTTCCTCGACCACCCGGACAACCTCTTCACCCTCCTGGGCGGCTCGTACGACCTGAACGTCCACGAGTCGCAGACCCACCTCTGCCCGCCCGAGCTCTGCGACCCCGACCGCGAGCCGCTCGCCCGAGCGAGTCGGCTCCCTCCTCTCCGACCTCTCGATCGTCTACGGCCACCTCGTCCTGCCCGAGGACCTCAGCGACGAGCTGCCCTCGATCTCCACCGCGTGGCGCGACTTCGGCGGCGGAGACGGCCCCCAGGCGCTCCTCCAGGCGGGCCCTGCGCAGTCCGGCGGGCGGCCGGCGGCCTACACCGAACGCGACGCGGAGGTACAGGAGTTCGTCGACTCGCTCGAGCCTTCCGAGCGGCCGACCCTCTCCTTCCTGCACGTGCTCCTCCCGCACCACCCGTGGGAGTACCTGCCCGACGGCAAGATCTACGCGTCCGATCTCGGCTTCCAGCCGGGGCTCGTGAACGAGGGATGGACGGGCGATCCCGAGCTGGCGATCCAGGCGCAGCAGCGGCACCTGCTCCAGGTGGGCTACACCGACCTCGCGCTCGGGCGGATCCTCGACAAGCTGGAGGAGACGGGCCTCTACGACAGGTCGCTGGTCGTGGTCGTGGCCGACCACGGCGTGAGCTTCCGCCCGCACGGCGAGCGCCGGCGGGTCGAGGAGGGGAACATGGAGGAGATCGCGTTCGTCCCGCTCTTCGTCAAGCCGCCGGGCCAGACGGACGGCGCGATCGTCGACGAGCACGCACGGACGACGGACATCGTGCCGACGATCGCCGACATCCTCGGCGTCGAGGTGCCGTGGGAGACGGACGGCCGCTCCCTCCTTGCGGGGGACGGCGACGGCGCCGACGTGCGCGTGGGGACTTCGTCCGGCGACGTCGTGGTCGGCGACGACGACGAGCTCGTCGAGCGCCGCAGCCAGGTCCTCGCGCACCAGATCGACCTCTTCGGCGAGGGCGACGACGAGCCGGGGCTCTTCGGGATCGGCCCGCGTCCCGACCTGCTCGACCGTCCGCTCGACGGGCTCGCCGGGGCGGTCAGCGGCGGCCCGACGTTCGAGAGCTACGGCGAGAGCGACTACGACCCGGCGGCGCCCTTCGCCCCGGTGCGCGTCTACGGGCGGATCGACGGGGCGCCCGCCGGGCAGGAGATCGCCGTGGCGGTCAACGGGCGCGTCGTCGCCGTCACGCGGAGCTTCGAGCACGACGGCGACACGCTCGTCTCCGCGGTGACGCCCGAGGACGCCTACCGCGCGGGCGCGAACAGCGTGCGGGTCTTCGTCGTGCAGGGCTCGGGCGACGACACGGTCTTGCAGGAGCTCGCGCAGGCCTCTTGACTTTGATCGCAGGAGTGCTATACATAGCACGAGTGCGATGGCAAAGCTGAGCAAAGCAGAGCGGGCTCACGCAACGGATCGGGCGATCGAGCGCCTGCGCGAGCGCCTCGCAGGCGCGCAGGACGGTTGGCTCTTCGGCCAGATCGCCGAGCAGGTCGCCAATCGCCGCCGAGAGCTGGGCCTCTCCCAGGCCGAGCTCGCCAAGGTGTGCGGCACGACCCAGTCGGCGATCGCCCGGCTGGAGTCCGGTGGGCGCCCGCCGCGCATCGACACGCTCCTGAAGCTCGCGCACGCGCTCGACTGCGACCTGCACGTCGAGCTGCGCCCGCTGGCACCGCCGGAAGGAACGGAGCCGGCATGACCGGCCGCTGGGCGCTCGGCGGACTGCTGATCGCCCTGGTGGTCGCCTACACGGCGCCGATCGCCGGCCTGGTGCTCATGGCGCTGGTCGCCGTGGTGGCC
Source organism: uncultured Actinomycetes bacterium (assembly GCA_963811635.1). Classification (GTDB taxonomy): domain Bacteria; phylum Actinomycetota; class Thermoleophilia; order Gaiellales; family Gaiellaceae; genus JAIBJN01. The sequence goes on from CAWESB010000019.1 coordinate 23,353, forward strand.
CTCTACTGGCGCCCGCGCACGGCGGACGGCGTCACCGGTGCAAGCGGCGATCCACGGCTCGACCTGCTCGAGGGCCGCATCGTCGCCCTCGAGCTCCAGGTTTCCGAGCTCCGGGCGCAGGCAAGCACCGTGACGCTGCCGCGGCAGCCGGCCCGCCCGGCCCCGCCTCCCCCGCCCCAGCCGCGGTCCGAGCCGGAGTCGTGGCCCGCGCCCTTGCCCAAGCCGCCGCTCCAGCAGCCGCCCCCGGCCCAGCCGCCGCGCCCGGCACGGCCCACACCGCCTCGGAAGCCCCGGCGCGAGCTCGACCTCTCGAAGCTCCTTGGCGCCTTCGGCCTCGCCGCCGCCGGCGGGATCGTGACCGTGCTCGGGATCGTCTTCTTCTTCGTGCTCGCGGTGAACCGCGGCTGGATCAACCCCGAGCTTCGGCTCGCTTTCGGCGCCGCCGCCTCGGTCGGGGTCTTCTCGGCCGGGTTCTGGCTGCGCCGCCGCTTCGGGACCACACACGCCGCGCTCGCCGCCGTCGGTGCCGGGATCGCGGGCGCCTACGCCACCCTGCTCGCCGCCACGGCGATGTACGGGTTCGTCCCTGAGGCCTGGGCGCTCGTGGCGGCTGCCGGCATCGCGGGCGCCGCGACGGCGGTCGCTCTCCGTTGGAAGGCGGAGCTCGTCGCGGCGCTCGGGCTCGTCGGGGCTCTCCTGGTGCCGCTGATGACCGTCGTCGAGGACGGCGACTTCACCCAGATCGGCACCGCCTTCGCCGCCGTCGTCTTCGCGGCGACGGCGGTGGTCGCCCTCAGGGAACGCTGGGGCATCCTGCTGATCGCCGGCATCGTCGCCTCCTTCCCGCAGGCCGCCGGGCTCGTGCTCCAGAGTCATGCGACGGACTGGGTGGTCGTCGGGATCACGGCTCTCTACTGCGCCCTCTATGTCGCGGTCGCGACCCTCGTCCAGCTCGCCTCCAAGGCCGCGGCTCGACCCGCTGACGGCCAGCGTGACGCTCGCGGCCGCGGCGCTCGCAGCCGCCTCGTCCGCACAACTCTTCGACGGCGAGGTCGGCGGCTGGAGCCGCGAGGGCCTGGCGCTCCTGGTCGTCGCCGCCGCCTACCTGGGTCTCGGGGCCGCCTTCTTCCGGCGCGTGCGGGACTTCTCGACCCTGCTCTGGGCGGTCGGGCTGACGCTTCTGGCCGTCGCAGGCGCCGAGCTGCTCAGCGAGGGCTGGCTTGCCGTCGCGTGGGCCGGCGAGGCCGCGGTGCTCGCCTGGGTCGCGGAAGTCACGAAGGAGCGCCGCTTCCGGCTCGCTTCGGCCGCGTACTTCGTGCTGGCGCTTGCCTTCACGTTCGGGCACGAAGCGCCGGTCACCGACCTGTTCGAGCGGAGCCTCCATCCGGCGATGGGCGTCCCCAGCGTCCTGGCGGTCGCAGCGGCCGGCCTGCTCCTCGCCTGGCTCTGGCGCCGGCCGCAGGAGGCGCGGGAGGACGAGGGACCCGTCGCGGCCCTGCTCACCACCATCGCGAACGCGCTCTCGACGGGGCGGGCGGCCTTCGTCTGGCTCTCGGGCACGCTGCTCCTGTACGCGGCCTCCCTCGGGCTCCTGGAGCTCTTCGTCTGGCTCGCCGACGGCGAGGTCAGCGCCGGGTTCCAGCGCGGCCAGGTTGCCGTGAGCGCGCTGTGGGCCCTGGTCGCCCTCGTCCTCGCCGAGACCGGCGGACGTCTACGGCGTCTCGATCTCTCCATCGGCGGGATCAGCCTGATCTCTGTCGCGATTCTCAAGACGACGCTGTACGACGACACGGCGCTCCGGCCGGGCCGCTGGGCGCTCGCCTTCCTCCTCGTCGGCGCCGGCGCGCTGCTCACAGGCTTCGAGTACCAGCGGCTGAACCGGCTTCGCTGGACGTCGCTGCGACCCGAGGCCGCGGGCGTCATCCTGGCGAGCGCGATCCTCGGCGCGATCGCCGTGGCCGAGCTGGCCGGGGGCACCTGGAACGGGGTCGACGTGCTCGGCGGCGCCCTCGTGCTGCTGGCGGTCCCCTACGTCGTCCTCTCGGCCGCCGTCTTTCGGGCGCCGGGCCTGCGCGGGCTCGCAACGCTTCTCTGGGCGATCCCGCTGACCATCGCCGGCGTCGCCCTCTTCTTCCTCCTCTTCGACGCTTGGCTGGCGCTCGCCCTTGCCGCCGCGTCGGCCCTCCTGTCGGTGCTCGCGCTCGCTGTCCGGGAGCCTCGGCTCCAGTTCGCCTCCGCGCTCTACCTCGTGACCGCGCTCGGCTACACGCTCGTCCTCGAGGCGCCGCCCCGCGACTTCGTCTTCGCGACGGCGCACCCCGGTGGCGGCGTGCCGAGCCTGGCGGCGGTCGCCCTCGCGGCGGTCGTCTTCGGCCTCTGCGCCCGCCACCCCGCCCCGGCCCAGCAGGAGCCGTTCTCCTGGAGCCAGCAGATCACCCTCGACGGGCTGCTCGGCGCAGCCCGCTCCTGGCAGCCCTGGTATCGCCTGATCGCGTTCGCGGGCGCCGGAGTCGTCGCGCTCTACGCGCTGTCGCTCGGGATCCTCGAGCTGGCCGAGCTGGTCTCCGGCGCCGGCGTCGACACGGACTTCCAGCGCGGGCACACGGCCGTCAGCGCCGCCTGGGGCGCAATCGGGCTCTGCCTCCTGACCGTCGGCCTCCTGCGCGGCTCCCGCGGCATCCGCCTCGCCGGCTTCGCGCTCTACGGGATCAGCATCGCCAAGCTTTTTCTCTACGACCTGACCTATTCGAGCCCCATGGGCCGGCCGCTCTCGTTCCTCGCCGTCGGCATCCTCCTGCTCGCGAGCGGCTTCTTCTACCAGCGGCTCAGCGAGCGGATGGAGGAGCGCGAGACGACGCGGCCGGGGACGTCGTAGCGCCGCCCGCCAGAGCCGGCGCTATCGTCAAACGCAGTGGACGACGTTCGCGCATTTCTCGACGCTTCCGAGGCGTTCTTCAAGGCCGTCGCCGCGGTCGCCTGGGGCGCGCTGCTGCTCGCGGTCGCCTTCAACCTCCTGCGCATGTTGATGCGAGTGCGGGCGTGGCAGAACATCCTTCAGGCCGCCTACCCGGAGACGAAGGTCCGCTACTGGAGCACCTTCGGCGCCTACCTGGCTGGAGTGGGCGTCAACGCGATCGTGCCCGCACGCGGCGGCGACGTGGTCAAGCTCTACATCGCGAAGCACCGGATCGACGGTTCGAGCTACCCCACGCTCGCCTCGAGCCTCGTCGTCGAGACCCTTCTCGACTTCGTCGTGGCGGCGTTGCTCTTCCTGGTCGCCATCCAGATGGGGCTGCTGCCGGGCCTGCCCGACCTGCCGCGGCTGCCGGCGTTCGACTGGACGTTCGTGGTCGAGCACCCGCGGATCGCCGTCTTCATCTGGTGCATCCTCCTCGGCGGCGTGATCGTGCTGATCGGGTGGGCGTCCCGCCACGTCACCGCGTTCAGGCAGAAGCTGGCTCTCGGCTTCGCCATCCTCCACGACTGGCGCGCCTACGTGCGCGAGGTCGCCTCCTGGCAGGCCGGGAGCTGGCTCGCGCGCGTGGGCTCGACCTTCTTCTTCCTGCGGGCCTTCCACGTCGACGCGACCGCGAAGACCACGATCGCAGTGCTCGTCGTCGGCGGGCTCTCGACGTTGCTTCCGTTCACGCCCGGAGGCGCGGGCACGCAGCAGGCGATCCTCGTCTTCGCGCTGGCGGGCGCGGCCTCCAGCTCGACCATCCTCGCCTTCAGCTTCGGCCTGCAGCTCGTGAACACGATCGTGTACGTCGCGATCGGCTTCGGGGCGATCTTGCTCATGCTCGGCACGCTGCGCTGGCGCCAGCACGTCCAGACGGACCAGGCGGAGATGAGGGGCCGCGCGTCTCCGCCCGAGCCGCCTGACGTTCCGCCGACGCGCCCGCCCATCGCCGCCGATCGTGACCGCGTATGATCCCCTCGGGATGGAGCGGACGGTTCGAAGGAGTGAGCCGGGGGGCTATGCGAGAGCTGTCTCACATCTTTGGGAGGGCGTAGGCGCAGCGCTCGTACGGCTCGAGCGTGTCGCCGAGTCGCCCGCCGAAGGCGTCGCGGACGGCTTTCTCGACGATCTCCCGCAGCTCCAGTACGGCCTCCATGCGGGCGCCGAGCTCGCGGTCGGGATCGAGCCGCCGCCGGGGGCCGAGACCCTCCACGCCGAGCTCGTCTCCTCCCTCGCCGAGGCGCGGGACATCACCGCCGAGGTCGGCTTCGCGCTCGAGGCCGGCGACGTCGAGCTGGCCGAGCCGCTCCTGCCGGAATGGCGCGGCGCGCTCTTCCGCGTGCGCCTCGCCCGCCTGCGCGCCCTCGAGCGGACCGCGGTGCCGATCGGCTCCGACGGGAGCGCCGAGCCCGAGCCGCAGCGCCATCCCCGCGAGCGCCCCTCGCTGACGGCGCTGGTCGCCACCGCGCTCGTCATCAGCGGTGCCTTCCTCTTCACCGCCGGCGCCGTGCTCGCCGCATGGCCGGTGTGGGCCGCGGGCCTCGCCCTCTTCGCGGGCGGCTTCGTTCTGTACCGCTAACGGGCGAGGCGCGCGAGGGACTCCTCGCGGCCGAGCAGCTCCAGGCTCTCGAAGAGGCCCGGTGAGATGCGGGACCCGGTCACCGCCGCCCGGATCGGCCCGAAGGCGTCGCGCGGCTTCAGGCCCAGCCGCTCGGCAAGGCCCCGGAGGGCGCCCTCGATCGGCTCCGCGGTGAAGGGCTCGACCCCGGCCAGCGTCTCCCGCGCCTCGGCGAGCACTGGCTCGGCGCCCTCGAGCAGCTCCGGCGGCGGCTCGACGCGGCGGAAGAGGAAGCCGGCGAAGCCCGGGTACTCCTCCAGACGGGAGATCTTCTCCTGGACGAGCGGCGCGGAGGCCCTGATCGTCGCCTCGTCGCCCTCGAACCCGTGCTCCCGCAGGTAGTCGACGAGCGCATCGGCGAACGCCTCCGACGGCAGCTCGCGCAGGTAGACGCCGTTCATCCAGTCGAGCTTGGCGTAGTCGAACGTCGCCGGGCTCGAGCCGACGCGGTCGAGTGAGAAGCGCTCGACGAGCTCGTCGCGGGACATGATCGTCGTCTTGTCGTCGAAGCTCCAGCCGAGGAGCGCGAGGTAGTTCATGAGCGCCGGCGCGAGGTAGCCCGCGTCGCGGAACTCCTCGACGGAGACGGCGCCGTGGCGCTTCGAGAGCTTCTTCCCGTCGGTGCCGAAGACGTTGGGGACGTGGGCGTACACCGGCAGTTCCCGCCCGAGCGCCTCGAGGATCCTGATCTGCTTCGGCGTGTTCGGCACGTGGTCCTCACCGCGGATCACATGGGTGACCGCCGAGTCGGCGTCGTCGAGCGCGGCCGCGAGGTTGTAGGTCGGGCGCCCGTCCGAGCGGAGCAGGACGAGGTCCTCGAGCTTCTCGTTCGGGTACTCGATTCGCCCCTTGATCGCGTCCTCCCACGCCGTCGTCCCCTCGTCCGGCATGCGGAAGCGGATGGCGCCCTCGTCCTCGTAGGCATGCCCGTCGGCCAGCAGCTGCCGCGCCGCGGCCTGGTGGCGGGCGAGCGAGTCGAGCTGGAACTCGACCTCGCCGTCCCAGTCGAGCCCGAGCCAACGAAGCGACCGCTGGATCTGGTCGACGGACTCCTCCACCTCGCGGCTCGTGTCCGTGTTCTCGATCCGGAGCAGGAACTCACCGCCCTCGTGGCGCGCGAACAGCCAGTTGAAGAGGGCCGTGCGGACGCCTCCGATGTGAAGGAGCCCGGTCGGGCTGGGTGCGAAGCGGGCGCGCACGGGCACCCGGCTATCGTACTCAGGCGCTCAGAGCCCTTTGCCCGTGCGGGCTTGGCGTCGGCCAGGCTGGCGGTTGCAGTTGAAGCCGAGCGATTTGCGGAGTAGCGTCGTGCCTTCAGTGGCGACGCGCGCATTTGACGTCCAGAAAATGCTCGACGGCCCCCGGGCTCGCCCGACGGCGAGCGACTGGGCGGGCGTGCTCGAGGGCCTGCCGCTCTTCGCGCGCATCAGCAAGCGTCGCCTACGGAAGATTGCGTCCCTCGCGCAGGTCCAGGAGTTCTCGCCGGGCGCCATCGTCGTCGAGATCGGCCAGCCCTCCGACGCCTTCTACCTGATCCTCGGCGGCCGCGCGAAGGTGCTCGGGAAGTCTCGCCGGACACTGGGGACCGGCGACTACTTCGGCGAAATGGGGTTGATCGACGGCGAGCCGCGCTCGGCAACGATCGCCGCCGAGGGCGAGCTCCAAGCGATGAAGCTCCCCCGGCGCCCATTTCTCAAGCTCCTCAACCAGGAGCCCCAGATCGCGACCGCGATGATGGCCGCGCTCGCGGAGCGAATCCGAGCCCTCGAACAGCCCTCCACTCTCTGAGCGGCCCGGGAGCGAAGGAGGGCCCCGGCTATCGTAGTCCCGTGCTGGCCGGGGCCCACGTCTCCACCACCGGAGGGATTCATACCGCCGTCGAGCGGGGGGTCGATCGCGGGGCCGAGTCGATCCAGATCTTCACGCAGAGCCCGCGCGCCTGGCGGCCGACCAACCACCCGCCGGAGAACATCGAGCGCTTCAAGGAGGCGCGGGCCGAGGCGGGCATCGGGCCGGTCGTCTGCCATGCGCTCTACCTGATCAACCTCGCGGCCACCGACAAAGAGGTCCGCCACAAGTCGCGCGCCGCGCTCCTGGACACGGTCGGCGTCGCCTGCGCGATCGAGGCCGACGGCGTCGTCCTCCACGTCGGCTCACACCTCGGCGACGGGTTCGAGGCCGGCCTGAAGCGCGCCACCCCCGCGTTGACCGAGGCGCTCGGCGCGTGCGAAGGCCCAACCTGGATCCTGCTGGAGAACTCAGCCGGCGCCGGCGGGACGATCGGCCGCTCGATCGACGAGCTCGCGGCGCTGGTCGACCGGCTCGACCGCCATCCGCGCCTGGGGCTCTGCCTCGACTCCTGTCATCTCTGGGTCTCGGGCGTCGACGTCACCGATCCGGAGACCTACGACGCGGCGCTCGGCGAGATCGACGAGCGGATCGGCCTCGACCGGCTCCGTTGCCTCCACGTCAACGACGCGGCCGCCGAGCTGGGGTCGAACCGCGACCGGCACGCGAACGTCGGCAGCGGCCAGATGGGCGAAGGCCTCGGCACCTTCCTCGCGCACCCCCGCGTCCAGGGCCTCGCCGCCATCCTGGAGACCCCCGGGCCGGACGGTCACGGCCCGGACGCAGCCGAGATCCAGCGCCTCAAGGACCTGCACGCTCGCGCGACGGGAGCTACGCGGCCTGGTCGCTCTGCTCGACGACCCGGAAGGACGGCGTCCCGCGGGGGAGCTCGAAAAACTCGGGGTTGAGGCACCCGCGCTCGTCGGCCCGGTGCTCGTAGCAGCTTGAGACCTCGGCCCGGCACATCGGGAGCGGCTGGCGCATCGCCCGGACCGCGCCGAAACCGCCCTTTCGACCCCGCGCCTCGTCCAGGAGCTCGAGGTCGATCTCAACCGCGTAGACCTTCTGCATGCACCCGACATACGTCCGGCCCCACTCCTGGTAGGCGTAGACGAAGGGGCAGGCGCGCTCGATGCAGGCTCCCGGGTACACCACCTTGTCGCAGTGCACCTGGCAGCGCCGACACTCGGTCTCCTCCTGAGGTCGGAGCGGTAGGTCGGGCCCTGTGAAGGTCGGTTGCCGCACGCTGTAGTCCCCTGGATTGTTGACCCGCTTCGCGGCGCCCGCAAGTCTTGACAGGGCCGCCGGTGGGGTGTAGGGCCGCGGGCGCTAGAGCTCTCCGAGGAGCCGCCGGGCGACGTTGAGCACGTCCATCGCGGTGAACGCCTCGTAGTCCGGGTCGAGCCCGCGCTCGTCGTCGTCCGCGCGGAACCAGAAGGCCTGGACCGTGGTCATTCCGAGCTCTTTGGCGCCCCGCACGTCCTCGTAGCGGCGGTCGCCGACGAAGAGCGCCTCCTCGGGTGCGACCCCGAGCTTCGTGAGGGTCGCCTCGAACACGGCCGGGTGCGGCTTCCGCTTGCCGACCTCCGAGGAGAAGACGGCCGCGTCGAGCCGCTCGGCAAGTCCCATGGAGGCGAGATCCTGGTGGAGCAGCCAGCCGGGATCGAAGGCGTTGGAGACGAGCCCGGTGAGCAGCTCGCGCTCCCGCAGCGAGTCGAGCAGGGCGTGGGTGTGGTTGCCCATGACCCGCGCCGGGTCCCAGGCGGCGTGCTCGGCGGCGAGGAAGCGGTCGAGCTGCTCGTCGTCCAGGTCGACCCCGAAGCCGCCCAGGAGCTCGCGGATCATCTCCGGATACTCGACCTCGTCGACCGAGCCTGGGACCCAGAGCAGCGGCAGGTAGCGCTCCCGGAAGACCGTCGCCGTCTCGTCCGGCCCAGGGAGGTCGTCGTGCTCGAGCGTGGCGAGGCCGGCCCGCCAGCCCGCCTCGAGAAGCTCCTCGTCGTAGGCGAAATGGAAGAGCGTGTCCCCCCAGTCGAAGAGAACGGCGCGCAGCACCCGCCAGAGGATAGGGTGGCCGCGCCTTGGTTCGCCGCATTCTCTTCGCCCTGCTTGCGCTCGGACCGCTCGTCGATCGTCGCCGACAGCTTCACCGACGTCGGCGACATCGCGCTGTTCGTGCTCGCCGCGCTCGCGCTGATCCCGCTCGCCTGGCTGATCGGCGAGACGACCGAGCACGCCGCCCACCACACGGGCCCCGGCATCGGCGGCTTCCTCAACGCCACCTTCGGAAACGCGCCGGAGCTGATCATCGCCCTGATCGCGCTCAACACCGGGCTCACCGAGGTCGTGCGCGGCTCCCTGACCGGCAGCGTGGTCGGGAACCTCCTGCTCGTGCTCGGCTTCTCGCTCCTCTTCGGCGGCGAGGGGCGCCTCGACCGGGAGTCCAGCCTCATGTCGTTCGCGCTCGTCGCGTTCGCCGTCGCTCTCTTCCTCATCCCGTCGATCCCGGGCTGGGAAGGCGACCCCGACCGGCACGCGCTCGCAGTCCTCTCGGTGCCGGTGTCGATCGCGCTCCTCGTCGTCTACGTCGTCGTCACCTGGTACTCGCTCCGTCGCCACCGGCTGATGCACGTCTCCGACGAGGCGGCCGCGGAGGCCGCCTGGTCCCTCCCCCTCTCGCTCGTGGTGCTCTCGGCCGCGACCGTCGTCACCGCATTGGTAGCCGAGACGCTTGTCCACACCCTGGAGGCCTTCGCCGACGAGGTCGGGCTCTCCGACTTCTTCGTCGCCGCCGTCATCGTCGCGATCGTCGGGAACGCGGCCGAGCACGGCGGCGCCGTCGTCGTCGCCCACCGCGGGAACATCAAGCTCGCCGCCGAGATCGCGCTCGCCTCGAGCGCCCAGGTGGCCGTCTTCCTCATCCCGGCCGTGGCACTGATCTCGTGGTTGATCGAGCCGCTCGCGCTCTCGTTCCGGGAAATCGAGATCGCCGCGATGGCCGGCTCCGTCATCTTCACCGGCTGTGCTGCTCTTCAACGGCCACTCGACCCGCTGGCGCGGCGCCGTCCTCATCGCCGCCTACGTCGCGGTGGCGTTCGGCTTCTACGCCGCCGGCGACCGCGCGCGTAGCCGGCCGCCGCAGCCGCGTCGGGGTTCGGTTAACCGAACGTTACGTCTCGCGCTCGCCACCTTGTGGGCGCCCCCGACGGTGGGAAGCATGGAGCTCGATCCCACGGCCCTCAGGAGGTCCCTTAGAGTGGCGACCATGGCTACCGAAGCGCAACCTCAAGGCAGTACGAACGGCGCCGTCGTGACGGCGCGCGGCGTCACTCGCGTCTACGGCGCGGGCGACACGGCGGTGAACGCGCTCTGCGGCGTCGACCTCGACGTCGAGCGTGGACGGCTCACGGCCGTCATGGGCCCCTCGGGCTCGGGGAAGTCGACGCTTGATGCACATCCTCGCCGGCCTCGACAAGCCCACGGAGGGCGACGTGTCCATCGACGGGACGAACATCGCCGAGCTGAGCGACACGGAGCTGACCAAGCTCCGACGCAAGCACATCGGCTTCATCTTCCAGTTCTTCAACCTGCTCCCGATGCTGACGGCAGAGGAGAACATCACCCTTCCGCTCGAGCTCGGCGGCTCCAAGATCGACAAAGGGTGGGTCGACTCGGTCATCGAGCGGGTCGGGCTCTCCGACCGCCGCAAGCATCGCCCCTCCGAGCTCTCGGGCGGCCAGCAGCAGCGCGTCGCGATCGCGCGGGCGCTGATCTCCAAGCCGACCGTCGTCTTCGCGGACGAGCCGACCGGCAACCTCGACTCGACGACGAGCCAGGAGATCCTCGACCTCCTCCGCGAGTCGGTCGAGAACCTCGGCCAGACGTTCGTCATGGTCTCGCACGACCCGAAGGCGACCGCCATCTCAGACCGGACGCTGTTCCTCGCCGACGGCCTGATCGTCAAGGAGCTCGGCAAAGCGAGCGCGCACGAGGTGATCGAGACGATGGAGCAGGTCAGCCGGCAGTGATCCGGGTCGCGCTCAGGGGCCTCCTGGGCCGCAAGCTCAGGGCAACGCTCACCGCCATCGCCATCGTGCTCGGAGTGGCGATGGTCAGCGGCACGTACGTCCTCACGGACTCGATCGACCGCGCCTTCGACAACATCTTCAGTGACAGCCGCCAGGGCTCGAACGCCGTCATCAGCGGCAAGTCGGCCTTCGACCTGAGCGAGGGCAGCGGCGCCACGGCGCCCTCCTTCGACCAGTCGCTCCTCGAACAGGTCCGGCAGCTGCCGGACGTCGCCGAGGCCGAGGGCAGTGTCGACGGCGAGGCGCAGATCATCGGCGAGGATGGGAAGGCGATCGTCTTCGGCGGCGCGCCGAACCTGGGCTTCTCGATCGCGAACGGCGACAGTCCCTTCAACCCGCTCACGCTCGTCGAGGGCGACTGGCCCGGGAACGGCGACGTCGTCATCGACGCCTCGACCGCCGACAAGGAGGACATCAAGGTCGGCGACACCGTCGGCATCCAGGGCGTCGGCCCGGTGCAGAACCTCCGCACCTCCGGGATCGTCAAGTTCGGCTCCGTCTCGACGATCGGGGGCGCAACGCTCGCGGGCTTCGACCTCCCCACCGCCCAGCGGATCTTCGCGAAGCCGGGCAAGCTCGACGAGATCGCGGTCGCCTCGAAGGAAGGCGTCCCCGACAGCCAGCTCGTCGAGCAGATCAAGCAGATCCTGCCGCCGAACACCGAGGTGCAGACCGCGGCCGAGCAGGCGCAGACCGACGCCGAGGACACCGACGAGTTCATCTCCTTCCTGCAGACGTTCCTGCTCGTCTTCGCCGGCGTCGCCCTCTTCGTCGGCGCGTTCGTGATCGCGAACTCGCTCTCGATCACGATCGCGCAGCGCACGCGGGAGTTCGCGACGCTGAGGACGATCGGCGCCTCTCGCCGCCAGGTCCTCGGCTCGATCATCGTCGAGTCGCTCGTCGTCGGCGTGATCGCGTCTGTGATCGGGCTCTTCCTCGGCCTCGGCCTCGCCAAGCTGCTCTTCTGGCTCTTCGACGCGGTCGGCTTCACGCTCCCGAACACCGGCCTCCTCCTCGAAACGCGCACGATCGTCGTCGCGCTCCTCGTCGGAATCGTCGTCACCCTGCTCGCCAGCCTGCGCCCGGCAATTCGCGCCACTCGCGTGCCGCCGATCGCCGCCGTCCGCGAGGGCGCGACGCTGCCCGAGTCCCGGTGGGCGCGCTACCGCACGTTCTGGGCGATCGGCCTCACCGCGCTCGGATTCGCGGCCCTGCTCTTCGGCCTCTTTGGGAGCGGACTCGACACCACGCAGATCCTGCTCTTCATGGGCGTGGGCGCGCTGCTCGTCTTCTTCGGCGTCGCGCTCTTCGCCACGAAGCTCGTCCCCGCCCTCGCGACGGCGCTCGGCTGGCCGGCCGCCAAGCTCGGCGGGGCCGCCGGGGAGCTCGCGCGCGGGAACGCGAAGCGCAACCCGCAGCGCACGGCGTCGACCGCGGCCGCCCTGATGATCGGCCTCGCGCTCGTCACGCTCGTCGCCGTGCTCGGGCAGGGCATCCGCTCGACGTTCACCGACGCGGTCGACCGCATCTTCGTCGCCGACTACGCGATCACGGCGCAGAACAACTTCTCCCCCATCCCGATCGAGGCGGCCGAGGCAGCCGAGCAGGCGCCCGGCGTCGAGGAGGTCGCGAGCGTCCGCACCGGCGAGGCGCTGGTCTACGGCGACCCGAGCTCCGTCACCGCGGTCACGCCCAACAGCGCGGGCGCGATCAACCTGGACTGGAAGGAAGGCTCTCAGGCGGTCTTCTCGGAGCTTGGCGCGAGCGGCGCCTTCGTCGACGACGGCTTTGCCGAAGACCACGGCCTGAAGGTCGGCTCGCCGATCTCGATCACGACCCCGGCCGGCAAGAAGCTCGACCTGACGGTCAAGGGCGTCTTCGATCCCCCCGCCGGCGGCTCGCCGTTCGGCAACGTCACGTTCTCGAGCGAGACCTTCGACCAGAACTACGACCAGCCGCAGAACCTCTTCTCATTCGTCGCGATGGACGGCGGCGTCACCGACGCGAACACTGCCTCGCTCGAAAAGGCGCTCGCCGACTTCCCGAACGCGAAGTCGCAAACGCGCAGCGAGTTCAAGGACAATCAGGTCAGCTTCCTCAACAACATCCTCAACATCCTCTACGTCCTCCTCGCCCTCTCCGTCGTCGTCAGCCTCTTCGGCATCGTCAACACGCTCGTGCTGACCGTCTTCGAGCGGACGCGCGAGCTGGGGATGCTGCGCGCGATCGGGATGACCCGGCGCCAGGTCCGCCGGATGATCCGCTACGAGAGCGTGATCACGGCGCTGATCGGGGCCGTGCTCGGGATCATCCTCGGCATTGTCCTCGCCGGCCTGCTCGTCTGGCGCGTGGACTTCATCGACTTCTCCGTGCCCACCGGGCAGCTCATCATCTTCGCGATCGCCGCGATCATCGTCGGGATCATCGCCGCCATCTTCCCCGCGCGGCGCGCCGCCCGCCTCAACCCGCTGCAAGCACTCCAGTACGAGTAGGAGCCGAAGGGAGAACGTGCCGTGATCCGCGTCGCGCTCAGAGGCCTGCTCGGCCGCAAGCTCCGCGCCGTCCTGACGGCGCTGGCGATCATCCTCGGTGTCGCGATGGTGAGCGGCACCTACGTCCTCACCGACACGATCGACAAGGCGTTCTCCTCGATCTTCGACGACTCCTACGCGGGCACCGACGTCGTCGTCTCCGGCAAGGGGGCGGACATCAGCTTCCAGGGCGTCGACGCCGTCGCGCCGCCGATCGACGAGTCGGTCGTCGACGACGTCTCGGCCCTGCCGGGCGTCGAGGCCGCCTCGGGCAGCGTCGAGGACGAGACGAACACGAAGATCATCGGCTCCGACGGCAAGGCCATCAACACGCAGGGCGCGCCGAGCCTCGGCTTCGGGGTCGAAACGGGCCCGGAGGTCGACCGCTTCAACCCGTTGAAGCTCGTCGAGGGCGCCTGGGCCGACGCCGACGGCGAGGTCGTCATCGACGCCGGTACCGCCGACCGCGAGGGCTACGCGGTCGGGGACACGATCCAGATCTCGACCCTGCAGCCGAAGCAGGACTTCGAGGTGACCGGCATCGCGAAGTTCGGCGACGTCGACTCGCTCGGCACCGCGACCTTTGCGATCTTCGACCTGCCGACGGGGCAGAGGCTGCTCGACCGCGAGGGGAAGGTCGACTCGATCTCGGTCGCCGGCACGGAGGGTACGACCCCGGCGCAGCTGATCGAGCAGATGGGCCCGATCCTCCCCGAGGACGCGCAGGCGCGTTCCGCCGCCGTCGAGGCCCAGGAGGACAAGGACGACATCAGCGAGCTCACGAGCTTCATCCGCTACTTCCTGCTCGCGTTCGCGTTCATCGCGCTCTTCGTCGGCGCCTTCGTCATCTTCAACACCCTTTCGATAACGGTGGCGCAGCGGACGAAGGAGTTCGCGAGCCTGCGGACGATCGGCGCCTCCCGACGTCAGATCCTCTGGTCCGTGATCGTCGAGGCGCTCACGATCGGCTTCATCGCCTCGGTGATCGGTCTCTTCGCCGGCCTCGGGCTCGCGGTCGGGCTCAACGAGCTGTTCAAGGCGCTCGACCTCGACCTGCCGACGACGAGCACCGTCTTCGCGACCCGCACGATCGTCGTCTCGCTGCTCCTGGGCACGTCGATCACGCTGCTCGCCGGCCTCTTCCCCGCGATCCGCGCGACCCGGGTGCCGCCGATCGCGGCCGTGCGCGAGGGCTACACGCTGCCGAAGTCGCGCTTCTCGCACTACACACCGTACGTGGCGCTTGGCGTCATCGTCCTCGCGCTCGTCCTGCTCGGCTACTCGATGTTCCGCGACGAGATGAGCACGGGCTCGCGCCTGCTCTCCATCGCCGGCGGCGTACTGCTCCTCTTCGTCGGCGTGGCCATGATCTCGTCCCGGCTGGTGAAGCCGCTCGCGGCGTTCGTCGGCTGGCCCTCGCGGCGCACGGGCGGCCCGTCCGGCCGACTGGCGAGCGGGAACGCGCAGCGGAACCCCGGCCGGACGGCGGCCACCGCGGCGGCGCTGATGATCGGAATCGCCCTCGTCACCTTCGTGGCCGTGCTCGCGAACGGGATGAAGGCCTCCAACCGCGAGGCGATCGAGGACCAGGTCAGCGCCGACTACGTCATCACCGCGCAGGATGGGTTCACGCCGTTCGTCGCGGCCGCGGGCGATGCTGCCGGAGGCGCCGAGGACGCCGAGGTCGTTGCGAACGTCCGCTCCGACCTGGGGAAGGTGGGCGACGCCTCGACCTACGTGACGGGCATCGAGCCGCGGACGATCCTGCAGACGTACACCTTCGACTGGAAGGAAGGCGACGACAACGTCGTCCGGAACCTCGGGCCGAACGACGCCGTCGTCGACTCGAAGTTCGCCGAGGACCACGACATCGCGGTCGGGGACACGATCTCGGTGCTGACGCCGTCGGGGACGACGATCGACCAGACCGTGCGCGGCCTCTACCAACCGCCGCCCTTCTATCCCCTGCTCGGCGGCGTCTCCGTGACGAAGGAGACCTTCGACACCTACTACGACCGCCCGCGGAACCAGTTCACATTCGTGAACGTGGCCGGCGATCCGTCCGACGCGACCACGCGGTCGCTCGAGGCCGCGGTCGCCGAGTTCCCCGACGCGAAGGTGCAGACCCGGGAAGCCTGGATCGACCAGCAGGACGAGGATTTCAACCAGTTCCTGAGCCTGCTCTACGTCCTCCTCGCGCTCTCGGTGATCGTGAGCATCTTCGGGATGGTGAACACGCTCGTCCTCTCGGTCTTCGAGCGGACTCGCGAGCTCGGGATGCTGCGCGCGGTCGGGATGACGCGGCGGCAGACGCGGCGGATGGTGCGGCACGAGAGCGTGATCACCGCGCTGATCGGCGCAGCCCTCGGGCTTCCGCTCGGCGTCTTCCTCGCCGCGCTCGTGACCCGCGCGCTGCAGGAGTTCGACGTCCGCTTCTCGATCCCGTGGGGCCAGCTCGTGTTCTTCGCCGTAGTCGCCGTGATCGTCGGGATCGTCGCGGCGATCATGCCCGCGCGGCGGGCGGCGAAGCTCGACCCGCTGCGCGCGCTCCAGTACGAGTAGCCGGGAGGGGGCGCGGACGGGTCGCCCGCGCCCCTTCGGTCCCGGAGCTACGGTCGGTAGATCTCGTAGATCGCGCCTGCCTGGGTTTGCCTTCGGAGACCTCTGCTAGGGTCCCGCGCTCGCGCGCTGACGCGCGACGGAGAGCCCATGCCGACCGCCGCACGCCTAGCAACGACGCTGTGCATCGCCCTCGTTGCCGCGCTCGCTCTCGTGGGGGCGGTCGCAGCCGATCCTGACAAGATCGACGCGAAGCGTGCCCAGGCCCAGGGCGTCCTCGCGCAGATCCACGAGATGGACATGGAGCTCGAGCTCGCCATCGACGAGTGGAACGGCGCCAACGTCCGCCTGCAGCAGATCGAGGGCGAGCTGGAGGTCAACCGCAAGCGGCTCGAAATCGCCGAGGCATCGCTCCGCCAGGCCCAGACGACCGTGGAGGAGCGCCTCGTCAGCCTCTACAAGGACGGCGAGGTCGACGTGGTGGAGGTCGTGCTCGGCGCGACGAGCTTCGACGACATGATCGACGGGATCGACACGGCGAACCGCGTGGCCGAGGACGACGCGCGCATCGTCGAAGCCGTGAAGCGCTCCAAGGCGGAGGTGCAACACCAGCGCAAGGTGCTCGAGCGCGCCCATGCGCGCCAGGAGCAGATCGTCGCGCAGCGCGCCGAGCGGCGCGCCGAGATCGAGCAGGGCCTCGCCGAGCGGGAGGCCCTCTACGAGTCAGTGAAGGGCGAGATCGCGCAGCTGGAGGCCGAGGAGCGCGCCCGGCAGACCCGTCTTGCCGCCCAGGCGCGGCGGCAGGCCGCGGCGATCGACGCCAGACAGGCCCAGCGCGAGAACCAGGAGCGGGAGCCCGACCCGGCGCCTGGCCGCGCCCTCCCCGGCCCCGAGCCCCGAGCCGTCGCCCGCGCCCTCGCCGCCGCCCGCAGGCCCGGGCCACCCCGAGGTCGTCTCGATCGCGCTCCGCTACCTCGGCGTGCCGTACCGCTGGGGGGGCGCCTCTCCGTCAGGCTTCGACTGCTCCGGTTTCACGATGTACGTCTACGGCAGGATCGGAATCTCGCTCCCGCATTACGTCTCGTGGCAGTACCGCTACGGACGGGCCGTCTCCCGCTCCCAGCTCGCGGCCGGCGACCTCGTCTTCTTCAACGGGCTCGGCCACGTCGGCATCTACATCGGCGGCGGCCGCTTCGTCCACGCCCCGCACACCGGCGACGTGGTCAAGATCTCGAGCATCTGGGATTCCTGGTACCGCTCGTCGTACGTCGGCGCCAGGCGCCTCTAGCTCGGCGGCGACAGCTCGCCGAGCGGCGAGACCTGGACGGCGCGCTCGCCGAAGTCCTGGCGGGAGAGTCGGCGCACGACCCCGTGCGCGGCCTCGGCCGCGTCGGGAACAGCGACGCCGTCGCCCATGAGCGCCGTCGGGGCCAGGCGCCCCTCGACCCAGGAGCCGTTCCCACGGAGCGTCACCTGCAGGATCCCGCTGACGCCGCCCGGCCCGTTCGTCCGGAAGGTCCGGTTCCCCGCGAAGTTGCCCAGGCTGTAGGCGATCAGGCGATCGCGGTACCACTCCATGCCGCGCAGCACGTGCGGGCCGTGCCCGACGACCAGGTCCGCCCCGGCGTCGACGACGGCATGCGAGAACGTCCGCAGGTTGCCGCGCTCCTCGCCGAGGAACGTCTCCATGCCGCGCGGGACGTGGCTCTCCTCCTTGCCCTCGGCGCCGCCGTGGAAGGTGACGACGACGACGTCGGCCCAGCGCGCCGCCTTGCGCACGGTCTGCCGGGCCTTCGGGATGTCGAGCAGGCTCTCGCCCGTCGGGTAGAAGCCGAAGCCGAGCACGATCACGCGCACGGGGCGCTTGCGGACGCGCGGTGCGTCGCCGACGAGCCCGGTGTGCGCGAGCTTGGCGCTCGCCAGGGCCGCGACGGTGTCGTCCATCCCCGTCTGGCCATAGTCGTACGAGTGGTTGTTTGCGAGGTTGAGCACCGTGAACCCCGCGCCCGCGAGCGCCTCGGCGTAGTCCGGGGGCGTCCTGAACGCGAAGCAGTCGGTGCTCTTCTTCGCACACTTGGACGAGCCCGAGTCCGTGAGCGCCTGCTCGAGGTTGCCGAGGACGACGTCTCCGCGCAGCTCGTCGCTCACCTGCGCGAAGAGGCTCTCCGGCCCGTCGGGCGGCAGGAAGCCGTCTCGCCCCATGGCGATGTCGCCGACCGCCGCGATGGTCACCGTCTCGTCGACCGGCCCCTCGCGGGGCGGCGGAGGCGGCGGGGCGCCGCCCGCAGGCGCCTTCACGGTCGTGCCCGGGCTGGCGGCCGTCGTGGCGGCGTCCCCCTCCCCGCGAAACGCGACCGACGCGGCGAGGCCCGCGACGAAGAAGATGCCCGCCAGCAGCGCGACCCCGCGCAGGCGTGCGTGTCGCCGCCGCCGCCGGCGTTGCCGCCGCGCGGCCAGCTCCTCCCGCGAGTAACCCACCTTTTCGATGATAGAGACGGGCCCCGCGGGGCTAGTACGGGGTGGGCGCGGCGCCCGCGACGTCCGTCGGCCGGGCTGCGCCGGTGAGCGCGCGCGGGATCCGTTCGACCGCCCGGTCGATGTCCTCTGCAGAGATGTCGAGGTGCGTTACGGCGCGAAGCACGTCCTTGCGCGCCGCGAACGAGAGCAGAACCTCTTCTCCCCGGAGCCGCGCAACTGCGTCGTCCGCGCCGTGACCGAGCGCGCCGACGTCGACGAGGACGAAGTTCGTCTCCACCTGCTCGAGGTTGACGGGCATCCCGGCGTCGACCAGGCCCTCGGCGAGCCGGCGCGCATTCGCGTGGTCGTCGGCCAGCCGTTCGACGTGGTGGTCGAGCGCATAGACGCCTGCCGCGGCCACGATGCCTGCCTGCCGCATCGCCCCGCCGAACAGATGCTTGAACCGGCGCGCCCTGGCCATGCGCTCCTGCGAGCCGGCGACCAGCGCGCCGAGCGGGCACCCGAGCCCTTTCGACAGGCAGAGCGTGACCGTGTCGACTTCTCGCCCGTAGTCGGCGGCGGGCGTCCCGCTTGCGATCGCCGCGTTCAGCAGCCTCGCACCGTCGAGGTGGACGACGAGCCCGTGGCGCCGCGCCTCCGCAGCCACCGCGCGCACCTGCTCGAGCGGCCAGACTCGGCCGCCGCCGCCGTTGTGCGTGTTCTCGATGCAGACGACCTTCGTGGGCGCCATGTGCAGGTCCGCGGGCGGGTTGACGACGTCGGCGACCTGCGCGGGCGTGAAGCGGCCGTCCTCGGTCTCGAGCGACTTCATCGCGAGGCCCGAGTGCACCGCCGGGCCGCCGAGCTCGTAGCGGAAGATGTGGGCGTCGGCCTCGGCGAGCACCTCGTCGCCGGGCTCGGTCAGCAGGCGCAGCGCGATCTGGTTCGCCATGGTCGCGGTCGGCACGAACACGGCCTCGTCCTGGCCGAGGAGCGCGGCACCGCGCTCCTCGAGCGCGATGACGGTCGGGTCCTCCCGCTTCTGCTCGTCGCCCACGACCGCGTCGGCGATCGCCCGGCGCATGCCCGCGGTCGGCTGGGTGATGGTGTCGGTCCTGAGGTCGATCACGCGCGCACCGTACCTGGCGGCGCAACCGGGTGCAGGCGGCCCGGAGAGCGCGAGAGGACGTACCACGCCCCCGCCGAGACGAGCAGCGCCGCGCACCCGCCGACCGCGAAGGCGAGGGCGGTCCCGCCGGTGGCGGCGAGCCATCCTGCGAGCAGGCCGCCCGCCGGCCCGGCGCCGTTGAAGGCGAAGAAGTAGAAGCCCATCATCCGGCCGCGCAGCCGGTCCGGCGTCGAGAGCTGGAGCGTCGAGTTCGCGTTCGACGTCCACAGCGTGAAGGCGAGCCCGGCCACGAAGAGCAGCGGCGCGGTGGCATCGAGCGTCGACTGGGTCGCCAGGGCGAGCTCCGCGATCCCGAATGCGGCCGTGCCTCCGACCAGAAGGCGAGGGCTCGCGCGCGAGATCGTGGCGGAGACGAGCGCCCCGACGAGCGCGCCCGCGCCGAAGCACGCCGTGACCACGCCGAAGATCTCGGGGCCCGAGTGCAGCGTCTGCTTCGCGAGCACCGGCAGGAGGACGTTGAAGTTGAAGGAGAGCGTCGTCACGAGCAGGACGGTCGCAAGCACGACGCCGGCGAGCGGCACGCTGCGGACGAACGCGAACGCCTCCCGGCTCCCGCGCACGAGCGTCGGCCGCTCGTCGCCCCGGTCGAGCGGGAAGAGCTCCTCCGGCCTGATCAGCAGCAGGCTGGCGAGCACGGCGACGAAGCTGACTGCATTGAGCAGGAAGCAGGCGCCGGGGCCCGCAGCGGCGATCACCGCACCGCCGAGAGCCGGGCCGATCACGCGCGTCCCGTTGAAGAGACCGGAGTTGAGCGCGACGGCGTTCGGCAGCTCGTCCCGCCCGACCAGCTGGAACGTGAAGGCCTGGCGGGCCGGCTGGTCGACCACGAGCGAGATGCCGCGAAGCCCGGTGAGCAGGTAGACCATCCAGGGCTCGACGACGCCGCCGAGGGTCACGCCCGCGAGCACAGCGGCGAAGATCATCGACGCGGCCTGCGTGGCGATGATCGTCCGGCGGATGTCCAGCCGGTCGACGAGCACGCCGCTGAAGAGCCCGAGCACCGTCGCGGGGAGGAACTGGCAGAGCATCAGGAAACCCACCGCGACCGGAGAGTGAGTCAGCTGCAGGATCAGCCACGCGGCGGCGATGTTCTGCATCCACGTGCCCGTGACGGAGACCACCTGCCCGGAGAAGAAGATCCGGTAGTTGCGGTGCCGGCGCAGGCTCTTCCAGGTGCGGCGGTTCGCCCGCAGGATCGCCGCGGTCATGCCTCGTCGCCGATCAGGCGCCGGAGCGCGGGCAACGCTGCCTCGACGGCCGCGAGCTCATCGGGATCCAGGCGCTGCAGCCGGGCTGCCAGCCAGGCGGTGCGCCGGCTGCGCGCGGAGCGGAGCACACGCGCGCCTTCCTCCGTGAGCGCCAGCTCGACGCGGCGCCGGTCACGCTCCGAGCGACGGCGGGCCACCAGCCCGGCGGCTTCGAGCCGGTCGACGTACGCGGTCATCGCCGGCGGCGAGACCCCTTCGAGCTCGGCAAGCTCGCGCACGCCGATCCCCGGCTTCGACCGGATCGCCCAGAGAAGCGCGGCCTGCCCGCCGGTGATGCCGAGCGGCCCGAGCTCCTTCCGCAGACGCCGATTCAGGTGGAGCAGTGTCGGCCGGAGGTCGTTCGCCATAGTCACGGGATCCGTAATAGTTAACATCGTTAAGTACTCTACCGACCCGGCCGGCTCCGCCGCATCACCCTTTCGGGCGGCTACGGTTGGGCACGTCATGGACTTCGCCCTGCTCGAAACCACCCTCGCCGAGCGCGGCGAGCCCGCCTACCGCGCCGGCCAGGCATGGGAGTGGGCCGCACGCGGCGCGACCGGGTACGGGGCGATGACCAACCTCCCGGCGGGCCTCCGCGCCGAGCTCGCGTCTGTCGTCCCCTACTCGACCCTGACGCTCGAGGAGGAGGCCGAGTCGCGCGACGGCACCGTCAAGGCGCTCTTCCGCACGGCGGACGGCCATCCGGTCGAGGCCGTGCTCATGCGCTACCGCGACGGCCGGCGCTCCCTCTGCCTCTCCTCCCAGTCCGGCTGTCCGCTCACATGCACGTTCTGCGCCACGGGGTCGATGCGCTTCGGGCGGAACCTGACGCCGTGGGAGATCCTCGACCAGGCCCTGCACTTCCGCCGTGTCGAGGAGGTCAACCATGCGGTCTTCATGGGCATGGGCGAGCCGATGCTCAACATCGACAACGTCCTCGCCGCAGCCCGCCGGCTCCCCGACCTCGGCATCACGCCTCGGCGAACGACGATCTCGACCGTCGGGTGGCTCCCGGGCCTGAAGCGGTTCGTCGACGAGGTCGAGGAGCCGATCCGCCTCGCGCTCTCGCTCCATGCGCCGGACGGCGCGCTCCGCTCGGAGCTCATGCCGGTCAACGACCGGTACCCACTCGAGGACGTCCTCGCCGAGTGCCGCCGCTACATCGCGCTGCGTGGCCGCAAGGTCTTCGTCGAGTACGTGCTGCTCGCAGGGGTCAACGACACGGTCGGCCAGGCCCGCGCCTTGGCGAAGCTCCTCGGCCCGAAGGCGTTCAAGGTCAACCTGATCCCGTACAACCCCACCGGTCTCTTCGAAGGCTCTTCCCGCGGCGCGATCACGGCGTTCCGCGACGCGCTGGTCGCGGGCGGTGTCCCCGCCACCGTGCGCCTCACGCGCGGCCGGGACATCGAAGCCGCGTGCGGCCAGCTCGCGGCGACGCGCTAGCCCCCGCGAGTCTCGTCACACCCCGACGCCACTTCCGGCACACCGCATCACACACCCGCGCGCTCATCCTCGTTAGGCTCATAGCGGGTGGTGGCTCGGGGTGGCCCCTGAGTTACCGGGTACCGCCGCGGAGGCTAGAGCTCGCGACCCGTCAACCGCTCCGCCAGCTCCGTGTGCCCACCGTCGCGGGCGAAGTCTGCGGCCGTCCGCCCGTCCTCCGCCGGAACCGACGCATCTGCACCGTGGGAGAGGAGGAGCTCGGCGAGCGGCTCGTCTCCGTTCTGTGCTGCGGCATGGAGCGCGGTGAAACCGCCGAGCTGCTGGACGTTGGGATCGGCTCCCCGCTCGAGGAGCAGCGCGGCCGTCTCCTCCTCCCGGGCGGCGACCGCGCTCTGGAGCGGCGTCACCTGGAGCTGCTCGTTTCGCGCGACGACGTCGACGAGCGCACCGCGGTCGACGAGCAAGCGCGCCGTCTCGGGCCGACGAAAGAACGCGGCCAGGTGCAAGGGGGTGAAGCCGTCGTCCGTCCACGAGCTGACCAGGCCGGGGTCGGCGTCCAGCAGCTCGGTCACGCGGTGGCTCCGGCCGATGGCGGCGGCTTCGAAGACGTCGAGGTCCGGGTTCGCCGCCAGGAGCTGGTCTACCCGCGCCTCGTCGCCGCGATAGACCGCCTCGAGGATCTCACTCAAAGAACGTGTCCTCGTCCGAGTACTGGGGCGCGCAGCAGCAGAGGAAGCGCAGCTCGGCGTCCGCCGCCTTGATCTCGTGCCAGGCGCCCGGCGGGATGAGGATTGCATCGCCGGGCTCGACATCGCGCTCGTCGCCGTCGACCTCCACCAGGCCCGAACCGCCGAGCACGACGTAGATCTCCTCGGTGCGCGCGTGGTAGTGGCGCCGCGTGCCGGCCCCGGGCGCCAGCGTAGCCTCAGCCAGGCTCTGCTTGAACGCCCCGCCGGCGCGCGCGTCAAGGAGCACCCGGATGGTCGAGCCGTCGAGCGTCGTGAACGACTCCGCCTGCTCCCGGTTCCGAACCTCCACTAGCCGCCGCTCCCCCGGATGGCGCGCACGGCAGCGTCTGCCGCGGCCCGCTCTTCCGGCGCCTCGGCAGTCGCGGCCCGCTCCTCGATGACCGCGAGCGCCGACTCGTCGCCGATCTCGCCGAGCGAGGTCATCGCTGCGATGCGGTCGCCCGCATTCCTGGAGTGCAGCCGCTTGCGAAGATCGGGCACGGCCTTCCTCGCGGCCTCGGGACCGATGCGCACCAGGCCGGCGACAGCCGCCTCTCGGACCGCCCGGTCGCGGTCGCGCGTCATCGAGAGCACGAGCCGAGTGCCGCCGTCGTCGAGGATCTCCGCGGCCGCACCAGGCACCCACGCGCGCACGACGGGGTTCCTGTGACGCGAGAGCGCGTCGAGCGCGAGTGCCGCCTTGCCCCGGTCTCGGCGCAGGAGCTCCGTCTCACGCTCGAGCGCGTGCTCTCCTTGCGGGCCCGCCTCGATCGCATCGGCGATCGGATCCGACCGGTCTGGCTGGAGCAGCCCTTCGAACTTCGCGAGTGTCCGCCGCGTCCATCCCTTCGCCGCCGCGCGGGCTCGCAGGGCGTCCTGGAAGTCCTCCTCGTCGGCGGCACGCTCGAGCAGCACCTCCTGGAGCACGGGCAGGTCGTCGGGCCCGATCTCCTCGGCCAGGCGGGAGACCGCCGCGACAAACTCGTCGCCCTGATGCGCCGCCGCAAGCGAATCCACGCGGGCGCCCATCTCGTCCTTGGTCGCGCTCACGCGCCCGTCTGCGCCTCGAGTGCCTTCCCCTCGCCCGACTGGGGCGCGAGGTCGGGGTGCTCGTCGAACCCGTACTTGACGACCGCGCGCTTCGCTGCCTTCACCTCGTCCAGTCGCCGGACGGGCCGGCGATGCGGCGCGTCCTTCAGGGCTCGCGGATCGCTCGCCGCCTCAGCGGCGATCGCCCGCATCGCGTCGACGAACTCGTCGAGCGTCTCCTTCGCCTCGGTCTCGGTCGGCTCGATCATGAGCGCCTCTGGAACGACGAGCGGGAAGTAGATCGTCGGAGGGTGGAAGCCGTGATCCATCAGGCGCTTCGCGACGTCGAGGGCTGTGATCCCGTGGTCGCGCTTGAGGTTCCGCGCCGAGAGGACGAACTCGTGCATGCAGAGCCGGTCGAAGGGCAGGTCGTAGACGTCCCGCAGACGCGCCAGGAGATAGTTCGCGTTGAGCACGGCCGCCTCGGACATCTCGCGCAGCCCAGGCCCGTAGGCTCGGATGAACGCGTACGAACGGACGAAGACGCCGAAGGGCCCGCAGAAGCCGCGCACCTTGCCGATGGTCTTGGGGCGGTCGTAGTCGAGCCGGAAGACTTCGTCCTCGCGCACGACGGCCGGCACCGGCAGGAACGGCTCGAGGATGTCGCGGACCGCGATCGGCCCTCCCCCGGGCCCGCCTCCACCATGCGGCTGCGAGAACGTCTTGTGCAGGTTGATGTGGACGATGTCGAAGCCCATGTCCCCGGGCCGCGAGATCCCGCAGACGGCGTTCAGGTTGGCGCCGTCGTAGTAGAGGAGCGCGCCCGCGCCGTGGAAGATCTCGGAGACTTCCTCGATGTGCTCGTCGAAGAGGCCGAGCGTCGACGGGTTGGTGAGCATCAGGCCCGCCGTTCGCTCGTCGACCTTCGCGCGCAGGTCGGCCAAGTCCAGGTTGCCCCGTTCGTCGGTCTCGACCTTCTGCAGCTCGAAGCCGGCCATGGCGACGCTCGCCGGGTTCGTCCCATGCGCGGTGTCGGCCGTGATCACCACGCGGCGCTGCTCGGCCTCGCCCCGGTCAGCGAAGTACGCGCGCATGAGCATGAGGCCGGTCAGCTCCCCTTGCGAGCCGGCCGCAGGCTGGAGCGAGACCGCGTGCAGCCCGCAGACCTCGGCGAGGATCTCCTGGAGCCGCCACATGAGCTCGAGGGCGCCCTGCGAGGCCTCCTCCTCCTGGTACGGATGGAGGTCCCGGAACCCGGGCAGGTTGACCACGCGCTCGTTCACGCGCGGGTTGTGCTTCATCGTGCACGAGCCGAGTGGGTAGAAGCCGGTGTCGACTCCGAAGTTGCGGTCGGCGAGAGCCGTGAAGTGGCGCACGAGCTCGGGCTCCGAGATCTCGGGGAGCCGCGGGGCCTTCCGGCGTGCGAGCTCCTCCGGCACCTCCGCCTTCGGGAGCTCGTAGCGCGGGAGCGACCCGGCTCGACGACCCGGCTTGGACTTCTCGAAGATCAGCTTCATGCCGCGACCTCGCCGAGCACCTCTGCCAGGCGGTCGATGTCGGCCGGCGTCCGCAGCTCCGTGACGGCGACGAGCAGGGCGTCGTCGAGGCCCGGATAGTCGCGCCCGAGCGCGTAGCCCGGATGCACCCCGCGGGCGCGCGCAGCGCGCACGACGTCCTTGCCACTCCGGCCGACCTGAACGGCAAACTCCTTGAACGTTGTCTGATCCGGAAACACCAGCGGGAGCCCCAGCCGCTCCTTCGCGTACTGGCCAAGACTCATGCAGGTCTCCCCCAGCTCGCGCAACCCCTGCGGGCCCAGCCACGAGAGGTGGACGAGCCCGGCGAGCGCCAGGAGCGTTTGGTTCGTGGTGATGTTCGACGTCGCCTTCTCCCGCCGGATGTGCTGCTCGCGGGTCTGCAGGGTCAGGACATAGCCCCGCTCCCCGCTGAGATCGGTCGTCTCGCCGACGATCCGTCCCGGCATCCGTCGGATGAACTCGGAGCGAGCGGCGATGAAGCCGTAGTGCGGGCCACCGTATGCCTGGTAGTTCCCGGCGCCCTGGCCTTCCCCGATCGCCAGCGCGGCGCCGTAGGCACCGGGTGCCTCGAGAACTCCGAGCGAGACGGGATCGACGTGCGCGACCGGCAAGGCGCCGGCCTCGGCAGCGGCTGCCGACAGCTCGGGGGCGGGCTCGAGGCAGCCGAAGAAGTTCGGCTGCTGGAAGATCACGCACGCGGCGTCGGTGGAGGCCTCGCGGAGCTCGTCAGGGTCGGTGACTCCGCCGTGGTGGCGGACCTCGACGATCTCGAGGCCGAACCCGGGCGCGTACGTCTTCACGACCTGCCGCACCTGCGGGCTCAGTGTCTCGCAGAGGACGACCTTGTCGCGGCCGGTCACGTGCTTCGCGACGAAGCAGGCATCGGCGGCGACGGTTGTCCCGTCGTAGCCGGACGCGTTCGAAACGTCCATGCCGGTCAGCTCGCAGATAACCGTCTGGTACTCGAAGATCGCCTGCAGCACCCCCTGGCTCATCTCCGGCTGGTAGGGGGTGTACGCGGTCAGGAACTCGCCGCGGGAGAGCACCGCGTCGACCACCGCAGGGACGTAGTGGTCGTAGATCCCGGCGCCGAGGAACGAGAGCTCCTTTCCGGTGTCCACATTGCGCTCGGCGAGCTCGGCCAGGTGCGCGACGAGCTCTGGCTCCGAGAGCGCAGGCTCGAGCGCGAGCTCGCGGCGAAACCGGACGCCCTCGGGAATGTCCCCGAAGAGCTCGTCGACCGACGAGACGTCGATCGCTGCCAGCATCGCGTCCCGGTCGGATTCGGTGAGTGAGAGGTGACTCACTGCTCGGCGACGAGCTTGCGGTAGGCGTCGGGATCCAGGAGAGCTTCGGTCTCGGCAGCCTCGGAGAGCCGGATCCTGATGAGCCAACCCTCGCCGTAGGGATCCTCGTTGATCGTCTCGGGCTCTTCGACGACCTTGGCGTTGACCTCGAGCACCTCGCCGGAGAGCGGCGCCACGACCTCGCTGACCGCCTTGACGGACTCCACCTCGCCGTAGCTCTCGTCCTTGGCGATCGACGAGCCCGCCTCCGGCGGCTCGTAGTGGACGATCTCGCCCAGCGCGTCCTGGGCGTACCACGTGATCCCGAGCGTGGCGACGTCGCCGTCGATCCGTGCCCAGTCGTGCTCTTCGTGATAGCGAAGATCGTCGGGGTAGCTCTCCTCGGCCACTAAGGCTCCTCTCGCTTGTAGAACGGCTTGCGGACGATATGCGCCCGGCGCGGACGCCCGCGCAGGTCGATGGTGATCTCGGTGCCTGGCTCGGCGAGCCCGGCGGGCACGTAGGCGAGCCCGATGCCGACGTCCAGCATCGGCGAGAGCGTCCCGGACGTGACCTCGCCCCCCTCGGCGACGGCCATGCCGGAGCGCGGGATCCCGGCGTCGTCCATCACGAAGGCGACGAGCTTTTCCCGCGGCCCCTCCGCGTTCTGGCGGCGAAGCACGTCGACGCCCGTGAAGTCCTTGTCGAGCGCGCACGCCCAGCCGAGGCCGGCCTCGATCGGCGTGCGCTCGGGGTTGATGTCGTTCCCGTGGAGCGGATAGCAGACCTCGAGCCGCAGCGTGTCACGCGCGCCGAGCCCGCACGGCTGGATCCCGCGCTCGAGGATCGCGTCCCAGAGGGCGACCGCATGGTCGGTCGCACACCCCAGCTCGCAGCCTCGCTCGCCCGTGTACCCGGTGCCCGCCACCAGACACTGCACACCCAGGACGTCCATTCCTTCGCGGAACGTGAACGGCGCGATCTCGACCCCCAGGCGCTCGAGCGCCTCGGGCCCCTGCACGGCGAGGTAGGCCCACTCGCCCGAGACGTCGTCGGTCTCGGCGAGCGCGGCGTGATCGGCCTCGACGTTCGAGGCGTTGACGACGAGCAGGTAGTCGTCGGCCCCGCGGCGATATGCGATCAAGTCGTCGACGATCCCACCGCGCTCGTTGGTGAGGAGCGTGTACTGCGCGTGGCCGTCGTCGGCCCGGTCGAGGTCGTTCGAGAGTCGCGCCTGCAGGTACTCGCGCGCGCCGTCGCCGGCGATGCGGAGCTCGCCCATGTGCGAGACGTCGAACACGCCGGCCTTCGTCCGCACCGCCCGGTGCTCCTCGCCGATGCTCGAGTACTGCACCGGCATCTCCCACCCGGCGAAGGGGACAAGGCGCGCGCCGAGAGCGGCATGTCGCTCGTACAGTGGCGTGCGCCGGAGCGTCTGCACCGGGCGGAAATCCTATCCGCAGCGGGCCGTGTCCACACGCCCCTCCGGGGGCACGAGGCCCCCTGATTCGACGCTATCGCGGCGGGACGCTCCCGTGGCGCGCAGCTTCGTGCCGAAAGCGCGCGGCTCAGGCGTGCTCGAAGCGCGCCGTGAAGTGCCTCAGCACCGGCGCCTCGTACGTGATCCGCAGGCCGCGGACGGCCTCGGCGGCCTCCAGCACCTCGGCGGCGGCATCGGCCGCGTGCTCGAGCTGGCGTGCGGTGTAGACGCGCCGCGGCACCGCCAGCCGCACAAGCTCGAAGGACGGGTGACGGTTCTCGCCGGTGCCCGGATCGCGGCCCGCCATCAGCGAGCCGATCTCGACGCCGCGCACGCCGCCCGCGAGGTAGAGCGCACACGCGAGCGCCTGCGCCGGGAACTCGTCGAGCGAGACGTGCGGGAGCATCGCGCCCGCGTCCAGGTACACGGCGTGCCCGCCGAAGGGCCGGAGCACCGAGGCGCCGGCCTCCGTCAGCGTTGCGCCGAGGTACGCCACCTGCTCGATTCGATACCGGAGGTAGTCCTCGTCGAGCACCTCGTGGAGCCCGACCGCGATCGCCTCCAGGTCGCGGCCGGCGAGACCGCCATATGTGTGGAAGCCCTCGAAGACGATCCCGCGGGCCTGGAGGCGGCGGAAGAACTCCTCGTCCTCGCGGATCGCGACGAAGCCGCCGATGTTGGCGATCGCGTCCTTCTTCGCGCTCATCATCACCGCATCCGCCTCCGCGAGCTGCTGCCGCGCGATCTCCGCAAGCGGCACCTCGGCGAACCCGTCCTCGCGTTCGCGGATGAACCACGCGTTCTCGGCGAAGCGCGCGATGTCGAGGACGAATTTCTTCCCGCGGGCGTGCGCCAGCTTGCCGACGGCGCGGATGTTCTCCATCGACACCGGCTGGCCGCCGCCGGCGTTGTTCGTGATCGTGAGCATGACGATGGAGACGCGCTCCCCGTCCGGACCGTCGAGCAGCTCGGCCAGGCGGCCGACGTCCATGTTCCCCTTGAAGGGCAGGTCGGAGACCGGGTCGAGCGCCTCGACGACCGGCAGGTCCAGCGCGATCCCGTCGCGCACCTCGATGTGCGCCCGCGTCGTGTCGAAGTGGGCGTTGGAAGGGACGATCTCCTCCGGATCGATGATCGCGCCGAAGAAGAGACTCTCCGCGCCTCGGCCCTGATGGGCCGGGAGGACGAACGGGAACCCGAGCACGTCGCCCACAGCGTCGCGGAAGCGGTCGAAGCTCCGCGAGCCGGCATAGGACTCGTCGCCCTGCATGAGCGCGGCCCACTGGCCCTGGCTCATGGCCCCGGTGCCGGAGTCGGTGAGAAGGTCGAGCTCGACGTCCTCGGCCGAGAGGAGGAAGAGGTTCAGCCCGGCCGCCGCAAGCGCGTGCTCACGCTCGGCGCGCGTGGTCGAGCGGATGGGCTCGACCATCTTGATGCGAAAGGGCTCACGGGGGGCGCGCATGGCCCCCGCTTTCTACACGTCGGCGGATCTCGGTGACGCCGCTAGGGCCGCCGGAGGAACGACGGCACCTCGAGTACGCCCGAGGGGACGTCGAAGCCCTCGCCGGTCTGCTCGCGGTCCTCGATCACGTCGCCCCGCTCACGCGGCTCGCGCCGGTACGCCTTGTCGAACCCGGTCGCAATCACCGTCACGCGCACCCGGCCCTCCATCGCATCGTCGATGACCGCGCCGAAGATGACGTTCGCGTTGAGGTCGGACGCACCCGTGACCACCTCGGCCGCCTCGTTCACCTCGAAGAGCCCGACGTCCGGGCCGCCCGTGATGTTGAGGAGGACGCCGGTCGCGCCGGCCACCGAAGCCTCGAGGAGCGGCGACGAGACGGCCGCGCGAGCCGCCTCGGCCGCGCGGTTCTCGCCCTCGGCCTCACCGATGCCCATGAGGGCGGAGCCGGCGTCGGTCATGATCGTGCGCACGTCGGCGAAGTCGAGGTTGACCAGGCCGGGAATCGTGATCAGGTCGGTGATCCCCTGCACGCCCTGGCGGAGTACCTCATCGGCCATGCGGAACGCGTCGACGACCGAGGTCTGCTTCTCGACGACCTGGAGAAGCCGGTCGTTCGGGATGATGATCAGGGTGTCGACGTGGTCGCGGAGCTTGCCGATGCCGGCCTGGGCCTGCTCGGAGCGCCGGCCGCCCTCGAAGCTGAACGGGCGCGTGACAACGCCGACCGTGAGCGCGCCGATCTCGCGCGCGATCTCGGCGATGACCGGAGCCGAGCCAGTGCCCGTGCCTCCACCCTCGCCCGCGGTGACGAAGACCATGTCGGCGCCCTTGAGCGCCTCCTTCAGCTCGTCCCGCGTCTCCATCGCCGCCTCGTAGCCCTTCTGCGGATCGGCGCCCGCGCCGAGCCCGCGCGTCGCGGCCGCGCCGATGTGGATCTTCTGGTCGGCCTCGACCATGAGGAGGGCCTGCGCGTCGGTGTTGACGGCGATGAACTCACACCCGCGGAGGCCGGCCTCGACCATCCTGTTGACCGCGTTGGAGCCGCCGCCGCCGGCGCCGACCACCTTGATCACGGCCAGATAATTGCCCGATTGATCTCTCACGTTGATCCTCTCCCTGACACGCCGAGCTTGAAGCTCAGCTTGAGCGTCCGGCTGAGGGTACGTCCACGCCTTCGGGATGTCAAATGCGTATTTGCAGCGATATTGCGAGTTAACCCTAACCCTCAAGTTGAGAGTCTAGGCTTGTACCGCCTACGGCTCGCTCGGGCACCGAGACGTCGAGGTAGGCGAGCTCCGCCGCCTCCTCCGCGCTCATCCCCGCGAGGACGCGGGCCGCGACCGCAAGCTTGAGCGCCATCGAGCCGGTGTCACCGAGGCGGATTTCCATGCCCTCGTCGAGGACGAGCGTCACCGTCCCGTCGCCCGCCCGTGCAGAACGGATCCGCCCGGGGAAGCGCTCGGGAAGCCTCCGCAGCGCCTCGAGCGCCGCGCGGACGTCGTCGTCCTGGATCTCGCGGCCTGGTGCGAAGCTCTCCTCTGAGCCGGCCCAGATGATCGTCCGCTGCTCGGGCGTGCCCGTGTCGACCGCGCCGATCACGCGGCCGCGGTCGGAGACGAGCCAGGCGTCTGCCCCGCTCCGCAGTACGGCGAGCGGCCGTTCCTGGACGACGGCGATCCGCAACGTGTGCGGGAAGGCACGATCCACGCTGAACGAGCGCACCGTCGGAATCGCCTCGAGCCGACGGCGGAGCTCATCCTGGTCGAGCGCGACCAGGCTGTCGCCCAGCTGCGGCGCTGCCGCCTGACGCACCGCCTCGCGCACCCCCGGACGGCCCCCCGTCACCTCCAGCTCCTCGAGCGCGAAGAGCGAGGTGAACCGCGCAGCCGCGTAGACGAGCACGAGCAGCGCCGCCGCCAGGACGGCGACGGCCAGCAGCCGGACGACCGGTGCGCGCAGGCGGCCGAGCCCGTTCGCGGGCACGAGAGCGAGATGCGGTCGGGAAACCACGGGACCGTGTTCGCCGTGGGCGGGCACGGTCCTACCCCGGGTCGCGCTAGCCGTCGAGCGGCGGTACCTCGAGCGCGCCGAGCAGTTGCACCTCCGGGTGGAGGGTGACGCCGTACTGCTCGCGAGCGCGGCGCCGCGCCTCGGCGATGAGCTCGATCGCGTCCGCCGAGCGGGCCTCGCCGGCGTTCTCGATGAAGTTGGCGTGCTTCGGCGAGATTTGCGCGCCCCCGATCCGAAAGCCGCGCAGGCCGCAGGCCTCGAGCATCCGCCCGGCGGTCAGCTCGTGCTCGGGGTTCTTGAACACGCTTCCGAACGTCCGCTTGTTTGTGGGCTGGGCGGCCTTCCGCCGAGCCTGCATGTCCGCGACCGTCGCCTTGATCTCGGCCACCGGCCTCGGCTCCAGGCCGAACACGGCGGAGGCGACCACCTGCCCGTAGCGCAGGCCGGAGGCCCGGTAGCGGAGCCCGAGCTCTTCGGGAGTCATCCACGAGGCGCCGTCGGCGTCCGCGACGAGAGCGCGGATGAGGACTCCCGACGTGTCGCCTCCGTAGGCGCCCGCGTTCATCCAGACCGCCCCGCCGACAGTGCCGGGTATCGCGCAGACGAACTCCATCCCGCCCAGCTCGGCGGCTCGGGCGCGGTGGAGGCAGACGGCGAGGGGAGCGCCTCCGCCAGCTGCGAGCGTTCCTTCGCCGGCCTCGGCGGCGGCCAGGGATCCCGCGAGCTTGAGGACGACCCCAGGGAACCCTTCGTCCGCGACGAGCAGGTTCGAGCCGAGCCCGACGACGGCGACAGGGAGGCCGTTGTCCCGCGCCCAGACAAGCCGCTCCACGACCGCGTCGGCGGTCTCGGGCTGGTCGAACCACCGGGCGGGCCCTCCGGTTCCGAGCGTCGTGTAGCGGGCGAGCGAAACCTGCTCGTTCACGCCCCGAGGGCCTCCCGGATGAGCGGGAGTGTCGAGTCGACGTTCCCGGCCCCGGCCGTGAGCAGGGCGCCCCCGGGCCGGGCGAAGGATGCCGCCAGCCTGGCGGCATCCGGCAGGGACGGCGCCCAGCCGATCGGCATCCCCGGCCGCACGTCGGCAAGGCGGTCGACGACGACCTTGCCCGTGATCCCGGGTAGCGGCTCCTCCCGCGCGGCGTAGATCTCGGTGACGACGGCGGCATCGGCGGCGGCGAGGGCCTCGCCGAGCTCCGCGCCGAGGTGGAGCGTCCGCGAGTAGAGATGCGGCTGGAAGAGAACGACGAGCCTCGCCCCGTCGGCGAGGACGCCCCGCGCGGCCGCGATTGCCGCCGCGAGCTCGGCCGGATGGTGCGCGTAGTCGTCCACCAGCCGGACGCCGCCAGCCTCGCCGTGCTCCTCGAGCCGCCGGCCGGCGCCGCGGAAGCCGGGGAGCACCTTCGCGGCCGCTTCCCGGTCGAAGCCGGCGAGCTCCAGGGCCGCCAGGGCGCAGGCAGCGTTCAGCCGGTTGTGCTCACCCGGGACCGACAGCTCGAGGTCGACCGGGTCGAGATCACGCCCCCAGACCACCCGCCCGGCCCCGAGGCCCGAGGCCCAGCGCTCGAAGCGTTCCTCGAGCTCGGCGGTGGAGGCGAACGTCGCGTGGTGGTCGAGCTCGACGTTCGTGACCACCCCGACCTCGGCGGACAGCTCGAACACCGTGCCGTCGGACTCGTCACCCTCGACCACGAGCCACCCGGTGCCGGCGCGGGCGTTGCCGCCGAGCTGGGGGACCTCCCCGCCGATCAGGAACGAGGGGTCGTCGCCGAGGCCGTCGAGGCAGTACGCGATCATCGCCGCGGTCGTCGTCTTGCCGTGCGCGCCCGAGACGACGATCGAGCGGCGGAGCGCCACGAGCTCGGCGAGCAGCTCCGCTCGGCTTCGGCCGGGGACCCGCCCGGCGTACGCCGTCGAGACATAGGCCTCCGCATCCGCGGGGGGCGCGGGCGGCTCGTCCGAGACGGTGACGGGGATCCCGGCCTCGCGCACGTGCGCCAGGTAGGGCGTCTCGTTCCGATCCCAGCCCGACACCTCGGCGCCCCAGGCCTTCGCCACGACCGCGTAGGCCGAGAAGCCCGCGCCGCCGATCCCGGCGAGCCAGAGCCTGCGGCCCTCAAGCTCGGGCAAGCGCGATCAGCTCCTCGGCGACGACGTCCGCGGCGTCCGGCTTCGCCAGCGCGAGCATCGCCTCGCCCATGCGCGCGAGCCGCTCGGGATCCGAGAGCAGCCCGCCCACCTGCCGGCGGAGGTCGAGAGCCTCCTCGGGGACGACGACCGCGCCGCCTCCCCGCTCGAAGTAGCGCGCGTTCTTCACCTGGTGGTCGGCAGTGGCGTGCGGGTAGGGGACGAGCAGCGCCGGCTTGCCCGCCGCCGCGACCTCCCACACCGACCCTCCGGCCCGCGCGACGACCAGGTCGGCAGCGGCGAGCGCCGCCCCGAACGCGTCCGTGAAGGCGAGGAGCCGGTAGTCGTCGCGGCGGGGCCGCCGATCGAGCTCCACGAAGTCTCGCTCACCGGAGAGATGAAGGACGGCCGGTCCCTCGTCGGCGAAGGCGGCGTAGGCGGCCTCGTTGAGGTGCCGGGCGCCCTGGCTGCCGCCGAAGACGAGGACGACCGGCCCGTCCGGCGGAAGGCCGAAGGCGGCGCGCGCCTCGGCGCGCTCCGGAGGGCGGGAGCGCGCGGGGATCGGCCGGCCGACGACGCGATACTTCGGCCCCTCGAGGCCCTCGAGCGGAAAGGCGCAGAAGACGAGCTTCGCGAACGGAGCCGCCAGCTTGTTGGCGAGCCCGAGGTGGGCGTCGGCCTCGGTCAGGGCGGCGGGGATCCGGAGGACGGAGGCGGCGAGCACCATCGGCCCGCCGACGTACCCGCCCGCCCCGAGGACGGCGTCGGGGCGCCGCCGGCGCAGGATTCGCACGCAGGCCGCGGGCGCGATCGCGTCGCGCGCCAAAGCGCCGAGGAGCCTCGGGCTGAGGGAACGCGGCAGTCCCTCGACCTGGAACGCGTCGAAGTCGAGGCCCGCGCCGAGCGCGAGCCGCTCCTCGACGGAGTCAGGCCGACCGGCGAGCGTGACGGACGCGCCGCGGCTCTGCAGCGACTCTGCGACCGCGAGCGCCGGCAGCACGTGACCGGCCGTCCCGCCGGCGGCGATCAGGTATGTCAGAGCTGGAAGCGGCGGCATGGTTGACGGCGATGTTAAGGAGGATCCCGACGGAGGCGAGCATGACGGTGAGGCTGGAGCCGCCGTAGGACACGAATGGGAGCGGGATGCCGGTCAGCGGGGCGAGCCCCATGACGGCGCTCACGTTGACGGCCGCCTGCCCGCAGATGAGGGCCGTGATGCCCGCGGCGAGCAGCTTCCCGAACGGATCCCGGCACGCGAGGGCCACGTTGAAGCCCGCGTAGCCGAAGACGACGAAGGCGGCCAGGACGGCGAGCGCGCCGACCAATCCGAGCTCCTCGCCGATGATCGCGAAGATCATGTCGGTCGAGGCTTCCGGCAGGTAGTAGACCTTCTGCACGCTCTCGCCCAAACCCACGCCGAAGAAGCCGCCGGAGCCGAGTGCGATCATCGCCTGCACGCTCTGGAAGCCGGCCCCCTGCGGGTCCTGCCAGGGGTCGAGGAAGCTGAGGATGCGTTCGCGGCGGTACGGCTCGAGCCAGATGGCGGCGAGGACGAGCGAGAAGGCGATCGCGCCCGCGCCGGCCAGCGTCGAGAAGCGCGTGCCGACGACGATGAGGACCGCGGCGAGCATGATCGAGACGGAGATGGCCGTCCCCAGGTCCGGCTCGATCAAGACGAGCGCGACAGCGGCGCCGAACACGATCCCGATCGGGCGGATGAGCTCACCGAGCGTGCGCGGCGCCGGCGAGCGCGAGAGGTACGCCGCGACCCAGAGCGCCAGCGCGAGCTTCGCGAGCTCCGAGGGCTGGATGGTCGCCGGGCCGATGGTGAGCCAGCGCTTGGCTCCGTTCACAGGCGTGCCGACGACGAGCACGGCGACGAGCAGGACGAAGCTCGCGAGCAGGAGCGGGGGAACGAGGTAGCGCAGGCGGCGGTAGTCCGTCCTGGAGAAGGCGACGAGCGCGACGATGCCGAGCAGCGCGTAGACGGCCTGGCGCTTGAGGTAGTAGGCGGGATCGTCCGCGGCGAGCGCGGCCCGTGCCGAGCTTGCGCTGTAGACCATGACGAGGCCGAACGCGACGAGGCCGAGCGTCACGACGACGAGCAGGTGGTACTCGAAGCCGCCGCCGGATGGCCGCTTCACAGCGCCTCCACGAGCTGGCGGAAGCGGGCGCCGCGCTCCTCGAAGCTCTCGAACTGGTCGTAGCTCGCGCAGGCGGGCGAGAGGAGGACGACGTCTCCCGGCTCGGCATCGGCTTGCGCGTCGGCGACCGCCTGTGCGAGGTCGCCGGAGTGGCGAAAGCGGACGCCTTGCCCGGCCAGCGCCTCTGCGATCTCGTCGGCCGACTCGCCGATCAGATAGGCGCAGGAGACGCCCGACTCGCGGGCGCGGGCGGCGAGACCCGCGAATGGAGTGCCCTTGCGCGAGCCGCCGAGGATAACCCGCAGGCCCGGCGGGTACGCGCTCAGCGCGCGCTCGGCCGCCTCGGGGTTGGTCGCCTTCGAGTCGTTCACCCACCGGACCCCGTCGAGCTCGCGAACGAGCTCGAGCCGGTGGGGGACGCCGGCAAAGCTCTGGAGCGCTGCGGCGATCGCGTCGTCCGGGATCCCGGCGGCGCGCGCAGCGGCCGCGGCAGCGGCGGCATTCTCCCGATTGTGCTCGCCGGGGATGCCCGGCTCCGCCGGCAAAGGGTCGTCAGCGGCGAACTCGACCCGGCGAGCGCGTCCCGGCACCAGGGGAAACCCGTGCGGGACGACGGCGACGTCGTCCGCCTCCTGGTTCTCGAAGATGCGGAGCTTCGCCGCCCGGTAGGCATCGAGGCTGCCGTGGCGGTCGAGGTGGTCGGGGGTGAGGTTGAGCAACACTGCGACACGGGGCCGGAGCTCGTCGATGTCCTCCAGCTGGAAGCTCGAGAGCTCGCAGACGATCCAGGCGTCGTCGGCGATGGCACCGTCGAGCCCGGTGAGCGGGCGGCCGACGTTCCCGGCGACCGCGACGGGCCGGTCGGCCGCGCGGAAGATCTCGCCCAGGAGCTCGCTCGTCGTCGTTTTCCCGTTCGTGCCGGTGACGCCGATCAGCGGGTTGGCCAGGAGCCGCGAGCCGAGCTCGATCTCGCTCCAGATCGTGACGCCGCGGTCCCGTGCGGCGGCCACGAGAGGCACCTCGCTCGGAACGCCGGGGCTCTTGATCAGCAGGTCCACGTCATCGACGAGCGCGGGGTCTTCCGCGCCCAGGACGACTTCGACACCGTGCTCCCGAAGCCTGCCGGTGTCGAGCTCCTCGTTCCGGTCGATCCCGACGACGCGGACGCCCCGCCGGGCGAGCGCGAGCGCCGCGGCCTCACCCGAGCGGGCGAGGCCGAGCACCAGGGCCCGCTCAGGAAGCAAACTCGGACGCGTAGCGGTAGTAGAGGACGAAGCCGCAGGCGCAGAGGATCGCGGTGATGATCCAGAAGCGAACCATGATCCGCGTCTCCGACCAGGCCTTCATCTCGAAGTGGTGGTGCAGGGGCGCCATCAGGAGCACGCGCCGGCCGAACCGCTTGAAGCTGACGACCTGGACGATGACGGAGAGCGCCTCGATCACGAAGATGCCGCCGATGAGGATGAGCAGCGACTCGGTCTTCGTCATGATCGCGAACGCGGCGAGCGCGCCCCCCAACCCCATCGAGCCGGTGTCCCCCATGAAGACCTGCGCGGGGAAGGCGTTGTACCAGAGGAACCCGATCGAGGCGCCCACGAGGCTCGCGCCGAGGATCGCGAGGTCGAGATCGACCTGGTCGGCCGCGCCGACTGCGCGAATCGATGCGAGCGCGGCGACCAGGCTCATCGCCGTGTAGGTGAGGATCGCGATCGTCGTCGTCCCCGCGGCCAGGCCGTCGATGCCGTCGGTGAGGTTCACGCCGTTCGAGGCCCCGGCGATGATGAAGAAGAGCAGCACGTACCAGCCCCAGGACAGCGGCAGGTCGACGTCGAGCAGCGGCAGGTAGACGTCCGTCGTCAGCGGGGTATCCAGCCCGCGCGCCGCGACGACCGCGACGACCGCCGTGATCGCGCCGAGCCACAGGAGCTTCCAGCGGCCGGCGAGCCCGAGCGAGCGGCGGCGAGAGACCTTCGTCCAGTCGTCGACGAAGCCGATCGCGGCGCAGCCGAGCGTGACGAAGAACGCCGTCACCGCCGGCACCGTCCGGCTCGAGAAGATCAGGAACGGAACGGCCATGGAGACCATGATCAGGAGACCGCCCATCGCCGGCGTCCCCTGCTTGACGACGTGGCCCTTCGGGCCCTCCTCGCGGATCTGCTGGCCGAACTCGTTCTTGCGCAGGAAGTCGATGAACTTGGGCCCGGAGAGAATAGAGATCACCATCGCCAGGACACCCGCGAGCAAGACTTCGACCATAGACGGGACCTAACCCTAGGCTCGCGCCGGGACGACGGCGACGGCTTCGGCGATGACCTCGAGGCCCATCGCGCGCGAGCCCTTGACGAGCACGCAGTCACCGGGTTGGAGGACGGAGCGGAGCGCGGCAAGGCCCTGCTCGACCGTGGGCGCCCACCGGGTGACGGGGACGCCACGGGCGCCGGTCACGTAGTTGCGGGCGAGCGGCCCGACGGCGACCAGCACCTCGACGCCCGCGCGTGCGGCCGCGGCGCCGACATCACGGTGGTAATTCGGCGCCCCGGGGCCGAGCTCGGCCATGTCACCCAGCACCGCCACCTTGCGGCAGTCCGCGCCGCGGTCGCTCAGGTGCTCCAGCGCCGCGGCCATCGAGAGCGGGTTCGCGTTGTAGCAGTCGTTCAGGAGCGTTCCTCCGCCCGCGAGCGGAACCTCCTCGCCCCGCAGCTTCGAGAGCTGCACGTGGCGCGCGCCCTTCTGCGCCTTGCCGAGCGGGAGACCGAGCGCGTGATAGGCGGCGAGCGCGGCGAGGGCGTTGGTGGCGTTGTAGCGCGACGAGAAGCTGAACTCGAGCGTGAGCGGGCGGCCGAAGGCCTCGACGCGGAGGCGGGCGCTGCCGTCATGCGCGGAGAAGTAGCTGAGGGTGACGTCGCCGCCGTCCCCGAAGCGGAAGACGCGGAGGTCGTCCCGCTCGAGGTACGGATCGAGGTAGGCCTCGCCGGCCGGCACCACCGCGGTGCCGCCGGGCGGCAGGCTCTCGATCAGCTCGGCCTTGGCCTGGGCAACGCGCTCGACCGTCCCGAGCAGCTCGAGGTGCACCGGCCCGACGCTCGTGACGATGCCGATGTCCGGCTGGGCGATCTCGCACAGCTCCGCGATCTGGCCGAGCC
This sequence comes from uncultured Actinomycetes bacterium, assembly GCA_963811635.1. GTDB lineage: Bacteria > Actinomycetota > Thermoleophilia > Gaiellales > Gaiellaceae > JAIBJN01. The sequence goes on from CAWESB010000019.1 coordinate 62,242, forward strand.
CGCGCATGCCCATCTCGACCACCGCGACCTCGGTGTCCTCCTCGAGGCGGCACAGGGTCAGCGGCAGGCCGATCTCGTTGTTCTGGCTCCCCTCCGCGACGACAACCCGGGCGTGCGGCGCGCAGAGGGCGCCGAGGATGTCCTTCGTGGACGTCTTCGCGGTCGAGCCGGTGACGGCCACGACCTTGGCGCGCGAGCGCTCTCGCACCGCCTGGCCGACGGCGCCCAGGGCGCCGAATGCGTCCTCGGGGACGAGCGCGGCCGCGGCGCCGCGCCTCGATCGCCTCACCGACGAACTCCACACCCCTGCCCACGGCGACGAAGAGGTCGCCCGGCTCGACGGTCCGCGAGTCGATCGACACGCCCGTGACGCGCTCGGCGTCGCGAGCTTGCTGGAGCCGGCCCGGTGCGAGCGCTGCGACCTCGGCGAGCGCGAGCGGGATCATGCGGCGGCGCCGAGTCGGCGAAGCGCGTCGCGTGCGACCTCGCGGTCGTCGAACGGGATCGTCCCGTCCCGGAACTCCTGACCCTGCTCGTGCCCCTTCCCGGCGATGACGACGACGTCGCCCTCCTCGGCCTCCTCGATCGCGCGCGCGATGGCGGCGGCACGATCGGGCTCGATCTCCTCCTCCCCGTCCATGCCCGCAAGGATCTCGTCGATGATCGCGCGCGGCTCCTCGCTGCGCGGGTTGTCGGACGTGACGATCGCCCGGTCGGCGAGGCGACTGACGACCTCCCCCATCAGCGGTCGCTTGGCGCGGTCGCGGTCACCCCCGCAGCCGAAGACGCAGAGCAGCCGCGCAGGCGTCAGGCGCCGGGCCTCGGCCAGCACGTTCTCCAGCGCCTCGGGAGTGTGCGCGTAGTCGACGAGGACGGCGAACGGCTGGCCTTCGTCGACCGCCTCGAAGCGGCCGGGCACACCGGCGACGTGCTCCACCCCCTTCACGATCGCGTCGTCGCCGATACCGAGAAGTCGGGACGCGGCGACGGCTGCGAGGACGTTCTCGACGTTGAACCGCCCCCGCAGCTTCGGCCGCAGCGAGAGACCGGCGGCGCGGAGGCTCGTCGAGGAGGGGGTCAGCTCGAGATCCTCGGCACGCACGTCCGCATCGTCGACCAGGCCGAAGGTGACGAGCTGGGCGCCGAGGCCTCGGAGCTCGCCGGCGAGCCGGCGGCCATGTGGATCGCCGACGTTGACCGCCGCCGGAGGGCGGTTCCCGTCGACGTCGGGCTCGACGAAGAGCTTCCGCTTGGCGTCGAAGTAGGCCTCGAGCGTCCCGTGGAAGTCGAGGTGGTCCTGCGAGAGGTTTGTGAAGACGAGGGCGCGGAACCGCGTGCCGACGAGGCGCTTGAGCTCCGACGCGTGCGATGAGGCCTCCATCGCGCAGCTGCGATCGCCTGCGTCCAGGAGTTCGCGGAAGGTCCGCTGGAGGTCGATCGCCTCCGGCGTGGTGCGCGTGACCGGCCGTCGCTCCCCGCCGATTCGCATCTCGACCGTGCCGAGCAGGCCCGGCCGGCGACCTGCCGCGGCGAGGATCGAGTAGAGGACGAAGGCGGTCGTCGTCTTGCCGTTCGTGCCCGTGACCCCGGCGACCTCGAGCTCGCGCGTCGGCCGGCCGAAGAACGCGTCGGCGGCGAGCGCCATGGCGAGGCGGGCATCCGAGACGACGAGCTGTGGGACCTGCAGGTCGAGCGGCCGCTCGACGATGAGCGCCGCCGCGCCCCGCGTGACGGCGTCCGCGGCGAAATCGTGGCCGTCGGCGCGCGAACCGGGGACGCAGACGAAGAGCGAGCCCGGGCGGACCGCCCGAGCGTCGTAGGCGAGGTCGACGACGGCGACGTCCGCTGCGTTGCGCGTCCCGGTCGCGCCCACCGCGGTTGCGAGCGTCTCGAGCGCGATGTTGGGTGTTTCGGACATGGCTCCGGCGTCTTTCGGCGCCTGCGGCGCGGTTCTTCCTCGTGTCTGCGTGCATTCTGGCGGGGTCCGTTGCCTCGCCGCGCAGATTCCTCGGCTGTCGCGTGCGTGCGTGAAGCTGAGTTGCGGGCGCCTAGTCGTCCGCGCCGCTGCGGTCGTCCGGCGGAACCTCGAGGTACTGCAAGACGAACTGGGTGATCTCGGCGAACGCCGGCGCGGCCACGGTGCCGCCCCAGATCGCGCCTCGTGGCTCGTCGACGGTGACGAGGACGACGACCTCGGGCCGGCTCGCGGGCGCGAAGCCGACGAACGAGGCGACGTAACGCGTGTCCGAGTACCCGCCTGACGAGTCCGGCTTGGCGGCGGTGCCGGTCTTACCGGCCACGCGATACCCCGGGATGTGCGCGTACATCCCGGAGCCTTCTTCGACGACGCCGCGCAGCATGCGGGTGAGCTGCCTCGACGTGCGCTCGGAGAGGACGCGGTGCTGCTTCGGCTTCGCGCGCGCACGTCCCTCGACGCGGTCGACGAGGTGCGGCTGGAGCCAGACGCCGTCGTTGGCGATCGCGCCATAGGCGGCCGCCATCTGCATCGGGGTCACGGCGATGCCCTGCCCGATGGGGACGTTGCCGATCGTCGAGCCCGACCAGTCGTCCGGGCGGAGCACGATTCCCGGGGACTCGCCCGGGTAGTCGACGCCCGTCTTGCGACCGAACCCGAACCTGCGGATCCACTGCGAAAGCCGGGCGCGCTGCAGCTGGAGCGCGAGCGTGACCACGCCGACGTTGGACGAGCGCGAGAGGATCTGCGAGACCGTCATCGCCTGGGTCCCGCGCGGTTCCGCGTCGTGGATGATGCGGTCCGCGATTGGAAGCTCGTACGGCAGGCGGAACCTCGTCGACGGTGAGACGATGTTCGACTCGAGCACCCCTCCAACGGTGACGACCTTGAAGGTCGAGCCCGGCTCATAGGTGTCGGTGATGGCGCGGTTGCGCAGGCGGTCCTCGCCCCAGCGGGCGACTGTCGGATACATGTTCGCGTCGAAGCCGGGGTCGACGGCCAGCGCGAGAATCCCGCCCGTGCGGGGGTCGAGCACGACCGCGGACGCCGACTGGGCGCCCCACCGCGACTTCGTCCGGCGCAGGACGCGCTCGACCTGATTCTGGATCGTGTGGTCGATCGTCAGGTAGACGTCGCGGCCGTTCTGAACCGGGTCTGACTGGACAACGTCGATCGTCCGCCCGAACGGGTCGCGCACGATCGTCTTCGAGCCGTCCTTCCCGGCGAGCTCGCCGTCCAGCTGGAGTTCGATGCCGGAGAGCCCGTGGTTCTCGGTGCCCGCGTAGCCGACGACCTCCGACGCGACCGCACGCTGCGGGTAAACGCGCCGCTCCTCCGGCTGGAACCCGATGCCGACGAGCTCCTGCGACTCGAGCGCCTCGACCTTCTCCGGATCGGCCTTCCGCGCCAGGTAGACGAAGCCGCGCGATCGGTCGGTGAGCAGCGGGTAGAGCTTCCCGGGATCGAGCTCGAGCGCCTCGCCGACCGCGATCGCGGTCTCGCGCGGGTCGGCGATCTGCTTCGGGTTCGCGTAGACGGTGATGGCCGGCTCGCCGAAAGCGAGCTGCACGCCGAGCCGGTCGAAGATCGTGCCGCGGCGCGCCTTGACGTCAAGCTCCTCGCGGTGCTGGCTGTCGGCCAGGCGGTCGAGCGCCTGTGCCTTGACCGCCTGCAGCCAGGCGACGCGGGCAAAAGCGGCGAAGAAGACGACCGCGAAGACCGCAACCAGGAGCCGAAGGCGTCTGTTCGCCTTGCGCACCTGTCGCTACTCCTTCGCGCGCGCGAGCCGGACGTAGGTGGTCTCGGCGGGCTCGGCGAGCCCGATCCTGTTCACGGCGATCGCCTCGACGCGCCCCGCCGCGGCGGCGCGGGAGAGATCGGCCTCGAGCGTGTCCCGGCGCGCCGTCAGCTGCGCGCGCTCCGCCTCGAGCTCTTCCGCCTGCATGTTGAGGCGCAGGACGGCGACGTTGAGCGCCACGATTCCGGCGAGCAGCGTCGCGACGACGCCGATCCAGACCACGTTCCCGGCCACTCGCGGTCGCGCCGCCGGGCGGCGCCGCGGGACGGGCCGCGGCTCGACGCGCGGACGCGGCGCTCGCCGTGGCTCGGCACGTGCGGCGGCGGTGGCCATCAGGTCTTGATCGCCACCCTGAGCCGCGCCGAGGAAGCGCGTGGATTCTCGGCCGTCTCGGCCGGCGAGGGACGAACGGCCTTGCGCGCCGCGAGCCTGAGCGTGGGCTCCTTGCCGCACACGCAGATCGGCAGGTCGGGCGGGCACGTGCACCCGCGGGCCTGCGCGGCGAAGAAGCGCTTGACGATCCGGTCCTCGAGCGAGTGGAAGCTGATGACGGCGAGCCGTCCGCCCGGGCGCAGCAGCCGGAGCGCCACGGGCAGCGCCTGCTCCACGGCCTCGAGCTCCTCGTTGACGACGATGCGCAGCGCCTGGAAGACGCGCTTGGCCGGATGGCCGTCGCCGAAGCGCCGCGGCGCGGGGATCGCGCCGCGCACGACCTCGACGAGGTCGGTCGTCCGCTCGAACGGCTGCTCCTCGCGGCGACGCACGATCGCGCGGGCGATCTGGCGCGAGAAGCGCTCCTCGCCGTAGCGGCGGAAGATCTCCGAGAGCTCGCGCTCGCTCGCCTCGTTGACGACGTCCTGCGCCGAGCGTGGCGCCGAGGCGTCCATGCGCATGTCGAGCGGCGCGTCTGCGGCGTACGAGAAGCCGCGCTCGGGCCGGTCGATCTGCATGCTGGAGACGCCGAGGTCGAGAAGGATCGCGTCGGCCTCCAGGTCGTTGTCGGCCAGCTGGCCGAGGACGACCGCGAAGTCGCCGCGCAGGAAGCGGGCCTGCACGCCCGCATGGCGCTGGAACCGCTCGAAGTACGGGCGGACGCTGGCGTCGCGGTCGATCGCGATGAAGCGCCCCTTTCCGGCCAGGTCGGCCGCGAGGAGCTCGGCGTGGCCGCCCGCCCCGAACGTGCCGTCGATCACCGTCTCGCCGGGCTTGACGGCGAGGAGCTCGCGCACCTCGTCGGCGAGGACGGGAACGTGATCAGCTGTCTCGTGCTGCAAGGCGTTCCGCAACAACTTCCGCCCTCCTTTCGACATCTTCCAGCTGGACTCGCCAGGCGTCGCGTTCCCAGACCTCGAGGTAGTCGCCGACGCCGGCGACCATCACGTCGCGCCCGAGCGCCGCCTTCGCCATCAGGCCCGCTGGAAGTGTCACGCGTCCCTGCTTGTCGAGCTCGGCCTCGACTGTCGCGGAAAAGAGGTAGCGGCGCATGTCGCGCGCCTCACGGCTGAACCGGTCGAGGCCCGCGAGCCGGGAGCTCACGAAGTCTTCCCACCCGCCGCGCGTGTACACGGCCAGGCACGGCTCGATCCCGCGCGTGACGACGACGCCGTCCGCGAAGGACTGCCTGAACCGGGCGGGAAGCGTAAGACGGTTCTTGTCGTCGATCGTGTGCTCGTACTCACCGAGGAGCATCTGCAGGCGCCTTCCTTGACCTCCACTTCGCCCCACTGTAGACCACAATCCCCCACTACGCAACCCCTGCGCAAGAATGCGAGGGACGGCGTCCCACGAGCGAGGAGGAGCCGATGCAGACCGAGCTGACCCGCGACGAGCTGGCGCGGCTGCTGCGCGAGGCCGAGCAGGCGCACGCGGCCTACGAGAAAGAGCTGGGGAGCCGGGACGAGGACTGGCCCGGCTGGTACGCCGACTACATCCTGCGGCGGCTCGAGGGCGGCCCGTCCGCCTAGAGCCCGTGCGCCCCGCGACGCCCGAGCGCTGACGCCGAGCACGAGGCGGCGAAGGCGATCGCCGCCTCGACGTGGTCTCCGCGCGCGAGCGCGTATGTGAGCCCGGCGGCGAAGCTGTCCCCGGCCCCGTAGGCGTCCGCGACCGGGCCGTCCAGCGGCGCCGGCCGGTACGAGCCGGCGCGGCAGTCCGCCGTCCCCCACTGCCCGCCATCGGTCCCGGCCGTCGCGACCACGAGCCTGGGCTGCGGCTCCAGGTCGCCTCGCTGGTAGCGCTCGCCCGGGTCACGGGCGCTGCGGACGAGCGCGTCGAGCTCGACTCCCGACTCCGCGAGCACGGGGAGCGAGCGCGCCGTGGCCACAAGCACGCGCGCTTGTCGTGCGGCCCTCGCCGCGTCCGCGTCGCCGCTCACGAAGTAGACGCCGTCGGCTTCCGCAAGCTCCTCCCACGGCAGGGGGTCGGCTCCGCGCGGCACGTGCTTCTCGCCGATGATCGTGATCGTCCGCTCGCCGGTGTCGTCCACGAACGTGAAGCCGCGCCGCTGTGGCTCGGAATGGCGAGCGGCCTCGACCAGGACGCCCAGCCCGGTCAGCTGCGCCAACGCGGCCTCCCCGAGCTCGTCCTGCCCCAACGCGGTGAAGAGAGTCGAAGACCCGGCCATGCGGCTGAGCTGGACCGATGCCACCCCTCCTCCTCCAGCCGCCTCCCCCCACCAGTCCGTGGCCTGGACGATCTCACCCGGCTTCGGCACCTGCTCGACGCGCACGAACTCGACCCACTCGACGTGCCCGACGACGGCGACCCGCATGCGCGGGAGTCTCACACTTCGGCGCCCTCTTGCGTTTCAACGGATGATGGAAGCCGTGGCAGCGATACCACCCTTCGAGCGCTTCTACGAGGAGCGGAAGGACGAGATCTTCGGCTACCTCGCGCGCCTGCTCGGGCGTGACGCGGCCGACGACGCGTTCCAGGAGACCTTCCTCCGGGCGCTGCGCGCCTACGGGAAGCTCGAACACGGCCGGCACCTGCGGGCCTGGGCCTTCACGATCGCAACCCGCGTCGCCGTCGACGAGCGGCGGAAGCCGAGCGCGAGCGCGGAGCCACCCGAGATCCCGGTCGACGACGAGCGCCCCGCCTACGCGGAGCTGGAGCACCTGGCCGACCAGCTGCCGCCGACGGAGCGCGCGGCGGTGGTGCTCCGCTACGGCTACGACCTCTCGTACGACGACATCGGCGCCGCCCTCGGATCGAGTGCGGAAGCCGCCCGCGCCGCCGCCTCCTCCGGCGTGCGGCGCCTGCGCAGAAAGGAGACCTCATGACCAGCGTTCCCGACGAGCTCGACCGCCGCTTCCGCGACGCCGCGGCGTCGGCCGGGCTCCTGGACGTCGCCTATGACTACACGGACTCCCCGGTTGGCCGGCTGCTCGTGGCCACCAGCGAGCGCGGGCTCTGCCGGATCTCGTTCGACCCCGAGCCGGAGCGCGAGCTCGACTGGCTCACGACGGCTTTCGGCGCCCGCGTGCTGCGCTCGGCGCGGCCGCTCGACTCCGTGCGCCGCGAGCTCGACGAGTACTTCGAGGGCGGGCGCCACGAGTTCGACCTGACCGTCGACCTCACACCGCTTCCGGACTTCCAGCGGGAGGTGCTCGAGGAGCTCGTTCGCGTCCCCTATGGCCGCGTCGACACCTACGGCGGGTTGGCGAAGCGCATCGGCAAGCCGCAGGCGGCGCGCGCGGTCGGCGGCGCCCTCAACCGCAACCCGGTGCCGATCGTCGTGCCGTGCCATCGCATCGTCGGCGCGAGTGGAAGCCTCACGGGCTACGGCGGCGGGCTCGAGCGCAAGGAAGCGTTGCTCGGCCTCGAGGGCGCGATCCTCCCGGGCTAGGAACGGCTAGGCGGCTTCGCCGGTGCGCGCGTCCATGCGGCGCAGAAGCTCCCGGCGAAGCTGCTCGCCCGTGAGGCGGCCGGCGTTCCGCGGGTAGCGCATCATCAGGTGGAGCGCCGGCGAGTCCTCGGTAGGGCCGTCCGGCTTCGGGAGCCGCTCTGGCCGCTGCTCAGGCTCGGCGCGCACGATCGCGATCTCGCCGGTGCGGATGCCGTGGAGTCGGAGGTAGCACTCCCGCTCGTCCAGAACTCTCAGTCTCGCGCGCTTGCGAAACAGCCCCACGGGGGGACCCTAGCGCGCGCGGCGGTCGGCTCAGGCCCAGTCCATCGGCTCGTAGCCGCTCGAGCGCGGCGCGGAGATCAGCAGCAGGAGAAGGGTCTCGTCGCCGGCGTTCGCGATCGTCCGGAGCGGCTCCGGGTCGAGGCGCACGTACGTCCCCGCGGGCGCCGGGTGCTCGACCCCGTCGACGATCGCGACCGCGGTGCCGGAAAGGATCACGTAGACCTCCTCCTGGTCGCGCGGTGTCTCGTCGTGCTCCGGGATCCGCCCGCCAGGCTCGATCTCGACGAGGTTCATACCGAACGACTCGAGCCCCAGCGAGCGGCGGGCCAGCAGCCAGCGGCCGCTCCGCTCGAACTCGTCCAAGTGCCTGATCGTGAAGCGCTCGTCGCCCACCCGCGCGTTATATACCCAGGGCGTCAGGCGGCGGCGCCGAAGCCGCCGCCGCCGGGCGTCTCGATCGTGACCGACTCGCCGGCGTCGAGCGCGCGGGTCACCTTCGCCGGCACCTCGTCGCCGTCCACGACGTTGCGGCCTGGCGAGCCGGGACCGCCGCCCCGAGTGCCGGCCGGGCCGCGCGCCCGCCGCTCGCTGACGATCGAGACGCGGCACGGCTCGAGCGCCGTGATCTCGCGGATCACCCCGTCGCCTCCCCAGAACCGTCCGGAGCCGCCGGAGCCAAGGCGCAACGCGTACCGCTCGACCCGGAGCGGGTACGAGAGCTCGAGCGCCTCGACCGGGGTGTTGAGCGTGTTGGACATCGCGACGTGGACAGCCGAGGGACCGTCGGCGTTCGGGCACGCTCCCTGGCCGCCGGCGATCGTCTCGTAGTAGGTGAAGCGGGCGTTTCCGAAGGTCAGGTTGTTCATCGTCCCCTGGCCCTGCGCCGGCACCGGGATCGCCTGGCCGAAGGCGCGGAAGAGCACGTCCGCGATCCGGCTCGAGGTCTCGACGTTCCCGGCCACGACGGCGGCGGGCGCTCTGGCGTTGACCAGCGATCCCTCGGGCGCGGTCACCGACACCGGCGCGAAGGCGCCGCCCGAGGCGGGCACGTCGGGGTCGCTGAGGCAGCGGACGACGAAGTACGCAGCCGAGCGCGTGACCGCGAGCGGGCAGTTGAGGTTGCCCGGGTGCTGCGCGGCCGTGCCGGCGAAGTCGATCGCGATCTCGTCGCCGGAGATCGTGACCGCCGCACGGACGACCAGCTCGCCCTCGGGCGCCTCGAGGGAGTCGGAGGCCTCGTAGCGTCCGTCGGGGAGCGCGGAGATTGCCGCGCGTACCCGCCGCTCGGAGTAGGCGTAGAGCTCGTCCATCGCGGCGACGACCTGGTCGCGCCCTCGCCGCTCGCAGAGCTCCGCCAGGCGCCGCTCGGCGAGGCGGTGAGCCGCGAGCTGGGCGCGCAGGTCGCCCCGCCGCTCGTCCGGGTTTCGCATGTTCGCGAGCAGGATCGTGAGGACCTCGTCCGTCAGCCGGACCGGCGGGACGACCAGGCCCTCCTGGTAGAGGTCGGTCGAGCCGGCCGGCAGGCTCGCCGGCTCGGCACCCCCGACGTCCGCGTAGTGCGCGCGGGAGACCGCGAAGCCGACCTCGGTGCGGGAGACGAGCGTCACGTCCGGGAGGTGCGTGCCGCCCGTGAACGGATCGTTGACGACGAAGACCTCGCCCGGCTCGGGGCCGCGCTCGCGAACGGCGGCGACCGCCTCCGGCATGGCGCCCAGGTGGACGGGGATGTGCTCCGCCTGGGCGATCATCCGGCCGTCGGCGGCGAACAGGGCGGTCGAGCAGTCCCGCCGTTCCTTGATGTTGGCGGAGAAGGCCGAGCGGACGAGGACGGCCCCCATCTCCTCCGCCACCGCACGGAGCGCGCTGCCGAGAATTTGGAGCTCGATCGTCACGATCGTGTGAGGATCAGGGTGCTATTCCCATCCCTAACCCCCTCCCACCCAGGGGGGAGCCAGCAAGTGGCGCCGTCGAGCTCGACGACCACGGGGCCGCTCACGATCAGCGGGTCGCCGCCGCGCAGATCGAGGGCGGGCCCCGGCGTGATCTCGGCGGTGCGGACGGCGACGAGCTCGATCGGACGACCGCGGTCGGCGTACCCGTAGCGCTCCTCGTGGGCGCGGTGGAAGGACTCGACCGGGTCGCCCGCGAGGGACACGGTCAGCTCGAACGACTGCCCCTTGTAGCGCAGGTCGACTTCGCCGTCGCGCGGAAGCAGCCCGGCGTCCTCGAAGGGAATGACGTAGGAGCGCACGCGGTCACGCCGCTCCTCGCTCGCGACGAGGCCGAGGGCGGAGAGCACGCCGGCCGCGGCGGGGACGAGCACCTTGCGGATGCCGAGCTCGTCGGCGAGCTCGCACGCGTGCAGCGGGCCGGCACCTCCGAAGGCAACGAGTGCGAAGTCGCGCGGGTCGTGGCCGCGCTCCACCGAGACAAGCCGGAGCGCGCGCAGCATCTCGGCGTTGACGACGTCGATCACGGCCTGGGCGTCGAAGTCGCCGAGAGCCAGCTCGGCGGCAGCCCGGTCCAGCTCGAGCCCGCCCGCGAGCACGTCCGGCAGCCGCCCCAGCACCAGGTTGGCGTCGGTGACGGTGGGCTCGAGCCCGCCGCGGCCGTAGCACGCGGGCCCGGGATCCGCGCCGGCGCTCTGCGGGCCGACGCGCAGCGCCCCGCCCGCGTCGCGCCAGACGATCGAGCCGCCTCCCGCTCCCACCGTCTGCAGATCGACGGTCGGCAGGCGGATGGGGAACCCGCCCAGCTCACGCTCGGCCGCGCGCTCGGCCCGGCCGCCGGCGATGAGGCAGACGTCCGTGGAGGTCCCGCCCATGTCGAGCGAGATCGCGTCGTCGACCCCGGCGAGCGAGGCGATCCGCGCCGCGCCGACGACACCCGCGGCAGGGCCCGAGACGAGCGCGAAGGACGGATGGCGGGCGGCCTCGTCGAGCGTGCAGACGCCGCCCGACGAGCGCATGACCAGCGGCTGCACGAGGCCGGCCTCCTTGCAGCGGTCCGCCAGCGACCACAGGTACTCGGCGAGCACCGGCCCCAGGTAGGCGTCCACCGCCGTCGTCGAGGCCCGCTCGTACTCCCTGAACTCGGGCGCGACCTCGTGGGAGGCGACCACCCGGGCGTCCGGAAGCCGCCGCCGCACCTCGTCGGCCACGAGGCGCTCGTGGGTGGAGTCGCGGAAGGAGAAGAGGAGGCAGATCGCCACCGCCTCGGCGTCGAGCTCCGGGAGGGAGTCGAGGTCGAGCTGCTCGACGACTCCGGCTGGGCCCGTACGCTCGTGGACGCCGACGCAGCGCTCCAGGGGCACGAGCGGCTCCGGATGGCGGTCGCAGAGCCGGTACAGGTGCGCGCGCGTCTGGCGGCGGAGGTGCAGGACGTGCTCGAACCCGGCGGTGCCGACGAACGCCGTGCGCGCGCCCTTCCGCTCGAGCAGCGCGTTGGTCGCGATCGTCGTCCCGTGCGTGAAGCGGTCGAGGAAGACGTCGCCGGCGCCCACCTCGACGGCGGCCTTCACGACCGAGTGCTCCTGCGCCCGGACGGTCGGGACCTTCGCGACCCGGAGCTCGCCGTCGTCGAGCAGCACGGCGTCCGTGAAGGTGCCTCCGACGTCGATCCCGAGGATCGCCACGCAGCACTCCTACCACGACCGCCCGACGACTAGGCGGGCTTGGCCGAGCCGCTGACGCCCTGCTGGGCGGCGTGGCGCCGGCGATAGGCCCGCGCCTTGGTGCGGTTGCCGCACACCGCCATCGAGCACCACTGGCGCGAGTGGTTGCGCGCTCGGTCGTAGAACGCCCAGCCGCAGCGATCGGCCCGGCAGGCCTTGAGGCGGCTCCACGTCCCGTCCGCCATCGAGGCGGCGACGATCGCAACCAGGCGTCCGAGCGCGCCGGTCACCCCGTCCGCGGCAGGCTCGAGCCGGGCCTCGCCCGCGGGATCGAAGCGCAGCGTCAGGCGCGCCCGGTCTGCCGCCCGGCCCAGCCGCTGGGCGGATTCCGTGCGGACGTTCATGCCGTTGTTCTCGAGCAGGAGGCCGCGAATCGCCTCGCGGAGCCGTCGCGCGGCCTCCACATCGGCGGCGCTCACGCGCGCGCCGCGCAGGAGGTCGTGCTCGTCGAGCCAGGCCTGCAAGGCTTCGGCCGTCAGCAGCTGGTCGGCGCCGCTCCCGACGTCCAGCGTGTTCACGAAGGCCCGGACGATCTCGAGCTCGCCGGGAGCTTGATCGCTCATAACCCTCTATGATAGATCACCGGTTACTCGACGACCAGGAGGCAATTCCAATGTCCGATGCGCCGTTCCGCGTAGCCCACGTGTCCGAGATCGTCACCCCGGCCGGCCCAGAGCCCGGGAGGGCGGCGTGGCGGGCGGTCCGGATGCACTTCGACATCGGCTCCTTCGGCGCCGCGGCGTACCGCGCCGAGGCGGCCGGCGACGTCTTCTCGGGCGAGCACACGGAGCTCGACACCGCGCACGAGGAGCTCTTCTTCGTCGCGAACGGGCACGCCTCCGTGACGGTCGGCGACCAGACCGTCGACGCGCCGGCCGGCACGTTCGTCTACGTCGGCGATCCTGCCGTCGTCCGGGGCGCCACGGCGCTCGAAGCCGGGACGACGGTGCTCGTAATCGGCGGCGAGCCGGGAAAGGCGTTCGAGGTCTCGGCCTGGGAGCGGGACGCGGCCGGTGCCTGAGGGCGACTGGACCAGGGAGCTTCGCCTCGCCGGCCCGGGCGGCGAGCCCGTTGACCTCTGGCGTTCGATCCAGTCGCACGGCCTGGTCGACCTGCCGCCGATGCGGATCGACGAGGCCGGGCGCGCGCTGGAGATCACGGTGCCGCTCCCGTCGTCGCGACCGCGCACGCTGCGGATCGCCGACGGCCGGGCCGGGCACGCCGAGATCACCGTGACCGGACGGCCACCGGGGAAGCGACAGGCCTCCGACCTCGAGGCCGCGGCCGCGCAGGTGTTCAGGCTCGACGAGGACCTCTCCCCCTTCTACGCGGCTGCCGCCTCCGACCCCGACCTGGCCTGGGCGACGCAGGGCGCCGGGCGGCTCGTCCGCAGCCCGACGGTCTTCGAAGAGGTGGTGAAGACGATCTGTACGACCAACTGCGCGTGGTCGGCGACCGAGCGCATGGTCGGCGCGCTCGTGGAGCACCTGGGCGAGCCCGCCGTCGGCGCTCCGGACGGGCCCTACGGGCGAGCGTTTCCCACCCCGGAGGCGATGGCCGCGGCCGACGAGAGCTTCTACCGTGACGTCATGCGCGCCGGCTACCGCGGCGCCTACCTCCAGTCGCTCGCCGCCGACGTCGCGACGGGCGCGCTCGACCTCGAGGCGCTCGGACGGGCAAGCCGCGACGATCTGCCCGACGACGACCTCGCCGCGATCCTGCTCGCACTTCCGGGCGTCGGGCCCTACGCGGCCGCGCACATCATGATGCTGCTCGGACGCTACTCGCGCCTCGTCCTCGACTCCTGGACCCGCCCCAAGTACGCGAGCCTGAACGGCGGCAGGAAGGCGAAGGACTCGACGATCGAACGCCGCTTCCGCCGCTACGGGCCGTACGCCGGGCTTGCCTTCTGGCTGCTCCTCACGCGCGACTGGGTCCCGGACGGGTGACGCCGGCCCGCTACCGCGACGGTGCGAGGAAGATCGCCCCGATCGCCGTCGCCGCCTTCGCGTTCGCGGTGTCGTTCGGCGTGCTCGCGCGCGCGTCCGGGATCCACTCGCTCGAGGCGATCGTCATGTCGGCGACCACCTTCGCCGGCTCGGCGCAGTTCGCCGTAGCCTCGATCGTGGGCGCAGCAGGCGGCGTCGTGTCGGCGATCGTCGCCGCGACGCTCCTGAACGCCCGCTACGCCCCCGTCAGCGTCTCGGTCGCCCCGGTCTTGGTCGGCGGACCGGTTCGGCGACTCCTCGAGTCGCAGCTGATCGTCGACGAGTCGTGGGCGATGTCGCGCCGTGCCGACGGCCGCTACGACCGCAAGCTCCTCGTCGGCGGCGGGCTCGTCCTCTACGCGTGCTGGGTCGGCGGCACCGTGATCGGGGCGATCGCAGGGGATGCCCTCGGCGACCCGGCCAGTCTCGGCCTCGACGCCGCCTTCCCCGCCCTCTTCCTCGCCATCCTCGTGCCGCAGGTGCGGACCCGACGCGCCCTCGCCGCGGCCGTCCTCGGCGGCACGATCGCGCTCGCCCTCCTCCCGGTCACCCCGGCCGGCGTCCCGATCGTCGCGGCCGCGGCGGCGTGCCTGATGGGCTGGAGACGAACGTGAGTGACGCCTGGATCGCCGTCGTCGCCGTGGGCACGGCCACCGTCGCCCTCAAGTCGGTCGGGCCCGTCCTCCTGGGCGGAAGGCCGCTCCCGGATCACCTCACCGGCGTGGTCGCGCTGTTGGCGCCCGCGCTCCTGGCCGCGCTCGTCGTCACCCAGGTGGCCGGCGGGGACGAGGAGATCGTCCTCGATGCGCGCCTCGTCGGCCTGGGAGCTGCCGCCGTCGCGATCCTCCTGCGCGCGCCGCTCCTCGCGGTCGTGGTCGCTGCCGCCGCGTCGACCGCAATCGTGAGGCTTCTGTAAACAAGTCGGGGCGCGCCTTCGACATGCCCGGGCCGAACGATCGAGGGGAGGCCGCCCGAGAGGGCGGCCTCCCGCTTGACAAATCGCCCAAAAGGGGAAAAGACTTCCCCGGTCAGGCAGGCATTGGGGGAGCTGGCCGAACATCCGCGTCCGAAGCCAGGCCATCCGGCCGTGGCCCGCTGCCCCCGCGAACCGGGAGGTAAGCGTGGTGAAAGCAATGTTCGTACAGAGATTGCGACTGATCGTCGCTTGTGTGGTCGTGGTCATCGGGATCACGGTTCCGCTGACCGCATCGGCCGTACCGCCGGGGGCGGCGTCGGCGACGGCGACGTTTGAGTACACACAGAACATGCACCCGTTGGGGTTCTCGCCGAACCCGGTGCCGCTCGACAACACCGTGCCGGGGCAGGGCGTGTTCAACTCCGATCTCGCCTTCTGGGGGAACACGGCCGTGCAGGGCACGTACTCGGGCTTCCGGCTCGTCAATGTCGAGGAGCCGGACAATCCGGTGGAGATCGTCGATTGGACGGAGTGCACGAGCCCGACGAGCACCACCGGAAACCAGGGCGACGTGATCATCTGGGGTGACCTCGTGATCCGCTCCTGGAACTCGGGGACGCCGGCGCCGCATTACCCGGACGGAACGACGATCCCGGTCACCGATCCCGCCCGTTTCACGACGCCGGGCGCGTTTTGTGGTGATTGGCCGATGTTCCGGACGCCCGCGCAGGGCAATGCCCCGGAGCGCGGCCAGGAAGGCGTGCACATCATCGACATCAGCGACCCGACCGACCCCGAGGTCATCGGGTTCGTCGACACCCCGTGCGGCTCGCACACTGAGACGCTGGTCCCAGATCTCGCCAACGACAGGCTGCTCGTCTACAGCAACCCGTCGGCGAACACGTTCCTGGGTGGGACGAATCCGGCCGAGGAGCCCTTCAACTGCCGCGGCTTCGACATCGTCGAGGTGCCGCTGGCCAGTCCAGAGGACGCCTCGTACCTGCGCTTCGTGCCCACCGGCCATCCCGACACGCCTCCCGAGGAGCTTCACCCCTGCCACGACGGCGGCGTGATCCTCGGGAGCGCCATGAAGTACGGCTGCGCGGGCGGCCCCGGGCCCAGCGTCTGGAGCCTCGACCCGGCCGACGGCGGCTCGCTGGATAACCCCATGTTCCTCTACCATCGCGACCTCGGCGTTGGCGTCGGCCATTCGGCCGCCTGGAGCTGGGACGGCGAGGTGCTGATCTTCGGCCACGAGCCGGGCGGCGGCAGCCAGGCACGCTGCCAGGCGACGAGCAGCGTCCTCGACCGCACCCTGTTCTTCCTGGACGGGGACACGGGAGAGACGCTGGGTGAGTTCCTGCACCCGCGACCGCAGACGGCAGTGGAGAACTGCACCTTTCACAACCTCAACGTCGTACCCACGGACAAGGGCTACATCGGCGTCTCCGGCAACTACCAGTCGGGCATCAGCGTCATCGACTTCACCGACCCCGCCAACGTCAAGGAGATCGCCTACGCGGATCCGGCCCCGCTCGTCGATCCGAACCCGCCCGTCGGCATCGAGCTGGGCGGCGACTGGTCGACCTATTGGTACAACGGCCTCATCTACGAGTCCGACATCACCAGGGGCCTCATCATCTGGAGGCTCAGCGACAAAGCAGTCGCAGGAGCCAAGAAGCTCGGCCACTCGAACCCGCAGACCCAGGAGTTCACCATCGAGCAAAAGTAGCCTCGGCGCACTCATGAACACCTCAGGGAGGCCGCCGCGAGGCGGCCTCCCTCATCACCGAGGGCCTACATCTTCGAGTACACGGGCCCGCAGGTGCGTGGCAACGTCAACCTCGGCCACCTCAACCCGCAGACGCAGGAGTTCGCGATCAAGGCGAAGCGGAAGAAGTAGTCGACGTCCACAATCTCGCGCCTGACGCGAGTGCGAAGGGGCGGCTCCGGCCGTCCCTTCTGCGTCCCTGGGCGGCGGCGACCAGGCGGTACCCGACGCCATACACGTTGACGACGCAGGCCGCTTCCTCGCCGTTCAGGTTGAGCTTGTGGCGGAGGCGGCTGGCATCGGAGTCGAGGTGCGCGCGCGGCCGAGCAAGCCGACAAACCTACCCCAACCCGTTACGGATCATCGAACTCCTGTGCTAAGTCTCGACAGACCTCATGGTTGCTTAGCGAGAACTGCACAACGCGGAAGAAATCTGACTGGCGTGGTCGGCTGCACCTGTTTCGGAATGGGGGTACTCTGACCTTTCCAGTCATGACCAGGGTGCGTGTCACGTGTGGCCAGTCCGATGGGAGTTTCTCCCCGACCGAGACTGCTCGGCGCCTGGGCGAACGGGGAATGAGGGCGAGGGCGCGACCCTCGAAGACGCCGCACCTCGGCGTGGCGCTCGCGATTGCCCTCGTCTGCTTGGCATGGGTGGGTGTTGCGCATGCCCAGGTGGGTGCCGAGCCGGTGAGCGAGGCTCCCGCGGAGCCCGTGACCGCGGACCCGCCCGCAGCGGTGACCGACCCCGTGAGCGAGCCCCCCGCGGCGCCCGCCGAACCGCCCGCAGACGTGACCGACCCCGTGAGCGAGCCCCGTGAGCGAGCCCCCCGCGGCGCCCGCGGAACCGCCCGCAGACGTGACCGACCCCGTGAGCGAGCCCCCCGTGAGCGAGCCCCCCGCGGCGCCCGCGGAACCGCCGGCAGAGGTGACGGACCCCGTGAGCGAGCCCCCGGCGGCGCCCGCGGCGTCGGGACGTGGCGACTCGATCGTCGTGATCAACTCCACTTCGACCACACCGGGCATCGATGCAGCTTTCTCCGTCCCCTCGTCGGACTCATCTGCGGGAGCCGTGCTAGGCGGCGAGCCGTCAGCCCCCCGCTCGGATTCCGGCCGGGGCAAGCGTGCCTCGCCTTCGGTTCTCGATCCGCAGCGGCTTCCGACTGCGCCTCAAGCGCCAGCGCCTGCGAGCGCGGGGGCCTCAGGCGGTTCCGGCGGCGGTTTCTCGGGTGGTCTCTTCGCCGCCCTTGTCGGGTGTCTCATTCTGGCAGCCCCTGGGTTGGGACGGGTTCTGAGCCTGTCCCTTACTCCGGTGCGGGCACCCACGCTCGTCGGCGGCCTCGAACGGCCTGATTAGCGCTTCCCCGGGCGACTTGAGGCGCGGCGGGCCCTTGCGTCCCGCGGCGCTTTTCCGAGATGCCAATCAAGGAGGAATGCGCTGATGTCCAGCAATCGGAGTCAACAAAGCAGTGGAGCGGGGCCCAAGAATGGGTCGGCGGGCCTCGCCACTAGGCGCACGGAAAATCCCACGAAAGCGCCTCGCACCCGACCGCTGACGACGGTCGTGCTCGATCGGGACCCAGCCTGGTCGCAAGCGGTCGAGCAGGTTCTCGAGCGGCTCCACATCAACGTCGTTGGCAAGGCGAGCTCACCGGAGCGTGCGCTCGCGCTCATCGCCGAGCGCGAACCCGATCTGCTGATCGCGGAAATCGAGACAGGTGATTCCGAGATCGACGGAATCGCCTGTCTGCGCCAAGCGAGAGCATGTCTTCCCGGGCTCAAGACGATCGTGTTCTCCAGCTCTGACGATCGAGAACAGATCCTGGCCACCTTCTCTGCGGGCGCCCTGGCGTACGTCCACAAGAAGACGCACCCCGACGACCTCGCCATGGCGATTCGGCAGCTCTTCGAGCACTCCATCCACCTCGCCGGAGACCTGATCACCAACCCACAGAGACAGACGCCGCTCTCCCCTCGCCAGACCGAGATCCTCCAACTCGTCGCTGAAGGACTGTCAACCGCCGAGATGGCGAGGAAGCTGTGGGTAACCGAACAGACCGTCAAGTTCCACCTTGGAAACATCTACCGTAAGCTCGGGGTGTCGAACCGGACCGCGGCAGCCCGCTGGGCCTACGAGCAAGGCCTGCTCGCGGAGGAAAGCATGACCAACTCTAAAGCTGAAGCTTTAGGGTGAGGCTCGATCGAGAGAACGAAAACAAACCGCCCGCTCTCCCTACGGCGAGCTACGGCGGTCGGGCCGAACGCCAACACCAGGGCATAGCCCGACGATCGTCGCCAGCAACGGCCTCCTGGCCCTTTCCGACGAAAAGGCTGCGACCTTCAGAGCCATGCCCCTGATCGGGAAGGCTCCTTGCAAAGGACGGCGACTGTGAAAATCCGCCGGCTGCGGCGGCGGGTGCAAACCGCCGACCGGATCCTTTGAGGCGACACCGACTCTAGTCGGTTACGTCCCCGACGCCTGCGGCCCGCTCGTGACGGGCACGGGCGAGCACCTCGTCCACGCGCTGGCGCGAGACTCCGAGCGTGCGGGCAAGCTCGGTCTTGCTGGCGCCTGCTTCGTGCGCGTCAAGCAGGGCGCTGCGGAAGTTGCGCCGGTCCCGGTCGAGGCGCTGAAGCGTGTCGAGTGCCTTCTTGTAGGCGCGTAGTACCGCCTTGACTTCGGTGTCGTGTGCCATGCCCCGCATCATAGCGCAAGCGCAACCTTCGCTTGCTATGCAAGTGCTACTTGCGGTTGCCTTCGAAAGTAGCTATCCTTGCGTCGCCGGTGTAAACCGCGACCGGCCAGAGACACACTGACGGGACGCGCCCCGTCGCCCTTGCGACGGAGGACCGACCGCCAGGTGGAGGACCTACTGCCGGGAGCCCTGGTTCGTCACCGGTGCGCCCGGCCTCGCACTCGCCTAGGGAAGACCGGGCGTAGCGGCGGATGGGCACCGCTTCAGGAGGAGAGGAAAAGCAGGTGAAACTCGTAGTGAAGATCAAGGCAGCGGTCTGGTGACGCTCTGGGCGCTCATTGGATTGTCCTGGGCCGTTCTGTTCCTCGTATTTCTCGTCTTCGCTCTGTCGGCCTGCCGTGTAGCGAGTGAGGAAGACAGAGAAATAGACAGATTGATGGAAAGATCGAGAGAAGCCGAGGCGATTCCCGACCTATCGCGGCCATGACGGACTCGCGCTGGCTGATTAAGACCAAGATGACGCCACGCAAGGCGGTCCAGTTCGCGGCCGACGTTGGCGGCGAGGCGACCGCAGTCGTCGTCGTCACCCTGACGGCCGCGACGCACAACGACGTGCGCAAGCTCGAGCAAGTGGCCGGAGCTCACGGTGTCGAGTTGCACCGGCTGCCCGACATGGTCGGGCACTAGTTGGCGGCGGCCGCCCCTTCTGCCTTCCTAGGCAGCCGCGACCAGGCGGTACCCGACGCCCCACACGTTGACGACGTAGGCCGCTTCGCCGTTCAGGTTGAGCTTGCGCCGTAGGCGGCTCGCGTGGGAATCCAACGTCCGAGTTCGCCCCAGGGAGCGGAATCCCCAGACGTCGCGGAGGAGCTCCTCCTTACGAAAGACGCGCTCCGGATCCTCGGCGAGCGCGACGAGGAGATCGAATTCCTTCGCCGACAGCTGCACCGTGACGCCACCCACGCGGACGACGCGGGACAAGAGGTCGACGGAGAGGTCCCGGACTGCCAGACGCGGGTGCTGCGGCCGCGTGGCGCGGCGCAGGACGGCGCGCATGCGGGCGACGAGCTCCTCGTACACGAACGGCTTGATCACGTAGTCGTCCGCCCCGCGGGCAAAGCCGCGGACGCGGTCGGACGGGTCGCCGCGGGCGCTGACCATGATCACCGGGAGGTCGCGGTCCCAAGCTCGGCCGGGCTCGCCGGAGCGGAGCCGGCCGCACAGCTCGAAGCCCGACGCATCGGGCAGGACGGCGTCGAGGAGGACGAGGTCGAGGCGCCGCGACTCGACGAGCTCGAGGGCCGCGACGGCCCGGTCGGCTGCGAAGACCTCGAAGCCGTCGTCGGCCAGCTGGCGCGAGAGGAAGTCCCTCGCCGGCCCCTCGTTCTCGACCACCAAGACCGTCTCCACCATGCGCCCGACGCTAGCAACGGCTTCCGGGCCCGACCAGATGTCCTTTCCGACGAAAGCGTGACGACGTGAACCAAGCTCCAGTCGAAGCGCCCTCCGCCTCGTCGCTCCTTTCCAGGAACGCGACAACGCGGTGGTTTGGAGTCGTGCCGGAGCGCAGCCTGCAAAAGTCTTCCAGATCACCGAGCCCGCGTAGGAGCCGCAGTTTGACTCCCACGGGTCGCGCCCGTAGGCTCGCCCCTCGGAAGGGAGGACGCAAATGAAGCACTACCGTCTCGGCCTCCTCGCACTGTTCCTCGTCGTTTCCTCGGCCCTCGCCGTACCGGCGCTGGGCAACGGCGGAGGCGGCGCGAGGACCCTGACGCTCGTCACCGGGAATGCGGCAGCCCCCGGCCGTGACCCGTTCAACAAGTTCTCGCTCGACGGGGGCGCAACCTGGAAGGAGGCGTTCGTCGTACCGAAATGCGGGAGCCCCGGCCCGTGGGACGCCTCGGCGTGTCTGGCCTGGGCGGACCCGATCCCCGGCACGGAATGGATCGCCGTCAACGTCGACAAGTCGGGCCCGGCAAGTTCGATGTATCGCAGGAAGTTCAGGCTCCCGCAGAGATGCCGGTCGGCCATGCTCGTGATCGACGTCCACGCCGACAACGACGCCACCATCTCGCTCAACGGCGTCGTCTTCGGGCAGCAGCCTGCCGGCGCGCTGCTCCCGAACTTTCAGGGTCCGCCGGAGCGGTTCACCACCGTCGGTCCGTTCCACAGGAGGTGGAACGCCCTCGGCTTCACTGTCCGGGACTACGGCAACCCGACTGCTCTGGACTACAAGGCGACCGTGACCTGCACGTAGCGGAGCAGCGACTGACGAACTGGCCGTTAGGCCGGGTGGAACCCGGTCGTTCGAGCCGCGACGAGAGTGTGTTCGTGCGCTTTGACGTGATTGCGGGCCCTTGCTGCGGTGAGGGCCCGCGCTATCCCGTAAGAAATGACGGCCGGGGCTGGGCGCGCATGCGCTTGCGGCTTACACGCGCACCCGACTCGTGGCTGGAGTCTGCCCCGGCCACCTAAAGGGATCGACACTCACGATGCCTCCCTTGAGGGGGTTCACAGGGTGGTCTCGGTGTGGTCTTGGACGGAGCAGTCGGTGCCTAGAGCCCGCGGGCGAGGCGCTCGTAGCGCCAACGGGCCTGGGCGTAGTCGATCGTGCCGCGGCGCCATGCCCGGAGGATCCTGCGTTTCCGCCACCAGAGGAAGACGTGCATGACTTCCCCTTCGCGGCCCGGCGAGGGCCTCCTCCTACAGCCGGCCGGAGCGGAGGACACCCCAGACCAGCCAGATGCTGAGAAGCGTCGAGAGGAAGAGCCCGATCGCCGCCACGAGGGGGACTCCCAGGATCTCGAAGCCGCCCTCGATCGACGCGGCGAGGATCCCGGAGGTGATCGCGCCGCCGAGGGCGACCACCGCGATCCCGAGCCGGTTGAAGACGACGTCCATCCGCTTGATCAGGTCGTCGAGGCCCTGGTGGCGGAAGCCGACCTCGATCTGGCCGTCGCGCACCTCCTGGAGGACGTCGTGCACCTGGTACGGCAGCTCCAGCATCATCGAGGCGTAGTTGCGGGCCTCGTTCTGGACGCGGGCGGCGACGCGCTGGGGCGTGAAGCGCTCGATCATCAGCTCGCGCGCGTACGGCTTCGCCACCTCGAAGACGTTGAAGTCGGGATAGAGCTCGATCCCGACCGAGCCGAGGGTGGCGATCGCGCGGTCGAGCAGGATGAAGCGGGTCGGCAGCGTCAGCTGCATGCGGTAGATGAGCGCAAAAGCCTCGCGGATGACCTGGATCGGATCGATCTCGGAGAGGCTCGCGCCGTAGTAGCGGTCGAAGATGGAGCGCAGCTCGGCGACGAACTCCTCCTCACGCTCCTTCGGATAGCGCACGCCGAGCGAGGCGAGCCGACGGGGGATCGCCTCGACATTCTGGTTCACCACCTCGATGAAGAGGCCGGTCAGCTTCGAGGAGTCGTCGGGCGCGAGCTGGCCGGCGGTACCGAAGTCGACGAGGCCGACCTGGTCGCCGTTCCCGAGGACGAGGATGTTGGCCGGGTGCGGGTCGGCATGGAAGAACCCGTGCCGGAAGATCATCGCCATCCAGGTCTCGGCGATCCGGTACGCCAGCTGCCGGCGCTCGGACATCGAGTAGCGCTCCGTGTCGAGGTCGCGCAGCTGGAAGCCCTCGAGCAGCTCGAGGGTGAGCACGCGCGAGCGCGAATAGCTCCAGTAGACGCGGGGCACGCGCACGTGCGGGTAGCCCGTGAAGTTCTTGTGAAACTGCTCGGCGTTCCGCGCCTCGATGCGGTAGTCGAGCTCCTGCCGGATCGAGCGCGCGAACTCGTCGACGACGGCGACCGTGTCGATGAACTCGAGGGCGCGCACCCGCTCGCGCGCGAAGCGGGCGAGCTGGTACATGAGCTCGAGGTCGGCCTCGATCTGGCGCGGGGCGTTCGGCCGCTGCACCTTCACGACGACGCTGCGCCCGTTGGGAAGCACGGCGCGGTGCACCTGGCCGATCGACGCGGCCGCGATCGGCACCTCGTCGAACTCGAGGTAGAGCTGCTCGAGCGTCAGCTCGAGCTCCTCCTCGACCACCGCTCGCGCCTGCTCGAAGGGAAACGGCGTGACCGCGTCCTGCAGCCCCTTCAGCTCGAAGACGATGTCCGGCGGGACGATGTCCGGGCGGGTCGAGAGCAGCTGGCCGAACTTGACGAACGTCGGCCCGAGCTCGTCCAGCATCTCCCGCAGGCGGACGCCGCGCGGCGAGCCCTCGCCGTCGACGTCGACTTCGCGACCGAGCCGGGAGCGCACGACCGAAGGGCCCCGCGTCTCGAAGAGGTAGCCGAAGCCGTGCTTGGCCGCGACCTGCGCGATCTCGGACATTCGCCCCAGCTGCCGCACTGCGGGCCGGGAGCTCACGTCACTCCTTCTCGACCAGCCGCAGGCGGTGCTCGAGCTGGGCGAGCCTGAGCTCGAGCTCCTCGTACTCGCGCCGCGTCACCAGCCCCATCTCGCGGAAGAGGCCCGCGAACGTGGAGCTCGCGCGCTCGCTGACGCGCGTCGCTTCGCCGCGCCAGCGCCCCGTGACCTCGTTGACGATTTCCCGCGCATCGTCGCGGCTCACCTTACCGCGCCCGACCAGCTCATCGACGAGCTCCTCGCTTCGCTCCTTCGTCAGCGCGACGACGCCGACGCCCGCGAGGAAGAGCTCCTCGACCGTCTCGCGGAGCGAGCGGTCGCTGCTGTTGCTACCGGGCTCGGCCATGCGGCCTCGCGCGTCGCCGCTTGCGCCGCGCCTCCCGCCGCGCGGCGGCCGCGGTCGCGGCGCCTCCATCGGTGATCGGCTCCTCCTCGGCGGCGATCTCGGCCTCGTCCTCGGTGGCGCCGACGGGCACGAGCTCCTCCTCGGCCTCGACCGGCTCCTCGGGCGCCCCGTCCGACTTCTCGCCAACCGTGTCGAGCTTCTCCTGGAGGCCGGCGTCCTTGCGCCGGGCGTACTCCGGCTCGCGCTCCTTGAGGACGGCGAGGAACGGCGTGGCGATGAAGACCGTCGAGAACGCGCCGGAGGCGATGCCGATGAAGAGCGCGAGCGCGAACTCCTTGAGCGTGTCGCCGCCGAAGAGGATGAGCGAGACGATCGGCAGGAGCGTGATGAAGCTCGTCGCCATCGAGCGGCGAATCGTCTCCCAGAGCGACTGGTTGGCGATGGCCGCGAAGCTCGACTTGCGCATGAGCGGGATGTTCTCGCGCACGCGGTCGAAGATGATGATCGTGTCGTACATCGAGTACCCGAGGATGGTGAGCAGGGCGGCCACGGTCGCGGCCGTCACCTCCCACCCGAAGAGCGCGTACACGCCCATCGCGACCGTCACGTCGTAGAACAGGGCCCGGAAGATCGGGAGCGCGAAGACGAACTCGAAGCGGATCGTCACGTAGATGACGATCAGGATGAGCGAGGCGACGACCGCGTAGATGGCGCTGCGGACGATCTGCTTGCTGAAGCTCCCGGAGACGTTGCGGATGCCGATCGACTCGGCCCCGAGGTCGTTCTGGAGCGCGCGCGTGATCTCGTTCTGCTCGTTCGTCGTCAGCGACTCGGTCTTGATCTGGAACTGGGTGTACTTCCCGTTCGACTCGTCGCCGCGGCCCTGGATGACGGCGGCGGTGCGTCCGATGCCGGACATCTCGCCGCGGACGTCCTCGACCGACGTCGGCTCGGGCGTCTCGAACGTGACCTGGCTTCCGCCCTCGAAGTCGATGCCGAGGTTGAGCCCCTTGAAGACGATCGCCGCGATCGAGAGGACGAGCAGCGCGGTTGCGATCGAGAACCAGATCCGCCGCTTGCCGACGATGTCGATCTTCTGCCAGTCGGGGATCTTCTGGGCGCTCGCGCCCATGAACTTGGGGTTGTCGAACCACTGGAAGCGCGCGAGGACGCCGAGGAGCGCGCGGGTGGCGAGCACCGCCGTGAACATCGAGATGAGCGTCCCGAGCAGCAGCATGAGCGCGAACCCGCGCACGCCGCCCGTCGCGACCAAGAAGAGAACGCCCGCCGTGATCATGGTCACGACGTTCGCGTCGACGATCGTGGCGAAGCCCTTGCGGTAGCCGGTCGCGATCGCGGCGCGCACGGATCTGCCTCCGCGCACCTCTTCCTTGATGCGTTCGAAGATGACGATGTTCGCATCGGCCGCAACGCCGATCGTGAGGATGATCCCCGCGATCCCCGGCAGCGTCATCGTCACGTTGAAGGCCAGGATCGCCCCGTAGAGGAAGATCCCGTAGACGATCAGGCCGATGATGGCGACGACGCCGAGGAAGCGGTAGACGAGCAGCAGGAAGAGCGCGACCGCGAGGAGGCCGCCGATGCCGGCGATCAGCGCCTGGCGGAGCGAGTCCTCGCCGAGCGTCGCCGAGACCTGCGTCGAGTCGACCTGCACGAACTCCACGGGGAGGGCGCCGGTCTGGAGGACGAGCGCGAGGTCCTTCGCCTCCTGGATCGAGTCGAGGCCGCTGATCTGGGCGCTGCCGCCCGAGATCCCGTCCGCGAGCTGCGGGTCGGTGAAGTCGATGATCGGGAAGGAGCGGATCTCGCCGTCGAGGACGATGGCGAAGCTCTGCGCGAATCTGCGCTCCTCCTCGACCCCCTGTGCGCCCGCGAGCTGGGCCTGCTGGGCGCCGCGCTGAGCGAGCCTCCGGGTGATGTCGTGGAACTTGTCGCCGCCCTCGTCCGTGAAGTCGAGGAGGACGATCGGCTCGCCCGTCTGCGGGTCGAAGTCCTGGCGCGTGCCGTCGGCGTTGAGATCGTCACCCGTCAGCTCCGGGATCGGGTTCTCGGAGTTGTTCGGCTGGTACTTGTAGAGGTAGTACCAGGGCTGGGCGGCGCTGACGCCGCCGGGGCACGACTGGGCGGCCGCGTCTGGATCGTCGGCGTTGGCCGTGCTCCCGCAGGTGAGGATCGACTTGTTGCTGGGGACGACGTAGAACGTGGACCCCTCGGGCGCCTTGCCGCCCTCGACCTGCTGGAGCAGCTCCTGCTTCGTCGGGGCCGGGCCGGCGAGGCGCTCCTTCTTGTCGCCGTAGAGGTACCACTCGCGGGCGGTCGTCCCCTCCGGGAGCTTGTCCTCCGCGGTCAGGAGCGGGAGGAGCGTCGCGCTGGGGACGGGGTTGCCGTTCGCGTCCTGGGAGAGCGGGTCGACGTCGCCCTGGAGGTCGTAGAACTCGAGCTGGGCAGTCTGGCCGATCAGCGCCGCCGCGCGCGGGGCGTCGAAGACGCCGGCGAGGTCGACGACGATCTGGTTCGGCTCCTGCTTGCGGATCTCAGGCTCGGAGACGCCGATCTTGTCGACGCGCTGGCGAATGATCTCGACCGAGCGGTCGAGGTCCGCGTCCGTCAGCTCCTGCCCGGCCTCCGGCCGCGCCTCGAGCACCACCTCGAGCCCGCCCTGGAGGTCGAGGCCGAGCGTCGGCTCGCGGAAGTAGCCGAGCGTCAGCACGCCGACGATCGCGCCGAAGAGAACGAGAAGGATGAGGAGGTAGCGACGCACGGTGGGCCGGGTTACGCCTTAGCGGCTCGTCTGTTCCTCGGCAACAGGCTCCGGATCCTCGAACGCCTCCGGTTCGGGCGCTTCGTCCGGCTCGGGAGCCTCCTCGGCCTCGGGGGCCTCCTCGGCCTCGTCGGCCATGCGGGCGGCCTCCTCGGGCGGCACTTTGTTGGCGATTGCCCGGCGGGAGACGGCGATGCGGACATCGGCGTCGACCTCGAGCTGGACGCGCTCGTCGTCGATGCCGGTTACCTCGCCGTAGATGCCCCCGGCGGTGACGACCTCGTCCCCGACGGACAGGTTCTCGAGCATCTCCTGGTGACGCTTGGTCTGCTGGCGCTGCGGACGGATCAGCAGCAGGTACAGGAACACGAGCATCACGAGGAAGAAGATGAAGATCGGGTCCACTTGCAGAGCCTCCTAGCAGGCTGCCTCAACTGCCCCGCGGCGCTCCTCCGAAGCGTCCGCGAGGTCGACGAATGCGCACATCGTGCGGGAAAAAGGTATCAGGCCCGCGCCGCTCCTCAGACGGGGAGACGCTCCAGCGCCTCCCGCTTGAAGTCGGCGAACGCTCCCCGCTCGACGGCCTCGCGGGCGCCGGCTGTCAGGTCGAGCAGGAAGCGGACGTTGTGCTCGGAGAGGAGGACGAGGGCGAGCAACTCCTGCTGGTTCACGAGGTGGCGGATGTAGGCGCGCGAGAAGCCTGTGCAGGCCCGGCACGGGCAGCCCTCCTGCAGCGGCGCGGCGTCGCGCGCGAAGCGGGCGTTCTTGAGGTTGAGCCGTCCCTCCCACGACAGCGCCGTCCCGGTCCTCCCCAGCCGCGTCGGGAGAACGCAGTCGAACATGTCCACCCCGCGCTCGACCACCTCGAGGATCCCCGCCGGGTCGCCGATCCCCATGAAGTAGCGCGGCTTGTCCGCGGGAAGGAGCGGCGCCGACCACGCGACGGTGTCGAGCATGGTCTCGCGATCTTCCCCGACGCTCAGGCCGCCGAGGGCGTTGCCGTCGAAGGCGAGGGCACCGATCTCGTCGATGGACCTGCGGCGGAGCTCCGGGTCCGTGCCTCCCTGCGCGATGCCGAAGAGCAGCTGTCCGTCGGCCCGCGGGGCTGCGAGCTGCCGCTCCGCCCACCGCGTCGTCCGGGTGGCCGCGACCGCGAGGTCAGCCGTCGAAGCGTCGGCGGGCAGGCAGATATCGAGGCACATGGCGATGTCGGAGCCGAGCTGCCGCTGGATCGCGGCCGCCGCTTCCGGCGTCAAGTGCGCCTCCTCGCCGTCGTAGACGGAGCGGAAGGTGACGCCCTCGTCGTCGGCGCGGACAATCGTGTGACGAAGGGAGAAGACCTGGAAGCCGCCCGAGTCCGTCAGGATCGGGCCGTCCCAGCTCATGAAGCGGTGCAGGCCGCCGAGCTCGGCGATCACCCCCTCGCCGGGGCGGAAGTGCAGGTGGTACGTGTTGCCGAGCAGGATCGTCGTCCCCAGCTCGCGCAGCCGCTCCGGGTCGAGGCCCTTGACGGTCGCCTTCGTCCCCACCGGCATGAACGCCGGTGTCGGCACCTCGCCGTGCGCCGTCCGAAGCACACCGGCCCGGGCCTGCCCGTCCGCCGCGGTCACCGTGAAGCTCACGTCACGCTCCCGTGTCGCCTCCGGCACGGTCCGCGCGCCACGCGCGCGTCGTTTCGCTGTAGCCTCGAAGGCGGGTGGTGGGATGGGGTGCCCCGGACCACTACACGCGCACGCGACCGGGTCACAGGATCAGCATCGCGTCGCCGAAGGAGTAGAAGCGGTACCGCTCCTCGATCGCCGTGCGGTACAGGCGCCGGGTCTCGTCCACGCCGGCGAACGCCATCACCAGGGCGAGCAGCGTCGAGCGCGGCAGGTGGAAGTTCGTCACGAGCGCGTTCACGCGCCGGAACTCGAAGCCCGGTGTCACGAACAGGCTCGTCCGCCCTGCGAGCGGGGCGCCACGGGCGAGTGACTCGAGCACGCGCACGGTCGTCGTCCCGACCCCGACGACGCGCTCGGCCCCGGCGATCCGCTCCCACACGCCTGCCTCGACGGCGTAGCGCTCGCTGTGGATCTCGTGCTCGTCCAGGGTCTCGGCGGTCACCGGGCGGAAGGTATCGAGGCCGACGTGCAATGTGATCCGCTCCGGGCCCAGCTCGGCCAGCAGCTCCGGCGTGAAGTGGAGCCCGGCGGTGGGCGCTGCGGCAGAGCCCTCCTCCTCGGCGTAGACGGTCTGGTAGCGCTCGGGGTCGCCGAGAGGCTCGACGATGTACGGGGGCAGCGGCGCCTCGCCCGCCGGCCGCCCCTGGAGGCGGACGAGCCACCGGCCCTCGCCGCGGTGCTCGACGAGCTCGACCTCGCCCAGCTGCATCCCCGCCCGCAGGCGCTTCGTCGGCCGGGCGAGCGCCTCCCACAGGCCGTCCTCCACGGGCTCGAGCAGGAGGACCTCGGCCTCGCCGCCCGTCGGCCGGCGCACGCGGAGCCGAGCCGGAACGACGCGCGTGTCGTTGACGACGACCAGCGAGGGCTCGGGGAGCTCGGCGGGCAGGTCACGGAAGTGCCGGTGACGCACGACCCCGGTCGCGCGCTCGTACACGAGAAGGCGGGACTCGTCGCGCCGGTCGAGCGGCCGCTGGGCGATCAGCTCGGGCGGGAGGTCGTAGTCGAGCTCGTCTGTCCTCATGCGGTCCGACGCCAAGGGTAGATTCCGCGCCCATGGATCGCGACGCACTCCAGCGGGCGCAGGCCCGCATCGCCGAGGCGCGAGCGGAGCGCCCGAACCGCGCAGATCTCGAGGACGCGCTCGAGCGGGCCGAGACCGCGCTCGACCAGCTGGCCCGGACGGCGGCCGAGCTGGAGACCACCGTGCCCGAGCGGCTCGGGAGCGCGATCGAGGAGGGCATGAAGGCCGAGGTCCTCCCCGTCGCCCGGCAGATCGCCGAGGTCCGCGGGCTGACCGGCCAGGTCGTCAGGCGACTCGAGAGCCTGCAGGCGGAGATCGCCGCGGAGCGCCGCGAGCGGCTGGAGGACCTGGCGCTCCTCGTCGAGCTGATCGGCTCCGGCTGGCGGGGCGTCGAGCGCCGCCTCGACCGGGCCGAGCGGATCCTCGATCGTATCGAGCGCTCGCTCGAGGAGCGGCCCGGCGCCGCCCTCTACCGCATCGACGGCCTCCAGGCGCAGTAGACCTAGGCCGCCGGCAGGCGCAGCTCGAAGCGCGAGCCGCGACCGACCACCGAGTCGAGCTTGAGGTCGCCGCCCAGCGCCTGCGCGAGCTCCCGCGAGATGGCGAGGCCGAGCCCGGTCCCTTCGCCAGTCTCGGTCACGAACGGCCGGAAGACACGGTCGCGGTCGACCGGCTCGATTCCCGGGCCCGAGTCGGTCACGGCCAAGAAGACCGAGCCGTTGCCCTTCTGGAGCGCGAGCGAGATGGAGCCGCCGTCTGGCGTCCACGAAAAGGCGTTCGAGAGCAGGTTCGAGACGATCTGGAGGACGCGGTCGCCGTCGGTCGTGACCACCGGGTCGTCGCGGAGCGCCAGCTCGTAGCGGATGTCGCGCTGCCGGGCCTCCTCGGCGAAGGACTGGTAGCCCTGTTCGACCAGCCGCCTGAGCTCGACTTCCTCCTCCTCGAGCGTGAAGACGTGCGCCTCGAGCCGGGCGAGGTCGACGAGGTCGCCGACGAGCCGCGCAAGCCGGTCCGTGGCCACCCGGATGACGTCGAGCGAGGCCTCCCGCGCCTCGGAGTCGTCGGCCAGCCCCTCACGGAGCGCGGAAACGTGGCCGCGGATGGCGGTCAGCGGTGTGCGAAGCTCGTGCGAGACCCGGACGAGGAAGTTGCGCTCGTGCGCCTCGGCCTCGGCGAGCCGCTCGGTCATCTCGTTGAAGCGCTCCGTCAGGTGCGAGATCTCGTCGCTCGAGCTCGGCACGGGCAGCTCGGTCGAGTAGCGCCGGGCCGCGACCTCGTCGGCCGCGTGCGTGAGCGCGAGCACCGGCTTCGTGATGCGGCGGCTGAGATACCAGACGAGCCCGACCGCGACCCCGAGGCCGGCGAGAAACGCCAGGCCGAGTCGCTTCATCAGGTCGACCCAGCGCTCCTGGAGCTCGGCCCGCGGCTTCGCGACGATGATCGCCCCGAAGGTCTCGTCGCCGAGCGTGATCGGGTACGCGGCCGCGAGGTACGTCCGCTCCATGTTCGGCGGCTGGAACTCGAACGTCTGCACCTTTCCCTCGTTCAGGGCCTGCTCCTCCAGCAGGCTCATGGGCAGCGTCTCCAGCCCGGAGGCCTGGCCCGGGAAGATCTCGACCCCGGCGTAGTAAAGCTGGGAGCCGGTCGCCTCCTCGAGCAGCGGCGGCGCGAATCGTGGCGCGTCCCGCGTGTCGTCGACGCTCGCGGTCGCCTGCTGCGTGTACAGCTGGGCGAGGCCGCGCGCCTGCCGCTCGAGCTCGCCGAGCGTGCGGTCGCGCGTGTCCTCCTGAAAGAAGCGCACGGCGATCCCCGCCGTGACGAGCGCGGCGACCAGCACGCCCAGCAGGAAGATCGCGGGAAGCCGGAAGCGCAGCGAGCGCACGGCTAAAGCTTAGGACGCGCGGGCGGCCTTGGGCTCCGGCGAGACCTTGTAGCCGACGCCCCACACCGTCACGATCGGGCAGGCATCGCCGAGCTTGCGCCGGAGCTGCCGCACGTGGACGTCGACCGTTCGCGTGTCTCCCGCGAACGTGTAGCCCCAGACCCGCTCGAGCAGCTGGTCGCGCGTCAGCACGAGCCCGCGGTGGTCGAGCAGGTCCCAGAGCAGGTCGAACTCCTTCGGCGCCAGCTGCACCTCCTCGCCGACGACGGTGACCTCGCGGCGGCCGGCGTCGACTCGCAGGCTGCCGTGTTCGTGGACGGAGCTGACGAACTCCCGCCGTTCCGGGCCCGAGCGGCGGAGGATCGACTTCACACGGGCGACGAGCTCGCCCGGGTTGAACGGCTTCGTCAGGTAGTCGTCCGCGCCCACCTCGAGGCCGATGATCTTGTCGATGTCCTCGTCCCGCGCGCTGAGCATGAGAATGGGGACGTCGGAGCGCTGGCGGATGCGGCGGCAGACGTCGATCCCGTCGAGGTCCGGGAGCATGAGGTCGAGGATGATCAGCGAAGGCGGGTCCGCGCTCGCCTTCTCGATCGCGTCGTTGCCCGTGTCCGCGACGCGCACGACGAAGCCCGCCCGCTTGAGATACATCCCGACAAAGGAAGCGATGCTCGACTCGTCCTCGACGACGAGGATCGTCTGTTTGGCCCCGACCACGGGCTCGTATGGTGGCACACTGTCCGGCTGCCCGGCGGCGGTGACGCGCTTACGTGCGGTGGAGGACATAGGTGTGGGCGGTGCGCGGCCACCTGTGCCAACCGCCGTTCCCGATCCGATACTGGCCCGGCGGCCCCGACTGGAACGCGTCCAAAGTCAACGAGCCCCTGACCACGCCGGAGGCGAAGATCCCACGGCCGCGGATGACGGCCTGCCAGGGCGCGCCGGCCTGGCCACTCGAGACGCGGCAGCGGAGGTTGGGGCCGCTGTACTCCACCGTGCTCGGGCGAACCCGGCGGCCTGCCTTGTTGCAGCTGATGTTCGGATGCCCGTTCCCCGGGAGGTCGACGATGCGGATCACCCCGCCGCGGACGAGGTTCATCAGCACCGATCCGCGACGACTGATCACCGCGCGGCCGTTTCCACCTCGGACCTCGACGAACTCGGAGCCCGGAGTACGAGAGAACACGGTCCATGAGAATGCGGCATCGGCAACGCCTATCGCGAGGCCCGCGACCAAAACCAGAACCATCACTCGCCGCATTCGTCTCGAACTATCTTCTCATGTGGTGAGCCTTCGATTACGGCTTCGTAAGGAAATTGTGAACGCCCTGGACGCACTTGTCGCCGGCGGCGGGTGGCATCCGCACGGGGGCCTACCATCGAAGAAGCTCCGATGGATGAACGCGCACGGCACGACCGGACGCTGCGCCTCCTCGAGGCGCGGCTGGAGGGACTCGCCGGAGCCTCGGAAAGGGCTCCTCGCGCGGCGCTCCGCTTCGACCGCGAGATCGGCGCCGTAGCCGCGGCCACGCGGCACGCGATCGCGCTCGGGCTGATCTCGGCAGACGAGGCGGACGCCGTCTGGGCGGCCGTCGCCGGGCGACATCCGGATGCCGAGTGGTGCCGCGCCGGGCCGCGCCTCGCGGCCTGAGCTCAGGCGACGAGGCGGACCGTGCCGCGCAGGCCGACCGCGTTCTCGCGCTCGTGTCGATCCGTTCGCGCCCAGCCGTCGCGCGTGGCGGTCGGCTCGCACAGGTGGCAGACGACGCGGGCAACATGCCGCTCCTCCGCGTTCTCCCAGTAGCGGAAGCGCTCTCCTGCGAGAAGATTTCGACGGCAGAGAGCGCAGAGCGTCATCTGCCCCACGATCGTAGGGAGGCCGCCGGACGACGCCGTGCCTCGACAGGCGGCCGGCTCGTGCATACTGCCGGCAGTTGCTCAGGGGCCCGGGGTTCGCGACCCGTGGCCGGTGGTCAAGTGCCGGTCGAGCGAGACGAGAGCGTCACCGAGCTCTGCCGCCAGGCGGTCGAGCGCCTGGCCGTTCGGCTGCCCGGCGCACAGGTCTATTGCCACCTTCGCGTGGGAGACGCCATCCGCGTGATCGCGAGCGAGGGCGGCCTCCGCCTCATCTACGAGGTGCGGCGCGAGCAGGGCGGCATCTGCTGGCGGGCGGCCGAGACCGGCGAGGCGCAGCTCGTCGAGGACGTCCGGCGCGACCCCGACTACATGGCGACCGACGCGAGCGTCTCCTCCGAGGTGGCCGTCCCTGTCGACTGCGGGGACGACACGATGGTCGTGCTCGACGCCGAGTTCACGGACCGCACCTTCACGCCGGACGAGGCCGAGGCCGTCCTGGCCGAGGCCGCCCGGCTCCAGGCCGAGCTCGCCCGCTAGCTCTCGTACAGGAAGAAGCCCTCGCCGCTCTTGCGCCCGAGCTTGCCCTCGTCGCGCATGAGCACGAGTCGGTCGGGCGGCGCCATCCGCTCCTCGCCGAGCGCCGCGTAGAGCGCCTCCGAGGCGTGGACGTGGACGTCGACGCCGATCAGGTCGATGAGCGCGCAGGGGCCGATCGGCCAGTTGACGCCGCGCGTCATCGCCTTGTCCAAATCCTCGGGCGAGACCCCGGCCTCGTCGAGGACGCGCACGCAGTCGTTCAGGAGCGGGATGAGGATGCGGTTGACGACGAAGCCCGGCGTGTCCTTGCAGCGGATCGGCTCCTTCCCGAGACGCTCGGCCAGCTCGAACGCCGTGTCCACGGCCTCCAGGGACGAGAGCTCGGTGCGGACGACCTCGACGAGCGGGAGCACCGGAGCCGGGTTGAAGAAGTGCATGCCGACGACCCGCTGCGGGCGCTCCGTCGCCTTCGCCACCTCGGTGACGGAGAGAGCGGACGTGTTGGTCGCGAGCACGGCCCCCTCCGCGACGACGCCCTCGAGCGCGCGAAAGAGCTCCCGCTTCGCGTCGAGCTCCTCGACGATCGCCTCGACGACGAGATCGCAGCCCGCAAGGCCCTCGAGCTCGGTCGTGGTCGTGAGCCGGCCGAGCGCCGCGTCCCGCTCGGCGGCCGTCAGTCTTCCCTTCTCGACCCCGCGGCCGAGGTAGTGGCCGATCCGGTCGCGGGCGCGGGCGCACAGGTCCTCGCTGACCTCGCGTCCCACGGTCTCGATTCCGGCCTGGACGCAGACCTGCGCGATCCCGGCACCCATGGTCCCGAGACCGACCACCCCCACTCTGCGCACGTCGGCTCCGCTCATTTCGCGACGGTGATTGTCACCTGAAACCGCACCGCCTCGTCGGGACAGCCGTGCTCGCCCGCGCACGTGGGCTCGCCGAGCGAGGAGATCGTGGCGCCCCCCGGGGACACGGCGCGCACCAGCCACTCAGAGAAGCCCGGGTCCTGGAGGTAGTCGACGCGGCTGAGCTCGATCGCGTCTCCCTCGACGACGGGCTCGCTCCAGACGTACTCGCTCGAGAGCCTCAGGCTGGTCTCGTCGCCGTCGGCGAGCTCGAAGCTCTTCCCGGAGTCGGGTGCAGTGATGGCGTCCGGCGCGACCTCCGAGGCCCCGCCGCCGGTGTCGCCCCCCTCGCCGCCCGATGAGCCCTCTCCCCCGCAGGCTGTGAGCAGGAGGGCCAGCGCCAGGACGGGGAGAAGACGGGCCATGGCCTCCACAGACTGCCGGACGGCGGGCTGCGACGAGGCGTGCTTGAATAGCGGAATGGCGGTCACGGCCCGCGAGCGCAAGCTCCTCCTGGACGGCGAGTGGGTCGAGACCGGCGAGTGGCACGAGGTGCGCTCGCCCTTCTCCGGCGAGGTAGTCGGGCGGATCGCTCGCGCCGGCGCAGACGAGGCGCGCCGGGCGGTCGACGCCGCCGCGAAGGCGATGGCCGACCCCCTGCCCGCCCACAGGCGGGCCGAGCTGCTCGACCGCACCGCGGACCTGATCGCCGAGCGCCAGGACGAGATCGCCCGCACGATCTGCGACGAGGCGGGCAAGCCGCTGAAGGCGGCGCGCGTCGAGGCGGATCGCGCGGCCTCGACGTTCCGCTCGGCCGCCGCGGAGGCGCGGACGCTCTCCGGCGACGTCGTGCCCATGGACGCGACGCCGGCCGGGGTCGGCAAAGCCGCATTCACGGCCCGGATCCCGATCGGCATCGTCGGCGCGATCTCGCCCTTCAACTTCCCCTTCAACCTCGTCGCGCACAAGGTCGCGCCCGCGCTCGCCGCCGGCTGCGCGGTCGTCCTCAAGCCCGCCAGCCAGACGCCGATGTCCGCTCTTCTGCTCGCCGAGCTCGAGGACGAGGCGGGCCTGCCGGCCGGCTGGCTCAACGTGTTGGTCGGGCGCGCGTCGGAAATCGGCGACGTGCTCGTCGAGGACGAGCGGGTGCGCTTGATCAGCTTCACCGGCTCGGCCGAGGTGGGCTGGAAGCTCCGCGAGCGGGCCGCTCGCAAGAAGGTCCTGCTCGAGCTGGGGAACGCGACGCCGCTGATCGTCGAGGCGGACGCCGACCTCGAGGACGCGGCCGCCAAGGCCGCGGCGAACGCGTTCTCCTTCGCCGGGCAGAGCTGCATCTCGATCCAGCGGATCTACGTCGCCCGAGCGGCGTACGACGACTATCTGGCCCGCTTCCTCCCCAGGGTCGAGGCGCTCAAGATCGGGGATCCCGGCGACGAAGAGACGGACGTCGGACCGGTCATCGACGAGGACGCGCGGGTGCGGATCCTCGAGTGGATCGAGGAGGCGAAGTCCCAGGGAGCGACCGTGCTCGCGGGTGGAGAGCCGAACGAGGAGGGTCTCATCCGCCCGACCGTGCTCGGCGACGTGACGCCCGAGATGAAGGTTTCCTGCCTCGAGGTCTTCGGTCCGCTTTGCACCGTCACCCCGTACGACTCCGTCGACGAGGCGTTCGCGCTGGCGAACGGCACCGAGTACGGCCTCCAGGCCGGCATCTTCACGGGGAACGTCAAGACGGCCATGGCGGCCGGGTCGGCGCTCGAGTTCGGAGCCGTTCTCGTCAACGAGGCGCCGACGTTCCGGGCCGACCAGATGCCCTACGGCGGCGTGAAGGCCTCGGGCAACACGAAGGAGGGGCCGCACTACTCGGTCCGCGAGATGACCGAGGAGCGACTCGTCGTGATCGCCCGCTGAGCGGCACCACGCCAGGGTTCTCGGTCCAAGGTGTCCGTTAGACTCGTCGTCCTGGTGGGAAGCCCGGACGCATGAACGACTTCAACGTTCGCCAAGGAGGACCTCCGCCCGAGCCCCCCGCGGAGGTCGTCGAGGTGGTCGAGGTCTTCGAGGGC
This sequence comes from uncultured Actinomycetes bacterium, assembly GCA_963811635.1. GTDB lineage: Bacteria > Actinomycetota > Thermoleophilia > Gaiellales > Gaiellaceae > JAIBJN01. The sequence continues at coordinate 98,559 of CAWESB010000019.1, forward strand.
CCCGAGCCGCCTCCGTACGAGCCCGATCCGGTCCGGCTGCAACGCGAGCGGCGCGATCTGACCCGGCAGCGCGAGATCGAGCTCCGCGACGTCGGCGGCCTGGCGGTCGAGATGGTGCGGCGGGACCACTGGAACCCCGACCTTCTGGTCACGCGCAGCCACGAGGTGCTCGCGCTCGAGCAGCGGATGCACGAGCTCGACTCGCTGCTCGTGGCGGAGGCGACCGCGCGGAGCTACCCGAACGCGGCCTACTGCAAGTGCGGCGCGCCGCTCGTCCCCGGCGTCCACTTCTGCAGCCACTGCGGGCGGCCCGCGCCGACATCGCCGCCCGTACTCACGTGCGCGCACTGCGGCCAGCCGCTTCCCGCCGAGGTCAACTTCTGCTCCTTCTGCGGAAACCCGGCCAACGCCGAGGAGTACGAGCCCTCTCCCGACGCCGTCGACGAGACGATCGTGCGCCCGCCGCCGGACGCCGACGAGACCCAGGGCCGGCTGTGAGCACGCCTCCGCACGAGCCGCCGTCTCCGGGCGAGCACCACGATCCGGAGGCCGACCCCGCCGGCGGGCAGGCCTACGAGCCCCGCTGCCCGCGCTGCGGCGCGCCCCACGACCCGCTGCAGGAGTACTGCCTCGAGTGCGGGCTGCGCCTCGTCCCGCTGCCGCGGACCGGCTCAACAGTCGTCTGGTCGCGGGAATCGCCGGTCTGGCTCTGGATCGCGCTCGCGGCCCTCTTGCTGGTCGCGCTCGCGGCCGGCGCGATCGTGGCCCTCGCCGCGACCGACGACGACAAGAACGCCACGGGCGGCGTCTCGAGCTCGGGCGCGGACACCTCGGTCGTCCCGACGGTCCCGACGACGATTTCGATCGACACCTTCACGACGCCCTCGACGGTCACGCTGCCGACGACCTCGACGTCGTCCACAACCACGGGCACGACGACCAGCCCGACGACGACCGGCACCGGCACGATCATCTCCTGGCCCTCCGGCAAGAACGGCTACACGATCATCATCCGCTCCACACCGACGAGTCAGGGCCGTGGGCCGGCGGAGTCGGCCGCGCACCAGGCGATCAACGCCGGCCTGCCGCAGGTCGGCATCCTCAACTCGGCGGACTACTCGAGCATGAACCCCGGCTACTACGTCACGTTCACCGGTGTCTACGACACCCAGGGCCAGGCCCAGAGCGCGTTACCGAACGCGCGGAGCGAGGGCTTCCCCACCGCGTACGTCCGCCGTGTCGCCGACTAGCTGCCGTTAGGTTTGTAACAAGCGCCTCGGGAAAGACTTTGTAACACGCTTGCCGAGCGTGTTAGACTCGCCTCGCCAGAGTGTTTGGGGGGCGCTCTTAACCCGATGTTAACGTGCATTTGCAGGTATTTCGCCTCGGCAAGGGATAACGTGTGAGCGAGCAAGCACAAGAGAGGATTCGCACGCGCATGTATCAGTATTCCCGGGCGATCTACCGTTCGATCAAGGATCTCATCGACCCCTGGGCGGAGCCCGAGAAGCAGCTCGAGTATCGCCGTGAGGTGCTGGCCGCGTGCGAGGAGTGCGTCGAGCGCCTCGCCAAGGATCCTCGCTACTTCGCGCATCCCGATCGCACGCTCTTCCAGGACATCCGCCGCTACTTCCCGATCACCTACCAGGCGCAGGTCGCCTGGGCGGTGACGGAGGGGATCGGCGCCGCGGTCGAGTACATCGAGGCCCAGATCGAGGCCGGTGCGTTCGACGGAGGCGTGGCCCGGTGCCGCGCCACGACGCGCAAGGGCAAGCCGTGCCAGCGCACGCCGCTGCCCGAGCGCGAGTACTGCCCCTCGCACCAGCACCTCGAGACGCGCGCCGCCGCGTAGCGCGCTCCGGCGCACTGGCGAGCTCCGCCGGGGCGGCGTACGATCGACGGCGTGCCTGGTTGACGCTAGAGCACCCCTCTCACCCACGGCGAGGTACGCCCCGCGCCCGAGTGCCTGGGCGGAGGGGCCCGTGCGCCTCCCGGCGGGTCTTCTAGTCGGCCTCGAGCGCGAGCTGCTCGAAGTCCTCGATTTTCGAGACCGTGACTCCCACGAGCCGGAGAGCGCCGGGCCGGTCAGCGAGGGCGCGGTCGAGGAGGTCGCAGGCGAGCTGCCCGATGCGCTCCCCATCGGCGAGCCCAGCGGCAAGCGTCGTCGAACGACTCCGGATGGAGAAGTCCTGGTAGCGGAGCTTCGTCGTCACCGTACGCGCGACCTGACCGGACTCCGTCAGGTGGCCCGCGACCTTGAGCGCCATGCGGCGGAGCTCGTCGTGGAGCTGCTCGCGGTCGGAGACGTCGCGCGGGAAGGTCTCCTCGTGGCCGACCGAGATGTTGGCCACCGGCTCCTCGAGCGGGCGCGGATCGATTCCCTGCGCGCGGTCGCGCAGGAGCTTGCCGCTCTTGCCCGGAAGCAGCCGCGCGAGCTCGGAATCCGAGAGCGCGGCGAGCCCGCCGATCAGCTGGACGCCCGCGGCGGCCAGGCGCTCCTCCGCCTTCGGCCCGACGCCCGGAAGCAGGCGCACGTGGAAGGGCGCGAGGAAGGCGGCCTCGCGGCCGGCCGGCACGACCGTGATCCCACCCGGCTTCTTGCGGTCGCTCGCGACCTTGGCGACGACCTTGCAGCTCGCGACGCCGAGCGAGCAGGAGAGGCTCGTCGCGCCGCGCACGGCGGCCTGCACCGCCTCGGCGACGACGCGCGCCCGCCCGAAATCCGGCGCCACGCCGCCGATATCCAGGTAGCCCTCGTCCACCCCGGTCTGCTCGACCCTGGGGACGACCTCGCGAATCGCCGCCCACACGGTGCGGGAGTACTCGCGGTAGGTCGAGTGCCGTGGCGTGAGGAAGACTGCATGCGGGCAACGCCGGAGCGCCTCGGCGCAGCTCATCGCCGAACGGATACCGTAGGCCCGGGCGACGTAGTTGGCGGTAGCCACGACGCCCCGGCCGCGGGGATCTCCTCCCACGACGAGCGGCTGGGCCGCGAGCTCGGGCCGCTCGAGCTCCTCCACGGCTGCGAAGAAGGCATCCAGGTCGAGATGCGCGACGATGGTCACGGCCTTGAAAGAATAGGAATCGTGTCGCACGACACCGACAAGCTGATCAGACAGCTCTCCCTCGTCGCCTTCCTCATGGCGGAACGACGGCCCCTGACCGCGCGCGAGATCAAGTCCGTCGTCGAGGGCTACTCGGAGATGTCGGACGAGGCGTTCGCACGCCGCTTCTACTCGGACCGGAGCGAGCTCGTCGCGCTCGGCGTTCCGCTCCACTCGCAACGCGACGAGTTCACGGGCGAGGAGCTCTACACGCTCCGCGCCGAGCAGTACTTCCTGCCGAAGCTCGACCTCGACGACGAGGAGCTGGCCGCCCTGCAGATCGCGCTCCACCTGCTCGACGGCCAGTTCGCCTACGCAGAGCCGCTGCGCCTCGCGCTGCAGAATCTCGCGCTCGGTCGGCCGACACAGCTCGAGGCCGCCACCGAGAGCGCACTCCGCGTCGAGGTTCGGGACCCTGACTACTCGGACGAGATGTCGGGGCGCCTGACGAAGCTCGAGGGAGCCATCTCCAAGCAGCGGACGGTGCGGTTCACGTACTGGTCGATCTCACGCAACCGCACGCGCGAGCGCACGGTGAACCCCTACGCGCTCCTGCCCGAGGCCGGCTCCTGGTACCTGATCGGCCGCGACCTCGACGAGGACGACGAGCGCACGTTCCGGGTCTCGCGCATCGTCGGTGACATCCGGTTCGCCACCCGCCGGGAGCGCGACTTCCGCATGCCGGAATACGACCCGTCCGACTTCCGCGGCCGCCAGCCCTGGCAGTACGGCGAGGCGCGCGGCGAGGCCGAGATCGAGCTCGACCCGGACACCGCCTGGTGGGTCGAGCGCATGGTCGAACGCGGCACCGTCTCCGGCAGCACCTTCACGACGCCCTACTCGCGCCTCGACCTGCTCGCCGGCTGGGTACTCCGCCAGGAGGGCCGCGCGCGGCCGCTCTCCCCGCCCGAGCTCGTCGACGAGGTCGTCGCCGGCCTCGACCGCGTGCTGGAGCGGCACGAGGGCGAGCCGACGAAGCCGCCGCGGCCGAAGACGCTGCCCGTGGCCGAGCATCTCGACCGGCCTACGGGCCCCCTCGCCCCCGAGCGCTTCGGCGTTCTCCAGGCCCTGCTCGCGCACCTCCTCGCCCGCTGCGGCGACGAGACGCGCGCGACCATTCCCGCGCAGGAGCTCGTCGACCGCTTCAGCATCCCCTACGACCAGCTCGACGACCACCTGCAGCTTCTCAACCTCGTCAACTTCGGCGGCGGCTGCTACGCGGTCTACGCCTCGCTCGACGGGGACGAGGTGCGTGTCGACAAGGAGCTCTTCGGCGACGCCTTCCGGCGGCCTCCACGGCTGACGCCGCTCGAGGCCCGGGCGATCAGGCTCGCCCTCGAGTTCGTCGGGCCGATGATCGCGGCCGAGGCGCAGACGCCGCTCGAGCGCGTCCGCAAGAAGCTCGAGGAGACGTTCGGCGAGTTCGCCATGCCGGAGACAGCCGAAGACGAAGCCGGCTCCGAAGAGGAGCAGCTGATCCGAACGCTCTCCCAGGCGATCCGGGAGCAGCGGCTCGTCGAGATCGAGTACGTCGCCGTCGGCGAGGAGACGAGCGTCCGCCTGATCGAGCCGCACGCGCTGGAGCGCGAGCTGCCCTGGTGGTACGTCCACTCCTGGGACCGGACGCGCGACGCGCAGCGAAGCTTCCGGCTCGACCGCATGCGGCGCGCGGAGCTGCAGAAGGAGAGCTTCGACCCCCGCCCCGGCCTCGAGCCGCGCAAGCTGCGCGACGTCCGCGTGGCCAAGGTGCTCTTCGACCCGGAGGGCGCGCGCTGGCGTATCGAGCGCGGCGCGCTCCCGCTGACGAAGGGCTACGCGCTCGAGGAGGTCGGCGTCGGCGGCACGGACTGGTTCGCCGGCGAGATCCTCTCCCACCGGGGCTTCGCCGAGGTGCTGGAGCCGGAGGACCTGCGCACCGAGGTCGCCGCGCGGGCGAAGAAGCTCAAGGCCGCGCTCTCGCGCAAGCCCGCGCGGGCACGCTAGCCTCCGCGTCGCCCTACACTGCCCGCATCGACGCCCGGAGGTCGCAACCTTGACCACGACGACCGTCGCGGCGGTGCAGGCCGCATACGTGCTGATGGACCGCGAGGCGACGCTGGATCGCGTCGAGAGCCTGGCGAGCGACGCCGCAGCGAAGGGAGCGGGCCTGGTCGTCTTTCCGGAGGCGTTCGTCCCGGGGACACCGATCTGGATCGACACGGTCCCGGTCTGGGACGGCGACCAGGCGTGGTTTGCGGCGCTCATGGACCAGGCGGTCGCCGTTCCCGGCCCGGCGACGGACCGCATGTGCGCGATCGCGCGGGATCTCGGTGTTTATCTCGTCGTGGGCATCGACGAGCGCGAGCCGAATGGGGGCACGATCTACAACTCGCTGGTGTACATCTCGCCCGACGGCACGCTGCTCGGCAAGCACCGAAAGCTCATGCCGACCGGGTCCGAACGCACCGTGTGGGGAATGGGCGACGGTTCGATGCTCGAGGCCCATTCGACGCCCTTCGGACGCGTCGGCGGACTGATCTGCTGGGAGAACTACATGCCCCTCGCCCGCTTCTACATGTACTCGCAGGGCGTCGACATCTGGCTCGCGCCGACGCTTGCCGTCGGCGACGCCTGGATCGCAACCATGCGCCACATCGCGCGCGAGGGCCGCTGCTACGTCATCGGTGTCAACCCGTGCGTGCACGTCGACCAGATTCCCGCCGACTTCCCTGACCGTGAGCGCGTGTGGAGTACGGGACAAGGACGGCGAGTGGGTGGAGCCCGGCAACTCGGTCATTGTCGGGCCGAACGGGGAGATCGTCGCCGGGCCCGTCCGGCACGAGGAAGCGATCCTGACCGCCGAGCTCGACCTGACCGAGGTCCACGCCGCCCGGCGGATGTTCGACCCGGTCGGTCACTACCACCGGCCGGACGTGTTCCGACTGGCCGTCGACACCGCACCTCGGCCGGTCGTCACGACCCTGTCGGGCGAGCTGAGCGGCGACTGGACGCGGCCGACCGGGGACTAGCGCCGCTCGTTCCCGCGCTTGAAATTGCCCGTGACCCGGGCCATGAGCAGCTGCTCCGCCTCCTCGTCCGCGCCTTCGACCTCACGGAGGAAGCGCTCGGCGGGCACGCCGGCCAGCGTCGTCACAACCCGGCCTCGCCACGCGATGCGGACGCGCCCGTCCTTGGTCGCCTGCCAGGCGAAGGTCACGCGGACGGGAGCGGCAGTCGCACGGTGAACTTCGCGCCCGAGCCCGCTTCCGACTCGACGTCCAGCGTCCCGCCGTGCGCCTCGGCGATCGAGCGCGCGATGAAGAGACCGAGGCCGGCGCCCGGCTTGGAGCCGCCGCCCTGGCTGACGCGGCCGAACTTCTCGAAGATGAGCCGCTGCGACTCGACCGGGATGCCCGGGCCGTGGTCGCGGACGCTGACCGCGACGACGCCGTCCTCGTTGACTGCAGCGACCTCGACCTCGTCGCCGGTGACCGTGTACTTGACGGCGTTCGTGAGCAGGTTCCAGAGCAGCTGGCGCAGGCGCTCGCGGTCGCCCTGGACAGGCGGGAGCGTCGGCGGCATGCGCGTCGTCACGCGCACCTCATCCTGGCCGAGCGAGACGACCGCGGCGGTCTCGCGCACGAGCTCCTCGACGTTGACCGCGTCGAACGCGTACGGGAACGTGCCCGCTTCGATGCGCGAGGTGTCGAGCACGTCTCCGACCAGGTCGGCCAGGCGCGAGGTCTCGCTCTCGATCAGGCCCAGGAAGGACTCTCGCTGCTCCTGCGTGAGCTCGCGCCAGCGGCGGTTGAGCGTCTGCGCGCAACCGATCACGGACGCCATCGGCGCGCGCAGCTCGTGGGAGACCATGGAGACGAAGTCGGCGCGGAGAGCAGAGAGCCGGCGCAGCTCATTGAGCGCGCTGCGCTCCGCCTCGTAGACCCGGATGTTCTCGACGGCCACGGCGACCTGGTTGGCAAGCAGCATCACCATCTCCACCTCCTCGGAGGTGAAGGCCGGCCCGCCGTCGCGGGCGACCGTGAGCGTCCCGAGCACACCGTCTCCGAGCGCGAGCGGCGCCAGGACCTCCTCCCCGCCCTCGCCGCCGAGGAAGCCGCCCGAGTTGGCGAAGACGGTGTCGGCCTCGCCGGCGAGCTGGATCTCGAGCCGGTCGAAGGCGACCATGCTCCGGAGCTCGCGCCGGAAGGCGGCAAATGCCTCGCCCTGGTCGAGCGACGAGCCAAGCGCGCGGCCGGCGCGGTTGACGGCCTCGAGCACGTCCGCACGGTGACCGAGGCGGTCGCGAAGGTCCTCGGCCTCGGCGGCGCGCGCCTCGGCCAGCGCCGTCTCCGCGCGCAGGCGGTCGACGAGCCAGCCGACGACCAGGCCGATGAGGATCTGGAGCCCGAAGGGAAGCGTGACGTGGTCGAAGTCGAACGGCGGCGGCCCGAACTCCTCGGCGCGCCACCACTCGGCGAGGAAGATCAGCGGCAGGACGACCACCGGCACGATCACGCCGCCCTTCTTCCCGTAGCGCAGCGCGCCCTCGATCACGGGGATATAGAGGATCCCCCAGGCCGGCGTGCTCGGCTCGAAGGTGTAGACGAAGACGAAGGCGTAGACGATCGCCGTGTCGAAGGCCAGCGCGAGAAACCCGATCCGGCCCAGGGCCTTGCGGTCGAGGTCCCGGCGCGCGAGCCAGTAGAACGCAATCGCGCCGAGCGTCAGCGCAGCGGCCGTCGCCCAGGCCCAGCGCTCGTAGCCGGGCGGGTGCTCGTCCCCGACGACCGCGACCTCGAACGCGGCGAAGGGAACGGCGAAGACGCGCACCCACGCGATCCAGATCTCAGTGCGCCGCAGGCGCTCCAGCTCCGCGCTCACTCGGCCTCCTCCACGAGTCTGGCGAGCGCCCACTCGGCGTGCTCGCGGAGCAGCTGGTCGTCGCCCTCGGCATACGGGCGTACGGCTTCCATCAGGCTTCTATCGGCCGAGTTGCCCGCTGCGACGAGAGCATTTCTCCGCAGATAGCGGGAGTCGTTGCGCGGGAAGTAGAGGCGCGCGTAGCGGTCGCGCAGCTCCTCGCCCGGCGAGCGCAGCCAGTCGGCCAGCGACACGACCGGCTCCGCGCCCTCGGGCGGCCGCTCGCCGGCCCGCCTCTTTTCGATCCCGCGGTTCCAGGGGCACACGTCCTGGCAGATGTCGCACCCGTAGACCTGGGCGCCCAGCTCGGCGCGGTACGGCTCCGGCACGGGCTCGGGGGACTGCGTCCAGTAGGACAGGCACTTCGTGGAGTCGACGACGCCGGGCTCGTCGAGCGCGCCCGTCGGACAGGCCTCGATGCAGAGGGTGCAGGAGCCGCAGTCGAGCTCGAGCGGGGCGCGCGGCTCGATCTCCACGTCCGTGACGAGCGCGCCGAGCACGACCCACGAGCCGTGCGTCCGCGTGATCAGCATGGTGTTCTTGCCGTAGAAGCCGACGCCGCCGCGCACGGCGCCCTCGCGGTCGACGTGCTGGTTCGCGTCCACCAGCACGCGGTAGCTCCCACCCAGGCGCTCGCCGAGCGCCTCGAGCTTCTCGCGCAGGAGGGCGTAGTGGTCGGCCCAGGTGTAGCGCGGGAGCCGCCCCTCCCCCGTGCCGGCCTCCGGGCCGGGCGCGTAGTAGCAGAGCGCGGCGGCGACGACCGTCCGCGCGCCCTCGAGGAGCGTCTCCGGATGGCAGGAGACCTCCGGCTGGGCCATCGTGAAGCGCATGTCGGCGAAGAGGCCGCGTTCGCGGCGCTCGCGGATCGTGCGCTCGGTCTCGGCGTAGGGCTCGGCGGCCGCGGCCCCGACGACGTCGATCCCGAGCTCTTCCCCCAGCAGGGCGAGCTCGGCGCTCGTCATCTTGCGGCCAAGGTAGCACCCTCGCCGCGATACGATCGCGCGGTGAAGGCGATCCGCATCCACGAGGACGGCGGTCCCGAGGTCCTCAGGTACGAGGAGGCTCCCGACCCGAGTCCCGCGCCGGGCGAGGTCCTGATCGGCCTCAAGGCCGCTTCGCTGAACCACCTCGACATCTGGCTCCGCCGTGGACTCCCCTCCGCGCCGAAGCCACGGATCCTCGGCGCCGACGGCGCCGGCGTCGTCGTGGGCCTCGGCGAGGGCGTCGACCGCTTCACCGAGGGCGACGAGGTCGTGATCAATCCCGGCCTCGACGAGGGGGCCAAGATCGTCGGCGAGCACATGGACGGGACCCACGCGGAGCTCATCACCCTCCCGGCGGAGTACGTCTATCCACTTCCGGACGGCCTCTCGTTCGAGGAGTCGGCCGCGTTCCCTCTCGTCTTCGAGACCGCCTACCGCATGCTCGTCACGCGCGCCGGGCTGCAGGAGGGCGAGTGGGTGTTCGTCTGGGGGATCGGAAGCGGGGTGGCGACCGCCTCGCTGCAGATCGCCAAGGCGCTCGGCGCCCGCGTGATCGTGACCTCGTCCAGCGACGAGAAGCTCGAGCGGGCCCGCGAGCTCGGGGCCGACGCGACGGTCAACCACGCCGAGGCCGACGTCGCCGCGGCGGTGCGCGAGGCCACCGACCGACACGGTGCCGACATCGTCGTCGAGCACGTCGGCGAGTCGACGTGGAAGACCTCGCTCCAGGTCGCCGCGGCAGGCGCGCGGGTGACCGTCTGCGGCGCGACGAGCGGGCCGAACCCACCGGCCAACCTCCATCGCATCTGGTGGAAGCAGCTCACCGTCCTCGGCTCGACCATGGGGACGCAGGAGGACTTCCGGGGCGTCTACGACCTCGTCTCGAGCGGACGCGCGAAGCCGGTCGTCGACCGTGTCTTCCCGCTCGAGGAGGCGGCGGCCGCGCACGAGCACCTCGAGGCCGGTCGCCAGCTCGGCAAGGTCGTCCTCAAGATCGGATAGCCCCGCGCTACAGGAGGATCCGCCGCGCGACCGCGTGGGGGCAGCCCGCGGCGACGAGCCTGCGTGCCTCGCCGAGGTCGACGGGCGCCTTCGTCAGCGCCGAGGCGTCGTTGGGGCTGAACCCGAGCGCGAGGAGCTGAGACCGCCGCCAGCGCCGCACCCTCGTTGGCTCGGGGAGCCCTGACCGCCGCGCCTGCACTTTCTCGCCCATGGCTAAGAGTGTGTGCAGGACGCGCGCACGAGACACCGCCGAAGGGCGTGTCCGCACCTCGCCG
>CAWESB010000020.1:0-71844 GCA_963811635.1 uncultured Actinomycetes bacterium
AAAGTCGAGTCCGCTCGTGACAATCTGTTACGAGCTGGGCTAGCCGAAGCCGAGGATGAACTTCGCGTCGTCGGACATCCGCTCCGGGCTCCAGGGCGGGTCCCACGTCAGCTCCGTCTCGACAGCCTCGATGCCGTCCAGGCTCGAGACGACGTCGCGGATCTGCTCCTCGATCATCGGGCCGACCGGGCAGCCCATCGACGTGAGGCTGTAAGTGACGTGCGCCTTCGGCCCGTCGACCTCGGCGTCGTAGAGGAGGCCGAGCTCGACGATGTCCATTCCGAGCTCCGGGTCCTCGACCACCCGCAACGCTTCGAAGATCTCCTCGCGTGTCGGCATACCTGAAGGCTACCCAAGCAGACGCACCTCTTCGCGCCGGTCGCGCGCGAAGAAGTGAATGCCGTCGACGAAGCGCACCCAGTTGTGGCGGGTGCACATGACCAGCGAATGCGTGCGTGCGCTGTCCGTGAGGAAGCGCACGCCGCGCAGAAGGTCGCCGTTCGTGACGCCCGTCGCGGCGACGATCACCTCGCCGGGTGCCAGCTCCTCGGTTTCGAAGACCTTGTAGAGATCGTCGATCCCGTACTCCTGGGCCTGCTCGATCTCGCCGCGCGAGGTGGGCCAGAACTGCGCCTGCAGCTTGCCGCCGAGGCAGCGGAGCGCGGCGGCGGAGAGAACGGCCTGGCGGGCGCCACCGATCCCGACCGCGATGTGGTCGTTCGTGCCGCGTACCGCGGCCGTGACCGAGGCGGTCACGTCGCCGTCCTGGATCAGCTTGATGCGCGCGCCCGCGGCGCGTATCTCCTCGATCAGGTCGTGGTGGCGCGGCCGGTCGAGCACGATCGCGGTGATGTCGCCGGGCCGCCGGCCATAGGCGTCCGCGACCGCGGCGACGTTCTCGCCGATCGACTTGGCGAGGTCGATCCGCCCGGCGGCGACCGGCCCCACCGCGATCTTGCGCATGTACATCTGCGGCAGCTGCGGGAAGGAGCCCGCCTCGCCGACGGCGATCATCGACATGGCGCCGTAGTCGCCGCGGGCCACGACCGCGCGCCCCTCGAGCGGGTCGACCGCGAGGTCGACCTCGTCGCCCCCGCTCCCCACGGTCGCGCCGATGGCGAGGACGTCCGCCTCCTCGTCGCCGCCCACGACCACGCGGCCGGTGATGTCGAGCTGGTCCAACCCTTCGCGCATCGCCGTGGCGGCCGACTCCTCGGCGCCCTTGACGTCACCGCGCCCCAGCCAGCGGGCGCCGGCGAGAGCCGCGCGCTCGGTGACGGCGGCGTACGCCTCGCACTGGCAGCGAAGCTCGGGAGCGCTCAAGTCCTGGCCTGGTCCTGGGCCCGCTCGACCTCGGCGAGCACCAGGTGGATGACCCCGTTGACGGCGCTTTCCATGCGGGTGTTCTCGATCACGGGCACACCGGCCTTCTCGGCGCGCTCGATCAGGTAGTCCTGGATCCCGCGGATCTCCGGGAGCGCGCGCAGGTACTTCTGCATCGGGCGCAGGCCCTGCGAGCCCGCGTCGCGGATCCAGAAGTGGCGCGCGTGCTCGTCCTCGTCCGGAATCGCGAGCATGCACTGGACGACGACGGCGCCGTCGTAGGAGCGCGGGAGCGCGCCGGGGACGACGTGGACGCCCTCGACGGCGAGCGAGTAGCGCTCCTCCAGAGCTCTCGCGATCACCGCCTTGACGCCGACGAGCACGTTGCGGGTCTGCTCCTTGAAGCCGAGCAGCGCGGCGTCGGCCTCCTCGCCCTCGTGGATCCGCACGGCCGGGCCCGCCTCGAAGCTCGAGTAGTGGATCGACGGCATGAACTTCTGCGAGAAGAACGCGCGCATCGTCTGGCGGACCGTGTCGGTCGAGGTCACGCGCGTGATGCCGAGGCGGTGGGCGATCTCTGTCGCGAGCGTCGACTTGCCGGTCCCGGTGGCGCCGCCGACGAGGAGCACGATCGGCAGGTCGAGCTCGCGGAGCGCCTGCAGGCGCCGGAGCAGGAGCACCGCGTCCTCGCCCTCGTGCTCGGCGAGGACGGACGCGGCCACGTCGTAGAGGCGCTCGGCCCCGACGGCCTCGTCTTCGCGGCCGCGCACCAGCTCGCCCTCGATCAGCCGGGCAAGCTCGTACGCGCGCTCGGGCCGGATTCCCGTCCCCATCAGCGTCTTCGCCATCAGGCCCTTCGAATACGGAAGCTGGACGTGCTCGGAGACGAGGGCCTCGGGCGGGCGGCGATCGCTGCTCACGCGGCCGTCCTCTCGGCGACGACGGCGTCGGCGAGGCTCGTGACGGCCGCATCGAGGTCCGCCTCGCCCGGAAGCGGGACGACCGCGTTGTTCGCGAAGACGACGGGCACGCCACGCGTGTCGGCCGCCTCGGCGACGACGTCGATCGCAGCTGCCTTGATCTCGGTCAGGAACACCTCGGCCTCGGCGGCGGCCGGTGAGTCGAGCTCCTGCAGGAGCTCGACGCGGTTGGCGAGGCTGCCGGAGACGAGGACGACCTCGGCGCCGTGCTCGCGCTCGAGGTGCTCGCGCAGCCGGTCGTGGATGGCTGCGGGCGCCGTCGAGAAGAACGCGACCCGGCGGCCCGCGACCGGCTCGACCGGCGTCGGGCGCAGGACGGTGGCGATCACCGGAAGCCCGGGATCGACGCCCGCGATCTCGGCGCGGACGTCGGCGATGCGCTCCGCGGAGGCGAGCGGCTCCTCGCACATCGTCAGGACGACGAGGTCGCTGAGGAAGAGACGGTAGGCGCCCAGGTAGCCGGCAGCGGTGCCGGGCTCCTGGTGCGCGCCGGCGACGATGATCCGCCGGCCGGCCTCGACGGGCGGGATCGTCGCCCCGCTCGCCTCGAGGAGCACGAGGTCGGGCTCCATCTCGGCGGCCATCTGCGCCGCCTGGCCGACGTTGGAGACGAACGGCTCGCCGGCGAGCCCGCCCCCGCAGCGCCGCGCGCCGACGGTGACGACGCCCGCGAACGCCGCGTCCTCCAGGTAGTCGGAGGCCGCGTGGATGCCGGAGCGCGAGAGGGCGAGCAGGTCGGCGAGCGTCGGGGAGGCCTGGGTCACGACCGGCTGCGCGGGGCCGCCGCGGCCCATGGCGACGACAACGACGTCGCGCGAGCGCGCGAGCAGGCGCGCGACGTGGCCCGCCACCGCGGTCTTCCCCACGCGCTTGCCCGTGCCGATGACCGCCAGCGCCGGCTGTGCGTAGGGCATGAAGCGGACCGGGTCGAGCCGAAAGTCCGAGCCCACGTAGGGCAGCCCGTTCGCGAGCGCGCGCGAGGCGAGCCGGAACCGGCGCCTCGGCCCGGCGACCGGCTCGTCGGAGAGGTCGACCACGACGTCCACGTCCACTTCGACCAGCGCGTCGGCCAGCTTGTTCCAGAGGGGCACGCCGTAGTCCGGCACCCCGCCGCGAAGCTTCTCGGAGCCGCCGAGCATGACCGCCCCGATCACCTCGTAGTCGAGCGCGGCGAGCGTCTCGACGACCACGTCCGGGTAATGCTCCCCGTCGACGAGCACGAGCGCCCTCACGGCCGCCTCGTCAGCTCATCCTCGATCCGGGCCGTGTACTTCTCGTACTCGAGCGTGTCGATCGAGAACTGGATGATCCGCTCCATCCCGTGGTACGGGTACTTGCGCCAGACGTCCACGTGCCTGTCCTCGATCTCGATCAGGTTGTAGCACGGCCTCGTCTTGCCCCTCAGGCGCAGCGAGGAAACGGTGCCGGCGTTGACGACGAAGAGGTTCTCGAGCCGCCAGGCGTAGGGGACGTGCTTGTGCCCGGAGAGGACGAGGTTGACCCCGACGTGCTGCAGGACCTCGAGCGCGTCGCCCGCGTCATAGACCACGTTCCGCTCCCGGCCCGTACCGGGCACCGGCAGCAGGTGGTGGTGGAGGACGAAGATGCGGAAATCGGCCGGCTCGGCGAACTGCTCCTCGATCCAGCCGTAGCGGCCGCGGCCGATGACGCCGTGGTCGAGGTCGGGCTCCGAGGAGTCGACCGCGACGACCGTCACGCCCTCGACGCGGAGGACGCGCCGGCGCTCGCCGAACAGCTCCTCGAAGTGGATGTAGCCGACGTTGCGGGAATCGTGGTTCCCGGGAACGACGACGACATTCTCGCAGTCGAGCCGGTCGAGGTAGCTCTTGGCCTCGGCGTACTCCTGCTGGAAGCCGAACGTCGTCAGGTCACCGGTGCAGATGACGATCTCCGGCTCGAGCTCGTTGATCTCGTCGATCGCGCGTTCGGCGAGATTCGGGACGAAGTACGGCGAGCCGCAGTGGAGGTCGGAAAAGTGAGCGATCCTGAACAGCGAGTGCCCCTTCGAAGACGGCAGTAGCCGAATTCTAGGGAGGGCCGTCCGGGCTCGTTGCTACCTTTTCAGAAGGATGCGCCCAGAAAGCGGCGATTTCCAGGATGATTCCGGGACTGTGTTTGCCAACGAGGCCGAGTTGGAGTGCGCGCGCCTCCTCGACTACTACGGCATCCAGTGGGAGTACGAGCCCCGCACCTTTCCGCTCGAGACGGACGAGGAAGGGCGCATCGTCGAGGCCTTCACGCCCGACTTCTTCCTCCCCGAGCAAGACCTCTATCTCGAGGTCACCGTGATGAAGCAATCGCTCATCACCCGAAAGAACCGCAAGATCCGGAAGTTCCGGGAGCGGTATCCCGACATCACGGTCAAGCTGTTCACGCGGCGCGACTTCGAGCGGCTGGGTCAGAAATACGGCCTGAACCTCATTACGTAGAGCCCCGCCCCGGCGAGGTCTATCTCTCCCGCGAGGAGATCTCGGCCCGCGTGGCCGAGCTCGGCGCCGAGATCGGGCGCGACTATGCCGGGCGCGAGCCGATCCTCGTCACCGTCCTCAAGGGCGCATTCATGTTCGCGGCCGACCTGGCACGGGCGACGCCGATCCCACACGCGATGGACTTCCTCGACCTCGCGGGCTACGGCGGCGACGACCGCGGGCGCAGCCGCATCCGCCTGCTCAAGGATCTCGACCTCCCGATCGCGGGCCGGGAAGTCCTGCTCGTCGAGAACGTCGTCGACACCGGGCTGACGCTCAACTACGTCGTCAAGACGCTGACGCTGCGCAATCCGGCCGGGATCGCCATCTGCACGCTCTTCGACCGCCCGTATCGCCGGCTCGTGGACGACTTGCCCATGCGCTACGTCGGCTTCACCATCCCGGACCAGTTCTTCCTGGGCTACGGCTTCGATCTGCACGAGCGCTACCGGGGCCTGCCGGACGTCCACGTCGCCGAGGAGTAGCCTCCCGGCATGCCCGGTGAGCTCGTCGGCTTCCTCGGGGTGGCGGTGCTCGTCATCGTCACGCCTGGGCCGGACACGGCCCTGACGATCCGGAACACGCTCCTGGGCGGACGAGGCGCCGGGATCGCGACCGCGTTCGGCGTCGTCGGCGGGCAGGCGGTCTGGGCGCTCGCCACGAGCCTCGGCGTCGCCGCGCTCCTCGTCGCCTCGGAGCCTGCGTTCGCGGCGGTGCGGCTCGCGGGCGCCGCGTATCTCGTCTTCCTGGGAGTCCAGACGTTGCTGGGCGCGTGGCGCGGCGGCCCGACCGAGCTCGCGGCAGTCAGCGGGTCCTCCGGCCTTCCCTCGCGCACCGCCGTCCGCCAGGGATTCCTCAGCAACCTCGGGAACCCGAAGATGGCGGCGTTCTTCCCCAGCCTGCTGCCGCAGTTCGCGCCCGCCGGCGAGCCGGCCTTCCTCCCGCTCCTCGCGCTCGGGCTGCTCTTCTGCACGCTCACGCTCGTCTGGCTGAGCGCCTATGCGGTCGTCGTTGCCCGGGCCGGCGGCTTCCTGCGCCGGTCGGGCGTTAGGCGAACGCTCGAGGTGGCCACCGGCACCGTCCTCGTCGCGCTCGGGCTGCGACTGGCGACCGAGCGCTAGAGGTAACCCATCGGGTCGACGGCCGACCCGTTGACGCGCACCTCGAAGTGCAGATGCGGCCCGGTCGAGTTGCCCGTCGAGCCGACGGCGCCGATCACGGTGCCCTGCGAGACCGACCCACCGCCGACGTAGATCGCAGACTGGTGGCCGTACGCCGTTGCGAGGCCATTGCCGTGGTCGATGATCGTCAGGTTCCCGTAGCCGCCCATCCAGCCGGCGAAGATGACCGTGCCGGAGGCGGCCGCGCGGATCGACGTCCCGGTCGACGCCGCGATGTCGATGCCCTCGTGCATCCGGCCCCAGCGCCAGCCGAAGCCGCTCGTGATCACGCCGTTCACCGGCCAGATGAAACCGCTCGAGGACGAGCCGTCTCCGCTCGACCCACCGGACGAGCTGCGGATCTGCTTCGCGAGCGCGGCGCTCTCGGCCTGGAGGTCGTCGACGGCCTCCTCGGCGTTGGCGCGGCTCGTGCGGACGCCGGCGAGGACGCTCTCGCGGTTCGCGCGGGCCGCCGCCAGGGCGTTCTGCTGGGCGACAAGCTCATCGCGAGCCGCCGTCTGCTCGGCCGTCTTTACCGCAAGGACCTCGGTCTCCTTCGCGACCTCGGCCTTCGTCAGCCGCGTCTGCTCGCGTGCGACCTTGGTCTCACCCCGAAGCCGGCTGATCTGGGCGGTGAGCGCCTGGTCCTGCCGGCCGATCGTGTCGAAGTACTCGAGCTCGTCGATGAGGTCGCCGAGGCTCTTGATCTGGAGGAGGATCCCGAACGAGTCGGTCTCGTCGCTCTGGTAGAGCTCGACCAGCCGCTCCTCGAGATGGCGCTGGGCGATCTGGAGCTGGGTCTGGAGGTGCTCGATCTCCTCCGACTGGTCCTGGATGCGCTCATGCAGCTTCGTCACGCGCGCCCGGTGCGCGGCGAGCTCGGTCTCGAGCTTCGCGACGAGCGCCGAGAGCGAGTCGATGTCGCCCCCGAGCGCCTCGATCCGCTGCGTCGCGGCAGTGATCTCCGAGGTCAGCGTCCCTTCGCGCGCCTTGGCCGCGGCGATCTCGTCGCGGAGGCCGGAGATCTTTCGGTCGATGTACGCCTTGCGGTCGCTCGCGGACTGTCCGAGCGCTACGGGGACGCACAGCGCAACGAGCGCCCCCAGGAGCATGACGAGCAGACAGGTGCGGCGAGCGTCAACCACCGGAACGATTTCGGCGAGAACACAGGCGTCCCTGCGCGTCCCCACCGGGGGTCTTCGGTCTCGAAGGGCCTTTGTTGTAGCACGGCGACCGGCCGCCGTGCGGAAATTGCAGGCCTTATGCCCTCGGCGCGCGCGAGCGCCGGCGCCGCTTCGTCTCGGGCGCCGGAGGGAGCTCGGGCTCGGGCGGTGGGTCGTCGGGAGCGGGCTCCGGGATTGGCTCGGGAAACGGCTCCGGGACCCTGGCGGGCTCGGGCGGATCGCCCTCGTCCGGCGGCGGATAGGGCTCGGGGACGCGCGCCGGCTCGGGGGGCGCCTCCATCAGGCCCGTCGGCGTGATCTCGGCCTGTGCCATCCGCACGCGCTCCTGCATCTGGCCGACGAGGGCCCCGATCTCGGCCTCCTTCGCGCCGATGCGGGCGGAGACGTCGTCGAGCTGCTCCCTCGCCGCGTCGGCCTCGGCCTGCTCGCCGGCGTGCGTTGCCCGGCCGAGCTCGTGGTAGCCGCGGCTCCGCTCCGACTGGAGCTCCGCGAGCTCGCGGCGCAGGCGAAAGAGCTCGAGCTGGCCGTGTGAGCGCGCCCCGACGACACGGCGGTGGGCGCTGAACCGAGTCCTCGTCGTCCCGAGGAGCGCGCCCACCTCGTGGCGAGCCGCCTTGGTGCGGAGGACGAAGACCACGGCCGCGGCCGCCAGCGCGAGGATGCCCCATAGCCACACCTGGAGCCCGACGAGCAGGACCCCTCCGCCGGCGAGGGCGATCCCGAGCAGCAGGCTCAGGTCAGGCGACGACCAGTACTTGCGCAGTCTCACCTCGACGCCCTCGGGGTCGGGCAGCGGGCTGCCGCACTCGGGGCAGAAGCGGCTCTCGCCCGAGACGCTCGCGTTGCAGGTTGGGCAGGTATCAGCGCGCTGCATCGACTTCCTCTCGTTCCCGATCTTGCCGATCTTCATGCTCGAGGGCCTTGAGCGCCTCCCCGGCCGCTCGCCGAAGGGGCCCGACGAGGGCGCGGTAGTCCTCGTCCGAGATCTTGCCGGTCCGGTGGTCGAACTCGAGCTCCTTGAGCGCGGCGAGGGAGCGGTCGCGCTCCTCCAGGAGCCGGAGGCGCGCCTCCTCCTCCGGATTCGGCGCACCGGTGGCCTCTTCCCGGCCCTGCCGCAGAAGCGGGCGCGCGACGAAGACGACGCACGCGGCCGCCAAAAGCGCGCCGAGGGCGAGAGCGACGGCCTCCACTAGGCCCGCGCAACCGCGGCGCCCTCGCCCGCGAACCGCGCTGCGAGCCGGCGCTGCTCGCGCGCATCCGGCCACATGGCGACGGCCGAGCCGAGGACGAAGACGAGCCCGGAGAGCCAGATGAGGTTGACGAGCGGGTTGACGATCACCTTCAGGAACACCGACCCGTCCTGGTTGAACGTGTCCGCGATGACGAAGAGGTCCTCGCCGCGCAGCCAGTCGGTGCGGATCCCGACCTCGTTCGACGTCTGCTGCTCGGCGAAGTAACGGTTCTTGCCCGCCTGCATCGTCCCGACCAGCTCCCCGTTCCGCCAGACGTCGAGGTTGGCGCGCACCTCCTGCGCGTTCGCGCCCCGTTGCTGCTCGCTGCCGGTGTAGACGACGCGGTAGTCGCCGGCCGT
Source organism: uncultured Actinomycetes bacterium (assembly GCA_963811635.1). Taxonomy (GTDB): domain Bacteria; phylum Actinomycetota; class Thermoleophilia; order Gaiellales; family Gaiellaceae; genus JAIBJN01. The sequence goes on from CAWESB010000020.1 coordinate 8,728, forward strand.
CAGCGACTCGCCCTGGGCGAGCCGGCCCTGCTCGTGCGTCGAGAAGCCGCCGATGCCGGCGGCGCCGATGAGGAGGAGGATGATCGCGGCGTGCACGATGTAGCCGCCGTAGCGTCGGCGGTTGCGCGCGATCAGGCCCGAGAAGGCCGACCACCAGCCGCCGCTGCCAAGCGACTTGCGCGCGCGGGTCCCGCGGACGAACTCGAGCACGATCGTCGTCATGACGAAAGCCGCGAAGGTGTAGCCGACGAGGCCCGCGGGGCTCGAGCCCGCGCCCGCGAGCAGGAGCACGAGCCCGACCCCCAGCGCGACGCCGGCCGGGACGACGAGCAGCGAGGCGAGCGAGCGCAGCGACGCCCGCCGCCAGGCGACCACCGGCCCGATGCCCATGAGGAGAACCAGCGGCAGGCCGAAGACGATCGCGAAGAAGTCGTAGTACGGCGCCCCTACTGACACCGCGACCCCGCGAACGGCCTCGGAGACGAGCGGGTAGATGACACCCCAGAGGATCGTGAGGGCGAGCGCGACCAGGAAGAGGTTGTTGTAGAGGAAGGCGGCCTCGCGCGAGACGAGGGACTCGAGCCGCGTCTTCGAGCGCAGGAGCGTGAGCCGGGAGAGGATCAGCGCGATCGAGAAGGCGGCCGCGACGGCGATGAAGCCGAGGAAGAAAGGCCCGATCGAGGACTGCGTGAAGCTGTGGATCGAGCTGATGACGCCGCTGCGCGTGAGGAAGGTGCCGAAGAGGGAGAGCAGGAAGGCGCCGGCGACGAGGACGACGTTCCAGACGCGGAGCATGTTCTTCTTCTCCTGCACCATCACCGAGTGCAGGAACGCCGTGGCGACGAGCCAGGGCATGAGCGCGGCGTTCTCGACCGGGTCCCACGCGTACCAGCCGCCCCAGCCGACTTCCTCGTACGCCCATTTCGCGCCCAGCAGGATCCCGAAGCCGAGGAACGTCCAGGCCGCGAGCGTCCACCGGCGCGTGACCACGATCCAGCGCTCGTCGACCCGGCGCGAGGCGAGGGCCGCCATCGCGAAAGCAAACGGGATCGTCAGCCCCACATAGCCGAGGTAGAGCAGCGGCGGGTGGGCGATCATGTAGGGGTTCTGGAGGCTCGGGTTCATCCCGGCGCCGTCGGCCGGGGCGACCTGGGTCGCGAACGGGCTCGCGACGAACACGAGCAGGAAGGCGAAGAAGAGGGCGACGCCGCCGATGATCGGCACCGTCCAGGGCAACACCTCGCGGACGAGCCGGCGGTTGAGGGCGATCGCGGCCGAGGCGGCGCCGGTGAGCACGAGCAGCCAGAGCAGCAGCGAGCCCTCCTGCCCGCTCCAGAAGGCGGCGAGCGTGTACCCGAGCGGCAGCTCGCGGCTCGTCAGCCGGGCGACGTAATCGAAGGAGAAATCGCGCCCGGCAAGGGCTGCGATGAGAACGAGCGCGGCGATCCCGACCGCTGCGAAGGCGGCGAAGAGCGCGTTCGTCGCGGAGTCGAGGAGCCGGCGGCGGCCCCGATAGGACGCGTACCCGCCGACGGCGACGGCGTAGACGATCAGACCGAAGGCGGCGACGAGGGCTGCGCGCCCGAGCTCCGGCACGCTAGCTCTCTGGGGCGTACTTCGACGGACACTTCGTGACGAGCGAATCCGTCTTCGCCACGAAGGTGCCGTCGGTGAGCTGGCCCTTCACGTAGATCTCGCGGCCCGGCTTGAAGAGATCGGGCACCGAGCCCGTATAGACGACCGGAACGGTCGCATCGCCCTCGATGTCGCGCAGCGTGAACTCGAGCCCCGAGCCGCGCGCGTCCCCCTCGACGGGCCCGACGACGATCCCGGCTAGGCCGACCTCGCCGGTCTTGCCCTCGAGCTCGCTGGGCTGCAGAGAGGGCGTCCCGCCTGCCAGGCTCGTCCAGATGAGGAAGATTGCCAGCACCGCCGCGATCGAGAGCGCGACGACCAGGCGCACCGGATTGCGCCGCTTTGCCACGTCTCCGAGTTTACCGGGGCGGTCTGGGCTTACTCGTGGGTAGGCGTGGGCCGGCGGTCCGGGATGCGGTAGCCGTGGTCGCGGCAGAGGCTCCCCGGCGCGTCCTCCGTGAGGGCGTCGCAGTAGCCCTTCCCGTACGCGGCGCGCAGGAAGGCGGCGACCACCTCGAGGTTCCATTCGCCCACGCCGCACGCCTCGCCCCAGAGGTCGGCAAGCCTCAGGTCGATGTCCAGCTCGAGCAGCTCGATGCGGGAAGGGCGCTTGGCCATGGGCTGAAGGTAGCCAGCCGATCGGACGGAGCATTAGGCTGGGCCGCGTGGCGCTCACACGCATCGGCCCGGCCCGAGTCCCGTCGCGCGAGAGCCCCGAGACGGCGATCGAACTCCTGCAGGAGCGCGGCTACACGGCTTGCGAGATCGACTTCGAGGGCAAGTTCTGGATGGACTATCCGTGGGCGGAGCGGTTCGGGGAGCTCGCCCGCGAAGCCGACATCGCCCTGTCGGTCCATGCGCCCATCGCCGGCTTCATGGGCCATCTCGAGCGGGACAAGAAGTACAACATGGCGACCGGGATGCTCGACCACTCCGCCGGTGTCGCTGTCGCGTGCGGGGCCGAGCTTGTCGTCTTCCACCCCGGCTTCTTCCTCGGCCGCGAGCGCGAGGCTGCGCTCACCTCCGTCGCGGAGCAGCTCGGCTCCCTCCGGGAGCGGCTCGAGGGCAAGGACCGCGCCGTGCCGTTCGGCATCGAGGTGATGGGCCGGGTCCGTGACCTGGGCAGCCTCGACGATGTCATCTGGATCGCCGAGCGAGTCGAGTGGGTGCGCCCGGTGATCGACTTCGCCCACATGCATGCGACCTCCGACGGCGCGTATACCGGGGTCGACGCCTTCGCCGACGCGCTTGCGCGCGCCGACACGGTGCTCGAGCCGGGCGCCCCTTTCCACATCCACTTCTCCGACATCCAGTACGCCAACCGGAACGAGACGAAGCACCTCTCCTACGGGGATGGAACGCTCCGCGCCGACCCGCTCGCCCAGGCGCTGGCGCGGTTCGAGCGCCCGGCCACAGTCATCTCGGAGTCGCCGGACGAGGAGTCGTCGCAGGCGATCCGCGCCATCCTGCTCGGCACGGCCTTCTAGCCGATGGCGGCCGACCCGCCTCTCTACGGCTCCGACCAGTCGCGCTTCGCGCGCTACCTGGAGCGACGCGAGGCGCGCAGCCCGGATCTCGTCGCGCGGGAGTTGCGCCGCCGCCTCCTCGCCGGCCTGCGCGGTCGCGTGCTCGAGCTCGGGTGCGGCGACGGGCGCGCTTTCGAGCAGTATCCGCCCGCGGTCACGGGCGTGCTCGCCGTCGAGCCCGACCCGACCGCGAGGGCGGTCGCCGCGGAGCGGGCGCAGGAGGCGCCCGTCCCGATCGAGGTTGTCGAGGGCGACGCGTCCGCGCTGCCGGCCCAGGACGGGGCCTTCGATGCCGCCGTCATCGTCTGGGTGCTCTGCAGCGTCCCCGACCCGAAGGCCGCGCTGCGGGAGCTACGTCGCGTGCTCGCCCCCGGAGGCGAGCTGCGCTTCTACGAGCACGTCCGCTCCGAACACGGAGCGTTTCGAAGGGTTCAGCACGCGATCGACGCACTCTTCTGGACGCGCGCGCTCGGCGGCTGCCGGACCACCCGCGACTCCGTCGGTGCGATCGAAGCGGCCGGATTCGAGATCGTGGCACTCGACCGAGGCTTCCATGCCTCCACGATCCTCACGATCGCCGCGGCGCCGTACGTCCTCGGCGTCGCGCGCTAGACGCCGGGAACCAGCCGGAGCCCGGGGCCGTCCGTGACGGACACGGTGCGCTCGTCCCCCGGGCGGCGCCAGGACTCCCCCAGCTTCTCCTCCAGCGTCGCCTCGAGCTGCCCGGTGAGCGCCAGCTCCTGGACGATGTCCGCGCCGCCGACGAGCTCGCCCGCGACGAACACCTGCGGGATCGTCGGCCAGTTGGAGAGCGCCGTGAGCTCCTCGCGGATCCGCGGGTCCGCAAGGACGTCGACCGCCGTGAACCCGGCGCCGACGCCGCGCAGCGCCTGCATGGCGCGGTCGGAGTTCCCGCAGTACGCCTGCTCGTGCGTGCCCTTGACGAAGGCGACGACGGGCTCCTGCTCGATCGTGTCCTTGATGCGGTCGCGAAGCTCGTTCATGCCTCTCCCCTCGTCGTGATTCGAAGCTCGTGGATCGTGCCGTCCCGAAGCGGTTCGGCCAGTGCGTCGTAGACGAGCCGGTGCTGGTCGACCAGCGAGAGCCCGGAGAAGGAGCCGTCGACGACGGTGACGTGGAAGTGGTCGCCGCCACCGGTGCGATCGGTCACGTCGACCTCCCGGGCATCCGGGAACGCCGTCCGGAGAAGCCCTTGCAGCTGCTCGCTCATCTGACTCGACGATACCACCCGGCAACACGGCTACCATGCCACGCCAGATGCGCCGTCTGCTCGTCGGGGTCACGCTCGCGGCCGCCCTCGCCTCCCTCGCAGGAGCGTCGACGTCCGCCGCCTTCAACGGCGTCCAGGCAAAGATGTGGGCAGGAAGGATCGCAGCCGTCGGGCAGCGGCCGGCCGGCGGCGCCCACGAAAAGCAGGCGGGCGCGATCGTCCGGCAGCGTCTGACCACGCTGGGCTACGACGTCACGACCCAGCGCTTCCTACTCCCGGAAGGCACCAGGTCGCTGAACGTGGTCGGCCGGACGCCCGGCCCGATTCGCGTGATCATCGTCGCGCACATGGACGGCGTCCCCGGAACGAACGCCGCGAACGACAACGGCTCCGGGGTCGGCCTCATGCTGATGCTCGCGCAGTACCTAGCGGACAAGAACGGCGTGCTCGTGGCCGCCGTGGGCGCCGAGGAGCGCCGCTACACGGGAGCGGGCTTCCACCTCGGCTCGCGGCGCCTCGCTCGATCGCTCAGCCCGGCGCAGCGTCAAGGGGTGCGCCTTGCGGTCTCCGTCGACATGGTCGCCGTCGGTGACACCCTGAACGTACGCGGACTCGAGTCCTCGCCCAACCGCTCGGCCCGCCTCTTGCTGGCCGCTGCCCGTCGGCTCGGGATCACGGCGAGCTACCGGCAGGACACGGGCCAGTCCGACCACGACGAGTTCGTCAAGGTCGGCGTTCCGGCCGCGTGGGTGGAATGGCGCTGGGACCAGTGCTGGCACTCTCCCTGCGACCAGATCCACCGGCTGAAGCCGTATCGCCTCCGCGCCGCCGGCCGGGTCGTCCGCAACGCGGCGAATCACGTCGTCGGCTAGTCGGACCTAACCCTCTGCTGCGGTACCCCGAACGGGGGACGACGCGCCTCGTCTCCTGCCGATGATTCGACATGCCGCATGAACGACCACGCCGCGCCTACCCCTGAGTTCGGGACCGGCCTGCGGGCCAGGCTCGAACGGGCGGAGCACGCCCGCGAGCGGGCCCCACTCCCGTCGAGCCTCGACCTCGTGCACCTGCTCGAGGACAAGCCCGTCGAGCGGTCGACCCCCGAGCTCGTCCTCGTCGGAGGCGATCTCAAGCGGCATCAGGCCCCAGGGCCCGTCGCCGCGTAACCGCTTGCCATGGGGCTGACGAACAAGCTTCGGGATTCGCTCGAGGGGTACCTCGCGAAGAGCGCCGCCGAGCTCGACGAGCGCGGTGCCGAGCTGGCCCAGCGCGCGACGGAGCTGGAGGCCGAGCAGGACCAGCTCGCACGCACGGAGACGGAGTTCGAGGCGCGCGCCCGCATGCTCGAGGAGCTCGGGCCGATGCCCGTGAAGGTGACGCAGGCGCTCGACCGGGCGCTCGACACCCTCAACGAGCGGGCCACGGAGGTCGACGCCGCCGTCGCGGGCCTCGAGGAGCGCCTCCGGAAGCTCGCCGAGGCCGAGGCCGAGCTGGCCGCCCGCGAGAAGGGCTTCACCGAGAAGAGCGACCGGCTCCGGGTGGAGCAGCGGCGCCTCGCCGACCGCGAGCGCGACCTGGCGCAGTTCCAGCGCGACCTGCTGGATCCCGACGCGGCGCTGGGGACGCAGTGGGTCGCCCAGCGCGACCGCTCCTTCGTCGAGGCCGAAGGGCTCCTCGAGGAGCGCCGCCGCGAGCTCGATGCGCGCGAGCAGGAGCTCGACGAGCACCGCGTCCGTGCCGATTCGCAGCTGCAGCTGCGCCGCGACGAGCTCGAGCGAAGCGAGCAGGACCTGGCCGAGCTCCGTGAGCGGCTCGACCGCCGCGAGCAGGAGCTGAACGCGTACGTCGCGCAGCTCCAGTCCGGCCTCGTCAGCAACTAGCCGGCTTGCCGCGGCCACGCCCCGTCCTCGGAATCGAGGGCGTGCGGCTCCTCTGGCTCGCCTAGCGCCTAAGATCCACTCGGTGCCGGCCGCGCCGCTCCCTCCCGACCTTCGCAGCTTCGTCGAGAAGCCCCGCCACGCGGTCGTCGGCACCTCGCGCGACGACGGCACGCCCGTGACGACGCCGTGCTGGTACGGGATCGACGGGGAGGGCCGGATCATCCTCTCCATGGGCCACGACAGCCACCGGCTCCGCCACATCCGCGCGAACCCCAAGGTGGCGCTGACCGTCCTCGGCGACGACTGGTACTCGCATGTGTCCGTCGTCGGTCACGCGGTCGACTTCCGCAGCGACGACGACCTCGCGGACATCGACTCGCTTTCTCAGCGCTACGAGGGCGTGCCCTACGAGGACCGAGGCTACGAGGGCATGACGGTCTTCGTCGAGATCGACCGCTGGCACACCTGGGGCAACCCGGCCTCCGAGGCCTAGCTCAGCAGCGGCGCAGGCGCGATGGCCCGCTCGAGGCCAGGCAGATCGGGACGACCTCGTCGCTGTACGGCTCGTCGTACCGCGTCTGCGACGACGGCCCCTTCGGGGCGCCGGACAGGTCGCAGTAAGCCCCCGCGAGGATGCAGCTCTGCTCGCCCCAGCGGCCCGGAAACGCGTTCCAGAGCGCCGGTTCGCCGTCGCTCGTGAGCGGGAACGGCTTCGCGCACTCGTCGCAGGCGGCGTTGTGCACCCAGGGCACGGCACCGTCGTGCAAGCCCTCGGGAAGCTCTCGTGTCTGCTGCTTGCAGTCCCGGAAGCAAGGGGCCGGATACGAGGCATGGCTGTTGCGGGCGACGAAGGCGACTGGGCGCGCCCCCGCCGCGGCGACGGCCGGCAGGACCACGCTCTCCCACGTCTCGCGGAGAGCCGGGGCCGTCGGCGCCTGCAACGCCCCCCAGAACGGCTTCAGCACGCTGTCCCAATCGTAGGCGGCGACATGCTCGTGCTGGCCGTACCGCACCTCCTCGGGGCCGAGCAGCTCGCCGTCGAAGTCCTGGCAGTCCTCCGCTCGCTCCTCGCACGGCCCGAGGACGACGGTCAGGCCCTCCCAGTCCCCAACGTGCTCTTGGCAGGTAAAAGGCGGCGTGCGCAGGCCGGGCCCGCAAAAGACCTTGCCCGCGACGGGCGACGGGTTGCGGGAGTAGAACCACCAGTAGTCGACGTAGACCCGTCCCTCGTGGCGCACGACGTGGGAGTAGACCGCGCTGCGCCCGTCCCCGCCGGGAGGCGTTCCGGATGCGTCGTCGACGACCAGGTAGTCGAGGTTCTCGTCGATCTCCGCGGGGTCGACGACCGTGTCGCACGAATCGTCCCCGACGGCCTTCCGGCACATCTTCACGCGCCGGGTCGCGAGGGCGTCCTCGATGTCGAGGGGAAAGAGCTGCTCGCTCGAGTCGAAGAAAAGCAGCGGCCTGAACCGCTCGGCGATCGCCGCGTCGAGCTCGCCGCCCTCGACGTTCGCCGGCGGCACCGCCCGCGGCACATGGTCCGTCGATCCCACCGCGGGCGCGACGAGCAGGACGAGCCCGAGCAGGAGCACGCCTCCGACCTCGGCCTGCCAGAACACGGGCTTCCGCTCCGGCCTCCTCCAGAACCGGTACGCGATCCTGAAGCCGGCCCAGGCGAGCATCGGCAGGAAGAGCAGGACGACGCCGACCGGTCGGGTGACGTACGCGACCGGCACGCCCACGAGCACGAAGATCGTGGTCGCGAAGGCACGGAAGAGCGCGGCGTACGGCCCCTCGGTGAGGAGCGGCTGGGCCAGGCGCCGGATGATCCAGAACACGCCCGTCGTGACGAGGATGGCGAAGGCGAGGTCGCCCCAGAGCCCGGCCCCGCGCAGGAGCCAGCTGAGGAAGACGAGCATGACGAGCGCGAGCAGGAACAGGCCGATCGCGAGGCTCCACCGGGCCGCGACCCCCCAGCCGTCGGAGTCGTTGTAGAACGCGCGCACGCGACTGCCGAGCTCCTTCACCTTGTCGATGAACGTCTTGATCACGCGTGTGTCCGCGTCAGAGGCGCCCGTAGGCGCTCTCGACCCCGGCGGTGCCGCGCTCCTTCGCCAGGCGGTCCGCGTAGCCCCCGCCGCGGAAGGCCTCGACCGGGTCGGCCTCGACCCCGACGGCTTCGCGGAGGCGGGCGAGCAGCGGCCGCACGTCGGTCTCGAAGGCATCCATGTAGACGCGGTGGGCGCCGAGCACGTCGCCTGCGGCCTGTGCCTCCTCGAGCCGGCCGACGTCGACGAGCAGCGCCTTGGCGTACGCGGTCTGGACGTTCATGACCGACTGGATCATCGCGTCGATCTTGCCCTCGACGTTGTGCGACTGGTCGATCATGAGCGCGACCGCCTCGGCTGTGGCGGCGGTGGCCGGGTCCGAGCGGGCCGCCGCGAGCTCGCGCATGATCCGGAAGAGCTCGAAGGGGTCGATCGAGCCGACCATCAAATCGTCGTCCGCGTACTTGCGGTTGTTGAAGTGGAAGCCGCCGAGGAGGCCCTCGGCGAGGAGAAGGGCGACGATCTGCTCCACGTTCGTCCCCTGTGCGTGATGACCCGTGTCGACCAGCACCTGAGCCTGGGGCCCGAGGCGGCGGCAGATGAGCGCAGCCGTCCCCCAGTCCGGGAGATCCGTGCTGTAGAAGGCCGGCTCGAAGAACTTGTACTCGACGAGGAGTCGCATGCCCGCCGGCAGGGCCGCATACAGCTCGGCGAGGGACGAGGTGAGCCGCTCGTACCGCGCGCGAAGGCCGTCCTGCCCAGGGTAGTTCGTGCCGTCGGCGAGCCAGAGGCTGAGCGCTGACGAGCCCACCTGGGATGCGATCTCGATGCACTCGAGACAGTGGTCGAGGCCCTGTCGCCGCACCGCCGGGTCCGGGTGGCAGAGGCTGCCGAGCCGGTAGGCGTCGTCTCCGAAGAGGTTCGGGTTCACGGCGCCGATCCGGATCCCCTGCTCCTCCGCGTACGCCCGCAGCTCGGGCCAGTCGTCGACGCGGTCCCAGGGGATGTGGACGGCCACGCTCGGGCAGGCGCCGGTCAGCTTGTGGACGAGCCCGGCGTCCGCGATTCGCTCCCAGACGCTGCGCGCGGCCCCGGGCCACGGGTACACGTGGAAGCGGGTTCCCGAGTTGCCGTAGCCCCACGACGGCGTCTCGATCTCGAGCCGGCGGAGCTCGGCGAGAAGCGGCTCGTCGCTCATGCGCTCCTAGTCTGACGCATGGCCCGGCCCCGGTCGATGCGATGATGGAGCGCCGGTGAGGATCTCGCTCTTCGTCACCTGCCTGACGGACACGCTCGCGCCCGAGACCGGCAAGGCGGTCGTCCGCGTGCTCGAACGGCTGGGCCACGAGGTCGAGTTCCGGCGCGAGCAGACCTGCTGCGGGCAGATGCACCTGAACACCGGCTACCGGGACGAGGCCCTGGAGCTCGCGCGGAGGTTCGTCCGCGTCTTCCGGGACGCCGAGGTGATCGTCGCGCCCTCGGCCTCGTGCGTCGGGACCGTCCGCGAGCTCTATCCGGCCCTCGCGAAGGGTGACGCCGCGTTCGAACGAGAGGTCGAGGCGCTCGCGCCGCGGGTGCTCGAGCTGAGCGAGCTGCTCGTCGGCCGCCTCGGGGTCGAGGACGTCGGCGCGACCTTCCCCCGGCGGGTGACCTACCACCCCACCTGCCACTCGCTGCGGATGCTGCGCGTCGGCGACTCGCCGCTGCGCCTGCTCCGGGCGGTACGAGGGCTCGAGCTCGTCGACCTGCCCGAGGCGAGCGAGTGCTGCGGGTTCGGGGGGACGTTCGCCGTCAAGAACGCGGACACCTCGGCCGCGATCCTGTCGGACAAGGTGCGGAGCATCGTCGACACGGGAGCCGACGTCTGCGCCGCTGCCGACAACTCCTGCCTCCTCCACATCGGCGGAGCCCTTTCCCGGAGCGGCTCTGGCGTGCGGACGGCCCACCTCGCCGAGATCCTGGCGGCCGAGGCGTGAGCGAGGGCTTCCCCGCCGCAGCCCGCGAGGCGCTCCGCGACGAGCAGCTGCGCCGCAACCTCTGGGTCGCCACGCACACCATCCGCGCGAAGCGCGCGGCGGTGGTCGCCGAGCGGCCCGACTGGGAGGAGCTGCGGGAGGCCGGCCGCGCGCTGAAGGAGCGAGTGCTCCGCCACCTGGACGAGTACCTCCTTCAGTTCGAGGATGCGGTCGGGCGCGCCGGGGGAACGGTGCACTGGGCGCGCGACGCCGAGGAGGCGTGCCGCGTCGTGGCCGACCTCGTCGCCGCGACCGGCGAGCGCGAGGTCGTGAAGGTGAAGTCCCTGACAACGGACGAGATCAGGCTGAACGAGCGGCTGGCGGCGGCCGGGATCGACGTCATCGAGACCGACCTCGCGGAGCTGATCTGCCAGCTCGCGGGCGAGGAGTCGTCCCACATCCTCGTGCCGGCGATCCACAAGAACCGCGTCGAGATCCGTGACCTCTTCCGCCGCGAGCTCGACCTCCCGACGCTCTCGGAGGAACCGCGCGAGCTCGCCGAGGCGGCGCGGCTGCACCTGCGCGAGCGCTTCCTGCGGGCGCGGGTCGCCGTGAGCGGCGCGAACTTCGCCATCGCCGAGACGGGCACGGTCTGCATCGTCGAGTCCGAGGGCAACGGCCGCTTCTGCACGACTCTGCCGAACACGCTGATCACGGTGGTCGGGATCGAGAAGCTCGTCCCGGCGCCAGAGGACCTCGAGGTCTACCTTCAGCTCCTCCCCGCTCCTCGACAGGCGAGCGCATGAACCCGTACACGTCGCTGTGGACCGGCGTGACGCCGGGGGACGGGCCGCAGGACTTCCACGTCGTGCTCGTTGACGCCGGCCGGACGGACGTGCTGGCCGACGAGGTCGGCCGGCAGACGCTCGCCTGCATCCGCTGCAGCGCCTGCCTCAACGTCTGCCCGGTGTACAAGCGGACCGGCGGCCACGCCTACGAGTCGGTCTATCCCGGGCCGATCGGGGCGATCCTCACCCCGCAGCTCCGCGGCATCGAGAACGCCGGCTCGCTGCCGTACGCCTCCAGCCTCTGCGGCGCCTGCTACGAGGTATGCCCCGTCAAGATCGACATCCCGGAGGTGCTGGTCCATCTCCGCGGACGAGTCGTCGCCGAGGCGCCGCCCTCGCGCGGCGAACGGCTGGCGATGCGCACGCTCGCGTGGGTCTTCTCCGGCGAGCGGCGCTTCCGGCTCGCCCAGCGCATCGGCCGGCTTGCGGGGCGTCCCTTCGTGCGCGGCGGACGCATCCGGCGCCTTCCGGGGCTCTCCGCCTGGACGGAGACCCGCGACCTCCGCCCCGTCGCGCGGCAGACCTTCCGCGACTGGTGGGCCTCGCGATGAGCGCGGCGCGCGAGGAGATCCTCGGCCGCATCCGGCGGGCGCTCGCCGACGTGCCCCCTGCCGAGCGGCCCGACGACGTCACCGTCGCCCGCGCGTACCGCGAGCAGGAGGCCGCCGGCGCCGTCGAGCGCTTCCTCGAGCGCGTGGCCGACTACGGGGCCGGCGTCCGGATCGCCCGCGCCGACGAGGTGGCCGCGGCGGTCGGCGAGGCATGCCGCACCCACGGCGTCACCCGCGTCGCCGTCCCTGGGGATCTCCCCGCCGACTGGCTACCCCCGGAGCTCGACGCCGTCCCCGACACCGCGCTCGGCGTCCGCGAGCTCGACGCGATCGCCGGCGCGATCACCGGCTGCGCGCTCGCGATCGCGGAGACCGGCACCCTCGTCCTCGACGCGGGCCCGCGCCAGGGTAGGCGAGCGCTCACCCTCGTCCCGGACTTCCATCTCTGCGTCGTCGAGGAATCGCAGATCGTGGACGGCGTCCCTGCCGCGATCCGCCGGCTCGCAGGCGGCCTACGCGAGTCGGGGCGCCCGGTCACGTTCGTGTCCGGGCCGTCCGCGACCTCCGACATCGAGCTCTCCCGCGTCGAGGGCGTGCACGGGCCGCGCCGGCTCGAGCTGGTCCTTCTCCGCGGCTGAGCTCGGCTGCTTTCGTTCCACTCAGCTTCGCAAGAAGAATCGAAGGTATTGACAATCTCCGACAGCCTGTCGTAAGGTCGCCACGCGGGTTCCGCGAGGGAGCACAGCACCGGCGAGGGGAGCTGTATGGCCCAGGGCGTGGCGAATCTGTCGCAAGACGAGCGGATGCAGGAAGTCCTGCGCATGCTCGAGACGCGCGATTCCGTTCACGTTTCGGAACTTGCGAAAACGTTTGCGGTTTCGGAGGTCACCGTCCGCAGCGACCTCTCCGCGCTCGCCCGCCAGGGCCTCGTCGCCCGCGTGCGGGGCGGCGTCCGCCCGCTGCAGCGCGGGCAGTCCGAGCTCGGCTTCGACTTCCGGCTCCGCCTCGAGGTCGAGCGGAAGCAGGCGATTGCCACCGCCGCCGCCGCGATGGTCGAGGAAGGCGAGGCCGTCGCGCTCGACTCGAGCACCACCGCCTACTACCTCGCGCTCGAGCTCCGGGCGAAGCAGGAGCTGGTCGTCGTCACCAACGGCCTCCTGATCGCGGCCGCCCTCGCCGACGCACCGGGCATCACCGTGCTCGTGACCGGCGGGATGCTCCGCCTGCACGCCATGTCCCTGGTCGGCGATCTCGGCGCCGACGTCCTGCGCGCCACCCGCATCAGCAAGGGATTCCTGGGGGCGCGCGGCCTCAGCCTCGACCGCGGCCTCATGGACCTGAACCCGGACGAGGTGCGGATCAAGCGGGAGATGGCCGACGCGTGCGAGCGCGTCATCGGCATCCTCGACGGGACGAAGTGGCACCGGACGGCACTCCTGCCGTTCGTAGCCACGGAGCAGGTCGACGGGATCGTGACCGACTCGAGCGCGCCCGCCGAGGAGGTCGACGCGTGGCGCGATCGTGGGGTCGAGATCGCGACCGTCGAGCCGACCGAGCGGGCTCGTCCTCCCGCGCGCCCCGGCCTGCACCGGGTACGGCAGACGGCCGAGGAAACCGCCTGATGGCGACGATGGCCGCCGTCGACCTCGGCGCCCAGAGCGGGCGAGTCGCGCTGGGGCGCTACGACGGCGAGCGGCTCGCGGTCACCGAGGTCCACCGCTTCCCGAACGTCCCCGTGCAGACGCGTGGCAGGCTCCAGTGGGACGTCCTGCGCCTCTTCGGCGACGTCGCGGAGGGCCTGCGCGCGGCGGCCCGCGAAGGCGGCTCGCTCGACTCGGTCGGCGTGGATTCCTGGGGGGTCGACTTCGCCCTGCTCGACCGCTCGGGCCGGCTGCTCCAGAACCCCACGCACTACCGCGACCGGCATCGCCTCGACGTTGCCGGCCGACTGCACGAGCGAGTGCCCGGGCGCGAGCTGTACGAGCGCACCGGGATTCAGCTCATGCCGATCAACAGCATCTACGAGCTCGCGGCGCTGGCCGCCGATCGCGACCCGGTCCTCGGAGTCGCGCACACCCTGCTCCTCATCCCGGACCTGATGCACTACTGGCTGGGCGGCCGGCCCGTCAGCGAACGGACGAACGCGACCACCACACAGTTCTTCGACGCCCACGAGGGCACATGGGCGGTCGACCTGCTCGAGCGCCTGGAGATTCCCACCGGCCTGTTGCCCGAGGTCGTCCCTCCGGGAACCGTGCTCGGGGAGCTCGGCGAGGAGCTCGGCCTCGCGGGCCCCGCCGTGATCGCGCCGGCGACGCACGACACGGGCTCGGCCGTCGCCGCCGTGCCCTTCCGCGAGCCCGGGTCGGTCTACATCAGCGCCGGCACGTGGTCGTGTGTCGGGCTCGAGCTCGACCGGCCTCTGATCGACGACCGGACGTTTGCCGCGAACCTGACGAACGAAGGCGGCGTGGCCGGCACCATCCGGCTCCTCCGCAACGTCACCGGGCTCTGGCTCCTGCACGAGTGCCGGCGGGCCTGGGAGCTCGAGGGACACGCCTACGCCTTCGACGAGCTCGTCGCGTTGGCGCACGACGCTCCGGCGCTCGGACCGCTGATCGACCCGGACGACCCCGGCTTCGCACAGCCGGGCGACATGCCCCGGCGGATACGCGAGTACTGCGCCGCGACGGGGCAGGACCAGCCGACGGAGCCTGCGAGCGTCGTCCGCTGCCTCCTCGAGAGCATTGCACTCGGCCACGCGCGGGTCATCCGCCTCCTGCAGGACGCGACCGGCCAGGCGCCTCCGGAGGTGCACATCGTCGGCGGCGGCGCCAAGAACGAGCTTCTCTGCCGTTGGACCGCCAGCGCCGCCGGTCTCCCCGTCCTCGCCGGCCCGGTCGAGGCCGCCGAGATCGGGAACCTCGTCGTGCAGGCGATCGCCCTCGGCGAGCTCGCGTCGCTCGACGAGGCCCGCGAGCTCGTGCGCGCCTCCTTCGTGCCCATCGAGTACGAGCCCGACGACTCCGCCGAATGGCGCGAGGCATGGGAGCGGTTCCGGCTCCTCGGCGAGGCGTCGAAGCGTGAGGAGGTCGGGGCGTGAACGAGACCACCGGCGTCCTTCGCGGCATCGAGCGCCCCGCCGACCTCTGGGACGAGACTGCCGCCGCCGGTCTCGGCACCCTCGAGGGGCTCGTCTATCGATCGAACCTGCTCGGAGCCGATCGCGCGCTCGCGAACCAGGGCGGCGGGAACACGTCGGCAAAGGGCACCGCCACCGACCATCTGGGCCGAGAGACGCGCGTCCTCTGGGTCAAGGGCTCGGGCACCGACCTGGCGACGATCATGCCCGCCGGCTTCGCCGCCCTCCGTCTGGACGACATACTGCCGCTCGTCGACCGCGAGCGGATGGACGACGCGGAGATGGTCGACTACCTCCTCCGCTGCGCGCTCGGGCCCGACCAGCCCAGGCCGTCGATCGAGACGCTCCTGCACGCCTTCGTCGGCGCGGCGCACGTCGACCACACGCATCCGGACGCCGTGATCGCGCTCACCTCCTCGCCCGACGGGCGCCGGCTCGCCAACGAGGCTTTCGGCGGCGAGGCGGTCTGGCTGGACTACCAGCGCCCCGGGTTCTCGATGTCGAAGCGGATCGCGGAGCTCCTCTCCGCCGCGCCCGACGCGCGCGCCGTCCTCCTCGAGAAGCACGGCCTCGTCACGTGGGGCGAGACCGGCGCCGAGAGCTACGCCGCCACGCTCGAGTTCGTCACCCGCGCAGCGGAAGCCATCCGGCAGGCGGGCGGGTCACGCTTCGGGCTCGGCGGCCCGGTGGCTCAGCCACTCGACGACCAGGACGCAGAAGACCTCCTCGCGGCGGCCCTGCCCACCCTCCGTGGCGCCCTCCTCGCCGACTCCCGCGGTGTCGTGCTCCGGGTCGACCGCAGCCCGGAGGCTGTCGCGTTCGCCACAGCGAGGAGGGCGCCCGAGGTGAGCCAGGTCGGCGCGCCGTGCCCCGACCACCTCATCCACACGAAGCACAAGCCTCTCGTGGTCGGATTCGACCCGGCGCGCGACGGCCCCGACGAGCTGCGGGCCGCCTTCCGAAACGGGGTCGCCGAGTACGCGGCCTGGTACCGGGAGTACTACGAGCGCAACCTGACCGAGGAGAGTCGCCCGTTCCCCATCGACCCTGCGGGCCCGCGCGTGGTGCTCGTGCCCGGGGTCGGGATCGTCACGAGCGGTGCCGACGCCCCCCGCGCGCGGCTCTCGCGGGACCTCTATCGCCGTGCCGTCGCGGTCGAGGACGCCGCGGATGCGCTCGGCGGCTTCCGCTCGCTGAGCGAGGCGGAGGCGTTCGCGATCGAGTACTGGCCGCTCGAGCGCTACAAGCTCGCCCAGGCGCCGGCCGCGGGCGAGCTCGCCGGGCGGGTGGCACTGATCGTCGGCGCGGCGAGCGGGATCGGGCGGGCGACCGCCCGGCTCCTCGCCGCGCGGGGCGCCCATGTCGCCGTCGCCGACCTGAACGCCCGGGGCTCCGAGGAGGTCGCCGCCGAGATCGCCTCCGCCTACGGCGACGGCCGCGCAGCCTCGGTGCAGGTCGACGTCACCGATGAGGCGGCGGTGGCCGAGATGATGCGACAGACGGTCCTCGCCTTCGGCGGCATCGACATCCTCGTCGCCTCGGCCGGGCTCGCGACCAGCGCGCCGGTGACGGAGACCACCGTCGACGAGTGGGAGCGAAACCACGCCGTCCTCGTGCGCGGCTACTTCCTCGCGGCGCGCGAAGCCTTCCGCGTGCTGATGGCGCAGGGCCGCGGCGGCGCGATCGTCTTCGTCGGCTCGAAGAACGCCCTCGTCGCCGGCGCCAACGCGACCGCATACTCCTCCGCCAAGGCCGCCTCGCTCCACCTGGCGCGCTGCCTGGCCGAGGAAGGGGGCGAGCACGGCATCCGGGTCAACACCGTCAACCCCGACGCCGTGATCGAGGGCTCGGGAATCTGGTCCTCGGAGTGGAAGGCCGAGCGCGCGAGCACGTACGGGGTCGCCGAGGAGGAGCTGCCCGCCTTCTATCGGAGCCGCACGACCCTCGACGTCAACGTCTATGCGGAGGACGTCGCCGAAGCGATCGCGTTCCTCGCCTCCGAGCGGGCGGCGAAGTCGACCGGGAACGTCGTCAACGTCGACGGCGGCTTCAGCGCCGCGTACCCACGATGAGCACGCCGGCGCCCCCACTCGTCGAGCTCCGCGGCGTCTCCCGCAGCTTCGGCGGCGTCCAGGCGCTGAGCGAGGTCGACCTCGAGCTCAGAGCCGGCGAGATCCACGCGCTCGTCGGGGAGAACGGCGCCGGGAAGTCGACGCTCGTCAAGATCCTCACGGGCGTCCACGAGCCGGACTCCGGCGAGATCTTCTTCGCGGGCGAGGAGCAGCGGATCCGCGGGACGCACACGGCGCAGGCTCTTGGCATCGCCGCCATGTACCAGGAGCCGTCGGTCTTCCTCGACCTGTCCGTCGCCGAGAACATCTTCGCAGGGCGCCGCCCCCGCGGGCTCCTCGGCTCGGTCGACTGGTCGCAGATGAACCGGGACGCTGCGGCGGTGCTCGACGAGCTCGGTGTCGACTTCGCGCCCGACACGCCGGTCCGGGGTCTGGGTGTGGCCGACCGGCAGCTGCTGGAGATCGCCAAGGCGCTGTCGACGAACGCGCGGGTGCTGATCATGGACGAGCCGACGGCCGCGCTCTCCCCTCGCGAGGTCGAGAACCTGTTCCGCGTCGCACGCGGCCTGCGCGACCGCGGCGTCGCCCTCGTCTTCATCAGCCACCGCCTCGAGGAGGTGAGCGCGATCTCGGACGTCGTCACGGTGCTCCGTGACGGCCACCACGTCGCCACGCGCCCGGCGGGCGAGCTCTCGCACTCCGAGATCGTCCGGCTCATGGTGGGACGCCCGCTCGACGCGCTCTTCCCCAAGGAGGAGGCGGAGATCGGGGAGGTGGCCCTCGAGGTGCGCGGCTTCACCCGCCACGGGGTCTTCGCCGACGTCTCGTTCGCGGTGCGCCGTGGCGAGATCCTCGGCCTGGCCGGCCTGGTCGGCGCGGGCCGCACCGAGATCGCGCGCAGCCTCTTCGGGATCGACCCCTACGACGAAGGGGAGGTCCTCCTCGCCGGATCGGGCTTCCGGCCACGGTCGCCCCGCCGGGCGCTGCGCCACGGGCTCGCGTACCTCCCCGAGGACCGCCTCGGCCAGGGACTCGTGCAGGCCATGTCGATCGCGACGAACACGTCCATGGCCGTCCTGCCCCAGCTGACGCGCGCAGGGTTCCTGCGCCCCTGGCTCGAGCGGCGCCTGGCGCGGAAGTT
Source organism: uncultured Actinomycetes bacterium (assembly GCA_963811635.1). Classification (GTDB taxonomy): domain Bacteria; phylum Actinomycetota; class Thermoleophilia; order Gaiellales; family Gaiellaceae; genus JAIBJN01. The sequence continues at coordinate 26,757 of CAWESB010000020.1, forward strand.
CATCGACCAGCTCCGCATCAAAGCGTCCTCGTCGAGCCAGGCGGTGCACACGCTCTCCGGCGGCAATCAACAGAAGGTCGTCCTCTCCAAGTGGCTCGCCGCCGAGCCGCGTGTTCTCATCCTCGACGAGCCGACTCGGGGAGTCGACGTGGGCGCAAAGGCGGACGTGCACCGCACGATCTCCCATCTCGCGACGCAAGGGCTGGCGATCGTCCTCATCTCGTCGGAGCTGCCCGAGGTGCTCGGGATGAGCGACCGGATCGTCGTGCTCCGCGAGGGGCGGGTGGCCGCCGAGCTGGACCGGGACGGAGCGACATCGGAGCGGATCATGGACGCAGCGACCGGCGTCGAGACGGAGGAGGCCGCGTGAGCCGACCCGCTCCCGCGGTCTCGCTCCACACGCTCGCCGTGACGGCCTTCCGGCTGCGGGAGCTCGGCATCGCCGTGGCGCTTCTCGTGGCCATCGCCTTCTTCGCCCTCCGCTCCGACGCCTTCCTCACCTCGGGCAACTGGCGGAACATCGCCCTCAACGTGGCGACGGTCGTCGTCGTGGCCGTTGGCCAGACGATGGTCGTGCTGACGCGGAACATCGATCTCTCGGTCGGCTCGATCGTCGGTCTGTCCGCCTTCATCAGCGCGGACACGCTCTCCGCACACCCGGGCCTGCCCGTGATCGCGGCGGCCGCGCTGGCCGTCGGCGTCGGCATCGGTTGCGGGCTCTTCAACGGGCTCCTCGTGACGGTCGGCAAGGTGCCCGCGATCATCGCGACCCTCGGAACCCTGTACGTCTATCGCGGCCTGGTGTTCGAGGTCTCCGGCGGATCGCAGGTGCTTGCCTTCGAGCTGCCGAGCTCATTCAAGACGTTCGCCTTTCGCGACATCCTCGGGATCCCGGCCCTCGCCGTCCTCGCGATCGTGGTCGCGGCGATCGGCGCGGCTGTCCTCCGCTGGACGCACTGGGGCCGCGACTTCTACGCGATCGGCTCCAATCCGGAGGCGGCGCGCTATTCCGGCATCCCGGTCGGCCGGCGCGTCCTGCTCGCCTTCACGATCAGCGGCGCCCTCGCCGGACTGGGCGGATTCATGTACGCCGCCCGCTTCGCCAACGTGAGCGCGGCCTCCGGGTCGGGCTTCGAGTTCGACGTCATCTCCGCGGTCGTGATCGGAGGCGTCAACGTCTTCGGCGGCGTCGGCACCGTGCTCGGCGCGGTCCTCGGGGCGCTCTTCATCGGCGTGATCGACGACGGCTTCACGCTCCTCAAGGTCAACCCGTTCTGGAAGATCGCCTTCCAGGGCTTCGCGATCGTCGCCGCGGTGACGATCGACGCGCTCGTCACCCAGCGCCTCCAGGAGGCGCTGCGACGCCGGCGGCGGCGCGAGGCCCGCGAGGCGGCGCAGGCGGAGGCCGCGACGTGAGCCGCGCCGCGGCACTTGCGCGCTCGGTCGTCGGTCGATGGGAGTTCGTGCTCGTCCTGCTGATCCTCGCCGCCGGCACGTGGAGCGCCACGCTCTCGCCCTTCTTCCTGGACAAGGAGAACCTCCTCGACCTGATGAAGCCGTACATCGTCATCGGGGTCATGGCGCTCGGGCTCACGCTCGTCGTCATCGCCGGCGAGATCGACATCTCCGTCGCCTCGACGCTCGCCGTCTGCGTCGTCGTCTTCGCCGACCTGTGGCAGCACGGCGTCAACCTCTGGCTCGCCTGCCTGATCGGGCTCGTCGTCGGCACCGGGCTCGGCCTGTTCAACGGTGTCCTCGTGGGACTGCTCCACCTGCCCTCCCTGGCGGTGACCCTCGGGACCCTCGCCGCCTATCGCGGGCTTGCCTTCGTCATCCTGGGCAGTTCCGGCATCACCGGCTTCCCGACAGACTTCACGCGGCTCGGGAACGGCTACGTCGGCTCGAGCGTGTTCCCGGTCGCGCTCGGCATCTTCATCGCGCTCGCGATCGTCTTCGCGGTCCTCCTCCACGGAACGCGGTTCGGACGCTACGTCTACGCGATCGGCGCGAACCGCGAGGCCGCGCGCTTCTCGGGAGTTCCCGTCGACCGCCTCCGCGTCACGCTATTTGCCATCTCGGGGCTCATGGCCGCGGTCTCGGGCCTGCTCTACGCGTCCTACTTCGCCACAGCCCAGGCGGACGCGGCGACCACCGCGCTCCTGGACGTCGTCGCCGCGGTCGTCCTCGGCGGCGTCAACATCTTCGGCGGCTCGGGCACGATCCTCGGCGTCTTCCTGGCCGTCGTCCTGATTGCGGTCCTCCGCAACGGCATGGGCCTCGCGAACATCTCCGGCGATACCCAGAGCATCGTCATCGGAGGCCTGCTGCTCGGCGCGATCCTCGTTGGCAACCTGCTCCGCAGTGCGCGGGAGCAAGGGCTCGGCCGGCGCCTCGTCGAGCGTTTCGAGCGAAAGGAGGCGCGCGAGCAACAAGCGACGTAGCGGGAGTCCCAGCCCACAGTCGAGGGGGAAACGACGAAAGGAGTTAGGTGATGCGGAAAAGGAAGGACGCGATCTCGATCCTTGCGCTCCTTGCCCTCATGCTCGCGCTCGCGGTGGCCGCCGGCTGCGGCGGCGACGACGATGACGACGAGGCCACGCCGGCGGCGACGGGAGCGGCGACCGACGGCGGGGGCGGCGGGGAGGGTGGCTTCAGCCTCTACATGATCCCGAAGAACGTCGGCAACCCGGTCTTCGACCTCACGAACGCCGGCATGCAGGAGGCCGCGGAGGAGCTCGGAGACACGACCGAGTTCAACGGCTCGACCGAGGCCGACGCCCAGCAGCAGGTGGAGGTGATCAACGCCGCGATCGCGCAGGGGCCGGACGCGCTGCTCATCTCGGCGAACGACCCCGACGCCCTCGTGCCCGCACTCCAATCGGCGGAGGCCAAGGGGATCAAGACGGTCACGTTCGACTCCGACGTGAACCCGGATGCCCGGGCCATGTTCGCGAGCACGCCGTCGCCACAGGCGGTGGGCGAGACGCAGATCGAGATGTGCGGCTCGCAGATCGACTACTCGGGCCAGATCGCCATTCTCTCGGCGGCCGCGACCGCGACGAACCAGAACGCGTGGATCGAGGTCATGGAGAAGACCCTCGAGGACCCGAAGTACGCGGACATGGAGCTCGTCACGACCGTGTACGGCGACGACGATCCGACGAAGTCCACTGAGGAGGCCCAGGGGCTCCTGCAGGCCTACCCCGACCTCAAGTGCATCATCGCTCCGACGACCGTGGGCATCGCGGCCGCGGCGCAGGTGGTCACGCAGCAGAACCTGTGCGACAAGGTCATCGTCACCGGCCTCGGCCTGCCGAGCGAGATGCGGGAGTTCGTGAAGTCGGGCTGCGTCCAGCAGAACGCCCTCTGGAACTTCCAGGACATCGGCTATCTCGCCGCGTACGCCGCCCACGCGATCCTCGCGGGCGACATCACCGGCGAGCCGGGCGAGACCTTCGAAGCCGGTCGGCTCGGCGAGATCACTGTCGAGGACGACGGGATCGTCTACGCACCGGAGCTGTTGGTCTTCACTCCGGAGAACATCGACGACTACGACTTCTAGAAGTCGAGTGGCTGGGGAGAGGCGGGAGTCGTTGAGATTCCCGCCCCTCCGCCTTTTCGAATGATGCCAAAGTGAAAGCAGCCGGAAAACGCCGCTGGTTCGTCCCGGACGGGTACCTGCCCGCGGAGTCCTCGCACGGGATCGAGAGCCACGAAGCGGCCTGCCTCCTCAACGTCTCGGACGAGGACGCCCGGGTGGAGCTCACCTTCTACTTCGAGGATCGCGAGCCGCTCGGGCCCGTGATCCTTGCCCTCGGCGCGAGGCGCACGTGGCACGTGCGCCTCGACCGGGAGGCCGACGTCGGGGTCGAGCTGCCGCGCGGGAAACCGTTCGCCTACGCGGTCGAGAGCGACGTCCCCGTGGTGCTCCAGCACTCCCGGCTGGACACGACCGCCGGCGGGTACACGCTCTTCACCACCGTCGCGTACGGCGAGTAGCCGCTCCCCGCCGGGTGCGGCATACGGCCTCGGGTTGACATATTCCTATATCGGTATATATAGTCCGCGGCATGGCACGCGCAGCGACGACAGCAGACGCGTTCAACGCGGTAGCCGAGCCCCGGCGGCGTCAGATCCTGGACGTCCTCGCCGGCGGCGAGCGCCCCGTGAACGACATCGTCGCCGTGCTCGGCCTGGCCCAACCGCAGGTCTCCAAGCACCTGCGGGTCCTTCGAGAAGTGGGGGCGGTGGACGTGCGCGAGGACGGACGGCAGCGGCTGTACCGGCTCAACGGCCGGGCGCTCAAGCCAATCCACGACTGGGTGAAGGCCTACGAGCAGTCCTGGTCGGAGCGGTTCGACCGGCTGGACGACGTGCTGGCAGACCTCAAGGACATCGAGAAAGGAGCCGGTGATGGCAACGAGTAGCGGAACGGCAGTGGTGACTCTGCCGACGGACGAGCAGATCCTGATCACGCGGGAGTTCGAGGCGCCCAGGCACCTCGTCTGGGAAGCGTGGACGAACCCCGAGCTGGTCAAGCGCTGGTGGCACGCCAATCGCGGGGAGATGACGATCGCCGAGATCGACTTCCGAGTCGGTGGCACCTGGCGGTGGGTGATGGTGACTCCCGACGGCTTCGAGGTCGCCTTCCACGGCGAGTACCGGGAGATCGTCCCGCACGAGCGGATCGTGTCGACCGAGGTCTACGAGGGCTTCCCCGAGGGGGAGGCGGTGAACACCCTGACGCTCACCGAGGTGGACGGGCGCACGACCCTCGAGATCCTCGTCCAGCACGAGAACAAGGACCACCGCGACGGGCACATCAACTCCGGAATGGAAGCCGGCATGCAGGACGCGATGGACCTCATGGAGCAGGTGGCGATTTCGCTCCGCTAGCCACGCAGCGAGGCCTTCCCGGGCGCCGGGCAACAGTCCTTGAGGACACCGGCGATTGTCCGAGCCGATGGATGAAAGGGGGCCGCTGTGAGCGGCCCCCTTTGGTGTGGCGGGTCGGTCAGTCGATCCCGTTGAAGGTGATACCGGCGAGCGCGGATCCTGCCGTCGGCAGCGTGACGAGCACGCCGACCACGACGGCCAGTCCCAGGCGACGAAGGCGGGTCATGCCTACTCCTTTCAGCTGGGGAACGTCTCTGCGCGCTCATTCGCGTGCCAGGCCAGACCGGTTGCCGAACGCCCGCGCTCGAGGCGCGGGGGTCGCCCGGCCGTCCCGGCTCAGTCCCCCGGGCCGGAATCCGTCTTGGCGGGACGGCTGAGGCGCGCTACAGTCCCGTGCCAGCCGGGTCTCGCACGGGATGAAAGGGGAGATACACATGCGGAAGGTCTTTGGCGCCGGCGCCGTCTTGCTGCTGCTGCTTCTAGCGGTAGCCGGACTGGCGGCGGCCGGAGAGAACCGAAACTACTCGGTTCACTTGAACGGCGACACGGAGGTACCGGCGAACGCCTCGCTGGCGAACGGTCAGGCGATCTTCAAGCTGAGCGCAGACGGCACCTCGCTCGACTACATGCTGATCGTCGCCAACCTGGACAACCCCGTTGCGGCGCACATCCACGTCGGTCCGCCCGGCGTGAACGGGCCTGTGGTCGCGTTCCTCTTCGGCCCCGCTGCGCCTGCAGGTGGGACCGCGAACGGTGTAATCGCGGAGGGCACGATTACAGCGGCGAATCTCGTCGGGCCGCTTGCCGGTCAGCCGCTCTCGGCGCTGGTCGAGGCTCTGAACTCCGGCAACGCGTACGTCAACGTGCACACGAACGACGGCGTGCCCCCTGCCGGTACGGGCCCGGGCGATCTCCCGGGCGGGGAGATCCGCGGGAACTTCTAGGTTCCGGCTTCGAGGGCAAGTTGAGCGACGGGGGCGGGCGTCCGGTCCGCCCCCGTTCTCTCCTTGAGAGCTCCATGAACGCGCTTGCTCCCGCGCTCCGGGACACTTTCGGTCGTCCACTGCGGCCAGCGGCCGCCAACAGCGATTCGGGAGGCTCGACATGGATCCGTTCATCGGTGAGATCCGACTCGTTCCCTTCAACTTCGCTCCCCGAGGCTGGGCGATCTGCGCGGGGCAACTGTTGCCGATCAACCAGAACCAGGCGCTCTTCGCTCTGCTCGGGACGACATATGGCGGAGACGGACGGACGACGTTCGCCCTCCCTGACCTGCGCGGACGTATTCCGATCGGCGCCGGCCAGCCCCCCGCCGGATCGAGCTACCCGCTCGGCGCGACGGGCGGGCAGGAGACGGTCGAGCTGACGACGCGCCAGCTCCCAGGACACGCCCACGCCGTCCACGCGAGCAGCGCTGCCAGCACGACGAAGAACCCGGCGACGGCGTTCCCGGCTGGCGGAGGCGCGTACGCCGCGGAGCGAAACGTCCGTATGAAAGCGGCGATGATCGGCCGGACGGGCGGCGGCGAGGGGCACGAGAACCGGCAGCCCTATCTGAGCCTGAACTACATCATTGCGCTCCAGGGGATCTTCCCCGCGCAGAGCTGATCCGTGGTCTAGCTTACGCGCGCTTCCGAAGCCTCGGCGATGTCGGGCGGCGGCGACGGCTTCGAGACGCGAGTTCACTCCGAGGGCTCGCAGCAGATGGCGTACATGGTTCCGAACCGTCTCCGCGCTCAGGTGGAGCTCCTGCGCGATCTGCTTCGTCGAGCGTCCCTGCTCGAGGAGACGCAGCACCTCGGCCTGACGGGGCGTCAGGTGCGCGGGCGGCGTGCTCGCCTCCTCGTCGAGCGGGCCGGTCAGAAGCCCGAAGACGCCGACCACGCGCTCGCCGCCCATCAGCGGCACGGCGCTGACCTCCAGCGCGACGCGGGTTCCGTCGGTCGAGACGAAGACCCCGCTCGTCTCGGTCGCCGCGGTCGTGCCGAGCACCTTGCGGGCGAAGAGCTCCCGCGCCCGCGCCCGATCCTCAGGGCCGACAACCGACGTGAAGTGCCGGCCGCGGACGTCGCCGAGGAGGCGCTCGGCCGCAGGGTTGATCCACTGGACGACCCCGGCCGTGTCGAGGACGTAGCTCGGGACGGGTATGTCGGCGAGCGCCTGCTCGACGTCGCCGCCGACCGCCAGCCCGCCAGCCGTTGGAGCCATCCCGACAGTGTGATCGACCGACAATGGTCTGTCACGTATCGCGGAAACGCGAAGGGCGCCGTCGCCGGCACCCTTCGCGTTCGTGTGGAGCTGGTGTTGCGCTAGTTGTGGATCAGCCGACCTGCTGGTAGATCTGGTTCACCGGGATGCTGGCACCGGGCACGCAGAGCGCCCAGACCTTGATCTTCTCGGGAGCCTTGTCCGGGGTCGCTCCGGCGTTGCCGCCGAACTGGACGATCCAGCCGTCGAGGCGACCCGGCTTCGGGGCATTCGTGCCCCAGTCCATGCGACCGGGGAACGAGGACGACACCGGGGTGTTGCGGCTGTTCGCGCCCTCATCGAGGCCGAGCACCTGCACGCCACCGGAGATGGCGACGTAGTCGGTCTTCGTGGCGTCGCACGCCACGGTGGCGATGGCCCCCTCGTTGGTGTCGCCCGCGTTGTAGAACGCGGTCGCGTAGAACGCGCCGGTCAGCCCGGGCTTGCCCTTGAGCGCCGTGCGCGCGTTGGACGAGAGATCGGAGAGCGCGATGGCGCCGCTCTTGATCTGGCTGGACGACGTGATCAGGTAGTGGTTGGCAGCGAATGCGCCGGATGTGACCGCGAGCACTGCAATGAGCGCGGCGATCACGGTGATTCCCTTTTTCACGATGGTTCCCCTCTCTATCCCCAGGCCCTCACAGCGACTGATCGGGTCAGTTCTCTGGCGAGAGCGAAGCGAGCCCCGTCGTCCGCTTCCTTCTCGAAACCGCGACCCTTGGCTTGGGAAGCCGCGAAGACCCGTGTGCGTCTCAGCGACGTTCGACGACAACCGGCCCGGAACGCCACAGCCCATGCGGGATCGCTGCCATCCGGGCCTAGCAACCATGCCGATCCCGAATCCGGGATCGCGGCGACGTTCTTGCGTTGTTCTTGCGTCAAGACTCCCGCCGGCCTCGTCGGGTTTCTAACGCAGGCTGACCGAGAAATGTCTACGGGCGGACTTCGGGCACGAAGCCCGGGGCGAACCAGTCCTCCGGCGAGCCCGTCCCCGCCCTGCACCCTTCAGGCCGAGGCGCGGGCCGCAAGGAATTCCCTAAGACGACCCCAGTCGAATACGCCAAGTGGCGAAAAGCCACCCGCGGCCACGACTCCCCAAGGCCCGGGCGATTAGCTGAACCCGACCGGCTGCACCCCTGCCCGGCCCGAACTCGAGCCTAAGGCGCAGTCGCGCCGGCGACAAGATGGCCGTTTCAGACTCCCCGCGCCTCGCTGGCCCGCCGCTCCGGGCTCGGATCAAGACCCATCAGAGCCGGGTCTATTGGATCTCCCATTGCCCACTTCTCTCGCTGTCCAACTTCTGACTCGGTGAGGCAGTCGTCGCAGACCAAGCTCCTGTAGACCAAGGTGACGCGCTCCCCCGTGGCCTCCGTGAAACTGCGATGCCACTCGGCTACCAGCTCGAACTCTTCGTCGCATCGGACGCAGGTCGCCATCGTAGTCCCCCTCCGGTCGATGAACAGGGAACCTAGCGCGGACGCTAACCCAGTCGGAGCGGCTGGGGGTTCCCGTCTGGTGACTGTGCGGAAAGAGGGCGGTGGAAAGCGTCTGCAAGATCGAGGCGGGTTTGGCATCACGGATCGCGGATCGAGCGGGTGGTGACCCAACGATTGGAGGACACCATGACCGTCGCCGACGAGACCACCGTCGCCGAGAGAATGTCGAAGCTTTCGGCGCGGGCGAAAAAGGCCGAGGAACGGGCCGCCGCAGCCCGCAACCAGGCGAAGGCCGACGTTCAGAAGTCTGCAGACGAGGCGAGGGCGGAGGCACAGGCGCAGGCCGACCGACTGCGCGACACCGCCGGCGCGACCGAGGCCAGGATCTCTGCATCGTGGAACGACCTGCAGAGCTCATGGGATGACCACATCGCCAAGGTGCGCCAGAACATCGACGCCAAGAAGGCCGAGCTCGACGCCAAGAGCGCAGAGAGAGACGCCGACATCGCCGAAGAGGACGCGCTGTTCGCGATCGACTACGCGTACGCGACGATCGAGGAGGCCGAATACGCCGTGCTCGACGCCGTGCTCGCGAGGATGGACGCCGACGAGCTCGCTGAGAAATAGCCCGTAACACAACGGGTGGACTCCCGTGCTGTGTCACGGCCTAATGCCCGTGAGCCAATCCGATGCGGCGGGACACAGCCCTCCGGTGGCCGCATCCGGCGGGTGGCGCGCCCAGACCCCCGTCGGCGCCCGGTACTCCCTTTGCCCAGGACGGCCCTGCCCACGCCCCGGCGAGATGAGGCTAAGAGGCGGGGAGCCCCGGTCGAGCTGACGAATCAAACGCCCGGCGGTGAGGACTGATCCAGAGGCGAGGTATAGATGGCCATGAACCCGCAGTGAGAACACGCGAACCCGTGAGCGTCATGATGATCGCTGCCGATCAGCTCATGAGCCGTTGGTGGAGCTGCAAGGAGTAGGGCGATTGGCTCGCGCCAGGCCTTCCGCCCGCACATGGGGCATGGTCGGAGTTGGTCTACGGTACGGTCGTCCATCGCCCGCAGTTTAGAGTCCGGCCGTCGGCCCCCGGATGCTTGTGGAGCAGGTGTCGGCCCGGCGAGGAGAAAGGCGGTGCCGCAGTCCGCCGGGGGGCGCTGAGCCGACACCCGCACGTCTCAAGTCCCACGTCGGGCATGAGCGATGGGACTTGGCGACGGTAACTCAGCTGTAATGGTCGCTGTGTTTCGATCCGGTAAAGGTTCTGTGACGGGGCAGGTGCCGATGTCTGATCTCCTTCGGCCAAGCTAGACGAAGGCAAACAACAAGCCTTCGTCGTTCTCGTCGCGTTCAACGGCTTCCGTCCCGCAGCGGGCTCTGCGCGGCGTGAGGGGGCCGCCAAGCGGGAGCCGCTGCCTGCCACTGCAAGCCTTGACCTGCTGCGGCCCGTGTGAGACAAGGGTGTCGACTCTCGCACCCCTCGAGAGTCAGAGGGGAAGCCCAGCGTCTTGGCCTGCCTACACGTTGGGCTTCCCCTCTCTAAACGGAGTGAGTCGGTCAGGCGGCGCGGTTGCCTAGATGGCCGATACGGCCGCGGCCCGCTGGCCGCGTTACCTCGTCGGCGCGGGCTCGAGCGGCGGCGCTTGTTCAGTGGGCGAACTAGCAAGGCGACGCAGGAGCGATGAAGTCCACCTGGAAAGGACTGGGCGGCGGGTGTCCTCCATGCCCTGTCGAGTGCCGCAGTCGGCAGGCTTGCTGTTTGGTCGACACCCGCCTTTCCGCCTTGAAGCTTCGCCGGCGAGCAGGCTGGGTTAGGGTTGCGCCGGTCGTGCATGAGTTCACGATCCGCATCGAGACGCCACAGGGCACCGAGTGCGACGGGGAGATGGCCACAGGTGGATGAGGCCATCTACGTCTCCCACCCTGTGATCGTGGCCGAACTCATCGAGACGGCGGCGTCCGAGGTGAGATCGGCCGTCCACTAAAGGGCGGTAGCTGCCCCACTTGAAAGGCCGGGCGCGGGCCGCAAGGTGCCCTAGGACGGCCCTACCCGCCCGGCAAGAGTCAACCTACGGCGCCGCCGCGCCTTGCGGGCGTGGGCCGAAAGTGCCATCTAGGCAACGCTGGGGAAGAGCGTAAGGTCGAGCCGCCGAGGCGCGGGCGACGGGTACCTCCTGACGCGGAGCAACCGCGCCCCGGCTCTTACTTGTTGATCGTGGACGGCGCGAAAACGAGCGCCCGGTGGAGCGAGCGTGCGGCTAGTTCAAGCGTCCGCGACCAAAGTAGCCGAGGACGGCCAGCACGGCGATGACGAGAAGAACGATCAGTAGCCAAGACACATTGAGCCTTTCGTTAGGGCTTCTTAACTACCCGATCGGGCGGCTTCGCAAACTGCTGGCCGATCGCGGCGATGCGCTCGTTGATCCGACGAAGGAGCACTCGGCGGCTCTCTCGTCCTCACGCCGACTAGGTCACCTGACGCCTCTGCCAGCGCGGCGGCCCGCGTCGGGTGGATGGCGAAAATGCGGTCGAGTCCCGTGACCTCGAACACCTTCCGGACATGCGGATCGGCGGCGACGAGCGCGATGCCCCGGGCGCCATTTAGGCGTCGCCTCGCCCTCAGTAGAACCCCGAGCGCAGTCGCGTCGATGAAGCGGCAGTCCGTCAGATCGATCAGCACGCCTGTTGCCCCGTTTTCGACCCCAGGCAGCAACTCCCGCTCGAAGGCGGGCGCCGTGAAGAGGTCGATCTCGCCGTCGACCGCCAAAACGAACATGCCGCCGTCGACGGTCTCGGCCGCAAGCTTTAGTTCCTTGAACATGTAACCCTCCCCAGCTGAAGCCACTCCGGCCAGGCTCTACGGCCGACATCTCCGACCATTTGCTGAGGACGGATACTCGCATCCGACCATTTGCTGGAGACGGATGCTCACGCTGGAGCCGTTGGTGGACTCCCGCCCAGCCAGTCTAGCGCTGGACTCGCTCATTCGGTAGCGCTCCGGGCGTCGCAGGGGGTTGCCTAGATGGCCGTTTGAGACGGGCAGCGGCGAGCGAACGCCGCCCATGACGGGTATCCACTAGCGAGAACCGACCGGGCCGCGGATAGACTCGCGCCGCACAGCGTCTAGGAGGAGGTGCGAGTCATGGCTACCCATACCCTTGTGTACTTCTCCGGAGGGTCCTCTCTGCTCCTGCGCGAATCGTTGAAGGAGGTTACAAGCCAGTTCACGGAAGGCACCACCGCCGCCATGCTCACCTACATGGGCGGCGGGAAAGGCGACCTCGAGGTCGCCGTCTTCCGCGACAACATCACGCACATGTTTCCGGCCGACTCGGCTGGACAGCTAGCGTTTGCACCGCTGGCGTAGCCGAGCTCGTTGAAGCCGGCGCGGGCTCGAGCGGGCGAGCGAGGCGCTGATCGCCTGGGCGAGTTAGGACGATCGCGTTCGTCCGCCAGATCCACGTGTCGTCCTCTGTTGAGAATGCGCGTGGGAGCGGCTCTTGACTCACTCGGCGGGAGGCTAGAGACTCCTTGACTCACTCGGCGGAAGGCCGGGGGCTCCCGCTACATATCGAGAGGAAAGGGAGATCATGCGGCGCCATCTAATTGTTTTGCTTGCCGTCGTTGCGTTCGGCCTGCTTGCGGTCACGTCAGCTTCGGCGAGTGCAACCACGGAGAAGATCCCATTCGACGTCGTCCTTGCCCCCGAGGAGGCCTGCGGCGAGGCGATCCATCTGAGCGGGACGCTCCTCGCCCAGTTCCGCACCACTGAGAGCTCGGGCGGCAACCTCGCCGTCGGATTCCACTTCAATCCCCAAGGGATCACCGGCGTGGGACTCACGAGCGGTGCGACCTATCACGCCACCGGTGAGACGCAAGGGACGACGACGATCAAGGCGAAGGGCGGCATCTCGGACACCTTCGTGAACAACTTCAAGATCATCGGGGAAGGGAGCGCGCAGAACTTCCTCCAGACGGACGTCATTCACCTCACCGTGAACGCGAACGGCGTTGTGACCGCGACCGTCGAGAAATCGATGATCCGCTGCGTCTAGCCCCACCTTGCGTCGAGGGCGGCTGCGGGTGCGCAGCCGCCCTCGATGTCTCCACCTCGACGCTCTAAAACAATCCATGTCGCGCTGTATCGAGAATGCGACGTCAAAGGCCGGGGCGCGGGCCGCAAGGTGACCCTAGGACCACCCTGCCCACGCCCGGGCAGGGGTCAGGCTACGACGTGGCGGCGCGGCTGCCTAGATGTCTAATCCGGCCGCGGCCCGCGACCTAAGGAAGCACGTCGAAAGGAGCTTCAAGGCTGTGCCGCGAATAAGTGCGGATGCCGACGCGGGAGGAACGCGCTCGGGCACGCCGGGAGGCCGCCCCGGCTGCTGTCGTCGTCTTGCTCCTGTTCGTCGTGCTCGCTGTGGTGAGCCGAGCGAAGGAGTGGGAACTCGCCGGCCTGCCGTGGTGGATTTGGCTCCTCGTAGGGGCTCCCGCCCTCTTGTTGGCGATCGACCTGACCCTGACTTACCGCGGACGCGGGCTCTCCTCGTCGCGACATGCGGATCTGCTGCTTCTTGGCCTTCTCGTGCTGGGGAACCTCACCGCGCTGGCGCTTCTCGTCGACGGTCTGATCAAGGCGAAGAGCTCCGACCTCGGCGGCGGCGAGTTGTTGCTTACCGGCTTCGCGATTTGGGCTGCCGACGTCATCGTTTTCGGGCTCGCGTTCTGGGAGCTTGACGCCCGAGGGCCGGTCATTCGGCAGGGCGCCCCTGCCCGGACTCCAAGCTACTTCCGGTTTCCGCAGGACGAAAATCACAAACCGCGGGACGAGCATCAGGGATCCGCCTCCAGTGAGTGGCGTCCGCGTGTTTGGGACTACCTCTACGTCGGCCTCACGAACGGGATTGCGTTCAGTCCGACCGATGCGATGCCGCTGTCCGTGCGTGCGAAGGCGATCATGGGCCTTGAATCTGCTCTGTCCGCCGTCACTGTGTTGCTGGTCGCTGCTCGCGCCGTGAATATTCTCGGTTCGTGATCTAGAGACGGCCGCCCGTCTCCTGCGACGGTAAGCGAGGATCGCTTCGCGCACCTGCTGCCAGAACGGCTCCGGCGCATCCGCGAGCGGCCGGCCGCGCTCACCAATCCCTCGACGCCGTTCCCCCCAACCTCCGAACCGGCGGGTTCAGCGCCTGCTTCTCACGCAGGAGCTGGTTCCCACGTTGGGCGGCAGCCCGCAGGTTGCAACTCGCGTGCGCCGGCCCTCGGTCGTGCAGCTTGTCGTCGCGGTGGTCGAGATGCCCTGGCGGCCCGTTCTTTCTCGTGCTCCTTGTAGCGACGCTCGAGCTCCGGCTGGCCGCGATCCTGGGCCTTCAACTCCTCGCGACGCCCTGGCATGCTCGCGAGTCAATCGGCTGGCTGCGCAGCCGTGACTTCCTGCGAACGGTTGACCGCATCGAGGTCGGCGGCAGCCGTACCCGGGCCGCAACCCGCAACCGAGAGCTGAGGAGCTCCGGCCGTTCGCGCCGGAGGAGATCGACGCCCTCGACCTGGAGCTTGGCCCCACCTTCGGGCCTGTGGTCGTGTTCGCCGCCGAAACCGGCCTCAGGACGAACGAGTGGACGGCGTTGGAACGCCGCGACGTCGACCGGGCAGGGCGAGCCGTCACCGTGCACCGCCGGTACGCGAACGCGACGTTCACGCCGTACCCGAAGACCGTCCGTTCACGCCGCCGGGTGCCCTTGACCGCCCGAGCCCTCGACGCGCTTGATCGGCTGCCGCCACGGGTGGACACCGCCATCTTGTTCCCCGCTGTTGGTGGCGGGCCGATCGATCTGCACAACTGGCGAACCCGCGACTGGTATCCCGCCCTCGATGCCGCCGGAATCGACAAGCGCGGCCCGTACCACCTGCGGCACACGTTCGCGACCGAAGCGTTGGCCGCGGGTGTGTCGATCTTCGAGCTGGGCCGCCTCATGGAGACGAGCGTGGCGATGATCGACGAACGCGACGGACACCTGGCCCGCGACTCGGAAGCGGCGATCCTGGCCCGCCTAGACGCACGCTCGGAGCGTTCTTGCGTTGATCTTGCGTCGACCCCGGAGCAGTAAGCAACGCATACGTCGCTCACAGCCGCTGTCCATACGGGTTTCAGTGAGAAGCGGACGACGGGGCTCGAACCCGCGACCCTTGGCTTGGGAAGCCAATGCTCTACCAGCTGAGCTACGTCCGCCTGCGAGCAACCTTACCACCGGCCCGCCGCGGCAATGACTCGTCTCAGGCATGGCCCAGAGCCGGGTTCAGGCCGACGAAAGGAGCAAATCCAGACGTGCGGCGTGCGGCCACCACCCGCCTTTTTGCAGGAGGTCTCTGCTTTGGGCTCGATACCGCTGACGCGTCGAGAGGAAGGGCAGACGATGACGGAGTATGCGGTCGTTCTCGCAGTCATCACGCCCGCCCTGATCCTCGTGTTCGCGACCATGGCCGACGCGATCGTCGCTCGGCTCCAAACCGTGGCCGCGTTCCTCACCTAGCGCGGTGCGCCGATCCACCCAAAACTAAGGGCCCGGTCACCCGGGCCCTTTTTCACGCTCCTGAAAAAACGCGCCGGGCGGCCGCCGCAAAGCCGCCCCTGCGCACCATGATCCTAGTCCCTCCCGGGGCCTGATGGAATACTTGGGCGGAGAGAATCCGGGAAGGAGCTGGTGATGGCAGAGGACACGCTGGAAGGGATCGCACGAGCGCTCGTCGCCTCGGGGAAGGGAATTCTCGCGGCCGACGAGAGCACGGGGACGATCGAGAAGCGCCTGAAGTCGATCGACGTCGAGTCCACCGAGGACAAGCGGCGGGACTACCGGGAGATGCTCTTCCGCACCCCTGGGCTGGGCGACCACATCTCGGGCGTCATCCTCTACGACGAGACGATCCGACAGTCGTCGAAGGACGGGGTGCCGTTCACGAAGGTGCTCCAGGACGCCGGCGTCATCCCCGGCATCAAGGTCGACAAGGGCGCCAAGCCGCTCGCTGGCGCGCCCGGCGAGACCGTCACCGAGGGGCTCGACGGCCTACGCGAGCGCCTCGAGGAGTACCGAGAGCTGGGCGCGAAGTTCACGAAGTGGCGCGCCGTGATCGACATCGACGGCGACAAGATCCCGAGCGCCTACTCGATCCACGTGAACGCCCACGCCCTGGGGCGCTACGCCGCCCTCTCCCAGGAGGCCGGCCTCGTCCCGATTGTCGAGCCCGAGGTGTTGATGGATGGCAACCACGCGCTCCAGCGCTGCTACGAGGTGACGGAGGCGACGCTCCAGGCCGTCTTCAACGAGCTCTTCTCGCAGCGCGTGGTCTTCGAGCGGATGCTGCTCAAGCCGAACATGGTCGTCTCCGGCAAAGAGAACTCGGAGCAGGCCTCGCCCCAGGACGTCGCCATGGCCACGATCCGGTGCTTCAAGAGCGTCGTGCCGGCGGCCGTTCCGGGGATCGTCTTCCTCTCCGGCGGCCAGGGTGACGAGCAGGCCACGGCGAACCTGAACGCGATGAACGCGCTCGGGCCGCACCCGTGGGCGCTCTCCTTCTCCTATGGCCGCGCGCTCCAGGCGCCGTCCCTGAAAGCCTGGAAGGGCGACGACGCCAACGTCCAGGCCGGCCAGGAGGCCCTGGCTCACCGCGCGCGCATGAACGGCGCCGCCACCGAGGGCACCTACTCGGCCGAGATGGAGAAGGAGCTGGCCGCCGTCTAGCCGCGCTAGCGGTACTGCCGGCCGGAGAAGCGCTCGAGCTTGTCGAGCGCGTGCTGGGCCTGGATGCGGCGCACCGTGCCCGAGCGCGAGCGCATGACGATGGACTCCGTCTGCGCGCCGCCGCGGGTGAAGCGCACACCGCGGAGGAGTGCTCCGTCGGTGACGCCCGTGGCGGAGACGAAGACGTTGTCGCCGGCGACGAGGTCGTCGGTCGTGAGCACGCGGTCGGGGTCATAGCCGCCGTCGACGAGCGCCTGGCGCTCCTCGTCGTTCCGCGGCCAGAGGCGTCCCTGGACGACCCCTCCGAGGCATTTGACCGCCGCCGCGGCGATGACGCCTTCCGGCGTGCCGCCGATGCCCATCATCAGATCGACGCCGGTGCCCTGCCGCGCGGCGGCGATGGCGGGCGCCACGTCGCCGTCGGTGATCAGGTTCACCTTGGCCCCCGCCTCACGCAGGCCTTCGATGACCGGCTGGTTCCGCTCGCGGTCGAGGACGACGACCGCGATCTCGCTCGGCCGCACGCCCTTCGCCTCCGCCGCGCGCTGGACATTCTCACCCGGTGTGGCATCGATGGAGACGGCGTCGGCCACCTCCTCTCCCCCGACGAGCTTGTCCATGTAGACGGCCGCCCCGGGGAAGAACATCGTCCCGCGCTCGGCGACGGCGATCACCGCGATCGCGTTCGGCTGCCCGACCGAGGTCAGGCGCGTGCCCTCGAGCGGGTCGACGGCGACGTCCACGTCGGGCGGCTGGCCGTTGCCGACCTCCTCGCCGTTGTAGAGCATCGGCGCCTCGTCCTTCTCCCCCTCGCCGATGACGACGACGCCGCTCATCGAGACGGTGTCGAGCATGGCGCGCATGGCGTCGACCGCGGCCTGGTCGGCTGCGACCTTGTCGCCCCTGCCGATCCAGCGGCCACAGCCGAGCGCCGCGGCCTCGGTCACCCGGACGAGCTCGAGGGCGAGGTTCCGATCGGGAACGGAGCCGTCCGCCATGACGGCAGGATCCTACGGCACCTGCGTCGTTCCGAGCGGCGTCGGCCGTAGGATGCGTCCCACCGACGGAAGGGAGCGGCGCTGACTCTTAGCCAGCTGGCCGTGACGGTGACGGTTCTCGCCGTGCTCGGCCTCGTGGCGAGTCGCTTCGGCCTTTCCGCCATCCCTGCGTATCTCCTGGCAGGGATGCTCCTCGGCCCCAACGAGCCGAGCTTCTCGACGATCATCCAGCCCTCCGAGGTGACGGAGTTCGTCGCCGAGCTCGGGATCATCTTCCTGCTCTTCTTTCTCGGGCTCGAGTTCACGCTCGAACGCCTGAGACGCAGCGGGATGCACCTCGGGATCGGGGGCACGATCGACTTCGTCGTGAACGCGGGCCTCGGCCTGATCGTCGGCCTGGCCGCGTTCGGGGCCTCCTTCTCGGCGATCATCCTCGCCGGCGCCATCTACGTGTCCTCGTCAGCCGTGGCGGTGAAAGGCCTGATCGACTTCCGGCGCCTGGCCGATGACGAGACCGACCTCGTCCTCGCCATCCTCATCGTCGAGGACATCGCCATCGCCTTCGTCCTCGCCTTCGCCGGGGAGGGCGGCGGCGGCGCCACGGACACGGCCCTGCTGGTCACGAAGGCGATCGGCTTCATCCTCGTCTCGCTCGCGGCCTCCCGCTGGCTCGCCCGGCCGATCGACCGCCTGCTCGAGTGGATGCCGCGCGAGTTCTTCCTCCTCTTCGTGTTCGCGCTCCTGATCGGGATGAGCGCCATCGCCCACGAGCTCGCCCTCTCCGAGGCGATCGGCGCGCTCATGGCCGGCGTGATCCTGAGCGACACGTCCGCCCGCCACGAGATCGAGGAGCGCTTCCTCAGCTTCCGCGACATCTTCGCGGCCCTCTTCTTCTTCGTCTTCGGACTCTCCATCGATGTGGGAGCGCTCTCCTCGCTCGGCTGGCTGCTCGCCCTCGCGGTCGTCCTCAGCGTGGCCGGCAAGCTCGCCGGGACGTTCGGCGCCGGCCGGATCGGCGGCTTCAGCTCGCGCCAGAGCGTCAACGCCGGCGCCGCGCTCGTCGCTCGCGGCGAGTTCACCGTCATCCTCGCCCAGGTTGCGTCCGACAACCCGTCGATCTCCGACGCCGACGCGACCGACCTCGTCGCCTTCGCAGGCCTCTACGTCCTCGCCACCGCGCTCATCGGCGTGCTCCTGATGAAGGAGTCGAAGCGCCTCGGGCGCAGGCTCTTCCCCTCGCCGCCTAGACTGGCTCCAGAAGGAGGGACACATGGCCCGCGAGCTCCGTGAGACACGCCTGCCAGGCGTCGGCGTCAAGTACACGTGCTTCACAGCGCACGGTGGACGGCTGACCGTGATCCTCCACAACGAGGGCCAGCGCGAGATTTACTGGTTCCGGCACGCGGACGACGACGAGCCCGAGGCCGTGATCCAGCTCGAGGACGACGAGGCCCGCCAGCTCGGCGCGCTCATCGGCGGCGCCTACGAGCGGCCGAAGATCGTCGAGGAGCTCGAGATGGCGTTCGGCGAGCTCGCGATCGAGTGGGTGGCCGTCCCCGACACGAGCCCCGCGATCGGCAAGACGCTTGCCGAGTGCGCCTTCCGGCAGCGGACGGGGATCACGATCATCGCCATCCTGCGCGAACCGGAGCCGGTCGCCGGCGCGCAGCCGAACGACGTCGTGCAGCAGGGCGACACGCTCGTCACGGTCGGCAAGCTCGGCCAGTACCCGACGTTCCGCAAGCTCCTCGCCGAAGGGCCCTTCTAGACGCCGAGGGCGGCCCGGAGGCCGCCCTCAGATCGTCCGTCGGAGCACGCGCTACGAGACGTAGACGGGCTCGAGCTGGCGGGTCGGCTCGTACGTCGGCGTGAAGCCGGCGAGGCGGCCGAGGGCGGAGCCGGTGACGAGCGCCGCCTTCTGCGCGAACGCGGGCACGTGGGGAAGCCGCACGTCGTCGAAATGGGCGTTCGCGATCACCGCGAGGCGGAGCGGGCTCGGCATGCCCTTCTTGCTCGTCTTGCCGTCGGCGGCGAGGGCGAACATGGTCTCGAGGAAGCGCTCGAACTGGAGGGCCGGGCGGACCTCGCAGCGGAAGCTGGCGGCCGTCTCGCCGGCGTTGCGGAAGCTGTGCACGGTGCCGGGCTCGACGGTGACGACGTCGCCCGGGCCGGCGACGACCTTCTCGCGGCCGCGACGGAACTCGAGCGTGCCCTCGATGACCTCGAACCGCTCGCTCTGGTAGGGGTGGACGTGCGCGGCGGCGACGGCTCCGTCGGGCTGGACGGTGACCTCGATCTCGACGAGCTCGCCGGCCGTGTCGGCCGCGGTGCGGAGAAAGTGGACGGTCTCACCGGTGACGGGGTTCTCGATCGTGTCGCCGGCACGGATGGAGGTGGGGTTCGCGGTCATGTGATTTCGTCTCCTGTCGGGGGGTCGGATGCTGTGACCGGAACTCTGAGGCAGGGCGCGCCCGCCTCCCACGGGGAGAACTCGTGCTTCGAGGGTGTGGAGGCAGGTGTCCCGGGCGTGCGGATAACCGCACGCCCGCGGGCTACATCCGCTCGGGCGCCTCGACCCCGACGAGGTCGAGGCTGCGCGCGATCACGGCCTTCACGGCGGTGATCAGCGCCAGACGGAACGCCTGCTCGTCGCTGTCCAGCACGCGATGGTGGTGGTAGAAGCGGTGGAAGTCGTCGGCCAGCCGGATCGCATACGTCGGCAGCGCCTGCGGGCTCCGGCGCTGCGCCGCCTCGGCGGCGATCGCCGGGAACTCGGCGAGCCGCTTCACCAGGTCGCGCTCCTCGGGCGCGAGCGCGGGCGGAGCCTCCGCGCTCACCTCGAGCCCTTCGGCGCGCAGCAGGATCCCGCCGATGCGGGCGTGCGCGTACTGGACATAGTAGACGGGGTTCTTCTCGCTCTTCTCCCGCGCGAGGTCGACGTCGATCGTGATCGCCTGGTCGGGCCCGCGCGCCGCGAGGTACCAGCGCGCCGCGTCCACGCCAACCTCGTCCATGAACTCGTCGAGGGTGACGACGTCGCCGCGCCGCTTCGACATCTTCACGACGTCCCCGCCTCGGGTCAGATGGACGAGCTGGTAGAGGATCACCTCGATGCGGTCGGGGTCGTAGCCGAGCATCTTCGCGATCACTCCGTACCAGCCGCGCACGCCGTGGTGGTCGGCGCCGAGGATGTAGATGGCCCGGTCGAAGCCGCGCTCCAGCTTGTCGCGCAGGTAGACGATGTCCGCCGCCTCGTAGGTCGGGAGGCCGCCGCGCTCGGCCGAGCGGACGAGGACGCGGTCCTTCTCGTCCTCGAACGCGGTCGAGCGGATCCACAGCGCGCCGTCGCGCTCGTAGGTGTCGAGCACGCCGAGCAGCTCGGTGAGATGGGACGCGAGCTCGCTCTGCAGCGCCCACGAGTCGAAGTGGATGCGGAAGCGCTCGAGGCTCGCCTCGATCTGGCGGAGCATGTGCGGGACCGGGTCGCCCTCGAGCCGCGCGAGCTCCTCGATGTACTCGCCGGCGTAGCCTTCCTCGGGCGGCGCCTCCCCTTGCCTGGCCGCCTCGACGGACGCCCGGAACCGCTCCATCTGGGTGCCCGCGTCGTTGTAGTAGTACTCGCGCTCCACCCGGTGGCCGGCGAAGGCGAGCAGGCGTGCGACCGAGTCGCCGTAGGCGCCGTTCCGCGCCGCGGCGACCGTGATCGGGCCGGTCGGGTTTGCCGAGACCATCTCCACCTGCACCCGCTCGGGCGCCTCGGCCGAGCCGGCGCCGTAGTCGCGGCCGGCGGCGACGACCTCGCCGAGCGCCTCGCCGAACCACGAGGGCGCGAGCCAGAGGTTGAGGAACCCCGGCGGCGCGGTCTCGGCACGCTCGATGCCCGGGACCGCCGTCGCCGCCTCGGCGAGCTCGCCCGCGATCTCGAGCGGCGCGCGCTTCTGGGCGCCCGCGAGCCGGAGCGCGACGTTCGTCGCGTAGTCGCCGTGCTCGGGATTCGCGGGCCGCTCGAGGGAGACCGGCGCGCCGGCGATGCGCGCGAGCTCCTCCTCCAGGCGGCCGAGGGCAGTCGCGATCGTGTTCCTCACCTCCATCGCCTATATCGTAGGGAGCTGTGGAGGACGAGCCCCGAGAGCGGCAGCTCAACATCCATCTCGACCCCGAGAACCTCGCGGGCGCCTACGCGAACTTCGCCAACGTCAGCTTCTCGGATTACGAGTTCACGATCACGTTCGCCCGCGTCGACCACGAGGTCGAGGAGGGCGACGTCCCGGGCGTGGTCGTCAGCCGCGTGAACATGTCGCCGCGCTTCATGCGCGAGCTGATGGACGCCATGACCGACTCCTGGTCGAAGTGGTCGACCCGCGAGGGGATCCGGAACCTCCCCGAGCAAGAGGACAACGAGTCCTAGCTGCTAGCGGCCCGATTCGGCCATCGCGATCCGCTGCAGCGGGGTCGGGTGGGAGCCGTAGAGGAAGATCGTCCACGCGGGCGGGTCGGGGTCGCTCAGGCTCGTGGTGACGAAGGTCTGCTCGAGGGCGACGCCGCTCGCAGGGTCGTGGGTGGCCTGGAGCGCGAGCCAGTCGGCCTCCGCCTCGTAGCGCCGTGACACGGCGTTGACGAGCGGCTGCGTCACCAGGACGCAAGCGAAGACGAAGGCGATCCCCAGGGGCACGAGCTCCGGCCCGAGCCCGCCGCGGCGGTTCGTGATCCACGCCAGCCCGAAGACGCCGGGAACGGCGAGCAGCGTGAACCACGCGAGGCCCTTCCAGAGGTGCCGGCGCTCGACGTGCCCGAGCTCGTGCGCGGCCACGTAGCGGATCTCGCCGTCCGTGAAGCGCCCGTCGAGAAGCGTGTCGTAGAGCACGACGCGCCGCGTCGGGCCGATGCCGGCGATGTAGGCGTTGGCCGTTGTCGTGCGCCGGCTCGCGTCGGCGACGAGGACGTCGTCGACGTTCACCCCCATCTTCGTGGCGAGCTCCTCGATCTGCGCGGCGAGCCGGCGATCGGGCAGGGGCTCGAAGCGGTTGAAGAGCGGCTGGAGGACGAGGGGCTGGGCGAGCACGTAGAGCACCGCGATCCCCACGAGCGCCGGCGCGCCTGCGATCCACCAGCGCCGCCCGAGCCGGCCGGCGAGCCACACCGCACCGGCCACGGCGATCGAGGTCAGGACGGCCTGGACGGCCAGGGCGGTCAGCTGGTCGACGAGCCAGCCGCCCCAGCCCTGCGTCGAGAGCCCGAAGTCGTGGCGGCGGACGAGCCTGACCGCGCCGAAGGGCAGCTGCGAGAGCCACACGCCGAGCGTCACGGCGAGGCCGACGAGCACGGACGTGCGCACGCGGCCTCGACCCAGCGGCCGGAGCCTCGCGGCGAGCGGCCGGGCCTTCCAGACGAAGAGCGCCAGCACGAGGATCTCGACGCCGACCGCGGCGAGGTAGAGGGGGCGGGAGACGCGGCGGTAGTCGTCGCTCCGCGCGAGCTCCGCCGCCGAGAAGTAGTCGCGGGGATCAAGGCTCGGCAGGTCGAGGTCCGGCACCTTCGTGCGCCAGAGCAAGGCGGCCGCGGCGACCCAGAGCGCGGCGAGCGCGGCGAGCGCAAGGCCCTTCGCTAACGTCCGCCTGCTGTGCGCGTCGCCGTTGTCTCTGACATCCACGGGAACCTCCATGCCTTCGAGGCCGTTCTCGAGGCGATCGACCTGGAGGCGCCCGACGAGATCTGGTGTCTGGGCGACCTCGTCGGCTACGGCCCGCGCCCGAACCGCTGCTGCGCCGTGGTGGCGGAGCGGGCGAGCACGTGCCTGATAGGAAACCACGATCTCGCCGTCCTCGGTCGGCTGGACCTCGAGATCTTCGCCCCCGACGCGGCCCTGAGCGCCGCCTGGACGGCCGGGGTGCTCGAGCCGGAGGCCCGCGCCTACCTCGAGTCGCACCAGCCGAGCGGCGAGCGCGAAGGCGTCGGCCTCTTCCACGCGAGCCCGCGCGACCCGGTCTGGGAGTACGTCCTGTCGCCCGGCGTCGCCTACGCGTCACTCGCCTCGACGTCGCATGAGCTCGTCCTCGTAGGCCACAGCCACGTGGCGCTCAGCTTCCAGCTCTCGGAGACGACGCTCGCCACGGCGCCCGAGGGGACGGAGCTGGAGCTCGCCGGCGACCGCTGGCTGCTCAACCCCGGCTCGGTCGGACAGCCGCGCGACACCGACCCGAGGGCGGCCTGGATCCTGCTCGACCTGGAGGCGCGGACGGCCTCGTACCGCCGCGTCGAGTACGACGTCGCGAAGACCCAGGCGGAGATCCGCGAGCGCGGGTTGCCGGAGGCGCTCGCCGCCCGGCTCGAACACGGCGTGTAGCGGAGCCCTTACTTCCCGTGTGCGACGGGCTGGCGCGAGACCTCGACCTCGATGCCGTCGCGCTCGAGCGCGAGCTGCACCTCTTCGCGCGCCTTGAAGATCCGCCACTTGACCGTGGCGAGCGTGATCTCGAGGGAGTCGGCGATCTCGGTGTAGGAGAGGCCGACGACGTCGCGGAGGAGGAGGGCCATCTTCAGGTCGGGGTTGAGGAGGCCGACGGCGCGCCAGACCGCGTCGATGACCTCGGTGCGCTCGGGCGGGGTGTCCACGACCTCGAGCGGGGGCAGGTCGTCGAGCGTCACGACCGCCTGCGGCTTGCGCTCACGGGCGCGGAGCTCGTCGAGGACGCGGTTCTTCGCGATCTGGAAGAGCCAGGTCGTGAAGCGGCAGCGCAGCGAGAAGCCGGGCAGACCCTGGTAGATGCGGAGGAAGATCTCCTGCGTCAGGTCCTCGGCCAGCGCTCGGTCTCCGACCATCCTGAGGACGTAGTTGAACACCGGTCCCTCGTACATTTCGAGGAGGACCTGAAAGGCGCGTTCGTCCCCCTTTTGCGCTCGCCGAAGGAGGAGATGATCGGGTTGAGGTAGTGGCACGCGTGTGACCCGGGCCGCTGGGTGAGCGGAGTATAGCTCCGAGGTTAGACCGAGCGAACCAGGTTCCTCCCGGTCATCCCCCGGCCCGGCGGGATGCCCATCAGCCACAGACACGTGGGGACTAGATCGGCAAGCGCCCCATCCTCCTCAAGCACCGCCCCCGGAAGAGTGATGACGAGCGGCACCGGGTTCGTCGTGTGGGCGGTGTGCGGGCTGACGCCGTCCTCCTCGAGCTGCTGCTCCGCGTTCCCGTGGTCGGCCGTTATCAGGCAGACGCCGCCGAGCGCCTCGACCGCGGCGACAGTCCGACTCGAGCGCGGCGTCGGTCGCCTCCACCGCCTCGACGACGGCGGGGATCACTCCGGTGTGGCCGACCATGTCCGGGTTCGCGTAGTTGACGATCGCGAACCCGTAGCCGTTCGGGACCTCGCCGGCGAAGCGCTCGGCCACCTCGGCCGCCGACATCTCCGGCTTCTGGTCGTAGGTGGCCACCTCACGGGGCGAGGGCACGAGGATCCGCGTCTCCCCCGCCCACTCCTCCTCCCGCCCGCCGTTGAAGAAGTACGTCACGTGGGCGTACTTCTCGGTCTCGGCGGCGTGCAGCTGGCGGACGCCGTGCTCGGCCAGCACCTCGGCGACCGTGTCCTCGACCACCTGCTCCTCGAGGACGACCGGACAGTCGAAGTCGTCGCGGTAGCGCGTCATCGTCGTCAGGTCGACGCCCCCCTCGAGGAGGCGCTGCGAGAGCTGGCGTGCGCGGTCCGGGCGGAAGTTGAAGTGGATCGCGGCGTCTCCGGCGGCCAGCCGAGGCGGCGGCAGGACCACGGGCTCCACGAACTCGTCGGTCACGCCGCGCGCGTAGGAGGCCTCGATCGCGGCCACGGGGTCGGAGGCCGCCTCCCCTTCGCCCCCCATGATCGCGGCGAGCGCGCGCCCCGTCCGCTCCCAGCGCTGGTCACGATCCATCGCGTAATAGCGGCCCGCCACGGTGGCGAGCTGCGCCTCCTCGGCGACGAGCGCGGCGAGGTCTCCGCGCCCCGATGTCGGTGAGACGTCGCGGCCGTCGGTGAACGCGTGCACGTACGTGCGCTCGGCCATGCCCTCGCGGCGGGCGAGCTTCAGGAGCGCCCGTAGGTGGTCGATGTGCGAGTGCACGCCGCCGGACGAGACCAGGCCCAGGAGGTGGACGTTCGTCCCGCGCTCCTTCGCGCGCGCGAACGCCCCCGTGAGTGAAGGATTCTCGAAGAGGGCGCCCGTCTCGATCGCCTGGTTGACCCGCATCAGGTCCTGGAAGATCACGCGGCCGGCGCCGATCGTCAGGTGGCCGACCTCGGAGTTGCCCATCTGCCCCGGCGGGAGCCCGACGTCCTCGCCCGAGGCCCGCAGCGTCGCGTGCGGGTGGCGCTCCCAGAGGTCGTCGAAGACGGGGGTCTCGGCCAGCTCGACGGCATTGCCCGGGCCGGGCGGCGCGCACCCCCACCCGTCGAGGACGACGAGCGCTACGAGCGGGACAGGCTGGCGGCCGTCTGGCAAATCGCGGTGAAGGACTCGAGGTCGAGCGAGGCGCCGCCAACGAGCGCGCCGTCGACGTCGTCCTGCGAGAGCAGGTCCTCGGCGTTCTCCGGCTTGACCGAGCCGCCGTAGAGGATGCGCTCGACCGGATAGAGGCTGCGGATGAACGCGTGCGCCTCCTGCGCGGTCTCCGGCGTCGCGGTCTTGCCCGTGCCGATCGCCCAGACGGGCTCGTACGCGATGTCGAACCCCGCCCCGGCGTCCGGGATCTCGACGGCGATCGCCTCGATCTGGCGCCGGAGGACGGTCTCGGTCTCCCCCGCCTCGCGCTCGTCGAGCGTCTCGCCTACGCAGGCGATCACGGCGAGACCCGCCTCGAGCGCCGCCCGCGCGCGCAGGGCGGTCGTCTCGTCGGTCTCGCCGAAGTACTGTCGCCGCTCCGAGTGGCCGACGATCGCGCCGGCGGCGCCGGACGCAATCAGCATCGAGCGCGAGGTCTCCCCCGTGAACGGGCCCTCCTCCTCCCAGTGCACGTTCTGCGCGTAGACGCGCACCCGGCTCCCCACGAGCTCGGCAACGGCCGCATGGATGGAGACGAAGGGCGGCGCGACGACGACGTCCACCCCCTCGGTCTCGGCGAGAGCGTCCGCCAGCTCCGCGCAGAAGCTCGCCGTCTCTCCGGGGCCCTTGAACATCTTCCAGTTGCCGGCGATCAGCATCGTCCGCCCCACATTCTCACGCCTCCGGGATGGCGACGACGCCCGGAAGCTCCTTGCCCTCGAGCAGCTCGAGCGACGCGCCCCCGCCGGTCGAGACCCAGTCGACCTCCTCGGCGAGGCCGAGCTCCTCGATCGCCCGCACGGAATCGCCGCCGCCGACGACCGTGTGTGCATCGGCCGCCGCCACCGCCTCGGCGACGGCCTTCGTCCCCGCCGCGAAGCGCGGCCACTCGAAAACCCCCATCGGCCCGTTCCAAAAGACCGTTCTCGCCTCGGCGATGCGCGCAGCGAAGCGCTCGCGGGTAGCCGGGCCGATGTCGAGCGCGAGCCAGCCCTCCGGCACCGCGTCCCACGGCGTCACCTCCGTCTCGCGCGTCGGGCTCGAATGCGGCCGCTGCCACGACGTCGTCGGGCAGCTCGTAGCCGGCGTCACGGTCGACCTCCTCCGCCATCTTGCCGCCGACCAGGATCGTGTCCGCCCGCTCGCCCAGCGAGCGAAGAACCCCGATCTTGTCCGCGACCTTGGCGCCCCCGAGCACCGCCGCGAACGGCCGCTCTGGCGACTCGAGCAAGGAGCCGAGCTCCTCGAGCTCGCGCAGGAGCAGCAGGCCGGCGTACGCGGGCAGAAGGTGCGCGACGCCTTCGGTGGAGGCGTGCGCGCGGTGGGCCGAGCCGAACGCGTCGTTGACGAAGAGGTCGCCATGGGCGGCGAGCGCCCGCGCGAAACCGGGGTCGTTCGCCGTCTCCCGCGGGTCGAAGCGCGTGTTCTCGAGCAGCCGGATCCGCTCGTCCGGCAGGAGCTCGCGCAGCCGCTGCCTCGACCGGCTCCAGCGAGAGCGCCGGGTCGGCGCCCTGCGGGCGGCCGAGGTGGGACATGAGCACGACCTCGGCGGCTCCGCGATCGAGGAGGAGCCTGATCGTCGGCAGGGCGGCGCGGATCCGCGTGTCGTCGGCGACGCGGCCGTCCTCGAGCGGGACGTTGAAGTCGACGCGGACGAGCACGCGCCGGCCGGAGACCTCGGCCTGCTCGACGGATCTCGGCCTGTGCACTACTGCCTCTTCCGTTCTTGTCGCCTGAGGCACTTAAAGCCGCTGGACGAGGTCAACAAGCCGGCAGCTGTAGCCCCACTCGTTGTCGTACCAGCCGAAGACCTTGACCGTCTTCCCGCGCGCCATCGTCAGGTCGCTGTCGAAGATCGACGAGAAGGAGTTGCCGACCACGTCGGACGAGACGAGCGGCGCGTCCGTGTACTGGAGGATCCCCTCGAAACCGACCCGTGTCCGCCGCCTCGCGGAAGCGGGCGTTCACCTCGTCGACGGTGACCTCGCTGCCGACCTGGACGACGAGGTCGACGATCGATCCGTCCGACACGGGCGCCCGCACCGAGATCCCGTCGACCTTGCCGGCAAGGTCCGGGATGACGACGCCGATCGCTTTGGCGGCTCCGGTCGAGGTCGGGATCAGGTTGACCGCGGCCGCCCGCGCACGGCGCAGGTCGCTGTGCGGGAGATCGAGGATCTGCTGGTCGTTCGTGTACGCATGGATCGTCGTCATGAACCCTGACTCGATCACCCAGGCGTCGTGCAGCACCTTCGCGAGCGGCGCGACGCAGTTCGTCGTGCACGACGCGTTCGAGACGATGCGGTGCTGCTCGGGGTCGTAGGCCTCGTCATTGACGCCGAGCACGACCGTCACGTCGGGATCGGTAGCCGGCGCCGAGATGACGACCCGCGGCGCGCCCGCGTCGAGGTGCAGCTGGGCCTTCTCCCGCTTGGTGAACAGTCCGGTGGACTCGAGGACGACGTCGACACCGAGATCGCCCCAAGGCAGGGAGGCGGGATCGCGCTCGTTCAGGAGCTTCAGCTCGTCGCCGTCGACGCGGATGGCGCCGTCGGCGGCCTCCACGTCGGCGTCGAGCGGGCCCAGCACCGAGTCGTACCTGAGCAGGTGGGCCATGGTCTCCGCGTCGCCCAGGTCGTTCACGGCCACGACCTCGACGTCCGCCCCGCGCTTGCGGACCGAGCGGAAGAAGTTGCGTCCGATCCGCCCGAATCCGTTGATCCCGACCCGTACGCTCATGCCACCTCCCTCGACGTTACCCAGCGCGGCGATTCTAGCGACGGCCACCTGGTGGAAAAATCTGGTCCCGAAGTCTTGCGCGCCTTCGGGCCGCCGATTACGCTCGCTGCGAGAGCGGGTCTACGCTCGTCCGGCGTCGGATTCAGACCCCGTTCGGCGCCACGGTCCGGAGCGTGGCCAAAAGCGGAGGGGGAGGTCGTCCTCGGAGCTTCCCCTCCGGCCCGCTCTCATTTCTCGCCCTAGAGCTCGGCGAGCCGCTGGATCCGCGCGAGGCGGCGGTGCGCCGCAGCCTTCGTCGCCGGAGGCGTGCAGCGGCGCGCCAGCTCTCGCAGCGAGAGCGTCGGGTTGCGGGCGCGCAGGCGCGCGATCTCGCGCAACTCGGGCGCCAGCTCGTCGAGCCGGCCCTCCCGCTCCAGACGGCGGATCGCCCGCAGCTGCAGGTCGGCGGCGCGGCTCGTGCGCACGATGTTCGCGTGGTCGGCGTTCGCCAGCCGGTTCGCGCGGGCCCGCGTCGCCGCGACGACCGCATCCTCGCCCAGGCGCAGTGCGACGCCCTGCGCGCCCAGGAAGGCGAGCAGGTCGGCGATCGCCTCCGTCCCCTTCAGGTAGGCGACCGCGTGGCCGTGCCGCTCGTAGACGGCGAGGTTGAAGCCGTCCGGGGCAGGCAGCTGGGCCAGGAACCGCGCCGAGTCGACGTCGGCAGTCCGCAGCTCGAAGTGCGCGTCGCGGGGCCCGCTCACCGAGCCCGCCGCCAGGAACGCCCCGCGCAGGTAGGCGGCGCGGCAGCACTCGCGCGCGACGACACGGCGCGGCGGGCGCTCCAGCGGGACGAGGTTCGTGTCGAGAACGCCGGCTTCGTTGAGTGCCTGGAGGGCGCGCGCATCGTCCTCGAGGTGGATCTGGTAGCGGGTCGCCCGGTCGAACGCCCGCCGCTTGTAGGTCCTGATCTCGCAGGGCACGCCGTACGAGCGCAGGAGTGAGAACGCCCGGCGCGCCACCGGCCCGCTCGCCAGCTCGAGGTGGAGCGCGATGCGCCCGCTCCCACGCAGGTGGACGCTGCCCGCACCCCGGACGAGGGCGGAGAGCTCGGCGAGCCGGCAGCAGGGCTTGCGCGGCTCGATCGCCGCGAGCTCGTCGCGCACATCCTCCGAGAGGCTCAGAGGTCGACGCCCTCCAGCGCGAGGAGGCGCCGCTTGTACTCGGCGCCGAGCGAGCCGTAGCCGCCGAGCCCGGCCGAGGAAACGACGCGGTGGCAGGGGATTACGAGCGGGAAGTTGTTCTCGGCGCAGAACGTTCCCGCGGCGCGCGGCGCGCCCGGCCTGCCGGCCAGGGCCGCGAGCTCGCCGTAGGTGACGACCTCGCCCCACGGGACGCCGCGGAGCGCCTCGGCGATCGCCTGCTGGAACGGCGTCGCCCACTCCTCCTCGACCTCGACGTCCTCGAAGGTCACTCGCTCGCCGCGAAAGTAGGCGAGAACGCGCTCGGCCAGGGGATGCTCGGCGCGGTCGGCGTTCGACGACCCCATCCGCGGAAGCTCGTGGTAGAGGAGCTTCCCCGCCCTGAAGTAGAGCTCGCCGACTCCCCAGGCCGGCACGTCATACGCCACCACGTCCATGCCCACCTCAATAGAATGCCCGGTCGTGAGCGCTCCGGGCATCTTCCGCGTTCCAGCCCCAGTCAACGAGCCGATCCGGGACTACGCGCCTGGGTCGCCCGAGCGCGCCAGCCTCCAGCTGCGGCTGGAGCAGATGCGGAACGAGCGCCTCGACATCCCGCTGATCATCGGCGGCAAGGAGGTGCGCACCGGCTCCACCAAGGAAGCTGTGATGCCGCATGACAAGGACCACGTCCTCGCGGACGTCCACCAGGGCGGCCCGAAGGAGGTGGAGGCGGCGGTCAAGGCCGCGGGCGAGGCGTGGGAGGACTGGCATCGCGTCCCGTGGGAGGAGCGGGCGGCCGTCTTCCTCCGCGCGGCCGAGCTGCTCGCGGGCCCTTGGCGGGACACGCTGAATGCGGCCACGATGCTCGGCCAGTCCAAGACCGCCCACCAGGCCGAGATCGACGCGGCCTGCGAGCTCGTCGACTTCTGGCGCTTCAATCCCGCGTTCATGACGCGGATGTACGAGGAGCAGCCGGTCTCGAGCCCGGGCGTCTGGAACCGCCTGGAGTATCGGCCGCTCGAGGGCTTCGTCTTCGCCGTTTCGCCCTTCAACTTCACCGCGATCGGGGGCAACCTCACGGGCGCGCCCGCGCTCATGGGCAACACCGTGCTCTGGAAGCCCGCCTCGACGGCGATGCTCTCGGCCTACTACACGATGCGCATCTTCCAGGAGGCCGGCCTCCCGGACGGGGTCATCAACCTCGTCTACGGCTCCGGCAAGGACATCGGCGACCCAGCGCTCGCGAGCCGCGACCTCGCAGGCGTCCACTTCACGGGCTCGACTGCCGTCTTCCAGGGCATGTGGCAGACGATCGGCCAGAACATCGCCAACTACCGCAGCTACCCGCGCATCGTCGGGGAGACCGGCGGCAAGGACTTCATCGTCGCGCACCCGACGGCGGACGCCGAGGCGGTCGCGACCGCCATCCTGCGCGGCTCCTTCGAGTACCAGGGCCAGAAGTGCTCGGCGGCGTCGCGCGTGTACGCGCCCGCCAGCATGTGGCCGGCCATCCAGGAGCAGCTCGTCTCGCAGGTCGGCGAGCTCAAGTACGGCGACGTCTCCGACTTCTCGAACTTCATGGGCGCCGTCATCGACGCCAACTCGTTCGCGACGCAGAAAGAGGCGATCGAGGAGGCCAAGGCCGATGCGAAGAGCGAGATCGTCGTCGGCGGCGGCTACGACGACAGCGAGGGCTACTTCGTCCAGCCGACGGTGATCCGCACCGAGGATCCCGACTTCCGGCTCCTCCGCGACGAGCTCTTCGGCCCGGTGGTCACGACCTTCGTCTACCCGGACGGGAGCTGGGAGGAGACCCTGGAGCTGATCGACCGGACGGCGCCGTACGCGCTGACGGGCGCCATCTTCGCCGGCGAGCGCGAGGCGGTGATCGAGGCCTCCGACGTGCTCCGCTACACGGCCGGGAACCTCTACGTGAACGACAAGCCCACCGGCGCCGTCGTCGCGCAGCAGCCCTTCGGCGGCGCGCGCGCGTCCGGCACGAACGACAAGGCGGGATCGATGTGGAACCTCATCCGCTGGGTGAGCCCGCGGACGATCAAGGAGACGTTCGTCCCGCCGACCGACTATCGCTACCCCTACATGTCTCCGGACGGAGGGTAGGCCGCAGTCCGATGCCCGTCGACGAGGGAGCACCCGCCGCGGAGACGACTCCGAGTCACGGCGCAGAGCTTCCGCGCGGCCTCGAGGCCGTTCCGCGCTCGGTCTTCCTCGAGGGGCGCTTCGGCCGGCTCTTCCGACTGCTCCCACCCTTCGAGCCGCCGGACGACCTCCTGATCGACCTCGGCCGCTCCGGCGGCCCGATGATGGAGGGCACGGGCGGCGGCCAGGACAACGCGACGATCCCGTCCGGGTTCACGTACCTGGGCCAGTTCATCGACCACGACATCACGTTCGACCCGACCTCGAGCTTCGCCCGGAAGAACGACCCGGACGGGCTGGAGAACTTCCGGACGCCGCGCTTCGATCTCGACTCGCTCTACGCCTCGGGCCCGAAGGCCTCGCCCTGGCTCTTCGACACGCGCGCGGCGACGAAGTTCCTCATCGGTAAGAACCCGGCCGGCGAGTTCGACCTCCCGCGCAACACACAGCAGGTGGCGCTCGTCGGCGACCCGCGCAACGACGAGAACATCATCGTCTCGCAGCTGCACGCGAGCTTCCTCCAGTTCCACAACGCGATCGTCACGCACCTCGCGGCGAAGAAGGCGAACCAGGAGGCGCACGCGCTCCCGGGCGAGTCGCTCTTCGACACCGCGCAACGCCTCGTCCGCTGGCACTACCAGTGGGTGGTGCTGCACGACTTCCTGCCGCGGATCGTGGGCAAGCCGATCGTCGACGCGCGCGTGACGAAGGACTCGCAGGGCAAGTTCACGATCACGCTCGACCACTACGAGCCACAGGAGCAGGCGTTCATCCCGGTCGAGTTCGCGGTCGCCGCCTACCGGTTCGGCCACTCGATGATCCGGCCGCGCTACGACCTGAACGACGTGATCGTCGCGAACATCTTCGGCAAGCCCGGCGACGACCCGCTCTCGCACCTCGGCGGTGGCCGGCGGTTGCCGGATTTCTGGCAAGCGAAGTGGGCGCTTTTCTTCAAGTTCCCCAGCAAGGCCGCGCCGCAGCCGAGCCGCAAGATCAACGCGAAGCTGACGCGGCCGCTCTTCCAGCTGCCCGGCACCGTGGTCTCGAGCCAGCGGCCGGAGCTGCACTCGCTCGCCGTTCGCAACCTTCTGCGGGGCAAGGCCCTCGGGCTCCCCTCGGGCCAGGCGGTCGCCACCGCCGTGGGCGCGACGCCGATCACGAACACCCAGCTCGGCCTCAGCGGCGCCGCCTGGGACAGCCAGGCCCCGCTCTGGTTCTACATCCTCAAGGAGGCGCAGCGCGCGCCGCAGTCCGGACAGCGGCTCGGCCCGGTCGGCGGCCTCATCGTCGCCGAGGTGCTGCTGGGGCTCCTCAAGTACGACGCCACGTCGTTCGTGAACGCGGAAACGCCCTGGAAGCCGCTGAAGCCGATCGCTCCGACGGCCGGGAACTTCGGCATCGCAAACCTCTTGAAGTTCGCGGGCGTCGCCTAGCTCTCGTCCTCGCTCGTCTCCTGGAGCTGCTCGACCGCCTGCTCGAAGAGCTCCTCCGGCTGCGCGCCGAGGACGAGAAGGCGGCGGTCAAGCACGAATGCGGGGATGGCGTTGATGCCGATGCGGTTCGCCTCCTGGGTGGACGCGACGACCCGGTCCGAATACCGGCCGTCGGCGAGCGCCTCGGCTGCGACGTCGCGGTCGAGGCCAGCGTCAGCGACGAGGTCGAGGAGCACCTCGGTGTCGCCGAGGTCCTTGCTCTCGGACCAGTAGGCGTGCATGAGCCGCGAGTGCACGGTGTCGTGAATCCCAGCGTCGCGCGCGGCCTCGGTCACCTCGAGCGCCTTCCGCGTGTTCGGGAGCTTCTGCGACGGTTTGTAGGTGAGCCCGGCCGCCTCGACCATCCGTCGGGTGTGGTCATGGACTCCCGCGCCGTAGCGGCGCTCGAGGTCGCTCCGCGGCAGGCCTTCATCGGGGTACTCGGGGTGGAGGAAGAACGGGAGCCAGTCGATGCGGGCGCCGAACCGGCGCTCGAGCCACTCGGCCCTCGCGAGGCCGACGTAGCAGAATGGTCAGGTGTAGTCGCTCCAGATGGTGACGGGCAGCACGTTCATCGGTCGAAGGCTAGCCACCGAGCGAGGGTCGGAAACACGGGACCGACGGGTCAGACGCCGCCGGCGCGATGGAGAGCCGCGTGGATCTCGCGCCCGACCTTGGCCGGGACGCCCGGAACCCCCTCGAGCTCCTCCGGGCTCGCGTCGAGAAGTCGCCCCGGCGAGCCGAAGTGCTTGATCAGCGCCCGCTTCCGCGCGGGGCCGACGCCGGGGAGCGCGTCGAGGATCGACTCACGCGCCTTCGCGTCGCGGCGCTGGCGGTGGAAGCCGAGCGCGAAGCGGTGCGCCTCGTCGCGGATCCGCTGGAGGAGCTGGAGCCCGGCGGAGTCGCGCGCGAGCACGATCGGCTTCGAGCGGCCCGGGACGAAGACCTCCTCCTCGCGCTTCGCGAGAGCGATGACCGCGACTCGTGGGAGGTCGTAGGCCTGGAGGGCGGCAAGCGCGGCGGAGAGCTGGCCCTTGCCGCCGTCGATGACGACGAGGTTGGGGATGGCCGCGAAGCCTTCGTCGTAGCGCTCCGCGGTCACGTCGCGCGCCCGCGCGAACCGGCGCGAGATCACCTCGCCCATCATCGCGAAGTCGTCCTGTCCCTGGACACGCTTGATCCCGAACTTCCGGTAGTGCGCCTTCTTCGGCAGCGCGTCCTGGAAGACGACCATCGAGCCGACCGGCGACTCGCCCTGGATCGTGGAGATGTCGAAGCACTCGATCCGGATCGGGAGGCTCTCGAGGTTGACGCACTCGCGCAGCTCCTCGAGCGCCTCGATGCGGCGGAGACGCTTGCGCTCGCGGTTGGCCGAGTCGCTCTGGAGCGCGAGCTCCGCATTCTGCTGCGCGAGCTCCTGGAGCCGCCGCTTCTCGCCGCGGCGCGCCGGCCGCACCTCGACGCCGGCGCCGCGGAGGTCTGAGAGGTAGCCGGCCAGGGCCTCGATCGCGCCGATGTCGGGCGGAACCACGATCAGCGGCGGGACGGCGGGGGCGCCGCCGTAGTACTCGAGGCAGAACGACTCAAGCAGCTCGGGCACGTCCTCGCCGGCCTCGTTCTCGAGGTAGAAGGTGTGCCGGTCGACGAGCCGGCCGCCGCGGAGCGGGAAGACCTGCACGGCGGCCGTCCGGCCGGTCGCCGCGATCCCGATCACGTCCACGGTGCCGATCGCGCGCTTGTCCGCTGCCTGCCGCTCCGCCAGGTGCCGGACAGCGGTGAGCCGGTTGCGGTAGCGCGCGGCCTCCTCGAACGCCTGCCGCTCGGCCGCCGAGCGCATCTTCTCCTCGAGCTCCCGCTGCACGGGCCGTGAGTCGCCCGACAGGAACTCGATCACGCGGTCGATGATCGCCCCGTAATCCTCCTGCGAGACGTACCCCACGCACGGGGCCAGGCAGCGGTCGATGTGGTAGTCGAGGCACGGGATGCCCGAGTGGCGCCCCGGCTGTGGGCCCTCGCAGGGCCGGTAGGGGAAGACGCGGTTGAGCACGTCCAGCGTCTCGCGCACCTTCTTCGCCGAGGCGTACGGGCCGAAGTAGACGACGCCGCGCCGGTGGCGCTCCCGCGTGAACATGACTCGCGGGTACTCGTCCTCCACGGTCACGGCGATGTAGGGGTAGCTCTTGTCGTCGCGCAGCCTGACGTTGAACGTCGGCCGGTAGCGCTTGATCAGGTTCTGCTCGAGGTGGAACGACTCGACCTCGGTCGACGTGACGATGACCTCGATGTCCTCCACCCGTTCGACCAGCCGGTCGAGCCCCAGCCGGCTGTCGCCGCCGCGAAAGTAGGAGCGCACGCGAGAGCGGAGCGACTTCGCCTTGCCGACGTAGAGCACCGTGCCCTTCGCGTCGCGGAACAGGTAGACGCCCGGCTTCGCCGGGATTCCCTTCAGCTGTTCTTCGATGCGCTCCTCGTGCTGGCTCGTCGTGGCCGTGGCCATGTCGGAGTCAGCCTAGCCACGGCGAGCGGCCTGCTACGCAACGGTCGTCGCCGTCGCCGCAAGCGGCTGCACCCAGGCTCCGACCGCCTGCTCGCGGCCGCGGATCTCGAGCAGGCGGTGCTCGAGCCCGGACGTGTCGATCGCCGCCGCGGCGGCCGCCTCCTCGCTGATCAGCACCTCTCCCGGGCCGGCGGTCTCGCACAGTCGGGCCGCCGTGTTGACCGTGTCCCCCACGGCCGTGAAGTCGAGCGCATCGCCCTCGCCGACGAATCCAACGAACGAGACGCCGGTGTGGATGCCCACACCGACGGGAAGCCACGGCACGCCCTCGCCGTGGCCCGTTGCCTCGAGGAGCTCCTGCGCGGCGGTGACCGCGCGGGCGGCGTGGTCTTCTCCGGCGAAGCCGGGGATGAAGAGCGCGACCGCCTCGTCGCCGACGAACTTGTCGACGATCCCGTCCTGGCGATCGACGACCCGGGCGGCCGTCCCGTAGAACCGCGCGAGGAGCTGCCCGAACTCTCCTGGCTGCGAGCGCTCCGCCAGTCCGGTGGAGCCGCGGACGTCCGCGAACAGCACGGAGACCTCGACTTCGGCGCCGCCGGGATGGTTGTGCGCGGACTTGATGCAGAGCGCACAGAGGCGGCGGTTCACCAGCGAGCGCTTGCCGCCGAAAAGGCGGATGAGCATGCTGCCGGGTTTCCCGAAGGGTGCGTAGCAGAGCTTGCAGCGGGGATCGGAGGGAAGCCGCTTGTAAACCCGCCGAAATCGGTGCAGGCTGCCGGACACCTCTCCCGTGAGCACCGCACGCCAGGTCTCCTCCGGCGACTGCTTGCGGGCCATGGCTGCGAGGATACAGGCCGCCTCCGCGGCGGTACCCGTCAGTGGGCCAGTGCTGCACACGCCTCTGCCAGGACCGTCCCCGCACTCTCCCGAAGGACGAGGCTCGCTCGACCGTCGACCCAGGTCGGCGTGCGGTTGACGACCGCGACCTTGCCGCCGGCTTCGAGCGTCGACCGGGGCAGGTCGGCGACAGGGTAAACCTCGAGCGACGAGCCGACCACGAGCAGGAGCCCCGCGTCCTCGGCGAGATCGACGGCACGCGCGATCGCCGCCTCCGGCATCAGCTCGTCGAAGAAGACGACGTCGGGCTTGAGGATCGCTCCGCAGGCCGGACAGGGCGGCGCACCGTGCTCCTCGATCAGCGGGACGACCTCGGCGAGTGGATACGAGGCGCGGCACGCGGGGCACGACGAGGTCCGGATCGAGCCGTGCACCTCGACGACGTCCTGCGACCCGGCGCGCTCGTGGAGCAGGTCGATGTTCTGGGTGACCACGGCCCGGACGAGCCCGAGGCGCTCGAGCTCGGCGAGGGCGCGGTGGGCCGGGTTCGGCTCGACCGACGTCAGCATCTCGAACCGCGGCGCGTAGAAGCGCCACACCTTCTCGGGATCGGCGCGGAAGGCACCCAGGGTCGCGTACTCGCG
Organism: uncultured Actinomycetes bacterium; assembly: GCA_963811635.1. Lineage (GTDB taxonomy): Bacteria > Actinomycetota > Thermoleophilia > Gaiellales > Gaiellaceae > JAIBJN01. The sequence continues at coordinate 64,090 of CAWESB010000020.1, forward strand.
CGGGTCGAACTCGGCCCACATCCCTGACGGCGAGCGGAAGTCGGGCACGCCGCTCTCGGTCGAGACGCCGGCGCCGGTGAGGACCACGCACGGCTGGTGCTCGGCGATCAGCGCGGCCAGGCGGTCGGGCACCGCGGCCTAGGCGGACGCCCAACGGCTGCCGTCGGCCGGGGCTGGCGGGGCCCAGAAGACCTCGATGCGCAGCCCGTCCGGGTCGAAGGCGAAGAACGCGTAGTAGTCGTCGAGGTTGGCGTCCTGCTCGGGCGGGAAGTGGATGTCGGCGCCAAGGCCGACGCAGCGCTCGTACGCCTCGTCCACCTGCTCGCGGCGCTCCGCCTCGAAGGCGAGGTGCTCGATCCCGACCCCGTAGTAGGCGTGCTCGCCGCGGTCGGCCGCGCGCAGCCCAAGGTTCTGCTCGCCGAAGCGGAGGTAGACGATCTCCTCGGTCCCTCGGTAGCTGCGGAAGGCGGATGTCCTCCTCGAGCCCGAGCGGGCCGAGGACCTCGAGGTAGAACGCGACCGAGCGCTCGACGTCGCTGACGCAGAGGTCGACGTGCTGGATCGCGGGCGCCGGCACGCCGCGGAATCTACAGCGCCCCCGGCTCGTTTCAACCCTTGATGGACCTGGACGGCCGTCAGAAGATGCTGGACGCGACCTTCGGCGCGGTGTGCGAGACGACGCGCTGCTCCGCCGAGCGCCGCCACACGCTCGAGGAGCTCGTGAACCTCGCCGTCGAGCTCGCGCGCGAGGGCCGCGAGGGACGGAAGATCGGGACGCTGTTCGTGATCGGCGACGTCGGCGTCGTCACCGAGCAGTCGCGCCCGCTCATCCTCGACCCGCTCTTCGGCCATCCGGAGGAGCTTCTGCGGATCGAGCGCCCGGAGTTCCGGGAGACGGTCAAGGAGCTGGCGCAGCTGGACGGGGCCTTCCTGCTCTCCGACGACGGAACGTTCGTGTCGGCCGGCCGGTTCATCGACGTCGACGTGAACGCGCCCGAGAACTTCCTCCCGGGCCTCGGCACCCGGCACGCCGCGGCAGCCTCGATCTCGAGGACGACGAGCGCCATCGCCGTCGTCGTCTCACAGAGCTCGGTCGTTCGCGTCTACGCGCGCGGCGAGGTGCGGGCCGAGATCATCCCCGAGCTCTTCCTCATGTCCCGCGAGCGCCTCTTCACGCGCTCGGCAGAGGTTCGGCAGCTACCGGACGCCGGCCTGACGCTCGCCGTCGCCGCCGAGAGCTAGTCGCCCTCCGCCCCGTCGCCTACGGTGAGGGGATGCCGGCGACCCGCACCGAGACCACGCTCGACGAGCGCGCACGCGAGCTCCTCGAGGCGAACAGCCAGACCGCCGAGCTCGACGGCCGCCTGTTCCGCTTCACCGTCCCGAGCGTGCGCGATTACCCGTTCCAGTGGTTCTGGGACTCGTGCTTCCACGCGATCGTCTGGTCGCGCTTCGATCCGGCACGGGCGGCGGACGAGCTCCGCGGCCTGCTCGCAGCGCAGCAGCCGGACGGGCTGATTCCGCACGTCGTCTTCTGGAAGACCGACCTCGTGTCGCGGCTCCAGTGGCACCATCTCGAGAGCCGCACGACCGGTCGGGTGCCCTTCTTCCGTGCGCCGCAGACGACGGCCCAGATGCAGCCGCCTGTGATCGCCCAGGCAATCGAGCGCGTCGTCGAGGCCGGCGCCGACGGACTCCTCGCCGAGGCCCTTCCCAGCCTGGAGCGCTACTACCGCTACCTCGCGGCGCTGCGCGACCCGGACGGGGACGGGCTCGTGTCGATCATCTCCCAGTTCGAGAGCGGCCTCGACTTCAGCCCCGCCTACGACAAGGCGATCGGCGTCCGGCGTCCGTCGCCGGCCGCGCTCTTCCTCCGGACGCGGCTGCCCGAGCTCCGCAACAAGCTCGCGAACTACGACGTCGAGGAGATCCTCCGACGCTTCCGCCACCACCAGGAGGACGTGCTCGTGAACGCGGTCTACGGACAGGGCCTCCGGGCGCTGGCACGCCTGGCTGGCCGTGCGGGCCGGGAGGCGACCGCCCGCTGGGCCGTCCGGACTGCGGAGCAGGTGACCGCCTCGCTCCTGGAGCGCTGCTGGGACGAGCGCCTCGGCGTCTTCGTCAACCTCGCCGGCCCGGACGAGCGGCGCGCGCAGGTGCGAACGATCCACGGGCTGATGCCGCTGATCCTTCCTGACCTGCCGACCGCGGTCGCCGACCGGCTCGTCGAGCACCTCGCCGACCCGCGCACGTTCGCCGCGCCCTACCCGGTGCCCTCCGTCGCGCTGGACGAGCCCACCTTCATCCGCGACCACCGTGTGCGCGGCTTCCGCTTCATCTGGCGCGGCCCACTCTCCATGAACACGAACTGGTTCCTCGTCCACGGCCTGCGCGGCCACGGCTACGACGAGGCCGCCGACACAATCGCCGCCCGGTCGCGCGAGCTCGTCGACCGCGGCGGCTTCAACGAGTTCTACGACCCGCTCGACGGGACGCCGGTGGGCGCCGAGCGCTTCGGCTGGGCCACGCTCGCCGCCGACCTGTAGGGAGCGCGGGCGCGCCCGCCTGCCCGCCGGCGGAGGCGCCGCGCCCTCCTCCGACGGTACGAGGGAAAGCGTCACACGAGTGGGTACGATTGCGCCGTGCCCGAGGAGACTTCGACTCAATACGTGGCGTACACGCTCTACAAGGCCGATCCGGCCTGGCTGCGCCTGCCGATCGAGGAGCGGAACGCGGCCAAAGATGCGTTCGCCGAGGCGGTCGAGGACTGGGCCGAGCGGATGGAGCTGCGTTCCTACAGCCTCGTCGGGGTCAGGCCCGAGGCCGACTTCATGCTCTGGAAGCTGACGGAGCGCTACGACGACCTGCGCGAGCTCGGCACCGCCCTCAACGGCACGCCGCTGGCCGGCTGGCTGACGACCCCCTACTCGTACCTCGCCGCAAGCGAGCCGTCCCAGTACTTCGAGCAGAAGAGCAAGCGGCCGCGGCGCGTGATCCCGCGCGGGGCGCCCTACCTCGTCGTCTACCCGTTCGTGAAGAAGCGGGAGTGGTACGCGCTGCCCATGGACGACCGCCGCCGCGCGATGCAGGAGCACGCGGCGGTCGGGAGCCGCTTCGTCACGATCACGAACCACACGACGTACTCATTCGGGATCGACGACCAGGAGTTCATGACCGCCTTCGAGTGCGAGGCGCCCTCGGACTTCCTCCAGCTGATGAAGACGCTGCGCGAAACCGAGGCCAGCCGCTACACCGAGCGCGACACGCCGATCTTCGTCGGGACCGCGCAGGAGATCCGCGAGATCCTCGACTCGCTCGACGGCGCGTCGGCTCGGATCGCCTCGGCTTAGGCGCTAGGCGACGAGCGCGAGCTGGCGGCGCTCGGTCTGCGGGCGCGACACGGTCACGATGTCGGCGCCGCTCTGGAAGAGGCCCCTCGGCTCGGCCAGGATGATCTCGGTCGCCCCGGTCTCGTCGGCGGCGGCGACGGACTCCGACAGAAGGCGCCCGAAGCGGCGCTCGAGAGTCGGGGTAAGGCCGGCGGCGCGGGCCGCCCTGCTGGCGTGGACGAGGTTGGTCTCGACCAGCCCGAAGCGGCGCACGCGCTCGCCGAAGGCGGGGCCTGCGGCCTGGGTGAAAGGCTGGACGACGCCGACGAAGTGAAGCTCGTCGCCGTTCCTGCTGCAGCGCTTGATGGCGGCGGTGACAGCTTCGGCGGAGTGGGACGTGTGGTCGAGGGTGCAGATCGTGAGGGCCATGGGTTCGCTCCTTCGGTTGATCTCGCCTCCTTTATAAGCAATCTGGCATGATATGGCCAACTTCTGTAAGCAACGCTACAGAGAAGGGTGATCGGCGCCCGTGTCCGCGTCCGACCTGGAAGCAGGGGTTCCCCGCTCGCCGACGGCCACGACCGGGCTCGCCGAGCTCGACGCCGCCCTCGGAGGGTTGTTCTGGGGGGACAACGTCGTCTGGGAGACCGAGGACGCGGCGTCGCTCGAGCCGTTCTTCGCCGCCCTGGCGAGGAGCCGCGCCCGGTACGACTTCGCCGCCTGGGTGACGCTCACCCGCGCGCCCGAGGAGCTCGAGGCCCTGTATCCGGGCTTCGACGTGATGGACGCGAGGCCGGGGAGCGACCTCGCGCAGCCGGGCGCCTTGATCCAGGCGGTCCGGCAGGCGTGCTCGTCGAGGCTCCACGACCTCGTCCTCTTCGACGGCCTCGAGGCGATGAGCGAGCGCTGGGGAGCGAAGACCGCGCAGCGGTTCTTCACGCTGAGCTGCCCCCTCCTCCTTGAGCTGGGCGCGATCGCCTACTGGTCGCTCGCGCCGACGGCGCACCCGCAGGCGATGCGGCGCGAGATCGAGGGCGTGACCCAGTGCGTCGTCGTCCTCCAGGACGGCCGCCTGCGCGTGGCCAAGGCCGAGGGCCGCCCGCCCGGGATCGAGGGCAGCGTCTTCCGCTACCGGGTCGAGGACGGCAAGCCTGCACTTGCCGCCGCGCCGGCCGCCGCACGGCTCGGCACCGCGTTGCGGGCGGTCCGCACGGCGAGAGGCCTCTCGCAGAGCGCGCTCGCGCGCCTCGCAGGCATCTCCCCCAGCGCCATCTCCCAGGCCGAGCGCGGCCACCGCGGCCTTTCGCTCGACACGCTGCTCGACCTGAGCGCGAAGCTCAACATCACCCTCGACGAGCTCCTGCGCGGCGACGTCGTCCCGGGCTACCGGCTCGTCCGGCGCGACGATCCTTGGACGGGGATGTCCGGCGGGCCGCATCCCCTCCTCGACGATCCGCAGGCGGGCCTCCGCGCCTACGTCCTCCGGCTCGGCCCCGGCGAGTCGGCGACGCCCGGCATCGTCCACAAGGGCGTCGAGCTCGTCACGGTCGCGAGCGGCCTCGTTCAGGTGCAGCTGACGACGGGGCAGCCCGTGCTTCGGAGCGGCGAGGCCTTGATCGCCGAGTCGAGCCGCGTCGAGGGGTGGCGGAACCTCGCCGACCGCGACGCGCTCGTCTTCTGGGTGTTGCGGGACGCGTCCGGCCGGCCGGACGCGGGCTAGCGGGCGACCAGCGCCGCGAGGCTCGCGTGCTCCTCGGCGCACGCGGGGCAGCCTTCGAGATGGGCCCCCATGCCGGGCACGGCCGTCTCGGCGTCCGCGCCGGCGATCCCGAGCTCGACGTAGCGGTCGAGCTCGCGGAAGCACTCCTCGCAGCCGATCTCCGGGCCCGCCGGGCCGAGGAGACGGCGGATGACGGCGTCAGCCAACGAGTTCACGCTCCTCTCCGAGCTCCGCGCGAAGCCGCGATCGCGCATCGTGGAGGGTCTTGTAGAGGGCACCCCGGGTGGTGCCGAGGCGCTCGGCGAGCACGTCGATGGGCACGTCGTCGACAACGACGGCCAGCAGGACGCGCCGCTGGTGCGGCGTGAGGATCTCCTGGATCGCCCTGACCACCGCCTGGAGGAGCTCCCGCTGCTCCGAGTCGGCCTCGGGCGTCCGGCCCCCGGCCTCGAAGAGCGGCCAGCGCTCCGGCTCGAGCGGGATCTCGCGACCCTGCCAGGCGCGGCGCCTGAGCGCGACGGCGGCTTCGAGGATCGCGAACTTGTAGACCCAGGTGGTGAAGCGGCTCTCGCCGCGGAAGTCCCGAAGGCGAGCGAGCACGGAGACGAGCGCATCGTCGGCGCTCTGGGTGGCGATGTCGTCGAGCTCCTCGCCACGGATGTGCGCGAGCCCGCGGCGGCGCCGCGCGACCTCGAAGCGCGCCGCGCGCAGGAGGAGGCCGTGCAGCTGGACCACGGCCTCCTCCCGACGGGGGCCGTCCCCCGAGAGTGCCTCGAGCCATCGCTGGTTCTCGGCGTCGCGGCCGGAGGGAGGATCCATGCGGCCGACGCTAACAGCGGGCCCCGCGCTCATACCGTCTCCCCATCGAGCGGTGCGAGGATGCGCGCCGCGAGCTCCGGCCGACAGCCGCGCTCGACGAGCTCGATGAGCGCGTGCACGTCCACTCGTTCGTCGGCCCCGAGCGCGGACGCCAGCCGCTGGGGGAAGCCGGCCTCGGCGAGCTGGCGGCGGCGCCAGGCCGCGACGGCAGCACGCTCTGCTCGGTCTGGTTCGAGGACGGTCCGCACATCAGGTTCGTGTCGGCGGACGGGCCGTTCTTACCAGGCTGCCCGCGAGCGGTAGGAACGCGCCCGCCTGCGTCGCCAACGGTGCGTACCCGAAAAACGGAGGTCGTCATGCCCTGGGGAGACTGGATCAACGAGCTGCCGATGGAGTTCTTCATGGCGGTGCACATCGCCGCGTTCGCGATCGGGGCGGGCTTCGCCTGGATCGCGCATACGCGCGGGCTCTCGCTTCTGACCTGGGCCTTCACGCTCTTCGCGCTCGCGGAGGTCAGCTACATGACCTACCACCTCGACTGGACCGTGTTCCTCTTCGCGCACACGATCAGCGAGGTGCTCGACCTCGTCGCGTTCGTGCTCGTCTTTGCGGCGGCCGTCCAGCGCGTCGCAGCGCCAGGGCGCACGCCGTTGGAGGCCGAGCGGGCGTGACCCGTCTTCGCTTCGTCGCCCTCCTCGCCGCGCTCGCCGCCACCACGGCGGCGGGCTGCGGCGGGAGCGACCCGCTGAGCTCCGCCCCGGTGTCGACGACGCAGGTCGAGCTGCCCAAGAGCTACCGCTTCGAGCCGGCCGTCATCCAGGTCGATCCGGGCGCCAAGGTCACGTGGGAGAACGACGACAACTTCACTCACACGATCCGCTTCGACGACGACTCGGAGACCGCAAAGCTCGAGCCGGGCGACTCGTACTCGCGCACCTTCCCGGACGCAGGCACGTTCCACTACGTCTGCACGCTCCACTCGCAGGACATGGAGGGCGAGGTTCGCGTCGGTCAGTAGCCGAACGTGTGCTCGTCGCGCCAGACGCGCCACATGCCGAAGACGCCCGCCGCCACGGCCCCGATGCCGACGACCGTCTCGAGTCCGCTCTGCGGAAACCAGGGCGTGAACGCGAGCCCGACGGCCGCGATCGCGAGAGCGGCGCCGCCGTAGAACACGACCCGCGACCGGGTCGACCACATCGCGATCTCCTCGCGATGACGCCTCCAGAGCACGAAGAGCACGTACGCGATCGCGACCAGGAAGAGGATCTGGAGGAACTGGATGATCACGACCAGCCCGAAGCCGAGCTGGAACACGGTGATCGCGGCGGCGATGAGGACGAGGATCCCGAACGCGCGCAGGCTGGGGCTGACATTCATGGGCTCAGATGCCTGTCATGTAGGCGCGGACCGAGAGCGCCGTCGCGACGAGCGCCGCGCCCGAGAACCAGGCCAGGCGCCTCGCCGGTACCGGCGGCGCGTAGATCCACGGCGAGAGGACGGCGAGCAGGGCGAGAGCGCCGTAGAGCGGGTGCAGCTTGTCGGGCGACGAGCTTCCGTTCGAGAGGAGCAGGAGCCCCAGCGCCACCTGGGCGATCACGAGCGCCTGCGCGAGCGCGAGCACGTGTGCGTAGATGCGCCCCGGCGTCCGCTTGCGCCGCAGGTAGACCAGACCCCACCCGGCGGCGAGGCCGTTGGCGACGATGAGCAGGACAGCGTTGAGTGCGTGCAGCTCGCGCATCGCTCCGCAGCCTACAATTCGCGTTCGTGGTCGAGGAGGGAAAGCAGGCGCCCGATTTCGAGCTCACCAGCGACACCGGCGAGCGCGTCCGCCTCTCCCACCTCAGGGGCCGCACGGTCGTCCTCTACTTCTATCCGCGGGACGAC
>CAWESB010000021.1:0-72373 GCA_963811635.1 uncultured Actinomycetes bacterium
GCTCCGCCGCGCGATCCAGCGCTTCATCGAGGATCCGCTCGCAGACTTCGTGCTCGGCCGCTCGCTCAAGCCCGGCTCGACGATCGTCGTCGGCACGAAGGACGGCGAGGACGAGGTCGAGATCTCGGTCGTCGAGGGCGAGGCTCCGGCCGAGCCCGAGAAGGTCACCGTCCCCGCCGAAGAGCCGAAGGCCGAGGCGGACGCGGACGAGCCTTCCGACGACGAGTAGCCGAGCTTTCAGCCAGAAATGAAGGAGCGGCGCCGAAAGGCGCCGCTCCTGTCTCACGGGCCGCCGGCAAGCTCTCAGCAGCCGCGTCTCACGTCGCGGCGCTCGCCACGGCAGATGTCCGCGCCGGGGCCGCCGTCGAGGATGTCTCCCCGTACGAAGTCGGCGGCGTCGAGTAGATCTACGCCCGATCCGCCCACGAGCATGTCGGACCCGTGGCGGTCGATGAGGGTGTCGTTGCCGGGGCCGCCGAACGCGCGGTCGTTCCCTGGGCCACCCACGAGCACATCGGCGGCGCCGAGCCCTCTGAGCACGTCGTTGCCGCCGAGGCCGCGGATCTCCTCGACGGCCGCAGTCCCGACCAGCGTGTCGTTTCCCGCGGTGCCGAGGATCAGCGGAGACCAGGAGAGCGCGAACGACCCTTGCTGGCCGCCCCAGCCACCCACCGCGATTCGGTAGTTGGTACCGGCGACCGCTTCGAAACCGACGAAGCTGCTCGCGCAACAGCTGAACAGCGGGTCATCGTCGTTGCTGACGATCTCGGTCAGCCCGTTCACGCTCGTTCCGGTGTAGACGGCGAGCACGGAGTCGAAGTGCGCCCCCAGAGTGCTGAACTTCACGAGCTGCGTTGCGGGCGCCGTCCACTCGTACCAGACGGATGAAAGCGAGTCCAAAGTGCTGGGCTCGTCGGTCTGCATGGTGGCCCACACGTTCCGGCCACCGACCTTACCGCTGATCCCGGTGAGGGTTTGTGGCATCTCGAAGAAGTCGTTGGCGACGCCATTCCGCCACCGAAGGGTCGCGCGACCGTGCTTTCCGTTGAAGCCGTCGATCGCAATCGAGTACGTCGTGCCCTCGGTCGCGACGAACGCAACCATGCTCCGCGTGGTCTGCTCCCAGATGTTGACCACAGCGTCGTCGTTGCTGGCGACCTCGGCCAGCGCGGAGACGTCGCTGCCGGTGTAGACGGCGAGCAGCGTGTCGAACGTGCTCGGGAACGTGTCGAACACGAAGGTCCCGTCCGACGGCGCCGTCCAGCTGTACCAGATCGACCGACCGCCGCTGTTGCCGGCGTGGGCCGGCTCGCCGACCTCCTTGCTCGCTGTCGAGCTGTTGCCGAGCTGAGACCCATTGGCTCCCGAGATCGACATGGCCGCGCCGAAGTTGTCGTTCGCCGGAGCGGCGGTTGCGAGCGGCGCGAGGAAGAGCGCGGCTGCGACGGTTGCGATGAGTGCTGGAAGTGTCTTCATTGCATGCCTCCCTCGGTTGCGGTAGAGAGGAGACATTATCTGTCTAGTAATGATTAGTCAAGTATAGCCGCAGACAGGCTGCTGCTCCGCGCCGGGACGGCCTCTGGCAGACTCGCCTCAATGCCGCTGATCGAGTACGAGGACGCCTCGCCCGAGGTGCGGGCGGTCTACGACGACATCATGGAGACCCGTCAGGTGGACTGGGTCAACAACTTCTGGAAGGCCCTCGCCGTCGATCCGGCCTCGCTGAGGCGTACCTGGGAGTCCGTGAAGGAGGTCATGGCGCCCGGCGCGCTCGACCCGCTGACGAAGGAGCTCCTCTACGTGGCCATCTCGGTGACCAACGGCTGCGAGTACTGCATCGCGTCGCACACGGCCTCGGCCCGCAGGAAGGGGATGACCGACGAGCAGCTGGCCGAGCTCCTCGCGGTCGTCGGCATGGCGAGCGAGACGAACGCCCTCGCGACGGGCTACGGCGTGCCCGTCGACGAGGCGTTCCGCCGCTAGCGTTCCGTGGCAGACTCCCTCGGTGACCTAAATCCCCCAGGAGGCAAGCCAATGAGCGTCGGGCCGATCGAATACCTGGTCGTGGCCTTTCCAGGCAACAAGTTCAAGGGCGAGATCATCCCGGCGCTGGCCGAGCTGGTCGAGAACGAGACGATCCGCATCCTCGACCTCGTCTTCATCATCAAGGACGAGGAGGGGAACGTCGCCGCGGTCGAGCTCGGCGAGGTCGACCCCGAGGACGAGGCCGCGGGCATGACCGACATCGCGGATATCGACTCCGGTCTTCTGAACGAGGAAGACATCGCCCTCGCGGCAGAGGCGCTCGACCCGAACTCCTCCGCCGGCCTGCTCGTGTTCGAGAACGTCTGGGCCGCCCGTTTTGCCGAGGCCGTCCGCAACGCCGATGGCCAGCTCGTGGCCAACGAGCGCATTCCCTATGACATCGTCCAGGCGGCGCTTGCGTACGCCGAGTCCGGAGAGGAGAACTGAGATGCCGATGAGACGACGAGGTCCCGGGTTGGTTCGCGCAGCAGCCACGACCGCGGTCGTGGCCGGTACCGCCGGCGCCGTGAGCCATCGCCAGAGTGAGAAGTACGCCGCAGAGGATCAGGCGGCCTACGACGAGCAGATGGCGCAGCAGCAGGCTGCCGCGCTACCGCCGGCTGCCGCCGCTCCGCCCGAGGACGACAAGTTCGCGCAAGCTCGAGAAGCTCGCCGACCTGAACAAGCAGGGGATCCTGACCGACGAGGAGTTCGCGGCCGAGAAGGCCAAGATCCTCGGGCTCGTAGCCGGCACGCTCTCGGCACGAAGCCGCGCGGGCTCGGCGTCGGACCGGCTGCCTAGACTGGGTCGCCATGGCGAAGGCGGCCCTTCAGCACGCGTGCTCCGAGTGCGGGTACACGACCGGCAAGTGGCTCGGCCGCTGCCCGTCGTGCGGAGAGTGGGGCACCCTCATAGAGGAGCGGGCGCTCGCGCCGGCGCCGGGTGTCCGCGGGGCGCCGGCCCAGGGGCGGCCCCTTCTTCGTTTGGTCGAGGTCGAGGCGACCGACGCCGAGCGGATCCCGACCGGCGTCCCGGAGCTCGACCGGGTGCTCGGCGGCGGGCTCGTCCCGGCCAGCCTCGTCCTCGTCTCGGGCGACCCCGGAATCGGCAAGTCGACGCTGCTCCTCATGGCGCTCGAGGCGATGTCGCAGGAGCGCAAGGTCGTCCTCGTCACCGGCGAGGAATCCACGGCGCAGGTCAAGCTCCGCGCCGACCGGCTCGGCGCCGCCGGCGACGTGCTCGTTCTCGCCGAGACCAACCTGGACGAGGTCTGCGCCACGCTCGAGCAGGAGCGGCCAGACGTCTGCGTGGTCGACTCCGTCCAGACGCTCTACGCGCCGGAGCTTGGCTCCGCGCCCGGCTCGGTGGCGCAGGTGCGCGAGGCGGCCGGGCGCTTCCTGCGGGTCGCGAAGGAGCAGGGGATCGCCACCTTCCTCGTCGGCCACGTGACCAAGGAGGGCGCCGTCGCCGGGCCGCGCGTCCTCGAGCATCTCGTCGACTGTGTCCTCCACTTCGAGGGCGACCGCTACCGCTCCCACCGTGTCCTGCGGGCGGTGAAGAACCGCTTCGGCTCGACGAACGAGCTCGGGGTCTTCGAGATGACCTCCGCCGGGCTCGTGGCAGTCGACGATCCTTCCGAGCTCTTCGGGCGGCCGGACGAGGAGCAGCCGGGCTCCGCCGTGGTCTGCACGATCGAGGGAACCCGCCCGCTCCTGCTCGAGGTGCAGGCGCTCGTCTCGCCAACCGACCTGGCCATGCCGCGCCGCGTCGGTACCGGCGTCGATCCCAAGCGCCTCTCGATGATCGTGGCCGTCCTCGGCCGCCACGCCGGGGTCGCGCTGGGCCAGGCGGACGTCTTCGTCAATGTCGCCGGCGGGGTGCGGATCGACGAGCCCGGCGCCGACCTCGGCGTCGCGCTCGCGATCGCCTCGGCCGCCCGCGGCGTGCCTGTCAAGCACGGCGTCTCCTGCTTCGGAGAGGTCGGGCTCACCGGGCGCCTTCGCCCTGTCAGCCAGGCGGAGCGCCGACTCGCCGAGTGCGCGAAGCTCGGTTTCGCGGAGGCCCTCGTCCCGGACGGCACCGAGTCCCATGGCAGAATGCGCCTGACAGCAGCGGGAACGCTGCAGACGGCGATCACTGCGGGGCTCGATGCGAGCGGACCCTCGGAAGGATAAGACCCTCCTCTCGGCGCTCAAGCAGGTTGCGCCGGGCACGCCCCTGCGGTCGGGGATCGACGACATCATCCGTGCCGAGCTGGGCGCGCTCATCGTCATCGGCGACCCGAACGAGCTCGCGTTCCTCTTCTCGGGTGGGATGCGCCTCGACCTGCCGCTCACCTCCCAGCTGCTCTACGAGCTGGCGAAGATGGACGGGGCAATCGTCATCAACGCGAACGGCCAGAAGCTCGTCTACGCGAACGTCCAGCTGATGCCGGACGCGTCCATCTCCACCGCCGAGACCGGCACCCGGCACCGCACGGCGGAGCGCGTCGCGAAGCAGACCGACGCGCTCGTCGTCTCGATCTCCCAGCAGCGCGAGACCGTGACGGTCTTCGTCGGCGACCTCCGCTACCAGCTCGGCGAGATCTCGGACACCCTCGCGCGAACGAACCAGGCGCTCGGGACCCTGGATACCTACCGCACCCGGCTCGACCAGGGGCTGACGCGGCTCACGGCGCTCGAGTTCCAGAGCGCGGTCGTCCTCGACGACGTCCTCGTCGTCCTCCAGCGCGCCGAGATGACGACCCGCATGGCCGAGGAGATCGAACGGAACTGCGTCGAGCTCGGCGAGGAGGGCCGGTTGATCCGCATGCAACTCGACGAGCTGATGGAGGACGTCCCGCGTGAGAAGGCCGCGGTCGTCTACGACTACGAGCGCTCGGGCGATCCGGCTGCCTCCTCGACCGCGCTCGAGCGGTTGTCCCAGATCGACTACTCGCGCCTGCTCGAGTTCGAAGAGCTGTCACTGCTCCTCGGCTACGCGGAAACAAACCCGCTCGACCAGACAGTGCAGCCGCGCGGATACCGCGTCCTCTCACGCATCCCGCGCCTCCCGGACTCGGTCATCCGCCACGTCGTGCGGGACTTCGAGAGCCTCGACGCTGTTGTACGGGCGAGCCATCGCGACCTGGAAGCGGTCGATGGCGTCGGCTCGGTTCGCGCCCGTGAGATTCGCGAGGGCCTGCGGCGCCTGCAGGAGCACAACCTCGTCGATCGCTATCTGCAGCTGTAACGAGCCGTCACAAACCGCCTCAAGTTCGCTTCCCAAGCGGGTTTCCGGTAGAATGGCGTGATCCGCAGGCGTCTTGGGCGTCCTTTTTTGCGCCCGCGTTTCACATAGAGGAGGAGAGGTTTGTACAAGGTCGGCGATAAGGTCGTCTACCCCCATCACGGCGCGGGGACCGTGGTGAAGAAGGAGACGAGGACGATTCTGGGTCAGGAGCGTGAGTACCTCACGATCAAGATCCTGCACAACGACATGACCGTGAACGTCCCGACCGAGAACGCCGATCGTGTCGGCCTTCGCAAGGTGATCGACGAAGATATGGTCGTCCGGGTCGTCAAGGTCCTGCACGGAAGCGGCACGAAGATGCCGAAGAACTGGAACCGCCGCTTCAAGTACAACCGCGACAAGATGAAGACAGGCGATATCTTCGAGCTCGCCGAGGTCGTCCGGAACCTGTCGCTGCGCGACCAGGAGAAAGGTCTCTCGACGGGCGAGAAGCAGATGTTCGTGAAGGCGAAGAAGATCCTCGCCTCCGAGCTGATGTACGCCAAGGGGATGGACGAGGACGACGCTGCGGTCTGGCTCGACGACGAGCTCGACTCGGTCAGCGTCACCAAGGTCGCCGGCTAGCGCGACCTGGACAGCCCAACCGTAGGCATCCTTTTCGGGTGCTCCTGCGTGCTGCGGTCATCGTCTGCGTCCTCATGGCGTCGTTTGCGGCGGGCTGCAGCGGGGGCGACGACGGCAACTCCGAGGACGGCACCGGCCTCGTCCGCTCCTCTTTCAAGGAGCTCGTGGTCGCCGACCTGAAGAAGGCCGGCCTCGAGGCGGAGCCGGGCTTCGACCTCAACGTGACCGCGGCCGACGGCCCGAACTCGGTCGATCTCTCGCTCGACGAGGCGTTCGCCGCATACGAAGCCGATCCGGACCGCCAGGACGAGATCGTCGGCGGCCTCGTCGAGGAGGCGCAGCAGCAGCTCGAGGCGGGTATCGGCGACAAGTCACTCGACGATGTCCGCGCCGACCTGATGCCACTTCTGAAAGGCACCTTCGAGCTGCGCACCTACGGCCTCGAGCCGGCCGAGACCGACTTCCCCGGGAACCTGTCGGTGATCTACGTCGTCGATGCGGACGACTCGTTCACGGTCGTCCAGCCCGAGGACGTCGAGCGGTGGGGCACGTCGGTCGAGGAGCTGCACGAGATCGCGCTCGACAACCTCACGCGGCAGACGAACAAGGAGGAGAAGCTCCTCTGCGAGCCGTCCGGCAACCAGGAGCTCTGCGGCTGGGCCTCCTCCGACGGCTACGACGCCACGCGCATGATCGTTCCTGCGCTTCGGCGCCAGATCGTGCGAGAGTACGGCGGCCCAGCCGTGTACGCCGTGCCCATGGAAAACGTCTTCGTCGCGCTTCCACTCGAGCTCCTGGAGCAGGGTTCGAACGGCAAGCTGTTCCGCTCGAAGGTGCAGAACGACTTCCAGACCGCCGACGACCCGCTCAGCCCCGAGACCTACGTCGAGCGCGACGGCGAGCTCGTCATCTGGAAGTGAGCCTCGCCGACGGCTCCGGCGTCTGGGCGGTGCTCGTGGCGGCGGGGCGGGGCGAGCGTCTCGGAGACGATCGGCCGAAAGCCTTCGCAAACCTCGGCGGGCGGCCGCTCCTCGCCGAGAGCCTCGAGCGCCTGGAGGCGTCTCCGTGGATCGAGGCGCTGGTCCTCGTCGCGCCCGAGGGGTGGGAGGAGCCGAGCATCCTTCTCGCCGAGGAGATCGGGGCCGGCAAGGTGCACGCCGCCGTGACCGGCGGCGCCACCCGCGCCGACTCAGTGCGCGCCGGCCTGGCCGAGGTTCCCGAGGATGCCGGCGTCGTGGTCGTCCACGACGCGGCGCGGCCTCTGCTCCCCGACGACGTGCTCGAGCGCGTGATCGCCGCGCTAGGCGACGGCTGGGACGGAGCGGTGCCTGCGCTTCCGCTCGCCGACACGGTCAAGCGCGCCGAGGGCGAGGCGGTTGCCGACACGGTCGACCGCGAGGGCCTCTACGCGGCGCAGACGCCGCAGGCCTTCCTCGCGGACGCGCTGCGGCGGGCGTTCGCCGGAGCGGCGGCCGCGACCGACTGCGCCGCCCTCGTCGAGGCCTCCGGCGGCCGTGTCCGGCTCGTGGAGGGTGATAGGAGGCTGCTCAAGGTGACGACGCCGGCCGACCTCGAGTTCGTCGGGGCCTTGCTCCGAGCCGAGCGATGATCGTCGACTACCACATGCACCTCCGCGGCCCTGCGGACGGGCACGAAGGGCCGGTGGAGCTCACGGTCGAAGCCGTCGAGCGCTTCGTCGAGCAAGCCAGGAAGCGCGGTGTCGACGAGATCGCCTTCACCGAGCACATGTACTACTTTCGCCAGGCCGAGCCGCTGCTCGGTCATCCCTACCAACGCGGGCGGGTGGCTCATGACCTCGACGACTACTGCGATGCCGTCCTCGAAGCGAAGGCCCGGGGCCTCCCGGTGAAGCTCGCGCTCGAGCTGGAATGGCTCTCCGACCGCGACGGAGAGCTCGCCGAGATCCTCCGGCCGTACCCCTGGGACTTCCTCCTCGGCTCCGTGCACCTGGTGGACGGCGTCGCAGTGGACATGGAGTCCGATCCCGGCCTCTGGGACCTGCACTCCGTCGACGAGGTGTGGCGCCGCTACTTCCACGAGCTCGGCGCGCTCGCGCGAAGCGGGCTCGCCGATGTGCTGGCGCACCCCGACCTGGTGAAGATCTTCGGGCGGCGCCCCGAGCCCGAGGTCGTGGAGGCATGCCACGAGGAGGCCGTCGTGGGGATCGCAGAGGGCGGGATGGCCGTCGAGGTCTCGACCGCGGGCCTTCGCAAACCGGTCGGCGAGCTCTATCCCGACAAAGGTTTCCTCGCCCGCTGCCGCGCACGAGGCGTGGGAGCCACGCTCGCCTCCGATGCCCATGTCTCAGGCGACGTCGGGCGGGACTTCGACGCGGCGCTCGAGCTCCTCCGCTCGGCCGGCTATGACACCGTCACGGTCTTCGAGGCGCGCACGGCGCGCCAGGAGCCGCTGGGATGAGCGGGCTGCGGGTCGGGATCGGCGTCGACGCCCACGCCTTCTCCCAGGACGCGGCGCTCGTCGTCGGCGGCGTCGAGTTCCCCGGCGAGGCCGGGCTCGCCGGCCACTCGGACGGCGATGTCGTCGCCCACGCACTCGTCGATGCGATCCTCGGCGCGGCCGGGCTCGGCGACATCGGCAGCTTCTTCCCCTCCGACGACGCCGAGTGGGAGGGTGCCTCGTCCCTGCTCTTCCTCGAGCGCGCGGTGGCCGCAGTCCGGGAGGCGGGCTTCGAGCTCGTGAACGCGGACTGCGTCCTCATCGGCGAGCGGCCCCGCATCGCCGGCGTGCGGGCGGAGATGGAGTCCCGGCTGGCCGCCGCGCTCGGCGTCGGGGCCGACCAGGTCTCCGTGCGGGCGACGACCACCGACGGCCTCGGGTTCACGGGCCGCGGCGAGGGCCTCGCGGCCCAGGCGGTCGCGCTGCTGGCGGCGCAGTGAAGCGCATGGGCAAGCTGGCCCGCGCCGCCGGCCTCGCGCTCGTGGTCGGGGCCGTCGCCGCCGAGCTGAGGAAGCCGGCAGGCGAGAGGACGTGGCACGGCCGGCTCGTCGGCTTCGTCCCGTACGACCTGCGCCCGCCCACGGTGGCCCGGGTCAAGGCGGCCTGGTGGAGCCCGGACAACCCGCGCATCGTCACCGACCGCGCGTTTGGTGTCGGCTGGGCGGTCAATCTCGGCCGGCTCGTCCGCCTGGCCCGCGAGCGCTAGTCCGGCAGTCGCACCGTGCCGCCAAAGACGGCCACGAGCCCGTCGCGTTCGAGGGACGCGACCACTTTCCCATCGAGCTCGGCGGCGGGCCGCGGCTGCTCCGCCACCGCGCGCAGGGCGCGCGCCCGCTTCTCGCGGAACGACCCCTCGAGCGGCCCCTGCTTGCGAAGCGGCGCGTAGCGGCGTCCCCGTGACGGGCACTCGGAGGCCAGGGGGCAAACCCCACAGCGCGGGACGCGGGCGAGGCAGACGGTCGCGCCGAGATCCATCAGCGCCTGCCCGCAGCCCGGGCCGAAGCGGTGGCCAGTGCGCTCCTGCACGCGGCGCACGTTCGTGTCCTCCGGAACGAGCCGCTCGTCGAAAGCGAACGCCGCGATCGCGTCGGCGGTGTACCGGCCGACGCCGGGCAGCTCGGTCAGGTCGTCGGGCCAGCCGTGCTCGGCCACGTGTCGCGCCGACCGGTGCAAGTTGACTGCGCGCCGGTTGTACCCGAGCCCCTGCCATTCGCGGATCACGTCGGAGACGGGCGCTGCCGCGAGCGCGCCCGTGGTCGGCCACCGCTCCAGCCAGGCCAGATAGCGGGGGACGACGCGCTCGACCTGCGTCTGCTGGAGCATCACCTCCGAGACGAGGATCGCGTAGGGGTCGCGTGTCCTTCGCCAGGGGAGATCGCGGCCGTTTGCCCGAAACCAAGCCAAGAGCGCGCGCTCCATGGGCGAGAGGCTACTCACCTGGGCGGCGCCGGAGGGCAAGCAGCGCCTATCGCTGCGAAGCAGCGTCAAAATCACCGGCAGCGGAGAGCGCCGGGCCGAAGTTGCGCCGCCCCCTAGCTGGCTCGCGCCTAGTGCCTCTTTACAGAGACAATGCGAGGCTGGCACGGCCAGGCGGCCGCCTGGCGCCGACAAGCGAGGTGCTCGCAGATGGCGAAATCGCCCTACGCAAAGCTCCACCGACGTTTTGGACACCGTGCCACCGGCGGAGAGCGGCGGGCCACGATGCTCGCCCGCCGAGCGGCGCTGGAGCGGGGGATGCCGGCCGGTTGGCTGGAACCGGCAAGTCACGTGCGGGAACAAGCGTCGCGGGGAAAGGTCGCAGTCGTGGGCGCCGGCTTCGCCGGCCTGGCCGGCGCGTTTTGGCTGGCGCGGTCGGGATTCGAGGTCCGTGTCTTTGAAGCAAGAGATCGCGTGGGTGGACGTGTCCATACCCTCAGAGACTTCTCCGCGGGGAGGCTCATCGAAGGTGGAGCGGAGCTCATCGGCCTCAATCATCTGCTCTGGATCGCTCTCGCGCAGATTTTCGGTCTGGCCTTCTCGGTCGTAACACCCGAAGACGACGTCGACCACCTTGGGCTTGAGATGCCCCTCTACTTGAAGGGCGAGCGTCTCTCCCGAGAAGAGGCGGAGAGGGTGTGGGATGAGATGGGAACGGCTGTCGACCATCTCGATGCTCATGCCCGGCTGCTGGATCAGTACCGTCCGTGGGAGTCGCCGCACGCCTCGTCCTGGGACAAGCGCCCACTCTCCGAGTGGTTGCACGAGCTCGACATCTCACCTCTGTGCCGGGCGGCGCTCGAAGCTCAGTTTGCGAGCAACAACGGAGAGCCCACGGACCGCCAGAGCTACCTGGCCAACCTCGCGATCGTCAAAGGCGGTGGCCTCAAGCATTTCTGGACAGACAGCGAGATGTTTCGCTGTGCGACGGGAAACGATTCGC
Organism: uncultured Actinomycetes bacterium; assembly: GCA_963811635.1. GTDB lineage: Bacteria > Actinomycetota > Thermoleophilia > Gaiellales > Gaiellaceae > JAIBJN01. The sequence goes on from CAWESB010000021.1 coordinate 10,779, forward strand.
TCGCGCGCACGTTGTGTGCCTGGCTCGACGCGAGCGCGTCGAGTTCTGTTGCCCTCGACACCCCGGTTACGGGAATCGCCGTCTCGGACACGTGCGTGTCGGTCAGTACGGCATCCGGCACGGAGGACTTCGACTACGTGATCCTCGCGATCCCGCCGTCTCTCTGGTCGACCGGCCTGGTGATCGATCCCCCGATCCCCGCCGAGTATGAGATGCACATGGGGTCGGTCGTAAAGTTCCTCAGCTCGGTCTCGCAGCGGTTCTGGCTCGAACAGCGGCTTGCCCCGAGCGGCATGGATGACCGGATCGGGGAGACGTGGGAGGGAACCGACAACCAGACGCTTCTCGAAGGACAGGGCATCGAGCTGACGGTCTTCGCGGGGGGCAATGCGGCCAGAGCGGCATTGGCGAGCCACGATCCGGCATCCTGGTACGCAGAGCGCCTGGACGTGCTTTTCCCCGGGTACAGCGCTCAACGCCCGACGACGCGCTTCATGGCCTGGCCGAAGGAAGAGTGGACGGGCGGCGGCTATTCGTGTCCGCTCCCGGGGCAGGTGACGTCGGTCGGGCCGTTCCTGGCAGAGCGCTATTGCGGGCGACTGATATTTGCCGGCGAACATACCTGCCCCGCGTTCTACGGCTTCATGGAAGGGGCCCTCGAATCCGGTTCCATCGCCGCCGCCCGCGTCTGCGAGGCCGTTGGTCTCGTCACGGTCGAGTCCGTCGAATCTGCACTGCGATCCGCGGCAGAGGTGCAGCTGTAGCCGGGCGGCCTCGCCGAGCGCCGGACCCCTCGAAGAGCAGCGGCGCCGTATGAAGACGATCGTTCTTCGTGCTGGTGTCGAGGTCGAGAATCCACTCGAGCTGGCGCTCGAGTTCCTCGCGGCGTACTCGCGCTACGAGACCGCGGACTCGTCCGGGCCCATGTCATTCGATGAGCGTGACCTCAGGTCGGCCAACCGGGGCGGTGCTCGCATCTCGGCAGCCGAGATCGAAGCAATTCTCGAGCGCCGCAGCGAGATCGAACGCACCTTGCGCCAAATCCACCCCGAGGCATCGTTGGCGGAGGCGGAAAGCTCGATCCCGTGGGTCCCGCTGACGCTGCTCTTCTCGGCATTCGGGGACATTCGCGGGGTCGGCTTCTCGAAGATGACGAAAGCGCTGCACAGGAAACGGCCGGCGCTGATCCCCATGCTCGACAGCGTCGTCCAGGCTTATCTGACGCGGGACGATCGCCCGGCGCACTCGGGGTCATTCGGGGAGGACGCCACCGTGCTCGTCCGCAGGTACAAACGAGACCTCGATCGCAACCTCTCGACTCTTCACTGGCTCCAGCAAGAGCTCGCGAGCCGCACCTATCGGCTCACGGAGGTGCGCCTCCTCGACCTCTTGATCTGGTCCGTTTCATCCGCAACCTGACCCGCCGTGGCGCCACGGCGGGTCGCGGGCGTTCTCCTGGAACCAGGCGAGGAGCCCGGCGTCCACGAGCCGAGCTGTCTACGCGCGCGGCCAGCCGAGCTCGTGCACGGACGCCGACTCGAGCTCGATGCGTTCGGCGTCCTCCGCGTGCTCCGGCTCGACGGCAAGGACGCCGAGCTCCGCGAGGAACGGCGCCAGGTAGCGGCCGACAATCTTCCCCGACGGCCACCAGAGTGCGTCCTCCGAGGCCTCCGAGGTCTCCCCGTGGCCGCCGCCGAGCTCGACGCGGAGGAACGTCGGCGTGCCGCCTGTAAGGAGAAGCGCGCGCAGGACCGGCCGGAACGGCCGCGGCTCCACCCGGGCGCCCGCGGCCGCGGCGATTGACTCCGCGACTGCGTCCGCCTGCTGCGTCGCGAGACCGCCCTGTTTGATCGGGAAGGCGGTGAGGTCACCCGCGGCGTAGACGTTGGATAGTGTCGAGACACGGCCGTGCGGGTCGGTCGGGACGAAGCCGCTACGGTCGCGAGGGACGCCGTCGATCTCCGGCGCGCTCTGGCGCGGCAGAGCCACGACCGCGTCGGCGGGGAGCCGGCCGCCCCGCACGGCCAGGCTTCTCTCGCCGAAGACTTCCGCGTATGTGCTCGCATGCACCGCGATGTCCCGCTCGGCTAGTGCATTCGCGACCGCCTCGCTCGCGTGAGCCCCGAAGAGGGCGAGAGGAGCCGGCTCGGAGGTGACGAGCGAGAGCTCGGCGTGGACGTTCTTGCGCCCGAGCTCAGCCGCGGTCTGGAGCGCGAGCTCGTAGAGCGGCAGCGGCCAGGTGATGCCCGTGGGCACGACGAAGGCAAGCCGGTGCAGCTCGGCGCGCTCGAGCGCGTTCAGCAGGCGTCTGAAGGCCTCGACATCGGCGGGGCCGCGGAAGGTCAGCGCTCCCGGTACCGCCTCCTCTGGCCTGGCGCCGCAGGCGAGCACTGCTGCGTCGTACACGATCGGCGGGCCGTTGCGGAGGTGGGCGACATGTTCGTCGGGATCGAGGCCCACGACCTCGCCCGGCGTCAGGTCGGCGCCGGCGCTTCGCGCGAGGTCGGCCAGCTCCCAGCGGCGCACGGGCTCGCCGCCGAACGGCTCCGAGACGGCGAGCGGCCGGTAGAAGAAGTGCGGCTCCGGCGCCACGATCTCGACGCCGACGCGACCCTCCCCGAGCGCACGCAGGGCGAGGGCCGTCTCGAGTCCGGCCACGCCGCCGCCCGCGACGAGGACGTTGACGTCGAACCTGCTTGATTCGGCTGTCCTGGTCACTTAGGCCAGCGTGCCTCCGGCTGCGCGGCGGCGCATCCGGGTTTCCCCGGACCGGCTGACCGCGACCTCCCTGATCCGGTATTCCGGATCGTGGTGGCACCGCATGTGTCTCGGTCGTGGCGCAGGTCGAGCCTTTCGCTCGGGCGCACTCCTGGCGACCGGCGCAACACTCGCGTGGCTAGGGTTTGCCGCGTGATCGAGGAGCTCGACCGCGCGCAGATCGACGACCTCCTGAACGCCCAGGTCGTCGGCCGGATCGGCTGTCACGCGGACGGCGTCACCTATGTCGTGCCGGTCATCTACGCCTACGACGGCGAGGCGTTCTACGTCTACACGGCCGAGGGTCGGAAGGTGCGGATGATGCGCGCGAACCCCGAGATCTGCTTCGAGGTGGACGAGTACGAGAGCGGCAGCTGGCGCAGCGCGATCGTGCAGGGGCGGTATGAGGAGCTCGACGAGGCCGGGGCCGAACGGGCGCTCGCCCTGCTCGGCGAGCGGTTCGCGTCCCGCGGGAGCAACGGCCGCCGGCCGCGCGCCGAGGGGACGCCCGTGGCGTTCCGCATCGTCGTCGGCGAGGTCACCGGCCGGGCGGTGCGCCGCTAGTTCCAGCGCAGTCCGGCGAGCTGCGAGACGTCGAGGTTGCCGCCGGAGAGGACACAGACCACCTTCGTCCCCGGCTCGGTCTCGATCGCACCCGAGCGCAGGGCCGCGACGGTGGCGGCTGCGGCTCCCTCGGCGACGAGCTTGCAGCGCGTCATCACCCAGGGGACGTTCTCGAAGATCACGTCGTCGGGGACGGTCGCGATCTCGTCGACGAAGCGCTGGACGAGATCGAAGGTGTGAACGCCCACGCGCTTCACGCGGAGGCCGTCGATGATCGTGTCGCAGTGCTCGAGCGTCACGAGCTCGCCCGCCTCGATGCTCCGCTTCATCGCCGGGCCGTCCGCCGACTCGACGCCCACGATCCTGACCTCCGGGTTGGCCTGCTTGAGCGCGGTCGACACGCCGGAGATGAGGCCGCCTCCGCCGATCGGGACGACGACGATCTCCGCCTCGGGCCAGTCCTCGTGGATCTCGAGTCCGACCGTGCCCTGGCCGGAGATGAGGTCGAGGTCGTCGAATGGATGCACGTAGGTCAGCCCTTCCGAGGCGACCAGCTCGCGCGCCTTCGCGTCTGCGTCGTCCCAGATCGATCCGTGGAGGACGACCTCGGCTCCGTACCCCCGCGTTGCGGCGATCTTCGACGGCGTCGCGTTCTCGGCCATGCACACGACTGCCCGCACGCCGAGCATCGCCGCCGCGAGCGCGACGCCCTGGGCGTGGTTGCCGGCGGACGAGCAGACAACCCCGCGGTCGCGCTCCTCCTGGCTGAGCCGGGAAAGCTTCACGAGCGGCCCGCGGATCTTGTAGGAGCCGGTGCGCTGGAAGATCTCCGCCTTCAGGCGCACGTCGAAGCCCGTTTCCTCACTGAGGATCCGTGACGTCAGGAGCGGCGTCCGGTGAACGTTCGGCGCCACGAGGGGCAGCGCGGCCCGCGAGTCGGGCAGGGCGGTGACGCTCATCGCGAGGAGCCTACTGCCCCGGTACAGTGCCGGGCGAGATGGCGGTCGACTACTTTCTGAAGGTCGAGGGCATCCCGGGCGAGAGCCTCGACGCCAAGCACAAGGACGAGATCGACGTGCTCGGCTTCAACTGGGGCGTGAGTCAGGAGGGCGGGACCCGGACCCGCTCCGGCGGTGCCTCCGGCAAGGCCGTGTTCGACGAGCTCATAGTCCTCGCCCGCACGAGCAAGGCATCGCCCCCCCTCTGGCTCGCCTGCGCGAGCGGCAAGCACATCAAGTCCGCAGTTCTCACCTGCCGCCGGGCCGGCAAGGCTCCGGTCGAGTTTCTGAAGATCACGCTCACGGACGTGGTGATCACGTCCTACGAGATCGACGGCACCCAGGAAGAGCCCCCGGTCGATCAGGTCGGTCTCGCCTTCGCGAAGATCGAGACGGCCTACTCGCCTGTCGACGCGACCGGCAAGGTGCTCTCGCCGGTCAAGGCCGTCTGGGACACGAAGAAGAACGCCAAGGGCTAGCCGGCGTGGTCAGGGTGCGCTTCGCACCGAGCCCGACAGGGTCGCTGCACGTCGGCGGGGCGCTCACGGCCGTCGCCAACCGCGTCTACGCCGACGAGCACGGCGGCGTCTTCGTCCTGCGCATCGACGACACGGACGTGGCCCGCGAGGTCGCCGGAGCCGAGAAGGAGATCCTCCGGGAGCTGGAGTGGCTGGGCGTGCATTGGGACGAGGGCCCGATACGGCAGAGCGAGCGGGCCGAGAGGCACGTCGAGGCAGCCAGGCAGATCGGAACGCCCGATGAGGAGGGAGCGCTTCGCTTCGAGCGGGCGACGCTTGTCCGCGCGGACGGGCGGCCGACGTACCAGCTGGCCTCCGTGGTCGACGACCTCGACCTGGGCATCACGCACGTGATCCGGGGCACGGACCTGCTGCCGAGCACGCCGCTCCAGGTGTCGATCGCGCGTGCCCTCGGGGCCGAGCCGCCCGAATATGTCCACCACGGCCTCCTCGTCGGAGACGACGGCCGCAAGCTCTCGAAGCGGGAGCAGGCGGCCTCCGTGGCGGGCCTGCGCGAGCTGGGGATCCCGCCTGAGGCGGTGCGGGCCTATCTCGAGGAGCTCGGGCTTCCGCGCGGCGACGTCCACTTCGACGAGCCTCGGCTGCGGCGGCTCGCGGTCGAGGCGCTCGGCGCCCTCTCCGACGAGGAGCTCGCGGCCCGCGTTGACGCGCCCGCGCGGTTCGGGCCGGCGCTTCGGGGCGCCCGCGACCTGGTCGAGGCCGCCTCGGTCGCCGCGCAGCTCCGGCAGCCGCCCGCGTCCGGCCCGACCACCTCGCCGGAGACGCTCCAGCGGTTCGCCGAGCTGCGGGCTGCAGCGCCGGAGGACCTGGACAAGGATGCCGCCAAGGCGATCATCAGGGAGCTCAAGGCGGTGGGCGGCGACCTGCGCGCGCTCCGTGCGGCGCTCACCGGCGCCGAGCGCGGTCCCGAGCTGTGGGCCGTCCTCGTCGCTCTGCCGCGCGAAGAGGCGCTGTCTCGGGTTACCCCGGGTTGAGCTCCGGCTGCATCTCCCGGAGCGTGGCGAGAAACTGCTCGGCGGCTCCGGCCGCGCCGCTCAGGTCACGGCGCCGGACGGCGACGATCTGCCGTGTCAGCGGCTGCGCGTCCTCGATCTCGACGCGGCGCAGCAGGCCCGCGTCCAGCTCGTCGGCCACTGCCGTGTAGGGGATGAGCGCGACGCCGAAGCCCTCCTGCACCATCTTCTTGGCGGCGTCGATGTTGTCGAGCTCCATGACGGCCTCGGGCCGGACGCCGGCGCCACGGAAGACGGCGTTGGTCAGCTCCGAGTAGCTCGAGGTCCGGTCGAAGAGGACGAGCTGCTCGCGTGAGATCTCGTCGAGGAGGATGCGCTGGCGACCGGCGAAACGGTGCCCGGGCTCGACGACGAGGATGACGCGGTCTTCGTACAGCGGGGTGCTGACGATGTCGGGGTGTCGCAGCTCCCGCACGAGCCCGACCTCGACCTGCTCGCGCAGGACGAGCTCGAGCACCTCCTCGGAGTGCCCGGTGCGGACGCTGACGCCGACGCGCGGGTGGCTGATCGAGAAGCGCTTGAGGATCCGCGGCAAGACGTACGTCGATACCGCGGGCGCCGCGCCCAGGGTGAGGCGGCCCGCCCCGCCCCGCTCGAACGCGTTGACGATGCGACGGCCGTCCGCGAGGCTGTCGAGCGCCTTGACCGCGTGAGGGAGGAAGGCATCGCCGGCCTCGGTGAGTTTCATGCCGCGCGGGGTGCGGACGAAGAGCTTCGTGCCAAGATCCTGCTCGAGGCGCTGCAGGCGGGCGGTGAGCGCCGGCTGCGTCACGAAGAGCGTGTCGGCGGCGCGGCTGACCGTCCGCGTCCGCGCGACTTCGACGAACGCCTCGATCTGCGCGATTAACATAGATCTAGTTTATATCGAGGATCGAAAAAAACAATTTGGTGAATACCGGGACTCCGCCTACCATGGAAACACGGGTATGGAAGCGGCAACTGTCGACACCAAAGGGTTTGGACGCGGGCTTCGTGACGTTCCGCGCAAGGAGGCGTCTGTCATCGTCCTGAGCTCGGCCGAGCTGGTCGAGTGCACCTGCCCGGACTTCTGCGACCGCGACCACGACCGCGACTAGGCAGGGCGCGTGGGGGGTCTGGAGGTCGCCGCCGGGGTGGAGCTTCGCGCGCCCGTCGAAGGGCGCGACGCGGAGATCCTGAGCGCCGACGCGCTCGCGTTCGTCGCCGAGCTGCACCGTCGCTTCGACGGAACGCGTCGCGAGCTTCTCGCCGCGCGGGTCGAGCGCCAGGCGAGGATCGACGCCGGCGAGCTGCCGGACTTCCTCCCCGAGACCCGCGAGATCCGCGAAAGCGAGTGGCGCGTCGCGCCCGTTCCCGCCGACCTGCAGGACCGCCGGGTCGAGATCACCGGCCCCGTCGACCGAAAGATGGTCATCAACGCGCTCAACTCCGGCGCCCGCTGCTTCATGGCCGACTTCGAGGACGCGAACACGCCGACGTGGCGCAACAACCTCGACGGCCAGGCGAATCTCATCGACGCGATCGAGCGGACGATCGAGCTCGACACCGGCGAGAAGCGCTATCGCCTGAACGACGACCCGGCCGTGCTTCTCGTGCGCCCGCGCGGGTGGCACCTCGCCGAGCGCCACGTGCTCGTGGACGGCGACGAGGTGTCCGGGAGCCTCTTCGACTTCGGGCTCTACCTCTTCCACAACGGCAGGCGCCTGCTCGACAAGGGCAGCGGGCCGTACCTCTACCTGCCGAAGCTGGAAAGCCACCTCGAGGCCCGGCTCTGGAACGACGTCTTCGACTTCGCGGAGGAGGAGCTCGCGCTGCCGGCCGGCGCGATCAGGGCGACCGTCCTGATCGAGACGATCCTGGCCGCGTTCGAGATGGAGGAGATCCTCTACGAGCTCCGCGAGCACGCGGCCGGACTGAACGCGGGCCGCTGGGACTACATCTTCAGCATCATCAAGAGGTTCCGGGAGAACCCGCAGTTCGTGCTCCCCGATCGCGCGCAGGTGACCATGACGGTTCCGTTCATGCGCGCCTACACGGAGCTCCTCGTGAAGACGTGCCACCGCCGCGGCGCCCACGCGATGGGCGGCATGGCGGCGTTCGTCCCGAGCCGGCGCGACCCCGAGGTGAACGAGGTCGCACTCGTCAAGGTGCGGGACGATAAGCGGCGCGAGGCCGGCGACGGCTTCGACGGCACGTGGGTCGCCCACCCGGACCTGGTGCCGGTGGCGATGGAGGAGTTCGACAAGGTGCTCGGCCGGCGGCCGAATCAGGTCGAGCGCCTGCGTGAGGAGGTCGAGGTTGCGGCAGCGGATCTTCTCGACGTGCGCGTCCCCGACGGCGAGATCACCGAGGAAGGCGTGCGCGGCAACGTGAGCGTCGGCCTCCGCTACCTCGAGTCCTGGCTTCGGGGTACGGGGGCCGTCGCCATCTACAACCTGATGGAGGACGCGGCGACGGCGGAGATCTCGCGCTCCCAGATCTGGCAATGGCTGCGCCAGGGCCGGATCGAGCGTGAGCACGTGGTCGCGTTCGAGGATGCGGAGCTCGCCGAGGTCGGCGAGGGCCGCTGGGAGGACGCGCGCGCTCTGTTCGACCGGGTCGCGCTTTCGGAGGAGCTCGAGGAGTTCCTCACGCTTCCCGCTTACGAGCTCATCGACTAGGAGGACATGCGGCATGGACAGGTGGCAAGGAATCGAGCGGCCGTACACGGAGGACGACGTCGAGCGCCTTCGCGGATCGGTCACTGTTGAGCACACCCTGGCCCGACTGGGGGCCGAGCGGCTCTGGCGACTCCTGAACGAGGAGCCCTACGTCGCCGCGCTCGGCGCCATGACCGGCGGCCAGGCGGTGCAGATGGTGAAGGCAGGCCTGCAGGCCATCTACCTGTCCGGCTGGCAGGTCGCGGCCGACGCGAACGTCGCGGGACAGACCTACCCCGACCAGAGCCTCTATCCGTCGAACAGCGTGCCTTCGCTGGTCAAGCGGCTCAACCAGGCGCTCCTGCGCGCCGACCAGATCGAGCACGCCGAGGGCAACGGCACCGACCGCCACTGGCTTGCGCCGATCGTGGCCGACGCGGAGGCCGGTTTCGGCGGCGCGCTCAACGCCTTCGAGCTCATGCGGACGATGATCGAGGCCGGCGCCGCGGGCGTGCACTTCGAGGACCAGCTCGCGTCCGAGAAGAAGTGCGGCCACCTGGGCGGCAAGGTGCTCGTGCCCACGAGCCAGTTCGTCCGCACGCTCTCGGCAGCCCGCCTCGCGGCCGACGTCTGCAACGTGCCGACGGTGGTCGTCGCGCGCACCGACGCGCTCAGCGCCACGCTGCTCACGAGCGATGTCGACGAGCGCGACCACGAGTTCGTCACCGGCGAGCGGACGCCCGAGGGCTACTTCCGCGTCGAGGGCGGCATCGAGTCCGCCATCGCGCGCGGCCTGGCCTACGCGCCCTACGCGGACCTGATCTGGTGCGAGACCTCGACGCCGGATCTGGGCGAGGCGCGCGAGTTCGCGGATGCGATCCGCGATCGGTTCCCCGGCAAGCTGATGGCGTACAACTGCTCGCCTTCCTTCAACTGGAAGCGGCACCTCGACGACGAGCAGATCGCCCGTTTCCAGGCGGAGCTCGGCGAGATGGGCTACGCCTTCCAGTTCATCACGCTTGCGGGCTTCCACGCCCTCAACCAGTCGATGTTCGAGCTGGCCCGCGGGTACCACGGTCGCGGCATGACCGCCTACGTGGAGCTGCAGCAGAACGAGTTCGAGCTCGAGGAGGTCGGCTACACGGCCACGAGGCACCAGCGCGAGGTCGGCGCGGGCTATTTCGACCTCGTCGCCGAGGCGGTCTCGGGAGGCGAGAGCTCGACGCTCGCGCTCAAGGGCTCCACCGAGGAAGCGCAGTTTCACGGGTAGGGCCGGATCGAGGGGCGCCCGAGCGGCTATAACGCGCGGGTGCTCCTCTACGACTCCTTCACCCGCGCCAAGCAGGAGCTTCCGCCGCCGCCGGGCCCGATCCGGATGTACGTGTGCGGGCCGACCGTGTACCAACGGGTTCACGTCGGCAACGCGCGGCCGTACGTCGTCTTCCTCTGGCTGAAGCGCTGGCTCGAGCTCCAGGGCTACGACGTCACGCTCGTCGAGAACGTCACCGACGTCAATGACAAGATCTACGAAGCCGCGGCGAAGCAGGGGATCGGCAGCGAGGAGCTCGCCGCCGACGCGACCCGCTGGTACCTGGAGGACACCGACGAGCTCGGCCTCGGCCGGCCGGACCACGAGCCGCTCGCCAGCGAGACCATCCCCGAGATCGTCACCCTGATCGAGGAGCTGATCGGACGCGGGCTCGCGTACGAGTCCCAAGGGGACGTCTACTTCCGCGTCGCCGAATATCCGGACTACGGGCAGCTCTCCGGCGCGAAGCTCGAGGACATGGTCTCGCAGGAGCCGGGTGACCTGAAGGAGGATCCGCGCGACTTCGCCCTCTGGAAGGCGGCGAAGCCGCACGAGGATACGTCCTGGGACTCGCCCTGGGGCCCCGGCCGCCCCGGCTGGCACATCGAGTGCTCGGCGATGGCGGAGAAGCTCTTCGGGCCCGTCTTCGAGATCCACGGCGGCGGGCTCGACCTGCGCTTCCCGCACCACGAGAACGAACTGGCTCAGTCGCGCGGGGCAGGGCGGGAGTTCGCGCGGCTCTGGGCGCACAACGGGCTCCTCGAGCTCGCCCAGGAAAAGATGTCGAAGTCGCTTGGCAACATCGTCTCGCTCCGCGATGTCCTCGACCGGTACGGCCCGGAGGCGATCCTCGTGCTGTTCCTCGGCGCCCACTACCGCAGCCCGGTCGAGTACTCGGACGAGGCGATGCAGTCGGCGCGCACGCAGGCCGAGGACTTCCGCACCGCCTTTCGCGTGGTCGAGCGCGGTGAGGGAGCGCCCTCGTGGGATGAGTTTGCCGCCGCCCTCGACGACGACTTCAACACGCCGCTGGCGCTTTCGATCCTCCACGCCTGGCGGTCGGCAGGCGAGCTGGAGCTGCTCCGGCGCGGGCTCGACGTCTTCGGCCTCGGGGTGGGGGAGGCCGGCGCGGCTCCGCCCGAGGTAGTCCGCCTCGCCGAGGGCAGGCGCGAGGCACGCGAGGCGCGCAACTTCGACCGTGCCGACGAGCTCCGTCGCGGGATCGAGGAGCTCGGCTGGGAGGTCCAGGACGTGCCCGACGGCTTCCGGCTCGTCCCAAAGACGTGACGCGCGACCTCGTCTACGGCCGCCGGCCGGTACGAGAGGTCGTGCGGGCCGGGAAGCGCCAGGTGCTCGAGCTCCTGGTCACCGAGCGAGCGCTCGGCGCCGAGCCGTGGCTCCGCGAGATTCCGGGGCTGAGGCTGCAGGTCGCCCCGGAGCGCCGGCTCAACGAGGCCGCCGGGACGACCGACCACCAGGGTGTCGTCGCGTTCGTCGAGCCGTATCGCTACGCGGATGCCTACGAGCTCGCGTCCGGCGAGCGCCCGCTGATCGTCTGCCTCGACCAGGTCACCGATCCGCACAACTTCGGCGCGGTCGTCCGTAGCGCCGAGGGCGCCGGCGCGAGCGGCGTTGTCATCACCGAGCGCAACTCGGCCCGCGTGACCCCGGCCGTGTCCAAGGCCTCCGCGGGTGCGACGGAGCACCTCCCCGTCGCCCTCGTCGTCAACCTCTCCCGCTACCTCGAGGAGATCAAGGGCCCGCAGCTGTGGGTCTGGGCGACTGCCGAGGACGCCGAGACCCCCGTGTGGTCAGCTGACTTGACCACGGGCGTCGCACTCGTCCTCGGCGCCGAGGGCAAGGGGCTTCGCCCGGGAGTCCGGCGTGTCTGCGACGACGCGTTCGCGGTGCCGCTGGTCGGCAGCATCGAGTCGCTCAACGTGAGCGTCGCTGCCGGGATCGCACTGTTCGAGGCCGCCAGGCAACGTCGCGGCGCGTGAGGGCGGCCGCCGGCCCGCTCTTCGCCTTCGCAGCCTTCGGGTCGTTCTGGGGCGCGTGGGGCGTCCTCGTCCCGGACATCAAGGACCAGGTCGGCGCATCGGTCACGCAGCTCGGCGTCGCCTTCCTCGCGGTGGCGATCGCGGCGCTGCCGGCGATGCTCCTGACCGGCCGGGTCGTCGACCGGGTCGGGCCTAGGGTCATGCCGCTCCTCCTCGCCCTCTTCGGCGTGGCGGCTGTCCTGCCCGGCCTCACCAACTCCGTCTGGCAGCTCGCGCTCACGCTGGTGTTCGTCGGCGTCACGACCGGGGCCGTCGACGTGGTCATCAACGTCGCCGCGACCAATGTCGAGACCTCGGGCGGCCCGCGGGTGATGCAGATCGCCCACGCGCTCTTCTCGGCGGGGTTCCTCGTGGCTGCGATCGCCGTGGGCCTGGCGCGGGGCGCCGGGGCCGAGCCGCTCCCCATCCTGCTCGGAGTCGGCGCGCTGATGATGGTCTCGGCGGCCGTGAACAGGGGGTATCCCGAAGTTCGCCGGGCCCCGGCGCAGCGTCGTTTCGCCCTTTCCAGGCGGCTTCTGGTCCTGGGGCTGCTCTGCGGGGTCGCCTTCGTCGTCGAAGGCGGGATCGAGAACTGGAGCGCGCTCTTTCTCGAGACGGAGCTCGACGCGTCGCCGGCCGTGAGCGGCCTCGGACCGGGTTTCTTCGCCGCGGCCATGGTCGTCGGCCGGGTGCTGGGGCAGTGGCTCGAGCTGCGCGTCGGCGACCGGCGCTTGCTGGCCGCGGGTGGGCTGATCGCGGCCGCCGGGCTGGCGCTGGCTGCGCTGGCGGATGCGCTGCCCCTCGCGCTCCTGGGCTTTGCGTTCGGTGGAGCCGGGATCTCGGTCGCGGCGCCGACTCTCTTCGGCGCGGCGGGCCGCGGAGCGTCCCCGGCGGAGCGCGGGAGCTCGGTCGCCTCCGTCACGACGATCTCCTACCTCGGCTTCGTCGTCGGGCCGCCGCTGATCGGCGCCGTCGGCGGTGCGATCGACCTGCGCGCCGGGATCGCGCTCCTGGCAGGCATCGCGCTGCTCCTCGGCGTCGCGGCCTCCGCCTCCCGGCAGGCGCTTCCGGCCGAGCACCATAGGCATCCTTAGCTCGTGCTCTACCTCTTCGACGGCTACAACATCCTGCACGCGAGCCCGTTCTCCGACCGTCGCGAGCTGGTCGACGCGCTCGCGAGCTTCGTGGCTGTCCGCGGCGCGCGGGGCATCGTGGTCTTCGACGGCGTGGGGGAGGACGCCGCCTACGGCGGGCTCGAGGTGCGGTTCGCGTCGCCGGCCGACCCGCTCATCGAGCGCCTGGCGGCCGAGAACCGCCGGAGCGAGGAGGTCTGGGTCGTCTCGTCGGACCAGGCTGTGCGCGGAACGGCCGGGCAGGAGACGCGACGCCTCTCGTCGAACACGTTCGTGCACGAGCTCGCCGCCGAAGCGAAGGCGGGACCCGCGCCGGCCGACGGGCCAGGGCGCTCCCAGATCGAGGACGCCCTCGACGACGAGACACGAGAGCGTCTCGAACGGTTTCGCCGGGGTCGTTGAACTTTCCAGGGCTCCCTGCTACGATCGAGACCTCAAGTTGAGGGTTAGGGTTTGTGGAGAGGCCACCTGCGGTCCCTCCGGACACCGATCCCAGGAGGAACAGCCGTGGCCCGCCGCCAGCCCGCAACCGCCCGAACCGCTCAAGAGCGGAGTCAGCGAGAACTCGCCGACCTGCAGCTGGTCTTGCGCGCCCGAAACGGCGACTCGGCCGCGATGGATGCCCTCATCCGCCGCTACACCGGCTTCGTCCGCCTGAAGGCGAGCTCGTACTTCCTCGCAGGCGGCGAGTCGGACGACCTCAACCAGGAGGGGCTGATCGGCCTCTACAAGGCGGTGCGGGACTTCCGGGCCGACAAGGAGACGTCGTTCCGCAGTTTCGCCGAGCTCTGCATCACCCGCCAGATCATCACCGCGATCAAGACAGCGACGCGCTTCAAGCACGCGCCGCTCAACACGTACGTCTCGTTCAGCCAGACACCCGCCGGGCAGGACGACGGCGAGTGCACGCTGGGTGACGCGCTTCCCGGCCCCGGCGTCGACGATCCGGCAGTCTGCGTCATCTCGACGCAGGAGCTCCAGAGCCTCGTCTTCTGTCTGGGAACCGGTCTCTCACCACTCGAGTCCGATGCGCTTCGCCTCTATCTCGAAGGCAACTCCTACGAGGAGATGGCCGAGGACCTCGGCTGCGACACCAAGACGATCGACAACGCGCTCCAGCGCGTGAAGCGCAAGGTGCTCCAGCACCAGAGCGGCCGCCAGGTCCTCGACTGACCGCGGCTACGATTGGCGCATCGCGCCGGAGTAGCTCAGCTGGTAGAGCAACCGCCTTGTAAGCGGTAGGTCGTGGGTTCGAGTCCCTCCTCCGGCTCTACGCGGATCGTTTCGGACGACCGCGCTGCTGTTCGCTCGGCGGGTCCGCGTCTACGCCGCGAAAGGGACCGCTGCCTGGGCCTCCGCCCGGGCGCGCGTCGCAGCGACAAGCTCCTCGATGGCCTCCTCGAGCTGGGCGCGGACGCCCTCGTCGACAAGCCGGCCGTCCTCGAAGCACGAGTCGGCGTGGCGTACCGCGACCTCGTTCGGCAGCACCCGGCCACCGATCGTGGCGAGGACCTTGCGCAGCTCGGCCTGGGCCCACACGGCGCCGAAGGCGCCGGTCGAGGCGCCCACGACGGCCGCGGGCTTGTTGCGGAGAGGGTTCGTGGCGACCGGGCGAGAGACCCAGTCGAGCGCGTTCTTGAGGTGACCCGGGACCGACGCGTTGTACTCGGGCGTCGCGATCAGCACGGCGTCGGCGCCGGCGAAGGCGGCGCGGAGCTCCGCGACCGCCGCCGGCGCCTCGGCCGTGTCGTCGTCCTGGTCATAGGGCGGCACCGCCTTCAGGCCCTCCCAGATCTCCAGCTCGAAGTCGTCGGGCAGGAGCTCTGCCGCCGCGCGGAGCAGCGCCGAGTTGTAGGAGTCCCGGCGGAGACTGCCGGAGATGCCGAGGATCTTCATTCGAGCTAGACCGCCTTCACGAGCTGGAGCTCGGCGACGATCCTAACCTCGTTCGCCAGGGCGGCATCGCCGCTCGGCAGCGGGTTGTTCCACCTGAGGCCGAAGTCGGTGCGATCGACCTCCGCACTCAGGGTGAGGCCGAAGCGCTGGTTGCCCCACGGATCCTCCATCGGCGCCGATGCTGTCCCGGTGACCGTGACGGGCTTCGTGACGCCCTTGATGGTGATCTCGCCGTTCGCGGTGACGTGGTCGCCTTCGAGCGCGACGTCCTCCGCTGCGAACCGCAGCTCGGGAAAGTTCTCGGAATCGAAGAAGTCGGGGCTCTGCAGGTGCGCGTCGAGGTTCTCGTCCTTGACGTCGACGCTGGCGACGTTGGCGACGCCCTCGAGAGCCGCGTTGCCGTCGTCCCCGATCGCGAGCGATACGGAGACGTCGCGGAACTGCCCCCTGAAGGTGCCCGCCATGTACGAGACCTCGAAGCCGACCAGCGAGTGCACGGGGTCAAGCGCCCAGGTTCCGGTCGGGGCGATCGTTTCGGTCGTGCTCATGCGGTTTCTACCTCCATCTGCTTGAGTAGTATACTATTGAGTACGCAATGAGATTAGCAAGAATCACTTGAGCCCGCAAATGTCTGCCACCGCACCCGAGAACACGAGCGCCACTGCCGTCGAGGTATTCACCCGACTCCTGCGCGCACATGCGACGACCGCGCGGTGCGTCGGCGCGAAGCTCCTCGCCGAGCACGGGCTCAGCCTCAACGACTACGAGGCGCTTTACCTTCTCGCGCGCGCCGACGGCCGCCGCCTGAAGCGCGTCGAGCTCGCCCGTCGACTCGTCCTGACGCCGTCGGGAGTGACCCGGCTGCTCGAAGGCCTCGAGGAGACGGGACTGGTCGAGCGCGCCGAGTGCTCGAGCGACCTGCGGATTACCTACGCGCAGCTGACCGACGCCGGCCTCCACACCCTCAGGGCCGCGTCCTGCGACCACGAGGGCTCGATCAAGGCCTTGCTCGACGAGCATCTGAGCCCTGACGAGGTGCAGCTGTTGGCCGAGCTGCTCGGCAGGCTTCCCGGCGTCCTCGATGACGACGGGGCTTCCTGCGGAACCTAGCGTTCGGTTAGCCGCACCACCGGACGCAGGGTGTCCGCCTTCCGGCGCGGAGGGCATTGGAGCAAGCTTTGCGCCATGCAACACCCAGCGGCACTCGAACGACTCCCGACCGAGGCCTCGGGCTCGGCCGGCCGGCCAGCGTCGGTCGAGAGCTCTGCGTCGGCCGGATTCATGGCCCCGCTCCACGCGCACGAGGCGGACGAGTCCATCCACGTTCTCGAGGGCCGACTGCGGCTGTACGCGGGCGGGAAGTCCGTCCGGATGCAGGCGGGCGATTCCTACGTCGTCGAGCGGGGCGTCGCGCACACGTATCGCGTCGAGTCGTGGCACGCGCGCGCCGTCTTCACGACCCTCACCCGCTCGGCCGCGCGCTACGAGAGCTTCCTGCGCGCGATCGGCCCCGTGGCGCCCGGCGCCGCCTGGGCCTCAGCCGAGGATGAGGCGACCGTGACGGCGATCGCGGGGGCCGCGCAGACCACGGTCCTCGGGCCTCCGGGAACGCTTCCGCCGGGCCTCGAACACAGCGCCCACGCGGCCTAGACAACGCCCGTTCCCCCGGAATTCCGGCTCTCGCGGCCGCGTTTAAGTAGGTGTATGAGAACCATTACCGACATCCGGGATGAGCTCGAGCGCGCCGTCGAGCGGCGGGCCGAGCTCTGGCACGAGCTCAACAACGGCGTCGACCCGATCAAGTCGGCCGAGGCCGCCGAGCTCTCCAACAAGATCGACGAGCTCTGGGCGGAGGCGCGTGCGCTGCGCGCGTACCACCGCTTCGGCCCGTCGGATGAGATCCGCGCCCGCGCAAGGGCCGAAGAGCGGCTCGAGCGCGATTCGCGGCGACTCAAGGCCGCCTAGCAGGCGGCCCGGGAAGGCGGCCTAGGCCGCCTTCTCTTCGCTGGCGGCGACCTTGTCGGCTGCGAGCGGCATCAAGTAGCCGCAGCGGGTGCAGACGACAACGATCACGGAGATGGAGTCGCGTGTGCCGTTCGCCGACGCGATCTCGCACGGCTGCTGGCCGACGCCCAGCCGGTCGACCGCCTTGCAGAGCGGGCAGGAGACCGCATAGCGAGCCAGGTGTTCTTCGACGACGGCGACGTCGACGCCGGCGGCCGCAGATTTCGCCATGCTTCGACCGTAGCGGCGCCCGGGCACCCGGTCACCCCCCGTTCGGGGAATCAAGACAAAAGTCAACACGTGCGCATCCTCGTCGTCTCACAGATGTTCCCGAGCCCCGCGGCTCCCGACTTCGGCGTCTTCGTCGCCGACCTCTCACGCGAGCTCGAGCGCCGCGGGAACGAGCTCGCCTACGTCGTCCCGGCCGGTGACGGGCACTCGAGGACGAAGCATCTCCGGCTTGCTGCCGCGGCGGTGCGCGAAGCGCGCCGGTTCCGGCCTGACGTCGTCCACGCGCATTTCCTCTTCCCGGCCGGAGGCGCGGCTGCAGCGGCGGCGCGGGTCTCGGGCGCCGGCCTCGTCGTCACCGCCCACGGTCGCGACGTGCGCAACATCGGCTCGATCCCGGGCGTCGGCAGCGCGACCAGGCTCGCGCTGCGCCGGGCGCAGGTCGTGGCCGTCTCCGACTACCTTCGGCGGGAGCTCGTGGCGCGCCTTCCCGGCCTCGAGGGCCGGGTCGAGGTCATCGACTGCGGCGTCGACCTCGAACGCTTTCGCGGACGCGACGCCGCCGAGTTGCGGGCCCGGCTGGGCTGGCAAGGGGAGCCGCCGTTCTACCTCCTCGTCGGGACACTGGACGAGCGCAAGAACCCGGTTCGGCTCGCCGAGGCGTTCGCCGAGCTGCCGGCAGGAAGCCTCGCCGTCGTCGGTGACGGGCCGCTGCGCCCGGCACTCGAAGGGCGTGAGCGCGTCCGTCTCGTCGGACGCGTCGCGCACGACGACGTTGCCGACTGGATCGGGGCGGCCGACGTCGTCTGCCAGCCCAGCCTCTTCGAGCCGTTCGGGCAGGCCCTCCTCGAAGGGCTCGCGTCCGAGCGATCCGTCCTCGCCACGCGCGTGGGCGGGCCGCCCGAGTTCGTGCCGTCCGAGGCCGGGGTCCTGGTCGATCCGATGAGCGTCGAGGCGATCGCCGAGGGCCTGGCGGCGGCGGCCGCGCTCCCCAGCCCGAATGCGGCCGCACGTGAGGCCGCCGCGGCCCACGATGTGCGCGTCCAGGCCGAGAAGGTGGAGCGGCTGCTTCAGAAGGCCGCGGCACAATGACCGGGATGCACGACCACCGTCACCACGAGGGGCGCGTGACCGGCGCGGCCGACAGGAGACTGCTCGGGCTCTCGCTCGCGCTGCTCCTCGCCTTCATGGTCGCGGAGGTGGTCTTCGGCATCGTCGCCGAGTCGCTCGCCCTCCTCGCCGACGCCGGGCACATGCTCACCGATGCCGCGGCGCTCGGCCTGGCCCTCCTCGCCGCCTCGCTCGCAACTCGTCCTCCGGGCGGAAGGTGGACGTTCGGCTTCGGACGCGTCGAGATCCTGGCCGCGCAGGCCAACGGCATCACGCTGCTGCTCTTCGGCGCCTGGATCGTGTACGAGGCGATCCGGCGCCTGATCGACCCGCTCGAGGTCGACGCGGGCATCGTCGGAATCGTCGCCCTCGTCGGGATTCTCGTGAACCTGGCCGTGGTCGCCCTCCTCTCGCGGGCCCAGAGGCAGAGCCTGAACGTGCGCGGCGCGTACCTGCACATCGTCACGGACCTCGCAGCGTTCGTCGGCACGGGGCTGGCCGCGGCCGTGATCCTCCTCACTGGCTGGAACCGGGTCGATCCGGTCGCTTCGCTCTTCGTTGCCGCGCTGATGTTCGCCGCCGCCTGGTCGCTCCTGCGTGAGTCGGGCCGCATCTTCCTCGAGGGCGCCCCCGAGTCGGCGCCGCCGGCGGACGTCGGCCCCGCGATCGCCGCCCACTCCGGGGTCGTCGAGACCCACGACCTCCACGTCTGGACCGTCACCGACGGTTTCCCGCCCTCTCCGCCCACGTGCTCGTGCAACCCGGCGCGGACTGCCATCGCATTCGTCTCGAGCTCGAGACGATGCTGCACGACCGCTTCGGAATCGACCACACGACGCTCCAGGTCGAGCATGTCGGGTCGGCGCGGGGCCTGGAGATCAGCCGGTCGGGGCCGCGAGGCGACCTGCTAGCCTGACTGCCGTGACCGGGCTCTTCGCAGTCATCCAGGTTCTGCTCTCCGCCGCGCTCATCGGCCTCGTGCTCATGCACTCGGGCCGCGACACGGGCTTCGGCGGGATGGGCTTCACGCCGGCCTCTCAGGGCGGGCAGCACATCGTCGAGCGGAACTTGACGCGCTTGACCGTGTTCGTGGCGCTCCTCTTCGCCATCAACACGATCGTGCTCTTCTACCAGTTCGACTAGCGGGCGCCGCCGGCGATCGCGGCGACGAGCCTGATCTCCTCGCTGCCGTCGAGCCTCGTTGCCACGCCCTCACGCTCGCGCGCGTCGATCCCGTCGACGTAGACGTTGACCAGCGGCCGGAGCTCGCCGCGCTCGTCGAAGACGAGGTCCGAGACGGGCAGTGCCCGCAGGGCGTCCTCCACGGTCTCCGCCTCGAGCTCGAAGCGGTTGCGCCCGCCGGCCTCGGCGGCGAGCATCGAGGGGAGGAGGACTACCGCCACTCGCCGGCTTCCACCGAGAGGATCGGTGGAAGCTGGTCGACTACCTCGAGCCAGGTCTCGCCTGCATCCGGGGAGACAAAGACCGAGCCGCTCTGCGTTCCGAGGTAGATGCCGGGCGGGTCGAGGCGGTCGGACGAGAACCCTTCGCGCAGCACCACGCTCCATGCCCGTTGCGGGAGCCCCTCGGTGAGCAGCTGCCACGAAGAGCCGCCGTCGTGCGTCCGGTAGACCCCCAGGCGTCCGTTGCACGTCACCCGGTCGTCCCCGCCGCCCTCGGGCACGACGAAGGCAGTGTCGGGATCGCGGTGGTCCAGCGCGAGCGGGAAGCCGAAGCCGCTCGGGAGGCCGTTGCCCTCGAGCCGCTCCCAGCTCTCGCCGCGGTCGTCCGAGCGGTACACGCCGCAGTGGTTCTGCTGCCAGAGCCGTTCGGGCCGGCCCGGGTGGAGCAGCAGCTTGTGGACGCACTGGCCCAGGTCGGGGAACGGATCCGGGAGGAAGTCGGCGGCCGTACCTTGGTTTGCCGGCGTCCAGCTCTCGCCGCCGTCTTCGCTGCGGAAGACGCCGGCCGCCGAGATGCCGATGTACATGCGCTCCGGCTCGTCCGGGTCGAGTGCGATCGAATGGCAGCACATGCCCCCGGCACCGGGGTTCCAGCGGTCGCGGGTCTCGTGCCCCAGGACCCCCTCGACGGCGTCCCAGGTCTCGCCGCCGTCGTCCGTCCGGAAGAGCACGCCCGGCGCGGCGCCGAGCCAGAGCCGGCCGTCCTCGCCGTCACGGCCGGGCTCGACGTGCCACGTCTTCTCCAGCTTCAGGCCGCTCTCCTCCGGCAGCCCGAGCTGCTCGGTGCGCGCCCAGCTCTTCCCGCGGTCATGCGAGCGGTGGACTGTCGCTCCGAGCACCTCGTTGTTGGACGCCGCGTAGATCGTGTCGTCACGCGGGTCGACCACGGCGTGGAAGATCGACCAGCCGGGTAGCTGCGGGCCTTCGAGCCGCCACTCGCGTCGCTCTTCGTCGCTCTCCAGGACGAAGAGCCCCTTGCGCGTCCCGACGAGGACGACCGGCATCAGAGGCCGGGCCCCGACCCCGTCCCGACGACTGTGAACGAATCCGTCGCCACGGCAGGGACGAGCGTGCCGAATGGGTAGCGCTCGTCGTAGAAGTCGCTCCGGTTCACGAGCGTGACCTGCTCGGAGAGGCCGAGCAGCCCGGCCGCCAGCGCCGGGAACGACGTCGTGAAGCGGAGGTTGACGACCGGGGTTGTCACCTTGCCGCCTTCGATGCGGAAGGTGCCGTCCCGCGTCATGCCGGTGATGATCCCCTCGCGCGGGTCGACGATGCCAAGGTAGTGCAGGCGCGTCACGTAGATGCCCTCGCCGACGGCCTCGGCGAGCTCGTCCACCGATCCGGCGCTCCCGCCGCCCATGGCCAGGTTGAAGGGGATCGGGCCGAAGGCTTGCGCCGGAGGCGCGAGCGCGTGGCCGGTCGAGACGTGGCCGTCGCCCGCGTGCTTGGCGGTGCGGCGGTCCCAGACGACGTCCCGGGCGATCCCGTCCTCCACGATCGTGACCGGCTGCTTGGGGACGCCTTCCATGTCGAACGCCTTCGGATAGCCGCGCGCGTCGAGCCCGTCGTCGCGCACGCTGAAGCTCTCGTGGAAGAGCTTCTCGCCGAGGCGTCCGGAGAGATAGCTGCGGCCCTCGAGCAGGGCGAGCGCGTTCAGCGAGGTGAAGGCGAAGTAGAAAAGGAGCTCTGAGATCGCGTAGGGCTCGAGCACCGCCCGGAATGTCTGCGGCTCGATCGTCCCGGCGCCACGGGTGCGCGCCGCCTTCTCGGCAGCCTCCCGCGCCACCGCCGCCGGGTCCAGGTCGGATGCGCGCCACGAGGTCGCCTCCGCGTAGCCGGAGGAGTCGTCCGACGAGGCGAGGGTGAGCACGCTCACGTCGGTCATGCGCTGCGAGACGGCGTGGCCGGTGGTCGAGGCGACGGCGACCTCGGTGACCCCGCTCGTGTAATAGCCGTAGAGGCCGAGATCGGGCGCCGCCGCGATCGCGGCTGCCGCCGCTTCCGCCTGGTCTTCCGGCGTCAGGGCGGCGGTCGGCTCGTCGTAGCCCTTGGCGTCCGGGACGGGTGCGGGCTCCTGCAGGCCGGCGAACGAGGGATCGACGGGAGAGCTGTCGGCGGCCTCGGCGGCGTGGCGTGCCGCCTCGGCCAGTCCGTCGTCGTCGGTGCGGTTCGTGGTCGCGCAACCGACGCGCCCGTCGCGCACGACGCGCAGCGTCACGGTCTCGTCGCGGATCAGAGGTCGGCTGGTGGACGGCCGAGGCAGCGAAGCGCGCGAAGCCGGAGCTCTCGACGTGGACCGAGACGTCGGCCTCGTCACCCTGCGCGGCCTTGACCGCGCGCTCGGCGAGGTCGAGCCCCCGGCTCACTTGCGGACGCCCACCTGGACGTCGCGGAAGCGCGCGGGCGAGGTGCCGTGGGAGACGTGCGCGTGCTGGCCGGGCTGGCCCTTGCCGCAGTTCGTGAGGCCGAACATCCGCCACTCCTCTGGCCCGGCGACGCCGTCGAGGCGTCCCCAGAACTCGGGCGTGACGCCCATGTAGGTCGGGTCACGCAGCATCTTGCCGAGCTTGCCCTTCTTGATCTCCCAGGCGACCTGTGTGCCGAACTGGAAGTTGAGGCGCTTGTCGTCGATCGACCAGCTCTTGTTCGTGGAGAGGTAGAGACCGTCGTCGACGTCCGCGAGCAAGTCCTCGAGCGAGCCGCTGCCGGGCTCGAGATGGAGGTTGGTCATGCGGACGAGGGGCATGCGGCTCCAGTTGTCGGCGCGCATCGAGCCGCCGAAGTCGCGTCCGATCAGCGCCGAGGTCTCGCGCGAGGCGAGGTAGCCGGCGAGCACGCCCCGTTCGACGACCGGCTGCCTCCGCGCCGGCGACCCTTCGTCGTCCCAGCCGAACGTTCCGAGGCCGCGCGAGGTGGTCGGGTCGGCGGTGATGTTCATGTGCTCCGAGCCGTAGCGCAGGCTCCCGAGATCGCCCGGCTTGAGGAAGCTGGTCCCCGCGTAGGCGGCCTCCGTGCCATAGACGCGGTCGAGCTCCGTCGGGTGACCGACGGACTCGTGCACCTGGAGCACCATCTGCTCGGCGTCGACCACGATCGTCGTCACCCCGGACGGGCAGGCATCGGCCGTCAGCAGCGCCGCGGCCTCCTCGCCGACGCGGGGCGCCTCTCGGTCGAGCCCGAGGGCTTCGACGAACTCCCAGCCGGTCTGACCGCTCGAGCCTCCGTGGGCGCTCGGGTAGCTCCGGTTCTGGACGCGTCCGTCAGCGGATACGGCCAGGGCGTCGATGCCGCCGCCGCACTCGACGAACCGCTGCGTGACGCGCGCGCCCTCCGACGAGCGGAAGACGCGCTGTTCGCGCATCGCCCGGACGGTGGCCTCCGTGATCTTCACCTCGGGCCGGCGCATGCCCTCCTCGGCGCGCAGGCAGAGGGAGATCTTCTCCTCCAGGGGCACGTCGACCGGGTCGCGCTCCATCGGCGCCGAGTACTCGCCGCTCGCGGGCGGGATCGGTGCAAGATCCACCCGCGTGCGCGCGCGAGAGGCGCTGGCGCGGGCGAACGCGACAGCGCGCAGCGCTGCATCGCGGGCGCCCTCCTCCGACAGGCGGGGGTCGCCGGCGAAGCCCCAGGCGCCGTCGACGAGGACACGAACGCCGACCCCCTCCGTCTCGGAGTCGGAGACGGAGTCGACCTCACCGTTCTTCGTCGCCACCAGCTGCGCACGGCGCTGGACGACGCGGGAGTCCGCGTAGCCGGCGCCGGCGCCGACGGCGGTGTCGATTGCGAGTCCTGCGAGGTCCTGCACGGCGGTCGTACATTACTGACGCCGCTGGTGGAGCAGGTGGGCTCCTCAGCGCCAGGCGAGGCCGTGCGTCGAGAAGGGAAGGCTGAACCGCGTCGTCCAGTCGGAGGTGCGGACCAGGAAGACGTTGTCAGCGGCCGCGTAGGCCAGCCACTCGCCGTCCGGCGACCACTCGAAGGCTTCCGGCTGGATCGAGAGCGCGAGCATCCGGCGTGCGCCGCGGTCGTAGACCTCGAGGTACCCGCCGGGCGTGAGGGCGACGAAGCGGCCGGTCGGGTCGGCGCGCGGTGCCGTCGTCACGCGTGAGGTCAGGCCGCGCGCGAGGCCGCGCCGGCGGCCGCGTTCGAAGGGCGCGAGCCACGAGTCCCTGCCGGTCCAGAGGACGGCGAGAGCGCGCTCGTCGTCGGCCCAGACCACGGCGTCGACGGCACGGAGCGCGCCTCCTTCCGGGAGCGCTCTCGTGAGGTCGCGCCGCGAGATCGCGGTGTGCATGCAGTACGGGCCGAGCTGCTCCGGCCCGAACGCGATCGGTGGGCTCATGGACTCGCGCGCCCGGCTGCACCGGTTCGTCCAGGCGACGACGGCTCGGTTGCGGACGTACGTGAGGGTCCCGTCCGGCCGGAACGCGGGCCGGCGACCCTCCAGCGTGAGCTCGCCCGCGTGCACGACGTCGATGACGACGAGCTCGTCCGGGCCGGTCTCCGCGGCGAAGAGCCGAGCTCTCGGGCTCCAGGTTGCCTCCGCGCCAGACGTGTCGCCGCCGTCGTGCGAGACCGTGAAGGGGCAGCTCCGCGCCCGCGGCCCGGGGGTCAAGGCGAGGTCGGATAGGTCGAGCGCCCGCAGGCGCCGCTCGCGCCCGTCGAGGCAGCGGTCTGCGCTCAGGAAGAGGGTCCCGTCGACGCCGTTGCGCTCGAGCCGGGCTGCGAGCGCCTCCCGGTCCTCGAGCAGCGACGGCGCCGGGGCGGTCACGCGCACGTCGAGCGACGACTCGGTGTCGTTGTCCCGCGGAGTCGGCGGGTCCGCCCGGCGCACTTCCTCTCCGCGAAGCGTGTCGACCGCGGCCGCCGCGACGAGGGCCGTCAGCCCCAGCGCGAGCGCGAGCGTGACGAGGCGGCGCATCGTTCGCACGATACGCCGCTCCCGACGAGAAAGGGCGCCGCCCGGGCGCCCTCGGATGCGCTGGAGAGGACTTGAACCTCCACGGCCCGTTCGGGCCACAAGGCCCTCAACCTTGCGCGTCTACCAATTCCGCCACCAGCGCGTGGACGCGCGCATTGTAGCGGCTTCGCGAGCCTTGACTCCGTCCGGGCCTCTCGCTACCTTGTACGAACAAACGTTCGACCAGCGAGGGAGGCAGATGCTCACGCAGCGTCAGCAGGAGGTCTACGACTACGTCGTCAGCTACGTGGACTCGCACGGGTATCCGCCGACCGTGCGCGAGATCGGAGAGGCGGTGGGGCTCGCCTCGCCGTCGACGGTTCATGCCCACCTGGCCAACCTCGAGCGCGCCGGGTACCTGCGACGCGACCCGACGAAGCCGCGGGCGCTCGAGCTCACGAAGCGCGAGCGGACGGCCGGGGCGTCCGTGTCCGTCGCGGACGTCGGCGAGGTGCGCGTGCTCCCGCTCGTCGGCGAGATCGCGGCCGGCGGCCCGCTCCTCGCGGAGCAGAACGTCGAGGACCACTTGGCGGTGCCGGACACGCTCTCGCGCGGAGGCGAGGAGTTCCTCCTGCGCGTCAAGGGCGACAGCATGGTCGAAGCGGGGATCCTCGAGGGCGACTACGTCGTGGTGCAGCGGCAGCAGACCGCGAAGGACGGGGACATCGTCGTCGCACTGGCCGGCCAGGACGAGGCCGCCGACGAGGCGACGGTGAAGACGTTCTACCGGGAGCAGGGACGCGTGCGCCTCCAGCCCGAGAACTCGAGCATGGCGCCGCTCTACCCCGAGCACGTCAGCATCCTCGGCAAGGTCGTCGGCGTCTTCCGGAGGGTCGGATAGCTCCCGTGGGGGTCGTCACGCTCAACCGCACCCTCGATCAGGAGCTCCTCGCGCTCATGCGCGGCGTGAGCCTCGAGTGCCCGGCGTGCGGGGAGTTCGTGCTGCACCGGGACGGCGTTGTCGAGTGCCCGGAATGCGGCTCGGGGATGAGGAAGCCGGCCGGGGCGACGCTACACTTGGACGTGCAGGCCGGGTGACCGCGGGCCGCGCGAGCGGCTCGAGGAAAGTCCGGACACCGCAGGGCAGGACGCTGGGGAAATCCCAGGCGGCGAAAGCCGACGGAAAGTGGCACAGAAAGGAGACCGCCACCGGCGAAACTTCATCTCCGGAGACGCCGGCGGTAAGGGTGAAAGGGTGGGGTAAGAGCCCACCAGCGCCGTGGTGACACGGCGGCTGCCAAACCCCGTCCGGTGCAAGGCGAACAGGCTCCGCCCGAGGTTGCCCGCCGAGGAGCCGGGTACGCCGCACGAGCCTCCGGGGAACCGGGGGCCGAGATGGATGGTCATCCTCGACAGAATCCGGCTTACAGGCCTGCTACCGAGAAGCCCCGCTCCGGCGGGGCTTCTCCATTTCGGGCCTATTTGACGATGTTGACGGCCCGGGCCGCGACGAGCAGGACCGTGACCGCGGAGATCGCGGACTCGCAGAGCATCAGGAGCTTCGCGCGGTGGCTCAGCGGCATCGCGTCCGTCGGGCTGAAGGCGATCGAGTTCGTGAACGAGAGGTACATGTAGTCGAAGAGTGCCGGGCGCCAGCCGCGCTCCGCGAGCTGGGGGTTCTCCATCTGCGGGAACTGGAAGTCCGGAAGCGGCGGGTTGCGCTCGATGCGGCGCACGGGGCCGCCGCGGTCGAAGCCCCAGTACCAGAGCCCGAACGCGATCACGTTCGTGCCCCACACGGTCAGCGCCTTCAGCAGCAGCTCGCCGCCGCTTTGCTCGTGCCCGCCGAGCAGCGACGCGAGGAGCGCGAGCAGGAGAAGCGCGTTTGCGAGGCTGACGACGCTGATCAGGGCGAGAGCTGCCGTCCGCCGGTGCCCGATCTCCTCCAGCCGGCGCCGCGGCCGCTCGAACGCGAGCGGCAGCAGGAGCGCGACCTCGGCCGCGACCGGGATCAACCACACCCACCACGGAAGCCGCCAGAGCGACCAGTCCTGTATCCGGCTGACCCCCGCGAGCAGCAGCTGCAGCCCGATTACCAGCGCGACCGCGGGAGCCGCCTCCCAGCGCGACTCGAACTCCTCCTCGCGGAGAGGATCGCGGTTCACCTTGGGATTGTGACGGTCGGATCCCTCGGGTGACTCGGTACGTCTCCGGCTCGAACTTCGGAAGTCGGCTCCAGAGCCCGATGCACGACGAGGGCGCGCTCGGCCATCGGCGCGACGGTACCGCATCGGCCGAACGCACCCTGCGCGCGGCCCCTGCGTCGGATCGCCACAATGCGTAGATGGGAAAGACGCTCTTCGATCGCGTCTGGGAAGCGCACCTCGTCGCCGAGCCCGAGGGCGAGGCGCCGCTGCTCTACGTCGACCTCCACCTCGTCCACGAGGTGACCTCGGCGCAGGCCTTCGAGGGCCTGCGTCTGGCCGGGCGGAAGGTGCGGCGGCCCGAACTGACGCTCGCGACGATGGATCACAACGTCCCGACCGACGACCGGCCGGCGGACGAGCTCGCGGCGGCGCAGCTCGAGGCGCTGCGGCGCAACTGCGAGGAGTTCGGCGTCAGGCTCTTCGCGACCGGCAGCGGGCGCGAGGGGATCGTGCACGTGATCGGCCCCGAGCTCGGCCTTTCGCAGCCCGGTATCACGATCGTCTGCGGCGACAGCCACACGTCGACCCACGGCGCGCTCGGCGCGCTGGCGTTCGGCATCGGCACTTCCGAGGTGGAGCACGTGCTCGCCACGCAGACCCTCCCCCAGCGCAAGCCGAAGACGATGCTGCTCCAGTTCGTCGGCTCCTTGCCGCTCGGCGTCACCGCCAAAGACATGATCCTCGGCGCCATCGGCAGGATCGGCGTGGCCGGAGGAGTCGGCCACGTCGTTGAGTACGCCGGCGAAGCCGTCCGCGCCCTGCCGATGTCCGGCCGCATGACCATCTGCAACATGTCGATCGAGGCCGGCGCGAGGGCCGGGATGATCGCGCCCGACGAGACGACGTTCGCCTTCCTCGAGGGCCGCCCCGCCGCGCCGAAGGGCGGCGAGTGGGAGCGGGCGCTCGACCGCTGGCGCGAGCTGCCCTCCGATCCCGATGCTGCGTACGACTGCGTGGTCGAGCTCGACGTCGCCGAGCTCGCGCCGCAGGTGAGCTGGGGGACGAACCCCGGCATGGTCGTGCCGATCGACGGCGCCGTGCCCGATCCGAACGACTTCGACGACCCTGCCGAGCGCGACGCCGCCGAGCGGGCGCTCGTCTACATGGCGCTGGAGCCGGGGACGCCCGTCCAGGACATCGAGGTCGACCGCGTCTTCATCGGCTCCTGCACGAACGCCCGCATCGAGGATCTGCGCGAGGCGGCCAAGGTCGTCTCCGGCAAGCAGGTGCACCCGCGTGTGCGCGCCCTCGTCGTCCCCGGCTCGGCCGGCGTGAAACGCCAGGCGGAGGAGGAGGGGCTCGACCGGGTCTTCGAGGCGGCAGGGTTCGAGTGGCGCCGGGCCGGCTGCTCCATGTGCCTGGGCATGAATCCGGACATCCTCCAGCCGGGCGAGCGCTGTGCATCGACCTCGAACCGGAACTTCGAAGGTCGTCAGGGGCGCGGCGGCCGCACGCATCTCGTCAGTCCGGCGATGGCGGCGGCGACAGCCCTGGCCGGCCACTTCGTCGACGTCCGCGAGCTCGCGCTGGAACCGGTCGCATGAGACCGTTCACGAAGACGACGGGGCGCGTCGCCATCCTCGACCGCGCCGACGTCGACACCGACCAGATCGTCCCCAAGCAGTTCCTGAAGCGGATCGAGCGGACGGGCTTCGGCGAGTTCCTCTTCTTCGACTGGGCGAAGGACCCCGAGTTCGCGCTCAACCGGGCCGACGCGCAGGGTGCGACCATCCTCCTCACCGGCCGGAACTTCGGCTGCGGCTCCTCGCGCGAGCACGCCGCGTGGGCGCTCCAGGATCACGGCTTCGCCGTCGTCGTCGCGCCCTCGTTCGGCGACATCTTTCGCACGAACTCGATGAAGATCGGCCTGCTGACCGTCGAGCTCTCCGAGGAGCAGGTTCGCGCGCTGATGGAGGGTGGGAACGGCGCCGAGCTGACCGTCGACCTCGAGGCCAAGACGATCGGCCCCTACGGCTTCGAGTTCGACGCCTTCGACCGCCGGCGACTGCTCGAGGGGCTGGACGACATCGACCTGACGCTCAGGCACGACGACAAGATCGCCGCTTTCGAGACGGCGTACCCCTCGCCGGTCGACACCCGCGCTCTCGCCTAGGGGAGAGCGCCGGGCGCGAGGCGCCCGGCGCTCCTTGAGGACTACCCGGCTTCGGGAACCGGCTCCGCGCGCACTGCGGGAGCGCGCTGGGAGCCGTGCCCCAGCAGGTGCCCATGCGACTCGGTGCCGTATCCGCCCGGGATCGGGATGTAGAACTCGGGGTAGCCCCACATCCCGTGCTCGGAGACATCGAGGCCGGCGGTTTCGGTCTCCGGCTCGGTCCGGATCCCGACCGTCACCTTCATCGCGTAGAGGATCAGGAAGGACGTGCCGAGGGTGAAGGCGCCGACCGTGACCAGGCCGAGCGCCTGGACGCCCAGCTGGTGGAGGCCGCCCCCGTAGAGGAGGCCTCCTGAGCCGGTCGCGAGGTTGGAGGCGAGCTCGGGAACGGTCAGGAAGCCCAGTGCGAGCGTGCCCCAGACGCCGGCCATGCCGTGCGCAGCGATGGCGCCGATCGGGTCGTCGATGCGGGCCCGCTCGACCCCCAGCGCGCCGACGACGACGATGATCCCCGCGACGAAGCCGATGACGATCGCGGCCCACGGGGCCACGAAGGCACACGCGGCCGTGATCGCGACGAGCGCCGCGACGGCGCCGTTCAGCATCATGGAGAGGTCGGGCTTCTTGACCACGAGCCACGAGGTGGCGACAGCGCCGAGCACGCCGGCCGCTGCGGCGAGGTTGGTGTTGAGCGCGACATACGAGAAGAAGCCGACGCCGCCGAAGTCGACGCTGAGCGTCGAGCCCGGGTTGAAGCCGAACCACCCGAACCAGAGGATGAGGACGCCGAGCGTCGTGTACGCCATGTTGTGGCCGGGGATCGCATTCGGCTTGCCGTCAGCCCCGAACTTGCCGATGCGCGGCCCGAGCAGGAGCGCGCCGGCGAGCCCGGCGAGCGCGCCCTGGTAGTGGACGACCGTCGAGCCGGCGAAGTCCTGCATCCCGCGGGAGAAGAGCCAGCCGTCCGGGCTCCAGATCCAGTGGGAAACGACGGAGTAGACGAGCGTGTAGGCGACGCCGAAGGCGAAGTAGACCCAGAGGCGGGTCCGCTCGGCCATCGCGCCCCAGACGATCGCCAGCGAGACGGCGCAGAAGACGACCTCGAAGAGATAGCCGGCTGCGCCGGGAATGGCGGTGAACCACGAGAAGGGTGCCGTGCCCACGGCCAGGAGCTCGGCGACGGAGGGGGCGAAGCCCGAGCCGCCCACGATCCCGTTGCCGCCGTCGCCGAAGGCGATCCCGAAGCCGACGAGGTAGTAGACGATGGAGGCGAGCGCGAGGACGAGGACGTTCTTCGCGGCGATGTGCCCGACGTTCTTCATGCGGGTCAGCCCCGCCTCGAGGAAGGCGAACCCGGCCTGCATGAACATGACCAGCACGGCCGCGAAGATCACCCAGACGGTGCTGGTGGCAATGGCGAGCTGCTGCGTGGTCATGCCTCCACCTCCTCCAGGCTGAGCCCAGTGCGGTTGTGGGTGACGTTCTCGACGTGCGACGTCCAGACGATCCCGTCGCCCGCGTCGTTGCCGCTTCGGGCCGAGTCGACGATGGTGGCGACCACGGCTTCGGCCCGGTCGTCGTCGACGACGAACATGAGCAGCGCCTTCGGCAGGAAGCGCGACTCGAAGATCCGACCGCGGTACTCGTGGGTGATGCCTCGTTGACGGCCGTGCCCGACCGCCTCGATTACCGTCACGCCGACGTGTCCGGCCTCGGTCTCGACGGCCTCGATGACCGTCTCGATCCGCTCTCTCAACACGACTGCCTCGACCTTCACCATCGCCCCTCCTCTCCCGGACCACGAAAAAAGCCCCAGGAGCCGACTCGCTCCTGAGGCCTCGATGCCTCTCCGGGCCGCCGTCTTCGGCAACTCGGAAGTCGCGGAGGTTAGCGGTCGCGCCGGACGCGCGTCAAGGCCGGAGGGCGCCGAGCACGGCCTCGACGAACTCGGCCGTGGTCGCGCTGCCGCCGAGATCCGGGGTAGGGGTCGCGCCGAGCGCCGTTTCCACCGCCGCCTCCAGCAGGGCCGCCTCGGCCGGCGCGTCGAGGCTGTGGGCGAGCATCAGCGCCGCCGAGCGCAGCATCGCGGCGGGGTTGGCGATGCCCTTCCCGGCGATGTCGGGCGCCGAGCCGTGCACGGGCTCGAAGATCCCGGGCCGCCCGTCTCCGAGGCTGGCCGAGCCGGCGAGGCCGAGCCCGCCCGTCAGCCCGGCCGCGACATCCGAGAGGATGTCGCCGAACGTGTTCTCGGTGAGCAGGACGTCGAAGCGCGTGGGCGCGATCACGAGCTGGAGACCGCAGTTGTCGACCAGCATGTGCTCGAGGGCGACGTCGGGAAAGTCGGCCCCGACGCTCTCCACGGTCCGCCGCCAGAGCCGGGACGTGTCCAGGATGTTCGCCTTGTCGACCGAGGTGACGTGGCTCCTGCGGCTGCGGGCGAGCTCGAAGCCGCGCCGGGCGATCCGCTCGACCTGGTCCGGACGGTATTCCATCGTGTCGAAGACGGTGCCGTCCTCGCGCACCCCGCGCGCGCCGTAGTAGAGCCCGCCGACCAGCTCCCGGACGACGAGCAGGTCGATCTCGCCGCCTCGTGCCGGGCGGAGGTTCGCATAGACGTCGAGCTCGCCCCGAAGGCGGATCAGTCCGTGCTCCGGGCGGATCTCGGCACCGTCGAACTCGGGCGCGCCGACCGCTCCCATGAGCACGGCATCGGAGGCGCGGGCCGCGGCCAGCGTCTCCGCGGGGAGCGGGTCGCCGGTCGCGTGGATGGCGGCACCGCCGAAGAGGTGCTCCTCCAGCTCCAGCTCGAGCGGGAGCTCCCGGAGGACGTCCGCGGCCGCGGCCGCGACCTCGGGCCCGATGCCGTCGCCGGGAAGGAGGGCGATCTTCACAGGGACTCGGGGCCGGTGACCGCCCCTTCGGAAGCCGAGGAGACGAGGGCCGCGTACTTCGCAAACACGCCCTGCGTGTAGCGCGGTGCCGGCGGCTGCCAGTCGGCGAGGCGGGCGGCGACCTCGTCGTCGGCGAGCTCGGTGCGGAGCTGGCGGCTCTCGACGTCGACCACGACGATGTCTCCGTCCTGCAGCGCGGCGAGCGGCCCGCCGCGGGCGGCCTCGGGCGAGACGTGGCCGACCATGAGCCCGTGCGTCGCGCCGGAGAAGCGCCCGTCGGTGACGAGCGCGACCTCGTCGCCCAGGCCCTCGCCGACGATGGCGGCTGTGACGTGCAGCATCTCGCGCATCCCGGGCCCGCCGGCGGGCCCCTCATACCGGATGACGACGACGTCCCCGCTCTCGATGCGCCGTTCCTTGACGGCCGCGAAGCAGTCCTCTTCGGAGTCGAAGATGCGAGCCGGGCCGCGGTGCAGCAGGCGTTCGTGGCCGGCGAGCTTCACGACGCAGCCGTCGGGCGCGAGGTTGCCGTAGAGGATGGCGAGGCCGCCCGTGGGCTTCAGCGGCGTCTCGATCGGGACGACCACCTCCTGGCCCGGCCGCTCCTGCACGGCCTCGGCGATCTCGCCGAGCGAACGGCCGTCGACGTTGGGCGCGCCGGCGTGGACGAGCTCGCGCTTGAGCAGCTCCCGGGCGACGAGCGCGACCCCGCCCGCCTCGTAGACGTCGGTGGCGACGAAGCGCCCGCCGGGCTTGAGGCTGGCGACGACCGGCGTCCGGGCCGCGATGCGCTCGAAGTCGTCGATCGTCAATGGGATGGCGAGCTCTCGGGCGATCGCGAGCAGATGCAGCACGCCGTTCGTCGAGCCGCCCGTGGCCGCGATCGAGGCGATCGCGTTCTCGAGTGCGTCGCGCGTGATCACATGCGACGGGCGGACGTCGCGTCGCAGGAGGTCCATGACGAGGCGTCCGGCCGCCTCCGCGGCGTCGGTCTTCGCCGGGACGAGCGCGGGGATGCCGTTCAGCCCGGCGGGGCTGATCCCCATGAACTCGAGGGCCGTCGACATCGTGTTGGCCGTGAACTGGCCGCCGCAGGCGCCGGCGCCGGGACAGGCGACCTCCTCGAGCGCGTGCAGCTCCTCTCCGCTCATCTTCCCGACCGCATGGGCGCCGACCGCCTCGAACACGTCCTGGATGGTCACGTCGCGGTTGCGGAAGCGTCCCGGCGCGATCGAGCCGTTGTAGAGGACGAGGCCGGGCAGGTCGAGGCGAGCGAGCGCCATCACCGCCGCGGGGATCGTCTTGTCGCAGCCGACGAGGCAGACGAGGCCGTCGAGGAGGTGGCCGCGCGCGACGAGCTCGATCGAGTCGGCGATCACTTCGCGCGAGACGAGCGACGCGCGCATGCCCTCGGTGCCCATGGAGACGCCGTCGCTGACCGAGATGGTGTTGAACTCCATCGGCGTCCCGCCGGCCGCGCGCACTCCGGCCTTGACGTGCTTCGCCAGCTCGCGCTGGTTGAAGTTGCACGGCATCGTCTCGATCCACGTGGTGGCGACGCCGATCAGCGGCCGCGCGAGGTCTTCGTCGGTGAGCCCGATTCCCTTCAGCATCGCGCGCGCGGGCGCGCGCTCCGGGCCGTCGGTGAGCGCGGCGCTCTGCCGCTTGGCCGGATCGGACGGGCGGTCGTATGGATCGGTCATGTGACGAGCTCAGCTCCTTTCGCTGAGGTGGAGAGCCAGAGGACCTCGACGTCGGGGAAGCGGTTCGAGAGCTCGACCGAGCAGTGCTCGGCCCCGTGGTGGGTCGCCCACACGATCACGGTCGGCCCAGAACCGGAGATAGTGGCCCCGAGCGCGCCCTGCGGCGGCTCCATCCTGACCTCCTCGAGCAGGGGCGCGTGCTGCGCCCGGTACGGCTCGTGCAGGCGGTCATTGAGCGAGGCCGCGAAGATCTCTTCGGACTGCGAGGCGAGGCCGGCCCCGAGCAGGGCCGAGCGCCCGACGGAGAAGACGGCGTCGCCCAGCGGCACCTGCTCGGGCAGCGCGGCCCGTGCCTCGGCGGTGGCGAGCGTCGACTCCGGCACGAGCGCGATCGGCACCGCCGGCACGGTGTCGGCGACCTTGTGGATGCGCCCTCCGGAGGTGAGCACGGCGCCGCCGGCGAGGGCGGCCGCGAGGTTGTCGGGGTGCCCCTCCAGGCGGAGCCCTTCCTTCAGGAGCCACTCCGGGTCGGGCTCGCGACCGGCAACGTGCGCGGCGGCGACGAGGCCGAGCGCGATCACGGCCGCACTCGAGCCGAGCCCGCGCTCGCGCGGGATGCGGTCGAAGAACTCGAAGCGGAGCCCGTCCGCGGGGTCGATGCGCTCGTAGGCCTGGACGCCCAGGTGCTCCCGGTCCGGCGTGCCGCCGTCGGTGATCACCACCTCGTTCCAGAGGTCGAGCGCGACCGCGGCGCAGTCGAAGCCGGCGCCGATGTTGGCGGTCGTCGCCGGGGCGCGGACGGTGACCTTCACGATGCCGCCTCGGCGATCGCATCCGGGTCGGCCGGGACGGAGATGGGGGGCGTCGAGAGGCGGCCGGCAGCGTCGGGGTCCTTGAGCCCGTGGCCGGTGATGACGCAGACGACCCGCGCCCCCGGCTCGGGCCGCTCGCGGCGGAGTGCCGCGATCCCCGCCGCGGAGGACGGCTCGCAGAAGACACCCTCGAGCTCGGCAAGGTCGCGCCAGGCGGTGAGAATCTCCTCGTCGGCCAGCGAGACGGTCTCGCCGCCGGAGCGGGCGATCGCCTCGTCCGCCAGCTCGCGGTGTGCGGGCTCGGCGATCCGGATCGCGGTCGCCATCGTGTAGGCGCGCGCCGAGGCCTCGCCGACCACGAAAACCGGCATGCCCGCGCCGGCCTCGTCGAAGCCGAGCGCGTACGCACGCGTGTTGCCGCCGCCGCCGTAGGGGAGGGCGAGCGCGTCCGGCGCGCCGCCGAGCTCCTCGACGATCTCGAACGCAGCAGTCTTCTGTCCCTCGAGGCGGTGCGGGTTCAGGGAGTTGACGAGTGCGTGCGTCCCGCGGCGGCCGAGCTCGCGGGCGGCGTCGAGCGCCGCCTCGAACGGGCCCTGCACCTCGAGCAGCCGCGCGCCGACCGCCTGCGCCTGCGCGATCTTCCCGCGCGCAACGGCGCCGGCCGGCTGGAGGATGACGGCAGTGATTCCGGCCCGCGCCGCGTAGGCGGCGGCGGAGGCGGCCGTGTTCCCGGTGGACGCGCAGACGACCGCGCTCGCTCCTTCCTCGACGGCCTTCGACACGGCCACGGTCATGCCGCGGTCCTTGAAGCTCCCGGTCGGGTTGGCGCCCTCCCACTTGAGCCATACCTCGAGGCCCAGCTGCTCGGAGAGTCTGGGGGCCGGGAGCAGCGGCGTCGAGCCCTCGCCGAGCGAGACCACGGGCGTCGCGGCGGTGAAGGGAAGGCGGTCGCGGTAGCGCTCGGCGAGGGGAGTCGTCACAGGGAGGACCCTAACGCCGACGTTTTTCTCGGGATATCGTGCCGTTCGTGACGTTCTTCGGCGACTGGGAGCTTCCGGCGGAGCTCACGTTTGGCCAGAGACAGCTTATTGACTCGGTGGAGTCCCTTCTCGCCGACCTGCAGGCCTCTGGAGCGTCCGTTCCGCACGTCGAGTTCGGGCCCCTCATGGTGATCTTCCGGGGCGCGCCTGACTGGGAGACGGGGCTTGGCGTGCTCGCCGACGACGACGGAACGATTGTCATGCTGCTCTTCAATCCTGGGCACGTGCATCCGCTCGACCGCACTGACGGGCTGGACCTCCTTCGAGCCATCCTGACCGGCGGATGCGAGGTGCATGTGACGGCGCGAGGCGGCCAGGTCGCGCGAACGAGAACCGTCGTTCGGTACCGCGGTTGGACGCGGGTCGTAAGGGATCGTTTCTTCACCGCCCCGTTGCAACGGAAGAGGACGTACGCGCGGCTGATCGGCTTCGCCAAAAACGATCGAGCGGCCTGGCATGAGGTCGCGGATCTGCAGGCGAGCAAGGTGCATTTCCGCAGCGAACGGATCGACTGACGCTCCTACGCCCAGCCGAGGCCGGGAACGCCGCGGTCGGAGATGACCGGCAGCGCCGAGGGCGCGCCCTTCGTCTCCGGGAGGGACTCGATCTCCTGGAGAGCGCTGCGAAGATCGCCTTCGGCGCCCTCGTGCGTGACGATGTGGAGCGTTGCGGCACCGTTTTCCTGGTGCTGGATCAGCCTCGCCACCGAGACGCGGTGCGCGGCCAGGCGCAGGGCGACCTGGGCGAGTACGCCGGCAACGTCGTCCACCTCGATCCGAAGGTAGTGGGGCGAGCGCATCTCGGCGCCCGGGAGCCACTCGAGCTCGCGCCAGCACGCGTCGTTCTGGAGGAAGCCGGTGCCGGTCGTGCCGATGACGCTGACCATGTCGGCGACGACGGCCGAAGCCGTCTCCATGCCTCCGGCGCCGGGGCCCTCGAGCGTGATCTCGCGGATGGCGTCGCCCTGGAGCATGACGGCGTTGAAGGCACCTTCGACGGCGGCGAGCGGATGGTGGCGGTCGACGAGGCACGGCCCGACGCGGACGTCGAGCCGCCCCTCGGAAAGGGTGGCCGCGCCGACCAGGCGCACGACCATCTCCATCTCGCGGGCGGCGCGGACGTGCGCGCTCGTGATGCTCTCGATCCCGTCGAAGGTGACGTCGGCGAGCGTCACCCGTGAGCCGAACGCGATCGTGGCGAGGATGGCCATCTTGGCGGCGGCGTCGGCGCCGTTGACGTCCTCGGTCGGGTCCGCCTCCGCGTAGCCGAGCCGCTGCGCCTCGGCCAGGGCCTCCTCGTACTCGGCGCCCTCCTCCATCTTCGTGAGGATGAAGTTGGTCGTCCCGTTCACGATCCCGAGGACGCGGTGGACGTTGGAGACGACGAGCGACTCGCGCAGGATCTTGATCACCGGGATCGCGGCGCAGACGCTCGCCTCGAAGCGGAGCTGGACGCCGGCGTCCGAGGCCGTGCCGAAGAGCTCGGCCCCCCGCCGCGCGATCAGCTGCTTGTTGGCGGAGACGACCGGCTTCCCGGCGCGGAGCAGGTCGAGGACGTGGTCGCCCGTCGGCTCGATCCCGCCCATGACCTCGGCGACGATGGCGATGGCCGGATCGTCGCGAATCGACGCGAAGTCGGTGGTGAGGACGCCGTCCGCGGGCGCGTGGGGCCGCTCCTTGGCGGGGTCGCGGACGAGCGCGCGCACGACGCGGAGGCGGTGCCCGGTGGCCCGCTCGATGTCGTCTGCGTTCTCCGCGAGGAGCCGGTCGACGGCCGAGCCGACGGTCCCGTAGCCCAGCAGGGCTACGGGGACGTCAACTGGGGACGACACGTGCCTCCGCGCCGAGGAGCCCCTCGCGGCCCGCGAGCTCGCGAAGCTCGCCTCCGACGGTCTCCACAGGATGGCGTGCAGCCATGCGCCGGAGCGCGGTCATCCGCGGCCTGCCGGCCTCCTCCTCGGCGATCAGCTCGCGCGCGAAGGTGCCGTTGCGGATGTCCTCGAGAAGCTGCCTCATGTTCGTCCTCACGTGCTCGTCGATGACGACCTGGCCGCGCGTCAGGTCTCCGTACTCTGCCACGTCGGAGATCGAGTCGCGCATGTGCCCGAAGCCGCCCTCGTAGATGAGGTCGACGATGAGCTTCAGCTCGTTGATGCACTCGTAGTAGGCGATCTCGGGCTGGTAGCCCGCGTCGACGAGGATCTCGAAGCCGGCCTGCATCAGCGCGGTGACGCCGCCGCAGAGGACGGCCTGCTCGCCGAAGAGGTCGCTCTCGGTCTCCTCGGCGAACGTCGTCTCGATCATCCCCGCGCGGCCGCAGCCGATCGCGGTGCCGTAGGCGAGCGCCAGGTCGAGGGCGTTCCCGCTCGCGTCCTGCGCCACGGCGACGAGCCCCGGAGTGCCCGCGCCCGCCTCGAACAGTTGGCGGACGCGGTGCCCGGGCCCCTTGGGGGCGACCATGATCACGTCGTGCCCCGGCTCGGGCTGGATCTGCCCGAAGTGGACGTTGAAGCCATGGGCGAAGAGGACAGCGGCGTCCGGTTCCAGATTCGGGGCGACGTCGCGTTCGTAGACGCCCTTCTGCACGTGGTCCGGGAGGAGGATGGCGACGAGCTGTGCTCCGCGCACCGCCTCGGCGAACGTCTTGACGGTGAGACCCGCATCCTCGGCGGCCGCCCAGGAAGAGCTCCCTTCGCGGAGCCCGACCTCGACGTCGACGCCGGAGTCGCGCAGGTTGAGCGCGTGGGCGTGACCCTGGCTGCCGTAGCCGAGGACGGCCACCTTGCCGGAGAGGAGGTCGACGTTGCCTTCGCGATGGACTGTTGCTGCCATGAGCGCGGTTCCTTTCTAGATGTGGTCGGGCATCGTTACCGGAGGACGTGCTGGGGACGGCGGCTGCGGTTCGCGGACGCCCGCGCGAGCCCGATCCGCCCTGTGCGGGCGAGCTCGATCAGGCCGTGCGGGCGCAGGAGCTCCTCGAAGGACTCGAGCTGCTCCGGCGTGCCTACGACCTCGAAGACCATGGAATCGGGGCCGAGGTCGGCGACGCGCGCGTCGAAGACGTCGGCGAGGGCGATCAGCTCCGCGCGCCGGCTCGGGTCGGCCGAGACGCGGACGAGCGCGAGCTCGCGCTCGACGGCGGCGCCGGCCTCGAGCGTCGAGACGCGGAGGACGTTCACGAGCTTGTGCATCTGCTTCTCGATCTGCTCGAGCAGGTCGGCGGGACAGTCGACAGTGAGCACGATGCGGGAGACGTCTTGGCGCTCCGTCGGCCCGACGGCGAGGCTCTCGATGTTGAAACCCCGCCGCGCGAACATGTTCGAGACCCGGGCGAGCGCGCCCGGCCTGTTCTCGACGAGGACGGAGACGGTGTGCGTCACGCTTCGACGACCTCCTCCTCGGAGAACTCGATCACGTCCGTCGCCGCGGCGCCGGCCGGGATCATCGGGAAGCACTTCTCCTCGGGGTCGGTGCGCGCGTCGACGACGGCGGTGCGCCCGCAGGAGATCGCCTCCTCGAGCACGCTCTCGAGGTCGTCCTCGGACTCGACCGTGAAGCCGGCCGCGCCGTAGGCCTCGGCGAGCTGTGCGTAGTCCGGCACCTGGTGCGTCAGGTGCGTCTCGGAGAAGCGGTTCGCGTAGAACATCTCCTGCCACTGGCGCACCATCCCGAGCCAGCCGTTGTTGACGATCACGACCACGATCGGCAGGCCCTCGAGCACCGATGTGGCCAACTCCTGCGAGGTCATCTGGAAGCAGCCGTCGCCGTCGATGCAGACGACGGTCGCGTCCGGTCGTGCCGCCTTGGCGCCGATGGCGGCCGGGAGCCCGTAGCCCATCGTCCCGAGGCCGCCCGACGTGATGAACGTGCGCGGCCGGTCGCAGACGATGTACTGCATCGCCCACATCTGGTGCTGGCCGACGCCGGTCGTCCAGACGACATCGCGTTCGGTCGTCAGGTCGCGGAGCGTCTCGATCACGGCCTGCGGCTTCAGGTACTGACCCCCGCGCACGTAGCGGTACGGGAACTGCTCGCGCCACTCGTCGAGCTGGTGCCGCCAGGCGGCGGGCCCCACACGGCCGGGCTCGGCCTCGGAGCGAAACGCCTTCGTCAGCTCGCTGAGCGCCGGCTTCAGCGGGCCGGTGACCGGGATGTCGGCATGGCGGAGCTTGCCGATCTCGGCGGCGTCGATGTCGAAATGGATCACCTTCGCGCCCGGCGCGAACGCCGAGAGCTTGCCGGTGACGCGGTCGTCGAAGCGGGCGCCGACGGCGACGATCAGGTCGGCCTTGTTCAGGCCCCAGTTCGCCCACTTCGAGCCGTGCATGCCGGGAGGCCCGTAGCAAAGCGGGTGCGTCTCCGGGAAGGCGCTCTTCGCCATCAGCGTCGTGATCACCGGGATGCCGCCCGTCTCGGCGAGCTCGAGCAGCTCGGCGCAGGCGTCGCCGTTGACGACGCCGCCGCCGACGTAGAGGACAGGTCGTGAGGCGGCGAGCAGGGCTCTCGCCGCCTCGCGAACCTGTCGTGGGTGGACACTGGCAGGTGGTCTCCACCCTGGGAGATCGACTTGATGGGGGTACGTGAAGTCGATCTCCGCCTCCTGCACGTCCTTGGCGACGTCCACGAGTACCGGGCCTGAGCGCCCGGTTCGGGCGATGTGGAAAGCCGCCTTCAGGACATGCGGGAGTTCCTCGACGTCTTGTACGAGCCACGAGTGCTTGACGATCGGGAGCGTGATGCCGGTCGCATCCGTCTCCTGGAACGCGTCGGTGCCGATGAGGTTCGTCCGCACCTGACCGGTGATGCAGACGAGCGGGGTCGAGTCCATCCAGGCGTCGGCGATCGGGGTGACCAGGTTCGTCACACCAGGTCCGGATGTCGCCATGGCAACGCCGACCCGGCCGGAGGCACGAGCGTAGCCCTCCGCCATGTGCCCCGCGCCCTGCTCGTGGCGGGCGAGCACGTGGCGGACCGTCGTGCCGCGGGCGAACGCGTCGTAGAGCGGGAGGATCGCCCCGCCCGGGATGCCGAAGGCGACGTCCACGCCCTCGGCCTCGAGGGAGCGGAGGATCGCATCGGAGCCCAGCATCTTCACGCCGCCACCCCCGCGAACTCGGTGTCCCGACGGGCGGCCGGCAGCGAGGCCAGCAGCGTGTCCATGAACTCTCGCGTGGTGGCGCCGGCGCCCGACGAGACCATGTCCGGCGTGCGGACGCCGTTTCCGAGCATGTCCAGGACGCCGCGCTCGAGCGTCCGGGCGGCGCTGCGCTCGCCCAGGCCCTCGCCCAGCATGAGCGCCGCCGCGAGCAGCATGGCGCTCGGGTTGGCGACGCCTTGGCCGGCGATCTCGAGCGCCGAGCCGTGCGTGGGGCCGAACATCCCGCGGCCGTCCGGCCCGACCCGGCCCGACGCGACCATGCGCGTGTCCTGGTGGGAGAACGCGGCGGTGCTCGCCAGCGCTTCGGCGAACGGCTGCTCGCTGGCGATGACGTCGAGCTCGGACGGGCTGTGCAGGAGCCGGTGGACGACCACCTCGAAGGGCACGTGCTCGACGAGGACGCCGTCCCAGCGCTCCGAGGCGGCCGTGACAGCCGTGCTCCAGCGATGGCTCGTCCCGACCGAGGTCAGGCTCGCACGCCGGCTGAACGCCAGCCTGAACGCGCTCTCGGCCGCGAGCTCCGCTGCGTCGTCCGGGAGCGGGCTGACGATCGCCAGCTCGCTGCCGCGGGCGCACACGCGCGTGATCCGCCAGCGGAGGTCCAGCTCGGCCTTGAGCACCTCGAGCGCGGGCTCCCGCGTCGCAGCGACGAGCATCGCGTCCGCCTCGGCGCAGGCCGCTCGCGTCACCGGCGGCAGCGGGTGGCCGAAGCGACGCACGGCATCGCCCCCGAAGGGGGCGTGCACCTCGTCGACCTGGAAGCCGTGCATGCCCGAGACGGTTGCGAGCGCGCGGCTCGCCTCGGCCGTCACCTCAGGGCCGATCCCGTCTCCGGAGAGACACGCGACCGTGTAGCGCTTCTTCCTCATCGCACGCTCACCTCCTCGAACACGTCGCCGAGGGTCACGTGCTTCCGTGTATCGGCAAGTTGCTTAAACCGCGCGAACGCTTCGTTGACGCCGTCGCGATCGAGCTTGATTCCGGCCTGGGCGCATGCCCGGGCGAAGGCGTGCCGCCCAGAGTGCTTCCCGAGCGGGAGCGACATGACGAGTCCCAGCTCGGTGGGATCCATGATCTGGTACGTCGCCGCGTCCTTGAGCATCCCGTCCTGGTGGATGCCGGCCTCGTGGGCGAACGCGCTCGCGCCGACGATGGCCTTGTTCTTCTGCACGCGGTAGCCCGTCAGCTCTTCGACGAGCCGCGAGGCGCGCCCGATCTCGCCGACGTTGACGTCGGTGTGGGCGCCGAAGGCGCCCTGGCGGACGCGCAGGGCCATGACGACTTCTTCGAGCGCCGCGTTGCCGGCGCGCTCGCCGAGGCCGTTGATGGTTGCCTCGACCTGCGTGGCGCCGGCCTGGATGCCGGCGAGCGTGTTGGCGACGGCGAGGCCCAGGTCGTCGTGGCAGTGCACCGAGAGCTCGGCATGCTCGAGCTCCGGGCAGAGGCGGCTGACCTCGGTCAAGAAGTCCGCGTACTCGTGCGGAAGGCAGTAGCCGACCGTGTCGGGGAGGTTGACGGTCGTCGCGCCGGCGCGGACGGCCTCGCCGCACACGCGCGCCGCGAAGGCGGGCTCGGAGCGAGTCGCGTCCTCACAGGAGAACTCGACCTCGTCCGCGAGGCTGCGGGCGTAGCCGCACGCCCAGCGGGCCTGTTCGACGACTTCCTCGGGGTCGAGGCGGAGCTTGCGCTCCATGTGAATGGGGCTGGTGGCGAGAAAGACGTGAATGCGCGACCGCTTCGCGTCGGCAAGGGCCTCGGCGGCGGCGTCGATGTCCTCCTTGCGCGTCCGCGCAAGGGAGGCGACGGTGGGACGCTCGACTGCGGCGGCGACTGCCCTGACGCCTTCGAAGTCTCCCGGCGAGGAGACCGCGAACCCTGCCTCGACGATGTCGACTCCGAGCCGCTCGAGCTGCGTCCCGATCTCCACCTTCTCGTCCGGCGACAGCGCGATGCCCGGCGATTGCTCGCCGTCGCGCAACGTCGTGTCGAAGATCGTGATTCTGCGGCTCACTGCTCATCCTCCTTGCCTCCGAATGGAGGCGCATTACTCCTGCGATTAGGTCGGCGTATGCGCCTGCTCGGCGCGTGAGCGTGTTCTCCCCCTAGAGGGGGAGAATGCCGAGAAGGATGATGACGAGGACGAGCGCGAGCGCCCGGACGGAGCCGGTGGCGCTGGGCGATGTGGGTACGTGCCTCGTCAAGCTGCGTTGAAGTGTGGTGATAGCGATGGGCGCTTGTCAAGCCCCAATGTGGTGACGTAGCCTCGCCGACGAGATGGCGGTGAGCGACACCCACTTCGACGCCGTCGTCGTCGGTTCGGGCTTCGGCGGCTCCGTTCTCGCCTACCGGCTCGCTGAAGCCGGCAAGTCCGTGTGCGTGCTCGAGCGGGGGAAGCCGTACCCGCCGGGCTCCTTTCCGCGCGGGCCGCGGGAGTTGGCGAAGGCGTTCTGGGATCCGAGCGAGGGCCTGTACGGGATGTTCAACGTCTGGTCGTTCAAGGGCATCGGCGCTCTCGTCTCGAGCGGGCTCGGCGGCGGCTCGCTGATCTACGCGAACGTCCTCCTGCGCAAGCCCGAGCGCTGGTTCGTCCAGGAGGACCTCGCCCACGGCGGCTACGAGCACTGGCCCGTCT
Organism: uncultured Actinomycetes bacterium; assembly: GCA_963811635.1. Lineage (GTDB taxonomy): Bacteria > Actinomycetota > Thermoleophilia > Gaiellales > Gaiellaceae > JAIBJN01. The sequence goes on from CAWESB010000021.1 coordinate 53,908, forward strand.
CGCGCGCCGACCTCGACCCCCACTACGACCGCGCGGAGGCGATGCTGAACGGCCAGCGCTATCCGTTTGCGGACACGACCCTGAAGACGGCCGCGTTCCGTGACGTCGGGCAGAAGCTCGGCCGTGAGTTCATCCTCCCGAAGCTCGCCGTCACCTTTGCCAATGACGGCGAGGCGCCGGCCGTCGGCGTTCCCATCAAGGAGGAGCACCCGAACCTCCACGGCGAGCCGCGCTACACCTGCCGGCTCGTCGGCGAGTGTGACATCGGGTGCAACTTCGGCTCGAAGAACACGTTGGACTACAACTACCTCTCAGCCGCGAAACGGCACGGCGCCGAGATCTGGACCCGGCGCGAGGTGCGCTCCTTCGGGCCGCGGGAGGGCGGCGGCTTTGTCGTGCGCTACGTCGAGCACGACGTCGCCGACGAGGGACGGAAGATCGACACGCGCGATCCGCACGTACGCCCGGAGCGGGAGCTGACCTGCGACCGGCTCGTTCTCTCTGCGGGCACGCTGGGCTCGACGTACCTCCTCCTGAAGTGCCGCGACGCGTTCCCGGGGCTGAGCCCGCGGCTGGGGACCCGCTTCGGCGGCAACGGCGACCTGCTCACCTTCGCGCTCGGTGCCGACCGGCCGCTGGAGCCGAGCCGCGGCCCGGTGATCACGAGCGCGCTGCACGTCCCCGACGAGCTCGACGGGGGCAAGGGGCGCGGGCTCTACGTCGAGGACGCCGGCTTTCCCGAGTTCGTCACCTGGCTCGTTCAGGGCACCCAGGGCGTGGGGGCACTCTGGCGCTTCCGGCGGGTCGCGGCGCGGCTCGTCTACGGCCTGCTCCGGCGCAAGCCCGAGATCGATCTCTCCGCGGAGGTCGCGTCGCTTCTTTCGGACACCCGGGTCGGCGTCGGCTCGCTCCCCCTCCTGGGCATGGGGCGGGACATCCCCGACGGGAACATGGCCCTCACCGACGACGGCAAGCTGCAGGTCGACTGGGTGAAGGCCAAGTCAGGACCGTTCTTCGACGGCCTGGGCGACTTCGCCAGGGAGATCGCGGAGGCGCTCGGCGCCAAGTTCGAGCGCAATCCCACCTGGTATCTCGGCCGCCTGATCACGGTGCACCCGCTCGGCGGCTGCCCGCTCGGGCGCACTTCGGAGGAAGGCGTCGTCGACCCGTACGGCGAGGTCTTCGGCTACCCGGGCTTCACGATCGCCGACGGTTCGGTCATGCCCGGGCCGGTGGGGCCGAACCCGTCGCTCACGATCGCGGCGCTGGCCGACCGCTTCGCCGACCGGGCGAACGGCGAGGCCTAGGGCCGCAGCGAGCGGGTGCAAGTAACAGACTGTTACTTAGAGGAACCGGCGCACGAGCGCCCGGGTGCCGGCGGCGAGGAGGAGGGCGCCGAAGGCGAGCGCCATCAGGTCGCCGATCACGTGCGCCGCGTCGGGCGAGTCGGTGCGGTCCAGGATCCCGCTCACGACGATCGCCCCTCCCCAGAGGATCCCGACCGCCCCGAGGATCGTCGTGCGCACGGACCACACATCGGCGGCGGAATCGCCCGGCTTGAGAGTCGGATCTTCCGCATACTGACGCCGTGGCGAAGGAGGTGGGCAAGGACGGCAAGCCGGTGCTGGCGTTCGCCTCGCAGGACGAGTGGGAGGCGTGGCTCGACGCCGAGCACGCGACCTCGGACGGCGTCTGGGTCAAGTTCGCGAAGAAGGGCTCCGGCGTCGAGACCGTCGTCTATGCCGAGGCCCTCGAAGTCGCCCTCTGCTACGGCTGGATCGACAGCCAGGTGATGTCGCTCGACGAGCGCTTCTACCTGCAGAAGTTCACGCCGCGCCGCTCGCGGAGCAAGTGGTCGCGGATCAACCGCGAGAAGATCGAGCAGCTCACGAACGCCGGCCGCATGAAGCCGGCCGGGCTCGAGCAGGTCGGGTTGGCGAAGGCCGACGGACGCTGGGACGCCGCCTACGCCTCGCCGTCGACTATCGAGGTCCCGGAGGACCTGCAGAAGGCGCTCGACGCCAACCCGAAGGCGGCCGAGTTCTTCGCCACGCTCTCCGGCTCGAACCGCTACGCGATCCTCTACCAGCTGGAGGACGCGAAGAAGCCCGAAACCCGAGCACGCCGGCTGGAGAAGTTCATGGGGATGCTCGAGCGCGGCGAGAAGGTCTACTAGCTCGACCGCCGCGCCAGGAAGCAGAACTGCGTGCAGGAGACGAACAGCTCGCCGCGCGCGTCGAGCTCTCGCTGCTCGTCCGCCCAGGCGCCGGCCTCGGCGGCGAAGTCCTCGCTGCCGGCGAGGTAGCGCTCGATCATGGGGACGATCGCGCCCCCGAAGCTCTCGGGGTCGAGCGACGTCGTTGCGAAGACGTGGCCCTCGACCTCGACGTCCTCGAAGCCGGCCGCTCGGAGGTGAGCGGCCAGCCGCCGCGGTAGTGCCGGGTGGGTGAGGTGCCGGTCCCAGGCGTGGAGGGCGCGCCGCATCCGGTCGGGGTCGGCCGAGTGCCAGGAGACGGTGCTCCAGTCGATGTCCCAGAGGAGCACGCGGCCGCCGGGCCGCAGCGCGCGGTGGAGCTCGGCGAGCGCCGCGGGCACGTCCGCGACGTACTCGAGGACCTGGACGCAGAGGGCGGCGTCGAAGGCCTCGCTCTCGACGGGCAGCGAGGCCGCCTCACCCTCGTGGAGGGCGACGTTCTCACGCTCGCCCAGACGGCGGCCCGCCAGCGCGAGCATCTGGGGGCTCTGGTCGACGCCGACCAGCGCGCCATCGGGCCCCACCTCGTCGACCAGCTCGGCGAGGTAGAAGCCCGGGCCGCAGCCGACGTCGAGGATCCGCTCGCCGGGCCTGGCGGAGAGCGCGGCGCGGACCAGCTTCCGCCGGCGGACGATGTCGCGGGTGCGGTAGAGCGCTTCGAGCTCGCTGCCCAGGTCGTCGTCGAAGACGATCTGGCCCACCGGCCCGCCTCTAGGGGTTCACCCGCGGCCGGAAGAAGATCCGCGTCTTCCCGCTCTCGCGCAGCGCATTCGCGGCCCGCATCTCGTCCATCCAGTCGGGGTGCGGCACGGCCGGCTCGGGCAGGGCTCCCGGCACGATCCCTTCGCCGTGCTTGCGGAGCGCGACGTCGGTCATGAGGTAGCCGTGGTTCTCGAGCACGCCCATCTCCCCGGGCGAGAAGACGTCGAGGTCGATGCGGATCGGGGCGATGAAGTCGTGGATCAGCCGGTGCGAGTAGGCGGTCGGCGGAGGGTCGAGCTCGTAGCTCTCGGGGCGTGAGGCGATGCCCCAGTAGGCGCCTTTCAGCTCCTCTCTGATGAAGCTGGAGACGAGCCAGCGCTTGCGCACCTCGGTCGCCTGCTCGAGCAGGATCACGCCCTGGCGGAGCGCGCCCCAGAGCCAGCCGACGTCGGGGTCCGGCTTGAAGGACGGCGCCGCATCGGAGACGAGCACGGTCTCGTGGTCGCGCCACACGGGCTCGAGCCCGAGGTTGTCGAACATGCCGCCGTCGGAGAGGTCGATCTCGGTGACGAGGCGGTCGCGGTCGGGCTCGGCGTAGGAACCGCCCGTGAGCGCGGTCGGCGCCTGCTTCGCGCGGACGACGCTGAAGGCGCCCGGGACGCAGGAGGAAGCCGCCACCGCCTGCGCCAGCGTCCAGGTCCCGAGCTCGCCGTAACCCGCGGACGAGCTCCCGATCCGGCGGAGGCCCGTGTCGAAGACCCACTGGTCGCGGAAGCGCATGTCGCTGGCAAGGAAGACGAAGCGCGGCGTCTCCGGGAGGTCGGCGAGGCGACCGGGCGCCGGGCCCTCGGCGTAGGCGGCGGCGAGCGCCTCGCTCTGCGCGCCGGGGACGAGCCAGTTGCTCGGCTTCAGCCGGGCCAGCGCGGCGCCGGTGCGGACATCCTTCCCGGCGAACGCTCGCATCGGCTCGGCCACGCCCTCGTCGAATCCGTCGACCGGCTTGCCGGGCTCCCGGTTCGCGCCGGCCATGAACGTGGCCAGCTGCGACGCCATGATGCTCCCGCCCGAGACCGACGTGAAGGTGTCGATGGACGCGAGCAGGCCCAGCTCGTTCAGGCGCCGGAGCGCGCCGAGGTGGAAGAGGGCCGCGCGGTAGCCGCCGCCCGACATGCAGAAGGCGGTGCCCTTGCGCTTCTCCTTCTCGTCCGGGAGGTACGAGGAGATGCCGTGTTGCGTCGCGTCGCTCATGCCGGGGTGTAGACGGACATCACCTGCTCGATCATCGCCTCCCGCGAGGGGAAGCGGCGCTCGTCGTAGCAGCCGACCGGATGCTCGAGGACGTTGTACAGGCACTTGTTGCAGTACGTGCAGGGCCTCGGCGGGAGGTCGTGGCCCTGGCGGAAGAGCTCGACGAGGTCGTTGTTGGCCACGAGCCCGCGCGCGATCGACACCGCGTCGCAGTCGCCCCGTTCGATCGCGCCTGCGATCAGCGACGCCTGCTGGAAGCCTCCCGTCACGATCACCGGGATCCCGACCGCCTTCTTCACGGCGGCGGAGTCCGGCAGCGAGCGGCCCGGCACCTCGGCGGGGTCCCGCTCCCAGCGGGCCTTCATCACGCGGTTGGCCGGCCAGAGCCGGAAGAGCAGGTAGTTGCGAAACGTGTGGACGCCACTCGAGAGCATCACGTCGTACGTGCGCACCATGTCCTCGAGGGAGAACTCACCGGCCGGGTTCTCGGGGTGGGGGAAGGTGCTTCCCGACGACACGTGGATCGCGTCGGCGCCCGCCTCCTCGAGCCAGTGGCAGACCTGGACGGAGTCCTCGATCGTGTTGCCCTTGCCGAGCCAGGGCAGGAAGGCGTTCGCGTACTCGGTGGTCGAGATCTTGACCTGAAGGTGGAAGTCATGGCCGACTTCCGCGCGGATCGCGCCCACGGTCTCCAGCAGGAAGCGGGCGCGGTTCTCGAGCGAGCCGCCGTACTCGTCCTCGCGGTCGTTGATCGCCGATGAGAGGAACTGCGTGAAGATGTACCCGTTGGCGCCGTGGATCTCGACGCCGTCCAGCCCGGCCTCGCGCGCCCGCCGCGCACCGGCGGCGAAGGAGCGCTTGATCGCCTCGAGGTCGGCGCGCGTCGCGCGCTCGGCCTCGAAGCCGTGCAGCGGGTCGGGCTTGCTCGTGGAGGAGAGGCCCTTGCCGTAGGCGACCGTCGGCACGTCGCGCTGGCGCCCCGCGTGCGCGAGCTGGACGATGTAGCGGCAATCGTGCTCGTGCACGCGCTCGCCGAGCTCGCGCCAGAAGGCCACGCGCCCGTCGCTCTCGATACCGGCGAAGCCGGGGACGATCTTCCCGCGCTCGTCGACGGCGGTCCAGGAAGAGACGATGGCGCCGACGCCGCCGCGGGCGAACTTCAGCTCCCAGTTGATCCGGGTCTGGGTGCCGCCGCCGTCGTAGTCGTCCAGGCGCCCGGCGATGTTCGACCGGAAGATGCGGTTCTTGGTCTCCAGGTTGCGGAACCGCAGCGGCTGGAAGATCGCGTCGGCGCTCACGGGCACACCTGCTCGTGAGCGTGGGGAGGGTGTGTGAGGCGAGCGACGCTCATACGTTGGCCGTGTCGTAGACCCGCAGCGCCTCGGCCATCATCTCCTCGCGGGAGTCGAAGCGGGCCGGTTCATAACAGGCGAGCGGATGCTCGATGAACGAGAAGAGGCACTTGTTGCAGTAGGTGCACGGCCGCGGCGCCCGGTCCAGGCCCTGCTCGAAGTGACGGACGAGATCGGGGTTGGCGACGAGAGGACGGGCGATCGTGACGCCGTCGCAGTCGCCGCGCTCGATCGCGCGGGCGATGACCGACGCAGTCTGGAATCCCCCCGTGACGAGCACAGGGATCGAGACGACCTTCTTGACGGCCCGCGCGTCGGCGAGGTTGATCCCCTCGACCTCGCCGTTTCGGTGCGGCCGGGTCCACCACCAGCTGAAGACCTTGGCAAGCGGCGGCGTGCGGAACGTGAGGTAGTTGCGGAAGGTGTATTTGCCGCTGGAGAGGATCGTGTCGTAGGTCTTCACCACCTGCGAGGCCGGAAACTCGCCCGCCGGGTTGCGCGGGTGAGGGAAGCCGCCGCCTGCGCTGACGTGCAGGTAGTCGGCGCCGGCGTCCTCGAGCCAGCGGCACATCTGCAGCGACTCCTCGATCGTGTTGCCTTTCGGGAGCCACGGCAGCAGCTCGTTCAGCCGCTCCTGGACGGAGATCTTGTAGCCGACGCAGAAGTCCGGCCCGACCGCCTCGCGGATCGCGCGAGTGACCTCGAGCCCGAAGCGTGCGCGGTTCTCCAGCGGCCCGCCGTAGGCATCCTGGCGGTCGTTGATCGCCGATGAGAGGAACTGCGTCGGCAGCATCCCGTTCGCGCCGGCGACCTCGATCCCGTCGAGCCCGGCCTCCTGCGCCCGTCGCGCGGCCGCCGCGAACATCCCGACGACGTCCTGGATCTCCTGGATCGTCATCGCCTCGGCAGGGAAGCCGTTCAGTGGCTCCGGCTTGCTCGAGGACGACAGTGCCATCTCCCACTGCAGGAAGGGGACGATCCGCTCCCGTCCGGCGTGGACGATCTGGAGGATGTAGGGGCAGCCCGCCTCGCGCACCTTCTCGCCCAGCTCCCGCCAGAAGGGGATGGTCTCGTCCGAGTCGATGTGCGCGTAGCCGGGGACGATGCTGCCGCGCCCGTGGATGGGCGCGTTCGACGAGATGATCGCTCCGACGCCGCCCCGCGCAAAGCGGAGGTCCCAGTTGACGCGCACCGGCGTCCCCGAACCGTCGTAGTTGTCGAAGCGGCCGGCCACGCTCGAGCGGAGCACGCGGTTCTTGACGGTGAGCGGCCCGAGCGCGAGCGGCTCGAAGATCGCGTCCACGCTCACGGGCCCACCGGCTCGTGAGCGCGGGGAGCAGGCCGGAGGGCTGCGACGCTCACTTGACCTCGGCCGGAAGGGGCGCGCCCTCGTAGACCGACATGATGTGCCGGATCATCTCGTCTCGAGAGCTGTAGCGGCTCTCCTCGTAGCAGCCGAGCGGATTCTCGACGAAGCTGATCAGGCACTTGTTGCAGTAGGTGCACGGCTCGGGCGCCCGGTCGTGGCCCTCCCGGAACAGGTTGGGGAGGTCGGGGTTGGCGATGAGGGGGCGTCCCATCGTCACGCCGTCGACGGAGCCGTCCTCGATCGCGCGAGCGATGAACGACGCCGTCTGGAAGCCGCCCGCGCAGAGCACCGGCACGTCCACCTGGTGCTTGATCGAGCGTGCCAGCTCGAGGTTGATCCCCTCGGCACCGAGCTTCTTCACCCGCCGCTCCCAGATGGCCGCGAAGCCCTTGTTGATTGGCGGCGTGCGGAACATGAGGTAGTTCCGGAACGTGTACTTGCCGCTCGAGAGCATCGTGTCGTAGGAGCGGATGACGCCGGCGATCGGGAACTTGCCCGCGGGGTTGCGAGGATGAGGGAAGAGGTAGCCCGACGAGATGTGGAGGCCGTCGACGCCGGCCTCGACGAGCCACTTGCAGACCTGCGTCGACTCTTCGAGCGTCGTCCCCTCCTTGCCCCAGGGGAAGAGCGCCTTGCCGTCGTCGATCGCGCTGATCTTGAACTGGAGGTGGAAGTCGGGACCGATCTCCTCCCGCATCGCGCGCACGACCTCGAGCGGGAAGCGTGCGCGGTTCTCCAGCGAGCCGCCGTACTCGTCGGTGCGGTCGTTGATGGCGGGGGAGAGAAACTGGGTGATCAGGTAGCCGTTGCAGCCGTGGATCTCGATCCCGTCGAGCTCGGCCTCGCGGGCGCGCCTGGCCCCCTGGCGGAAGGCGTCGACGACCTCGTCGATCTGTGCCTTCGACATCCGCTCGCACGGGAACCCGTGCACGGGGTCGGGCTTGTCTGTGGAGGAGAGGCCCTTCTCGTAGACGACGCTCGGAATGTCGCGTTGCCGCCCCGAGAAGGCGAGCTGGACGATGTACTTCGCGCCCGCGTCCCGCACGCGCTTGCCGAGCTCCTTCCAGAACGGGACCTTGTCGTCCGAGTCGAGGTGGGCGTAGTTGGGCACGATCAGGCCCCGCGGGTGCACGGGGGTGTTGGAGGAGATGACCGCGCCGATCCCGCCGCGCGCGAACTTCACGTCCCAGTCGATCCGGGTCTGCGTGCCCGAGCCGTCGTAGTTGTCGAAGCGCCCTGAGATGCTCGAGCGGAAGAGCCGGTTCTTCACTTCGAGGTTCTTGAATTGCAACGGCTCGAAGATCGCCGGCCAGGCAGCCTGTTTCCCGTTCTCAGTCAAGGAGGACCTCCCAGGTCCAGTGGCCGTTGTCCCCGCGCGTGCCCTTGATGTGGTCCTCGAGTGGCGGGTTGTCCGCGTGCTCCTCGCAGCCGGTCGCGGCGAAACAGCGGATCTCGACCTTGCCCGGCTTCGTGTCGACGCGCAGGAAGCTCTTGAAGAGCGGTGGATCGGGGTCGTTCCAGTCCAGGAACTCGGAGAAGTTCTTGTTGAAGGGGCCCATCACGCCCGCATCCGAGAAGGGGAAGACGAGCTTCGCCTTCCGCCAGAGCTCCTTCGAGACGTCCTTGCCGCGGTCCTCGGCCCGCTGCGGGTCGAGGTTGTCGAGCCGGAGGCTCATCACCGCCGGGGCGACGTCGTAGGGGATCGCGACGTCGATCGGAAGCTTGCGATCGAGCAGGATCGAATAGGCCGCGAGGGAGTCGCCTCGCCGCGGATAGCAGCGGAAGTCGGCCTCGTCGCAGCCGCAGGCCTCGACGGTCGCCTTCGGGATCTTGTGCGTCGCCTTCGTGTACGCGCCGGCCGCGCCGCTGACGATGTGCTGGACGATCCGCCCGTCGTCGTGCCGAACCGGGTAGCGCTGGAAGTTGTGGATGTCGCCGCCGATCACGGCGATGTAGCGGTTGGCCGGGTCCTCGACGATCGCGTTGACGGTGTCGCGCGAGCCGGTGATCCCGCAACGCTTTCGGGCCGTGTCGACGATCAGCGGCTTGCCGGTCATGAGGATCTTGTCCTTCGGGAGCTGCGAGACCTTCCGCAGCCACTCGCCCTGCTCCTCGTCGATCCCCGCCTGGATACCCGTGTCCAGCCCGACGATGACGAGCTCCTTCAGCTCGATCGCGAAGTAGGGGGCGGGCTGCCCCGAAGGCTCGGGGCGAAGCTTGCGCATCTCCTCGAGCTGGTCCTGCATCGCCTCGCTCGGCTCGCGCCAGGTCAGGTCGAGGAACGCCCGCTTCCAGCGGTTCCGGGACGCGTGCACCGGCGGCCGCAGATCGGGGTCGGCGCCGCAGAGCTGGGTCATGAACCCGTGCAGGCCGTCGTACCAGTCGTGGTTCCCCGGGATCGCGAAGATCGGGCCGGGCAGCTCGCGGTAGGGCCAGTAGAAGCGGTCGAGGTAGTCGAGGACGTCTCCGGCCGGGTAGATGACGTCGCTGACGATGTAGGTGAAGTCCGTCCCGGCGCACCTCGCCCTCAGGGGGCGCAGCACCTGATACTGGGAGTCGTCGCCCTCGCCGGGGTCGCCGAGCACCATGAACGAGACCTCGTCCTTCTCGGCGTACCGCGTGACCGTGAAGCTCGGGTCGACGCCGTTGCGCCGCTGGGCCGCGACCCAGCGCCGGCGCTCCACGTCGGTCGGGTCGCCGAACCAGCGGGCGATCTTGTCGTTGCGCGACTCCCACAGCGGCCGCGGGCTGATCCAGGAGAACTGCTTCCGCTCCCGGCCCGGGCGGTAGAGGTCACCGGGGTCCGCCTTGGTGGTGCACAACCAGCCCGCGGCTTCTCGGGACGTGCGGGAGGACAGGACCTCGGTCGTGCTGCGAGAAGTGCTGGACGGCACTTGGCCACCTCTCGGAGGGAATGGCCACGCTACGACGCCTCCCCCGCGTCGTCAAGCGAGCGGCGGCCGCGCCGAGGGCTACTCGGCGGTCACGTACGCGGCGCTCAGGCCGCCGTCGACGAGGAACGTCGCCCCGTTCACGTACGAGGACTCATCGCTCGCCAGGAAGAGCGCGCCCTGGGCGATTTCCCGCGCCTGGGCGAGGCGGCCCATCGGCAGGTGCTGCAGCCGGCGTTCGAGGGCGCCGGGCGTCTCCGCGAAGAGCCGCATCAGCAGCGGAGTCTCGACCGGTCCGGGGCAGAGCGCGTTGACCCGGACGCCCTGCCGCGCGAACTCGACGGCGAGCTCCCGGCTGAGCGAGAGGACGGCGCCCTTGGAGGCCGTGTAGGAGATCTGGGACGTCGCGGCGCCCATGAGCGCGACGAAGGAGGCGACGTTGATCACCGAGCCGCCTCCACGCTCGAGCAGGTGCGGTATCCCGTACTTGCAGCAGAGATAGACGCCCTTTGCGTTGACGTCCTGCACCTTCTGCCAGGCGTCGGGCTCCGTATCCAGGATCGACCCGTCGTCGGGAGGCATGATCCCGGCGTTGTTGTAGAGGACGTCGATGCCGCCGTACCGCTCGGCGGCGGCGGCGTACATCGCCTGCACGCTCGCCGGATCGGCGACGTCGACCTGCTGGAAAAAGGCCTCGCGGGCCTCGGACGCGGTCTGCTCGCCGGACTCCACGCTCATGTCGGCGACACAGACGCCGGCGCCCTCGGCGGAGAAGAGAAGCGCCGCCTCGCGGCCGATGCCGCTGCCGGCGCCGGTGATGACGACGATCTTCCCGTCGAGCCGCCCCATAGGCGGGTGAGCTTAGCCGCTCGCGAGGTCCCGCATGACGGCGTCGAGCCGCTGCCAGCGGACGTCCGTGGCCTGCTCGCGCTTCTCGTTCCACCAGGCGAGGACGACGTTCGGCCCGTAACGCTTCTGCGCCACGTAGGACTTGGCCAGCTCGTCGTAGTCCCAGTAGATGCCGCCGGCGCTCTGCTCGAGCGGCTTCGCCGTGTCCTTGTCGGCGAGCAGGGAGGTGACGGCCTGCTTGTCCTCCGGGTCGACGACGTAGATGGTGAACGTCCCGTACTTCTTCTGGACGGCCGGGGAGATGTCGAGGCCAAGGCTCAGCTGCTCCCACGAGGGATCGGGCGCTGCCGCGGTCCGGAGCGGCGGCATGCCGGGAACGGTGCGGAATTGCTGCACGACCGCCTGCGCCCCGATCGGCGCTGCCTGCTGGTCGTTGTCGTTGTCGTCGTCGTCGGACGACCCGCAGCCGACAGCCGCCAGCGCGAGGACGAGCGCGGCGAGCAGGCTGATGAGGGCTGGGCGTCTCATCGCGTCCTAGGGTACGTGCCCGTTCCGACGCGATCAGTATCGCCGCGGGTTGTTAGCGTTGTTTTGGCGGCCTAGTCGCGAGGACGATGGCCGAGGAGGCCGGAGTCGAGGCCGAGTTCGAGGTCTTCGAGGGCGACGCGGCCGAGGAGATCGCGATGATCGCCGAGAGCCGGGACGCCGACCTCGTCGTCGTCGGGACACGGGGCCACGGTGGCATCGCCGGCTCGCTACTCGGAAGCGTGTCGGCCGACGTCGTCCGCCGGTCGAAGAGGCCGGTGGTCGTCGTCCACGAACCGAGCTAGCGACCCCGCCGGGTCTCTTCGCTGCGAGGGGAAGGGTGCCCCCGCGCCGCCTAGTCAGGCACCACCGCCGGGGATTGACACTAACCATCTGCGAGTCAACAACCAGCAGGGAGCTCCCGCAGGCTCGCGGAGGGCTCTTCACCCATCGCAACACCTCCCTTTGCGGAAGCCGACCCTATGGCGGTCGAACCCCGATTCGCATTATGCGATCCGGGTGAAACGGCGTGCCGGGGCAGCGCAACAACCGCCAGGGGACTAGCCCCGAGTGCGATTCGAGCGAGCCCGAGGCTCGCAAGGTCGGTCGTGAGCGAGTCTCGGGCTCGACGCGGTATGCACCGTTCGAAAGGCTACCTAGGATGCTCCCGAATGAAGCCTGAGTCAGACGCCGCAAACGATGCCTGCAGCGGGTCGTAACCGTCCCGACCGAGGTGAGGATGGCGTCCCGGTTGGCGAGCCGCGCTGGCCGATGGCGGGCGCTGTGCTCGCGGCGATGGTGCTCACGATCGTGCTACCCGACGACCTCCGGCCACCAGGCCCAGGGTGGGTGCTCCCGCTCATCGAAGGATTGTTGCTGGTAGCCGTGATCGTCGGCGATCCTGGCGAGATCACGCGCCGCTCGCGGGAGCTCCGGGCACTCTCGATCGTCCTTGTCTCCGTCCTCGTCTTCGGCTCGCTCTGGGCGACGGCGCTGCTGATCGACCACCTCATCCACGGTAGTGCCGAGACGAACTCGGCCAGCGACCTGCTCCAGGCCGGAACTCTCGTATGGGTATCGAACAACATCGCATTCGCGCTGCTCTACTGGGAACTGGACGGAGGAGGCGCGGCGGCACGCGCCCACAACCCCGCGGGCCACGCCGACTTCGCCTTCCCACAGCAACTGAACCCGAGGATCGCGCAGCCGAGCTGGCGGCCCCAGTTCATCGACTACCTGTACCTGGGCTTCACCAACGCCACCGCGTTCAGCCCGACCGACGTCATGCCGCTCGCCCCCCGGGCAAAGGTCGCCATGACCGTGCAGTCGCTCATCTCGCTCGCCATCCTCGGGCTGGTCATCGCCCGGGCAGTAAACGTCTTCACATAGCGTGAGCTGGCTGCGGGCGAGTCTAAGGATTATCGCTGCTCTGTAGTCACTTGCCCGACGCCGGGCAGGGCGTCGATTTGCTCGACTGTGGCCGAGCGGAGGCGAACGATCCTCGCGCCGTCCGGTAGAGACTCCAAGTAGGAAGCCGCGGGGAACCCGCGTGGTTGAGCTATTCCGTCGAGATGTACACGTTCTTGACCTCGGAGTAGCCCTCGAGGCCGTGCAAGCCGAGCTCGCGGCCGAAGCCGGACTGCTTGAAGCCGCCGAACGGGGTCGAGACGCGCACCGAGCTGTTCGAGTTGACCGAGAGCACCCCGGAGTCGATGCCGCGTGCCATGCGCAGCGCGCGGGCGCCGTCGCGCGTCCAGATCGAGCCCGAGAGCCCGTACGGCGTCTCGTTGGCGAGCCGCAGCGCCTCCTCCTCGCCGTCGAACGGGATGACGGCTGCGACCGGCCCGAACACCTCCTCGCGGGCGACCTTGTCGTCGTTCGTCGCCTCGACGAGGGTGCACGGGAACCAGAAGCCCGGGCCGTCGGGGGACTCGCCGCGGAAGGCAACCTGTCCCTCCTCCACGAACGACGTCACCGTCTCGCGGTGCTGGGACGAGATCAGCGGGCCCATCTCGGTCTCCTCCCTTGCCGGGTCGCCGACCTTCACGCCGCGGGTCGCGTCGACGAGCAGCTCGAGGAAGCGGTCGTAGACGGGCCGCTCGACGAAGATCCGCGAGCGGGCGCAACAGTCCTGGCCTGCGTTGTCGAAGACGGCGTACGGGGCGGCGGCGGCCGCCTTCTCCAGGTCGGCGTCCGCGAAGACCACGTTGGCGGACTTGCCGCCGAGCTCGAGGGTGACCCGCTTGATCGTCGCGGCGGCGCCCTCCATGACGCGGCGACCGACCTCGGTCGAGCCCGTGAAGCCGATCTTGGCGACATCCGGATGCTCGACCATCCGCTGGCCGACGACGGAGCCCTTGCCGGCGACGACGTTGACCACGCCCTCCGGGATCCCGGCGTCGAGGATGAGCTCCTCGAGCCGCAGTGCCGAGAGCGGCGTCAGCTCGGCCGGCTTCAGCACGACCGTGTTCCCGCAGGCGAGCGCCGGGCCGAGCTTCCAGCTGGCGATGTTGAGCGGGAAGTTCCAGGGCACGATCAGGCCGACGACGCCGAGCGGCTCCCGGAACGTCAGGTCGACGCCGCCTGCGACGGGGATCGTCTCGCCGTGGTGCTTGTCGACCGCGCCCGCGTAGAAGTGGAAGACCTCGGCGACCATGCCGATCTCGCGCGCGCGCGCCGGCGATCGGCTTGCCCACGTTGGCCGACTCGATCGCGGCCAGCTCCTCCGTTCGCAGACTCCACGACGGTTTGCGACCTCGCGCAGCAGCCGCGCCGCGATCGGACGGGCGCGACCTTGCGCCAGGCCGGGAAGGCGGCCTTCGCGCGCGCGACGGCGGCGTCCGTCTCGGCGACATCGGGCTCCGGGAGCTCGCGGATCGTCTCCTCGGTGGCCGGGTTGAGGACCGTGATCACCGGCGCTCCTCCCGGTAGCGCTTCGCCTCGGCGACGAGCGCCTGGAAGAGCGCCGCGTCCTCGCCCTCCTCGGGGTGCCAGAGGACGCCGAGCGCGAACCGCCGAGCCGGGTCCTCGATCGCCTCGACCGTGCCGTCGTCCGCCCGGGCGGCCTCGCGAAGGCCATCGCCCAGGCGGCCGTAGCCCTGGTGATGGTGGCTCTTGACCGGCGCGTGCTCGCCGATGACCTCGTGCAGCTTCGTGCCCGGGAGCACGTCGACGTCGTGGTCGGCGAAGACACCGGGCGTGTGCTTGTGCCCCTCGTGGCCGACCACCTCGGGCAGGTGCTGGACGAGGTCACCCCCAAGCGCGACGTTGAGGACCTGGCTGCCGCGGCAGACCGCCAGCACGGGCAGGTCGCGGGCGAGGGCGCCTTCGAGGAGGGCGAGCTCGGCGCTGTCGCGCTCGGGCCGCGTCGCCGTTCGTCTCCGGGTGCGCCTCGGCGCCGTACGACGCGGGGTCGAGGTCGGCCCCGCCGGAGACGTATGAGGCCGTCGAGGACGTCGAGCGTCTCCTCGACGCCGCTCGGCGCTCGGCGGGACGAGCAGCGCCCGCCCGCCGGCCGTCTCGACCGCGTCGACGTACGAGAGCGGGAGCAGCGCCGCCGGCAGCTCCCAGACGCCCCAGCGGGCCTCCTCCGCGTAGCTCGTGATGCCGACGATCGGACGCATCGCTACGAGTCTACGTAGCGGAGCACGACCCGCCAGCCGTCCGGATCCTCGAACGTGAGGTCGTCGTTCCAGTACGGGTTCTCGGGCTCGACGGGCTCGTGGCCGAGCGCCCGCATGCGGCTCTCGATCTGCGCGATCGCCGCGCGGTCGGTCATGTAGAGGACCAGCAGGTTGTCGCGCGTGGGCGCCGGCCCGGGGCTCCCTTCCGCGTGGGTCGTCAGCTCGAGGTGCACCTCCTCGTCCGGGAGCCCGAGCATGACCCCGCTGTAGCCCGCGTGGTCGTCGAAGGAGTCGATCCGCCGGAGGCCGAGGCCCTCCTCGTAGAAGCGAAGGACGTCATCGAGCCTGTCGGTCGGCCGGGCGAAGCGGATGGCCGCGACAGGCGACTCAGCCGCGTTCATACATGCGCTCGCGCTCGTAGCAGGTGACCGCCTCGTCGAAGAGGCGCTGCTCCGTGCGCGCGTAGTTCAGGTAGTGGTCGACGACGTCGTCGCCGAGCGCGGCGCGTGCCATCGTGCCCTCCTCGAGCGCCGCGATCGCCTCCCGCAGCGAGTGGGGGAAGCGCTCCGCGTCCGACTCGTAGGCGTTGCCCTCGAGCGGCGGCGGCAGCTCGAGCTCGTTCTCGATCCCGTACAGGCCGGCCGCGAGCAGCGCGGCGAAGGCGAGATACGGGTTGACGTCGCCGCCCGGGATGCGGGTCTCCGTCCGCAGCCCGGCGCCGTGGCCGACGATGCGGAAGCCGCACGTGCGGTTGTCGTGGCCCCAGGCGAGGGTCGTCGGCGCCCAGCTTCCGGCGGCGAAGCGCTTGTACGAGTTGATCGTCGGCGCGATGAAGATCGCCAGCTCCTTCAGGCAGGCGATCTGCCCGGCGAGGTACTGCTTGAAGACGTCCGACTCGCCCGCGAAGGCGGCTTCCCCGTCCCGCCAGAGGCTCGAGTGGATGTGGCAGGAGCTGCCGATCCAGGTGTGGTCCGGCTTGGCCATGAAGGTGATCGAGCAGTTGTTCAGGTGCGCGATCTCCTTGGCGCCGTTCTTGTAGACCGTGTGGTTGTCGGCCATCGTGACCGCGTCGGCGTAGCGGAAGTTGATCTCCTGCTGACCCGGCCAGGCCTCGCCCTTCGAGGTCTCGACCTTGATGCCCGCGCCCTGCATCCCGTTGCGGATCTGGCGGATCAGCGGCTCGTCGTAGGTCGTGGCGAGGATGTGGTAGTCGAGGATGTACGGCACCGACGGCGTCAGGTCGCGGTAGTGCTTCGCGTGCGCCTCCTCGTAGGTCTCGCGCAGGAGGTAGAACTCGAGCTCCGAGCCGAACATGGGCGTGTACCCCAGGTCGGCTGCCCGCTCGACCTGACGCTTCAGAACCTGCCTGGGCGAGGGCGCGACAGGGCTACCGTCGTGCCAGCCGACGTCGGTGAGGACGAGCGCCGTCGCCTCGAGCCACGGGATCCGCCGCAGGGTGGCCAGGTCGGGCTGCAGCACGAAGTCGCCGTAGCCCTGCTCCCAGCTCGCGATCCCGTAGCCGGGGACGGTGTCCATCTCCATGTCGAGCGCCATCAGGTAGTTGCAGCCCTCGACCCCGTGTTCCCCGATGTGCTCCTCGACGAAGAACTCGCCGTGCAGCCGTTTGCCCATCAGCCGGCCCTGCATGTCCGTGAAGGCGACAATGACTGTGTCGATCGAGCCGTCGCCAACCGCCTTGGTGAGCTCGTCCAGCGTCAGCATGGATCGGGGAGTCTACGCGGCTCCCCTGGGCTTGACAGGAACTCCGCGCAAAGCGTAGAAACCCCGCCCAAGGCCGCCGAACGGAGGAGGCGTAATGACACAAGGGCCTGAGACGGGGCGCTATCACACTTCGGAGGACGAGCACATCCTCCACAAGCTCGGCTACGCCCAGGAGCTGTTCCGGGGCATGGGCGGGTTCCGGAACTTCGCGATCTCGTTCACGATCATCTCGATCCTCGCGGGGTGCCTGACCTCGTACAACATCGGCTTTGAGCACGGCGGCCCGATGTGGGTGGTCTACGGCTGGCTGCTTGTCGGCCTCATGTCGACGATCATCGCGTTCTCGATGGCCGAGATCGCGTCGGCGTATCCCACCGCCGGCGGTCTCTACTACTGGGCCTCGAAGCTCGGCAGCCCGGGCTGGGGCTGGGCGACAGGCTGGTTCAACCTCATCGGCCAGATCGCGGTCACCGCGGCGATCGGATACGGGCTCGCGCTCTTCGGGCAGGCGCTCTTCGACTTCTGGTTCTCGTACACCGAGCACATGAACGACTGGTTCGGCGCGTCGTTCGATGCCTCGACGTACATCCTCTACGCGATCTTCCTGTGCGCCGCGGCGCTCATCAACATGCTGCAACATCCGCCTGACCTCGGGCCTGAACATGATCTCGGCCTGGTGGCACATGGTCGGCGTCGTCGTGATCGTCGCGATCCTGATCATCGTCCCCAACGACCACCAGTCGCTCTCGTACGTGTTCACGCAGACGATCAACAACTCGGGCTTCGGCGACGGAACGACCCAGTTCGGGCTCGCGTTCCTGCTCGTGCTCGGGCTGGGCATGCTGCTCCCGCAGTACACGATCACCGGGTTCGACGCGTCGGCGCACACCGCCGAGGAGACCAACAACGCGTCCCGGATGGCGGCGATGGGGATGTGGACATCCGTTGTCGTCTCGGTGATCTTCGGCTGGATCCTCCTCGTGGCGGTGACGTTCGCGATCCCGAGTAACCAGGGGGCGCTCGACACCGTCAACGCCCTCGGGCTTCTCGTGCCCTGGATCTGGGCGGAGTCGATGGGCCAGAACTGGGCGGAGGCGCTGCTCTTCATCTGCGTCGTCGCGCAGTTCTTCTGCGTGACTGCGTCCGTGACCTCGGCGTCGCGGATGATGTTCGCGTTCTCGCGCGACGGCGCCGTGCCGGGCCATCAGCTCTGGCGGCGCGTCGCGAAGAACCGCGTGCCGAACTGGTCGGTCTTCGGCATCTGGCTCTTCGCGGGCATCCTGATGATCCCCGCGGTCTGGAACTACTTCGTCGGCTACGCGGCCGGCACCGCGATCGCGGTCATCGGCCTCTACATCGCCTTCGTGATCCCCGTCTACCTTCGCTGGCGCAAGGGCGACAGCTGGGACGAGCCGAGGGCGTGGAGCCTCGGCAAGCACTACAAGTGGATCGACCTGCTGGCGATCGGATGGGTCGCGCTTGATCACGATCATCTTCATCATCCCGCTGTACAAGGTCGGCCTTCCGTGGGAGGAAGACTTCGACTGGCGGTTCACCAACTACACGATCATCTGGTTCGCCGGCATCGGCCTGATCTTCGGCGGATGGTGGTTCGTCTCGGCGAAGAACTGGTTCAAGGGCCCCGTCCGCATGGGCTCCGAGGAAGAGCTCGAGCGGTACGAGGAGGAGCTCGAGAAGAGAACCGGAACGGCCCCGGCTACCGGAAGCTAAGGCGCCAGCGCGCGCCGCACGGCTTCGAGATCAAGCGCCGGAGCGAGCTCGTCCGCCAGGGCGAGCCGCTCCGGCGTATGCGTTCCGGGGATCGCGACGCAGCGCATGCCGGCCGCCTTGGCGGCGGCGACGCCGGCCTCGGTGTCCTCGAAGACGGTGACGTCCTCGGCGCTCAGGCCGTCGCCGAGGAGCTCGAGCGC
>CAWESB010000022.1:0-19702 GCA_963811635.1 uncultured Actinomycetes bacterium
AATTGCAATCTTCCGTCCCGGCACGGCGTTCGCGGTTCTGAGCGACCGTGCCGCGCGGGGCGTTACGGTGACGACTTGTCGTTCCATTTCAGACGAATGACGCAAGAGGATGCAGAAGCAGTCGCAAGCTGGCACTATCCAGCGCCGTTCTCCTTCTACGACTGGGATCAGGATCCAGACGACCTCGCCGAGCTGCTCGACCCGAAGCTGCGCGCAGAGCACTTCGTGGCGGCTGATGACGACGATGGCAGCCTCGTCGGGTACTTCCAATACAAGCCTCCACACCATCCGAGGCTTGAGATCGGCCTCGGCCTACATCCCGACTGGACAGGACGAGGCTTGGGGCAAAGCTTTGTCGAGGCGGGTCTCGATTACGCGCGCGCTCGCTACGCACCTGATGAGTTCTTGCTGTCGGTCGCGGCCTTCAACCGTCGTGCAGTAACTGTCTATGAGCGGGTCGGCTTTGTACGCCGCCGCGCCTACATGCACTGGACGGCCGGTCGAGAATGGGAGTTCATCGAGATGCGCCGCCCCGCTAAGTGCTAGTCGGGCGGCGGCGTCACAGGCGCTCGGTCACAGCGACCTGTCCACGACGGCGGCTATCTACGGCCACCACAATCTCAGCGACCTGGAACGCGCGATGGAAGCAGCTCGCCAAGGCGCGTCGCGCGGAAACAGAAGAGCCGGCCGACTGAAGTGTTTCAATCGACCGGCTCCAAGAGTGGCTCAGTTGAGCCAACGATGGAGGCGGCGGGAATCGAACCCGCGTCCGAAGTCGCACCGTGAAGAGCCTCTCCAAGCACAGCCTGCCCTTGCATTTCGCCCGACGGCCGGTGGGCCGGCAAACCTACCGACGGGCTAGCCGATCCTGAAGAGTCCCGCCTCGGGCGATCAGCGCTCCTTCGGCGGCGAGCCCGTTTTCTGACGCCGGGTTTCCGATCCACGGGCCGAGACCGGAGCCGACGGGTCACCTAATTAGGCGGCCAGTGCGAGTTCGTTGCGATCCGCACTTACGTTGTTCCCGGTGGTTTTACGAGGCCAACCGGGGACCTCGGCTTGCAGCTCTTCCGGAGAACCGACCCCGTCGAAACCGGATCGCCCCCAGAAACCAAAGTATAGCCGCGGGCTCCCGGAGCACCCGTCCCCCCAACGGGCACTCCGGGAGCGCCGCGACGGCCTAGTCCTCTTCCAGCCGGAACAGCTCGCGCGACGCGAACGCGGTGTCGGGGAAGTCCGCGAAGACCCCGTCAACGCCGAGTCTGTAGAAGAGCAGGTACTCGTTGACGGGGTTGCCCCCGAAGTCACTTGCCAGCCGGCGCTGCTCGTTGCGGAACGTCCACGTGTGGATCAGCAGGCCGTGGTCGTGTGCGCGTTCGACGAGATCGGTCGGCGGCAAGAGCGCACGGTCCCGTCTCGTTGACGAGCCCGTCGCCGTTCGCGTCGGCGACCGTACCGTCCGGATTCAGCGCGATCGCCCGCGAACTGACGATGTACGGCTTCCAGGGCCCGATGCCGTCGGCGTACTTGCTGATCTCCTCGAGACCCGCGTCAGTCGTGAAGAAGCCGAATGTGCGGCTCTGGAGCACGGGATCTCCGGAGACGGTCCAGTCGTAGGGGCGGTCGAACGGCGGCGCATAGGTGATCGTCCCATCGGGGGCGACGTCGTTGGCGTCCACGAGCTGGACGAGGCGCACGTCCGTCAGCCGGTTGAGGAGCTTCAGATTGGATTGCTCGAAGGACTGGATGAACACCGGCGCGCGACGGTTGTTCCAGCCTTCGCGGCGCAGCACCTTCACAAGCCGGTGCTCGAGCGGCAGCCCGAGCCCGGCGTGGTACGTCGGGTGCTTCGTCTCGGGGTAGACCCCGATCTGTCGGTCGAGCTTCTTCGACCAGCGCTTCGCCAGCGCGATGACCTCTTCGAGCGTGGGGATCTCGAAGCGGCCGTTGAACTGCTGCGGCCGCTCGGCCAGCGGCTGGACGGCGCGTAGCGTCTTGATCTCGGCGAGGGTGAAGTCGGACGCGAAGAAGCCGGTCTCGGCTACCCCGTCGACCATCTTCGTGGTTTCCCGATCGGCGAACTCGGGATGGCTGCCCACGTCGGTCGTGCTGGTGATGTTCGGCTCGTGGCGGGCGATCAGACGCCCGTCCTTCGTGGCCACGAGGTCCGGCTCGATGTAGTCCGCGCCGAGCTTGATCGCCAGCTCGTACCCCTCCAGCGTGTGGTCGGGCAGGTAGCCGGCAGCCCCGCGGTGCCCGATCACGAGCGGAGATTGCTCGCGGCCGCCGCCGCCGAGCGCCCACACGACCGGCACTGCGAGGAGCAACACCCCCACTCCCACCAGCGCTGAAATCCATCCCCTACGTGTCGTGCTCATGGACGGCCTCCTCGGATCGGGTGTGGCGCGAACCTATCCGCCGAGCTCTGCCCGGCGCAAGGCGGCCACCCGAAACGAGATCATTCATTCACCATGCAGCATCCCCGACTCTCCCAGGCGCTTGTCCTGCGCATCGACGCGGTCTCGAACGCGGCGCTCGCGGTCTTCCTGCTCGCCGCGACCTGGGACGGCCTCTACGAGTTCTTCGGCCTCCCCCTCGCCGGAGCCGCCGATCTACGCGCAGCTCCTCGGTGCCGCGCTCGTCGCCTTCGCGATCGTCGAGTGGGCGCTCGCCGGGACGCCGGCGGAGCGGGCGGTCACGTTCGCGGCCGCCGTCGGGAGCGCGATCGCCGCCGCCGTAATCGCCGTCTGGCTGCTCTTCGGCGGACACCGACCTCGACACGCACGGCCAGATCGCCCTCTGGTCGGTGGCCGCCTTCCTCGCGGCGGCCGCCGTCGTGCACACGGTCGTCCTGACCAGGAGGCCTTGACGAAACGCAGCTGTGCCGCCAGGGCACGCTGCTCGCCCCGAGAGCTGCGTCCTCAGTCCCGCACGTAGCTCATTCGCTACGTGCGCTCCGTGCGTCCTTGTCTCGGAACGACCATCGCACCCCGGCGACGAGCGACGTTCCGCCAAGACCTCCTAGTCGCGGCCGTGCGTCTTGAGCGCGCGCTCCATCTGCCGCTTCGCGTCGCGGTCGGCGATCGTGCGGCGCTTGTCGCGCACGTCCTTGCCCCGTGCGAGCGCAAGCTCGACCTTGGCGCGGCCGTCCTTCCAGTAGAGCCGGGTCGGGACGAGCGTCAGTCCCTTCTCCTGCACCTTGCCGACGAGCTGGTCGATCTCGCGCCGGTGGAGGAGGAGCTTCCGTTCGCGGTCTGGATCGTGGTTGGCGAGGTTCCCCTGCGTGTACTCGGGAATGTGCAGGCCGACGAGGTAGACCTCGCCGTCGCGGACGTCGCCGAAGGCACGCTGAAGCGTCGCCTTCCCGTCCCGGAGCGACTTGACCTCGGTGCCCGTGAGCACGAGCCCCGCCTCGAAGCGGTCGAGGAGGTGGAACTCGTGACGCGCACGCCGGTTGTCGACGATCAGCTTCGTCCCTGCGGCCATAGCCTGCATTGGACCAAAAAAATTCGCCGAGCCGGGTGCGCTTTCGTCCCCCTCCCCGGCGAACCTTCCGCTTCCGCGTACGGCCTACCGGTGAGGCTTCAACCTACTCGCGCCCCGTGCTCGGCGCAAGAAGCAACCTAGATGGACGGGTCACGCCACGCAAGCGGCCGACGGACGTTTCTCTGCAAAGAGCGGCAAATTTCTTTTCGGGCTCAGGCGGGCGCCAGCTCGACCTTGCCCTCCCACCGCTTGAGCTCCGCGACCTTGACGTCGATCGGGTCGCCCAGGCGGTACGCGGAGCCCCCGCGGCGCCCGACGAGGGCGGTGCCGAGGGGATTGAGCTCGAAGTAGTCGCCGGGCAGGCGCCGCGCGGGCAGGTAGCCCTCGAAGACCCCGTCGAAGCGCACGAAGATGCCGGAGCCGATCGCGCCGGTGATCTCGCCCTCGTAGATCGACTCCCAGCCCTCCTCGAAGAGGCGCCGCTCGAGGAGCCAGGCGAGGCAGAGGTCGTCGGCCCGGTATTCGACCTCGGCAGCCTCGCGCTCGCGCGCGGAGGTCGAGTCGGCAAGCTCGGGCAGGTCGTCAGGCGTCTCCACGTCGAGCACGCCAAGCTCGCGCAGCAGCACACGGTGGACGACCAGGTCCGGGTAGCGGCGGATCGGAGAGGTGAAGTGGCAGTACGCGCGGCTCGCCAGGCCCGAGTGGCCCAGGTTCCTGGGGTCGTAGCGCGCCTGCTTGAGGGCGCGGAGGACCAGGGCCGGAAACGCCTCCGCCCCGCGCCCCGAGCGCCGCACGTAGCCCGTCACCGTGTCGCTGACCCGGGCTGCGAGCCTGGCGGCGTCGACCGACGAGAGGTGCTCGGGCACGGGCGGCGTGGGCACGTCGAGACTCGTGAGCTTGGCGAGCAGGAGCTCGACCGACTGCGGGTCGGGCTGCTCGTGCACGCGGTAGAGCGCCTCGCGGCGGCGCCCGGCGAGCAGATCGGCGACCGCCTCGTTGGCGGCGATCATCAGCTCCTCGACGAGCATGTGCGCGAGCGGCTCGGTCTCGATCCACGCCCGCTCGACGCCGCCGTCGCCGTCGAAGGCGAAGGCGACCTCGCGGCCCTCGACCCGAAGCGCGCCGCGCGCGAACCGCCGGTCGCGGAGCGCGGAGGAGACCTCCCGGGCGAGGCGCAGCGCCTCGTCCAACTCGTCGACCGCGCGCTCGTCGCCGGCGAGCACCGCCTGGGCGTGGCCGTAGGTCAGCCGCTCGCGGCTGCGGATGAGGCTCCGGTAGAAGCGCGGCTCGCCAGGGCGGAGCTCGGCGTCGAAGAGGAGCTCGACCGTGACGCAGCGGCGATCCAGGTGCGGCCGCAGGCTGCACAGGTCGTCCGAGAGCTCGTGCGGGAGCATCGGCTCGACCCGTCCCGGGACGTAGACGGAGACCCCCCGCTCGGCGGCGTCGCCGTCGAGCGGCGAGCCGGCCGGGACGTAGGCGGAGACGTCGGCAATGTGCACCCAGGCGCGCACGCCCCCGTCCTCGCGCCGGAAGCTGAGCGCGTCGTCGAAGTCCTTCGCCTCGTCCGGGTCGATCGTGAACGCGTAGAGGCCGCGCAGGTCGACGCGGTCGGGCTCGTCGCCGGAGGGCGCCGGCGGCAGCGGCGGATGTGGCCGCCGGAGGCCGTCGTGCCAGAGGAGCCCTTCCAGCACGGCCTCGATCGAGCTTGCCGGGCCGAGGGCCCGAACGATCTTTGCCCGCCCTCGGCCCGGACGGACGACGGCGAGGTCGCCCGGCCCGGCGTCGCCGGCGCCCTTGCGGTCGAGCACGACGGGGACGCCGCCCTCGAAGTAGGGCTCGCCGACGAGAAGCTTTCCTCGTCTGGCCAGCTCGCAGACGAGGACCTCGTCAGCCATCGCTAGCGGTTGCGGAGGATTCCGGCGAGGGTGCGCCGTGCGATCTGGAGGGCCTCGTCGCGCTCCGTCAGCGGGTCATCGGCCGCGACAACCGACGGCTCGAGGCCGAGGTCGGTGATGTCGGCGCCCGCCGGAGTGAGGTACTTCGCAGTGGTGAGCTTGAGCGCGCCGCCGCCGAGGAGCGGCGCAACGGTCTGCACCGACGCCTTCCCGTAGGTGCGCTCGCCGACGAGCACGGCCCGGTCGTGGTCGACGAGCGCGCCGGCGACGATCTCGGCCGCACTGGCGCTGCCGCCGTTGACGAGGACGACGAGGGGCAGGTTCGGATGCGTGGCGACCCCGGTCACACGGTACTCGTGCTCCTCCTCGTGGAGGCCGTCGGTCCGGCAGACGATGCCGTCGTCGATGAAGACGGAGGCAACGTCGACGGCCTGGGAGAGAAGACCGCCTGGGTTGTTGCGCAGGTCGATGATCGCCCCGGTCACGCCCTGCTGGACGAGCTTGGCGGTGGTCTCCTCGAGCCGCTCGGCCGCCCCGGCCGGGAACGAGAAGACACGGATGTAGGCGAGCTTGCGAGTCTTGGTCGTGAGCAGGCGGGCGGCAATCGGGGGAACGTCGATCTCCCGGCGGATGACGGTGAAGTCGATCGTCTCGCCCCGCCTCGGCCGCCGAACCGTGAGGTGCACGATCGTGCCCTGCTCGCCCTTGATCAGCGCCAGCGAGCGCTCGAACGGGAGCGGCCCCGCAGGCTTCCCGTCGATCCGGACGATGACGTCCCCCTTGCGGATCCCGGCCTCGCGCGCCGGGCCGGGCGCCGCCGACGTGACAACGAGGCCGCGCCGGGCGGGGCCGACCGTGAGGCCGATGCCGGAGTACGTCCCCTGCGTGTGCTCCTGGAGGCTCGCATACTCGGCGTCCGAGAGCAGGTCGGTGTGCGGGTCGTCGAGGCCCTCGAGGATCTTGTCCACGGTCGGGCGCTCGAGGACGTCGGGGTCGATCCAGCGGTAGTAGGAGGAGGTGAGCTCGGCCCGCACCTCGTCGATCAGCCGGAGGGGCCGGTCGGCGCGGACCGGCGGCGCAGACTGGCCGGCGCCCTGCTCGGTCTGCGTGAGGAAGAAGCCGAGCGAAAACGCAGCCGCGACGATCGCGGCCGCTGCGAGGTAGCCGGCGGCTCGTCTCACCGGCCGCTCCCCGGGCCCGATACCGGGACTCGCACGTGCACGCCTTTCAGATTCGCAGAAAACGACGCAGGGTGATACCGGACCCTGCGGCACCGATGAGCAGGCTCATCCCGACGAGGATGAGCGCCACGACCGGGAAGTTCCACGCCTGGATGTCGCCAGGGCTCTCGATCCGGCCCATGATCCCCGGCAACGCCAGCTCCTTGGCAAGGAGGAGCAGGATGACCGCGAGGATCGATCCCGCGAGCCCGCAGAGCAGGCCCTCGAGCATGAACGGGGCGCGCACGAACCAGTTCGACGCGCCGACGAGCTTCATCACCTCGATCTCGCGTCGACGGGAGAAGATCGAGAGGCGGATCGTGTTCGCGATCAGGATCGTCGAGGCGATGAGCAGGATGATGCTGCCGACGAGGAAGATCGCTCCGATGATCGTCGCCACCTGGAGCACCCGTTCCGCCTTCTTCTCGCCGTACTTGACCGTCTCCACCCCGGCGGGCGGGGGCTGCAGGGACTCGGCGATCGCCTGCACGTTGTCGGCGTCACTCGGAATGACCTCGTAGGAGGCGGGGAGCGGGTTGCGGACGGCGCCCTCGACGAGGTCGGGGAAGCGCTGCTTCATCTCCTCCCAGGCCTCGTCCTTCGTGACGAAGTCGTAGGACTTGATCATCGGGTTCTCGTCGAGCTTGAGCGTGACGGCGTTGATCTGCTTGTCGGTCGCCTCCTGGCCGCACGTCAGCTCGGTGCAGAAGTAGACGTTGACGACCAACTCCTTCTTGACGTGGTTCGTCCACGAGATGACCCAGCTGCCGAGCGCGATGAAGAGCCCGAGCAGGAACATGCCGATCAGGACGGTCATGACCGCGGCGACGCTCGTCGAGATGTTGGCCGCCATCGAGCGGAACGCCTCGGAGAAGAAGAGCTTGGCCCGCACCGCTATCCGTATCCGCCGCGGCGCTCGTCGCGCATGACGACGCCGTCCTCGAGGGCGATCACGCGCTTCCGCATCTTGTCCACCATCTCCCGGTCGTGGGTCGCCATGACGACCGTCGTCCCGGTCCGGTTGATGCGGTAGAGCAGCTGCATGATCCCGACGGACGTGTCCGGGTCGAGGTTCCCCGTCGGCTCGTCGCAGATGAGCAGAGGCGGGTGGTTCGACGAACGCGCGCGCCACGGAGACGCGCTGCTGCTCGCCGCCCGAGAGCTCGTGCGGGAAGCTGTTCATCTTCGACCCGAGTCCGACGAGGGCGAGGATCTCGGGCACCTTCGCCCGGATCTGGGCCTTCGACTGGCCCTGCACCTTGAGCGCATAGGCGACGTTGTCGTACGCGGAGCGGTCGGTGAGCAGCTTGAAGTCCTGGAAGACGCAGCCGATGTTGCGACGGAGCATCGGCACCTTGTTGCCCCGCAGACGCGCGAGCTCGCGGCCGCCGACGAGGATCCGGCCGTCGGTCGGGTCGAGCTCCTTCAGGAGCAGGCGCATGATCGTCGACTTGCCCGAGCCGGAAGGGCCGACGAGGAAGACGAACTCGCCCTTGTCGATGACGAAGCTCGTCTCCCGGAGCGCGACGACGTTCGGGTCGTAGATCTTGGTCACGGCCTCGAAGACGATCATCGGCGTGCCGGAAGGCGGCGGCCCGGCGGCCTCGGGCGCGACGACAGTCGCGCTCTCGCTCGACTCGCCGTTGTGCTCGGCCGTCGTTGCCGCAGGCTGATCTACGTGTTCTGTGAGGTCGGCTTCCTGCACCGGATCTATGTGGCGTCGCCCGTCCCGAGGGCGCACCGGTCGGGTCTCTGCAAGCACACGAGTCTAGCGAAAGGGTCAGGCATCAGAAGCAGTTAGGCCACGGCTCCGGTTGCGTTGGCGAGCAGGTAGGCGCGGATGAAGCGGTCGAGGTCTCCGTCGAGCACTGCTTGGGCGTTCCCTTCTTCGACGTCGGTGCGGTGATCCTTCACGAGCTGGTACGGATGCAGCACGTAGCTGCGGATCTGGCTGCCGAAGCCCGTGTCGAGCACTTCCCCGCGCTCACGCGCGAGCTCGGCCTCGCGGCGCTCGAGCTCGTGCTCGGCCAGACGGCTCTTGAGGATCCGCATCGCGGTCTGGCGGTTGGAGAGCTGCGAGCGCTCGTTCTGGCACTGGACGACGATCCCGGTCGGGATGTGGGTGATCCGCACCGCCGAGTCGGTCTTGTTCACGTGCTGCCCGCCGGCTCCGCTCGCGCGGTAGGTGTCGATGCGGAGATCGGCCTCGTCGACGTCGAGCTCGACGTCGTCGGAGACCAGCGGGCTGACGATCACCTGGGCGAAGGACGTATGCCGGCGATGCGCCTGGTCGAAGGGAGAGAGCCGGACGAGCCGGTGGACGCCCCGCTCGGCCTTCAGCGTCCCGTAGGCGTTCTCTCCCTCCACGGTGAACGTGGCCGACTTGAGCCCGGCCTCCTCGCCCGGCGACTCCTCGACGAGCTCGGTCTTGAACCCGCGCTCCGCCGCCCAACGCAGGTACATGCGCAGGAGAATCTCGGCCCAGTCCTGCGCGTCGGTGCCGCCCGTGCCCGCGTGGATGGAGACCACAGCCCCGCCGGCGTCGTACTCGCCGCTGAAGAGCGAGTCCTCCTGGAGGCGGTCGAGCTGCGCCCGTAGCGCGAGCGCGCTCTGCTCGACCTCGTCGAGCTCGCCGTCGTCGGACGCGAGCTCGACCAGCTCGGCGAGGTCGTCGGCCTCGCCGCTCAGCTGCTCGTAGCGCTCGAGCCGCCGCGCGAGCCGCGCGTGCTCCGAGGAGACGCGGGCCGCCTCCTGCTGCTCATCCCAGAATCCCTGCGCGCCCATGGCCTCCTCGAGGGTGGCCAGACGCTCCCTCAGCCCGTCAGGGTCAAAGGTAATCACGGACCCAGGCCAACTGGGTCCCGATCTCCTCGAGCTCTCGCTCGACCGCGCTTCGCTCGGCCATGGCAGGTGATGGTAGCGGGTGCGTCGAACGGCTCAGCGCGCGGCGACGCCGAGCCCTCCTAGGCGCCGTGGCACTTCTTGTACTTCTTGCCCGAGCCGCAGGGGCACGGGTCGTTCCGCCCGACCTGCTCGGCGACAACCCGCTGGCCGGTCGACACCGTCGTGGCGGCCGCGCCGCCCGCTCCGGCCGTCGCCGCGGCACGCGCCTGCCGCTGAGCGCCGTCGCCCTCGGCTCCGGCCGCGCGAATCGCCTCGGAGCCGGCAGCCGACTCGTGCTCGTAGATGAGGCCGTCGCCGTTCGAGGCGACGGGCTCGAGCTCACCCTGCTCCGGCGGCCGCTCGATCTGGATGCGGAGCAGGTAGCGGACGATCTCCTCCTGGATCATCGCCGTCAGCTCCTCGAACATCGCGTGGCCCTCGGAGCGGTACTCCGAGAGCGGATCCTTCTGCGCCATCGCGCGGAGGTGGATGCCGTCGCGCAGGTACTCCATCGACTCGAGGTGCTCGCGCCAGCGGACGTCGACGACCTGGAGGACGAGGTAGCGCTCGACCTCGCGCATGAGCTCGGGGCCGTATTCCTCGACCTTCGCCGCGTAGGCGTCGCTCGCGTCGTCCTGGAACTCCTCGATCAGCTCCTCGCGCGTGAGCGAGGCGTTGAGCTCGTCGCGCGGAGATCTCGGTGTCGTAGAGCGACTGCATCTCCGTGAAGAGGCTCTCGAGGTCCCACTCCTCCTGGTAGTCGGAGGCGGTGTGCTCGAAGACGATGCGCGCGACGAGCTCGTCGATCCAACCCTCGATCTCCTCCGAGAGGTCGGCGCCTTCGAGGACGTGGCGGCGCTGCTCGTAGATGACCATCCGCTGGACGCTCATGACGTCGTCGTACTTGAGGACGTTCTTCCGCGAGACGAAGTTCTGCTCCTCGACCTTCTTCTGGGCGTTCTCGATCTGCTTCGAGAGGATCGAGGCCTCCATGGGCTGGTCGTCGGGGAGCTTGAAGCGCTCGATGATGTTGTAGATCCGGTCGCCGGCGAAGAGGCGCACGAGCTCGTCCTGGGCGGAGAGGTAGAAGCGGGACTCGCCGGGGTCGCCCTGCCGGCCGGAGCGGCCGCGCAGCTGGTTGTCGATCCGCCGCGCCTCGTGCCGCTCGGTGCCGAGCACGTAGAGGCCGCCGAGCTCGCGGACGCCCTCGCCCAGCTTGATGTCGACGCCGCGGCCGGCCATGTTCGTCGCAATCGTGACCGCGCCGCGCTCGCCCGCGTCCATGATGATCTCGGCCTCGCGCTCGTGCTGCTTCGCGTTGAGCACGTTGTGCTTGATGCCGGCGCGGGTGAGCAGGGTCGAGAGGTACTCGGAGACCTCGACGGAGA
Organism: uncultured Actinomycetes bacterium; assembly: GCA_963811635.1. Lineage (GTDB taxonomy): Bacteria > Actinomycetota > Thermoleophilia > Gaiellales > Gaiellaceae > JAIBJN01. The sequence goes on from CAWESB010000022.1 coordinate 10,870, forward strand.
TCGTGCCGACGAGCACGGGCTGGCCCTGCTCGTGGCGCTCCTTGATGTCGTCGATGGCCGCGTGGTACCTGGCCTCGGCGGTCTTGTAGATGAAGTCGTTCTCGTCGTTGCGGGCGATCGCCGACGTTCGTCGGGATCTCGACGACGGAGAGGTTGTAGATCTCCTGGAACTCCTTCTCCTCCGTCTTCGCCGTGCCGGTCATGCCGGAGAGCTTCTCGTAGAGGCGGAAGTAGTTCTGGAGCGTGATCGTCGCGAGCGTGACGTGCTCCTCGCGGATGGCGACGCCCTCCTTGGCCTCGACCGCCTGGTGGAGGCCTTCCGACCAGCGCCGGCCCTCCATGATGCGGCCGGTGAACTCGTCGACGATCTTCACCTCGCCGTCCTGCACGACGTAGTCGACGTCGCGCTGGTAGAGCGACTCGGCCTTCAGCGCCTGGATCAGGTGGTTGACGAGCTGCGCGTGCTGCGGCTCGTAGAGGTTCTCGATCCCGAGCGCGCGCTCGACCGCCTCGATCGCGGTCTGGCGCGGGGAGACGGTCTTGAACTTCTCGTCGAACTCGTAGTCCGCGTCGTCCTCGGTCTTCTCCACGCCCTTGGGGACGAACTTGGCGGGGACGCCCTCGAGGTCCCGCACGATGCGCGCGAAGTCGTAGTACGTGCTCGCCGCCGTCTCGGGCTCGCCGGAGATGATCAGCGGCGTCCGCGCCTCGTCGATGAGGATCGAGTCGACCTCGTCCACGATCGCGTAGGCATGGCTGGGCTGGACGGTGCCCTGCAGCGACGTCGCCATGTTGTCGCGCAGGTAGTCGAAGCCGAACTCGGAGTTGGTGCCGTACGTGATGTCGGCGGCGTACGACTCCTTGCGCTCGGCGAACGGCATCTGGTTGCGGATGAAGGACGCCCGCATGCCGAGCGCCTCGTAGACCGGGCCCATCCACTCCGCGTCGCGCTTGGCCAGGTAGTCGTTGACCGTCACGAGGTGACGTCCCGCGCGCCGGGAGCGCATTCAGATAGAGCGGCATCGTGGCGACGAGCGTCTTCCCCTCGCCGGTCTTCATCTCGGCGATGTCGCCCTCGTGGAGCACGATCGCGCCCATCACCTGGACGTCGAAGTGGCGCATCCCGACGGAGCGCTTCGCGGCCTCGCGGACGGCCGCGAAGGCCTCGAACGTCAGCTCGTCGAGCGACTCGCCGTTCTCGAGCCGCTGGCGAAACTCGGCCGTCTTCGCCGCGAGCTCGGCGTCGGAGAGCCTCTCGAAGTCGGGCTCGAGCGACGCGACGTAGTCGGCCTGCGAGGCCAGCCGCTTGAGCCGGCGTCCTTCGCCGACGCGCAGAACCTTCTCGAGGGCGCCGTAATTCTGGGGCATCAGTTCAGGGTAGCTGCCGTTGTTCAGAGAGGATCGACGGTCAGCTCCCAGCGACCGTCTTCCAACCTATCGGCACGCGCGACGAAAGCCTGAAAGCGCTCGGCGCCGAGCTGCTCGAGCTCGGCCAGGGCCTCCCCGGCGGCCCCCGGCGGGGCCTCGGCGAGGATCTCGCCGTCGACGAGGTACATCGTCTCGCCCTCGGGCGGAACGGCCGCCTCGAGCGAGAAGGCGCCGACCCCGGAGGGAAGGTCGACGAGCTGCGACTCGATGCGGAGCGCGCCCACCATCCACTCCCGCTCGTTCTGCCGGACGGCGCGCGCGGCGTACGGCGGCGCGACTCCAAGCTCGCGTGTCAGCTCGCCGAGCACGTCGGCCGAGACGTCGCCGACCACGGAGCCGTCGCCGAGGACGCGGAAGTCGACCTCGACCTGCTCGGAGCCGGCGAGAGCCGGGACGTCGGCGATGGCGGTCGCATCCCACTCGCGCTGGCGCGCAAGGCCGGACACGCCGGTCTCGACCCACCGAAACGCCCGCGGGTCGCGGATGTCGTCGTCGGGGGCCATCGCTACGCGATCTGCGGCTCGATGAGCCCGTAGTCGCCGTCGCGGCGCCGGTAGACGACGTTCACGTCGGTCGTCTCGGCGTTCTGGAAGACGAAGAAGTCGTGGCCGATCAGCTCGAGCTGGAGCACGGCCTCCTCGGGCGTCATCGGCTTCACGGGGAACTGCTTCGTCTTCACGATCACGGGAGCCTCCTCGTCGGCGACGACAGGGATCGTCTCGGCCTCGGGCGCACTCGACCCGCGGGTCGGGCCGCGCCGGCGCTTGTCCCGGTAGCGCCTGGCCTGGCGCTCGAGCTTCTCCACGAGCATGTCGATCGAGGCGCGCATGTCGGGCGAGCTCTCGCGCGCGCGAAGGACCGGTCCCTTCGTCCAGATCGTGCCTTCGGCGATCTGGTTCTCGGAGATCGACGGGTTCTTCTCGACCGCCAGCTCGAGCTCGAGCCGCGCGGCGTCGTTCAGGTGCTTCTCGAGCTTGCGGAGCTTCTCCTGGGCGTAGGTCTTGAGGGAATCGCTGACCTCGACGTTCTTGCCCTTGACCTGAAGTCTCACTGGCCCCTCCCTCGTCGGTCCCCGCAGCCTACCCGCCCGCCAAAGACCGGGGCAATGCGCCCTGCTGTGCTTGTCAACCGCGGACAACCCGAGCAAACGTGACGACGTGCACGGTCCGGGCGCCGGCCCGGCGTAGCTCTCGCGCGGCTGCTCCCACGGTCGCCCCCGTCGTGTAGACGTCGTCGATCAGCCCGACGGATCGCGGCGAAGCCGTCACTGTCCGGAAGGCGGCCTGGACGTTCGCGCTGCGCTCGGCCCGGGTGAGCCCGCGCTGCGGCCTGACGCGGCGTGTTCGCGCCAGCAGCGAGGCTGCGGGGAGCCCCCAGCGAAGGCCGAGGGCGTGGGAGAGCTCCTCGGCCGGGTTCGCGCCACGCCAGCCGACGCGGTCCCCCTCGCCGGGGACGAACGTGAGCACCTCGACCGGTGGAGGCGGCACCGTCTCGGCAACGAGGTCTGTGGCGACAGCCGCGACGCGCGAGATGCCTCGCTCCTTCCATGCGGCCACGAGCCTGCGGGCGGGACCGTCGTAGCCGACCGCGGCCCGGGCGGAGGAGAACGACAGGCGCCGTCCGGCGCACTCCCCGCACCGCTCCACCGGCCACGCGGTCGGCGAGCCACAACGCGCACAGCGCGTCTCGCGGAGCACGAGCAGGCCCGCCCGGCAGCGGCCGCAGAGCAGCTCCTCGCCGAGCCCGCAGGCGAGGCATCGTTCCGGCAGAAGCACGCCGAGGAGCGCGCGACCGACATCCATCCACCCTGGATAGCGCGCCGCGGCGCGCAGGACCGTGCCGGCTTCGTGTCAGTCGAGCGACACGGGCGCCCCGGTCTCCGCCGAGCGGTAGAGCGCCGCGATCGCGCGAGCCTGGCCGACCGCGTCCGCGCGGCCGAGCAGCGGCTCGGCGCTTCCCGCGATCGCGTCGCCGAGGTTCTCCAGCTCCAGGCGGTAGGAGTCCTGCGGCTCGAGCGCTACTTCCTCGACCCCGTCCTCGCGGCGCACTTCGATCACGGGCGTGCGCGCGTGCCAGGGATCGTCGAGGAAGAGCGACCCCTCCGAGCCGACCACCTCGAGCTCGTCGCGGTCTGGAAGCACGAAGCCGCAGTCGAACTGCGCGACGACATCGCCGGGGAAGCGCATCGTCCCGGCGAAGAGGACGTCCACCCCGCTCTCGCCGACGACCTGCTCGCCGTAGACACGCTCGGGCTCACCCGCCACGAGGCGCGAGCCGCTGACGCAGTAGCAGCCGACGTCCATGAGGGCGCCGCCGTCGAGATCGGCGGCGAGGCGGACGTTCTCGACCTCGTCGAGGCTGAAGCTGAAGGCCGCGCGGATCGACCTGAGCGTCCCGATCGCGCCCTCCGCGACGAGCTTCGTCAACCGCGCCGTCTGTGGGTTATGGCGATACATGAACGCCTCCATGAGGATGCGGCCGGAGCGCTCGGCAGCGTCGAAGGCGCGCTCCACCTCCTCGGGCCGGCGGTCCAGCGGCTTCTCGCAGAGGACGTGCTTGCCGGCCTCGAGGGAGCGCACCGACCACTCGACGTGCAGCGAGTTCGGCAGCGAGATGTACACCGCCTCGATGTCCGGGTCCTCGAGCAGCGCCTCGTAGCTCCCGTAGGCGCGCTCGATCCCGTGCTCACGCGCGTACGCCTCCGCGCGCGCCTGGTCGCGGCTCGCGACGCCGACCATTTCCACCCGGTCGGACTCGCGCGCGCCCGCGAGAACCAGGCGGTTGATGTGCGCCGTCGAGATGATCCCCCACTTCGTGCTCATCGTTCCTCCAAGGGTTCGAGTGCCGGATACAACGCGCGGTAGCGGGCATACCCCTCCGCGTAGATCTCCTCCCAGCCAGGGACGGGCTCGATCGTGTCGCGGACGGACACGCACGAGGCCACCGCCTCCTCGACGTCCGCGAAGACGCCGCCCGCCACACCGCCGAGGAGCGCCGCCCCGTAGGCCGCTCCCTCCTCGGCTGCGGTCCGCTCGAGCGGGAGCCCGAGCACGGAGGCGACGATCCTCAGCCAGAGCTCGCTGCGGGCGCCGCCGCCGGAGACCCGGCCGACGTCGAGGCGGCAGCCGAGCGCACGCAGGATCTCGAGCGAGTCCCGCAGCCCGTAGGCGACGCCTTCGAGCACGGCGCGCACGAGAGCCCCGCGGTCGTGGCGCAGCGACAGGCCGACGAAGGCCCCGCGGGCATCCGGGTCGACGTGCGGCGTGCGCTCCCCCGCCAGGTACGGGAGAAAGAGAAGCCCTTCGGCGCCGGGCTCCCACCGCCCCGCCTCGGCGACGAGCGCGTCGTAGCCCTCGCCAGGCGCGAGCGTGTGGCGGAACCAGCCGAGCGACCCCGCGGCCGAGAGCATCACTCCCATCGCGTGCCAGCCGCCCGGGGTCGCGTGGCAGAAGACGTGCGCCCGGCCCTCAGGGTCGACCACCGCCGAGGGCAGCGCCGCGAAGACGACACCGGAGGTGCCGAGGACGACCGAGGCCGGGCCGGCGCCGATGACGCCGACGCCGAGCGCGCCGGCGGCCTGGTCGCCCGCGCCGGCCGCCACCGGCGTGCCGGCCGGCGTCTCGGCGGAGACAGCAGGCGACTCGAGCGCCCGGGGCAGCCACGCGGCCGGCAGCTCCAGCGCGTCGAGCACGTCACCGCTCCAGCGCCGGCCGGCAACGTCGAAGAGCAGCGTCCCGGAGGCGTCGGCGACGTCGGTCGCGAGCTCCCCGGTCAGCGCGAGGCGGACGAAGTCCTTCGGGAGAAGGACGTGCGCGATGCGCTCGAAGGTCTCCGGCTCGTGGCGGCGGAGCCAGAGGAGCTTCGGCGCGGTGAAGCCCGGCAGCGCGCGGTTGCCCGTCAGCTCGATGAGCCGGGACAGGCCGAGCCGCTCCTCGATCTCGCGGCACTCTGCCGCCGTCCGCTGGTCGTTCCAGAGGATGGCGGGGCGGAGCACGCGCTGCTCGGCGTCGAGCGCGACGAGGCCGTGCATCTGGCCCGTGAGGCCGATCCCGGCGATGTCGCCGGCGCCCAGGGCGGCGAGCGCCTCCTCGGCGGCGCGCCGCCAGTCGGCCGGGTCCTGCTCGGCCCATCCGGGCTGCGGCGTCGAGAGCGGATAGTCGCGCTCGGCGCGGGCGAGCAGCTCGCCGGTGGGAGAGATCGCGAGCGCCTTCACGCCGGACGTGCCGACGTCGAGGCCGACGAGGGCGGTCACCGCAGCGCGAGCCCGGCGGCGAGAAGCGCGTCGGTCGCGAGCGCCTCGTCGTCCTCGCCCGGGAGGCCGCTGACGCCGACGGCGCCGACGCGAGCGCCCTCCTCGAACGCCGCGACCCCGCCGCGGAAGAACGTGAACACCGGGTCGAAGCTCGCGAGCTCGGCAGCATCGCCCCGCACCTTGTCGGCGAGCTCGCCGGTCGAGCGGGCGTCGCTGCGGGCGGCGGTGTACGCCTTGCGCTGCGCGTTCAGCCTCGTGTCGGGCGGCGCGCCGTCCATGGTCGCGGCCGCGACCAGCTCGCCGTGGTCGTCCGCGACGAACACGGAGACCGGAGCGGGCGCCTCGCGCACGACCGCGCCGACGATCGCGAGCGCTTGCTCGAGCCTCACCCGGCTCCCAGCGCGTCGTAGACGATTTCGTAGGCGCGGATTGCGTCCTTGGCCATCTGCGCCTCGCGGAGGGCGGCCTCGTCGATGCGGGCGGCGACCTGGTCGATGAAGCGCCACTGCAGGACGCTGCGGCGCACCGCGGCGACCGCGTCTTCGGTGTAGGGGTAGAGGTCGAAGCCGAGCCGCTCCCCGTTGTCGCCGTAGCCGGCGCGTCGCAGCTCGAGCGCCAGCTCGAGCGTCTCCATGAACGCGGTCGCACCGACGATGTTGTCGTCGTCGAAATCGCCCCAGCCCGAGTTCGCATGCTGGTGACCGAGCAGCCCCTCCGCCGCGAGCAGGGCGGCGTACTCGGCCAGGCTCTCCCGGTTCATGAGGAGATGCTGCCAGTCCATGTTCACCTTCACGTTCGTCAGACCCTGGGCGCGCAGCTTGTGGATGACGTGCAAGGTCATGCCGATGTTGCGCATGAGGATCTTCATCGCCGGCTCCGAGTTCTTGTGCTCGAGGAAGAGGAGGACGCCGCGGTCGGCGCAGCGCTGCGCCGCCTGTCCGATCCCGTCCACCAGCCAGTCCCAGCTCTCCCGATATGGGCTCTGGAACGGGTAGTTGTACCCCTCGATCCCAGGCCAGATGATGAAATGCGCGCCCAGCTCGCCCGCGAAGTCGATCGCCGCATCCGTCCGGCGAAGCGCTTCCGCACGGGTCGCCTCGTCGGGGGAGACGAGGCCGCCGCGGGCAAAGCGCGGATCGAGGTGCAGGCCCGTCGCCATGCAGTAGACGTCGTGGCCGGCGAGTGCCTCACGCACCTCATCCAGATTGTCCTCGTTCAGCTCCTGCGGATAGTGAAACTCATACCCGTCGATCAGCTCCCCCAGTCCCTCGACCGCCCGGTCCACCCGCTGCGCGGTCGACTCACCCGCGAACTCCGGCTTGTACCCACCAGGCACAAACCGCGTCACCATCGGCCCCAACGCCCAAATACCCAGACTGGTCTTCACACCGCGCTCCCTTCGTAGACGATCTCCTCACGGGCGCCGCTCGCCGAGGAGCGGACGATGGCGTCGCAGATCTCGGCGCAGCGGTAGCCGTCCTCGAACGTGGCGCCGTGCGGGGCGACGGTGCCCTCGCCTGCGACGGCCTGGAGGAGATGGCGGATCTCGTGGGTGAACGTGTCGCCCCAGCCGACGATGTGGCCGGGCGGCCACCACAGGTCCATGAACGGATGGCTCGGCTCCGTGACGAGGATGCGCCTGAACATGCCGCTCTCGTCCGCGACCTGGAGCTCGTTCAGGCGCTCGACGTCGAAGGACAGCGACCCCCGCGAGCCGTTCACCTCGAAGGTGTTCTGGTTGATGCGCCCCCGTGCGAGCCTGGAGGCCTCGAGCGTGCCGATGGCGCCGCCCTCGAACTCGACCGTCGCGACGAAAGCGTCGTCCACCTGCCGACCCTCCACGAAGGTGCGCACGACCGCCGAGATGGAGGTCGGCTCGCCGATCAGGTAGCGGGCGAGGTCGACGATGTGGGCGCCGAGGTCGCCGAGCGCGCCAGAGCCCGCGACCTCGGAGTCGAAGCGCCAGCTCGGCGGCGCGTCCCAGCCCCAGGACTGGAGGTAACGGGCGCGGAAATGGACGACCTCGCCGAGGTCGCCGGCCTCGAGCAGCTCACGCGCCAGCCGTACCGCGGGGACGAAGCGGTAGTTGAAGCCGCACATGTGCACGACGCCGGCACGCTCGACCTCGCGCCACATCTCCAACGACTCGGGAGCGGTGCGGCCGAGCGGCTTCTCGCAGAGGACGTGCTTGCCGGCCCTGGCGGCTTCGATGCTCGGCTCGGCGTGGAGCGCGTTCGGGCCGCCGTTGTCGTAGAGGCCGATACGATCGTCGGCGACCTGCTCGCGCCAGTCGGTGACCGCCTCGGCCCAGCCGTAGGCCAGGCGCGCCTCCTCGACCTTCTGCGCGTCGCGGCCGGAGATGGAGACCAGCTCGGGCCGAAGCGGGGTGTCCAGCGTCCTCTGAGCCAGGAACGCCCGCGAGTGCGCCTTCCCCATGAAGGCGTAGCCGAGCATGCCGACCCCGATGGCTTCGCCGCCTGCCACCGGGCTCGCTAGACGGCGCCGCGGGCCGTCCGCCGCTTCTTCGCGAACGCGTCGATCAGCACCGCCCCGAGAAGGACCAGACCGGTGATGACGAACTTCGTCCCCGACGCGAGGCCGAGGAGATCCATGCCGTTCGTGATCGAGCCGATGACGAGGGCGCCGAGGAGCGCGGAGACGACGCGGCCGACGCCGCCGAACAGGCTGGTGCCGCCGATGACGGCCGCCGCGATGACGAGCAGCAGAAGCTGTCCCCCGCCCGTGTTCGTCGCGACGGAGCGAAGACGCGAGGCGAGCATGATCCCGCCGACGCCAGCCATGAAGCCGCTGATCATGAAGACGGCGATGCGGACCCGGTCGACATTGATCCCTGCACGGCGTGACGCTTCGGCGCTCCCACCCACTGCGTAGACGTGGCGACCAAAGCGCGTGCGCGCAGAAATGAACGACCAGAAGATCAGGAAGACGATGAGGATCACGATCGCGTCGGGCACGCCGCGATCCTTGTTGCCGTACCAGACCGCAGCAAATGTGACGAGCGCGAGCCCGGCGATCTGGAGCTCGGTGGCGAAGGGCTTCCGTCAAGCCGCTGGCACGTCGCTGGCGCGCGTGTTGAGCTCGCGGGCGCGTAGGCGAGCCCGCCACGGCTCCCAGGATCCAGCCGGCCGTCTC
>CAWESB010000023.1:0-52010 GCA_963811635.1 uncultured Actinomycetes bacterium
CCCGCAGCTCGAGGGCGTGCGCTTCACGCATCGCTGGGGCGGGGCGATCGACACCTGCAGCCGCTTCTCGGTCTTCTTCGGCACGGCGCACGGCGGCCGGGTCGCCTACGCGATCGGGTACACGGGCCTCGGCGTCGTCTCCACACGCTTCGGCGCCCGCGTCGGCCTCGATCTGCTCGACGGCCGCGAGACCGACGTGACGCGCCTCCGCTACGTCCGCTCGAAGCCGGTGCCGTTCCCGCCCGAGCCGTTGCGCTCCGGTGTGATCCAGCTGACGCGGAACCGGCTCGACGCGGCCGACCGCCGGCAGGGCCGCCGCGGCCTCTGGCTGCGCACGCTCGACCGCCTCGGCCTCGGCTTCGACAGCTGAGCGCGCCGGTGCTACCTTCGGGCTGAGCGAAGGAGCGTGGGTGCTGAGACGCAGGGTGGCCGCTGTGCTCACGATCGCGCTGCTCGCCACGGTGACGGCGTGCAGCGGCGACGACCCTGCCTCGGTGCCCTCGGCCCCCACCGAAGCCCCGCCCGAGACCGCGACGGCGACCGACTCGGCCCCCGAGGCGGTTCCGACCGTCGAGGACGTTCCCGACCCGGTCGCGCAGACCCATGCTGCGATCCTCGCGGCAGCCGGCGCGGGGGACTACGACGCTCTCGAGCCGCTCGTCGACGCCGAGACCTTCCTGTCGGACGCGGGGTTCGGGAGCGGATCCGGTCGCCTACTGGCGCGGCCTGGGAACGGCGCCGCTCGAGGCGATGGCGGCGATCCTGGCCCTGCCCCACACGGTGCGGGAGACGAACGAGGGGACGCTCTACCAGTGGCCCCGGTTCACTGCCGACTCGGATCCCGCCGAGATGTCCGCGGCCGAGCAGGACGCGCTCAGAGCGATCCTGGGCGAACGCGGGCTCGAGCGTGCGTTCAACGCCGAGACCGGCTACGTCGCGCCGCGCCTCGGCATCCTCGCCGACGGCACCTGGTTCTTCTTCGTCCAGAACCCGGCTCCCTGAGCGGTTAGTGTGCGGCGGACGTGGCCCCGCCCTTCACGCACCGGGTGGCCGATCTCGAGCTCGAGCCGGCGCCGCTCGACCCGGACACGATCATCGAGGGCTCGCCCGAGGTCTCCGAGCTCATCCTCGCCACGTCGCTCGACGGGCGCGTCGTGCGGGGCGTCTGGCAGATCACGCCGGGCGTGATCGAGGACGTCGAGGCGGACGAGATCTTCGTCGTCGTCGCCGGCCGCGCCACCGTGGAGGTCCACGACGGCCCGACGCTGGAGCTGGAGCCGGGCGTGGTGGGCGTGCTCAAGGCAGGCGACCACGCCGTCTGGCGCATCCACGAGACCCTCCGCAAGGTCTTCCAGATCACCGAGCCTGTGTAGCCCGACCGCAAGGCCGGGTAGGCTCCCGGCCGTGTACGACTGGCTGCTCGCGCTGCACATCCTCTCGGCGGCCGCGCTCGTCGCCGCCGTGGTGCTCTACTCGGTGCTGATCGTGGGCACGCGCGGGCTCGATCGGCCGAGCGAGGTCGTCCGCTACTTCCGCCTTGCCCGCGTCGGCGACGTGCTCATGCCCATCGGCGCGCTCGGCGTCCTCATCTTCGGGATCTGGCTCGCGATCGACGTCGAGGCGTACCAGGTGTGGGACGGCTGGGTGATCGCCGCCATCGTCCTCTGGTTCATCTTCGGCGGGGTCGGATCCCGGCTCGGGAAGCTCTACAACGGCGCCCGCGACCGCGCCAGGAAGCTCGTGGCCGAGGGCCGCGACGAGCCGGATGCGGAGTTGCGCAAGGTCATGACCTCGCAGACCGGGCTGATCCTGCACCTGACCGCGGTGCTGGTCGTGATCCTCTTCTTCGTCGTGATGATCTACAAGCCGGGCGCATGAGCATCCTCGCCACCATCCGGCCGGACGACTGGAACTTCCCGCTCCTGCTCCATGTCTTCGGCGCGCTGACGCTGCTCGGGGCGCTCGTGACGGCGGGCTCGGCGATGGTGATCGGCTGGAAGCGCGAGACGGCCGTGGACGCGATCACGTGGGCGCGAGTCTCCTTCCGGACGCTGCTGATCGTGGCGCTGCCCGCGTGGTTCCTGATGCGGATCGGCGCCGAGTGGATCGCCTCGAAGGAGGGGTGGAACGACGTCGACGAGGAGCCGCTCTGGCTCGGGCTCGGCTATCTCACCGCCGAGGCCGGCGGCCTGCTCCTCTTGATCTCGATCATCCTCTCCGGCATCGGCGCCCGCCGCCTGGCCCGGAGCGACGGTACGAGCGGCGGCACCCTCGTCCGGGTGGCGACCGTCCTTGCGCTCCTGCTCGTGGTCGCTTACGTGATCGTCACGTGGGCGATGTCCGCGAAGCCGGACTAGCCGGACTGACGCACCCGCGCGAGCGCCGCGACGGTCAGGACGAGCATGACCGCGTCGCTCGCCAGGCACCATTGGCAGAACGCCTCGATGGCGAACACCTGGACGAGGATCAGGTAGAGGCTGAAGATGAGCCCGCCGAGGGCGAGCCCGGCGCCGACGACGCGCGCGAGCTCTCCGCGGAAGAGCGCGGTCACGAAGATCGCCAGGTAGCCGGCGAGGCCGAGAACCGCGACCGGGATCCCGACGATCTCCGCGTAGTCGGAGCTCTGCACCGTCTCGCAGCCCCCCGTCGAGCACGCGATCGTGACGTGCGCGTAGCGGGCATAGGTGAGGTAGGCGGCGATGCCGGCGCCCACGAGCGCGAGGGCGGCAACCGCAATGCGGAGCGACCGGCCGCTCACCCGTTCAGGAGTCTGTCGACCGCCGCCTTGAAGTCCGGGGGCCCGAGCGAGCTGAACTCGAGCGGGGCGAGGTCACCGCCGGTCTTGCCGATCTCGAACGACGGCGTGCTCGTGACACCGGCGGCCGTCGCCTGGTTGGCCGCCCGGGCGATCGACTCGGTGACGCCGTCGGAGTCGCCGTTCGCGAGCATCGCGTCGACGTCCAGGCCGGGAACCGCCTCGCCGACCGCGCGCAGGAAGTCGTCGCTGACCCAGCCGCTGTTCTCCGCGCCCTGGTTCACGTAGAGAAGGTCGACGACGTTCCAGAGCTTCTGCTGGTCGCCGGCCGAGAGCGCCGAGCGGAGCGCCGTCTCCGAGTCCGGGCCGATGAACGTGAGCCCGCGGAACTCGATCTTCAGCTGCCCGCCCTTCACGTAGTCGGAGACCAGCACGGGCAGCGTCGCCCGCGCCCACTCGGCGCAAAACGGGCACTGGAGGTCGGCGTACTCCACGAGCGTCACCGGCGCGTCGGGCTTCCCCAGGACGGTAGCGTCCTGCGGGATTCCCTGGAGCATCGCCTCGACGTCGGCCGCCCCGGTGACCTCTCCGCTCCCACCGCCGTCACCGCCGCGCGCGCTCAGCAGGCTGGCGACGACGAGGGCCACTGCGATCGCCCCGGCGACGGCCACGACCGCGATGACGCGGTTCCTCGTGAGCAGCGGAGCCTCCTCCTTGCTCGACCTCGGAGCGACGGGAACGCGCGGCTTTTTCTGCTTGGCCACGGAACCATTGTCGCCGCAGCCTCAAAGGTCTCGCCGCACCTAGACTGGAGGCATGGCGGACACCTTCGGCGCACTGGGTCAGATCGACGCCGGCGGGCGGTCGCTGGCGATCGCGCGGCTCGACGCTCTCGCGGACGAGACGGACGTCACCCGGCTTCCCTACACGCTCCGCGTCCTGCTGGAGAACGTCCTGCGCGCCGAGGCGCTCGGCCACGGCAGCGCAGACGAGGTGCGCGCGGTCGCCGGCTGGGATGCCCGTGCCGAACCGTCCCACGAGATCTCGTTTCGCCCTGCGCGCGTCCTCCTCCAGGACTTCACGGGCGTCCCCGCGATCGTCGACCTCGCAGCGATGCGCGAGGCGATGGTGGCGCTCGGCGGCGACGCGGCCGCCATCAACCCCCAGATCCCCGCCGAGCTCGTCATCGACCACTCCGTGCAGGTCGACGAGTTCGGCTCGCGGATGGCGATCTTCCGAAACACCGAGCGCGAGTTCGAGCGCAACCGCGAGCGCTACGCCTTCCTCCGCTGGGGGCAGAGCGCGTTCGACAACTTCAGCGTCGTGCCGCCGAGCACGGGGATCGTGCACCAGGTCAACCTGGAGTACCTCGCCCGGGTCGTCGAGGCGCGCGAGGAGTCGGGGCGGCTCTTCGCGTTCCCGGACACCCTGATCGGCACGGACTCGCACACGACGATGGTCAACGGCCTCGGCGTTCTCGGCTGGGGCGTGGGCGGGATCGAGGCCGAGGCGGTGCTGCTCGGCGAGCCGGTCTCAATGCTCGTCCCGCAGGTCGTGGGCTTCCGGCTCTCCGGCAAGCTCCCCGAGGGGGCGACCGCCACCGACCTCGTCCTCGTGGTCACGCAGATCCTGCGGAACCTCGGCGTCGTCGGGAAGTTCGTCGAGTACTTCGGCCACGGCCTCGTAGGACTCCCGCTGGCCGACCGCGCGACCATCGGGAACATGTCTCCGGAGTACGGGGCGACGTGCGGCTTCTTCCCGGTCGACGAGGAGACACTGCGCTACTTGCGCCTGACCGGCCGCAGCGCGGAGCAGGTCGAGCTCGTCGAGGCCTACTGCCGCGGGCAGGGCCTGTTCCACGAGCCCGACCACACGCCGGAATACACACAGGTGGTCGAGCTCGACCTCGGCGACGTCGAGCCGAGCCTCGCCGGGCCGCGCCGCCCGCAGGACCGGGTGCCGCTGACCCAGGCGAAGGCGTCCTTCCTGGAGTCGCTCTCGACCTTCGGCGTGCCCTATCGCAACGGCTCCGAGGACAAGGCGATCGCGGACTCGTTCCCGGCCAGCGATCCCCCGGACTTCACCGAGCCAGGGCACGCGCCGTTTCCCGACGACGATCCCGAGCCCGTCGCCGCCGCCTCGCCGGAGCCGCGCGCCGTCCCGGTCTCGATGGGCGACTCCGAGTTCGAGCTCGAGCACGGCTCCGTCGTCATCGCCGCGATCACGAGCTGCACGAACACCTCCAACCCGTCCGTCATGGTCGCGGCCGGGCTGCTCGCGAAGAACGCGGTCGAGCGTGGCCTCGCCCGCAAGCCGTGGGTCAAGTCGAGCCTCGCGCCGGGCTCCAAGGTCGTCACCGAGTACTACGACAAGGCGGGGCTGACGCCGTTCCTCGAGGCGCTCGGGTTCCACACCGTCGGCTACGGCTGCACGACCTGCATCGGGAACTCGGGGCCGCTGCCGCCGGAGATCTCCGAGGCGGTGGACGAGGGCGAGCTGGTCGTCTGCGCCGTCCTCTCTGGGAACCGCAACTTCGAGGCGCGCATCCATCCTGAGGTGAAGGCGAACTACCTCGCCTCGCCTCCGCTGGTGGTCGCCTACGCGCTCGCGGGCCGCATCGACCTCGATCTGACCAGCGAGCCGCTCGGCCGCGATCAGGACGGGCATGACGTCTTCCTGCGCGATCTCTGGCCGACCCCGGACCAGATCAAGGACACGATCGCGGAAGCAATCAACGAGGACATGTACCGGCGCACCTATGCCGACGTCTTCACTGGTGACGAGAACTGGGCGGCCCTGCCGGTGCCCGAGGGCGATCTCTTCGCCTGGGACCCCGACTCGACCTACGTCCGCCTCCCGCCCTACTTCGAGGGCATGTCGCCGGAGCCAGGGACGGTGGAGGATGTGACCGGCGCGCGCTGTCTCGTCATGGTCGGCGACAGCGTGACCACCGACCATATCTCTCCGGCCGGCGCGATCAAGCCCGACAGCCCGGCCGGGAAATACCTGATCGAACACGGCGTCGAGCGCAAGGACTTCAACTCCTACGGCTCCCGACGCGGGAACCACGAGGTGATGGTGCGGGGCACGTTCGCGAACGTGCGACTGCGGAACCTGCTCGTCCCCGGGAGCGAAGGCACCTGGACGGTGCACCTGCCCGACGGCGAGGAGACGACCATCTTCGAGGCCGCCGCGCGCTATCGCGCGGAGGGCGTGCCCACGATCGTCCTCGCGGGCAAGGAGTACGGCTCCGGCTCGTCGCGCGACTGGGCGGCCAAGGGCCCGAACCTGCTCGGCGTCCGCGCCGCGATCGCCGAGACCTACGAACGCATCCACCGCTCGAACCTGATCGGGATGGGCATCGTCCCGCTCCAGTACCCGGACGGCGAGAGCGCCGAGTCACTGGGGCTCACCGGGCGCGAGGTGTTCGCGGTCGAGGGCCTCGAGAACGGCGAGGCGCGCGAGGTGCGCGTGACCGCGACGCCCGACAACGGCGGCGAGCCCGTTGCCTTCACCGCCCGCGTGCGGCTCGACACGCCGCGCGAGCGCGACTACCTGCGCCACGGCGGAATCCTGCTCTACGCGCTCCGCAAGCTCGCGGCTTCGGCCTAGCCGACGGGCCGAAAGCTACGGACGGACTCGACGACGAACTCCTTCGGGTAGCGGCCGGCCGGCCTCTGGCCGCGCTCGGGTGGGAACTCGTAGATCCCGAGCATCAGCTGCATCGGGTAGGCGGGCGACTGGTGCACCGTCTTCACGAGCTCGCCGTCGACGGAGAAGGCCACCTGCTCCGGCGTCCACTCGGCCGAATAGCGGTGGAGCTCGCGGGCGTCGATCGCCACCGTCTCCGCCGAGAACTCGTCGACGATTCCCGGGTCGCCGAACGGATGCACGCCCATCCCGACCGCCGCGTGGTCGGCGTGGACGTCGCGCCCGAAGATCTCGCAGACGCAGATCTCCGCGGACCGGGCCGGCTCGTCCTCGTAGCCGATCATCCAGAGCGCGACCATCGAGTCGGGATCGTCCAGAGCTCGCGCCCGCAGCTCGATCCGGCGGTACTGGGGCGTGTAGAGGCGGACGCTTCGCTGCTCCTCCCGGACGACCGCCTCAGCGCTGAAGCGGTGCTGGCCGACGCCGCTCCCGAGCGGGCCGGCGAAGACCCCGGTCTGGAGCGACGAGACCCGCACCTCGCCGTCGAGCTCGGGGCACCACGGCTCCTGGTCTTCCTCGATCCGTAGGCGGAGGCAACGGCCGTCGAGCTCGTAGCGGGCTGCAGAGCGCTCGCGCGTGCTCCACTGCGGCAGGTAGTGCGGGATCCACTTGCCGGGATCGAGCGAGCCGCCCGCGAACGTGTCCTCGAACTCGAGCTCGTACGGGTCGATTTCCATCCGCGCGATCCGTCCGCCGCGGATGGTGTAGACGTGGCGGATGCGCTGGTCGGCGAGGAGCTCGCCCTCCCTCGTCCGGACGACCTGGTGGACGGCCACGGCGATGCGTCCGTCCTCGGCTGAAAAGCCTTCCGGCTCGACGCGCGGGTCGATCGTCTCGAACTGGCGCTCCCAGTAGGCCCGCACCTCGTCCTGGCCGTGGACGCGGCCCCCGTCGATCGCGTTCGGCCAGTCGACCTCCGGGTGCATGTAGGCCAGCGCTCCGTCGAGGTCGCGGGCGTTGAAGGCCGCGTAGACCCGGCGCAGGAGCTCCTCGCTCACCCGGCCAACGCTACCCATAGTCTCCTGGGCGATGGGCGAGATCCACGACACCGCCGCGCGCGGGTTCCCGCTGGCGACGCAGGCGTACGAGCAGGGCCGGCCGACGTATCCCTCCGCCGCCGCCGCGCGGCTCGAGCGGGAGCTTGACCTCAGGTCCGGCCGCGTCGTCCTCGACCTCGCCGCCGGCACCGGGAAGCTGACCGCGCTGCTGGTCGGCACCCGGGCGACCGTGATCGCGGTCGAGCCCGTCGCCGAGATGCGCGCCGCGCTCGAGCGGGCGCTTCCCAGCGTGACGGCATACCCGGGAACCGCGGAGGCGATCCCGCTCGACGACTCGAGCGTCGATGCGGTCACGGTCGGCCAGGCCTTCCACTGGTTCCGCGGTGACGAGGCGCTGGCCGAGATCCACCGCGTCCTCAGGCCCGGCGGAGGCCTCGGGATCGTCTTCAACTCGCGCGACACCACCGTGCCATGGGTCTCCAGGCTCTCGGAGATCATGGAACCGCACCGCAGGGACGCGCCCGCCCAGCGGACCGGGGCCTGGCGCGAGGTTTTCGAACGGACGCCGCTCTTCGAGCGGCTCCACCATGCCGAGCTGTCCCACATCCACCACCTGACGCCGGACGGCGTCGTCGCGCGGGTGGCCTCGGTCAGCTTCATCGCCGCGCTCCCGGACGCCGAGCGGGAGGCGGTTCTCAGCGAGGTGCGGGGGCTCGTCGCCACCGATCCGGGCACGCGGGACCGCGCCCAGATCGAGCTCCCCTACAAGACCGACGTCTACTGGGCTAGGTCTCGCGAACCCTGACGACCTTCAGGCCCCAGGCCTTGCCGGTCGCGAACAGCTCGTCCGGGTCGACCTCGCCGATCCAGCCGAGGAAGTGGCGCTCGGGCTCGTCGTCGGTCGAGCCGAAGACGGCCGGGCGGCCCGGCTCCACGCCCAGGCTCGAGCCGCGCTCGGCGCGCTCCAGCTCGGCGAACCGCTCCTCGGCGGCCGGTCCCTCCGCGTATCCCTTGCCCACGCCTGAAGCCTACGCCCGCGGCGCCTGCTGGGACCACTCGGTGAGCGAGTACCAGTAGGTGTCCTGGAGCGCGGCCGCGACCTTCGGGTCGGTGTGGTGCGGGTTGAAGACGTTGTGCTCGAGGTCGGCGCAGATTGCGACGGCCTCCATGGGGATGTCCGGGAGATTCACGATCACCTCGGCAGGCAGGCGCGCCTCGGCAAGCGTGTAGTGCTTGAAGTGGAGATCGGGCGCGACCTCGAGGAGGACGGGCCAGTCTGGGCAGCTACGCGTGGCACTCATCGGACTTCGATTCGTCCTTCGGCACGAGAGGCCTTCTTCACAAGGGCAACCAGCGCGGCGATGAAGGCGGGGTCGGCGTTGAGCGACTCGATGCGGTCGAGCTCGAGGCCGAGCTCGGCGGCTTTCTCGCGGGCCTCGACGTCGATGTCCCAGAGGATCTCGAGGTGGTCGCAGACAAAGCCGACCGGGGCGACGAGCACCCGCTCGACGCCGGCCGTGTGGAGCGCATCCAGCTCGACGAGGATGTCGGGGCCGAGCCACGGCTCGCCGGTCGCGCTCTCGCTCTGGAAGGCGAACGACCAGTCCGTGACGCCGGCGCGCTCGGCCACCAGGCGCGAGGTCTCCAGCAGCTGGTCGCGGTAGGGATCGCCGTCGGCGAGGATCCGCTCCGGGAGGCTGTGCGCCGTGAAGACGACGTGTGCGTCCGTCCCACGCACGCGCTCGGCGAGCAGCTCCAGGTAGGGCTCGTGGTCGTGCCAGCTCTCGACGAAGACGAGCTCGGCGCGGCCGTCGAGGGCGTCCTCGAGCCGGTCGCGGTACCCGCCGATCGAGAGTCGCGAGTAGTGCGGCGCGAGCACCACCGCGATCAGCCGCTCGGCCCCGTCCGCGAGCGCGCGCTCGACCGCCTCCGGGATCCACGGAGACCAGTGCTTCATGCCCACGTAGACAGGCAGCCCGCTCGCCTCCGCCAGCGCCTCGCGCTGCGCCTCCGTGATCCGGTTCAGAGGCGACGCGCCGCCGATGCGGCGGTAGCGCTCGGCCAGCTCGGCGACCGCCTCCGGGCGCACCGGGCGCCCGCCGCGGATGTCGGAGAAGTAGGCGGGGATGTCCTCCGGGCGCTCGGGGCTCCCGTAGGCCATCAGGATCACGGCTGTCGGCACGGCGTGGTTCGTCAAGCGGTCACTTCGACCGAGGTGCGTTCGTGCACGAGGTCGACGAGGCGGCCGAGGTCGGACGGGTCCGTGTCCGGCAGGACCCCGTGGCCGAGGTTGAAGATGTGCCCGCGGCGGCCGGCAACGGCGTCCAGGATGCGGACGGTCGACTCCTCGGTGCGCTCCCACGGCCCGAGGAGGACGCACGGATCGAGGTTGCCCTGCACGCCGCGCCCCGAGCCGAGGTACTCCCAGCCGCGGTCGATGGGTACGCGCCAGTCGAGGCCGATCACGTCGCCGCCGACGGCCTTCATCTCGCGGAGCAGGTGGGTCGTCCCAGTGCCGAAGTGGATCGTCGGCGCGTCGACCGCGGCGAGGATGCGAGCGGAGTAGGGGGCGACGAACTCGCGGTAGTCGGCAGCCGAAAGCGCGCCGACCCAGGAGTCGAAGAGCTGCACGACGTCGGCGCCCGCGCGCACCTTCGCCTGGAGGTACGCGGCGAAGGTCTCGGTGAGCTTGTCCATGAGGGCGTGCCAGACCTCCGGGTGCCCGTACATGCACGTCTTCGTCTTGAGGAAGTCGCGGGTCGGCTTGCCCTCGACGAGGTAGCCGGCCACGGTGAACGGCCCGCCTGCGAAGCCGATGACCGCCCGGTCGGCGCTGAGCTCGTCCCGGACGATCCGGACGGTCTCGAGCACGAACGGGACCGACTCCTCGGGATCCGGGACTCGAAGCTGCTCGACGTCGGCGAGGCTCGCGATCGGCTCGGCGACGACCGGGCCGACGCCCTCGACGAGCTCGACGTCGACGCCCATGCCGACGACCGGGAGCATGATGTCCGCGAAGAGGACGGCGCCGTCGACACGGTGGCGCCGGACAGGCTGCAGCGTCACCTCCGCGCAGAGCTCGGGCTGCCGGCAGATCTCGAAGAGATCGTGGCGCTCGCGGATCTCGCGGTACTCCGGCAGCGAGCGTCCTGCCTGGCGCATGAACCAGACGGGCGTGCGCTCGACGTGCTCGCGTCGGCACGCGCGCGTGAGAAGAGGCTCGGCCACGCCTCCTAATGTAGCTCCGCGGGGGCTAGCCGCCGATCACCAGGACGACGTGCGCGCCCTGGAGATCGCGGATGCGGACACCGTCCAGCGGGCCGACGCGGCGGACGTTGAAGTCCTTGCCGAGCCGCTGCGCTTC
This sequence comes from uncultured Actinomycetes bacterium, assembly GCA_963811635.1. Lineage (GTDB taxonomy): Bacteria > Actinomycetota > Thermoleophilia > Gaiellales > Gaiellaceae > JAIBJN01. Next base: position 10,829 of record CAWESB010000023.1, read on the forward strand.
GCGTTTGAAGCCGGGCCGGTACATGATGATCGAGCGCGGGTAGTCGGTCCGGCTGGCGTTGTCGGTGCCTGCGATGAGGTAGTGCTTACCGCGGATCTGCTCGGCCGTGTCGGAGGCGGCGCCGCCGATCCCGTTCCCATTGAGAACGAGGACCGAGGTGTCGCCGCGCTTGAGCATCGGCTTGGCGTCGGCCTTCCCTGCCTGCTCGCTCGGGAGCTGGCCTTGCTCCTTCAGCCTCCGCTCGACGGCGACCTGGGCGACCGTCGTCGGGTTGGTGGCCTTGGAGACCTCGTCGTGGAAGAACTTGCCGAAGAGCCAGATGCCGACGATGAGGAGGATGAGCAGCTCGACCGTGGCGACCGAGGCCGCGATGAACGCTGCGGAGCGCCAGGGAGAGAGGGCTGGAATGTCTGCGCGATGATCCACGGGCCGGTCTATTTCGCTCCGCGGTCGCGCTCTCCTTCCGCTCGAATGAAATCCCAGGTGGACGCGATTCCGTCGTCGAACGACGTGCGCGCGGCGAAGCCCAGCTCGCGCTCCGCGAGGCCCGTGTCGAGGACACTGCGCTGCAGCTCGCCGAGGCGCGGCGCGTCGAAGACGGGCTCGACGTCGACCCCGGAAGCGCCCCGGCAGACCTCGAAGAGGTCGAGCACCGACGTGGCCACGCCCGTGCCGATGTTGAACACGCCGGACGGCCGCTCGAGCGCGGCCACGGTCACCGCCGCGACGTCGCCCACGTAGACGTAGTCGCGCTGCTGCGAGCCGTCGCCGAAGATGTGCGGCGCCTCGCCGTGCGCCAGCCGGCCCAGGAAGATGGCGACGACGCCGGCCTCCCCGTGCGGGTCCTGGCGCGGCCCGTAGACGTTGCCGAAGCGGAGTGCGGTGTGCTCGCTCCCGTACAGGCGGTTGTAGGTGGCGAGGTACTCCTCGCCGGCGAGCTTGGACGTCCCGTACTGCGAGAGCGGCGCGCGGATTGACGCCTCGGTCGCCGGCTCCTCGCACTCGCCGTAGATGGCGCCGCCGGTCGAGGCGAAGACGATGCGCGTTCCGTGCTCGCGCGCGCCCTCGAGCAGCCGGATCGTGCCGAGCACGTTCACCTCGGCGTCGAACTCGGGTCGGGTGACCGAGACGCGGACGTCCGCCTGCGCGGCGAGGTGCAGGCATGCGTCGGGACGCGCCTCGCCGAACACCGCGCTCACCGTCTCCGGGTCGCGGATGTCGCCGACGACGAGCTCCGCGCCGGCGTTGACGTTCTCGGGCTTCCCGTGGGAGAGGTCGTCGAGGACGACCACCTCGTCGCCGCGCGCGACCAGGGCATCGACGACGTGCGAGCCGATGAAGCCTGCGCCCCCTGTGACTATCGCCCGCACCCGCGTATCCTACGGCGCTCGCATGTTCGTGACCTTCGAAGGAGTGGACGGCTCCGGGAAGTCGACGCAGGCCCGGCTCTTGGCGGAGAGGCTCCAGTTGGAGGGCCGCGAGGTCGTGCTCACGCGCGAGCCGGGTGGGACGTCGGTCGGCGAGGGCATCCGCGAGATCCTCCTCCACGGCGAGGCGATGGCGCCGTGGGCCGAGGCCGCGCTCTTCGCCGCCGCGCGGGCCCAGCTGGTCGACGAGGTGATCCGCCCCGCACTCGCGCGCGGGGCCGACGTCGTCTCCGACCGCTACCTCGACTCCTCGCTCGCCTACCAGGGCCTCGCCCGCGGCCTCGGCATCGAGCGTGTCCTCGAGCTCAACCTCCTGGCCACGAGCGGGCTCCTGCCGGACCGCACCTTTCTGCTCGCGCTCGCTCCGGACGAGGCGCTTGCCCGCCGGGGTGAGGCGCCGGACCGAATCGAGCGGGAGGGCCCGGCGTTCGCGGAAGAGGTGGACCGGGCCTACCGTGAGATCGCCGTCGTGTTCGCCCAGCGGGTGACCGTGGTGGACGGCAGCCAGAACCCCGAAGATATCGCCGAGACCGTTCGTGGACAGCTTCGAGACCTTCCCTGAGCAGGACGAGGCCAAGCGCCTCCTCCGCGCCGCCCTGGCCGAAGAGCCGGCCCACGCCTACCTCTTCCACGGGCCCCGAGGGGTCGGCAAGCGCAGGGCGGCGGTGGCCTTCGCCGCTGAGCTGCTCGGCGACCCGGACCGCGTCAAGCGCGGCGTGCACCCCGACCTCTACGTGCTCGAGCCGCTCGGCGACCAGATCCGGATCGACCCGATCCGCGACCTGCGCCGGGACCTGCACATGCGCCCGTTCGAGGCCGACCGGCGCGTCTACCTCGTCCTCGGCGCGCACCTGCTGAACGAGGACGCCGCCGACGCGCTCCTCAAGGACCTCGAGGAGCCGCCGCCCTACGCGGTGATCGTGCTCGTCGCCGACGAGTTGGGCCTCCTGCCGCCCACGATCCGCTCGCGCTGCCAGCTCGTGCCGTTCCGGCGCCTCTCCCAGCGCGCGATCAAGGCGTTTCTCTCCTCCCGCGGGCTCGAAGGCGAGCCGCTGGACGCACTCGCTCGGGTTGCAGCCGGCCGCCTCGACCGGGCCGAGCGCCTGCTCGACGCGAACGCCGGCGAACGCCGCGAGGGCCTGATCGAGCTCGCGCGTTCCGTCTACCTCGACCCGGCATTCGACGCGGGACGCGCCTCGCGCGTGGTCACGGACCTGGCGCAGGAGCGGGCCGGGCGCGCGCGGGCCGCCGCCGAGAAGGAGCCGCTGCCGTCGGAGACCGCGCGCGAGACCGAGCAGCGCTCGAAGCGCGCCGGCCGGGGCGCCGAGCGCGAGGAGGTGCTGGACGCGCTCGACCTCCTCACCGGCTGGTACCGCGACCTGATGGTGGTGGCGGCGGGCGCCGAGGGGGCCGTGCTCAACTCGGACAAGCTCGCCCAGCTCTCCGAGGACGGGCTCCCGGAGCGGGGCCCGTCGGCCGAGCGGGCCGCCGCGACGGTGCGCGAGGTCTGGCGCTCGTTCGAGTTCAACGTCCAGCCGGGCCTGTCCCTGGAAGCGCTGTTCGTGCGGCTTCGCCGCGAGCTTGGAGGCACACTTCAGCCATGACGGTCGCGGTCGGAGTCGTGTTCTCGCCGGGCGGGAAGGTGTACTCGTTCGATCCGGGCGGGCTCGAGCTCGTCTGGAACGAGAAGGTCGTCTGCCAGACGTCGCGCGGTCAGGAGCTGGGCCGGGTCGTGAAGGGGAACCACGACCTCGAGGGCGAGCCCCCGGCGCCGTTGAAGAGGGTCGTCCGCCGGGCGACGGAGGTCGACTACGAGACCGCGGAGGAGAACCGCGAGGAGGCGCGGCGGGCGATGCGCGTCTTCCGGGAGGTCGTCAAAGAGGCGGGCGTCCGGCTGAAGCCCGTCGCGGCCGAGCTCGTCTTCGATGGCTCGCGGCTGGTGTTCTCGTACGAGGCGGAGCAGCGGCCAGACGCCGCCAAGCTTCAGTCGGCGCTCCGGGACCGGCTCCACCGGCGCGTGGAACTGCGCTCCGTCGGCCCGCGCGAGTGCGCCCGCCTCTGCGGCGACCACGGCCTGTGCGGCGGCGGCCAGTGCTCGCGCCGCTACCCGACGCACGAGCAGCCGATCACGCTGCGCATGGCGAAGGACCAGGACCTGCCCATGAGCTCCGGGCGCATCACCGGCCTCTGCGGCCGCCTCCGCTGCTGCCTCGCCTTCGAGCACCCGCTCTACAAGAGCTTTCGTGACCGGGCGCCGCGCGTTGGCAGGCGTGTGACCACGCCGCAGGGAGAGGGCGTCGTCACCGGCTACAAGGTGATGGAGGACGCCTGCACGGTCGAGTTCGAGGAGGGCGCCGCGGGCATCGACGTCGCAGTCGACGAGTGCCGCGAGGTCGCATGAGCGGGATCGACGGCGGGCTCGCCGAGTACCGGAATCTCCGCGCCGAGCTCGAGCGGGCGGTCGACCCGCTCGCGACCTCGGTCGACGGCCGGCGGTTCACGTTCCAGGCCTCGCTGCACGGGCTCGCGATCCAGCCGGGCGGCTACGTCGTGCTCGAAGGCGCGGGTGAAGCGCGGCTCGGGCAGATAATCACCCTCGAGGCCGCCAGCCGTGAAGGGCCGGAGCTCGCCGTCTCGTTCGGCGAGGACCACGCCACGCACAGCCAGATGATCCTGCGGTATGCGCAGGGCGAGGGAGTCCTGCTGGACGGAGACGGCGCGCCCTTCCACGACGCGACCGCCCGCCCCGCCGAGCCCGGCGAGGTCGGTGCGTGGCTGCAACGGACCCGGCCGCAGCGCGCGAGCCTCGAGGTCGGAGAGCTCGTGCTCGCGCCTGGCATCCCCTTTCAGCTGGACGCGGGCGGCTTCGACCGGCACACGTTCCTCTGCGGCCAGTCGGGCTCGGGCAAGACCTACTCGCTCGGTCTCGTCCTCGAGCAACTCCTGCTCGAGACCGACCTGCGCATTCTCATCCTCGACCCCAACTCGGACTTCGTGCGCCTCGGCCGCGTGCGGGAGGGCGCCGACGCCGGCCTCGCCTCGCGCTACGAGGGCGTCGCGGCGGAGGTCGCGGTCCGCTCCGCCGCGGGCGAGCCGCCGCTGCACCTGGCCTTCCCCGAGCTCGACCCGGCCGCCCAGGCCGCGCTGCTGCGGCTCGACCCGATCGCCGACCGCGAGGAGTACGCAGTCCTCACGTCGGCGCTCGAGCGCTGGCAGCCGACCCTGCTCAGCGAGTTCGCGAGCTCCGATTCCCCCGATGCCCACCGACTGCTCACCCGCGCCCAGAACCTCGGCGTCCTCAGCTGGACGATCTGGTCGGGCGGCGCCGAGGGGTCGATCGTGGAGGCGGTCACCGACCCCGGCGTGCGCTGCCTCGTCGTCGACCTGGGCTCGCTCGGAACGCGGGACGAGCAGGCTCTCGTCGCCGAGTCCGTGCTCGCCCGGCTGTGGGAACGCCGCTCCGACCGCTCGCCGGTGCTGGTCGTCATCGACGAGGCGCACAACGTCTGCCCCGCCGACCCCGAGGACGCACTGACGGAGCTCGCCACTGAGCACGCGGTCCGCATCGCCGGCGAGGGCCGCAAGTTCGGCATCTACCTGCTCGTCTCCACGCAGCGGCCGCAGAAGGTGCACGAGAACGTGCTCAGCCAATGCGACAACCTGCTCCTCATGCGAATGAACTCGACAGCCGACCTCGGCTTCGTCGGCGACGTCTTCTCCTTCGTGCCGCAGAGCCTCCTCGGCCGCGCTACCACGTTCCGCCAGGGCGAGTCGCTGGCCGCCGGCAAGATCTCGCCGCATCCGGCGCTCCTCCGCTTCGGGGCGCGGGTGAGCCAGGAGGGCGGCGGCGACGTCCCCGCCGACTGGGCGGCGTCCCGCTAGCTAGGAGGGCTTGACCTCCTAGTCGCCGTCCCGCTCCGCCTGGCGGATGCGGGCGACCGCGTTCTCGTAGGCCGTCGCGAGCCTGACCTCGATGCGGGCGAGCTTCGCGCGCACGTCGCGCACACGCTCGAGCGCGGCGTCGAGCTCGTCCAGCGCCTCGTCGAGCAGCTCGAACTGCTCGCCGGGCGGCAGCTCGGACCCGTAGCGCTCGGCCAGCAGCCGCAGATTCGCCTGGGCCTCGGCCAGGAGCTGCGGTAGCGGCGGCTCGCCGCCGAGCTCCTCGCCGAAGAGGACGCGCCGCGACGGCTGGGGCTCGGACCTCACGGTCCCAGGCTATCTGCGGCTACGCATCGCGCTCGTAGTCCTCGATCAGCGACTCGATCGCCTGCAGGACGTGCGGCGGCGTGTTCTCGTTCTTCCCGCAGTCGGCGCGGAGGCGGTAGAGGATGCGCAGCGCCTCCTTGCGGGTCTCTCGGTTCTGATCGTCCTCGCGTCCCATGCCTGGCCATGTACGGACGGGACGACCCCGCGCCTCTGAAGGCCTCAGCGTCCGTGCTCGCGACACCACTGCGCGAACCTCGACTCTCGTCTGCCGCCGCTGCTTCGCAGGTACTCGTCGATCTCGACGTGCATGAGCTCGATCTGCCAGGCCACGCGCTTCCTCTCTTGGGCGAGGAGGTCGTACGCGTCGCACACGTGTGTGTCCCGAAGGACATCGGCTGGCGGGACACACACGCCGCAACGGATACATCTGCCGGTGTCGTAGAGCTGCCAGGGTGCGTTGCCCACTCGGCTCCCTTCCACGGGAATCGTCCTGAGTGGGATGTGTCCGCGTGCCCGGTTCCGAAACCCGCTAATCGCCGGGCCAGGTGCCGGTGACCCTCTCGAAGGCCCGCGCGCCGCTGCGGTCGACCGCCGCCTTGACGAGGCCGAAGACGGCGCCCTGGAGGGTGGCCGCGGCGAGGATCTCACCCCAGCCGTACTCGCTTTCCCCGGCTTTCGGTGCTTTCTCCTCGTGGGCGAGGAGCTTCCAGAGCCGCTTGAAGGCGGCTCCGGCGAGCATTCCGCCGAGAATGCCGAGTACCAGGCCGAACGGCCGGTAGACGAGCTTCACCACGAGCGGAGGATACCCGAGGTGCCCGCTCGGGACTATGGGTTTTCGGGCCCTCGGAAGCGGGAACGTCGGCAGTCACGCAACGACGAAAGGAGTCTTCCCGTGGAAGGCATGGGCGACAAGATCGAAGGCAAGCTCAAGGAGACCGAGGGCAAGCTGACCGACGACGAGCTTCGCGAGAAGCAGGGTCAGGCTCAGCAGAAGGTCGGCGAGGGCAAGGAGCAACTCGAGGACGCGAAGGAAGAGGCGCGCGACCGCATCTAGCGCGCGGCGAAAGCAGCAGGGCGCCCGCGCGGCGCCCTGCTGTTTTCCGTGACGGCGGCACGCGATGTTCGACGGCTTCGAGCTTACGATCTGCCGGGGGATCCGCCTGCGAATCGGCGGGAATGGCCCGCCGCTCCTGCTCCTCCATGGACACCCGCAGACCCATGCGATGTGGCACGGGGTCGCGGCGGTCCTGGCGCAGTCCTTCAGCGTGGTCGCAGCCGACCTGCCGGGTTATGGAGGGAGTGCACCTGTTCCGACGGGCTCGAAGCGCGAGATGGGCGAGGTGCTCGCCGCGATGATGGAACAACTCGGCTTCGGGTGCTTCCTCGTGGCCGGTCACGACCGCGGTGGCCGCTGCGCCTATCGCCTCGCCCTCGATCAGCCCGAGCGGGTCGAGCGCCTCGCCGTGCTCGACATCGTCCCTACGGCCGAGATGTGGCGTCGCGTCGACAAGGAATTCGGCCTGGTGGACTGGCACTGGTTCTTCCTGGCCCAGCCGGAGCCTTTCCCGGAGAATCTGATCTCCGCGAATCCCGACGCGTACTACTTCCGCGGCGACCGCTCGCGCTTCCATCCCAAGGCGCTCGCCGACTACCTTGCCGCGGTCAACGACCCGGCGGTCGTCCACGCCATGTGCCAGGACTACCGCGCCGGGGCAACGATCGACCAAGAGCTCGATGAGGCCGATCTCGCCGGCGGCCGCCGGATTCGCTGCCCGGTCCTTGTGCTCTGGGCCGGCCGTGATGAGCTGGGCCGCTGGTTCGACGTCGTCGACACCTGGCGGCGCTGGGCCGACGACGTCCGCGGACACGCGGTCGACACAGGCCACTTTCTCGCCGAGGAGCGGCCCGACGAGGTAGCGGCGGAGCTGGAGGAATTCTTCCTCGGCTAGTAGTGGGCGCCGCGTCGCGCCGATCCGTCGAGACACCGTGTGTTCGCACTTTGTAAGGGGCTTGCAGGTTCTCGGGCGGTCTGGCGTCTGTGCTTGTGGTGCTCGTGCCCCAGCGCGGGTGCCGACCCGGAAGGCAACGAAAGGTGGCCATGAAGAAGACGATCTCCTTCTGCGCGGTCGCGGTCGCGGCCGTGCTGGTTCCGCTCGCCTCAGCGGCGCTGATCAAGGGAACCGCGGGGCCGGACACGCTCATGGGAACGAGCGCGCGCGACTACATCTACGGCTATGCAGGCGATGACCAGCTCATCGGCAGCGCCGGCCGGGACTACGCCTGGGGTGGGAGCGGCAACGATCGCATCGCGGGCAACGGTGGTCGCGATCGCGCCTGGGGCGGCCCCGGCGACGACGAGGTAGTCGGCGGAAACGGCGCGGATGTGTGGCTCGCCGGTGGGATGGGCGACGACACCGTGACCGGCGGAGACGGCGGCGACCGGATCTTCGGCAACGCCGGCATGGACACCCTCAACGGCGGGGACGGCAACGACTGGATTTCGGGGGGACTGGGGCAGGACACGATCAACTGCGGCGCAGGGACGGACACGGCCCATGCCGGTCCGGGAGACACCGTGTCTGCCGATTGCGAGCGAACGGTGCCAGCCAGCTCGTAGGGCAGGAATCGGTGGCAGAGACGGGCGAGGGCCGGCGATGTCCGGCCCTCGCCCTGTCTTCCCGGGAACTCAGACGGCGGCGGTCGCCTTGGCGGCCTTGACCACCAGGACAGGCCTCGACGCGTGCTGGAGCACGCCCTGCGAGACGCTGCCGAGAATGGCCGAGGCCACTGTGTTGCGGCCGCGGCAGCCGAGGACGATCAGGTCGGCGCTCTTCGTGTCCGCCAGGGCGACGATCGTCTCGACCGTCTCGCCGGAGAACCGCTCGCCGCCTCCCTCGTCGCGGCGGCTTCTAGCGGTTTGACCGCTGGGTCGGCTCGATCCGCTCCGTGATGTCCGCGCCGGCGACGAGGACCGGGCAGGGGGCGCGGGCGACGACCTCTGTGCTGACGCTGCCGAGGAACAGTCGGCCCAACGCCCCGTGTCCACGGGACCCGACGACCACAACGTCATAGCCTCCCGTCGTCGCCTCGGCGACGATTTTTTCAGCAGGGTCGCCGGCCTCCAGCTTCATCTCGGAGGGAAGACCGAGCTCGCGAAGGTACGCGTGCGCCCTAGCGACGTCCTCGTGTGCGTGGGGACGAAGCATTACATGGCCTCCGGACTTCGAACCGCGGGCGTCCGGCGGAACGACGCTCAGTACGGTGATCTCACCCTTACCCTCGGCCGTCAGCTTCGCAGTCTCCTCGAGCGCGTGCCGACTGTGCTCGAAACCGTCGTATGCAAGCAGGATCTTCATACCGTTATCTCCTGTTCAGCGAGCCGGCGGAGTTGCCTCCGCCGGCTCCCGTGTGACCTAGGCGGACGCTTCCGCAGGCGTCCTTGCGGTCTTGACGACCAGGACCGGCCGCTTCGCGTGGTGGAGCACGCCCTGCGAGACGCTGCCGAGAATGGCCGAGGCCACTGTGTTGCGGCCGCGGCAGCCGAGGACGATCATGTCGGCGCTCTTCGTGTCCGCCAGGGCGACGATCGTCTCGACCGTCTCGCCGGAAAAGCGCTCGAGCGCGTACGAGACGCCGGCCGCGTCGGCGGCCTCAGCGGCCTCCTTCAGCGCCGTCTCGGACTCGTCGATCTCCTCGGTGTGAGCGAGCGCGTGCGTGCCACCGCGGCCGCCCCGGTACTCGTCGGGAGGGGTCACGTGGACGAACGTCACGTCGGCGCCCTGTTCCTTCGCGAGCTCGAGGCCGACGTCCACTGCTTCCTGTGCGGAGGGGGAGCCGTCGGTTGCGATCAGGATCTGCTTCATCGTTCCTCCTTTGGCGTGCCTGGGGGGAGATGAGAAACCGTACGGCCGTCCGGCCGGTCGGCCATCAGGGGAATCCCGCTTTGAACCGTGCGGAGTTTATTGCGGATACTTCCCGCCGTGCGCTCTGGCGAGCGAGAGTCTTCCTTCCAGGGGCTGGTCGAGGCCGGAATCGCCCTCAGCTCCGAGCTCACGCTCGAAGGGCTTCTCCAGCGGCTCGTCGAGACGGCCGCGGAGCTGACGCGCGCTCGCTACGCAGCCTTGGGGGTCATCGACGTGACCGGTCACGAGCTCGAGCGGTTCATCACGCACGGAATCGATCCCGGACACCCACGCAGCGATCGGCGACCTTCCGCGCGGTCGCGGGATCCTCGGCGTCCTCATTCGCGACGCCAGCGCCCGCTGCGGCTGCACGACATCGCCGAGGACGAGCGCTCGGTCGGCTTCCCCCGAACCATCCAGACATGAAGACCTTTCTCGGCGTGCCGATCGTCCTGCGCGGCGTGGCCTACGGCAACCTCTATCTGACCGAGAAGGAAGGCGGCGCCGACTTCACCGACGAGGACGAGGAGCTCGTCTCGCTCCTCGCTTCCCAGGCCGCCGTCGCGATCGAGAACGCCCGGCTCTACGAGTCCAGCCGTGCCTGGGCCAACCAGCTCGAGTCGCTCGAGGAGATCACCGCGGCGATGCTCAGCGACATCGACCCCGCTCGGCTCCTCCATCTCATCGTCGAGCGCATGAGCGAGCTCATCGACGCCCGTTTCGTCGCGATCCTCACGCTCGCGGGCGACGGCTGGCTCGAGATCGCGGCCGCCCACGGGGAACGCGGAAGGCGGAGCTCGTGGGCGAGCAGCTCTCGATCGAGAGGTCGAAGAGTGGCCGGGTCTTCCGTGAAGGAACGACCGCCCGGGTCGACTCCGTTCTCGACGACCCTGACGCCGATCCCGACCTGATGCGACGACGTCGGTGCCAGGTGCGGGCTCTGGGCGCCGCTGCTCATTCGCGGCGAGTCGATCGGCGTCCTGATGGCCCTCGACGAAGCGGGAGCCCGATCCCGCGCTTCAGCGATGCCGACCTCCGTCTCGCGCAGCGCTTCGCCGCGCGCGCCGCCGTCGCCGTCGACCTCTCTCAGCGTGTCGCCCGTGCGACCGTCCAGCGCATCATCGGTGGCCAGGAACAGGAGCGCCGTCGCCTCTCGCGTGAGCTCCACGACGAGACAGGGCAGGCGCTGACCTCGATCCTGCTCGGGCTCAAGTCGATCGAGGAGACGCAGGGGACCGACCGCTTCGACTCCGCGCTCGCAGAGCTTCGCCGAGCTCGTCACGGTCACGCTCCAGGACGTCCGGCGCCTTGCGGTCGAGCTGCGTCCGAAGGCGCTCGACGACTTCGGTCTCGCCCCTGCTCTCGATCGGTTGACGACGACCTTCGCCGAGCAGACCGGGCATCGAGACGCAGCTGGAGTCCCGGCTCTCCGAGGGGCGACTAGCCGAGCGACATCGAGACCGTGCTCTACCGGGTCGTCCAGGAGGCGCTGACGAACATCGTCAAGCACGCGCAGGCCCAGCAGGTCAGCGTCGTCCTCCAGGCGAAGCCGGGTAAGGTCACCGTCGTGATCGAGGACGACGGACGCGGCTTTTCGACCGAGCGAGCGAAGCTCCGACGGTCTCGGGCTGATCGGGATGCGCGAGAGGGTCGCTCTCGTCGGAGGGCGGCTCGAGGTCGAGTCGTCCGTCGGCCGGAACCACGATCGTCGTCGAGGTCCCGGTCTGACGAGCATCCGCATCGTCATCGTGGACGACCACGCGGTCGTCCGCTCGGGTCTGCGGATGCTGCTCGACGCCGAAGGACGACCTCGAGACGGTCGCCGAGGCCGGGAACGCCCGCGATGCGATCTTCGAGGTGCGAAAGCACAAGCCGGACATCGTCCTGATGGACGTCGTCCTTCCGGACAAGAGCGGGATCGAGGCAACCGCCGAGGTCCTGAAGGAGGCCCCGGGCGCCAAGGTGCTCGTGCTCTCCATGGAGGACGACCCAAGCTACGTTCGGGAGGCATTCGCGGCCGGCGCGTCCGGCTACGTCCTGAAGGAGGCCGCCGACACGGAGCTCGTCGCCGCGTTGCGGCAGGTCGCCGAGCGGCGAGCACTACGTCCACCCGGCGCTCGGGGCGCGGATGGCCGTCGCCGAGGCCGAGGCGTCTGCGCGGGCGGAGGAAGATCCGCTCTCCGACCGCGAGCGAGAAGTGCTGCGGTTGCTCGCCCTCGGGCCATACGAACCAGGAGATCGCCACGATGCTCTTCATCTCGGTGCGAACCGCCGAGACGCATCGGGCGCACATCATGCAGAAGCTCCGGCTCGGCACCCGAGCCGAGCTCGTGCGCTATGCGCTCGCGCAAGGCCTCCTAGAGGAGTGAGGCCGGGCCGCCGGCGCGGCGCCGTAGGCGAGCCCGGCGTGCTCGGCGAGGTACGGACTGAGGAAGCGGGAGGCGATCTTCGCCGCCGGCCACCACAGCGCGTCGGGATCCGCGAGAGACGCCGGGCCGCGGCCGCCGACCAGCTCGGCGCGGAGAAACAGCGGGGAGCTTCCGAGGAGGAGTCCACGGAGGACCGGGTCGAAGCTCTGCGGAACGATGTCGGCACCGGCCGCCGCGGCGATCTCCGTGGCGACCACGTCGGCCTGCTGCGCGGCGAGCCCGCCTTGCTTCACCGGGAACGTCGTGATGTCTCCCGCGGCAAAGACGCCTTCGAGGCCCGGGACGCGACCCGAAGCGTCGACCGGGATGAAGTAGTCCTCGTCCTGAGGAGCGCCGGCAAGAGGCACACCCTTCAGTCGGGGGAGCGTGACGACCGCATCGACCTGGAGTGGCGGACCGGGAACGATTCGGAGCTCTCCCCCGACGTACGATTCCGGGTAGGTCATCGGAAGAAACTGGATTCCGTGTTCCTGCAGCCGGCTTGTGACGGCATCGCTGGCCTCGTGGCCGAGCACGGCAAGCGGGCGCTCCTCTGGGGTGGCGATCGTGATCTCGAGATCGACGCGACGCTTCCGAGCGTGCTGGGCTGTGAGGAAGGCGAGCTCGTAGAGCGGCAGCGGCCAGGTCACTCCACCGGGAAGGGCGAAGGCCGTCCTCTGAACGAGGCCGCGGTCGATGTCGTCCAGGAGCCCCCTGATCAGCGGCACGTCGACCTCACCGCGGAAGGTCAGTGCGCCCGGGACCGCTTCACGCGGTCGCGCGCCAATCGCAATGAGCAGGTCGTCGTAGCCGAAGGTCGCGTTCCGGCTCGTTCGGATCCGACGGGATTCGGACTCGACGGACGTAAGGCTGCCGAGCCGATGTGAAGCCCCGCATCCTCGGGCCAGGCTCGGCAGGTCGAAGCGGAGCACATCGCCGACCCCGAAGGGCTCACCGACCGAAAGCGGCCGATAGTAGAAGTCGCGGTCCGGAGAGACGAGCTCGACGTCGACCACGTCCCCGGCGATCTGCCTGAGCGCGATCATTGCCTCCAGGGCAGCGACTCCTCCGCCGGCGATGAGAACGAGTCGCCTTCCATCCCTGGGCATGCGTTCAGGATCGACATCGAAGTCCCCTGAGGCATCGGTACGTCCGCGGAAGGCACTGCGGAAAAACCACAGCCTGAATCGGGCAGCCCACCGATGCAGCCAAGCCAGGCTCCCACGACCCTACGGACACGATGTTCCGAAACAGCTACGCAGTCCTTTGGCGAGAGGGTGACGGGCCGGTGAGCGCCGGGAAGCTCGTGCTCGGCACGTCCAGCTTGCGGCTCGAAACCGGGAGCGCGCCAAGCCGTGCTTCCTCGACGGTCCTTCGGTACGCAGATTTCGAGACCGTTGAGAACGCAGCGGTGGCCGATCGCATACGCTCGCGACCCACTGCGCTCATCAAGCGCAACGGGATGGAGCGTTTCGCCATCGCCGCTGTCGATGGAATGGGCTCGGTCCGCGAGATCGTCGAGCGTCTCACTGCCCAGCTCAAGCCGAGCGGCTAACCATGAGCCGGTTGGTCGTCGTCGTGCCTCTCAGGGACGGCGCCAGGAAGCGAGCGGAGGAGCTTCTCGAGAAGTGGGCCTCCGTTCGACGTCACCACGAGTCACCTCAGCCGTCACGAAGTCTTTCTCACCGACAGCGAGGTCATCTTCGACTTCGAAACGCCGGGCGCCGAGCCGCCCCTTGAGCTCCGCGCCGAGAATCCTGCCCTGCACGAGATCGCCGAAGCCTGGAGCGAGGTGATGGCCGGGAGCCCTCGGAAGGCGACGCCGGCCTTCGCATGGGCCCGCGAGCCCAGGCACGACGACTAGGTCATTCGCCCCAGGTCTCTGGCCAGTCCTCACCACTCTGCCAGCTGTAGACCTCGCGGGCCACGCGAGGCACGCCCTCGACGATGCGCTCCCAGTCGCCGAAGGCGCCGGCGCTTGCGGGGTTCCTGATGACCTTGCTGAGGAGGTCGTCGAGCTTGCCTCCCTCGAAGACGAACACGATCTGGTCGTCGGTGAGGTAGACGGAGTGGCGTTCGAACCCGGCGTCCTTGGGGCTGAACGGGGGGCCGTTCTCGATCAGCTGCGCTGCGCGAGCCTCGGAGTTGGGCTTGAGCTTCACGATGAAGGCGAGGCGCTGCACGGCTCCGCTCCTTTCGGTCGATGGACGGATCATCGTTTCGGGGGTGAGAGCGCGAATCGGAGAAGGCTCCGATCCGACGTGCGGAGAACTACTCAGTCGCGCAAGGCTCGGAGTGCGTTGAGGATGACGGCGACGTCGATCACCTCCTGCAACAGGGCGCCATAGACCGGTGGGATGAAGCCGAGGGCCGCGAACATCATGGCGATCAGGCTGAGGCCGATGCCGGCAAGCACGCTCTGGCGGGCGATGCGCAGGGAGCGCCGGCCGATCCGGACGGCGTCGGCAACCCGGCCGATGCGATCGACGAGGATGACCGCGTCCGCCGCCTCGGAAGCGACCGTCGCCCCGGAGGTGCCCATCGCGATCCCCACGTCGGCGAGCGCGAGCGCGGGCGCGTCGTTGACGCCGTCTCCAACCATGACGACCGGTCGGAGCGCGCCGTCTTCCTGGATCGAGCGGACGAGCTCCAGCTTCTCCTCGGGCGACTGGTCGGCATACACGCGATCGACCCCGACCTCGCGGCCGATCTCCCTGGCCACCGCTTCACGATCGCCTGTCGCCAGGGCGACGTGTCGGATGCCTGCCGCCCGCAGGTCGCGCACGAGGTCGGCCGCATCCGGACGCAGATGATCGGCCATCACGACGGCACCTGCGAGCCGTCCCTCGACGCCGACCAAGACCTTCGCGCGCCCGGCCCCGTCGGCGTTGTCCAGCTCCGCGAGCTGAGCCTCTTCGAGCGCATAGCCACGACGACCGAGCCAAGACTCGCTTCCAACGGTCACCCGGCGATCGTCGACGCGTCCTTCGGCGCCTTCGCCCGCTCCTTCCACGACTCCATCCGGAAAGCTCAGGCGCAGGCCGCGGCGGCGGGCCTCTTCGACGAGCGCCTCGGCGAGTGAGTGCGCCGAGAGCTGGTCGAGCGAGGCGGCCAGCCGCAGCGTCTCGTCCGGGTCGATGCCGTCGAAGGCAACGATGCGCTCGATCCCCGGGGTCCCGAGCGTCAGCGTCCCTGTCTTGTCCAGGACGACTGTTCGTGCCTCGCCGAGCTTCTCGATCGCTGCTCCACCCTTGACGATGATCCCGCTTCGAGCCGCGCGGGAGACACCGGAGAGAATGGCCACCGGCGCTGCGAGAATCAGTGGGCAGGGCGTCGCGACGACCAGGACGGAAAGGGCGCGGACGGGGTCACCGCTGAGTGCCCAGGCGAGCCCGGCTGCGACGAGCGTGACCGGCAGGAACAAGGCCGCGTAGCGGTCGGCCATCCGAACGAACGGCGCCCTGTGTCTTTCCGCTTCCTGCACGAGCCGGACGACGGCGGCGTAGGCGCTCTCGGAAGCGGGCCTGATGGCCCGGAGCTCGAAGGCATCCCCGACGTTCGCCGTCCCGCTGCGGACCGTCGCGCCTTCTCTGTGAGAGACGGGCAGAGGCTCGCCTGTGAGCGCCGACTCGTCGAGAAGGGCCTCGTCGGTGGTGACCAGCCCGTCCACCGGGACGACTTCGCCGTGCCGCACGAGCACGTGGTCGCCGACCGCAAGCTCGTCTGCCGGAACCTCCTCGAGCGTTTCGCCGACCCGCCTGTGCGCGACGCGGGGCGCCCGGCCCACGAGCGCCTTCAATTCGCGCCGCGCGCGCCCGGCGGCGGATTCCTCGAGCGCGTTCCCGCCGGCCAGCATGAGGCCGATGACGACGCCTGCCAGGTACTCGCCGAGGGCAAGTGAAGCGGCCATGGCGACGAGCGCGATCGCGTCGACTCCGATGTCTCCGTGCAGCAGCGCCCGGCCGACGGACCAGGTCAGCGGTGCGAGCACGACTGCGGTCGCCGCGGCCCACACCGCATTGCCTGCGGCCGGCTCCGAAAGAAGATGGAGCAGCCCGCCGACGCCGATCGCCACGAGGACGCCGGCGGCGAGCAGGCGGCTGGTCATGGCGTTCCGGGCGACCTGACGACGAGCACGGAGCACGTAGCGCGATGGGCGACCCGCTCGCTGACGCTGCCGAGCGCGCGGACTCCGTGGAGGCCGCGGGTACCGACCACGAGGAGGTCAGGTCTCTCGGCTGCGCCCACGAGCGTGTCGACCGGCTCGCTGTCCTCGATGAGAACGTCGTCCGTCAGCAGTTCGACCGCCGCGCGATCGAAGCCTTTGCTCCTGCTCGCGGCAACGGGCCGGATCCGGACCCCGAGTCGGTCCGCCAGCGCCCGGGCGACTGCCCACGCGGCAGCAGACTCGGGCGATCCGTCGAGGCCCGCCACGATCGACCGAGGAAGCGCCTCGCCGTCCGGGCGCTCCCGTGCGACGAAAACGGAGCAAGGTGCCTGGTGCAGAGCGACCGTGGTGACACTGCCCAAGGCGATCCCGACGGAACGTGAGAACCCGTGCGTCCCGACGGCCAGCAGCGTTGCGCGCATCCGTCGCGCTTCCTCGAGCACGACCCGGTCCGGCCGCCCTTCGACGAGCCGGTAGTCGGCGCCGGGGACCTCGGCCTCCGCCCCGGCCAGTGCCCGCTGCGCTTCGGCACTGAGCTCGGCTGCGGCCGAGGTCGCCGCCCAGGCGGCGTTGGTGGAGGCGGCGATGTCGAGCACGCTCACGACCGTCAGGCTTCCGCGATCGCCCTGGAGCACGTCGACCTGCCGCACGGCCTCGAGGCCTTGCGGCGACGAGTCGAGGCCGCAGAGCACGCGGCGAAACACCGCGCGCTCCGCCTCGGCGCCGACCAGATCGGTGCGGTCGGAAGCCGGAGCGCTCATGGGACGACGAGCACCGCGCACTCGGCCCGATGGGCGACGCTGCCGCTGACCGAGCCGAAGAGCAGCCGTTCGAGCATGTTCTTGTGGCTGTTGCCGACGACGATCAACTCGGCGTTCGTCTGCTTCGCCTCCGCGGCGATGACGCGAGCTGGATCTCCGATGCCCTCGACGGTGGTCGCCGCAATCCCGGCCGCGGCAAGGCGGTCTCTCGCCGCGTCGAGCTGCTGGTCGACGTTCTCCTTCTCCACCGGGTCGTAACCCATACTGCCCTTGCCGGCGAGCATGTGGATCGCGCTCACCAGAACGACGGATCCTCCGTTCTCGATCAGCTCGCTGGCGCGGTCGAGCGCGCGATCCGCGGACTCGGAGCCGTCATATCCAACAACGATGGTCTGCATGGTCTCCTCCTTGCGGGTACGCCCCGAATCGTCGCCTGGAGGACGTGCCTCGCAAATCGGTGGAGACGCTGAATCCCTTGCGGGAAAGCCGCACCGGCCGGGGCGTCTACCAGGTCTTCGGGCTCGGCGCCGGCGCGGGTCGGCGCACGCGGATCCGCGCATCGACGACGAGATAGCCCTCGGCGAGGGCGAGTACCGGATTGAGGTCGAGCTCGGCGACTTCCGGCAGGTCCTCGCCGAGTTGCGAGAGCCGACCCAGCAGATCGACGAGCGCATCGCCGTCAGCCGCGGGGCGGCCGCGGAAGCCGCCGACAAGACGACCGGCCTTGCCGCCGTGGACGAGGTCCCGCGCGTCCGTGTCGGCGACCGGAGCCAGGCAGAATCGCGCCTCGCCGATCAGCTCGGCCAGGACGCCGCCCGGGCCGAACGCCACGAGCGGCCCGAACACGGGATCCTGGACGACCCCGGCGAGCAGTTCGACACCCTCTTCGACCATCGGCTGGACGACGAGCGGCCCTCCGATTCGCTCGGCCGCGAGTCGCACCTCGGCGGGGTCGGTGAGATTGAGCGCCACGCCGCCCTGCTCCGTCTTGTGTGCGCCGGCCTGCGCGGTCTTGAGGACGACCGGGTAGCCAAGCTCGGTTGCCTCAACGAGCGCCTGCTGCGGGCCGGTCGCGTAACGCTCCGGGACGAGGGAGATGCCGTATGCGTCGAGAAGCCGGCGGACCTCATCGGGAGCGAGCCAGACATCGTCCTCCTCGCTGAGGGCACGCGCGACCACCTCGCCGCCGGCCCGAGAATCGACGTCGTTGACGACGACTCTGGCACCGAGCGGCCGCCGGAGCCACTCGGCCCGCTCGGCTGCCCGGCCGAGCGCTCGGGCGGCGGATTCCGGGTACGGAAAGGATCCCTTGTATCCGGTTCCCAGGAGAACCGGGAGCACGGGCTTTCCCTCGACGGATCGGACTCGGTCGATTGCCGCTCCGACGTCCTCGACGGTGACCGACGCCGCCGGCACGAAGATGACGATGACGGCATCGACGCCGGGATCCTCGAGGAGGAGCGGGAGGGTCCGCTCGTAGAGCTCGGAGGACGCCGAGCCGAGCATGTCGACCGGGTTCGACAGACTGGCTTCCGGCGGGAGCGCGGCGGCCAGGGCGGCTCTCGTCTCCTCCGACAGTGGGGGAAGCTCGAGGCCGGCGGCGTCACACGCGTCTGCGCACAGGATTCCCAGGCCTCCCGCGTTGGTCAGGACTGCGACGCGTCCACCCTGTGTCAGGGGATGCCCGGAGAAGAGCGCGGCCACGTCGATGAGCTCTTCCAGCGTGTCGCACCGGGTCACTCCCGCCTCGCGGAACAGGGCGGACACAGCCGCCTCCGAGCCGGCCAGCGCCGCGGTGTGCGATGAAGCAGCGCGCGAGCCCGACCCGGTGACGCCGCTCTTCATCGCGAGGATCGGCTTGGTACGGGCGACCCGACGGGCGATTCGGCCGAAGCGCTTCGGGTTTCCGAACGACTCGAGGTAGAGGAGGACGACTGCGGTCGCGGAGTCGTCCTCCCAGTACTCGAGGAGATCGTTGGAGGAGACATCCGCCTTGTTGCCGATCGAGACGAACGACGAGAAGCCGAGGCCCCTTCCCTGTGCCTGCGCCAGGAGCGCCAAGCCGAGCGCGCCGCTCTGGGATGAGAAGCCGATCGAGCCGGGCGGAAACGCCTGCGGCGCGAAGGTCGCGTTCAGCGAGGCCGACGCGCTCGCGACGCCGAGACAGTTCGGTCCGATCAGTCGTGCTCCGTGGCTCCGGACGAGCGCGAGCAGGCGATCCTGCAGGACGGCACCCTCGCTCCCCACCTCGGCGAATCCGGCTGAGATCACGCACAGAGCCTTCGTTCCATGGCGAAGCGCCGCCTCACAGCCCTCGAGCACGAGCCCGCTCGGAAGGCAGACGACCACCAGGTCGATCGGCCCGGGGATCTGCTCCAACGACTCGTACCCGTCGATTCCGGCGACCTGCCTCCCCTCCCGATTGACGGGGAAGACCGTGCCGGCGAATCCGCCGGCGACGATGTTCCGGACGAGCTGGCCGCCGATCGAGCCGGGCCGCGGAGACGCGCCGAGCACAGCCACGCCTTCGGGCTCGAAGAACGAACGAAGCGACGCCACGACGGCGGTGTGGTCTCGCTCGTCGACGCGGGCCTGAAAGGCCTCGGTCGGGATCAGCGAGAACTCGAGCTCGAGAACGCCCTGGTCAAGGCGTCGGGCAACGTCGAAGCCGGCGTCCATGAACACCCGCAGCATGAGGACGTTCTCGGGCAGAACCTGGGCGACGAAGCGCTCGATGCCGTTGCGCGCAGCAGCCTGCGCGAGCTGTTCGAGGAGCCGAGTCCCGATTCCGCGGCCCTGAAGGTCGTCGGCGACCGCGAACGACACCTCGGCGGCGGTTGGATCCCGAAGCTGGCCGTAAGCGGCCGCGGCAACGACCCGCTCTCGCCGCTCGTCGGCGAGTGTCCCGATCAGCGCGCCCCGCTTGTCCCAGTCGGGCTCGATCAGAGGCTCCACGAGCGCAGGCGTGATCGCGGGCATCCCGTGGAACCGGAGGTGGAGGCTCTCCGGCGACAGTCCCCGGAAGAGCTCCACGAGCGCGGGCGCGTCGGCCTGGCCGGGTGGACGCAGCCGGAGCGTGCTTCCGTCTCGCAGGATCACGTCGACGATCTGCGGATCGGAATCCATCGCGGTTCATCATGCCGCCCTTTCGACCGCACGAACTCCGTAGTTGTCCGCAGGCGGGATCGGCGCCCGTGCTGATGCGATGCCCTCCTCGGCTTCGGACCATGAAGCGCGGACATTCAAATGCTCGGCGAGGAGGTCGAGATGAGTACTACCGCAGTTCGGTGGAGAACAACGGTCAGGCTGGACCGAAGGGTCGATCCGGTCGCAATTCATACCGCTCTGCGGAGAAACCTTGATCGCGATCGCGTAGCCGCGCGGATGCGCCTTCGTCCGGGGGCGAGGAATCGTGACGAGAAAAGGAGGGATGACTCATGAGCACGCATGCAGTCGAGGCAGGGACGGGCTTGTCTACCCGTCTGGGTGCACGTTCCGGCCAGCATCTGCGCTGGCTGGTTGGCGGCTTTGCCTTCGCCTTTCTCGTCCCCTTCATCCTCGCCGATCTCGTCGAGCTGCCCCGCGATCTCTACTACGCCGTTTACATCGTTGGGGTGGCGACGTTCTTTGGACTCTGGGTTCGGGCGACGGGCCAGTCGTTCGGGGAGATGGTGCGCCGCCGCTGGGTGTGGGCGCTCGTGCTTGGCGTCGCCGTTGCTGGCCTTCTCACTCTGATGGTGCTGCGCACCGAGGACGCGACCGCTCGACCCGGGGGGCTAGAGCTGGTGGGTGCGGTTATCTGGCGAGGAGTCGCTTACGGCTTGGCGGACGGGCTCTTGCTCTCCGCCTTCCCGATCCTCGTCGTCTTCGCGATGTTCGCCGGCAGCAGACTCCGTGAACGTTTCGCCGGAACCATCGCGATAGGCGCCGCTGCGCTGGTCGCGTCGATGGTGATGACGACCGTCTACCACGTCGGCTACAGCGACTTTCGCTCAGAGAAGCTGCGAAAACCGGTGGCGGGTGACGTCGTTTGGAGCGTCCCTACGCTCGTGACGCTCAACCCGATCGGTGCTCCGATTGCGCACGCAGGTCTGCACACGAGCGCCGTTCTTCACAGCTCTGAGACGGATACCTACCTGCCGCCTCACGAATAGAGACGGGAGCCGGCCCCGACCTGTGAGGGCCCGGCTCCCGCAGAGTCATGACCCAGCTGGGGACTCCTGAGGACACCGTGTCGGTGTCGGATCCGGATGCGAGCGCCGGGCTGACGAGCGCGGAGGCCGAGCGGCGACTTGCCGAGTTCGGCCCGAACGCGCTCGACGTCGCGAAGGGCCCGTCACACGTCCGCCGGTTTCTCGCCAACCTCGTGCACCTGTTCGCCCTGCTGCTCTGGGCCGGCGCTGCCCTAGCGCTCGTGGGCGGCCTTCCCGAGTTGTCGATCGCGATCGTCCTCGTGATCCTGATCAACGGCGCCTTTGCTTTCGTCCAGGAGTACCGCGCCGAGCGGGCGGTCCTCGCGCTCCAGCGGCTTCTCCCGCTCGAGGTTCGCGTGCGGCGGGAGGGAAGGGCCGCGGCGATCAGAAGCGAGGACGTCGTCCCGGGCGACCTCCTGCTGCTGGCGCCCGGGGACAAAATCTGCGCCGACGCCGAGCTCGTCGAGGTGCACGACCTGCGCGTGGACGAGGCGACGCTCACCGGCGAGGCATATCCCGTCGAGCCCGCGGGCCGCATCTTCGCCGGGACGTTCGTCACAGGCGGGTCCGCCGAAGCTCTCGTCACCGAGACCGGGATGCGCACCCGCTTCGGGCGGATCGCCGATCTCGCCCAGCGCACAGGGCACGGGCAGAGCCCGCTCGAGCGTCAGCTCGTGCGCGTCACCCGCTTCGTCGCCGTTCTGGCTGTGGGCATCGGGACGCTCTTCTTCGTCGCAGCCGGCTTCGCGGGGATGGAAGTCTCCGACCGTTTTGTCTTCGCGATCGGCGTCATGGTCGCGCTCGTCCCGGAAGGCCTGCTGCCGACCGTGACGCTCTCGCTCGCGCTCGCCACGCAGCGAATGGCGCGCCGGCACGCGCTCGTGCGCCGGCTGTCGTCGGTGGAGACCCTGGGCGAGACGACGGTCATCTGCACCGACAAGACGGGCACGCTGACGAAGGACGAGATGACTGTTCAGCGGCTCTGGACGGCGGGAGGCTTCATCGACGTCGAGGGCGCCGGATATGACCCGTTCGGACGTTTCAGCTCGGACGGACAGGTGATCGACCCGGTGTCGGTGCGCGAGCTTCTGCGGGCAGGGCTGCTCTGCAACAACGCGCGGCTCGTCCAGAAGGAGGAGCGCTGGTCGGTCCTCGGAGACCCGACCGAGGGCGCATTGGTTGTCCTCGCGGAAAAGGGAGGGCTCCGCCACGAGCAGGAGGCCGCTCGCTTCCCGCGCCTCGCAGAGGTCCCGTTCAGCTCCGAGCGAAAGCGGATGACCACGGTGCACCTTGCCGGCGACGACCGTATTGCCTACGTCAAGGGAGCCGCCGAGATCGTGCTCCCGCGGACGACGCTCTCGGCCGAGGACCAAGCGAGGGTGACTGCCGCCGCGGAGGAGATGGAGCGTGAGGCGCTACGGGTGCTCGCAGTTGCGAGACAGCTCCTCCCCGCAGGTGTCGGCGAGGCTGCCGAGGAGGTCGAGCGCGACCTAGAGCTGCTCGGCCTGGTCGGCATGCTCGACCCGCCCCGGCCCGAGGTGGCCGACGCCGTCGCCCGCTGCGGTCGAGCAGGCCTGCGCGTCCTCATGGTCACGGGCGACAGCGCGCTCACCGCCGAGGCTGTCGCCCGGCGCATCGGCCTCCTCGAGGGGGACGCGCAGGTGATCACCGGCGTGGCGCTTGCTGGGATGGTCGACGACGAGCTTCGCCGGCACCTCGAGGAGCGCGACGTCGTGTTCGCCCGCATCGACCCCGAGCAGAAGCTGCGGCTTGCCCACGTCCTGCGAGGCGAGGGCGAGATCGTCGCGATGACCGGCGACGGCGTGAACGACGCGCCTGCCCTCAAGGAGGCGGACATCGGGCTTGCGATGGGCAAGACCGGCACCGACGTGGCCAAAGAGGCCGCGGACATCATCCTGCTGGACGACAACTTCGCCTCCGTCGTCGCGGCCGTCGAGGAAGGCCGGGCCGTCTACGACAACATCCGGCGGTTCGCCGGGTACCACTTCTGCTCGAACGTCGGCGAGCTTGTGCCGTTCCTCGTGTGGGGCCTGAGCGGCGGCGCGATTCCCCTGCCGCTGGTCGTGATGCAGGTCCTCGCCATCGACCTCGGGACGGACATGCTCCCGGCACTTGCGCTGGGTACCGAGCGTGCCGAGCCGGGAACGATGAGTCGCCCGCCCCGGCCCCGGGCTGAGCGCCTCCTGAACGGGCCTGTCATGGCGCGTGTGTTCGGATGGATCGGACCGCTGGAAGGGCTCGCCGCCATGGCGAGCTTCTTCGTCGCCTACCTGCTCGCAGGCTGGCGCCCTTGGGAAGCGCTCGCCGATTCGGGGGACATCTATCTTCAGGCAACCACCATGACGATGGCCGGGATCGTCATGGCTCAGGTGGGCGCCGGCCTCGCGTGGCGCACGAACTCTCGCTCGGTGTTTTCCGTCGGTCTTCTCTCGAACCGGCTCCTGCTTGCCGGCATCGTCACCGAGATCGTGATGGTCATCGTCCTTTCCAACACACCCGGCCTCTCGGAGGTCTTCCACATGAGCTCGCTCGGCGCCTCGCACTGGGCGTTCCTGCTGCTCTGGCCGCCTGCGGTTCTTGCGCTCGAGGAAGCCAGGAAGGGTCTCCTCCGGCGGCGTCTCGCTCGGGCTGCGGAAAATTCCTCACTCGAGATCAGAAGAGAGCCGGATGTCGGGGACGCAAGTGGGGAGGACACTGGGCGCGAGGAGGTGAGGACATGACGGTCATGCACACGGACACCGACCCGGAGCCCTGGTCTCGCGAGTACTGGCTCGGCCACTGTGAGGGCTTCCGTGTCGTGGATGAGACTCGCAAGCTCGGGATCGTCGAGGAGCTTGTCGGCCCGGAAGGCGAGCCCGACGTGCTCGTCGTCCGCGGAGGACTCTTCGCGAAGCGCGTGTACGCCGTTCCGGTTGACGACGTCCTCGAGATCGAGCCGCGTGCCGAGTGCATCGTGCTTCGGATGGACCGGGACACCGCGAGGTGAGCCCCCGTCGACGCCAGGACGATCCAGCGCGGCAGGCGGCCGAGCTCGAGCCCACCGCCCATGTCGTAGACGGGCCGGTCGAGTACCGCGTCGAGGTCGACGCGCCTGGGCTCGATGCGCGCGACTTCGACGTCAGCCTGACCGGCCGGCTGCTTACGGTGTGCGGGCGCGACCTCCGCCGGCCCGGGTCCGACTCGAGCTTCGAGTTCGTCTTCCGTCTTCCGGACCTCGTCTCCGGCGAGGACCTCCATGCGGCCTTCGAGCACGGGAGGCTCGTCCTGCGCGCTCAGGTGCACGACGGTGAGCCGCGCCGGATCGAGATCCAGTCGTCGAGCCCGTCGCCCTGACGGCCTGCGGCCGCACCGCGATACGGTGACTCGGCGTGCAGGACGTCCCGCCTGTGAGCGTCGCGCAACCTGAGCAGCTCGGCCTCAGCGCCGACGAGGCCCGGAGACGGCTTCTCGCCCGCGGTCCCGTACAGGCCCCGGCGACGAGCCGCTCGTACGCGAGCATCGTCCGGGCCAACGTCTTCACGATCTTCAACCTGATCCTCGCGATTCTCGGCGCGCTCACGCTCGCGTTCGGGGACTGGCGCGACTCCTTGTTCCTCGGCATCATCGTCGCCAACTCCGCGATCGGCATTGTCCAGGAGGTACGCGCCAAGAAGGCGCTGGACAGCCTGGCGGCCCTGGTCGCACCGACTGCAACGGCCCTCCGGGACGGGCAGCCTCGGCGGCTCCACGTCGCCGAGGTCGTGGACGGCGATCTCGTGCGGCTGGGGTCGGGCGACCAGCTGGTCGCGGACGGCGACCTGGTCGAGACGGCCGGCTTGCGGCTCGACGAATCGGTGCTCACAGGCGAGTCGGAGCCAGTTGCCCGCCACGTCGGCGAGCACGTGCGGTCGGGATCGTTCGCGGTCGAGGGTGCGGGCTCCTACGTCGTCACGGCGGTGGGGGCCGAGAGCTATGCCGAGCGGATTGCGGGCGAGGCGCGGCTGTTCCGCCATCCGCGCTCCCCGCTCGAACGGGCCCTCAACCAGCTGCTGATCATCCTCGTGGGGGCGATGGTCCCGCTCGCCCTTCTGCTCGGTTTCGCGCTCTGGGAGCTCGAGGTCGACGTGGACGAGGCGGTTTCCCGGTCGGTCGCGGCCGTCGTCAGTCTCGTCCCGGAAGGGCTGATCCTTCTCACGAGCCTCACGTACGCGGTCGCAGCGATCCGAATGGCCCGCCGAGGCGCCCTCGCCCAGCAGCTCAACGCGATCGAGTCGCTGGCCGCAGTTGATGTCGTGTGCCTGGACAAGACCGGCACGCTCACGGAAGGGACGCTCCGCGTCGTCGAGCTCGTTCCGCTCCCTTCCGAGACCGGCGCGAGGCTGGCGGAGGCGATTGCGCGCTTCGCGGCGAGCTCCCCGAGCCGGAACGTCACGCTGAACGCGATCGCTGAGGCGCGAGGCGCAGAGGCCGCCGAGGTCGAGGCGTACGTGCCATTCGCCTCCCGACGCGGGTGGAGTGCGCTTCGGATCGACGGCACGGGCTACGTGCTCGGCGCGCCGGAGCTCTTCCCGCTCGGCGAGCTGGCCCGTCGCGCGGCCGAGGAGGCGGCGAGCGGCCGCCGGGTGCTCGCCTTCGGCACCGCCACCGACCGATTCGACGACGAGGATCCCGTCGAGCCGCCGGACGGCCTTGCGACGCTCGGCCTGGTCATCCTGGCCGAGCGCCTTCGTCAGGACGCGCACGAGACGGTCGCCTTCTTCTACGCCCAGGGCATCGAGCTGAAGGTCATCTCCGGCGATGCCCCCGATACGGTGGCCGCCATCGCGAACGACGCCGGAATCGCCGCGGCGAAGCCCGTGGACGGACGGACGTTGCCCGAAGACGATTCCGCGCTCGAGCGCGTGGCGGCGCAGGCCTCGGTCGTGGGGAGGATCTCGCCCGAGGGCAAGAAGCGCTTCGTCGAGGCCCTTGCGCGCTCCGGCCGCTACGTCGCCATGGTGGGCGACGGCGTCAATGACGTCCCTGCCCTGAAGGCGGCCCGGCTCGCCATCGCGCAGGGCACCGGCGCCCAGATCGCCAAGAGCGTGGCCGACATCGTCCTCGTGCGCGGGGAGTTCTCGGCCGTCCCTTCAATGGTCGAAGAGGGCCGGAAGATCCTCAGGAACTTGCAGCGGGTCGCGAAGCTCTTCGTCTCCAAGTCAGCGTTCGCAGCGTTCCTCATCCTGTCCATCGGCCTGACCCCGATCGCCTATCCGCTCCTGCCGAGGCACCTGACCCTCGCGGCGAGCCTCGCCGTCGGAATTCCGGCCTTCTTCCTCGCGCTCGCTCCGAGCTCGGGCCGTCCTTTGCGCACCGGCTTCCTACGCGACATCGGTCACTTCG
Organism: uncultured Actinomycetes bacterium; assembly: GCA_963811635.1. GTDB lineage: Bacteria > Actinomycetota > Thermoleophilia > Gaiellales > Gaiellaceae > JAIBJN01. Next base: position 37,276 of record CAWESB010000023.1, read on the forward strand.
CCGTCCCCGCCGGAACCGCCGCCGGTCTGGGGGTGCTCTCGAGCTACCTCTTCTCGTTCTACGTGCTCGACCTCGGCCTCGTGGAGGCGCGCACGGTCGCCGTCTCCGTCCTCATCCTGGTCGGGCTCTACCTGATCCTCGTGCTGGAGGCGGCCGGTCGAACACGCAGCGCGGCCGTCAGCATGCTCTGCCTCGCGCTCCTGGGGGCCTACGCCGTCGTGCTCGCGCTGCCGTTCACGCGCGAGTTCTTCGAGCTCGCGCTCCCGGGTCCCGCCGGGTGGCTGACTGTCATCGGCGGCGCCGGGCTCGCCGTGCTCGGGCTCTGGCTCACCGACGAGCGCTTCGCGCCGGGAGGCGAGCTGCGGGCCGGGTCACCTCCGGGAGCTGTCGCTGCCGCGAAGGTAGACGAACCAGTAGACCGCGCCGACCATGAGCGTCCCTCCCACAAGGTTCCCGATGGTGACGGGCAGCAGGTTGTCGACGAAGAACGCTCCCCAGGTCAGGCCTGAGATATCCGCGGCGCTGCCGGCCGAGGCGACTGCGTCCGAGTCGCTCTTGACGAAGAGCGCGAAGGGGATGAAGTACATGTTCGCGACGCTGTGCTCGAAGCCCGCCGCGACGAATGCTGCGATCGGGGGCACGACGGCGAGGATCTTGTCGGCGGTCGTGCGGGCGCTGTAGGTCAGCCAGATCGCCAGGCACACGAGGGCGTTGCAGAGCGCTCCCAGCACGACGGCCTGGCCGAAGCCCAGCGAGGTCTTGGCAACGCCGATGGCGAGTGCCTGTTCCCCGACCGCGCCGCCTCCGAGCTCGTACTGGCGCGCGAGATAGACGAGTCCCGCAGTTGCGATGGCGCCGACGAAGTTCCCCACGTAGACGAGCGTCCAGATCCAGAGGAGACGTGCTGTGGCGACCCGCCGTCCCGCCCAGGCCATGACGATGAGGTTGTTGCCCGTGAAGAGCTCGGCGCCCGCGACCACCACCAGGATGAGGCCCAGCGAGAAGGTCAGGCCGGCCAGGAGTCGAGTCACGCCGAAGGGTAGGTCTGCGCTCCCGGCCGTCACCGTGGTGGCGAACACTGCACCCATCGCGATGAAGGCGCCTGCAAGAACGGCGAGGGGGAGGAGTTGCGCCGCGGGAAGACGCGCCTTGGACGCGCCGACGTCCTCGGCGCGCGACGCCATTGCGCCGGGTGGGAGCGCCTCGAGACCGGTTGCCGGGAAATGCCTAGCGTCCTCGGGCGACGTCGCCATTGCGGTCAGGTTCGCTGCAGTTCGCCTGCGGCCTTCCCGGTCAGGATGGAGGACTCCAGGTTCCGTAGTTTCCCGCGGTGCGGCTCGGTGGAGGACGCGGATGACGGCTGCCCCGGCCGCTGCGACAACTCGGCGCCCGCCACGACCACGAGGACAAGCCCGAGCGAGAACGTCACCCCGGCGAGAAGCCGCGTGACGCCGAACGGGATCTCGGTGCCGCCGGCGGTGACCGTAGTGGCGAAGACGGCTCCCAAGCCGATGAACGCTCCGGCGAGAACGGCGAGGGGGATGAGCTTCGCTGCGGAAAGCTCGGTCTTGGAGAAGCCGACCTGTTCGGCCCGATGCGCCATCGCATCCGGCGGGAGCGCGTCGAGGCTCGCCGCCGGGAAGTGCTGAGCTTCGTCGGCTGCCATCTCCCGTGAGGTTCGCCGTCTCCGCACGACCGCCTGCGAAGCAGCCCATTTCCGTAGTTTCCCACGACCGACACAGGTGGTCGATGCGGATGACCAGCACCCTGGCCGATGCGAGGCTCAACGCAAGCCACGTGAGCGAGGAGCCGACATGAGCGCATCCAAAGAGGCCCGCCTTATCGTCGTCGGAACGGACGGGTCGGAGTCTGCGGACCGGGCAGTGGCCTTCGCCGCCGACGAAGCCCGGCGATGGGGAGCGTCAGTGCGTATCGTGACTGCCTGGCATATCCCGGCGACTGTCTATTCCGCCGCGTATGCGCCGATGGTGAGCCCCACCGTCGAGGAGTCGGCGCAGAACGGGGCCGAGAACGTCGCCCGCACGGCCGCCGAGCGACTGCGAGAGCAAGGGCTTGAGGTCGAGGCGAAGGTGTGCCACGACCAAGCCGCGGACGCCCTCATCGAAGCGGCGAAAGACGCGGATCTCCTCGTCGTCGGCTCGCGCGGGCACGGCGGCTTCACGGGCCTTCTGCTCGGGTCCGTGGGTCAGCAGTGCGCCCACCACGCCTCGTGCCCGACCGTGATCGTGCGTTGAGGTCACCCGAACGCGTCGAGGTGCCGCTGCAGGGTAAGAATCTGAATACGTGCTCACCGCAGGCAACACTTTCCATGCCGCCGATGCGTCGGAATCCTTCAGTAATCGCGATTCGCACAGCTCGGCTCGATAACAAGCGAGCCGCCGTCGGGCACCAGGCCGGCGAAGTCAGTCTCCGAGCGACGCCCCCTTCTCGGCGAGAGAAGTCGCGGCGGGTGCCCCGCAGCGTTCCAGGCGCCGTCCGAGGCGCGGGAGGGACGGCAACACTGCCAGACCAGGCAACGTCGGCAGCCAGAAGCTGAAGAGCCGGTAGGCGAGCACGCCCAGGACCGCGGTCGCCAGGGGAGCGCCGACCGCCACGAGTGCGAACGTCATCGCCGCTTCGACGCCGCCGACCCCGCCGGTCGGCAGCGGGACGAGCGTCGCGACGTAGCCCGTCGCATAGGCGACGACCACCGCCGCGAGGGAAAGATCGCCTCCGAAGGCGCGCAGTGCCGCCCAGAGACAGAGGATGTCGCCCGTCCAGTAAAGCCCTGCGCCGAGCATGCTCGAAAGGCGGAACTCGCCGCGCGCGAGCTGCTTGCGGATGAGAACGACGCCGCCCACGGCGTCCGCTAGGAGGGTGTGGAGACGGCCGCGGTCGCGCCTCAGCAACGTCCGCGCTCGGCTCGCCGAGCTCACGAGGCCCGCGGCGATGAAGAGGACAGGGACGCCCAGGATCCACGGAAGGACGAGCGCCGGCGGCGGGTCGTCCGAGAGAAGGAGCGCGGCGGCCGCGCTCCAGGCCACGAGGCCGAAGACACCGTACAGGAGCGTGTTGAGGCCGAGGACCCTGACGACTGACTCGTGGCGGCTGATCCCCGTCTTGCGCAGGGCCCAGTAGTCGAGCGCGAGACCGCCGGCGCCTCCGGCGGCCAGCAGGCGCGTCGCACCGAGGCTCGCGAAGACGACCGCGGTCGTAGTCCAGCCGTCCAGCCTTGGCCCCCCGATCGCAGCCGCCACTCCGCGGAAGGCGAGGATGTAGCCGACATAGGCAATTACCTCGCCCGCGAGGCAGCCGGCGAGCCAAACCGGATCCGCCGAGCGAAGGGAGTCGGCGAGGCTGGCGTAGCCCGCCGCCTTGCCGAGGAGCAGTGCGAGCCCGACCGCCACCAAGGCGGCCAGCGCGAGCAGGCCGAGCGAGCGGCGAAGCGGGTAGTCGGCAAGCAGCGGCATCGGTGAGGCGCCTCGGGTCGGAGACTCGCCCAGGCGTGGCAGGGCCGCGTCGGTAGTTGGCCGCACGGCAGATCGGTGGTCGCACCGACGCCGGGAGGGTCCGCGCGCGCGACCCTCGCCTCATGAACGAGACGGAACAACTGACCCAGTCGAAGGGCGTCGCATCGTCGTCGGCGTCGACGGCTCCCCCGGTGGCGCGAGGGCGCTCGACTGGGCCGTCGGGGAAGCTCGTCTCCGGGGCTCACAGCTGAAGGTGATCCACGCCTGGATGGTGCCGCTGATCGATGCGATTCCCGACCCCTGGGTGATCGGCTCTCCTCCGATCCAACCATCGGACGAGGAGGTCTACGCACACCTGGCTGCCGCGGCCGGGCGCGTGCTCGACGACTCCCTTGCCGGGCGAAGGACGGAGGGTGGCGTCGAGGTCGACGGCGAGCTCGTCGAGAGCCACGCAGCGACGGCGCTCATCACCGCCGCGCATGACGCCGACCTACTGGTCGTCGGTTCGCGCGGCCGTGGCGGATTCACGGGGCTTCTACTCGGATCCGTGAGCGCCCAGTGCGTCCACCACGCGCCATGCCCCGTGGTCGTCGTCCCTCCTGAACGCGAGAGCTGAGGATGGCGGACGACGTCCTTCGGTTCGCCGTGGAGCAGGCGGTGCTTGCGCCGTCGAGCCACAACTCGCAGCCGTGGACCTTCCGGGTCGACGAAGATGCGGTCGATCTCTTCGCGGACCCGAGCCGCAAGCTCTCGGCCGCGGACCCGGAGGGTCGGGAGCTGGTCATCAGCTGCGGTGCGGCACTCGTCAACCTCGAGCTCGCGCTTGCACATAAGGGTCGGGAAGCGGACGTCACCTTCCTTCCGGATCCAGAGGAGCCCGCGCTCGTTGCTCGCATTGCGCCCGGGCGCACCCGTCGGCCGAGCCGGTGCGAGGAAGCCCTGTTCGAAGCCATTCAGCATCGACGCACGAATCGGCAGCCGTTCTACGCCCGGCAGTTGCCCGACGCGGTCATCGCCCAGCTCGAGGCCGCGGCGGCTTCGGAGGGAGCCCGCTTCGTCACGATCGCGGGCGACGATCGCCGAGAGGCGTTGGCCGAGCTGCTCGCGAGGGCAGACGTGACGCAGTTCAAGGACAAGCGCTTTCGCCGCGAGCTGGCCGCCTGGTTCCGGCCGAACGGATCGCGGCAGCGCGACGGCATTCCGGGCTACGCGCTCGGCTTCGGAAGGCTCGCGTCGCGCTTTGCGGCGTTCGCGGTTCGCTGGCTCGACCTGGGACGCTCGCAGGCCGCGAAGACCCGCGACCTGGTCTACGCCTCGCCGCTCCTCGCTGCAATCGTCACCGATGGGGACGAGCCGGCCGACTGGGTCCGGGCGGGCCGGGCCCTCGAGCGGGTCCTGCTCCTGGCCACTGCCGAAGGTGCGGCCGCATCCTTCCTGAATCAGGCGCTCGAGGTGCCCGGGCTGCGGACGGAGGTCCGACGGCTCCTCGGTGACTTCGGTGAGCCACAGCTCCTGCTGCGCCTCGGGTACGCGCCGCAGGCAGGTCCTGCCCTTCGGCGGCCGCTCGCCGAAGTCTTGATCCCGTGATCTCGAGCGCGGAGGCTTGCCCGCTCGGCCCCTCGCGCGGCGTCGAGGCTCAGCTCGAGCTGTGGTAAACCCGCAGGTCGGCCTGCGGGAAGTCCAAGCGCGGATGCGGTTTGGCCCGGACGCCGCTTGCCGCGTGCGCCCGTACCCTCGAAGCAGGCATTCGAGACCTGAGGAGAGACGATGGCAACCCATTCCGCCCCTGGCTACCACCAGCGACACCGCGAGACCGATTCAGGCGCGTTCTTCAAGGTTGCCGCCGTGCTCCTGGGCATCCTGGTCGCCGTTCTCGGCTTCTTCGCCCTTCTGATGTGGGCCGACGCCCGGAACAGCGACGACGCGGCCGGCGCCGCGCCGCAGGCGCCGCGCCGCGACCGCTCCTGCCGCAGACCACAACACCGCCCTGCCGCTCGACAGCTTTGCGGGCGTCGTCCCGGACAACGCCGCCGAGCTGGCCGAAGCGCACGCTGCGACAGACGCGTTGCTTCCGGCAGTCCCCGCCGGCAACCTCGTCAAGGTGCAGATGACCTTGAAGGACATGGTCGTCGAGGTCGCGCCGGGCGTGAAGTACAACACCTGGGCCTTCGACGGCCATGGAGCTCCCGGACCTGTCGTGCACGTCCGCGAAGGCCAGACGGTCGAGATGACCCTGACGAACGGCGGCTCGATCCCGCACTCGATCGACTTCCACGCAGCGCGGATCGCGCCCAACGTCGCGTTCAAGGACGTCGCTCCCGGCGACTCCTTCACCTTCAGGTTCAAGGCCGGCGACCCCGGCGTCTACATGTACCACTGCGGCACCAAGCCGGTGCTGGCCCATATCGCCAACGGCATGTACGGCGCGATCGTCGTCGATCCGGCGAAGCCGCTGCCGAAGGCCGACCACGAGTACGTGCTCGTGGGCAGCGAGTGGTACATGGACGGCGACGGCATCGCCAAGCCGGCCAGCCTGAACATGGACAAGGCGCGCGCGATGGCGCCGGACTGGACGACCTTCAACGGCTACGCCAACCAGTACGTCACGCACCCGCTGACGTCGAAGCCGGGCGAGACCGTCCGCTTCTACGTCGTGGCCGCTGGCCCGACCCTGGACACCAACTTCCACGTCGTCGGCACGATCTTCGACCGTGCCTGGGTCAACGCCGACGTCGCGAGCCCACCGCAGACCGGCGTTCAGACGGTCCTCGTGCCGGCGGGGGGAGGCGGGATCTTCGATGTGAAGATCGACGAGCCGGGCCTCTACCCGTTCGTCAGCCACGCCTTCGCGCATGTCGACCTCGGCCAGGTGGGCCTCCTCAAGGTCGGCAAGGTGGACGGCACGGCCTCCCACTGATCCTGGCCGCCCGCCGAGGCGACCGCCTGAGCGGGCTTATACGGCCGGCGGAGGCAACTCCGCCGGCCCGGGGTCTGCGCCCGGCTCGGACGGGCCCATGTCGAGCCGGAACGGCGGATATTCGTCCCGCATCAGGCTCACGTACGCCGCGACCCGGAAGACCCAGCGGTCGAGTCCCAGCGTGAAGTCGAAGAGCGAGCGCGGGTAGCGGCCGGTGAACAGGAGGACGAACGCGGCGATGACGACGAGGATGCCGACGAGGCCGGCGATCCCGAGCCCCCAGACGCCCCCGTCCGTCCAGTCCCAGTCCCACCCCCAGCCCCAGCCGCCGACGAAGATCCCGACGAGGATCAGATGCGGAATCGCGAGCAGCCACTTGACGAGCGGCAGCCAGTGCGAGAGCCGCTCCGGGTAGGCGATCTCCAGCGTGGCCGGGTAGTCGGGCGCGGAATTCAGCGTGAAGGGCGGGTAGCGGTCGGTGCCGAGCGCCCAGTAGGAGTAGAAGCCGACCCGCCAGGTCCAGCGCAGTACGCCGACGTTGAAGTCGAAGATCCCCCGTGGGTAGCGGCCCGTGAAGAGGATGGCGAAGAACGCGACGATCGTGAGGATCCAGAACGCGACCCACAGGAAGAGGAGGACGACGTAGTGCGGGATCGCCAGCAGCCACTTGACGAGCCAGAGCCAGCGGCCGAGCTGGGGGTCCAGGTCTCCCCGCAGCGCAACTGGGTAGACGGTCGGCCCGGTCGGGGCTCCCGGCCCTGAGACCGCAACCGCAGCGGGTGCGGCGCCCGGCGCCGCTGCGGGCGTGCTGCGCATGGCCCCGCGGGCGCCGAGGACGATCATGGCCACTCCGCCCGCGGCCACGAGCAGGCCCGCGATCATGAGCCCGATTGCCAGCCAGAGCAGGAAGCTCGCCTTCGCTCCGGCGGCGAGGTCGACGGCGATGCCCCTCGAGCCGTCCGCGTTCATGACGACGATTGTCCAGTTGCCCGACTCGGGCTCCCAGACGGCCGTCTGCTCACCCGCGCCCGCGGCCGAGGCCGCCCAGAACGTCTGCTCGGTCGGCGGGCCGGCCGGGTCGCCCCCCGCCGTGCTCCGGTAGCGCACGGAGAACGGGTCGAAGTCGAGGTCCTTCACCTCGTCGTGCTCGACGCCGCCGAGATAGGCGTCCACGTCCTCGGTCGGCCCGATCCCGACGAAGGTCTCCCCGCCGCCGGCGTCCTCGGCGCGGATGTGGATGTCCCCGAGTACGCCCTCGGACAGGATCCAATCCGAACCGGTATCGGCCTCGAAGAGGTCGATGTCGTCGGAGACGATCGCGAAGGAGTCGCTCTCGAAGCGCTCGGTCGGCGTCGTCAGAAAGCCGTCGTCGTCGCGCTTGGTCTGGTCAGCCCAGAGGAGGGTGCCACCCGCGGCGAGGAGCCCGGCGCCCAGGAGCGCGACGATGCTCCCGAGCACGACGAGCAGGATGCGCCCGATCGTCCAGTTGGTTCCCTGCTGGGGCGGGGGTGTCGAGGGGCTGTCGGCGGCCAACGCGCTCCTCCTAACGAGGACCGCCGCATACTAGCGTCGCCATCACGTGACACGGTGCCCCGAGGTCAGCGGTGAAGCCGGCGCTCACCCGCCGTCGGACGGCCCAGCGGGACGCGCTCCAGACTCGTTACGGAGCCGGGCTATGGCCACGTCGTGCCTCTGCGGAAAACCCGAAGCGGGCCGGCGGATGCCCCGCAATCAGGGTCGGCGCAGCCCCGGATGGCATGCTTCCCGGGTCAGGCGAAGCTCTGGTCACGCCAACCCGGAAGGAGAGCAAGATGACGAAGCGGAAGGTATTCGAGTACGGAGGAATGCTCGCAGGGGTCCTGCTGATCGCGTTCGGCATCGGCGCGCTCCTTCTGAGCTTCGACGCCCGTAGCACCGTGAGCGACGAGCTCAAGCGCGAGCAGATCGTCGGCTCGCCCGATATGAGCCCCTCGGCCATCCAGGCCGGAATCGACGAAGCTGGACTCGAGGGCGTGAGCGCCCCGTCCTGCGACGTCGCTGACCAGCCCATCGAGACCGGGGACGACGCGCGCTGCTTCTCGCAGTACATGCGCATCCACGCGCTCGAATCCTCCGGCGGCCTGACCTACGCGCAGATGGGGCGTTTCATCGCAGCCGACGACCCCGAGAACCCGGCCGGCACGAGCGACGAGGCCGCCGCCTTGACGGACGAAGAGGGCAACCCCGTCCCGAACGGCGCGCGGAACACATGGGTGACCGAGACCTCGCTGTCGACGGCACTCAACCTGTCGTACCTGGCCGAGCAGCTCGCGCTCTTCGGCATCGTCGTCGGGATCGCGCTGATCCTGACCGGCGTCGGGTTCCTGGTGCTCGCAATCGGCGGCGCGCTGCGCCACTCCGAGGCCGAGGCCGCGAGAGCCGAGAAGGCGGTACCCGCCTAGGCGGCTCGCCTGCTCCCCCGGCGCCGAACGCCGGGCCGTCGGGACCCCCACCGACGGCCCGGCGTTTCCTTGCAGGACGTCGACGAAAAGGAGGAACCGTGACGCTCATCTGGCTGGTGATCTGGTTCATCTTCGACCTGGTCGGGGACAACGAGCCGCTCCTCTTTGATCCGGTGAACTTCTGGACGGGCACGTTGATCCTCGCTCATCGCGCTCGACCTGGGCAGCCTCCACGCGTCGCCTGCGGGACGGGCCCGAAAGCCCGCTCGTCGCGACGGTTAGGCTGCGTTCGGCTGGATATGAGCCAGGCAGTGCTGCAAGAGACCGAGCTTCAGCTCATCGACGCGTACTGGCGCGCCGCGAACTACCTCTCGGTCGGGCAGATCTACCTGCTCGACAACCCGCTCCTGCGCGAGCCGCTCGAGGCCGAGCACGTGAAGCCGCGGCTGCTCGGGCATTTCGGCACGACGCCCGGCCTCAACCTGATCTGGGCGCACCTGAATCGGGTCATCAGGGCCCGCGACCTGAACGCCATCTATATCGCCGGTCCCGGCCACGGCGGGCCCGGCGTCGTCGCCAACGCCTACCTCGAGGGCACCTACACCGAGCTCTACTCTGGGGTCGGCGTCGGCGAGGACGGGCTGCGGCAGCTCTTCCGGCAGTTCTCTTTCCCGGGTGGGATCCCCAGCCACGCGGCGCCGGAGACTCCGGGCTCGATCCACGAGGGCGGCGAGCTCGGCTACGCGCTCATGCACGCGTTCGGGGCCGCCTTCGACAACCCAGACCTCGTCGTCGCGTGCGTCGTGGGCGACGGCGAGGCCGAGACCGGCCCCCTGGCGACGAGTTGGCACTCGAACAAGTTCCTCAACCCGCGGAGGGATGGGGCGGTCCTGCCGATCCTCCATCTCAACGGCTACAAGATCGCGAACCCGACCGTGCTCGCCCGCATCCCCGAGGCGGAGCTGGTCGCGTTCCTCGAGGGGTGCGGCTGGCGGCCGATCCTCGTCTCCGGAAGCGAGCCGGCCGATGTTCATCGTGATCTCTCGGCCGCGCTCGACGAGGCGCTCGACGAGATCGCCGGTTTTCAGCGGGCCGCGCGCGATGAGGGCCGGACGCAACGCCCGCGGTGGCCGATGCTCATCCTGCGGACCCCCAAGGGGTGGACGGGGCCGAAGGAGGTGGACGGCAAGCCGGTGGAAGGCACCTGGCGCTCGCACCAGGTGCCCGTCAGCGGGGCCCGCGAGGACGCCGACCACCGCCGAATCCTCGAAGACTGGCTCCGGAGCTATCGGCCGGAAGAGCTCTTCGACGACGACGGAACGCTCGCTGCCCGAGCTCCGCGCTCTCGCCCCAGAGGGCGACCGCCGCATGAGCGCCAACCCGCACGCGAACGGCGGCCTGCTCCTTCGCGACCTCGTGCTCCCCGCGTTCCAGGACTACGCGGTCGACGTCTCGCAACCTGGAACCGAGACGGCGGAGGCGACGAGGGTTCTCGGCGTCTTCCTGCGGGACGTGATCGCGAGAAACCCGACGAACTTCCGGCTGTTCGGCCCGGACGAGACGGACTCGAATCGCCTGAGCGCGGTCTTCGAGGCGACGGGGCGGGCATGGGAGGCCGAGATCGAGCCGACGGACGAAGGTCTCTCACCGGACGGCCGCGTCGTGGAGGTGCTTTCGGAGCATCTCTGTCAGGGGTGGCTCGAGGGCTACCTGCTCACGGGCCGGCATGGCCTCTTCAACTGCTACGAGGCGTTCATCCACATCGTCGACTCCATGCTGAACCAGCACGCGAAGTGGCTGAAGGTGACGCGGGGGATTCCCTGGCGCCGCCCGGTCGCGTCGCTCAACTACCTGCTCTCCTCGCACGTCTGGCGCCAGGATCACAACGGCTTCTCGCACCAGGATCCGGGCTTCATCGACCACGTGGTCAACAAGAAGGCGGAGATCGTGCGTGTCTATCTCCCGCCCGACGCCAACTGCCTCCTCTCCGTCGCCGATCACTGCCTGCGCAGCCGCCACTACGTGAACGTGATCGTCGCCGGGAAGCAGCCCGCCCTCCAGTACCTGTCGATGGAGGACGCGCTTATGCACTGCGCGCGCGGGATCGGGATCTGGGAGTGGGCCTCGAACGACGAGGCCGGCGAGCCCGACGTCGTCCTCGGCTGCGCGGGCGACATTCCCACGGTCGAGACGCTGGCCGCCGCCGCGCTTCTGCGCGAGCACCTGCCGGACCTCAAGGTGCGGGTCGTGAACGTCGTCGACCTCATGCGGCTCGAGCCCGACAGCGAGCATCCGCACGGGCTGCCGGACCGCGAGTTCGACGCCCTGTTCACGAGCGACCGGCCGATCGTGTTCGCCTTCCACGGCTACCCGACGCTCATCCACCGGCTGACCTACAGGCGCACGAACCACCGGAATCTGCACGTGCGCGGCTACAAGGAGGAAGGGACGACGACGACCCCCTTCGACATGGTCATGCTGAACGACCTCGACCGCTTTCACCTCGTGATCGACGTCATCGACCGGGTCCCCGGGCTCGCCGAGCGCGCGGCCGCTTTCCGGCAGGCGATGGAGGACGCGCGGCTTCGCGCCCGCCTCTACACGCGCGAGCATGGGGAGGACGACCCGGCGATCCGCGACTGGACCTGGCCGTACTGACGGCGTGTCGGACGTCCTCGTCGTCAACGCCGGATCCACCAGCCTCAAGCTCTCGCTCGTCGCCCCGGACGGGTCGGCGGTGCGCGCGTCCTCGCTCGTGGACGCGCCGTCGGAGGTCGCAGCCGTCGCCCACCGCGTCGTCCACGGGGGAGAGCGCTTCCGCGATCCCGTGCTCATCGACGACGGCGTGGTCGCCGAGCTCGAGCGGCTGACGGAGCTCGCGCCCCTGCACAACGCGGCCGCGCTCGAGGCGATCGGCGCGGCGCGCGCGTCCCTGCCGGACGTGCCGCACGTCGCGGTCTTCGACACGGCGTTCCATGCCTCGCTCCCGCCTGCGGCCGCGACCTACGCGGTCCCGAAGAGGTGGCGGGAGGAGCTGGGAATCCGACGCTACGGCTTCCACGGCCTCTCCGTTCAATGGGCGGCTGAGCAGGTCGACGTCGGGCGCCTCGTCGTCTGCCACCTCGGCGGCGGCTGCTCGGTGACGGCCGTCCTCGACGGACGCTCGGTCGAGACGACCATGGGGTTCAGCCCGTTGGAGGGCGTTCCGATGGCGACCAGGTCCGGGTCGATCGACCCCGAGATCGTCATGTTCCTCCAGCGCCACGAGCTCGCGACGCCGGGGGAGATCGAGGACGCGCTCGAGCATCGATCCGGCCTGCTCGGCCTCTCCGGGGTGTCGGGGCAGGTCGAGGAGCTCGAGGCCACGGAGGATCCCGATGCACAGCTCGCCCTGGAGGTCTTCACCTACCGAGTGGCGGGGGCCGTGGCCGCGTGCGCGGTGCGCCCTCGGCGGGCTCGACGCACTCGTCTTCACCGCGGGCGTCGGCGAGAACTCGCCGCGGGTGCGCGTCGACGTCTGCGCCCGGCTCGGCTTTCTCGGCGTCGAGCTTGACCATGCGACGAACCGGGACGCGAACCCGGACGCGGAGATCGCCGTCCCCGGCTCCCCGGTTCGCGTCGTCGTCCTGCGGGCGCGCGAGGACGTGGTCGCCGCGCGGGCGACACGTGAGCTGCTCGTGCTCTAACGCCCCGCGCCAACGTGTCTGGTTCTACGTGGATTGGCTGAGCCAGTCCTCGAAGTGGGTCTCGGCGAGACCGGCGTCATCGCCGGGAACGAGGGTGCGCTCGTTGAGCCTTGCTCCGAAGTAGCGCGCGTCCGGGTCCGCGATCACGCTGCGTGGGTCGTCGCGCGCCTCGAGGCCTCGCCGGATGAACTCGTCGAGGCGGAACTGCTCAGGTCCCGCGACCTCGACGATGCCGTTCAGAGGCGACCCGACAGCTGTTCTGCCAACCGCGGCCGCGACGTCCTCGGCGGCCATGGGCTGGATCAGAACCGGTGCGAGTCGGACGGTGTCACCGTCGGTGGCAGCGTCCGCGATGCTCTTGAAGAACTCGAAGAACTGCGTCGCGTGGACGATCGAGTACGGGATCGGCGATCCCGCGATCAGCTTCTCCTGGGCGATCTTGGCGCGGAAGTACCCGCTCTCGGAGAGGCGGTCGGTGCCCACGACGGACAACGCGACGTGATGGCCGACGCCCGCCGCCGATTCGGCCTTAAGGAGGTTACGCGTCGACGTCTCGAAGAACGCCAGCACCGCCTCGTCCTCGAAGGAGGGGGAGTTCGAGACGTCGACGACGACTTGAGCGCCCTCGAGGACCTCGGCCAGGCCCTCGCCCGTGAGGGTGTTGACGCCCGAGTCTGGCGACGCCGGCACGGCTTCGTGGCCGTGCACCCGAAGCTTCTCGACGAGCTTCGACCCGATCAGGCCGGTCCCGCCAATGACAACGATCTTCATCTCGTCCCCTTTCCTGCTGGAGAGTGTGCGAGCGGCGTCTCGTCTCCGCTCGTTATGCCCCTGACCTCGCTGCCCCGGGCCGCAGGGTACGCTTGCCGTCATGGATCGCTTCGTCCTTACCGCCCGTCTGAATCCCGACGGTTATCAGCGAGCGCAGACTCTTCTCGCCGAACACTCGGCTCTGAGCACCGAGGATCTGGAGGAAGCCTTCGACCGACACCTCATCTTCTTGTCCGAGAGCGAGGTCATCTTCCTCTTTGAGGGGGAAGGGGCGCACGAGTCGGTGAGAGCGCTTTTCAACGATCCAGTCCGCTCGGCGCTCATCGGCCACTGGCTCCCGCTGTTCGACGGGCCCTTGCATCGCGCAGATGAGGCCTACGTCTGGGAACGCCGGGGAGCTGCCTGAGCGCACGGCTCCGATCGCGTTAGGCTAGTGCAATGCAGAGCGGTGAGGTCGGAATCGAGATCACGCCGATCCTCACTGCCCCCTCGCTCGAATCGAAGTTCGCCGCTCAACTCGACGCGATCCTGCGCCGCACGTGCCAGATCGCCCGCGCGCTGACCGGCGCCGAACAGGCAGCCCTCAAGCTCTGGGTCGGCGAGGACCCCTCGCAGGCGCGTAAGTACTTCAGCTTGAGCGAGAAGTACGCCGCCTTCCGCGACTTCCGAGTCGACCCGAAGGGCTACGGCCTGCACGGGATGACGATCCCACCCGGCGAGGTCGTCCGCCTGACCGAAGCCGAGGTGCTGTCGCACCCGCTCTACCACGGCTTCGGCGAGCTCGCGCACGCCCACCCGCCGATGCGGGGGTGGCTGGCCACGTGCGTCTGCGGCGACGACGGTCGCGTCTACGGCCTGCTGCAGCTGAGCGACAAGAGCGGTGGGCGCGACTTCGACGAATCCGACGAGACGAACATCCACGAACTCGCCGCTCTGATCGGGGAGACGCTCGACGCGCTGCGACTGGCCGCGCAACAGCCGGCCTAGTCGGCGTCGCGGCGCCCGTCTACGAGCACGAGCCGGCGTCATGGCGTCATCGAAGACGTGGTCGCGCGCGGGCAGCTCGTCTAGGAGGCGGACGATCTGGGACGCTTGCCAGCCCGGGGCTATACTCGAAGCTGGCTTTCCAAGCCACGCCGACGTAGCTCAGCTGGTAGAGCACTTCACTCGTAATGAAGGGGTCCTCGGTTCGAGTCCGAGCGTCGGCTTGAAGCTGGGCCTCGCGTTGCGGGACGTCGCGGGCCTCCCCTGTCCTGTCCCTGGTCACCGGCTGGTTCACTTCCCTCCCGGGATCCATCCCCCGTGAGGGCCTCGCGGTGACGCCTCAGGCGGGGGCAGGGCCGCAGCAGCGCGGCGAGGGAGCGGGCGGTCGTGAGGTAACGGGCCGCGTGGCGTACATACCGGGAGGCGCACCGGGAGCCTCCCAAGGGCGGGGTCTGGGGCGGAGTGG
>CAWESB010000024.1:0-11493 GCA_963811635.1 uncultured Actinomycetes bacterium
CGGAGCCTCTCGGCGAGCCCGGCGCCCATGAAGTAGCCGTCCGCAGTCGAAGACGACCACCCGCTCGCCGGCGGACGTCCTTCCCCTCGAGCATCACCTGCTCCGGCGTGAGCACGTGCGGGAGCGAGGCATCGGCGCCGGGGATCGGCTCGTGCGTGACGAAGTTGAGGCCGTCCCCCGCCCAGCGCGCCCCGGTCGCGACGATGATGATCTCGGCGCCGTACTCGCGGACGCCGTCGGCGTCGAGGCGCAGGCCGGTGAGGCACCTCGACGTTCGGAAGCTTGGAGAGCTGGACCGTGCGCCAGTTCCAAGATCCGACTCGACTCGTCGAGTCCGGGCAGCTCCGGAAAGCCAGCGGGCGATGCCGCCGACCTCGGGCTCTGCCTCCACGAGGCGGACAATGCGGAAGCCGCGCTTGCCGAGCACGATCGCGACTCCATCCGGCCGGGCCGGCGCCCACGACCAGCACGTCCCTGTCGGGGTCCGCGGCCCGCTCGAAGCGCTCGGGGTGCCAGCCGCGCCGGAACTCCTCTCCGGCGGTCGCATTCTGGGTGCACCTGATCTGGTTGCTCTTCTCGGCGTGCGATCACGCAGACGTTGCAGCCGATGTACTCCCGGACCTCGCCGTAGCGGCCCTCTTCCACCTTCCTGTGGAGGAATGGGTCCGCCATCGAAGGCCTCGCCGCGCCGACCAGATCCCACGCGCCGAGCGAGACGATCTCGGCCATGCGGTCGGGCTCGTCAGGCGCCCGACGCCGACGATCGGCTTCGCGGTTGCCTCCCGCACACGCCCCGTCCAGGAAGCCGCAGCCCTCGTCGAAGAAGCGCGACGACCCCGAGTCCTCGACCACTCGACGATGGAGCCGATGTTGACGTCCCAGAGGTCGACCAGGGGGTCCGCGATGCGGATGAACCCGAGCGCCTCTTCGAGCTCCACCCCGTCCGGCCGAGCGCGTCGACGCGATCCGGGCGGCGATCGCGCAGTTGTCGCCGACGGCGTCCCGTACGGCCTCCAGCGTCTCCAGCCAAAAACGGGCCCGGTTCTCAAGGAGCCCCCGTACGCGTCGGTGCGCTTGTTGTAGAAGCGCGAGAGGAACTGGAGCGGCAGGTAGCAGTGCCCGCCGTAGACGAAGAGGATGTCGAGGCCGGCGTCGCGGACGAGCCGGGCGGCGGCGGCCAGTAGAGCCGGATGCGCTCGATGCCCACCGGGTCGATCGCCGTCGCTAGGACAGATGGTTGTGGTCGTCGGCCATCTGCGGCGCCCCGACCGCCGGCCAGCGGGACGCGAGTGTTCCCGTGCGCGCCGCCGTGGGCCTAGCTCGACCCCCGCCAGTGCCCGGTGCTCGTGCGCCTCGTCGCCCATCAGCGAGAGGTTCCGCGCGTCGTCGTCGTCCCAGATCGCGCTGCGAGACGACGGGCAAGAAGTCGGAGTCGGGCGCGATCAGCGCCTCCTCGGTGCAGACCGCCGCCCAGCTGCCCTCGGCCTTCGTGGCGCGGAAGCGGGCGTGCGAGCCCGGCTTCTCGCTCCCGAAGCCCGTGCAGTGGGGCACCTGGTAGAAGCGGTTCCGAAGCGTCTTCGGCCCGATCTGCACGGGCTCGAAGAGGATGTCGTGGCGGGGATCGCGCGGCATCGGCCTGGATAGGATCGCTGCTGTGGGGCAGACGGTCAAAGCGCGTACCGGCGGACGCCTGGTCGCGGAGTGCCTGGAGGCGCTGGGCGCGGAGGTCACGTTCGGCGTGCCCGGCATCCACGCACTGGCCGTCTGGGACGGCCTCCGGACGAGCCCGATCAGGACGGTCGGGCTCCGCACGGAGCTCTCGGCCGGGTTCGCGGCAGACGGCTACGCGCGGACGAGCGGCCGGCCTGCGCCGCTACTCCTCTCCACCGGCCCGGGCGCGCTCATCTCCCTCGCGGCGCTCATGGAGGCGGCGAGCGCGCACGTACCGGTCGTGGCGATCGCCAGCCAGATCCCGCGCGACCTGATCGGCGCCGGGCGCGGCTTCCTGCACGAGCTGCCCGACCAGAAGGCCTCCTTCGCGCCGGTCGTGAAGTGGGCGGCACGCACGGAGAGCGCCGGGGAGATCCCCGAGCTGCTGGCGGAGGCCTGGCGCCGCGCGCTCACACCGCCGAGCGGGCCCGTCTTCGTGGAGATCCCCGTCGACCTCCTCGCCGGCGAGACCGACATCCGGGCCGGCGAGCTGGACGCGACCCCCGAGGCGCCCCCGCTCCCCGACAGCGCGCTCCTCGACGAGGCCGCGCACGTGCTCGCGGGCGCCGCCACTCCCGTCGTCTGGGCCGGCGGCGGCGTGCTCCGCTCCGGTGCCTGGGAGGAGCTCCGCGCGCTCGCGGAGCGGCTCGGCGCGCCGGTGGCGACGACCTACATGGGCAAGGGCGCGTTCCCCGAGGACGACCCGCTCGCCGTCGGGACCGCGCTGGACGAGGCGGCCGTACGTGAGCTCATCGGCGGTGCGGACGTCCTCCTCGCCGTTGGCACCCAGCTCGGCGCGGAGACGACCGGGCAGTACGGCCTCGAGCTCTCGGGCCGCTTGATCCACGTGGACGCCGACCCGCGCCGGATCGGCGCGAGCTACGAGGCGCTCGGTCTCCCGGGCGACGCGAAGGCAGTGCTCGCCGCGCTCGCGCAGCGGCTCCCGGGCACGCCGAGGGACGACGGGGTCGAACGGGTGGCAGCGGTGAGGCAGCGCATCGCGGAGCAGCGTCGGGAGCCCGAGCTTGGGCTCCTCCAGACCGTCCGAGACGCCCTCCCCCGCGAAGCCGTGACCGCCTGGGACATGACCATCCTGGCGTACTGGGCGGCGGCGCATTTCCCCGTGTACGAGCCGCGCACGTTCCACTATCCGCTCGGCTCCGGGACGCTCGGCTACGCGTGGCCGGCGGCCCTCGGCGCCTCGCTCGCCGCGCCCGGCCGCCGGGTGCTCGCGGTCGCCGGCGACGGCGGCTTCAACTACGGGATCGCCGAGCTCGCCGCCGCACGCCAGCACGGCCTCGAGGCGAAGCTCCTCCTCGTCGACGACGGCGGCTACGGGATCCTGCGCGAGTACCAGCGCGACCAGTTCGGCGAGACGACCGACGTCGACCTGTTCGAGCCCGACTTCCGCGAGCTGGTCGAGGCCTTCGGCGTCCCGGTCGTCTCGGTGGAGCCGGAGGGCCTGCCCGAGGCACTGGCCGCCGCCTTCGCGCAGGAGGGCCCGGCGGTGGTGCACCTGCGCGCGCTCCTGGAGATGTGGTCGTGACCGACTGGAGCGGCTTCGTCCGGCCCTCCCTCCTCGGCCTGGAGCCCTACCGGCCCGGGGCCAGCGTCGAGGAGCTGAAGGAGGCGTACGGGCTCGACGAGATCGTGAAGCTGAACTGGAACGAGGGCCTCGAGGGCCCCTTCCCCGGCGTCGAGGACGCAGTCGTCGCGGAGCTCGAGCGCGCGTGGATCTACCCGGCCGAGCCCTACTCCGGCCTGCGGGAGAGCCTCGCCGCATGGCTCGGGACGACGCCCGAGCGGATCGTCCCGGCCCACGGGATCCAAGCGCTCATCGCCACGGTGGTCCACGCATTCCTCCAGCCGGGCGACGTGGTCGTCCAGACGACCCCGACCTACGGGCTCTACGCCACCACCAGCGCCGCCGCGGGCGCCACCGTCGTCGAGGTGCCGAACCGCGACTTCCGCCACGACGTCGACGCCCTCGCGACTGCTGCGCGCGAGCACGAAGCGCGCCTGGTCTGGCTGTGCGACCCGAACAACCCGACCGGCGCTCTCGTCACGCGCGAGGAGTGGGAGCGGCTCCTGGCAGGCCTCCCAGACCGCTGCGCGGTCGTCGTGGACGAGGCCTACGTCGAGTACGTGGATCCGGAGGTTCGCCTCGACCGGGTGCGCGACGTCGAGGCCGGCCTCCCCATCGTCGTCATGCGCACGTTCTCCAAGATCTTCGGGCTCGCGGGACTCCGTCTCGGCTACGCGATCGTCGACGAGCCCCTCGCCGCGATGATCGACGTCGTCCTGGAGCCCTTCAACGTGAACCGGGCGGCCCTCGCCGCCGGGCGTGCGAGCCTGGAGCGGACGGCCCTGATCGACGACCGCCGGCTGGCCAACGAGGCAGGCCGGGAGCGGCTCGCGGAGCGCCTCCGCGAGGCGGGCGCGACGCCGTATCCGTCGCAGGCGAACTTCCTCCTCGCCGACGTCGGCGTGGACGACGTCGCCCTGACCGAGGGCCTCGCCCGCCGCGGGTTCCTCGTCCGCGCGGGCAGCGAGTTCGGCCTGGCAGGCTTCGTGAGGATCACGACCGGGCCGATCCCGCTGATGGAGCGCGTCGCCGCCGAGCTGGCGGGCACGCTCAGCCAGCTCCCTCCGAGACTCGACTCAGTCGTGCCCTGATGCGTCCGCGACGGCGTGCGGCTCCACCGGCTCCGCCTCGCTTTCCTCCGGCGCCGCGAGCACCCGCAGCGCATCGACCGGCAGGTACACCTGCACCGGCGTCCCCTGCTCGTAGGGAAGCACCTTGCCGCTGTTCGGGACGAGCACCTGGAGCACCTCGCCGGTCGCAACGCGGACGATCACCTGCACCGCCGAGCCGACGAAGACAAGGCGCTCGACCATTCCCGGGAGCCGGTTGGGGCCGGAGGCGGCCTCGCGGGACTCGAGCTCGACCCGCTCCGGCCTGATCACGATCTTTGCGGGGCCGGTGAGGTCGATGGCGCCGCTCCCGGCGGCGAGCTCGAACGTGTCGGCGCGCACCCGGCAGCGCCCGTCGCGTGCCCCCTGCGCGGTCGCGTCCATCAGGTTGGAGACGCCCAGGAAGTCGGCGACGAACAGCGTCTCGGGATCCTCGTAGACGCTCTTGCGGAGCGCCGATTTGCTCGACCTTGCCGCCGTTCATGACCGCGAGTCGGTCCGACATCGTCAGCGCCTCCTCCTGGTCGTGGGTCACGTAGATGAACGTGATCCCGACCTCGCGCTGGAGCGTCTTCAGCTCGATCTGGAGGGTCTTTCGAAGCTTCGCGTCGAGCGCTCCCAGGGGCTCGTCGAGCAGGAGGACCGAGGGGTTGAGCACGAGTGCGCGCGCGAGGGCGACGCGCTGCTGCTGCCCGCCCGAGAGCTGTGAGGGCTTCCGTCTCTCGAGACCGCCGAGCTGCACCAGCTCGAGCGCCTGCAAGGCCCGCTGCCTCACCTCGCTCTTCGGCCGCTTCGCCCGCCGGAGGCCAAAGGCGACGTTGTCGAACACGTCGAGGTGCGGGAAGAGCGCGTAGTTCTGGAAGACGGTGTTCACGTTCCGCTTGTGCGCGGGCGTGTAGGCGACGTCGGTGCCGTCGAGCAGGATCCGGCCCTCGGACGGCTGCTCGAATCCGGCGATCATGCGGAGGGTCGTCGTCTTCCCGCAGCCGGACGGCCCGAGCAGGGAGAAGAACTCGCCCGGGTCGACCTCGAGGTCGATGTGGTCGACCGCCGTCACCTCGGCGAATCGCTTGGTCAGACCGATAAGGCGTATCTCTCCGCGTGCCATCTCGCCTCAGATGTCCCCGATCGGCGCAGGGTGCCCATGTCCCTCACGACCGACTGTCCGGCCCGCCGCTCGCCGCGGGTGAAGGCGCGCCAAACGAGGAAGCCGAGCGTGACCGACGCCAGCGAGAGCAGCATCATGATCGTCGCGATGGCGTTCGTCGACGGGAGCGGCGCCGCCCGCGTGGCGCTGTAGATCTTGACCGGCACGGTGTCCGTCTCGCCGCCCTTCGAGAGCCACTGGCTGATCACGAAGTCGTCGAGCGAGATCGCGAAGACGACCGCGGCGCTGGCGACGATAGCCGGCATCAGCAGGGGCAGGAGGACCCGCGTGAGCGCCACGGTCGGCGAGGCGCCGAGGTCGGCGGCCGCTTCTTCGTACTGTCTGCCGATGGAGAAGAGCCGCCCGCGCACGATCACGACCACGAAGGAGATGGAGAAGGTGACGTGGCCGAGGATCTGGGCGGTCGTGCCGGTGCCGATGAAGGTGAACAGCTCGGTGAAGACGAGCAGGAGCGCGACCCCCATGACGATCTCCGGCGTCACGAGCGGGAAGAGCATGAGGAAGTTCGAGCTCCCGGATCCGCGGCCGTGCCAGCGGGCCAGGCCGATCGCCAGGAGCACGCCGATCGGCACCGCGATGACGACGTCGGCGACCGCGAGCTTGAGGCTCTGGGCGAGCGCGTTGCGGAGAGTCGGGTCGTGCCAGACGGAGTCGACCGGGTCGCCCCAGTACCAGCGGGTCGAGAAGCCCTGCCAGACCGTCCGCGAGCGCGTGGCGTTGAAGGAGAACTGCACCGCGATCAGCACGGGCACGATCGACCAGACCACGTACCCCCAGGTGACGAGGGTCAGGAAGCGCGGGCGCCCCCACGGGTTCGAGAGCCAGCCGCGGAACCGGCTCCACGCAGAGGGCCGCGGTGCGACCGGGGCCTCGGCGACCGAGCTCACGTCGTCCGTTCCTGCCGCGTCGACCGGTGGATCGTCCACAGGTAGTAGGCCATGAGGAGGGTAAGGAACGCCGCGAGGACGATCGTGATCGCGGCGCCGATCGTCGGCTGGGGCCCGCCGTGGAAGTAGAAGTCGATCTGGTTCCCGATCATCGAGGTCTGGGCCGCCCCGGAGACGATGTTGGGCGTGTAGTAGTCGCCGAACATCGGCAGAGCGATGAGGACGGCACCGCCGAGGATGCCGAGCTTCGACAGGGGCAGGGTCACGTGCAGGAACGTGCGGAAGCGGCTCGCGCCGAGATCACGGGCGGCCTCGAGATGGCTCTGGTCGATCCGGTCGAGGGCCGCGAAGAGGGGCAGGATGAAGAAGGGGATATAGCCGTAGACGAGAGCGAGGATCACGGTCGACGCCTGCCCTCCGAGCCAGTCCCGCGGCTCGCTCAGGATGTGCGTGTAGGTGAGGAAGCGGTTCACGTAGCCGTCCGGCGCGAGCAGGTTCACCCAGGCCAGCATCCGCATCAGGTAGTTGATCCAGAGCGGGGCGATCACCAGGATGAGGAGCAGGGCCTTCGTCCGCCCGGCGAGCCGCGCGATGTAGTAGGCGACGGGGTAGCCGATCAGCAGGCTGAGCCCGACCGCGATCGCGACGTACTCGAGCGTCCGCAACGCCACATCGGTGAGGTTCCCGCCGGGGCCGAGCCGGTGGAGGACCTCGTTCAGCCAGCCGACGTTCCACTCGAGCGGGTTCCAGATCGGAACCGCCTGGAAGAGGATCGGGTCGACCGTGCCGAAGGCGACCGCCATCACCGTGTAGAACGGCACGACGAAGAGGACGATCAGCCAAACGACGCCCGGGAGCGCGAACCCGGGCCAGAGCCAGCGCCGGTACACGGCTTCCCTCTAGCTTCCTCCGGCCAGGAAGTCCGAGTAGCCGTCCTGCCAGAGCTTCTGCCCGGCTTGGGTCAGCGTCATGTACTGCAGCGAGTCGGGGCCGAAGTCGTCGTTCGTGAGGACACAGTTCTCCAGGTTCTCCGGCACGACCCCGTCCGTGACGAGCGTGGCCGGATCGATCTCGTTGAGCGGCGGTTGGTACCCGTTGAAGTCGACGAAGTTCTCGTACGAGACGCCGTTGTCGAGCATGTAGTTGAGGAAGTGGTGGGCGAGCACGGGCTTCTTCGTCGTCGCACAGATCGAGAAGCAGTCGTTCTGCACCGGCACCTTGCCCTTCTCGGCTTTCCAGTACGACAGCACCGTGGGAGGCGTTCCCTTGGGCAGGTAGTAGATGTAGGCGGCGATCATGTCCCCCGACCAAGCCTGGTTCAGCCAGGCCGTCCCCTCGGGGATCGTCTGGTACTGGAGGTCGCCGATCTTGATGTTGCAGATGTCGTAGAGCTCCTTGAGGTCGGCCACCGCCTGGTCGATCAGGGCCGGGTCCTCCGTGTTGATGTCGAGGTGGTCCTTGCGAAGGAGCGCCATCCCGATCGTCTCGCGCTCCTCGCTCAGGAGGGCGGTCTTGCCCTTGTACGCCTCCGCCTGCCAGAAGATGTCCCAGGGCTGCGGCATTGCGGCGATGTCCTCGGAGACCTTGTCGTTCCGCCACGCGATCCCGGTCGCGTAGCACGTGTACGGCACGGTGTAGTGCGAGTCGACGTCGTAGAAGGGGCTGACGAGCTCGGGCCAGATGTTCTTGGCGAGGTTGGGGACGTAGTCGAGGTTGATCGGCTTGATCAGCTTGCCGGCGACCGCCAGGTCGAGGTTGTCCGGGGTCATCTCCATGACGTCGGGCTGCACCGCGCCCGACGCGAGGCGCTGGATCCCTGAGGCGATGTTGTCGAAGGGCGTGTACTGGACCTTGACCCCGTACTCCTTCCCGAACTCGGTCAGGAGCTTCTTGTAGAGGTAGTCCGGGTAGTTGTAGACCGTGAAGGTCCCGCCCGTCTCGGGCTCGAGGCCGGACTCGATCGGATCCTCCCAGAGAGGCAGCTCGACGCGCTTGTCCGGGCGCGCAAGCGGAAGCCCGCCTGGGCCGAGCAGCTGGACCTCCGTCTCGCCGGTCGAGCCGACGACCGTCGTGGCTCCCTGCTGTTCGGGCGTGGTCGACGAACTGCACGCGGCGAGAAGTCCGCCGGCTCCCGAAAGGGCCGAGGCGGCCACCGCCGAGCGAAGGAGGAAGTCCCTCCTGTTCAGGCCGCCGTACCTCTCCTTCGGGTGATGGGTCATCCTCAAACCTCCTCGGTAAAGTCGATCGAGGGCCTCAGCGAGAACGGCAGGGTTTCACGCGCCGCGTCCTCGTTCAAGTTGGAGTGTCCGCTCACCCCGCGGCGCCGTGCAGCCATAAGGTTGGCCGCAATGACAGTTCTCGACGAGCGAACGACCGCCGTGCGCGCCGAGCTGAGGGACGGACGGTTCCGCATTCCGTGGTGAAAGCGTACGCATCCCTGCGGCGCGCCGTCGAGGTTGGGCTCCCGGACACGCTCGACTTCCTGCAGCGCCTCGTGCGGGTCCCCAGCGTCCTCGGCGCGGAGGAGGGCGCGCAGCGGCTGGTCGAGGATCGCCTGCGTGACCTCGGGTTTGCCGTGCGCTCGCTCGAGCCCGACGCGCGACAGCTCGCGGAGCACCCGGAGAGCGGTCTCCCCCTCGCCTCCTACCGAAACCGTCGCTGTCTGGTCGGGACCCTGGCGGGCGGGGGTGGGCGGACGCTCCTCCTCAACGGGCACGTGGACGTCGTCAGCGAGGAGCCGGCCGACCTGTGGACGCGGCCCGCCTTCGGCGCGGTGATCGAGAGCGGCCGCCTGTATGGGCGAGGCGCGTGCGACATGAAGGGCGGCATTGCGGCCATGCTGCTCGCGGTCGAGGCAGCGCTCGCGGCGGGGCCCCTGCCGGGCGGCGTCGTCTACCAGAGCGTGATCGAGGAGGAGTGCGGCGGGAACGGCGCCCTCACAGCCTGCCTCGCCGGGCCCTCGGCGGACGGCGTCGTCATCGCAGAGCCCACGAACGGCGAGATCGATCTCGTCGCCGTGGGGGTCATCTGGGCGCGGATCACGATCGAGGGCGGAGCGCGGCACGCCTCCGCCGCGGACGAGGGCTCTCATCCGATCGAGACTGCGGTGGCCGTGGTCGAGGCCCTGCGCGGGCTCGAAGCGGAGCTGAACGCCGAGCCCGAGCCGGAGTTCGCGGGGGTGGAGCGCCCCTATCTCCTGAACGTCGGCGCCTTGCATGCCGGCGACTGGCCGTCGACGACCCCCGGAAGGGCACAGCTGGACGTTCGCCTCGGGTTACCGATCCGCCTCGACCCGGCGGCCGGCCAGGAGCGGCTCGCCGCCGCGGTACGTGCGACCGCTCCTGACGCGCGCGTCGAGTTCCGCGGCTTCCGGGCACGTGGGTACGCCTTCGCGGAGACGCCGCTGGTCGACCTACTCTGCCGCTGCCATGAGGAGCTGCACGGGCGGCGACCGCGGCCCGTGCCCTCCCGGGCGACGACCGACCTGCGCTTCTTCGCCCCTCCGCTCGGACCCGGTCAAGCCGTCTGCTACGGGCCGACCGGCGGCGGCCTGCACGGCGTCGACGAGTGGGTTGACCTCGCCTCGATCGCCGATGTAGCCACGGTTCTCGCCCTCCTGCTGCGCCGCTGGGGCGAGTCAGGCTAGCCACCCCGGCTCGCCACGCGATCCCCCGGAGTCTTAGAGTACGGGGATGGCTACCGAGGCGACCGTCGTCGAGATCGACCGCGAGCGAGTCAAGGAGCTGAGCGAGCGCGAAGAGGCCAGGCTCGACGAGCGGACGGGCGCCTCCCGGGCGCTGTACGAGCGCGCCCGCAAGACCCTCTCGGCCGGCGTCGCCTCCTCCTACCAGGTGCGCGACCCCTGGCCGATCTACCTCGCCGGCGGCGAGGGAGCCAAGGTCTGGGACGTCGACGGCAACGAGCTGCTCGACTTCCACAACGGCTTCGGCTCGATGGTCCAGGGCCACGCGCACCCCGCGATCGGGAGGGCGATCGCCGAGCGCTACCCGCACGGGACGCACTTTGCCGCACCCACCGAGGACGGCGTGGTCGTCGCGGAGGAGTTGAAGCGCCGTTGGGGCCTGCCCAGGTGGCGCTATACGAACTCCGGCTCCGAGGCGACCATGGACGCGATCCGCATCGCGCGTGCGGCCACGGGGCGGGACACGATCGTCAAGATCTTCGGCTCCTACCACGGACACCACGACTACGTGATGGTCTCGATCGGCGTCGAGTACGACCGGATCGGCGACCGCGACAACTACGAATCGCTGCCGTACGGCGCCGGCATACCACAGGCCGCCGCCGACCTGACGATCCCGGTTCCGTTCAACGACGCGCCGGCGATGGAGCGGCGCATCGAGCGGCTGATCGAGGAGGGCCGCAAGCCCGCTTGCGTGATCATGGAGGCGGCGATGATGAACCTCGGGGTCGTGCTCCCCGAGCCCGGCTACCTCGAGGCCGTGCGCGAGCTGACCCGCAACCACGACATCGTCCTCATCTTCGACGAGGTCAAGACCGGCCTCTGCATCGCGCCCGGCGGCGCCACCGACCGCTTCGGGGTCAAGCCCGACATGGTCACGCTGGCGAAGACCCTCGGCGGCGGGCTCCCGTCCGGCGCCATCGGCGGCACCGAGGAGGTCTTCGAGGTCGTCGAGAACGGCGACGTCTACCAGGTCGGCACCTACAACGGAAACCCGCTCTCGATGGCGGCCGCGCGCGCCAGCCTCCTGGACGTGCTCACGCCGGAGGCCTACGAGCACCTCGACGCGCTCAACGACCGCATCCTCGCGGGCTGTCAGAAGGTGATCGACGACTACCGCCTCCCCGGCTACGCAGTCGGTGTCGGAGCAAAGGGCTGCGTCACCTTCTCGCCGACGAAGATCGTCGACTACGAGACCTACAAGGAGAACCAGGACGGCGAGCTCGCGGACCTCGCGTGGCTCTACAACATGAACCGCGGCGTCTTCATGACCCCCGGCCGCGAGGAGGAATGGACGCTGTCGGTCGTGCACACCTTCGAGGACTGCGACG
>CAWESB010000025.1:0-67792 GCA_963811635.1 uncultured Actinomycetes bacterium
CTCCGGCCCAGCTCGAGGGATACCGCCGCGGCGAGCTGCTCAACCGCCTCGTCGGGGACGTGGACGCGCTGCAGGGCCTCTATCCGCGCGGCGTCGGCCCGCCGCTGGTCGCCGTCGTCGCCGGCGCGGCGGCGGTTGTCGCGACGGCGACCGTCCTCCCGGCCGCGGCCGCGATCCTCGCCGCGGGGCTGCTCGTCGGCGGGGTGGCCGCGCCGCTCCTCGCCTGGTCGCTCGCCCGCTCGTCCGCCCGCCGGCAGGCCGCCGCGCGCGGCGAGCTGACCGCCGAGCTGGTGGAGCTCCTGCGCGGCGCGCCCGAGCTCGTCGTCTACGGCCGGGAGGATGAGGCGATCGCGCGCGTCCGCGCCGCCGACGCCGAGCTCGTGCGGCTCGGGCGGCGCGACGCGCTCGCGGCCGGGGCGGCGGACGCGCTCATGATCGTCGTCGCCGGCGCGACCGTGGCCGGGGTGCTCGCGGTGACCGTCGACGCCCATGCTGCGGGCGCCCTCGACCGCGTCCTCGTGGCGACGCTCGCCCTGCTCGCGCTCGCGTCGTTCGACGCGGTCATCCCGCTCCCGGGCGCCGCACGCGAGCTCTCGGGCGTGCTCGCGGCCGGGCGGCGCGTCCTCGAGACCGTGGAGCGCGAGCCGCTGGTGCGTGACGCCGCGGATCCGCGTCCGCGGCCCTCCGCTCGGGCACCCGTCGCCCTCGAGGGCGTCACCGCTCGCTACGGCGCCGAGGAGCCCGTCCTGCGCGACTTCGACCTGCGGCTCGAGCCGGGACGGCGCGTCGCTCTGGTCGGCCCCAGCGGCGTCGGCAAGACCACGGTGCTCAACCTCCTGCTGCGCTTCCTCGACCCGGCGGCCGGCCGGGTCACCATCGGCGGGCACGACCTACGGGAGTACCGCCAGGAGGACGTGCGCGCGACCTTCGCCCTCGCCGGTCAGGACGCGCACCTGTTCGACTCGACCATCCGCGAGAACCTCCGTCTCGCGCGACCGGGCGTCGGGGACGCCGAGCTCTGGGCCGCCCTCCAGCGAGCGCGGCTAGGGGAGTGGGTGGCCTCGCTCCCGGCCGGCCTGGACACGCAGGTCGGGGAGGAGGGAACGATGCTCTCCGGCGGCCAGCGCCAGCGGCTCGTGCTCGCACGCGCCCTCCTCGCAGGCGCTCCTGTTCTGCTGCTCGACGAGCCGACCGCCCACCTCGACCCGGCCACCGCGGAGGCGCTGATGGAGGACGTCCTGGACGCGGCGGCCGAGAAGACCGTGCTGCTCGTCACCCACCGCCCGGAAGGGCTCGAGCGGATGGACGAGATCGTCGCGCTGCCCGGCTAGCTCTCGCTCGAGCCGGCCCAGATGTTGATGCCGCTGTCGGTCGCGTAGCGGTCGATCTCCTCGAGCTCGCCCTCCGTGAGCTCGAGGTTGTCGAGCGCGGCCACGTTCTCTTCCAGCTGCTCGACGCTGCTCGCGCCGATCAGCGTCGACGTGATGCGCGCATCGCGCAGCGTCCAGGCGAGTGCCATCTGCGCGAGCGTCTGGCCGCGGCGGTTCGCGATCTCGTTCAGCGCCCGGATCTTGTCGAGCGCTTCGTCGGTCAGCAGTTCGCGGGAGAGGGAGCCGTCCGCGCGCGTCGCGCGCGAGCCTTCGGGGATCCCGTCGAGGTACTTGTCGGTGAGCATTCCCTGCGCGAGCGGCGAGAATGTGATCGCGCCGATGCCCTCCTCGCCGAGCACGTCGAGCAGGTCGGGCTCGATCCAGCGGTTGAGCATGGAGTACGAAGGCTGGTGGATGAGGAGCCGGACACCCATCTCGCGCAGGATCGCCGCCGCCTCCGCGGTCTTCTCGGCGGAGTAGGAGGAGATGCCGACGTAGAGCGCCTTGCCCTGGCTGATCGCCGAGGCGAGCGCGCCCATCGTCTCCTCGAGGGGCGTGTCGGGGTCGAAGCGGTGCGAGTAGAAGATGTCGACGTAGTCGAGCCCCATGCGGCGCAGGCTCTGGTCGAGGCTGGCATGCAGGTACTTGCGCGAGCCCCACTGGCCGTACGGCCCCGGCCACATGTCGTAGCCGGCCTTCGTCGAGATGACGAGCTCGTCGCGGTAGCGGGGCCAGGTCGCTCGCCAGCAGCCGGCCGAAGTTCTCCTCGGCCGAGCCGTACGGCGGGCCGTAGTTGTTGGCCAGGTCGAAGTGGGTGATCCCGAGGTCGAACGCGCGGCGCACGATCGCCCGGCTCGTCTCCAGCGGGCGGTCGTTCCCGAAGTTCCACCAGAGGCCAAGGGAGACCGCCGGCAGGTCCAGGCCGCTCCTGCCGCAGCGGCGGTAGAGCATGCGGTCGTAGCGGTCCTCGGCGGGGACGTAGGTCATTGGCGCGGCCCTCCTGCGAGTGCGGTATACCTGATCTACACATGGCGAAGCCTGTGGAGCAGCGCGACCGGGTCGTCATCCGATTCGCGGGCGACTCCGGCGACGGCATGCAGCTCACGGGCGGGCGCTTCGCGAGCGAGACCGCGCTCCTCGGCAACGACCTCTCCACGCTGCCGGACTTCCCGGCCGAGATCCGCGCCCCCGCCGGCTCGCTGCCTGGCGTCTCGGGCTTCCAGATCCACTTCTCCGACCACGACATCCTCACGCCCGGAGACGCGCCGGACGTGCTCGTGGCCATGAACCCCGCGGCCCTGAAGACGAACCTGAAGAGCCTTCCGAACGGCGCGACGATCATCGTCAACACGGATGCGTTCAACGAACGAAACCTCCAGAAGGCCGCCTACGCCGCGAACCCGCTCGAGGACGGCTCGCTCGACGAGTACCGCGTCCAGCGGGTGCCGCTGACGTCGCTCACGATCGAGGCGCTGAAGGAGTTCGAAGTCTCGAAGCGGGAGGCGGAGCGGTCGAAGAACATGTTCGCACTCGGGCTCATGTCCTGGCTCTACAGCCGACCGACCGAGAGCACGATCACGTTCCTCGAGCGGAAGTTCGCCAAGAGCCCCGAGATCGCGGCCGCCAACGTCAAGGCGTTCCGCGCCGGCTACGCCTTCGGCGAGACGACCGAGGAGTTCGCGGTCCAGTACGAGGTGCGCCCGGCGAGCCTTGCGCCGGGCACCTACCGCAACGTCACCGGCAACCAGGCGCTCGCCATGGGCCTCGTGGCGGCGAGCGTCCAGAGCAAGCTGCCGCTCTTCCTCGGCGCCTATCCGATCACGCCCGCCTCCGGGATCCTCGAGGAGCTGGCGCGGCACAAGAACTTCGGCGTTCGCACCTTCCAGGCGGAGGACGAGATCGCCGCGGTCGGCGCCGCGCTGGGCGCGTCCTTCGGCGGCGCGCTCGGGGTCTCGACGTCGAGCGGCCCGGGGGTCGTCCTCAAGGCCGAGACCGTCGGGCTTGCGGTCGCGCTCGAGCTGCCCCTCGTCATCCTCGACATCCAGCGGGCCGGACCGTCGACAGGGATGCCGACGAAGCCGGAGCAGGCCGACCTGCTCATGGTCATGTTCGGGCGGAACGCCGAGTCGCCGGTCCCGGTGCTCGCCGCGTCGACTCCCGGCCATTGCTTCGAGATGGCGATCGAGGCCGCGCGCATCGCGCTCAAGTACCGCACGCCGGTGTTTCTGCTCTCCGACGCCTACCTCGCCAACGGCTCCGAGCCGTGGCTCGTCCCGGATGCCGCCGACCTGCCCGACATCTCGCTCGAGTTCGCCACCGAGCCCAACGACGGCGACCGCTTCCTCCCGTACGTGCGCGACGACCGCACGCTCGCCCGCCAGTGGGCGCTCCCGGGGACGCCCGGCCTCGAGCACCGGATCGGCGGGCTGGAGAAGGAGGAGCGCACGGGCAACATCTCCTACGAGGCCGACAACCACGACCTCATGGTCCGGATCCGGGCGCGCAAGGTCGCAGGGATCGCCGCCGACATCCCCGAGCTCACGGTCGACCACCAGGAGGGCGCGAACCTGCTCGTCCTCGGCTGGGGCGGCACGCACGGGCCGATCGCGGCCGGCGTGCGCCGCGCCCGCGAGGAGGGCCACAGGGTCGCCCACGCCCACCTCGCGTACCTGAACCCGTTCCCGCGGAACCTGGGCGACATCCTGCGCTCCTACGAGCACGTGCTCGTCCCCGAGATGAACCTCGGCCAGCTGCTCAAGCTCGTCCGCGCCGAGTACCTCGTCGACGCGGTCGGCTACAACCGGGTGCGCGGCGTCCCCTTCACCTCGGCGGAGCTCGCCGACGCGATCGGACAGCTGGCATGACGGAGCTCCCGGTCCTCAACGCGAAGGACTTCAAGTCGGACCAGGAGGTCCGCTGGTGCCCGGGCTGTGGCGACTACGCCATCCTGGCCGCGATGCAAGGGTTCCTCCCGGAGCTCGGCGTCCCGCGCGAGCGGCTCGTCTTCATCTCCGGGATCGGGTGTGCCGCGCGCTTCCCCTACTACGTGAACGCATACGGGCTGCACTCGATCCACGGGCGCGCGGCCGCGATCGCGACGGGGCTCGCGGCCTCGCGGCGCGACCTCTCGGTCTGGGTCGTCTCGGGCGACGGCGACGCACTCTCGATCGGCGGCAACCACTTCCTGCACGCCCTGCGGCGGAACGTGAACATCACCATCCTCCTCTTCAACAACCAGGTCTACGGGCTGACGAAGGGCCAGTACTCGCCGACCAGCCCGCTCGGCCAGGTGACCGGCCCGACGCCGATGGGCTCCATCGACTGGCCGCTCAACCCGATCTCGGTCGCGCTCGGGGCGGAGGCGACATTCGTGGCGCGCTCCATCGACACCGACCGCGCGCACATGACCGAGACGCTCCACGCGGCGAGCGAGCACCGGGGCGCGGCGTTCGTCGAGATCCTCCAGAACTGCAACGTCTACAACGACGGCGCCTTCGACCATGTGCGCGACGAGAAGGACAACCGGATCGTGCTCGAGCACGGCGCGCCCATCCGCTTCGGCGCCGAGCGGGAGCAGGGAGTGCAGCTCCGCCCGGACGGCTCCGTCGAGATCGTGGACGTCGCCGACGTGGGCGAGGAGGCGCTCCTCGTCCACGACGCCCACGCCGAGGGCGCGGCGATCGCCTTCACCCTGGGGCGGCTCGGCTATCCCCTTCCGGGGCCGCTGCCGATCGGCGTCTTCCGGGACGTCGAGCGCCCGGTGTACGACGAGCTCATGGCCGCGCAGCTCGAAGAGGCCCGCCGCGAGAAGGGCGACGGCGACCTCGACGCCTTGCTGCACGCGGGCGACACCTGGCAGATCGCCTGACGCTCGCTTTCCAAGCGGGTCCGCGGCATCTACAATTCGGCCGCCGTGGAAGGTCGGGCACCGCTTTCGACGTCGCTTCGCGTCGCGATCGCCGCAACCGCGATCGCGCTGATTGCGCTGGCGGTCGCGCCCCCGGCGGCGGCGAGGACCGCGCCGTCGCGCGCCGACGCCACGGTCGCATCGAGCCTGGCCGAGCAGGCCGGCCTGCAGCCGCCAGGGCGTGCTGGCGCTGCAGCGGAGGCTCGCCGCGCTCGGCTACCTCTCCGAGAACGGCATCGACGGCTGCTACGGCCCGCAGACCTACTCGGCCGTGATCGCCTTCCAGAAGTGGGAGCTGCTCCCCCGGGACGGCATCGCCGGACCGGTGACCCGTTCGGCGCTCGGCACGGCGAAGCGGCCCACGCCACGAACGGCGGGGACGGGCGCGTGGGTCGAGATCCTCCTCGACCGTCAGGTGCTGCTCCTCATCCGCGCCGGCCGAGTCGAGCGGGTCAGCCACGTGTCGACCGGGCGCAAGGGGTTCGCGACGCCGCGGGGCAAGTACGCGGTGCGGCTGAAGATGCGCCGGTCCTGGTCGAAGCAGTACAAGGTCTGGCTCCCGTGGGCGAGCTACTTCGTGCGCGGGATCGCCATCCACCAGTCGGACGTCGTGCCCGTCCGGCCGGTCTCGCACGGATGCGTGCGCGTGACCCGCTATGACGCCGCCTGGCTCTACCGGCGGACGCCGGTGGGCATGCGCGTCCGGGTCATCGCGCGCACCTGAGCCGAGGCACGACGCGACTGCGGGTCACCTTTAGTGGCACTAAAGTGGAGCGCCACGGCTGTCAACCAGGGCGCTAGGCTTGGCCCCTGTCCTCGAAGCTGGCCACCGTGACCCCGATCGGCGAGCGCCTTCGCGGCCTTCGCCACGAACGGGGCATGACCATGGCGGCCCTGGCCAAGGCAACCGGCCTGACCAGCGGCTTCCTCAGCCAGCTGGAGCGCGACCTGACCTCGGTCTCGCTCTCCTCGCTGGCCCGGATCTGCGCCGCGCTCGACGTTCGCTTCGGCGACGTGCTCGACGACGCCCCGACCGGTGCCGTGATCCGGCGTGAGGACGCCAAGGTCTGGACCGCGGTGGGAGCCCACGAGGACGTGCTCCTCAGCTCCCGCGACGAGCACCGCTTCCATTTGATGGAGTCGCGGATCCCGCCGAGCGCCGGGGCAGGCGACGAGCTCTACACCTTCCCGGCCGACGTCGAGCTCGTCTACGTCCTCGCCGGGACTCTCGAGCTCCGGGTCAGCGGCAGGCTCTTCCGGGTCGACTCGGGCGACACCGTGACCTACTCGCCCCGCGAGCCGCACACGTGGCGGAACCCGTCGGAGGACGACGAGGCCGTCGTCCTCTGGTTCTCGGTCCCGAACCCGCACTCATCCGGGCGCGACGACGAGCCCGTCTAGCCGCAGCCCTTCGGGCGGGGCGGTGGGGAGGAGCTCGGGGACCTCGAGGACGACCGCGTGCCAGCGCTCGCCCTCCAGCTGGGCGGCGAGCGTCGCCCTGTCGGCCACGACCGAGCGGTCGACGATCTCCCCGTCGACCCAGAGCGTCGCCGGGGTCTCCGCGATCGCGCTCACCGCGAGGCGGAGCGCGCCCGTGCCGTAGATCCAGAACGGCGCCTGGCGCTCGTCCATCACCTTGCCGTTCCAGCCCTCGCAGAAGAGCGGCGTTGCCCGGTCGGGCTCCGGGACGGGGGCGCCGAGGCCGCCGTCGGCTGAGCGGGTGAAAAGGGTCACCTGCCCGCCGCGGGCCGCGGGCGAGAAGCGGTGCTCGAGGAGGCCCTGCCAGCCGAACCAGGCGCCGGGAACTTCCCCCTGCGCGTACATGCCCGCGTGGAAGGTGACGTAGCGAATCCCGATCTCCCTCAGCGTCAGCTCGTCGCCGGGGAGCCACACCCCGCAGGAGAGGCGGTTGCGCAGGAAGTAGAAGTCGTACGGCGCACGTGGGACGAGCGTGGAGTACCCGCCCGGGCGCTCCCGCGCTCCCTGGAGCTGGTAGTAGTCGTAGACGCTGCCGTAGTGGATGCCGGGCTCGAACAGCGGGAGCTCCAGCACCCGACCTGAGGGCTCGTCGCGCAACGCCGCGTAGGCCTTGTTCCCCGGGTCGTCCGCGGCGGCCCCGAGCGGGAAGACGAGCAGGTCGGCGGCGACCAGCGCGAGCAGCGCCGCGGCGGCCCAGGCACCGCGGCGTCCCGACGCGGCGAGGATGCGCGCGACCGCCACCGCCGCGAGCGCGGCGAGCGCGAGGTCGGCGATCGGCATCAGCCGCCCGGGCACGCGGGGGAAGCGCAGCGGAGGGAATACGTCCCAGAGCCACCCGTAGAGCGGCAGGTGCGTCCCGAGCGCAAGCACGAGCGGCGCCACTGCCGCCGTCGCGAGAAGGATCGAGAGCCCGCGCTGCCGCTGCTGCCACAGGAAGACGGCGCCGGCCGCCGCGAGCACGGGCAGGAGCCAGCCGACGTAGACGAAGCGCTCGGGCTCGGCCGGGAGCCAGCGGCTGACGAGATCGGCCCAGCCCGCCGAGAACTCGCCGACCTCCTGAAGCGACCGCCCCTGACTCTCGGCCGAGTCCCGCACGATCGTCAGGTGGATCGCGAGCCCCGTGCCGACTGCCGCGAGGAGTCCCGCCGCCGTCCAGGCCCCCGCCACCGGCGCCGGGCGGACTGCCATGTACACGGCCACGAACGGAATCGCACCGAGCGCCAGGTGCAGCTGGCCCGAGAGCGGGATCGAGACGAGGGCGACGGCGGCCAGCGCGCCCCACACGTTCGCGGCCCGCCCGCGCTCGGCCGCGCGGGAGCGCTCGTAGGCGAAGAGCGCGAGGGGAAGGAGGACGGCGATCCAGCCGAGAAGGTGGGTGCCGCTCTGGCTGAGCCGGTACGGGGCGACGGCGAACGCCAGGCCGCCGATCGCAGCAGCGGCGGGCGGCATTTCCAGCAGGCGCAGCCAGCCGTAGGTGAGGAGCCCGGCCGCCACGATGGTCGCGAACAGGAGCACGTTCCACGCGACGACCGGGCTGAACGCGGCGTCGAGCGGCCAGAAGGCGAAGCCGAAGGGCCAGCCGGCGAGGACGACCTGCGGGTCGACGAGCGGCTGGAAGCTGTAGGGGTCGATCCAGGGCGACGCGCCCCGCCCGAGCTGGTGGCCCACGAGCCAGAAGCGGTAGACCGCCTGCAGGTGGTCGCCCGCGAGCGGCTCCCCGTCCCCGTCGCCGCCGTCCGCGATGAAGTCGCTCCAGAAGGAGAGGCTCGCCGGGAGCGTGGCGACGAACGCCGCGCCGAGGTAGAGCGCTACGAGAGCGAGCGCGCGGCTTCGACGAGCATGTCGAAGTCGGATACCTCGGAAGCGCCGTACCGCCATGCGCCGCGGATGATGCCGTTTCCGTCCACCACGAAGGCGGCTCGTCGCGCCACGTCGGGCAGTCCGCGGAACTCCTGGGTGATGCCGAGCGCCCGCACCGCGTCCCCCGTCCAGTCCGACAGGAGGGGTACCTCGATGTCGAGCGCCTGTGTCCAGGCGACGTGCGACCAGGGGCTGTCGCGGGAGATCCCGTAGGGGGCGACGCCGGTAGCCAGCAGCTCGTCGCGGCGCGCGTTCAGCTCCGAGAGCTCGTTCGTGCAGGTGCTGGACCAGTCGAACAGGTACGAGAGAAGCAGGTACGGCGACTCGGCGGCGAGCTCGCCCAGGCCGACCGTCTCGGACGTCGAGCGCCAGACCTGGACGTCCGGGACCGCGTCGCCGACGTCGATCACGCGCTCACCGTGACGCCCGCCTCGGTCGCATCGGAGATCTCGCGGGTGACCTCGACGATGTC
Organism: uncultured Actinomycetes bacterium; assembly: GCA_963811635.1. Taxonomy (GTDB): domain Bacteria; phylum Actinomycetota; class Thermoleophilia; order Gaiellales; family Gaiellaceae; genus JAIBJN01. The sequence goes on from CAWESB010000025.1 coordinate 9,089, forward strand.
CCGGTTGGCGTTGAAGATCCGCAGCTGGCGATCCGAGCCGTTGCCGCGGCTGAGGATGTCGCGGATCCCCTCGAGCTCGCGGTCGGAGCCGAGCTCGCGGGCGTGCGGCTCGATGTCGCGGAGGGTGCGCCGGATCAGCTGCGCGACCGGGACGCGGTTTCGCCGCCCGGTGACGAGGTCCATGACCGGAGCCTCGAGGCCGTAGCGCGCGCCGAGCCACTTGTTCTCCGTCACGAGGATGCGGTGGTAGCTGGGCAGCTCCTTGCCCGCGTCGTAGAGCTCGGAGTAGTGCTTGACGAGCCCCTGGACGTACGCCGTGATCGCGACGGTCTCCTCGACCCGGGTGACGGCGTCCATGACCCGCACCTCGACGGTGCCGAAGCGGGGGTGCGGCCGGATGTCCCACCAGATGTGCGTGTAGTCCGCGATGCAGCCCGTCTTCTCGAGCTGGCCGACCACCTCCGCGTAGTCCTCGTAGCCACTGAAGCGCGGCGGCGGCCCGGAGCGCGGGAACGCCGCGAAAACCATCTGGCGGCTCGACGAGAGCCCGGTCGGCTCCCCGCGCCAGAACGGGGAGCTCGCCGACAGCGCCAGCAGCTCGCACAGGTGGACGAGGAGCGCGCTGATCACGTGGACGGCCTTGTCGGCGTCGTCGACGGCCACGTGGATGTGGCAGCCGAAGATCAGCTCGCGGCGGGCGACGTACTGCAGCTGGTCGACGAGGTTCCGATAGCGGTCGCGGGCGGTGATCCGCTGGCGCTCGAAGAGGCTGAACGGATGGGTGCCCGCCGAGCCGACCCGAAGGTTCTGGCTGTGCGCCGCCTGGGTGACGTGGCTCCGCAGCCGGCGCAGCTCGCGGTCGATGTCGGTCGCCGTCTTGCACACCGGCGTCGAGATCTCGAGCACCGACTGCATCAGCTCCGGGCCGATCAGCTCGTCGAACTCGCCGTTCATTGCGGCCGTCAGGACCGTGTCGACGTGCTGGACGAGGTCGAGCGTCTCCGGATCGAGCAGCATGTACTCCTCCTCGACCCCGAGCGTGAACGGCTCCGACGCTCCGAAGCGGTGGTCGAGCACGCTCCCTCCCTCGGCGAAGCCCTTGCCCGTGATCGACGCGGGGTAGATCTGCTTCATGGGAGGCACGAACTCTACTCGGCGGCGCCGGGAAGAAGACAGGGTCGGACCCCGTCTCGTTGGTGACCGCTCGACGGTTTCCGGAAGGAGGGAGCATGCGGCGCAGGCTCAGGGCACGGGTTCTCAGGCGGCTCGTCCTCGGCGCGAGCGTGCGGTTCCTCGTTCGGGATCCTGTTCAGGCGGACCCGAGCCCCGGCTGCGGCGCCTCGTGCCGGCGGCGGTCTGGCGACGACCGCTGTCGAAGCCAAGGGCGTCGGTCCGACGCAGACGCCGGTTGGCGCGGGCGGTGCACTCAGGCTTGCGCCGTTCGCTGCCTAGGGCCGCGCGTCCGGCGCGGTACCCCGAGCACCCCGGCGGCCGCCTGACGGCCGTCGAAGGCGGCGGGCCCTCCGGGGCCCGCCTGCCGTTTGCGAGGATGGTGGCATGCACCGGCTCGCGCTCCTCGGCATCTTCCTCGTCCTTGCCCTCGCCGCATGCGGCGGAGACGACGACGAGGCGACGCCTCCGACGACGACCGTCTCGGGCTCCGCCTCCACCGAGGAGGCTCCACCGGCCACCAGCGAGGAGGAGGCGACCACGGAGGAAGCGCCGAGCGGCCCGGTCCTCGTGATCGAGACCGCTACCGGCGAGTTCGAGGTGCCGGTCGAGGTCGCCGACACGCAGGAGGAGCGCGAGGTCGGCCTGATGAACCGGGAGTCCTTGCCGGCCGACGCCGGGATGATCTTTCTCTTCGACGACGACAACGTCGGCGGGTTCTGGATGAAGGACACTCTCATCCCGCTCTCCATCGCCTTCGCCGACGCCGACGGGACGATCCTCAGCATCCTCGACATGGACCCGTGCGAGGCGGACCCGTGCGAGATCTACGATCCGGGTGTGCCCTACCGCAGCGCGCTCGAGGTCAACCAGGGCGCCTTCGACGACTGGGGCGTCCGGGTCGGCGACACGTTCAGTCTGCAGTCGTGACTACCGCTTCGGCCTCGATCTCGAGCAGCCAGCGGGGATCGAGGAGCGCGGCCACGACCACCGTGGTGTTCGCGGGACGGATCTCCGAGAACGCCTCGCCGTGCGCCTTTGCGAATCCGTCGAAGGCGGACGCGTCCGTCAGGTAGACGCGAGTGCGGACGACGTCCTCGAGCGACGCGCCCGCGTCGGTCAGCGCCTGGCCGACGACCTCGAGACACCGGCGAGCCTGGCCGTAGGCGTCCGCCGGCGGATCGGAGCCGTCCGCCATGATCGGCGCCGAGCCGGCCACGAAGATCCTGTCGCCCACGCGCACCGCGCGCGAGTAGCCGACGACGGGCTCGTACGGAGACCCGGAGGAGACGATCTGGCGCTCCACGTCCCGACTAGTATCGCCGACCGTGGAGGCGCTGGAGCAGATCGATTCCTGGCCGGCCGCGACGGCGGCCGTCGCCGTCGTTCGGGCCGAGGGAGTGGTCGCCGAGCGGGGGCCCGCCGACGCCGCCTTCCGCTGGGCCTCGGTGACCAAGCTCTTCACCGCCTACGCCTCGCTGATCGCTGCGGAGGAAGGCGTCCTCGACCTCGACGAGCCGGCCGGACCGACCCGCTCGACCGTGCGCCACCTGCTCGCACACGCCTCGGGGATGCCATTCGAGGGGACGGCGCCGATCGCCAGTCCCGGCGAGCGCCGCATCTACTCGAACTCGGGCTTCGACCTGCTGGCGGACCGGCTCGCCGAGCGCGCGGAGATGCCCTTCGCGGAGTATCTGCAGGCGTCGGTCCTCGACCCGCTCGGGCTTGTCGGCACCGAGCTGCAGGGGCGCCCGTCGGAGGGCCTGCGCGGAACGCTCGCCAACCTGGCGGCATTCGGCCGCGAGCTCCTCGCGCCGTCCTTGGTCGCTCCGGAGACCCTGGGGGAGGCGACGGACGTCGTCTTTCCCGGCCTCGTCGGCGTTCTCCCGGGGCTCGGCCGGCAGGAGCCGAACGACTGGGGGCTCGGCTTCGAGCTCAAGGACGCCAAGCGCCCGCACTGGACCGGATCGGCCAACTCGCCCCGGACGTTCGGCCACTTCGGCGGCGCCGGGACCTTCCTCTGGGTCGACCCGGACGCACGCGTCGCGTGCGCCTGCCTCACCGACCTCGAGTTCGGCGAGTGGGCGCAGGAGGCGTGGCCGCCGCTGGCGGATGCGATCCTCGCCGAGCATTCAGCGCTACCCTGAGAACGTGGTCGAGTGGATCGTGATCGGCGTGCTCTACGCCTGCGGGCTGCTCTTCTTCCAGCTGCTCGGCGGAATCGGAGCGGCCGGGCGCGCGATCGAGCGCTGGGGACGGGAGAGCTCGGCCCGGAGCCTGGAGCGCAGCGGGCTCAGCGCCGAGGACTTCGCGCGCGCGCGGCTTCGCCGCTAGCCCGCGACGATCGCGTCGTAGGCCGACCGCTCGCACACCGCGAGCGCGGCCGGCGTGAGCGCACGGACCCGCCCCGAGGCCCGGTCGCCCGGGTGGAGGACGCCCTCGGGCCCGTTCACCAGCCCGCTGAGGACGACGGCGAAGCGATCGCCGGCTTCGAGCTCCTCACCCGGAGCGAGCTCGTGGCGCTCCATCTCCCGCGCCAGCCGCGTCAGGGTCTCGCCCGGGAGGACGGACAGCTCGGCGACCCGCGCGAGCTCGTGCACGGTCGCCGCCTGGTGCCTCATCCGTCCGCAGGTCCTCCCACGGGAATCGAGTCTAGTGGCGGACCGAGGGCCGAAGGGCGAACGCCCCGCCGGAGGGACGGGGCGTTCGTCGTCGGACGGGGGTGGAGGAGGCTTAGTCGAGCGAGCAGTCGTACGGGCCCTCCCCGGGCGGCGTCGGGGCGGTGCCCTCGATCGCCCAGGCGAAGACGAAGGCCAATGCGTCGATGTCGCAGTCGGACAGCACTGGATCGCCGAGGTCCGGCCAGCCGTAGCCCATCAGGTCGGTGCTCTCGAGCAGGTTCGTCGTGTGGCCGAGGCCGAGCGCATGGCCGACCTCGTGCTCCGTCACCCAGCCGAGGTACTCGGGCGTGTACGGATCGCGGTCGAGGCTGGGCGGGAGATCCGAGCGGACGAGGATGTTCGGGCACTTGTGATCGCCGCAGATCGCATAGCCCCCGAAGACGACGCCGCCCGCAGTCGGGACGTAGTGGACGACAATGTCCGCCGCTTGCCGCTTGGCGCCGGTGACGTCGCGGAGCGTGATCAGCCCGTCGAAGCACTCCTGCAACGTGCTCGACCAGGTCGCGATCGCCGAATGGATCGCCGCCAGCTGCTCGGGAGTTGCGCTCGGATGGGCCTGCACCGCGATGGTGAGGTGGGTGTGGTCCCACCAGTAGCCCGGATAGAAGTTGCTGAGGATGACCAGCGCGTCGGCGTTCGACTCGGGCAGGCCGCACGAGACCGAATTGACGGCTGGCGCCTCCTTGCGTCCCGCCGTTGCCGATGCGGGCGCGACGAGCGACAGGCACACGGCGAGCGTGACGAGCCCCTTGACAATTTTCATGGTGTCCCCTTCTCGTGAACCACGTGGGTGCCGGCCCGGCTTCGCGGGCGTCGCGTCTTTCTTCACAGATTCGCGAGGGCGGCAAACCTTGCAGCTGCATGCTTGCCGTCCCGCGTCGCACCGCCCGACCGAAGTAGGCTCGACCCATGGCATCTTCGGCGCAGCTCGCGGACTGGCGGACCTGCCCGCGCTGTGGGGCGCGCCTCGATCATGCGGAACGGTCGGTGCACTGCCCGTCGTGCGGCCTCGAGGAGTACGCGAACCCGGCGCCGACCGCGTGCGCGCTGATCCGGGACGACGAGGGGCGGATCCTCCTCGCACGCCGCGCTGGGGATCCGGGAGCCGGGCTCTGGGACCTGCTCGGAGGCTTCCTGGACGAAGGCGAGGAGCCGGTGGAGGCGCTGCGGCGCGAGCTGCGCGAGGAGACGGGGCTCGAAATCGAGCCCGGCGAGTTTCTCGGCGGCATCCCGGACCGGTACGGAGAGGAGGGGCACTGGACCGTGAACCTCTACTGGGAGGTGCGGCTCGGCGCCGGGGAGCCCGAGCCCGCGGACGACGTCGCGGAGCTCGCATGGTTCCCCGCCGACGCTCTGCCGCCGCGGGCCGAGTTCGCCTTCCCCAACACGGTCGAGCTCCTCGAGCGGGCCGGAGCCGCCTTCTCCTAGCGTGCTCGGCCCACTGCTCGCGCTCACGGCCAGCCTCAGCTGGGGCGTCGGCGACTTCCTCGGCGGGCTCCGGGCCAAACGGCTGCCCGTGCTGACCGTCCTGGTCATCTCGCAGGCGGCCGGGGTCACGAGCATCGCGCTCGTCGTCGCGATCAGGGCGGTCGGCCCGCCGGAGGCCCGCTACGTCGGGTCTGCGGTGCTGGCGGGCATCTGCGGCGCGATCGGCCTGGCGGCGCTGTACCGCGGGCTTGCCGTTGGCCCGATGAGCGTCGTCGCGCCGATCTCGGCGACGGCAGCCGTCGTCCCGGTCGTGTTCGGGATCGCCAGCGGCGAGCGCCCGAGCGCGCTCCAAAGCCTCGGGATCGCCCTCGCGTTGCGCGGGTGTCGTGCTCGCCTCGCGCGCACGAGACGCGGACGGTAGGCGGAGCACGGTGAGGGAGGGAGTCGGTCTCGCGCTCGTCGCCGCGGTCGCGTTCGGCCTGCTCCTCGTCGCCCTCGGCGAGGCGAGCGAGGGCGACGCTCTCTGGGGCACGCTCTCGATGCGGACGACCTCGTTCAGCCTGCTCGTCCTGACGGCGCTCCTGCTCCGGCCGAGCTTTGCGCTCGGCGAGCGCGACCTCCCGGTGCTCCTCCTGATCGGCGTGCTCGACACGCTCGGCAACGCGCTCTTCGCCGTGGCGACGACGAAGTCCCTGCTCAGCCTCGTCGCCGTCCTCGGCCAGCTCTACCCGGTGGTGACGGTGCTGCTCGCGCGCGTGCTCCTCGGGGAGCGGCTCTCGGGCAGCCAGGGCGCCGGTGTCGTCAGCACCTTCGCCGGCGTGGCCCTCATCACCGCGGGCTAGCGACCCCGGCCACGACTAGCCGGACGGCCAGGAACGATAGGCCGAACGGCCTATACAGGCCTTGCGCCGCGCAGCCGATAATCGGGCCACATGGACTACGGGACACACTCGATCGAAGATCACCTGCGCGACGACTGGGTTGACGCCTGGATTGCGGAGGGCCTCGACGCCGTCGAGACTTTCCTCCGCAACCATGCGGCGTTCGACACCTTTCTCGAGGACCGCGAGTAGCGGTCTCGGAAGGCGTCAGAGCTCCTGACGCAATGAGGCCTGTGCCGCCGGGCCGCGCTGCTCGCCCCGAGGACGGCGTCCTCGGTCGCGCCCGTAGCTCATCGCTACGAACGCTCCCTGCGTCCTTGCCTCGAAGCGACCATCGCACCCCGGCGACGAGGCTCCATTACGTCAGGAACTCTAGGCCTCTTCGGCGAGGCCCAGCGACCGCTCGAGCATCTGCTTCGGCTGTGCGCCGATAGCGGCGGCTGCGGGCTCCCCGCCCTTGAAGAGCAGGATCGTGGGGATCGACAGGATCCCGTAGCGCTGCTGCAGCTCCGGCTCCTCGTCGATGTTGACCTTGACGACGCGGAGCTCGTCCGCGCGCTCCTCGGCGATCTGCGCGAGGATGGGCGAGACGGCGCGGCAGGGGCCGCACCACTCCGCCCAGAAGTCGACGATCACCGGGCGCTCGCTCTGGAGCACCTCGGTGTCGAATTGCGTGGTTGTGATGGCTTCTGGCATACCTCTCCAAACGTAGACTGACCCGCGAATGTTCCGTACCCTCGCACGCGTTCCGGATCACCCCTCGATCGAGCTCGAGATCCTGGAGTGGTGGGAGGATCGCGGCACGTTCGAGCGGCTGCGCGAGCAGAATCGCGGCGGCCCGATCTGGAGCTTCTTCGACGGGCCCGTCACCGCGAACAAGGCGCTCGCGATCCACACGGCGTGGGGCCGCACGCTCAAGGACGTCTTCCAGCGCTACAAGGCGCTGCAGGGCTTCGACCAGCGCTACCAGAACGGCTTCGACTGCCAGGGGCTCTGGATCGAGGTCGGCGTCGAGCGCGAGCTGGGGCTCAACTCCAAGCGCGAGATCGAGGAATACGGGCTCGCCGAGTTCGCGCGCAAGTGCCGCGAGAAAGTTGTCTGGTCGGCGAACGAGCTGACGCGCGGCTCCAAGCGGCTTGGCCAGTGGATGGACTGGGAGAACAGCTACTTCACCTTCTCGGACACGAACATCGAGTACATCTGGCGCTTCCTCAAGCACGTCCACGAGCAGGGCTACCTGTTCATGGGCCACCGCTCGACGGAGTGGTGCCCCCGCTGCGGAACCTCGATCTCCGCGCACGAGCTCGTCGGCAACTACGAGGACCGCACCGACCCGTCGCTCTTCGTGCGCTTCCCGCTCCTGGACCGGCCGGGGCAGTCGCTCGCCGTCTGGACGACGACGCCGTGGACGCTGCCGGCGAACGTCGCGGCGGCCGTCAACCCCGGGGCCGAGTACGGGCTCCAGCCGGACGGCGAATGGTGGGCGGTCGGGCTGGCGGCCGACAAGGAGTTCGTCGAGCGCGCCCGCGGCGCCGACCTCGTCGGGCTCCGCTACGAGGGGCCTTTCGACCATCTGGCGGCCGCCCGGGAGGTCGAGCACCGGGTCATCCCCTGGGAGGACGTGTCGCTCGAGGAGGGCACCGGGATCGTGCACATCGCGCCGGGCTGCGGCGCCGAGGACTTCGAGCTCTCGCGCGTCCACGATCTCGCGGTCGTGATGCCCGTGGACGAGGCCGGCCGCTTCTACCCGGACTTCGGCTGGCTGCACGGGCTCGGCACCGGCGAGGCCGCCGAGCAGATCGTCGCCGACCTGGGCGAGCGCCGGAAGCTCATCTCCGCCGGCGAGATCGAGCACCGCTTCCCCTTCTGCTGGCGCTGCCACACGCCGCTCATCTTCCGGATCGCGGACGACTGGTTCATCGGGGTCGAGGAGCTGCGCCCGAAGCTGATGGAGGCCAACGCGACCGTCACGTGGACGCCGGAGTCGTTCGGCAAGCGCATGGACGACTGGCTCCGGAACATGGGCGATTGGAACATCTCGCGCCGCCGCTACTTCGGCCTGCCGCTCCCGTTCTATCCCTGCGACGACTGCGGCCACCTGACCGTCGTCGGGTCGAAAGCCGAGCTCGCCGAGCGCGCCGCCGCCGGGCTCGACCGGCTCGAAGAGCTGCACCGGCCCTGGGTGGACGAGGTCACGATCCGCTGCGAAGGCTGCGGGAAGGAAGGCATTCGGCGCATCCCGGAGGTCGGGGACGTGTGGCTCGACGCAGGGATCGTTCCCTTCTCGACCCTCGGCTGGCAGAACCCCGAGTGGATCGAGAGCGGGTACGCGACCGGCGCCTCCGTCGACCTTTCCGGCGCGGACCTTCCCGACCACGCGTACTGGGAGCAGTGGTTCCCGGCCCACTGGGTCTCGGAGATGCGCGAGCAGATCCGCCTGTGGTTCTACTCCCAGCTCTTCATGTCGGTGGCGCTGATCGGCCGCGCGCCGTTCCGGGAGGTGCTGGGCTACGAGAAGATGCTCGACGAGCGCGGGCGGGAGATGCACGGCTCGTGGGGGAACATGATCGACGCGGAGGATGCCTTCGCCCGCATGGGCGCCGACGTCATGCGCTGGCAGTTCTGCGCGCAGCCGCCCGACCGGAACCTCCTCTTCGGCTACGGGCCGGCGAACGAGATCAAGAAGAAGCTGCTGACGCTGTGGAACTCGGTGCGGTTCCTCGCCGACTACGGAAACATCGAAGGGTTCACGCCGAGCTTCGCCGACCTCGACGCGCCGCCGCTCGGCGACGCCTCGCGCCCGCTCGACCGCTGGCTCGTCTCGCGCACCCAGCAGTACTTCGCCGAGGCGACCAAGGCTCTCGAGGATCAGCTGACCTACCGGTTGATCGAGAGCTTCGACGCCTTCGTCGACGACGTCTCCAACTGGTACATACGCAGGTCGCGGCGCCGCTTCTGGGACGGGGACGAGGCCGCGCTGCGGGTGCTGTGGCACGCGCTCGTGCAGGGGATCCGCGGGATCTCGCCGGTCATGCCCTTCTTCGCCGAGCACCTGTGGCAGGTGCTCGTAGCCGAGCCGTGTGAGGGCGCGCCAGAGAGCGTCTTCCTCGCCGGCTGGCCCGAGGCTGGCGAGCTCGACGCCGAGCTGCTCGCGGAGATCCACGAGGTGCGCGCCGTCGTCGAGCTCGGACACCGCGCCCGCGGCGCGGCCGAGATCAAGCTGCGGCAGCCGCTCCGCGCGCTGGTGGTCGAGGGCGCGGAGCGCGCGCAGGGCCACGCGGACGAGATCGCCGAGGAGCTCCGCGTGAAGTCGGTCGCGTTCGAGCCCATCGCCGGCGCGACCGTCCGGGCCAAGCCCAACCTGAAGCTGCTCGGCCCGAAGCTCGGCGCCGAGCTGCCGCGCCTGCGCGAGGCGCTGGCCGAAGGCCGCTTCGAGCGCCTCCCGGACGGTCGTGTCCAGGCCGAGGGCCACGAGCTCGCCGCGGAGGAGGTCTTCGTCGAGCGCGCCGCGCCGGACGGCTGGGAGCTTTCCGAGGACGGCCCGCTCTCGGTTGCGCTGGACGTGCGCGCTCGACCAGGAGCTCCAGCTCGAGGGTCGGGTGATCGACCTCGTGCACGCCGTCAACACGATGCGGAAGGAGCAGGGGCTCGAGGTCACGGACCGCATCGTCCTCACGCTCCCCGACGGCGAGGACCTGCGGCGCTTCGACGACTGGATCAAGTCGGAGACGCTCGCCGTCGAGATCGAGCACGGCGATGAGCTCGCCGTGCGCAAGGTGTGACGACGCCTCAGCGTACTGCTTACAAACGATACGCCAATGGTTTTCAAAGATGGGCCGGTCGGCCTATAGGAACTGGTGGCGCGGAGCGTTAGCGTGGCCACACTGGGCGATGCGAACCGCGGTGTGTGTCCCTGGCCATGTAAGCCGCGGTGAGCAATCTGGGAAGGCCCGCCGCGCTTACCCCCCGAGCGGCGGGCTTTTCCCTTTCTAGAAGCCGTTTTCGACCGACCGCCGTGCGGCGGGCGGCCGTGGCCCGTCGCTCCGACCTATCATCAACGCGAGACGCCCGGTGACTGCCGACCGTCAGACGATGCTGCTGCACGCCGTCCCACTTCTGATCCTGGCCGTGCTCTACGGCCTCCTCTCGATTCTGATCGGCGTCTCGCTGCTGCGCGAGCGGCGCGCGTCGGTGCTCGGCCTCGGCATCTGGCTGCTCTTCACCGTCGTCGCGGTCCTGTCGGCGCTGATCGCCGGGCTCGCGCTCGCCGACCGCGACGTCCTCGCGGACGAGCCCTCCTGGCTGATCATCCTCGCGGCCGCCGCGGTGGCCGTGCCGGGTCTGCTCGTTCTCGTCCGCGGGCACGACCGCGGCCTGCTCGTGACCGCCGGCAGGCGCGTCCACGAGGCGGAGGAGATCGCGACCGAGCGCGGCCGCGAGGCCGACGCGATCGCGCGCCTGTCGTCCGCGCTCGCCGGCGCACAATCCGGGGAGGACGCCGCCGCCTCGCTCTTCGACGAGGTCGAGGCGCTGCTCTCGACCGAGGCGCTGCTGCTCGCCCACGTCGACGAGGACCTCCGGCTCGCGACCGGGCTCGCGGCGCGCGGCGTCGACGAAACCTGGTGGCGGGGGGTGACGCTCGACCTCGACAAGGACTCCGGCGCAATCGTGGCGGTCGTCCGCGACCGCACGCCGATCTCGATCCCCGACGTCCTCGCCGACCCCAACGTCAACCGCGCGCTGGCCGACGCCAGCGGCGCGAAGAGCGCGGCCTTCGTGCCGCTCTTCTCGGAGGGAGACGTGGTCGGCGTCCTCGTCGCGGCGACGCAGACGAGCCGGCGGAGCTTCACGGATGCCGAGCTGGCTCTCGTGCAGGGCCTGGCGAGCGAGGCGGCGCTCGCCCTCGGGCGGACGCGCTCGAACGAGGCGCTGCGGGCGGCCGTCGAGCGCGAGCGGCTGATTGCAGAGATCGGCCGGCGCGTTCGTTCCGAGCTCGACCTCGACACCGTCCTCCGCGTCGCCGTCGAGGAGACGGCGAAGGCGGTCGGCGTGTCGCGTTGCTTCATCCGGCTCGGCGAGCTGGGGGAGCCGATGCCGATCCTCGCCGAGTGGAATGCGCCCGGGGTCGAGTCGGTGGAGGAGGTTGCGCCCAGGCTTCCGGCGCTCAACCTCGCGGCGCGGGACCGTCGCACGATCGTCGTGGACGACGCGGAGACGTCCCGGGAGATCGCGGACCCGGCTCTCGGCGACAAGCAGGCGCTCCTCGACCTCGGCACGCGCGCGACGCTCGCGACGCCCATCGTCGTCTTCGACGGGATCATCGGCGTCTTCGGCCTCCACCGGGACCAACCCACCCGCTGGCTTCCCGGCGAGGTGGCGCTGGCCGAGGCCGTCGCACGCGAGCTCGGGCTGGCGATCCACACGGCGCGGCTCCTGGGCGAGAACGCGCAGCGGCTGCGCCGCCAGGAGACGCTGATCGAGGCGGCGCACGTGCTCACGAGCGACCTGCGCTTCGAGTCGGTCATCCGCCGGCTCGTGGAGGAGGTCGTCGCGTTGACGGGCGCCGACGCGGCCGACTGCTGGATCTACGAGCCCGACCGGACGTTGCTCCGCTGCCACGCCGTCGTCGGCGTTCCGGAGTGGAACGTCGGCCGCCAGATCCCACCGGACGGGACGATCGGGCTCGCGCTGCGGAGCGGGAAGTCCGTCCTCAAGCACGACTTCGCCACGACGGAGCAGCCGCCGCCGAGCCCGCCGTATGCGGTCTTCAGCGACGTGATGTCGACCCCGATCACCTGGCTCGGCGAGGCGCGCGGCGTCCTCGGCGTCTGCTCGCGCGAGCCGGGGCGGTTCCACGAGAGCGACATCGAGGTGGTCGAGGCCTTCGCCCGCTTCGCCTCGCTGGCGCTTCACAACGCGGAGAGCTTCGAGGAGCGCGAGCGGCAGACCCAGGTTCAGCGCGGCTTCTACCGCGTCGCCGAGGTGCTCGGGTCGACGCTCTCGCGGGCGGAGACTCTCGACGCGCTCGCGCAGGCCGCGTGCGACGCCCTGGGCGGGGATGCCGCGCTCGTGCTCGAGCTGCAGGGCGATGCCGTGCTGCTGGCCGGAGCGCACGAGCTCCCACAGAGCCTTCGCGGCGGCTTCGCCGCAGCCGAGGGACGGAGCCTCTGGCCCTTCCCTGGCCCCGGCGCGGACGAGACGATCCTCGCCTCGCCGGAGCTGGCCGAGGACGAGCGCTTCGGCGACGCTCTGCGCGCGCCGCTCGCTGCCGCGGGCTACCGCTCGCTCCTCTGCGCGCCGGTTGCCGGCGGCCGGGACCAGGCGTACGCCGTCGCGGTCGTCTTCCGCGAGGCGCGGGCCTTCACCGACGAAGACATCCTGCTCACCCGGCACCTGAGCGGCGCCGCGGGCGGTGCGCTCGAGCGCAGCGAGCTGTTCGAGGGCGAGCGTCGCGCGCGCACGTTCGCCCAGCGCCTGGCCGGTGTCGGCGCGCTGCTCTCCACGAGCCTCGACCCTGCGGTGGTTGCGGGCGAGGTCGTGCGCGAGGCGCCGGAGCTGCTTGCGGCGGACGCCGCCGTCCTGCGCCTGCTCGAAGGCGACGACCTCGTCGTTCGGGCGGCAGCCGGGCCGGAAACCGAGCGGCTCGTCGGCTCGCCGTCGGACTCGACCGCCGGCGTCTCGGGCGCGGTCATCCAGTCCCGGTCGGTGCTCGCCGTGCCGGACGTGCGCGAGCAGCCGCGCCTCTCGCGCGGCGACCTCCTGCTCGAGCGAGGAATGTGCGCGTGCGTCGCGGTGCCGCTCCAGGCCCACGGCGGGGGGCTTTACGGCGTCCTGACGGTTTACTCACGCGCGCCGCGGGCCTGGCGCGAGGACGATGTCGAGTCGCTCTCGGCCCTCGCCGCCGCCGCCTCCGCATCGGTCGCGAACGCCGAGCTGTATCAGCGCGTCGCGGAGGAGAAGGAGCGCAGCGGCGCGATCCTGGCGAACATCGCCGACGGCATCGTCGCCGTCGGGCGCGACGAGGCGATCGTGCTCTGGAACTCGATGGCCGAGCAGATAACCGGTGTGCCGGCGTCGGAGGCGCTCGGCCGGCGCGTCCCCGAGGTGCTGCAACGGGAGCTCGCCGCCGACGGCGCCGACGGAGAGGGCGAGCGCCACATGGCGATCCGCCGCGGCGGGAACGAGGTCTGGCTGGCGCTCACCGAGGCCGTCATGCTCGACCCGGCTGGCGCGGTGGCGGGGCGCATCTTCGCCTTCCGCGACGTCTCCCGGGAGCGCGTCGTCGAGCAGATGAAGTCGGACTTCGTCTCGACCGTCTCGCACGAGCTGCGCACGCCGCTCACGTCCATCTACGGCTTCGCCGAGACCCTCATGCGCGACGATGTCGACTTCACGGACACCGAGCGCGAGACCTTCCTCCGCTACATCGCGTCGGAGTCGGAGCGCCTCATCCGCATCGTCGACGAGCTCCTCAACGTCGCGCGGCTCGAGGCCGGGACGCTCGCGGTCACGCTGACGCCCGTCGACCTCGGCGCGGCCGCGCGCGAAGCGGTCTCGACCGCCCGTGAGCAGGACGGAGGCCTCCACCGCTTCCTCGTCGAGGTCGACCCGGCGGAGCTCGCCGTCCGAGCCGACAGGGAGAAATTGGGGCAGGTGCTCGCCAACCTGCTCGACAACGCCGCCCGCTACTCGCCCGAAGGCGGGACGATCACCGTCTCCGCGCGGGGCGGGATCGACGCGGCCGAGATCACGGTGTCTGACGAGGGAATCGGGATTCCACGGGCCGACCAGCAGCGCATCTTCTCGAAGTTCTTCCGCGCCGAGCGGGCGCCCGCGGGCCAGGGGACGGGCCTCGGCCTCTTCCTCGTCCGCGGCCTCGTCACCGCCATGGGCGGACGGATCTGGGTCGACTCGGACGAGGGCGACGGCTCGCGCTTCACCTTCGAGCTCCCGCTCTCTGGCCGGGAGCCCGCCGACACCTACCCGCTGGAGGTCTCGTGACCCGCGTGCTCGTGATCGACGACGAGGCGCCGATCCGGCTCCTCTGCCGCGTCAACCTCGAGGCCGAGGGGATGCAGGTCAGCGAGGCAGGCGACGGCCCCGGCGGTCTCGACCTCGCCCGGGCCCAGCGTCCCGACGTCATCCTCCTCGACGTGATGATGCCCGGGCTCGACGGCTGGCGGGTCGCCGAGATGCTCCTCGACGACCCGGTCACGAGCGACATCCCGATCGTCTTCCTCACCGCCCGCGCCGACGTGCGCGACCGCGCCCGGGGCATTGACCTGGGCGGCCTCGAGTACATCACGAAACCGTTCAACCCGGTCGAGCTGGCGACGCTCGTGCGCAGCGTGCTGGCCGCCCTCGAGCGCGGCGAGCGCGAGCGGCTGCGCAGCGACAAGCTCGCCCAGCTGCGTGAGCTGTTCGAAGGCGCTTCGGAGAGCTCGAAGCCCTAGCGGAAGCGCGCGACGGCCATCTCGACGCAGCCGTAGCTGCGCCAGGAGCCGCGCGTCCAGCCCGCGCCGACGTAGCGGAACCCCGGCCTTAGCAGGAGGGCGCGGTGTCCCGGACTGTCGAGCCACATCCGCACCGCCTGCGCCGGCCGGAACCAGGAGCACGTGCCCCAGGCGAGAATCTCGCCCGTCCCGGAGGCGAGCCGCGCGTGGTAGAAGGAATCCGCGCGGACGAGGTAGAGCGACCACGAATGGGCGCCCCGGTTGAGGGCGGCCCGCATGTGGAGCCTGCGCAGCCCGTGTGCGGCGCGGACATCGTTGATCCGCTCGACCAGCCGCCTCTCGATCGGGTTCGGCGCGGCCTGCGTGGGCGCTGCGACGACGAGCGCACAGATGCAGGTCAGCAGTGCAAGGAATGTCTTCAGTCGTCCTGGCATGCGGCGAGGTTGCCAGACCGATGTCGGCATCCGGTTCGGAAAGCGTTAGCGTTATTTGAGGAGGGCGATCTCACGAGCTGCCACGCGCGAGGTCGCGGGAGATTGCCACACCTTCCTGCATTTTGCGGAGTTCCTCGTGCGTATCGTCACGATCATCGGGGCGCGCCGTCTGGGCGAGCACCACGCCGACGAGCACGATGACGCCTCCGACGATCTGCACGGCGGCGAGCTCCTCGCCCAGCCAGATCCAGGCAACGATGGCGGCGAGCACCGGCTCCAGCATCGCCACGATCGTCACCCGAGTGGCGGGCACGTGGTGCAGGGCGCTGACCAGGAGGATGAATGGAACCACGGTCCCGAGCACGACGACGTAGCCGAGGAGGAGCCAGACCGGCAGCTCGACGTCCTCGAAGCGCCCGAGCAGGGACGCGCTCCCGTCGACGAGCTCGACCGGGAACGCCCACCAAGGCTGGACGACCGCCCAGAAGAGGGCGGCGAAGGCGAAGCCCCAGGCGAGGAGCGAGTACACGTCCCGGCCGCGCTCGAGCGCGTGCTCGGCCATGAGGACGTAGGCGGCATAGGCGAGGGCGGTCACGAGGCAGGCGAGGACGCCGACCCCGCTCAGGGAGGAGCCGCCGTTCCAGAGCTCGACGACAAGCGACAGCCCGAGCAGGCTGAGCGCGATCGCGAGCCACAGGCGGCGCCGTACGGGCTCGTGCACGTAGAAGCGGGCCCAAAGCGCGACGAAGACCGGCGCGAGGTAGTTGATGACGAGGGCGATCCCGATGTCGAGCCGCTGGATGCCGACGAAGTAGAAGAGCTGGACGAAGGCAAGCCCGAAGATTCCGAAGACCGCAAGGAACGCGAGCTCGCGCCGATTCGTCCGCAGCGCGCTCGCTCGCCAGACGGCGACGGCGGTCACGAGGATGAGCGCGGCGCCGGTCGCGCGCACCTGCGCGAGGCGCATCGAGGAGAGGCCCGCGGAGTCGAGGATGATCTTCGAGATGACCGCGTTCAGCGACCAGAGCACGACGGCGGACCACACGAGGGCGTAGCCGAGGGCCGGACGGGGCACCGGGCGCTTCGACTCGAGGGCGGGCGGCGCGAAGGGAGCGTCGGCCACGGGCGCGCAACATATCGGCGGATGCGGAGGCCCCGCCGCGCGTAGCGTTCGCCCGAATGGGCTCCCGACCGGTCCTCATGGCGATGGCGGGCGCGACCTGCATCGCGTTTTCGGCGATCCTCGTGCGCCTCGCCGACGTGCCGCCGTCCACGGCCGCCTTCTACCGCTGCCTGTACGCGCTCCCGCCGCTGGCGCTGCTCGCCTGGTGGGAACGGCACCGCTTCGGCCCGCTCGGCCGGCGGGCACTCCGGCTCTCGCTCGTCGCCGGCGTCTTCTTCATGGGCGATCTCGTCTTCTGGCACCACGCGATCGCGGCGGTCGGCGCCGGCCTCGCCACCGTGCTCGGGAACGTTCAGGTCGTGATCGTGCCGCTGGCCGCCTGGGCGCTCCTCCGCGAGAAGCCCGCCGGCCGGACGCTCGCGTCCGTCCCGGTCGTCCTCTTCGGGGTCGTGCTGATCTCCGGCGTGGTCGGCGCGGAAGCCTACGGCTCGAGCCCGGCGCTCGGCGTCCTCTTTGGCGTACTCACCGCGATCACCTACGCGGGCTTCCTTCTCATCCTGCGCGAGGGGAGCACCGACCTGCGCCGGCCCGCCGGGCCGCTCTTCTACGCCACGCTCTCCGCGGCGATCGTCACCCTCCCCGTCGGCGCGGGCCTCGGCGAGCTCGAGCTGCGGCCGACTTGGCCGGAGCATGGATGGCTCGTCCTTCTGGCGCTGACCTCGCAGGTCGTCGGCTGGCTCCTGATCGCGGCTGCCCTACCGCGGCTTCCGGCCGCGCTCACGTCGGTCACGCTGACGCTCCAGCCGGCGCTCTCGGTCGTCTTCGCGGTCATTCTGCTGGACGAGGATCCGTCCTCCGTGCAGCTCGCCGGCGTCGCCGTGATCATCGGCGGGGTCGTCCTCGCGACGGCGGGTCGCCGCAGCCGGCCCTACACTGAGGCCGAACAGCTGCGGGACGTGGCGCAGCCTGGTAGCGCGCCTGCTTTGGGAGCAGGAGGCCGCCGGTTCGAATCCGGCCGTCCCGACTGAGGAAGCCCCTGGAAACGGGGCTTCCTTTAGGAGTTCGATCGTGAGGTGGGCCGGAGCAAGGTGGCCACTTCGCCGCCATTGTGGCGGCTGCCGTGCTCATCGGGGACATCCGCGCCTTCGTCCGTCCCCTACGCTAGTCGAATCGCCGTGCTGGAAACACGTCATCGAAGGAGGTCCGCATGGACATGAAGCTCGAGGTCGTTCCCATCCCCGTGTCGGACGTCGATGCGGCGAAGGCCTTCTACACCGAGCGTGTCGGGTTCGGGCTCGACCACGATGTCCGACCCAACGACCACATGCGGGTCGTACAGATGACCCCGCCAGGCTCTGCGTGCTCGGTCGTGATCGGCGAAGGTCTGCCGCTCGGCAAACCCGGCTCGGTCAAGGGCGTCCAGCTCGTCGTAGAGGACCTCGACGCTGTGCGCGAGGCGCTCGCAGCACGAGGCGTCCCCGTCAGCGACCTGCAGCAGCTCGGACCCCCGGGCTCGCGTGGCTCACGCTTCGCCTTCTTCGACGATCCCGACGGCAACACCTGGGCGATCCAGGAGCTCAAGCCCGACCCGGCGTAGCTCCCAGGCCTGACTGGCTCGTGGCGAGGCCGTTAGGCAGGTTCCATGGATGTGCCTGTTCACTCGCTGCGTTTGGCGGGGTCCACAGTGACGGAACCTTCTGCCGCGACGTATCGTCAGAGGAAAGGATGAAGTCTCCCGTCCTGTTGACGGTCATCGCATCCGCCTTGGCGCTTGTGCCCGCCTGCACGCCCGCCGACCGGTCGTGGGTGGAGGAGGAGGGCCAGGGCGCGGACGCACAGGGTTCTCTCCCCGCACGTGAGGGGTATCGCGCTCAGCTTCACCGAACGCCCTGGGCGTTGGATCGCATCTCGAAGGACGGCTCGGTTGTCTGGATCAGAACTGCCGTGAGCGGCTGCAACCAGTTCCATCACGTCCGCGTCAGGCAAGTGCCAGGTGGGTTCCGGCTCGTCGCCTTCGACGTCGTCTACACGCCCACGAAGAAGAACTACGGGTGCCTGCTGTATCTCTTCCGGCCTCGACATCGCGTCGAGCTTCCGCGTCCTCTTGGTGGCGACGAGATCCTCGGTGAGTGCGTGCCGGGCGATCCGCGAGAAATGTGCGCCGTGCTGCACGCCGTAGTGGGTCTGCGGAAGGGCGAACCGGAGCGAGACCCTTGGCTGGGGTAGGTGCCGCTCAGGTCGTGTTCCAAAAAGGACCACCTGCCCATGCCCCGGCGAGGCCGGGGCCAGGCATCTCGGATCGAGACGGCGTTATGCGGGGCGGGCGCCGTGGTTCCAATCCGTCACCCGCGGCTGCGGCGGCCACGAATGCTCGGTGTCAGCGGAACCACCCAACTTGGGAGGCAGCTGGGAGGGGTGCGAACCGGCGCCCGCCGTGACCGATCCTCTCAGGGAGATTGCTTCCAGGTAAAGGCCGGGCCGCACGATACCCCAGGAAATACCGCCGACGTGTGGGCGGCGCTCGGTCTACCCGCCGCGGGGCCGGAGGCGCTCGCAGGCGACCGGCACGTCGCGCCCGCGGTCAAAGTAGGCGGTGTCCCGGCCGGCGCCCCCGTCCAGCCTCCGGTCACGCCTATGGTCGACCGCCTTCAGCACGTCGGGCCCCTTGCCGCCCCACATCCTGTCTCTGCCCTTCCCTCCGACAAGCACGTCGGCCGAGCCGCCACCTCGTAGGTCAGCGCCGCCTGCAAAGCGGCCGCCGGCGCCGAAGCCGCCGGCAGCGGTGAGCCGGTCCCGCCCGCGGCCGCCGACGAGCGAGACCATGATCGGGTCCGGGTGGATGGAGATGTCGACGTCGTTGTCTCTGTTGAGCGAAATCCCTTGCGACCCGAGGGCAAGGGATGCTCCCGAGCCCTTGCCGACCACCGTGATGAGATCCACCACGTCGTGGAGGTTCACGTCGACCTCGATCTCGGATTGTCCGATCTCGGGCGTGGCCCCAGGAGCGAGCTGCCCGCCGCGGAGGTCGATGACGAGCGTCTCCGGGGTATCGGTCGCGCCTACGACCACGATCCGGTCGGTATTCGACGTAATGGCGCCTCCGCAGCCCGTCGCCGGAGCGCCGAAGCGGATCAGGCCGCCGCTGACTGTCAGCGTCGCCCGCATGCCCGGTGCAATCGTCGCCGAGACCACCCCACCTGCCCAGCTGCAGTCCGTTTCGACGGGATCAGGGCCTGGGGGAGGCGGAGGGGGCGGATCGAGCGGAAACCGGTTCTCGACAACGATCGGGCCGGGGTCGAGCCCTCGGTCGTACGCGGCGGTGTCGATTCCGGGGCCCCCGTGGATCTTCAGGTCGGCCTCACCGTCATTGGCATCGATTACGTCGTCGCCGTAGCCACCGAGGAGTGTGTCGGCACCGGGACCTCCGGAAATGGAGTCGTTCCCGTCCCCACCCCTTAGCTTGTCATTCCCCGCTCCGCCGTCGATCACGTCAGGACCATCGGAGCCGTGGATGAAGTCGCCGCCGTCGTCGCCGACCAGCAGATCGCCAAAGTTGCTTCCGGTCAGGGAATCTCCCAGGCTGCCGGCCCGCAACGTGACCGGGCCGGGGAAGACGAGCCCGGACCCGTAGCCACCGCGGGCGGTGAGAATGTGGGGCATCCCGTCCGCTGCGACGAGCTCGATCGAGTTGGGGAGCGGAGAGAACGTGATGTCGACGTCGTGATCGGCGTTGAAAGCGACGCCCCCGTTCCCTGCCGCGAGCGGCACCTCGTCGGGACTGCCGCGAACGACCACTTTGTCGGAGGCATCGCCGAGCTCGACGCGAACCTCGATCTCCGGATCTTCGATGTTGTCCGGTGTGGTGGCGCCCGGCGCGAGCGGGCCGTTGAACTGGTCGATGATCAGGTGCTCGGTCGAGCCGCCCGGGCCCGAGACGAGAATCCTGTCCGTGTTCGTGTTCGTTGCGGCCCCGCAGGGAGCGCCGTTGAGCTCGATGTCCGACCCCGTCACCGCGAGCGTGGCCGAACTCGCCGGGGCCGAGCGCGGCGGTCACCTCGCAGCGCGGCGCCGGAGTACGAGCAAGTGGCCGCGGCCGCGGTCCCTGAAAGGCCCGCGCCTACAGCAGCGGCGACGATCAGCGTCGCCGAGAATCTGAAGGCAACACTGATTCTCACCGCAGTCTCACTCCGGAGGCTAGACGCCGACTGCTAGCCAGGCAAGCGGTGAGGCAGAACCCTAATCGCCTGGGGGGGCCGTCGGCCGAGTTGTTGGCCGCCGCTTGCCCTGCGACTCGTTAGGCTCCCGAGCGTACCGTTGTGCGGGACGCGCCGCCGGGGACGTTGACGGCGCTCGAATGAAGGGGGTGTTCCCATTGAAGGGAGCAGTCAGGCGATCAACCGGGATTTCAATCTCGATCGCATTCGCGCTCGTGGTCGCGGCGCTCGCGCTGTCGGCCCCGGCGGGCGCTCAAGTGGGTCCACCGTTTGACGGCAACCCGGTCTCGCCGGGACTCGGCCCGACCTATGGAGAGCAGTGGTGTGCTCCCGTGGGGAGCGAGAACGTCCCGCAGTCAGCGCCGCTGGCTCTGATCCCCTACGGCGCGATTCGCTGCACGCTCGACCGGTTCGAGTCCGAGGCTGCTGCGGCCGGCGTGCCGGATCGGCTCAGTTATTCGGTCATCGGAGACTCTACGCTCGGGCGGGACATCTTCGGCGTCGTCGTCAACGCGCTGGAAACTCCCGACCAGCAGCGCGACTACGCTCGTTGGCAGCAGCTTCGGCAGCTCATGCTGAGCGACCCGGCCGGGGCCCAGACGCTTCTGGCGTCCTGGGGCGACAACGTCAAGCTACCCGTCTTCGTGGAGGCGAACATCCACGGTGGCGAGCGCGAGGGCACCGACGCGATGATGCAGGCGATCCGCGATCTGGTGACCCTGCCGCGCGGGGCGAACGACACGGTCGACGAGCTCCTCGACCACGCCATCGTCGTCGTCATCCCGACCACGAACCCCGACGGTCGCGTGGCCGGACGGCGGCAGAACGAAAATCGCTTCGACCTCAACCGAGACCTGCTCGTCCAGTCGCAGCCTGAGATGCGCGCCAACACCGCATTCCAGCTCGAATGGCTCGCACCGGTCGGGCTGTTCATGCACGGCTACTACAACCCCACCCTCGTCGACGGGCTGACGAAGCCGCACAATCCGGGGCTCGAATACGACAAGTTCCTCTACTGGAACCAGCGCCGTCTGGACGCCAACCAGGCGGCCATCGAGGCGATCGGCCGAAGCATCCAGCGGCCGGTCAACCAGTGGGACCAGCGCGGCGTCAGCGGCAGCAAGAACGGAGGCCCGGAAGTCGCCGAGGGCTGGGACGACTGGGGGCCGTTCTACAGCCAGACCTACGGAGCGTTCTTCGGCGTCGACGGGTCCACCGTCGAGATGTGCAACAACGCGGCCTGCGGTGGCGCACTCGGGTCGAAGCGCGAGCAGTACCTCATCTTCTATTCGTCGGCCGACTTCTGGATCGAGAACCGGGCCACCATCCTGGCCGACCAGCTCGAGATCTTCCGGCGCGGCGTGATTGGCGCGGCCCGGGTCAACTGCTGCGACGACCCCTTGGTGGCGAGCCGCGGCTTCACCGAGGACCAGCACAACTGGATGGTCGAGTACCCGAAGGCGTTCCTCATCCCCTTCGTCGGAGGCTCGGCCGACCAGGCCTCCCCCGACCGGGCTGTCCAGCGAAGCGACGCCGAGGCGAACCGGCTCGTCCAGTGGCTGCTGGACAACGGTGTCGAGGTGGGCCGAACCGGGGCCGACATCGTCTGGGCCGGGACGAGGTACCCCGCCGGTTCCTACGTCGTCTCCATGCGGCAGCCGTTCCGCGGCTATGCGTACACCGCCTTGGCCGCGGGACAGGACATCTCCGACCGGATCAGCCAGCTGTACGCACCGCCGGGGGCCTGGAGCCACGGGTCACTCTGGGGCGCGGACGTCATCGAGATCCCGGCGGGCGACGCGTCCTTCAACCCGGCGACGACTCCCGTCGCCGACGTCAACGAACTCCTGGGCGGCGTGCGCGTCGGCGGCCCGGCGGACTGGTACGCCCTGACGATCAGGGGAACCGCGGAGCTCCGGGCCGTCCTGGACGTGCTCCGAGGCGGGGTCGACGGCGAGGTCGCGGAGGCCGCGTTCATGAGCGCCTCCGCCGGCGCAATGCCGGCCGGCTCGGTGATCTTCCCCGGCGACGCGGCGACCGCGGTCGCTCTCGACGCGGCCGGAAAGGCGGCCGGTGTCTTCTTCGAGCGAGGCCTCGGCATGACGCCGGCGGGGACGCAGCTCGACGAGGCGCCCCGGATCGCCATCCTCGTCGACAGCGGGAACCCCGTCGAATCCGACACGTCGTGGTCGCTGCGCCAGATCTTCGGGCCCGACGTGGGCTTCGTCTCGACCACGAGCGGGTCGAACTCGCTGCAGAACGCGGCGACCGACCCCTTGGAGAGCTTCGACGTCATCTACAACACCGGACAGAACTACCCGACCGGCAACACCGCACGGGGACGCCTCAGCGCGTTCTTCGAGCGGGGCGGCGGCTACATCGGGACGAGCCAGTCCGCGTCCAACTTCGCCTTCCTCGCCGGAGCGCACCCGGCGCTCATCAAGGGCAACCTGACCCAGGGAAGCGACGGCGCGGGCGGCGGGATCGCCCTCTGGGACAACGTCGGCACGAACAGCCCGCTCACGGGCGCCTACCCGGCGCGGGACAACCTCTACCTGCCGTCGAACGTGACGTGGTTCGCGTCCCTGCCGACCGGTGCCACGGTGGACGGCCGGTATCTGCCGAGCGTCGATGCGACGTTCGTCGCGGGGCTCTGGCAGGACCGCGATCGGAAGGCGGAGAGCGCGCCGATCATCGTTCACGGCACGACCCTCGTGGGGAGCCGGTACCTGGCCATCGCCACGAATCCCTTCTCGCGCGGGGACGCCGAGCGCGAGTGGCCGCTCATCGGCCAGGCTGCGCTCTGGTCGAACCTCACGGACGACTAAGGGCGAGCAAGACCCGAAGGTGAGGGGCGGGCTTCCCGCCCCTCACCTGATCGGTGCCGTTACGGCGCGGGCGAGACCTCGATCGAGGTGGCGCCAGCGGTGAGGAACGTGTTGACCTGCTTGTGCATCGCGGGTCGCGAGCTCAGGCCTTCGGCTTCTTCGGTCGTTCCGTCGGCGAAGGTCGCCCGCACGTCGAACTGCCGTTTCGGCGTTGTCCGACGCACCGGAGGCTGCTCGCGAGCCTCCAGCTCAGCCCTGATCGCGGCGACCGTCTCCTTGCCGGCGATGCCGGTCTCCGCGAGGCCGTGGCGGCCCTGGAACTTCTCGACCGACTTCTCGGTCCTCTCCCCGAACTCGCCGTCGACGTCGACCGTCTTGTGCCCGAGGCGGACGAGCAGGCGCTGGAGCTCCTTGACCTCAGGCCCATGGTCTCCTCGGCCGAGCCCGGTCGGAACCCGGCCGGGGACGCGGATGAACGTCTCGCATTCGTCCGCCCGGCGGGTCTTGACGAAGACGCCCTCGCCGCCGCTGTCGCCGATCGTGTTGCCCTCGACCGTGCGGACCGAGCCGTCCGGCATGGCCTCGACGACGATGCCGATGTGGTCAGGCGTCTCGTCAACGGGCCGGAGGCCACCGATGGGGAGCTGGAAGCAGACGACGTCACCGGGCTTGGGCTTGCGGACGACCCAGCCGTTGGCGGCCGCAGCCCTGGCCGTCTCGGGAACGCTGGCGGAGCGGCCGGTCTCGGTCAGCTCGCGACGTGCCTCCCGATAGCACCAGACGATGAAGCTCGTGCACCACGCGTAGCCGGTGTCCTTCGAGCCTTTCACGAAGCTGTCGGCGGCCTGGTATTGCCGGATGCGCGCGGCCGTGTTGAAGCCGCTCTCCCGGACGCCGTCCCGGGCCTCGGCGAGGGCGATCCGTCGTGCGCGTTCACGGGCAAACATCGGCTCACCTCCGAGTGACGATGCGCGAGGATACCCCGCTGGCATGGGTCGAGGAAAGGTACGGCTACCCGTACCTCGGCCGGGGGCTGCCTGCCTGGCTCCAGCCCCGGTGCTGCGAGATCCTTCCAGTCATGACCGAGCACGAACTCACCTTTCTCTTCACCGACATCGAGCGATCCACGGGCCTCGTCCGCACGCTCGGCGCCGAATACTGCGACGTCCTCTCGGGGTCCCGCTCGCGCATTCGCTGGGCGGTCGCCAACTCGGGCGGCCGCGAGATCGAGTGCCGCGCCGACGAGTTTTTCTCCGTCTTCGAATCATCCGAGGCCGCGGTCGAGGCCGCCTGCGAGGCGCAGCGCTCGCTCCTCGCCGAGTCCTGGCCTGGTGAGGCAGCCGTCCTCGTCCGCATGGGCCTGCACACGGGCGTCGCCATCGACGCGGGCTACGGCTTCGTCGGTCTCGACGTCCACAGGGCAGCGCGCATCAGCTCGGCCGGCCACGGCGGCCAGATTCTGCTCTCGCGCACGACGGCCGAGCTCTCCGGCGCGGCCGCGGTCGACCTCGGTCTCTACGAGCTCTCCGGCCTTCCCGAGCCCGAGCAGGTCTTCCAGCTGGTGGCACCCGGGCTTCCGACCGACTTCCCGCCGCTCCGGCGCGCCCGCCGGATCGACGACGACCGCCTTCGCGTCGTGCTGGCCGACGACTCCGTCCTCATCCGCGACGGGATCGCCCGTCTGCTCGAGGACCTCGGGATGAACGTGGTGGCCCAGGCCGGCACGGGCGACGAGCTGCTCGAGCAGGTCGCGGACACCCGCCCGGACGTGGCTGTCGTCGACATCCGCATGCCTCCCTCCGGCCGCGACGAAGGCGTCCGCGCGGCCAAGGCGATCCGCGGGCTGTACCCCGGCACCGGCGTCCTGCTCCTGTCCCAGGCCGTCGAGCCCGCCTACGCACGCGAGCTGCTCGCGACCGGTGGCGAGGGCGTCGGCTATCTGCTCAAGGATCGCGTCGCGGACGTGGCCGAGTTCGCGAAGGCGCTCCACACCGTCGCAGACGGAGGCGTCGTGCTCGACGAGGAGCTCGACGTGCTCGCGAGCGTCGTTACCTAGAAGGCTCGGGCTTCGGCGCGACGAGCTTGAGCAGCCGCTCGAGCGTCGACGCATCGAGCTCGCCCCGGTTGCGGGCAAGGGCGGCGAGGAGCGCGAGCTGGCTGCGCGTGGGTTCCTGCTCGTTCTTCATGGGCCGTCGATGTTCGCGGCCGTGGCTAGAGATCCTTCCGCGCGAATGCGGCCAGCGCGGCGGCGCCGACGAGCCCGAGGTAGATCAACGTCCAGGGCCACAGGAAGGGGCCGGCCCCCTGGGCGCCGCCGAACGGCCCGAGCGTGAGGGCGGCTTCGGTGAAGCCGGTCGTGTCCGCGGTGATGGCATCGAGCCCGTCCTGGTAGAGCGCCTCGAAGGGGAGAGCCCAGGAGGCCACCTGCGCGACGTTCATGAGCGTCTCCGAGTCGAGCGCCTCCCCGATCTGGCCGAGCAGCCCCGCGACGAGCCCGGCGCCGAAGACCATGAAAACGGCGATTCCGTTCGCCGTGGCCGAGAGGAAGACCGAGCCAAGCAGCGAGAGAGCCGCGATCACGGCCGTCGCGGCGGCGAGCTGCAGGGCCGGCCCGACCACCCGGTCCGGCGTCCAGTCGCCGATCGCCCACGTGATCGTCAGCGTGCCCGCGTAGACGACGGCGACGTAGAAGGCGCAGACCGCCGCCGCCGCCAGGAAGCGGCCGAGGAGGAGCACGGGCCGCCCGATCGGGCGGACGACGAGGGGCTGGAGCAGCCCACGCTCGGCGTCGCCTCGCACGGTCGCGAGCGTGAGGAACGCGGCCAGCACGGCGCCGAGAAAGAGCGTCGCGAACATGGAGAGGCCGAACATCGTCGCCCCGGTCAGCTCACGGTCGTCGACGTTGAACGGGTCTTCGCCCGGGCCGACGCGCGCCTCGACCGCGTCGAACGCCTCGTTCGTCCCGAGCGCGTAGAGCCCGAGGAAGGCGGCCGTGAGCAGGACGACCACGAGGAAGACCCGGCGGCGCAGGCTCTCCCTCAGGGCGTAGCCGATGATCACGGCGACCCCGGTCATCCCGCGTCGTCCCCGACCGCCTCGAGGTAGATCTCCTCGAGGGTCGTCTCGAGCACCCGGACGCCGTAGACGCGCTCCCCGGACGCGACCAGGTCGGCGACGATCCGGGGCACGTCCTCCCGCTCGGCGGCCTCGAAGAGCCGGGTCCCGCCGTCGACATCGACCTCGACGCCGCGCGCCCGCGCGAGGTCGGACGGCCTGCCCTCGGCGACGGTCTTCCCGCGCGAGAGGATCACGACGCGGTCGCAGACGAGCTCGATCTCGCTGAGCAGGTGCGAGTTGAGGAGGACGGCGACGCCGCGGCGCCGGAGCTCCTCGAGCAGCCTCCGAACCGTGCGTCTGCCGCCCGGGTCGAGCGCGCTGGTCGGCTCGTCGAGGAAGAGGAAGCGCGGCGTCCCGACCAGGGCCTGCGCGATCCCCAGCCGCTGCTGCATCCCCTTCGACATGTTCTCGACGTGTCGTGAGCGCGCCTCCGTGAGCCCGACCAGCTCGAGCAGCTCGGCGCGCTCGGCCTCCCCTCCGGAGGAGCCCGCGAGACGCTGGTGGAGGAGCAGGAGCTCATCCGCGCTCGCCCACCCAGGGAAGCGGAACAGCTCCGCGAGGTAGCCCATGACCGCGCGCGCCTCGCGTGAACCGGCGGCGGCACCGCACACGTGCGCGTCGCCGTCGGTCGCACGGACGAGGCCGCAGCCGATCTTCACGAGCGTGGATTTGCCGGCACCGTTCGGCCCGAGAAGGCCGACCAGCTCACCTTCCTCCACGTGGAGGTCAACCCCGTCCAGTGCCGTCACGGGCCCGTAGCGCTTCACGAGCCCGCGTGCCGAGAACGCCGCCGCCATCGCGCCGAGTGTACGGGCGTAGCAAACTACACAGCGATGGCTTCGGCGGCACCGACCACTTCCTGGGAGCTCGCATCCTTCCCCGCCGGGCTGATGGGGGAGATTCCGGTGCTCGACGGCGTCCGGGTCGACGTCGTCCGCGGCGGCGAGGCCGTCCGGATCACGCACGTCCTCGACGCGGTCGAACCGCGGGTCCGGCCGGACGGCCGTGCGGCCTTCCCGCAGGAGGGAAAGGCCGGCGAGGGGCGGACGAACCGCCTGGACGGGGTCGTCGTCCTCTCCTGCCTCGAGTTCCCGGCCGAGGAGCGGACGCTGCACGAGCAGGAGTCGGTGATCGATCTCGCCGGCCCGGGCGCAGAGCTGACGCCCTTCGCGGCGGACACGAACGTCGTGCTCACGTTCGGCGCGCGCGACGGCCTCGGCAACGAAGAGCTCGAGGCCTGGGCGCGCGCGACGACGCTCTCGGTCGCGGAGGAGCTGGCGAGGCCGACGCTCGACGGCGTCCCCGACGACGTCGAGCGGTTCGAGCTCGGCCCGGCCGCCGACGACCTGCCGTCGATCGCGGTGCTGATGCAGCTCTCCGACCTCGGCCCGCTCTACTACCAGTACCTCTACGGCGTCCCGGCCGGCCGTGCCGCCCTCCCTCGGGCCGTCGACCCGGCCGAGCTCCTCGACGGCGCGGTGACCTCCGGCGAGTACCACTGGGCCGGCCTCCGGAACCCCACGATTGTGTTCCAGCGGAACGCCCTCGTTCGCGCCCTCTACCGGGAGCACGGCCGCCGCCTGCGCTTCGCCGGCCTCGTGCTCATGCGCGGCTACGAGCAGACCGCCGACGACAAGCAGCGCGCCGCCACGGCGGCGGCGGAGGCCGCGGTCGCGCTCGGCGCCGACGGGGCCGTCGTGACCACGGACGCCGGTGGCAACTCCCACACCGACGTGATGCTGACCGTGCGCGCGTGCGAGCAGGCGGGCGTGAGGACGACGGCGATCGTGGCCGAGATGGCGGATCCGGAGTCGACGAGCTCCGGTCTCACCGACTGGGTGGCCGAGGCCGACTCGATCGTCTCGGCCGGGAACGCCGAGGAGCTCGTCCCGGAGTGGACGCCCGAGCGCGTTCTCGGCGGGGACACGCTCCTCGACGGGACGGACGCGGCCGCCGCCGGGCCGATCCCGGCGCGGAACTACCTGGGCGCGACGAACCAGACGGGCCAGCACGCGCTTTCGGCGACCGCATGGTGAGGGCCGTCCACTACCTGAACCAGTTCTTTGCCGGCCTCGGCGGCGAGGAGGCCGCCGAGACGCCGCCGATCCGGCTGGACGGGCCCGTCGGGCCGGGGCGCGGCCTGGCCGCCGAGCTGCAGGGCATCGAGATCGCGGCCACGCTCGCCTGCGGCGACGATTACTTCGCCGAGCACGAGGAGGACGCGCTCGCACAGCTGCTCGGCCTTCTCGAAGCCGAGGACCCGGACCTCCTGGTTGCAGGCCCCGCCTTCGGGTCGGGCCGCTACGGGTTCGCGTGCGCCCGCCTCACGCGGGTCGCCTCGGAGCGGCTCGGCATCCCCGCGCTCGCCGCCATGCACGAGGAGAACCCGGGCGTCGGCGCCGCCGAGGGGACGCTTGTCGCGGCGACGGCGGTCAACGTCGCGGGCATGCGGGAAGCGCTGCCGCGCATGGCGCGCCTCGCGGAAGCGCTCGTCGCCGGCCGCGAGCTCGGCCCGCCCGCGGAGGAGGGCTACCTCCCGCGTGGCTTCCGCCGCAACCGCCAGGCGGAGAAGCCGGGCGCCGAGCGCGCGATCGACCTCCTGCTCGACAAGCTCGCGGGCGAGACCCGGAGCGAGGTCGCCGGGGGGTTCGACCGCGTCCCGCCTCCGTCCGCCGTCCCGGACCTGTCCACGGCGCTGCTCGCCCTCGTCACGGAGGCCGGCTGCGTGCCCCAGGGAAACCCGGACCGGCTGCCGACGATTCGGGCGCAGGGCTGGCTGCGCTACGAGCTCGGCGGCGTGGCGACGCTGGCCTCCGGCGCGTACGAGTCCGTGCACGGCGGTTTCGACGTCACGCTCGCCAACGAGGACCCGAACCGCCTGGTGCCGCTCGACACCGTCACCGCCCTCGCCGAGGAGGGGCGCATCGGGCGGATCCACGACGTCTTCTACACGACCACCGGGAACGGCACCCCGGTCGGCGCCTCGACCCGCTTCGGGCGCGAGATCGCGGCCGAGCTGACCGAGGCCGGGGTCGAGGCCGTCCTCCTCTCCGGCACCTGAGGGACCGGAACGCGCTGCGGGTCAGTGCTGGCGAAGGAGATCGAACGGGCTGGAGTGCCGACGGTGTTCGTCACGTCGCTCCCGACGATCGCGACGATGGTCGGCGCCAACCGGATCGTGCGCGGCCCGGCGATCACCCACCCGTTCGGGCTCGACGAGGCCGAGCGCCGTCGCATCGTCGAGCGGGCGCTCGAGATGCTTCAGACCGAGGTCGAGCCGACGACGGTCTGGGAGCTCGAGTGACCGGCCGGGCCGCGATCCACGCGTGCTCGATCGTGCTCGCGCACGCGCCGGACCTCGTACGCCACGGGTCGAAGCCGGCGCGCGAGCTCGCCGCGGATGCGAACGGGTTGCTCGACTCGATCGCACGCAGCCTCCGCGCCTACGACGACGTCCTCGGTTACCCGCCGCACCAGGCGCTGATCGGCAACCTCCGACCCGACGCCCTCTGGGAGGTGCCGCGCCCGTGGTGGAACGCCCCCGTCGAGCGGCGGCCGGAAGGCCCCTTCGGCGTCGTCGTCGACCAGGCCGAGCTCTACCGGCGCATGCAGGAGGCGGATGCCTTCGGACTCTTCAAGCTCGACGGGTCGCCGGCGCCGAACGGCGGGCTCACGATCGACGAAGCGGGGAAGGCTGCCGGCTCCATGGCCGGCGCGCACGACCTCGACGAGACGCTGTCGGCGTCGGTGCTCCTGGAGAACCTCGCCTGCAAGGCGACCGGGGCGCTTGCCCTGGAGCACCTCCTGCGGACGACCGGCGTCGCGCCCGAGGACGTCCCGTACGTGATCGGGTGCGGGGAGGAGGCGGTCGGCGACCGCTACCAGCGCGGGGGCGGCAATCTCGCGAAGGCGATCGCCGAGCAGGCCGGCTGCCTCAACGCTTCGGGCAGCGACGTGAAGGCGTTCTGCTGCGGGCCGGTGCACGCGCTCGTCGTCGCCGCGTCGCTGGTGGCCTCGGGCGTCTACCCGCGCGTCGTCGTGCTCGCCGGCGGCTCGCTGGCCAAGCTGGGGATGAAGTTCTCCGGCGCGCTCCGGCACGGCACCCCGATCCTCGAGGACGTTCTCGCCGGCTTCGCCGTGCTCGTGGCACCGCCGGGTGACGGCGCGCCCGAGCTCCGGCTCGATGCCGTCGGCCGACACCGCGTCGGGTCGGGCTCGGCCCAGCAGGCCGTGCTCGAGGACCTCGTCGTCGAGCCGCTGGAGCGGCTGGGCCGCGGCATTCTCGACGTCGACCGCTACGCGACCGAGCTCCACGACCCCGAGATCACGGAGCCGGCCGGGGCGGGGAACGTCCCGAGCCGTAACTACAAGCTGATCGGCGCGCTCGCCGTTCGCCGCGGCGAGCTGCCCCGCGAGGAGCTGGACGCGTTCGAGCGCGCGCACGGCCTTCCGGGCTTCTCGCCGACGCAGGGCCACATCGCCTCCGCGGTGCCGTGGCTCCCCCACGGGCTCGAGGCCTTGCGCGCGGGCGAGATCGGATCGACGATGCTCCTGGCGAAGGGATCGCTCTTCCTCGGGCGCATGACCGAGCTCGCCGACGGGATGTCCATCCTGCTCGAACCGGGAAAGGAGTAGCGAATGCCGGTCGACGCGACCGTCGAGACGTACGGAGACCTGACGGGCGAGGGCAGCGTCCTCGTCGACTTCTGGGGGCCGCGCTGCCAGCCGTGCCTCGCGATGATGCCGACAATCGCCAAGCTCGAAGAGGAGGCCGGCGGCGCCGTGCGCGTCGTCAAGGTCAACTCGACCGAGAACCGCGAGATCTGCCGGGAGCTGCGGGTGTTCGGGCTTCCGACCTACGTGCTCATGCACGACGGGGAGGAGCTCGAGCGTCTCTCCGGCGACGTATCCAAGGACGACATCGAGCGGGCGTTCGCCACGCTCGCCGCGGAGGGAGGTGAGGCTGCATGAAGCTGGACGGGAAGAAGGTGATCGCGCTCGGCGAGCGGGACGGCGTGTCAGGCCCCGCGATCGCCATGTGCGTCGAGTCGGCGGGAGCCGAGGTGATCTTCGTCGAGACGGAGTGCTTCGTCTGAACGGCCGCCGGGGCCATGGACCCGGAGAACCAGGACCGCATCAAGGGCCTGGTCGACACGCACGGCGCGGACGACCTCGTGGTCGTGCTCGGCGCCGCCGACCTGGAGTCGCTCGAGGTCGCGGCCGAGACGGTGACGATGGGAGACCCGGCCTACGTGGGTCCATTGGCAGGAGTCCAGTTGGGGCTCCCGGTCATTCACATCCTCGAGGAGGACGTCAAGGAGCAGGTCGACGCAGGCGTCTACGACGAGCAGGTCGGGCTGCTCGAGATGACGCTCGACGTCGAGCAGGTGCGGGACGCCGCCAAGAAGTTCCCCGGGCGCTGATCGTCAGGCGCCCGGCTGCTCCGCCTCGCCCGCTTCTTCCTCCGCCATGAAGCGGACGAAGAACACGGTGAACATCGTGAAGAAGACGATCGCCTCGCTGACCGCCATCGCGATCCCGGCGAGCTGCTGGTCCGCGAGCGGGGAGAGGCCGTTCAGCCTCGGGGCATCGACGTAGAAGTCGTAGAGCGGGCTCGGGAGGAGCGCCATCAGGAGCCCGAGCGGGCTCGCGAAGACGAACGCCGCGAAGAGGTACGCCGATTTCGCCCCCGACGAGAGGCTCCACGGGTGCGATTGGAGCACGGGCCACCACAACAAGAGCCCGGTCGCGACGTAGGTCAGGTGCTCCAGGTGGAGGAGGGCGTGGTGCTCGAGGGCGGCGTCGTAGGCGGCCGGGACGTGCCAGGCCATGTAGCCGGCGAGCCAGAGCGGCAGCGCGACCAGGGGCCGGGTCAGCAGCCGGAAGAGGCGCAAGCAGGAGAGCCAAGCCGCGAGCCCGGGCGGCACGGAGGCGACCAGGAGGAGCGGGATCCATTCCGCGAGCGCCACGTTCTGAACGAGGTGCGCCCAGAGGAGGTAGTGCATCGCCAGCGTTCCCAGCGGCGTGATCGTGACCGCGAGGAAGAGGAGGAGCGCGCCCGCGAAGCAGGCGAGTCGGCCGCGCGAGGGGCGGTAGCGCCTGGCGGCGAGAGCGTACGCCGCGGTCAGGGCCAGCGCGGCCGCAAGCTCGACCCAGGCTGCCGGCCAGGTCCACGGCGACGGCGCCACGACCCTAGGAAGGATACGGTCGTGGCGCCGAAGCCGGGCGCTACACCTAGATCATCCAGGGATCGACGTAGGCCGGATCCCGCCTCGTCAGCCACTCGCGCAGGTAGACGCCCGCTGCGACAAGCGGTGCCCCCGGGAACGCCGTGAGGAGGACGACCGTCGCCCAAAGTGCCGACGGAAGCCCGCTTGCAACGGCGGCAACGACGATCGGGAGCGCCAGGAAGTAGAGCGCCTTCCAGTCGGCCACGACGTAGCCGAGGCCGAAGTGGAGCACGGGCGGCACGAGCAGGAGCAGCAGCACCAGGGGTGCCGGCAGCGCCGTCTCGGTGCGGGCGAACGCGAGGATCCAGAGCGTCATCGCCGCGCAGAAGCCGATCATCGCGGTGCGCGGGTGGAGCTCGTTGATTCGTTCAAGGGTCACGCGACTCCCCTGTGTCCCGATAGGCGTGACCGCTCCGCCTGGTTTGACGTGTGCTTCGGTTGCATGATCGCGGCACGCGGGCCAGCCGCCATCCCCCCTTCGGGGAAGCGGCTACGCTTAAGTCAGAGCGCGGGCGTAGCTCAACGGTAGAGCCCCAGCCTTCCAAGCTGGTGGTGAGGGTTCGATTCCCTTCGCCCGCTCCTAGTGAAAACCCCCGCTAGACGGGGGTTTCCTCTCTCAGGGCCTCGGGGGCCGGGACGGGGCGGGGGCCAGACGTACCAGGCGCGATCCGCCGCCTCTCGCCCGCGCAGGACCCCACCGCTCCGGGAAGGCGCGTTCCAAGAACAGCGCCGACGCCCGCCAGCTCGGCGCTCGACGGGCGCGGTGGGCGGCGACCCTGCAGGCCGCTTCGCAGAATCTCCGGTCGGAGCGGGACGGGCCGAGGACGCCCTGGCAGTTCTCGCAGCGACGTTCGATCGCGACCGTCACGGTTTTCAGCCTAGCCTGCCGCCGCCCTTCCGCAAGCGTTCCGGCTCCCGTCCGGCCCAGCGGGGAGGCCCGTCCGATCTAGTCTCGTACGACTACGACACAGCTCCGAGGCGCTCAAGCGGCGTTCCGTCATCACAACTGACCTCGCGATGGCGCTCTAACTCCTGTACGTACTGCTGAACCTCCTCCCGACGCACGAGGTGTAGAACACCGCAGTCGAGTACTACCGGCTCGTCGTCCGGTAGCGCAGCACAGGGGACGGTGTCTCCCTCTCCACCCTCTGAGCTTGCACACTCTTCCGAGTAGCCTCGTGCTACGAACAAGTAGGCGGCAATGCTGAGAGTCCCGTCCTCGTAGACCCACCCCTCGCGCTCGAAGGGTGAGCAGTACGTATCCTCGATGTAGCGGCGGTGGACATCCGTCTCATCCGAGGTTGCTCGCGCGAGGAACCGCTCCACGCAGTTCTCAACGCGCAGAGCAGCCGCGCTCGATGCTTCGTCGCTTGACGCAGCGTTCCCGCCCGATTCCCCGCTGGAGCCGCATCCGGCTGCGATTAACAAGGCGGCAAGCACGACGGGGACACGCATCGCCATAACTCACCCTAGCCCGGTGCCGCCCTTCCGCAAGCCCGCATGATCAGGGGCCGGAGCCGTAACGCGCAAGAACGCGCATGACTTTTTTCCGCGAGATCAGTCCCCACCGGGTCTGTTGCGGGTCGGGTTTGGGGTCGTCCCCCCTTCGGCCTGTGCCAGCTCCTGGAAACGGCGGGAAACGTCGTCCGCTCTCCCCGCTTGAGTCGCGGTTTCGATACTGCTAAGGATGCGCCGTCTACAACGCAAAGGGGGTCGCAGTGAGTTCGGATCAGAGGGCTGCGCGTATTTTCGGCGTGCTGTTTCTCATCACGTTCGTGACGTCGATCCCGGCGCTGGCTCTGTTCCAGCCGGTGCTTGACGATCCAGCCGCGTACATCGCCGGGGGCGGGAAAGACAACCAGATCTACCTGGGAGCCTTCCTGGAGTTTCTTCTCATCCTCGCGAACGTCGGAACGGCCGTTGTCCTCTATCCGATCGTGAGGAGACAGAACGAGTTCCTCGCCATCGGCTACGTCGCCGCCCGGATCATCGAGAGCGTCTTCATTGCTGCGGGGATCGTCTTCGTGCTCGGGGTCGTGAGCCTGCGCAAGGACTCTCCGGACGCGGCCGACCTCGCCGTCTCGCTCGCGCAGCTCAAGGACTGGACGTTCCTGCTTGGCCCAGGACTCATCGTCCCCTTTGGAAACGGGCTGATCCTCGGCTACCTGATGTACAAGTCCGGCCTTGTCCCCCGGCGCATGACCTGGCTCGGCATGATCGGGGGGCCACTCCTCCTGATCGGGAGCGTAGGCGTGCTCTTCGACGTGTGGGACTCAACCGGCGCGGTGAACATCCTGGTGATTCCCGAGTTCCTCTGGGAGCTGTCGCTCGGGATCTACGCGGCCGTCTGGGGCTTCAAGGCGTCGTCTCCAATCCTCAGGGGGGACCGACGCACGGACGCGCAACCGGCCTGATTTGTAGCTTCGGAGTGGTGACAGTCGGCTGCTCGGGACGAGGCCCCTCGGGGCCTCGTCCTTTCGGCCATCTAGGCGAGCAGCCCGCCTCGTCGTAGTCTGACCATGCCGGGGCGCGGGCAGGGTAGTCCTAGGGTCACCTTGCGGCCATCGCCTCGGCTAGCGGTAAAGGCCTGCCCATGGCTCCAACAGCGCCCAATAGTCAGGGGGACGCACGACCCTGATCCCAAGCTCGGTCTCGATGTGGCTCGCCATCTTTGGGAGCTTCATCTCCATGGTCAGGAAGGCATCGCATTCCAGGCCGAGGGCGTCGCGCAGCAGACGCCTGTCCTTCACGGACAAGTATCCGAAGCGCGTTTCGTCTAACCGCGCCGCGATTGCGTCCCCTGAGCCGATGAACGCCCTACCCTGATACTCGTGGACCCGAATCTGCCAATGATCGAGCACGTCGAGCGCCCACCGGGTGTAACTCGGGTCTCTCTTCAGGACGGCTTCATCGAGGCTTCCGTCAGAGAGAACGAAATCGAACATGGCCCGTTCGTTCACAAGGAAGATCAGCCGAAGCGCCTCTAGGTCATCAAGCCGGCCCGGAATCGTGTAGGCCCGAGAACCTTGCGGCGGCTCCTCGCCCTCGAAGATCGTTCCGCCATCGTCTAGGAGGGTCTGCAGGGTCGACGAGTCGAGGAACACGCGTCGTGGTAGCGCGTCGAAGGGTGCGAGCGACATGCCAGCAGAATGCCAGCGCACCTGTGTCCTACAGGGTCTAACGAGGTCCTGACTGAGGAGGGATTTGGCTTAGGGAGGGGGTCTTGTCCATTCCGCTCCCACTCTGTCCCGTGCCGGAGCCATCTTCCAAGCTGGTGGTGAGGGTTCGATTCCCTTCGCCCGCTCCACGAGAAAACCCCCGCTGCGACGGGGGTTTTCGTTAAACGCGATCGGCGGCGGCATCTTGTTGGTCAAGACGACGCCATCCTTCGCTTGACGAAAAGCCGCATGTGGAGTAAGGATGCCGTCTATGGGGGGAAGGTTGACCGGTGGACGGGCGTGGGTGACGGTCGGGATGGTCGCTGCGGCCTGGTTCTTCGTGTCCGCGCCCGCCTCCTTCGCCCAGACGATCTGCCAGGGTCAGGTCGCGACGATCGTCGGCACGCCAGGCGATGACATCCTGCCCGGATCGCTCGGGGACGACGTGATCGCAGGTCTCGGCGGCGACGACGTGATCAACGGCGATCTCGGCGACGACGTCATCTGCGGCGACGAGGGCAACGACCGGCTGAACGGCAGCATCGGCGCAGACCAGATCGAGGGCGGGATGGGCGTCGACGTGCTGATCGGTGGGGACGGATCCGACATCCTGGCCGGCCTCTTCGGAAGCGACGAGCTGCTGGGTGGTGAAGGCAGCGATCGCATCTACGGAGGCGAGGGGAACGACCTCCTACGAGGCGCCGACGGGAACGACCTGCTCAAGGGCGGAGGCGATCGCGACTTCGTCAGCGGCGGTGACGGCTCCGACGACGTCTACGGGAACGAGGGGCTCGATCGCATCGAGGGGAACATCGGCCGCGACCGCCTCTTCGGCGGCGAGGATCGCGACATCGCCCGAGCGGGGCGAGGCGACGACAGCGTCTCGGGCGGCGAGGGTGACGACAGCCTCTTCGGCGGCCGCGGGCGAGACCGCCTCGGCGGAGGAAGCGGTCTCGACAGGTGTGACGGGGGGCTCGGCAACGCCGACGTGGCGACCACCTGCGAGACCAAGATCCGCATTCCCTGACCCGTCGGTCTCGTGGACATAGCGCACTTCAGGGCCGGGCTCACACGGTGATGACGACCTTCCCGCGGGCGTGGCCCTCCTCCACGTGGGAGATCGCTGCGGGGACATCGCTCAGCGGGTAGGTCCTGTCGATGACCGGAGTGACCTTGCCGGCTTCGACGAGCCCCGCGAGCGTGACGAGGTCCTCGTTGGTCTCCTTCGTGATCAGCGCCCGTAGCCGTTGACCCACGAATGGTGACGAGACGAGCGCCCGCAGCAGGCGGTCGATTCCTGAGAACCGGCCTTCGCCGCTGCTCAGCACCAAGGTCCCGTTCGGGGTGAGCGCGCGTCTGCAGGCCGAAGGCGAAGCGGTTCCCGCCAGCTGGAAGATCACGTCGTAGCGCCGGTCGCCGCGCGTGAAGTCCTCTCGCGTGTAGTCGACGGCCTCGTCGGCGCCCAGGGAGCGGACGAGCTCGGTCTTCGTCGTGCTGCAGACGCCGGTGACGCGGGCTCCGAGCTCCTTCGCGATCTGCACGGCGTAGGTGCCCACGCCTCCTCCCGCACCGATGATCAGGACCTCCTGGCCGGGCTGCACGCCTGCGACGTCGCGCAGTCCCTGGAGGGCCGTGCAACCGGCCATGGCAAGGGTGGCTGCAGCCTCGAAGGAGAGCTCGGCGGGTTTCGGCACGAAGTGGCTTTCGTCGGCGCAGACGTACTCAGCGAATGCGCCTTCGCACCAGCCGAGCAGGTGGTCACCGGGTTGAAACCGGGTCACGTTCCTGCCTACCGCTTCGACCTGCCCGGCGACGTCGGTTCCCTCGGATCGGCTGCTTCGGGAGCGCGCAGCCCGTTCCCGTCGCGCGGACGATGAACGGCGTGGCCCGCATGATGTGCCAGTCCTGAGGATTGACCGAGGCAGCGTGTACGCGCACGAGCACGTCGCCGTCGCCGACCGCGGGACGCTCGACCTCCCTCAGCTCCAGGACGTCTGGAGGGCCATACCTGTCTTGGACAACTGCTTTCATCGCGCTCCTGTTCCGTCGCGGGGACGGCCACGACAGGTTGACCAAAGGGCAACGGACATGATCTTATAAACGCGCATTTACATCATCCCGGGAACAAGGGGGAGGGGCAGGTGAAGAGAAACCGGAAGGTTTGGCGGGCGTTGCTCGTCCTTTCCGTTGTTGCGCTCGGCGTGACAGGCGCGGCAACCGCGAACGGCGATGGCGACGTCATCCTGAACGAAGGGGACAGCCTCGTTCAGGTGATCGTGCCGAACAAGGCCGCGGCGTATGACTTGCAGCGCCGGGCCGAAGACTTCGGCGTCGAGTTCAACGACCACTACCTCGGCAGGAACGACGACGGCAGCTACACCGTGACCGTCTTCGCGTCGGAGGGCGAGCTCCAGGCGCTGGCGGAGGCCGGCTACCAGATCGGGCAGACCCTCGAGGGCCCGGACAGCGCAGAGGCCGACCTCGCGGAGATGAACAGCGCCCGCGCAGCCGAGGCTCGCTCGAGCAAGGCCGCGCTCGGCGATCCGCCCGTGATCGCCGACGACGACGAGCTCGTGATCCTGCGGGCGGACTACTTCGAGAACTACGCGGGCCGGTACCTGTCCGTCGAGGCGAAGGACCGCCTGGGCGGCTCCACGCCTTCGGGCGCGGACTACGTCGGCCCGGCCGTGTCGGTCTCCTGGAACACCGGGGGCAGCACGGCGATCGACCAGGGCCCGCGGGTCATGAACACCAACATCGACCCCGACACGACGCCCGACACGTACATCGAGCACCGCATCCTGATCCGCATCGGCAACATCGGCGAAGGGCCTGGTGCGCCGTCGCGGATCCGCATCGGCTCGAGCACCGGAGCGTCGCTCGAGGGCGACGTCTCCGTCTGGCTGGGCGGCGGCCTCCCGCCGCACGTGCCCGGCTACCTGTCGGACTTCACGACGCGCTACATGGACCCGACCGAGGTCCGCGAGCGCTTCCGGCAGCTCGCCGCTGAGTTCCCGAATCTCGCGGAAATCATCCAGGTGCCGTTCAAGACGAACGGCTACCAGCGCAAGGCGCAGGCCCTGATGCAGGGCACGACCAACCCGGGCGGCACGCCGTCCGGCGGCGCGACGGGTCAGTCGCAGTCGGTCGTCCTCACGTCCCGCGCCTGGGGCCACGAGGGCGGCAACCTGGTCACGGCGGAGTTCCGGAATCCGGGCGTCGGTGACTCGCCGCTGATGGTCAGCGTGATCGGGACAGACATCCTCGTCACCCTCGCCACGGACTCGACGGGTGCTCTGTCGAGCACGGCCGCTCAGGTAGTCGCGGCGATCAACGCCAGTGCGGACGCGGCCAACCTCGTCAAGGCGCTCACTTACCGCGGCAACGCGGGGTTGGGCATCGTGCAGCCGCGCGCGAAGGTGAATCTCTCCGACTTCCTGAACGCGCCGGCTCACGTCCAGCGCGGTCAGTTCCAGCCGGAGGTCCTCCGGATCGGCAAGCGCCGTGACGGCAACCACGTCGGCATCTTCCTGTACTGCCAGCAGCACGCCCGCGAGTGGGCGACGCCGCTCACGTGCCTGGAGACCGCCGAGCAGCTGCTCCGGAACTACGCGCTCGACCCGGACGTGCGGAGGCTCGTGGACAACCTCGACGTCTTCATCCTTCCGGCGTCGAACCCGGACGGCGCGCACTACTCGATGTACGACTTCGCGAGCCAGCGCAAGAACATGACGAACCACTGTGTCAACGGTGGCAAGGTGACCGACGACCCCTTTGCGGCCGACTTCTGGACGCCGCGGACCAACCCGAGCACCGGTCTTCCGTACACGAACACGGATCCCGGCTCGCGGACGGCGTGGGGCGTCGACAACAACCGCAACAACACGGTGGGAACGCTCTTCGACGGCTACATCGGCGCGTCGTTCTCGTGCACGGGCGAGACGTACACGGGCCCGTCGGAGGCATCCGAGCCGGAGATCAAGAACGAGCTCTGGGTCGCGGACACGTTCAAGAACATCAGGTTCTCGAACAACATCCACAGCTTCGGCGGCTACTTCATGTGGGCGCCGGGTGCGTATCTCCCGAACCGTGACGAGGGCGCCCTCGTCCACGCGAACATCGGCGTCGAGAAGTACTTCTTCCAGGCCGGCGACCGGATTCTCAACCGCATCAAGGAGATCCGGGGCACGGTCATCCTCCCGGAGCGCACCGGTCCGATCGCGGACGTCCTCTACTCGGCGGCGGGAAACAGCGCCGACGAGCACTGGTACAACCGCGGCGTGATCGCGTACAGCTTCGAGACGGGTGCCGACCGGTTCGGGACGAGCCTGTCGATCGCATCGCTTGCCGGAGACACCGCACCTCCGGGTCGGCAGCCGGAACAACTTCGTGGTCGGCGACATCGTCAAGGTCGACTGGGGCACGGCGAACGAGGAGACCCGCAGGGTCGTCGCGATCGCCAACCCGTCGAACCCGCCGAGCCCGGCTCCGAACATCACGCTGGACGCTCCGCTCTCGCTCCCGCACGCGGTCGGCACGTGGATCGCGGGGGGCAACGTGCAGAGCGGCGTGAACTTCCAGCCGGCCTACGCTAC
This sequence comes from uncultured Actinomycetes bacterium, assembly GCA_963811635.1. Lineage (GTDB taxonomy): Bacteria > Actinomycetota > Thermoleophilia > Gaiellales > Gaiellaceae > JAIBJN01. The sequence continues at coordinate 49,401 of CAWESB010000025.1, forward strand.
GGAGGGCAAGTTCGAGGCGCTCGAGTTCTCGGCCGGCAACTTCGGCCTCCTCGAGTCCGCCTACGACTACGCCAAGGACGAGCAGCCCCCGCGGGTCCAGATGACCGTCGGCGGCTTCCACCGCGGCCCCATCTACACGACGTTCCAGTTCATGAACGAGCCGTCGGTGATCCGCTACACGATCGACGGGTCGAGGCCCACCATGAGCTCGACGCTGTGGGATTCGAGCGGTCCACGCGAGCCGGGGCAGGTGTTCTACGTGACGTCGACCACCACGTTCCGCTGGCTGGCGACGGACATCGCGGGCAACCAGACCTACGGCACCGAGGTGATCACGATCCTCAATTAAGCAGGAGACAACCCGGCGGCTGCGACGCTGCCGACCGGACGCAGACGAGCGGCTCCCCTCGGGGAGCCGCTCGCGTCTCTAGGCGCGTTGGACGCCGAGCGTCACGGAGCCGTTGGAGGAATCCGCGCCGACGTCGACGGCGACGACGGTTACCCCGCCGCTCTCGGAGTAGATGCCGTCGCTCGAGTTGGCGACGTCCTGCTCACCGCGCTCCGCGTACGGCTCCAGGGCGTAGACGGCCGAGGTCGTCGCGGGATCGAAGAAGAGCTGCCCCGTGTGGGTCTGGTCGCCGTCCACCTGCACCTTCACGTGGATGTGCACGGCGCGCCCCGTGTACCAACCCGGGAACACCGTGCCGAACTCGGCGACGCCGTCGCCGTCCGTCAGCTGCACGCCGCGGCAGAAGGTCTCGCCCTCGGCGCCCTGGACGCCCGAGTATGCGCCCTCCGCGTCGCAGTGCCAGACGTCGACGGCCGCGCCTTCGATCGGCTCGCAGGCATCCGCGTCGACGACGGCGACGCGCAGGTCGAACGGCAGGCCCGGCCTGCCCTCGCCGATGTCGCTGCGGACGAGGTCGAGGTCGAGGTAGTAGGGGCCCTCGGTCAGCTCGGGCATGAGGACGCAGTCCGGGACGGCGGCCGCTGCCGCCTCCGTTTCGGTGGAGGCGGTCGAGGTGGCCGGAGACGCAGAGCCGCCGCCCTTCGAGCAAGAGGCGCCGAAGGCGGCCAGCCCAAGCCCGCCGGCGAGCTGGAGCACACGGCGGCGGGTGACGGGGTGCCGGGGGTCGGTCATGCGCGCAGTCTCAACCGCGTCCATAAGAGCCGGCTGAAGGCGCTCTAAGAATGGCCTAACGATTGCGTGGCCGTCCGGTCCGTGGGTCAGGCTTTCGGCGTGGAGAACCACCGCCACGTCGAGGAGCGCATCGTCTACTTTCGCCCTCGGGCGATCCTTGTGGTGCTCGGGATCATCCTCAGCGCCACGGCGATCATCGCCTTCCTCTTCCTCGCGTGGCACGTCATCACGTGGATCCTGATCGCGCTCTTCCTCGCGCTCGCGCTCAACCCGGCGGTCGAGTTCTTCGAGCAGCGCGGGCTGCGGCGGAGCCTGGCGTCGGTGCTCGTGTTCCTGCTCGCGCTCGCGACCTTCGCTGCGCTCGGGGCGCTCCTGATCCCGCCGCTCATCGACCAGGTCGAGGAGTTCGTCGCGGCGGTGCCGGACTTCGTCCAGGACCTGACGGCCGGCCGAGGCCCGCTCGGCTTCCTGCAAGACGACTACCAGATCGTCGACAAGGTGAGGGAGGCGATCGAGGAGCGTGGTGCCGGCGGGGTCCTGGGCATCACGAATGCGAGCCTCGCGGTCGCATACGGCGTCGTCTCCTTCGTGGTCGGCGTCATCACGATCGCCTTCCTGACCATCTTCATGCTGCTCGAAGGGCCGCGGCTCGTAGGGCGCTTCCGCGACGCCCTGCCCGAGCAGTACAAGCCGCGCTGGGACCGGGTCTCCGGCGACATCTACCGGACGGTCGGCGGCTACGTCGGCGGGAACCTCCTCATCAGCCTGATCGCCGGCATCACCTCTGCGATCGTGCTCTACGTGCTGGGCTCGAGCTATGCGATCGCACTCGCGGTGGTCGTTGCGATCCTGGACCTCATCCCGCTCGCCGGCGCGACCCTTGCCGCGATCATCGTCTCGACCGTGGCGTTCATCGAGCTCGGCTGGTTCAAGGGCGTGATCGTGATCGGGTTCTTCGTCGTCTACCAGCAGCTCGAGAACCACATCCTCCAGCCGGTCATCTACGGGAGGACGGTGCAGCTCTCGCCGTTGACGGTCCTGATCGCCATCCTCATCGGCGCCGAGCTCGTCGGCATCCTCGGCGCGCTCGCCGCGATCCCGGTCGCGGGGATCATCCAGGCGATCGCCCGCGAGGTGATCCGCTGGCGGCGCGAAGCGATCCTCCCCTCGGGCGTGGAGGTTGCGATGCCGGACGAGCCGGCGAGCTCCTAGGCGACCAGCTCGGAGTCCGACCCGGCGACCGCGACGACGCGGTGCGTCTCACGCTCGAGCACGACCACACCGCCGGATGCTCCCTCGTGGCCGGGTGCGACGAGGAAGCTCGACGCCGCCCCGCGGATCTCCTCGTACTCGGCCGCGGTCACGTCGAGGGTCTCGCGGCAGTTCGCCTCCCCGCACTCGCAGTGCACCTCGAAGCGCTCCTGGCCGGCGCTGATCTCACGGATCCGCTCGTTGACAGCGCGAATCAGGCTCTCTTGCCTGGTTCCGGGGGGTTTCGACACGTGGGCGTCCTTCGAGGAGACCGATCTGTCTCCCGACCATATACTCTTGCCCCGCACGCGTCTATCTCCCGAGGCCTATTCGTGACCACGGTCGTCGAGCAGATAGGGCCCGACGCTCGCCGTCGGATCCTCGAGTGCGTCTACGAGCTCTTCTCGACGCGCGCCGTTCGCGACGTCGGCATCGACGAGATCGTCCGGCGCTCGGGCGTTGCCAAGGCCACGCTGTACCGGCACTTCCCCTCGAAGGACGCCCTCGTCGTCGCCTTCCTCCAGTTGCGGGAGGAGCGGTGGACGTACGCGTTCGTCGAAGCCGGCGCGCGCGGGCGCGGCGGCGAGGGGGAGGGCGCGCTCCTGGCGATCTTCGACGTCTTCGACGTCTGGTTCAGGCAGGACGACTTCGAGGCGTGCGCGTTCATCAACGTCCTCCTCGAGCTGGGGGAGGAGCACCCGGCCGGGAGGGCGAGCGCCGAGCATCTCGAGAACATCCGCGGGCTCATCCGGACGTTCGCCGAGGAGGCCGGGCTCAGGGATCCCGAGGGGTTCGCGCGCTCCTGGCACATCCTCATGAAGGGCTCGATCGTCTCGGCGGTCGAAGGCGACCGGGACGCCGCCGTGCGCGCAAAGGCGCTCGGGAGACTCCTCATCGAGCAGCACCGCTGAGCGTGGTCGAGGAGGCGCGCCTGGAACGGCTCGAGGCCGGGCTCACGCCGGTGACGGACGGCTGGTTCGTCGTCAACGTCCGGGACGGCGCGTGGGTGACGAACGAGGCGATGGGGGACGCCTTCATCGTCGAGGGTGACGACCTGTCCTTTCCGGACATCGGCTTCACCCTTGCCGTCATCCAGCCGGGACAGCCGAGCGGGATGTACCACCGCGAGGCCAACCAGGAGGACTTCCTCGTCCTCGCCGGCGAGTGCATCCTCCTGATCGAGGGTGAGGAGCGACCGCTGAAGGCGTGGGACTTCGTGCACTGCCCGCCCGGCACCGAGCACATCTTCGTCGGCGCCGGCGACGGCCCGTGCGTGATCTTCATGGTCGGCGCCCGCACGGGCTGGCCGGAGAAGGGCATTCTCTACCCGCGCTCCGAGGCCGCCCTCCGCCACGGCGCCGGCGTCGAGACGGAGACGACGGTCCCGGCCGAGGCCTATGCCCCGTTCCCGAAGTGGCAGCCGGGCCCGCCGAAGAGCTGGGACGGATTGCCATGGGCGTAAGCGGTGACACGCGACGCGCACGTGGACGCCTTGCAGCGCAGGGCTGCCCCTGATGCGGGCTGATACGCAGCGTGCGACGATTCGTCCGTGGCGGCGACCGTCCTCATCGTCGACGACCACGCCGGCTTCCGGTCGTTCGCCCGCGCGTTGCTCGAGGCCGGGGGGTTCGACGTCGTCGGCGAAGCGCCGGACGGACCGGCCGCGCTCGAGCTGACGCGGACGCTCGCGCCGGACGTCGTCCTGCTGGACGTCGCCCTGCCCGGCATGGACGGCTTCGCCGTCTGCGAGGCGCTGCTCGGGGACGGCCCTGGACCGGCCGTGGTCCTGACCTCGAGCCGCGATGTCTCCTCGTACAGACGGCGGCTGGAGCGGAGCCGGGCTCGGGGGTTCATCGCGAAGAGCGAGCTCTCGGGCCCCGCGCTCGCCGCGCTCGCAGGCGACTAGGACCCATGCGGCTCCTGCGGCTTGCGCTGCTCCTCGGCGCGGTCGGTCTGGCCGTCGCCGCCGAATGGGTGTCGTATGAGCCAGGCGACGTCGGCCTCGTCGTGGCGGATGCCGTCGTCGGCCTCCTTCTCGTGACGTGCGGGGTCGTCGCCTGGGAGCGGCGAGGCGAGAGCCGCGTGGGGCCGCTGATGGTGCTCTCCGGCTACACGTGGTTCGCCGGCAACTTCTGGGCGCAGCTGCTCTACCTCCACCGCGGGCCCCTCGTCCACCTGCACATCTCGTATCCGACGGGCCGTCTCCGGCGGCGGCTTGCCCAGGCGACGGTCGCCGCCGCATACGTCGACGCGGTGGTGGAGCCGATCGCCCGCAACGACGTCGTCACGCTCGTCCTCGCCGGACTCGTCGCGGCTGCGGCCCTCGACGGCTTCCTCCGAGCTTCCGGAACCGCGCGCAGGGCCGGGGTCCCGGCCCTCGCCGCGGCGCTGGCGTTCGCCAGCGTCCTGGCGTTCGGAGCGGTGGAGCGGCTCGCCGGGTGGGACGCCGACCGGGCGTCCCTCTGGGCCTACGACATCGTGATCGCCTGCCTCGCCGTCGTTCTCCTCGTCGACCTCCTCCGCGGACGCTGGGCCGAGGCGGTCGTCGCCGACCTCGTCGTCGACCTGGGCAAGCGGGCGGACACGCTGACCCTCCGGGACGAGCTCGGTCGAGCGCTCGGCGACCGGTCGCTCGTCCTGGGCTACTGGCTGTCGGAGGAGGGGCGCTACGTCGACGACGCAGGCCGGCCGGTCGAGCTTCCTGAGCGTGGGGCCGGAAGAGCGGTGACGCCGATCGACCACGCAGGGCAGCCCGTCGCCGTTCTCGTCCACGACGAGGCTGTGCTCGAGGACCCCGCGCTGGTCGAGTCGGTCGCCTCGGCCGCGAGGATGGCGGTGTCGAACGCGCGCCTCCAGGCGGAGGTGCGGGCGCGAGTCCAGGAGCTTGCCGCGTCGCGCCGTCGGATCGTCGAGGCCGCGGACGCCCAGAGGCGCCGCCTCGAGCGGGAGCTCCGGGCCGGGGCAGAGCGTCGCCTCGCCGGCGTCGCCTCGATCCTCGACGAGACGCGAGCGGCGATCGACGGTCCCGCTGCGGCGACGCTCGCGGAGACGGAGGAGGAACTCCGGAGGGCACGTGCCGAGCTCAACGATTTCGCCCAGGGCATCCATCCGAGCTCGCTGACCGAGGGCGGCCTGGCAGCGGCGCTTCCGGAACTGGCCCGGAGGGGTGGGGTGCCTGTAGAGCTCGATGTCTCGATCGGCCGGCTCGACTCGACGATCGAGGCTGCTGTCTACTTCCTCTGCTCGGAGGCGCTGGCGAACGCGGTCAAGCACGCGGAGGCGACGAGGGTGACGATCCGCGTCTCCCGGTCCGGCGAGCGGCTGGTCGTCGAGATCGCCGACGACGGCGTGGGCGGCGCGGATCCCGCCCGAGGCTCCGGCCTCCGCGGCCTCGCCGATCGCATCGAAGCCCTGGGCGGCAGGCTCTCCGTGGAGAGCATGCCGCCAAGTGGCACTCGGCTCCTCGCCGAGATTCCGATCGACCCGCGGGTCTAGTCGACCCGCGTCCAGGGCTTCGCACTGAAGTTCTCGGGCGAGACTGCTCCCTCGACCGGGCCCAGTGTGAGCTTGTCGCGGTACAGGCTCCAGGTGTAGGTGAAGACCTCACCGGTCTTCTCAGACGAATTGTTCGGGGCGACGCCGCCGTAGTCCTCGACCGTGAACTCGACGATGTTGTCGCGGACGACATACGTGCCCTTCGTCCACCGGTCGGAGGCCCCGTTCTTTTGGGTCATCTCGAAGCGGCCGCCGTCGAGAACCCAGCGATGCTCGCCGTAGTTCTCGACCACGATCTCGGACGAACCGAAGGCTTTGAAATCCGCAAGCGTCGTCGTGAACTCGTACACGCCATCGATCGCGGTCGCCTCCGCGCCGTCCACCCGTACCCAGGGATTCGAGCCCCAGACCACGGTGAATGGACTTGCTCCGCCCGCGGCCGGCGTACAGGACGGCCCCTCGCACGAGCCAACGTTCGTGAACCTGAGCCGCGTTCCGTCGAGCGACCACTGTGCAGTGACGGTGTCCGAGTTGCTCTTGGCCTCGATCTGGTCGCGGAAGACGCTGTAGCTCGCCCGGAACCCGATCTCGTAGTCGGGGGGATCGAGGATGGTCAGCTCGCCGTCCTCGAAGACCATCCTGAACACGCCGACCCCGTACGGCGGGAGCCCCTGCTCGTTCCAATCCGCCTCGGTCACCATGGTCTCGTACGTGCCCTCCGGAATGGCCGCTCCGGACGCTGACTTCCCGTCCTCGGAGTCGGGGGCGCACTCAGGCGCCTCCGCGGAAGCAGCGATCTCGGTCTTGAGGTCGGTGATCGCCGCGACGTACGACTCGGTGTCCGGATCGTTCCTGAGATCCCTGTACACGGGCTCGAGTGCGCTCCGAAGCTCGGCAAGATCTCCCTCCGAAGCGGCGGCGAAGGTCAGGCCGCGGCGGCAGAGGATCGGCCAGGCCTCCTCGTCCTCCGCGCGCGAAGCCGCGAGCGCCTGGGGAGCCGCAGCGGTGGCAGCCTCGCTGAGGGCGGACTGCTGCTCCGGCGTGAGCGACGCGAAGACCTCCTTGTCCATGACGATCACGAGCGGGCGGGGCCAGAGGTTCAGGTTCGCGGTTACGTACTTCGCGCCCTCGTCGTAGGAGTTGCCCCAGATCGAGCCGAGCTGCTGCTCGTAGGCGTCGAGCCCGTCGAGCTTTGCTCCGGAGGGCACAAGTCGGGGCGTGGCGCCGAGAGCGCGCAGGGACGCATCGGCGACGGCCGAGTCCTGAAGTCCGACCACCTCGCCCTCGAAGTCGGCCGGGCCGACGAAGGGCTTGGACACGCCGAGCACCTTGCGCATCGGGCCCGGTAGCACGCCGATCCCGACGAGGTCGAGCTCGCCGACGCCCTCCAGCATCTGCTCGGGGATCCCCTGCTCGAAGACCTTCGCCTGAAGGTCGTAGCTGTCGATGAGGAGCGGTGCGACCAGTGCCTGGAAGCTCATCACCCCTGCCCGGTCGAAGGCGCGGGCGCCCACCCAGGCCAGGTCGACCTTGCCGGCCTTCACGTCGTCCAGAGTCCTGACCTCATAGTGTGGGTCACCAGCACGCCATCCGTTCTCGAACTCGATCGTCAGCGTCCCGTCCGAGAGCCGGCCGACCTGCTCGGCCCAGCTGGTCAGCTGGGCGGGAGGTTCGCCGAGCACGTTGGCCAGAGTGAGGACGCGCGGCTTGCCCTTGTCCGTCCCGCCGGCCTTGTCGCTCCCAGAGCCGCCGCACGCGACCAGGGGAAGCACAAACGCTGCGAGCACCGCTGCAACCGCCCATCGGAATCGTTTCGTCAGCATCGCCGTGCACCTCCATTGTGGGTGCCTTCGACGGTATGGCTGCACTGCTCCGCATACATCGGTGCGTTCCCTCGATCCGTGGCCCCCAGCATGGGGCTACCCCTCGTTCCGCGCAAGGGCAGACACGGAAGGTCTGGCGCCAACGCTGTGCGACGATTGGCACATGCTGCTTCGGTATGCGCTCTGGCCGGCCGGGCTTGCGCTCGGCGCCTTCTCGCTCGCGCTCGCGCGAGCCGAGCCTGATTTCTCGTTTGCAGGGGACTCCCTCGAGGGCGCGGTCGCTCTGCTGGGCGCCGGCTGGGCGCTCCTCGCGTGCGGGCTCGTGTTCTGGAGCAGGCGCCCGAGGAACGGAGTCGGCCCGCTCTTGGTTGCCGCGGGCTCTGCCTGGTTTCTCGCCGAGTGGGACACCCCCGGCGTCGGCTCGGCCGTCGTCTTCACGACCGGCCTGGTCTTTTTCGCAGCGTGTCCGCCGCTCGCAGCCTGGGCGATGCTTGCCTACCCCGGGGGCCGGCTGGAGTCCTGGGAGGAGCGAGTCGCCGTAGCGCTTGCCGTCGCCGGCGCCGTGCTTGTGCTGGGCCTGCTGCCGGCTCTCTTCTTCGACCCTGCGACGTTCGGCTGCGTCCAGTGCCCGAACAATCTCCTGCTCGTCGCCGACGAGCCCGGTCGCTACAACGATCTCAGCCGGTTCGGCGTCCATCTCGGCCTTGCCTGGTCCCTTCTCCTGATCGTGGTCGTCGCGTGGAGGGTTGCGCGCTCGAGCAGGACGAGGCAGCGCGTCGTCGCGCCGGTCGTCGTCGCCGGCTGCGTCTACCTCGTCCTCGTCGCGGCGACGTTCGTCACGAGTCTCGACCGTGGGTTCGTCGGGAGCGGCGAGCTCGAGCGACGGCTCTGGCTCGCCCAGGCGACTTCGCTGGCCGCCTTCGCGGCCGCCGTCGCATGGGGCCTGCTTCGGGCTCGCCGCACGCGCTCGTCCCTTGCGCGCCTCGTCGTCGAGCTCGGCGAGTCGGCTCCCCCAGGCGGCTTGCGGGACGGGCTCGCCGAGGCGCTGGCCGACTCGCAGCTCGAGCTCGCCTATCCGGTCGGCGAGGGCCGCTACGCGGACGCGCGCGGGCGGCCGGTCGACCCCGCTCCGGTGGACGGGCGCTCGGCGACACCCCTGGTCCGTGAGGGCCGGCCCGTCGCGGTGATCCTTCACCGATCCGACCTCCTCGACAACCCCGAGCTCATCGAGGAGGTCACGTCGGCGGCTCGCCTCGCGCTCGAGAACGAGCGCCTCCAGGCGGAGGCGCGGGCTCAGCTGGAGGATCTTCGCTCGTCGCGCACCCGCATCATCGAAGCGGGCGACGCCGAGCGCCGACGGCTCGAGCGTGATCTCCACGACGGCGCCCAGCAGCGTCTCGTCGGGCTCTCGCTCGCGCTGCGTCTGATGCGCGGCCAGCTCGGGGCGAATCGCGAGTTCGTGAGTCGTATCGACGAGGCCGAAGCCGAGCTCGGCCGCGCGGTCGCCGAGCTGCGGGAGCTCGCGCATGGCATCCATCCGGCCGTTCTCAGCGACGAAGGCTTGGCGGCCGCCGTCGAGGCCCTTGCAGAGGAAGCCCCGCTCCGCATCAGCGGCCTGCCGCAGGAGCGGTTCTCCCCGCCGGTCGAGACCGCGGCGTACCTCGTGGTCGCCGAGGCCGCGAAGACCGGCGCCGTCCGCGTGAGTGCCCGGAGGCTGGATGGCGTGCTGGTCGTCGACGTCGAAGCGGAAACAGAGCCCGACGAGCTCCTCGACCTGGAGGACCGGGTCGGTGCGTTGGACGGCCGCCTCGGCGTCGAGCGGGCCGCCGACGGCGGAGTCAGAATCCGCGCGGAGATCCCATGCGGCTAGTGGTCGCCGACGATTCGATGCTTCTGCGGGAGGGCCTGGTGCGCCTCCTCGCCGACGCGGGCTTCGACGTGGTCGGGAAGGCCGAGAACGCCGTCGAGCTCCTGCGCCGGGTCGAGCTCACCCGCCCTGACGTCGCCATCGTCGACATCAAGATGCCGCCGACGCATACGGACGAAGGGATCGCCGCGGCGCAGGAGATTCGCCGCGCGCATCCGCGGGTCGGCGTGCTCGTGCTCTCGCAGTACCTCGAATCGCGCTACGCGATGCGGCTGCTCGAGGACGCGCCCGACCGCGTCGGCTACCTGCTCAAGGACCGCGTCTCGGACATCGCCGTCCTCGCCGACGTCCTCAAGCGCATCGATGAGGGCGAGTGCGTCATCGATCCGACGATCGTCTCGCGGCTCCTGAAGCGCCCGCGAGAGCAGGGACCGCTGGACGAGCTGACCGAGCGGGAGCGCGAGGTGCTCGGCCTCATGGCCGAGGGGCGCTCGAACGGGGCGATTTGCCAGACGCTCTTCCTGAGCCCGAAGACGGTCGAGGCGAACGTGCGCCAGATCTTCCGGAAGCTCGGCCTGCAGCAGTCACCGGACGACCACCGCCGCGTGCTGGCGGTACTCGCCTACCTGCGCGCGGGCCCGGCGTCGACCTAGCTCCTCCGCCGACCCAGGGTCAGGTGGTCGACACGAAACCGGCTGCGGCCTCCTCAGCCCAAGCGTCGCCAAAGCGGATTGCTCCGAGCTGCGCGAATTCCCGCAGCCCAGCCCGGTGCCCGCCCATGGGGCGGAAGGGCGACGTCCTCGACCGGCAGGCCGGCGCGCGCAATCAGCCAGGAGATGACCGAGTTCGAGTTCCACATGTCGCCCGTTTGGAGCTCGTCTCGCCCCCACACGAGCGAAGGGACAGTGGGTACGAGCTCGAGCAGGCGGTGAGCGGTCTCCGGATCATCAGTCACGCGCACGGGGCTGGCGACCGCTTCGTCGACGTCTGGGATCGCTCCGCCCGACCAGCACCGAACCTCGTAGCGGAAAAGTCGAAGGACGCCTGCTAAGCGGCTGCCGACAGGGCCTTCGGCGACGACGCCGCGGCGCGCGTGCCACGCATCGGGCGACGGTGCAACTTCGATGACGAAGAAGCCGTCGCCGAGGCTCACCTCGAGACCGGCATGGTAGAGGTCGAGCGGCTGGCGGCGTTCGAATGCGGCGCTCAGCGCTTCGTACGCCTTTCCGTTGAAGCGCACGAGGCGACTGCCGCTCGGCGCCCCGGCTCCCAGCGGTAACCAATAGAGGTCAACGGCTGCCGGACTGAGCTCCAGCCAAAGACCGCGTCGAGCCGATGTCGTGGCGACGTTCATTGAGTCGCGGGCAGGCTCGATGTCTCCCCGGCGATCCGCATCATCGCTCTCGGATTGGGTGGGCGCCGACCTTCGATCCTCCGACCTCGCCCCCGGGCGACCTCGCGCCAGCGCTTCGCTCGGCTCGGCATTTGATCCCGCGAAGCATGCCCGAGACGTTGACGAAATCAGCGGGACCCAGGACGAGCTCCGCGAACGGTCGTGCCCGGCCCGGCGTGTATGTCGCTCGCGCGCGGATCAACAGCCGCGTCCTGCCGCCTTGACACTCGCGGAGCACAAAAGCCCAGCTGAAGTCGATCGTTCGGATTGGCTTGATCACGTGCCGCGTCGAGTGGAGAACGAGCGCGCACGGCGCATCGATTTGGGCAACCGTGAAATAGACGGACCAGTCGGCGCTGTCGGGCACGCGGTCGCCCACTTCGAGATGCTGAAGCTCGGGCCGCAGCTCTTCCGCGCTCCGCTCCCAGATTCCGAAGGTGAGACGATCGAGCACGTACGGCGTGTACCAGCCTGCGCGGTGAGTCGGAAAGCCCATCTGCACGATCCACGGCCAGACCGCTTCGACGGGCGCGTCGATAGTAATCGCGCGTGTCGACTCCCACATCGGATGCGTGACGAGCTCGTCCCCGGGCAGGACGGCATCCGTCTCCTCGTCCGTTGCTCCCGAACGCCTGCCGATGCGATGTACGAGGTAGGCGGCCACTGCCGCTGCCGCGCCCGCCACCGTCAGTTCGACCGCACTGGGTTGCGGTCGGCTCGGACGGGACGCCAGCACGAGGAGGACGCGCCGCCCTCGGATTCGCTTGTTCATTATCAACTTCACGTTGCTCTCCAGGTCAGCCTTCCAACTCTGGCAAGTGGCCCACATCAGTGCGAACGCAGATCGACCTTGCGGACAAACCCTGAACGACGACTGGCTCGGCTAGCCCTTCGGGACCAGCGGGCTCGGGTGGGTCGGCTGGTAGAGGCCGAGCTCTGATCCTCCGGGGAGGGCGATCGCCGTTACCAGCCCGAAGCTCTCCTCGCTGATCGGACGCGCGAGCTCGACGCCCTTGGCCTTCAGCTTCCGGGCCTCCTCGTGGACGTCGTCGCACATGAGGTAGAGCTCGAAGTGGGGCAGCTCATCCCCTGGGTGGGCGGCGATCTCGGCGGGAGGGAGCGCGAAGATCAGCCAACCGCTTCCGGCATCGACGTAGGGGAGGCCGAGCACGTCTCGGAAGAACGCGCGTGTCGCCTCGGCGTCGCTGTTGAACACGACTGCGTGGACTCCGGTGATCATGGCTGCAACGCTAGCCGGGCTCCGGGTGGAGCCGACTGAAAATCTTGCCGCTAAGGCGCAAGAATATTGCGCCATATGGCCCGCCCGCCTCTCGACGAGATCGACCATGAGCTGCACGGCCGCCGATTGACCCCTCGGCGCCGGCCGTGACGCCTACTCGGCGGATGATCCCGCGACGAACAACTCGTGCTCCCGCTCCAGACCCTTGAGGCGGTATCGCCCGCGCGACTCGAATGCCAGCCCCGCGGCGCCCTCGGCTAGGTCGCGTGTGGTGCCGGACACGAGCACCTCGCCCGAGCCCGCCTCCGCCAGGATGCGAGCGGCGGCGTGGACGGCTACACCCCGGACACGCTCGCCGACCAGTGCCACCTCGCCGCTGTGAATGCCGACGCGGATGGCGACGCGGATAGCCGCCAGGGCGCCAACGATCTCCAGTCCGCAGCGGATCGCGCGCTCGGCGCCGTCGAACACGATGAGAAACGAATCCCCTGCGGTCTCGACCTCCCGGCCGCCGAAGCGGACCAGTACGGTGCGGACGACGTCCTCGTGCATTGCCACGGTGTGATTCCAGGCCGCGTCACCTTCCTTTCGCGCGTGAACCGTGGAGTCGACGATGTCGGTGAACAAGATGGTGGCCATTACGCGTGCGCCCTCGCCCGGCGGCGTGTCGAATCCGGCGCCCCCGGCCCAGTCGACCATCACCAGCTCCTCGTCGCCCTCGACCCAGGTGACGTGGCCGGGTGGCAAGTCGAACACCTGGTTAGGCCCGATGACAACCTCCTCGCCCTCGTCGGTCCGGATGCCCATCCGTCCACTGAGGACCACACCGCGGTGATACAGCTCGCACGAGGCACCGCCGACCAACGGCTGGGCGTGTGCCTCCCAGCTCCAGCCCGGCTGCAGGACATGGCGGGTGACCACCGTTCCGGCCAGGCGCACCTGGGAACTTGCACCCAGGGGATTCGTCAGCACCGCCTCGGGCTCGCTGAGGTCGCGGACCTCGACCGGGCTCACGGTGATCCTCCCCGCCGGGACTCCGAGCCCCCGTGCATCACATCGAGACGGTAGCGCTTCGGACGCTCGGGAGTAGATGTAGCGTGCGGCAGACCTCTGGGCCGTCGCAATTTCGCGAGTGCGCCGAGAACCCGGTTTCCCTCTTCCGCCCAGCGGGCAGGAATTCGTTGCTGAGGCCGGAGCGATTGACAAATCTGCCCGCTGGAACCGTCACTTTCCTGTTTAGCGACATTGAGGGGTCGACGGGCCTTCTCAAGCGCCTCGGCGAGCGATATGCGGAGTTGATCGCGGACCACCGCCGCATCATCCGGGACACCTTCGGCGAGCACGGGGGCACTGAGATCGACGGACAGGGGGACTCGTTCTTCTTCGCGTTCGCCAGCGCCCGCGAAGCCGTCGCGGCAGCCGCGGCAGCACAGCGCGCGCATGCGGCTCACGAATGGCCCGGCGGAGAGAATGTTCGCGTCCGCATGGGTTTGCACACCGGCGAACCGGCTGTGGGGGCGGAAGGCTATCTCGGCGTCGACGTGGTTCGGGCCGCGCGCCTCGGTGCCGCCGGTCGCGGTGGGCACGTGCTGCTCTCGGAGACGACGCGTGCGCTTCTCGGATCGAGCCTTCCCGAGGGCGTCTCCGTCCATCCACTGGGTGAGAGGCGACTGAAGGACATCGAGGAGCCGGAGCGCATTTACCAACTCGCGATCGAAGGCGTCGAGCAGCCCGAGGCAGAGCCCGCTTCAGCGGCTGGGTCAGCAGATGACTGGGAGCGGCGCCACAGGGAGCTAGTCGAGCGGATGACTGCGAGAATCAACGAGCGGGTCTATCAAACGCTCGAGCGCTCTCTGGGAGGCTTTGACCAGCCGCGTTGACGAACCCAGGTCTCAGCTAGCCTCGCGTTAGTCGCGGAACTCGGCAAAGGAGGCTTCCCGTGAGTATCACGATCAAGCTTGTCAGCATTCCGGTTGACGACCAGGCGAAGGCGCTCGAGTTCTACACAGAGAAGTTCGGCTTCGAGAAGCGCGCTGACGTGAGCCAAGGCGACTACCGGTGGCTCACGGTGACTGCTCCGGCGGGAAGCCCGGACGTCGAACTCGTGCTCGAACCGAACGCGAACCCGGCGTCGAAGAGCTACCAGGAATCGTTGCGCGAGCAGGGCATTCCGATCACGTCGTTCTTTTCGAACGACCTCGACGCGGACTATGAGAGGCTTGTCGGTCTCGGCGTGACGTTCACGAAGGAGCTCAACGACATGCCCTGGGGCAAGTTCGCAATTCTCGACGACACCTGCGGCAACCTCGTCCAGCTGCAGCAGGTGAACTTCAACTAATTCGCGCAGTCAGCGGTGAAGAGCAGCACCGGCTAGCCCGTACCGCCGAACAGCTCGGCCGCGCGGCGCACGACCTCGTCATGCGGGACATCCTCGAGGTGCTGGGCCAGACCCCACCTGTGTCCGAACGGATCAATGATCTGCCCGTGGCGCTCGCCCCAAAACCCGTCCTGCAGGGGTGAGTGCACCTGAGCCCCTTCGGCCAGCGCCCGCTCCCACAGCTCGTCGACCCGGTCGGTCGTGATCGTGAGCGCCCCGTATGTTCCGCCGACCGTGAGCGGAGAGACAGCACCAAACTCGGGGAACTCATCGGCGATCAGCACGGGCGAATCGCCGAAACGGAGCTCGATCTGCATGAACCGGCCATCCGGGACGGGAATGCGGTTGCCGATCTCGGCGCCGAGCGCGCGTTCGTACCACTCGGCTGCGCGCCCGGCGTCGCGGACGACGATGTGCGGGGTCACCTCTGTCACGTCAACCTCCTCGTGTAGGTGAGAACGGACCCGGTGGCTGGCGCCCCCTCCAGTGCGGTGTCAGCGCTCCGCGACCTGCTTCAGGCCGGCGAGCATCTTCTCCCAGTTGGACCTTCGAGTGCTCCGCCGCCTCCTTGCTCGAGTTGTTGTCTTGGCTCAACGCGACGCGGGTCGTGCTATCGCGCTGCTCGAGCTCGTAGACGAGCGTGTGGTAGTTGGCGGGGACATCCTCCTGGCCGCTCAAGGGGCTGAAGTGCGTCACCTCTAGGCGATGCTCAGGCTCGACCTTGACGACCTCGCCCTTGTCTTCGTAGGCCTTGCCTTCATAGGTGCCTCTCCAGACGATTGGGCTTCCCGGCTTCCAGTCTGTCTCGACCCGGGAGCCGAACATGTACTGCTCGATCTCGTCCGGGTCGGTAAGTGCTCGCCATACGCGTGCGGCCGGGGCTTCGATCTCCGTCTCGGCCTTGGCGACGTAGCCGGTCATGTTTTGCCTCCTCTCGACGATTTCTCTACCTGCATACCCATGCCCGCCTGGGGCTCAACCAGCGGGGCGAGATGCTCATCGACCGGGCGGGGATTGGGGTGCCTAGAACTCGATCGCCTCCGTGTAGTAGTCGACCTCGTCGGGTTCGATCCCGATAGGGTCGACGTCAGGGCGTCCCGCTAGGGCATCACCAACCTTCTTCAGCGCTTCCGCGCTTTCGTAAACCGTGAACGAGACCGCTTTACCCGTCTCCGGGTTGCGTAGGTGGAAACCGGCGATGTACCCGGGAGTGCTCTTGATGATGCTGCGGAACTGCTCCACGGCTGCCGGATCGAGCTTGTCGGGATCAAACTGATGGAAAGTGGCGACGCGGGCGATCACCTTATTCACCTCCTAGTTCGTCGAATCTCCAGAGGCGGAAGGTACGCGGTGAACCCCCTCGGTCTGAGCCGAGAACCCGGGTGGGGGCTCTCCTGGGGAGAGAAAGCCTCCGCGCGAGCGTGGAAGGGGACTCGTCGCCACCTGGGGTGCTTCTCGGACCTTCTGCAATCCGGCAACGTAGGTTGGGGAGAGGTCGAGTGCGGACTGAAGAGGACATTCAATCGCAGGGGGCGCGGACGCCTGGGGACGCCCCTGCCCTTTGGCCGCTTGACCACCTGCTCAGGCTCGCCAAGGGCCGGCGCCTGAGGTGGTACGCGGGAGCCGGTGTGGTCACGCTGCTGGTTCTCTGCGGGGTGGGGCTGCCGTTGGCGCTGATGTTCGGGCCGGGCGACTCGACCCCTCACTCGGTTACGCGGCCTGCGCCGCTGCCTCTGCGGGCCGTTCTCGGGGCGACCATCCGCATTCCATCGGGAGCGGTCGATGTCGCGGCTGGAAAGGATGCGATTTGGGTTTCGGGGTTTGGAACGATGACCCGGATCGAGCCCAGTACCAACCACGTTGTCGCCACGGTGAAGACTCCGGGCACGGAGGACTACAGCCGCGTTGCGGTCGGTCTGGGAGCGGTGTGGGTTACCTCCGACGGGGGGAGGCTCTATCGGATCGACCCGAACAGCAATCGCGTGGTCGCGACGATCCTGGTCGGGGGCTCCATCCAGGGTGTCGAGACTGGTGGTGGCTACGTCTGGGTAACGAGAGCCACGGAAGGAGTCGGGGAGCTGATCCGAGTCGATCCGGCCACGAACCGAGTGGCCGGTGCGGCGATCGACGCCGGTCCAGGCCCGATCGCCGCTCTGTACGGGTTCGGCGCTTTGTGGGTCACCAACAGTTCGCCGTCCTCGGTCGTCCGGGTCGATCCGTCGACGGGCACGGTGAGCACCATGGGCTTCACCGGGCGCGTCGCCGCTGGCTACTGGCTCGCTCTGGGCGACCTCGGATGACTCAGTCGTTCGGGCTGATCCGAAGACCGGGCGACCGACCGCGACGATCCGGGTTCCGCGCGCTTCGGCGGTGGCAGTGGGACAGGGACGAGTTTGGGTGCTGGCCTCGCCGAAATCGAGCTCACCGACGCTCTTCTACCCGGTGAAGAACACGGCGGCGCTCTGGGAGATCGATCCCATGAACAACCGCATCGTCGGAAGGCCCCTCCGCTTAGGTGCGCTGCAACCCCTCGCCCTCGCTGTCGGCGGCGGGGCTGTGTGGGTGGCGGACTACGACAGCGGGTCGGTCACCCGGTTCGACCTTGTGCGCTGCGCGCGATCCTCGTGCGATTCCTGAGAGCCTGTCCATAGGTCTTCACTAGGAGAGCGCGCCCGCGCGGAGATGGGTTCAGAACTCGATTAGGACCTTGAGGACTTCGCGCTCGTTCATCGCCCGGTAGCCGTCCGGCACCTCGTCGAGCGAACCCATGCGGTCGAAGACGCGGCCCGGCTCGATCCGTCCTTCAAGCACGTCGGGCAGCAACTGCTCGATGTAGGCGCGTACCGGTGCGGGCCCGCCGCCAATGCTCGCGTTCTTCCAGAATGCGACGCCGGTCGCGGTGACGTCGTGCTCGGGTATCCCGACCCGGCCGATGGCCCCTCCGGGGCGTGCGATCTCGATCGCGGTCCCGACTGCTTGTTCGAGGCCGACGCACTCGAGCACTGAGTGCGCACCAAGTCCGCCCGTCAGCTCGCGGACGCGCTCAATGGCCTCGTCACCGCGCTCGCGGACGACATCGGTGGCTCCGAAGTCTTGCCCGAGCGCAATCCGATGCGGATTGTTGCCAAGGAGGATGATCTGGTCGGCCCCAAGGCGCTTGGAGGCGATCACACCGCACAGGCCTACCGCGCCGTCGCCGACGACTGCGGCGTTCTTTCCCGGACCGACCTTCGCCGCGACCGCGGCGTGATGGCCGGTTCCCATCACATCCGACAGCGTGAGGAGCGAGGGCATGAGCGCGTCGTCTTTGTCGACCGGAAGGACGACCAGCGTGCCGTCGGCCTGAGGCACGCGCACCGCCTCGCCCTGACCGCCGTCCACGTCGTCCCAGCCATACCTGCCGCCGTGCAGGCATTCGCTGTGCAGGCCCTCCTGGCAAAAGACGCAGCTGCCGTCGCGACCAGAGAAACGGCGAAACGACAAGGTCACCAACCTTGAGTCGTGCGGACGGCCTCGCCGATGTCCTCGACCACGCCGACAAACTCATGTCCCATCCGCCTGCCGGTCTCGGTCGGCTCCATGGACTTATACGGCCACAGGTCACTGCCGCAGATGCCGGCTCGGGTGACGCGGACAAGTGCGTCGGTCTGCTCGATGAGCTGGGCGTCGGGGACGTCTTCGACGCGGACGTCGCCGGCGCCGTACATGAGAGTCGCGCGCATCGCGGTTACCTCCAGTGCTCGGTGGGGCCGACCCACCACCTGCGGTCGCTCGTACGCAGGACTGAAGCTGGCACACTCCGAGC
>CAWESB010000026.1:0-81766 GCA_963811635.1 uncultured Actinomycetes bacterium
CTCCACCCCGCGTCGCAGCGTCAAGGATAGCATCAGTCCCATGCCCTGGTGGACCTGGCTTTGCCTGGGAATCTTCCTCGCCGCGCTCGTCGCGGCGGCGGTCTTCTCGGCCTTCGCGTTCGGCCGGCTGAGGCGGCTGACGACGGTCGCGGAGGGCATCCAGACGCGGCTCGACGAGGTCGCGCACGGGGCCGAGGAGCTCGAGCGGCGGCTCGCACGCAACCAGGCTCGGATGGACGAGCTCGAGCGGCGCCGGGCGAAGCTCGAGAGTTCGCTCGAGCGTCTGCGGGTGCTCACGACCGCGTTCTCGGAGGCGCGCGGCGAGGTCGCGGGGCTGCGCCGCCGCTACCTGCGCAAGTGACCCGAGTCGGGGTCGTCGACCTGGGGACGAACTCGACGCGGCTCCTCGTGGCCGACGTCGAGCACGGCAAGGTGCGCGAGGTCGAGCGCCGGCTGACGATCACCCGCCTCGGCGAGGGCGTCGACCGGCGTCGGATCCTCCTCCCGACGGCGCTCGCCCGGGTCCGCAACGCGCTCAGCGGCTACCGTCGCGTCCTCGAGGAGGCGGGCGCGGAGCGCACGCTCGCGATCGCGACGAGCGCCGTCCGTGACGCCGAGAACGGCGAGGCCTTCCTGGGCGAGATCGAGTGGAGCTACGGCTTCGAGACCCGCCTGCTCTCGGGCGACGAGGAGGCGCGCCTCACCTTCCGCGGCGTCTCGGACAACGGCGAGCTCCACCCCGACACGCTGGTGATCGACGTCGGCGGCGGGTCGACCGAGCTCGTCCAGTCCGAATGGCACCGAAGCCTCGACCTGGGCTGCGTCCGCCTGACCGAGCGGTTCCTCCACTCTGACCCGCCCACGGCCGCCGAGCTCGACGCCTGTCGTGCCCACGTTCGCGCGCTGCTCCCGACCGAGCCGGAGCCGACTCGGGCGATCGGCGTCGCCGGCACGGTCACCACCCTCGCCGTCCTCTCGCTCGGCCTCGCCGAGGAGGACCCGGCGCTCGTCCATGGCCACACGATGACCACAGACTGGATCGAGACCAGGACCGAGGAGCTGTCCGCGCTGACGGTCTCGCAGCTCCGCGACGTGCCCGGGATGCATCCTGACCGCGCACCCGTGATCGTCGCAGGCGCCGTCGTGGTCACCGAGGCGCTGCGGCAATTCGGGCTGGCGGAGCTCGCCGTCAGTGAGTGCGACCTCATGCACGGTGCCGCACTCGCGGCCGCCGAGCTGCCCGCACCCGCCGAGGGCCCGGCGCCGCCCGGCGCCTACACCTGCTGCTAGCTCTCCTCCAGGGGAGGGGGCGGTTCGTCTTCGGCCAGGCGCCGTACCGACGGCTCGCGCGGGAGGATGCCGAGGAGCCGGCCGTCCTCGACCACGGCCAGGCGCTCGTGGCCGGCCTCGGCCATGAGCAGGAGCGCTTCGTCGAGCGGGGTGTCCGGCGAGACCGTGACCACGTCCGCATCCGCCAGCTCCGACACCGGCAGACTGCGGAGGTCGCGGTCCTGGGCGACCGCGGCGACGATCGCTTCCTCCGTCACGGAGCCGAGCAGGCGATCGCCGTCGGCGACGAGGACGCTGGTGACGTGGGGCTTCACAAGCACCGCCGCCGCCGCCCGCGCCGGAGCGTCGCCCTGGAGGACGAGCGGGTCGGCGACGAGCGCCTCGCGCACGATCACGGGTAGATCCCTCGTGCTCGGAGGGCCTCGGCGACCTCGCGGATCGAGAGCATCAGGGCGGCGCGCCGGAACGAGAGCGACTCGGCCTCGGCGAGCGTCCAGACGCGGTCGAGCGCGCCGCGCATGAGGTCGCTCAGCCGCGAGCGGATCTCCTCGGCGCTCCAGAACAGGCGCTGGATGTCCTGGACCCACTCGAAGTAGCTGACCGCGACGCCCCCGGCGTTCGCGAGGACGTCGGGCAGCACCGGGATGCCGCGCTCGGCGAGGATCTCATCGGCCTCGAGGGTCGTGGGCCCGTTCGCGCCCTCGGCGACCAGGCGCGTCGAGATGCGGCCGGCGTTGTCGCCTGTCACCTGGTTCTCGGCGGCCGCGAGGACGAGCACGTCGCAGTCCAGCTCGAGGAGCTCGGCGTTCGTGACGGACGCGGCCTCCGTGAAGCCGGCCAGCCCGCCGTGGTCGCGCCGCCAGGCGTCGATCCGGTCGAGCTCGAGCCCGCGCGGGTCGTGGAGGCCGCCCTCGACGTCGGAGATCGCGATCACGCGCGCGCCGCGGGCGGCCAGCTCCCGCGCAGCAACGCCGCCGACCTTGCCGCTCCCCTGTACGACGCAGGCGGAGCCGGCCAGCGACCAGCCGAGCCGCCGGACCGCGTCCTCCACGACCATGACGACGCCGATGCCCGTCGCCTCCGGGCGAAGGACGGAGCCGCCGACGGAAAGGGGCTTCCCGGTGACGATCTCCGGGACGGCGTGACCGACCTGCATCGAGTACGTGTCCATCATCCACGCCATCGTCTGGGCGTCGGTGGCCATGTCCGGCGCGGGAATGTCCCGCTGGGGCCCGATCACGGGCAGAAGCTCGGCGGTGAAGCGCCTGGTCAGCCGCTCCAGCTCACCGGAGGAGAGCTCGCGCGGCTCGCAGCGCACGCCGCCCTTCGCGCCGCCGTACGGCAGTCGCAGCAGCGCGCACTTCCACGACATCCACATCGCGAGCGCGGCGCACTCGCCCAGCGTGACGGCCCTGTCGTAGCGGACGCCGCCCTTCGTCGGGCCGAGGACGGAGGAGTGCTGCACCCGGTAGCCGGGGAAGACCGCAACGGAGCCGTCGTCCCGCTTCACGGGCACGGCGACGGCGAGTGACCGCTCGGGGATCCGCAGCACGTCGGCGAGGCCCTCGTCCACGCCGGCGCGCTCCACGACCTGGTCGAACTGGCCGACGGCCTGGTGGAAGAGCGGGTCGTCCAGCTCCGGCGGAAGCTCGCCCGCCGGAGCGCCTGCGGAGGTGTCCGCCGAGCTCACCGGCGAAGTCTATGCCGCCCGCTCGACCACGAGCGTGAGCTCGTCGAGAGCCAGCACGCGGACCTTGTCGCCGACGTCGGCTCCCTCTTCGCAGCGGGCCCGCCAGAGCTCGCCTTCGATCCGAACACGCCCTTCCGGCCGGCACGGCGCGACGACGAGCGCGGTCGCCCCGATCATGGTCTCCGGCCCGGCCTGCACGCGGCGGCGGCGCGAGTACCAGAGCCAGAAGCCGGTCTCGCCCACCTCGACGACCGCAGCGAGGAGGACCACCGGCAGGTCCCACTGGTCGGGAAGGACGAAGACGGCGAGGAGAATCGCGCCGAGCAAGAGCATCGGCGCGATTCTCCCCGGTCGTGGCCTTCGCTAGCGGATCAGGAAAAAGCCGATGGTCTTGCGCCCGCGCACGGTCGCGTCCTGCTGCTGCGACGACTGGGCGCGAAGGACGCCGACGTCGCCAAGGCGCAGGCGCGCGACGAGGGCGTCGCCGCGAGGCTGGTGCTCGAAGGCGGTGAGGAGCTGGTCGAACGTCTGCTGGGTGTCCTCGGCACACTCCTCGTCCTCGATGAAGCAGGGGAGATCGGGCGAGATCGAGCCGCCGCCGACGACCTCGATCCAGCCGCTGCGGCGCGCGTTCGCGGGCACCTTCAGCGAGAGGTCGACGGTCTTCGTCCCGGTCGTGTGCACCGGCTTCAGCACCGCGCGGAGCTTGATCGTCCGCCCGGGCCGGGCGGCCACGAAGTCGCGCGTGACGTACCTGGAGCCGTTCCATACGAGGAGGCCCTTGACGGAGTACTGCTCGAACGCCTTCTCGACCTGGAGGGTCGGGACGTCGATGCTCGTCACCTGGATGTCCTCACCGTCGAAGGCCTGCAGCGTCTCCGCCGTGGAGCCGACCTCGACCACCGACTCGAACGAGATGTCGTCGGGCGAAGCGTAGTGCGAGGAGCGCGTCAGCTCCCAGGTGGCGCCGCCGTCCCGCGTCCCGCGGATCGTGTACGCGACCTCGGAGTTCCCTGCGCCGATGCGGTCGATCGTCACATCGACGTTCTGGAACAGATGGGTGAACGCCAGGAACGGGAGGAACTCGGGGAAGATCGCCTCGCTTCTCCCGGTGCGCGCCCGGCCGGTATCGAGGTTCGTGACCGTCGACGTCACCGGCGAGCCCTGGGGGCCGGCGCCGAGGTCGGCGACGATGCCCGCGAGCCGGTCCTGCGTCAGCGTGCCCACGCTCTCGGCGACGTTCGCGAGCTTGAAGCTGCCGAAGACCGGGTCCTGCACGATCGTGATCGTGTCCGCGGCGCGGGCGGCCATCTTCGTGTCGCCCGTCCAGTTGAACGGGTGCCCGAACGCCACGGCCTTGCCATTGCAGACGAAGGTGGTCGTGCCGATTCCGGCCACGGTGATGTCGCCGAGCGACATGGCTGCAGCGAAGGAGTCGCCGGCGCGGAGACTACCGGGCGGGTTCTGCGGGTTGTTCGAGGCCGAGCCGCCCATGTACGGGATGAACGGCAGGCCCTGGCGGTCGATGGCCGCCTGCATCTGGCGCAGGCCGCGGTCGGTCACGCCGGACGCCGAGAGCGGCGTCTTCAGGCGCGTCATTGTCCCCGTCTGGGCGATCGAGAGGCCCGAGGCCGCCGCCATGCGCGAGGCGAGGGGCGTCGGGACGCGGACGGCCGAGGAGACCGAGTCACCCGGTGCGCCGGGGGCGAGCAGGTCCTCCATGTCCTCGGCGGGCGTCAACCCTGCAAGGGTGGAGCCGCCGCCGGCGAGGCCGTAGGCGATCGCGCCCGCGAGTCGGTCACTGCCGTCGCGGCGGAAGTACACCGGCGAGCCGGACGCGCCGGCCCAGAGGCCGCCGGTCGCCGTCATGACCGGGCCGGAGAGGTCGACGATGATGATGTCGCGGCCGGGCCCGACGCCGTCCTTGAGGATGCCGAGCACCTCGACGTTGATCGTCGACAGCGACCGGCCCTGGGTCACCGAGAGGGCCGTTCCCTTCATGCCCGTCGACACCTGGCTCAGGGGCAGGATGCTCGGGCATTCGCCCGTCATGGATGACGCACTCGTCGCCGGGCCGGCACCCCACGCCGCCACTGCGATCGCCAAGGCCACGAGACCGGCGAACGCCCGCGTTCCGCGCGATACGGTCATTTCCTCGCTCTCCCTCCGGTGTCGTCGGTCCCCACACCGACGCAAAGCTGCTGGAAGGCTCAGCATGGCCGTTCCGCGCGCCGATTCCAAGAGCTTCCGGAAAATTCCTGGCCGAAAGGGTGGGATCGCGAAAGCCTGGGAACCTGCTACTCGAGTGCCGGGGGTGAGATTCGAACTCACACGCCCTTGCGGGCAGAGGGTTTCAAGCCCCCCGCGTCTACCGTTCCGCCACCCCGGCAACGCTTCGGGGAACTAGTTCGAGCCCTGTTGTAACTGGTCGAGCTCGAACTTCTCGGGCGCGTCGCCCTGCGGCCCGCGGTAGTCGTCGCTCATGTCGTCGAGCGCGCCCTCGTTGAAGGCGTCGCAGCGGAGCATGTGCGTCCAGGAAGTGGCCACGATCTTGTTGGCGAGCTCGGGGTCCTCGTCCTCCATCGCGGGGTCGAGGGGGGCGATGAGCAGGCCGCGCGTGTCCTGTTGGTACCAGTCCCCGAGCTTGGCGATCTCGGCGTCGGGCACCTCGCTGCCGTACTGGATCACGATCCCGCCGTGCTCGAGGTTGTGGACGTAGTTGATCTCGGGCACGGGCTGGTCGTAGAGGTTCCAGATCGCCGTCGTCGGGTTGTGCAGTCCGCTCGTTGCCGGGATCGAGTTGTACTCGTAGCCGTCGGGGAGCTTGTCGACGTGCCCCGCCTCGAGCGCGTCGAACGTCTTGAAGGTGCAGCCCGCAGCATTGATGCCGCCGCCGTCGCCCGAATCGCCGCCGCTGCTCATGATGAAGCCGATCCCGATGCCGGCGGCCACGACGAGGATGAGCGCGGCCACGCCGATGAAGATCCACTGCGTCCGGCGCGGGCTGCCTTCTGACTTGTACGCCTTGGGCGCCTGGACGGGTCGCTTGGGCGGGGTCGGAACTCGATCCTTCTTGGCCACGGGATTGAAAAAGGTATCAGGCGGTTGCGCGCTGGCTCGCGCCGAGGAACTCGGCCACGGCGCCGAGATCTGCGACCAGCGGAGCGGGCGGAAGCGCCTCGAGGAACCGGCGTCCGTAGCCTCGCGTGCGCAGGCGCGGGTCGAGGATCGCGACCACGCCCTGGTCGGAATGGCCGCGGATCAGGCGGCCGAATCCCTGGCGGAGCTGGAGGATCGCCGAGGGGAGCGCGTACTCCGCGAACCAGTCGCCCCCGCCGCGCACGATGCGCTCGCAGCGCGCCTCGATCAGCGGGTCCCCCGGGGCGGCGAACGGGAGCTTGTCGATGACGAGGAGCGAGAGGGACTCACCCTGAATGTCGACTCCCTGCCAGAACGTCTGCGTGGCGATGAGGACGGAGTCGACCTCGTTCCGGAAGCGCTCGAGCAGCCGCTCGCGGGGCGCGTCGCCCTGGATCAGCACGGGGTACGGGATGCGCGGCGCCGCCCGGTCGGCCAACTCGTCGAGCTGCCGGTACGAGGTCGTGAGGACGAGCGCGCGCCCCTCGGACAGGCGGCAGAGCGAGACGACCTCCTCCGCGATCCGGGCGTCGTAGCCGGCCGAGCGCGGCTCGGGGAAGGCCCGCGGGACGTAAAGGAGCGCCTGCTCGCGGTAGTCGTAGGGCGAGGGCAGCGACACCTCCCGTGCCTCGTCGAGACCGATTCGCCTGCGGAGGAACCGCGGCTCCAGGGTCGCCGAGACGAGGATGGAGACGACGTCGCGCTCCCAGAGGATCTCGCGCAGGGTGTCGGAGATGTCGACCGGCGCCCACGCCAGCGCACCCTGCTCCGCCCAGGAGACCGAGTCCTCGTCCTCGACGGCGAGGCAGGCGCCGAGGTCGTCGACGGCGCCGACGGCGCGGCGCGCGAGCAGGTCGAGGTCCTCACCACCGCCGTGCAACGCCTCCGCGAGCTGCACGAGCGCGGCGGCCAGCGACGCAGCGGGGTTCGCGGCGGCCTCCACATCGGCTGCGGTCAGGCGGCGCCGGCCGCGACCCGGGTCGAGCCCCGAAAGCAGCTCCTCCCCACGGCGGTCGATGGCGTCGAGTGTCCGCACGGGCATCGCGATCTCGGCCTCGCGGCACGCGCGCTCGACGTCCCGGAGCAGCTGGCGCAGCCCTCCGAGCGAGACCCGCCCCCCGAACCAGGCGGCGGCGCTCTCCTCCAGGCGGTGCGCCTCGTCGAAGATCACGGCGTCGTGCTCCGGGAGGACGCCGGCGCCGTCCCCCGTCTTGGCGCGGAGCGCGAGGTCTGCGAAGTAGAGCGCGTGGTTGGCCACGACGAGCTCGGCCTCCTGCGCCCGTGCGCGGGCCCGCTCGGAGAAGCAGGTCGAGAGGAAAGGGCAGCGCCTCCCGACGCACCGGTCGGCGCCGACCGCGACCTCCGCCCACAGCGTCGGCCGCGGCTCGAAGGGCAGCTCGGCCCGGTCGCCGCTCTCGGTCGTGGCGATCCAGTCCTGCAGCCGTTCGTACTCGGCCGCGTCCTCGGCACTGCGAAAGAGCGGGAGCGCCAGCATGTGCAGGCTCTTGCGGCAGAGGTAGTTCTGGCGCCCCTTGAGGACGGCGACGTCCACGTCGCGTCCGAGGGCGGCCGAGGCGGCCGGAACGTCCTTCGTCAGCAGCTGCTCCTGCAGCGCCTTGGTCGCGGTCGCCACCACGACGCGCTGTCCGGAGGCCAACGCCGGGATCAGGTAGGCCAGGCTCTTGCCGATGCCGGTCCCCGCCTCGGCGAGGAGGTGCTCGCCGCGCTCGAGCGCGTCGGCCACCTCCTGCGCGAGCGCAGCCTGCTCACCCCGGGACTCGAAGCCGGGAAGCGAGGCGGCTAGGCGCCCGCCGGGACCGAAGAACGCGCGCATGGAGGGACGCTGAGAGTAGAGCCTCCACCGGCCAGCATAGAACATCTGTTCGTGTTACGCTGTCGTCGTGGAACAGCGAGTCAGCCTGGTCACGCTCGGCGTCGCGGACCTCGGCCGCGCGAAGGCGTTCTACGAGGCGCTCGGCTGGCGCGGGCGCTCGCCCGACGACGATGTCGTTTTCTTCCAGACGGGCGGGATGGTGCTGGCGCTCTGGGGCCGCGACCAGCTCGCCGAGGACTCCTGCGTGGAGGACGGCGGCGGCTGGGGCGGGGTCACGCCCGCGCACATCGTCCGCTCACCGGAAGAGGTCGACGCCGTGCTCGGAGAGGCGGAGAAGGCGGGAGGCACCATCGGCCGGCCCGGAGCACCGACCTTCTGGGGCGGTTACTCGGGCGTCTTCCTCGATCCCGACGGCCACCCCTGGGAGATCGCGCACAACCCGTTCTGGACGCTCCACGACGACGGCTCCGTGAGCCTTCCCGAGGACTAGCTCCCGAACGCGGTCCTCAGCGGCCCTGGAAGCCGGGCGGCCGCTTCTCGAGGAACGCCGCCAGCCCTTCGTGGGCATCGGCGGTCTCGAACAGCTGCTCGCAGAGGGCGGCCTCGCGGTCGAGCGCGCGCTCGAGCGCCTCGCGCTCGCCGATGTCGAGCAGCCGCTTCGAGCCGGCGACGGCGAGCGGGGCGAGCGCCGCGATGCGCTCGACGAGTCGCCGGGCCTCGGCCTCAACGTCCTCGACCACGGAGTCGACCAGCCCGACCTGCCTCGCCTCCTCTGCGCTCACGAGCTCGCCCGTGAGCACCAGCCGGCGGGCGGCGCGCGGGGCAAGCAGGCTGAAGCCGTTCGAGATCGAGAGCCCGATCGCCACCTCGGGGCAGCCGAAGCGCGAGGCCGGGCTCGCGACGCGGATGTCGCATGCCGCCGCCAGCTCGCAGGCGCCGCCGACGCAGACACCGTCGACCGCCGCGATCACCGGCTGGGAGGCGGCGACCACCTCCCGGGTCAGGCGGTTGAAGCCGGCGAGCGTGGCCGCCCACTCCTCGGGGGTGAGCGTGGCCGTCTCGCGGAGGTCGTCTCCCGCCGAGAAGGCTCCGCCTTCGCCGTGGAGCACGATCGCGCGCGCGTCGCTGGCGCCCGCCTCGGCCAACGCGTCGCCGAGCGCGGCGAGCGTCGCCCGGTCCCAGGCGTTCAGCCGCTCGGGCCGCGACCAGCGGATCCAGGCCGCCGCGCCCTCCCGCTCGACCCGGAGGCTCACGGGCGCTCCTCTCCGTCGTACACACGGTAGAGCCGCTTGCTCTTCCCCTCCGACCGGGGCAGCGTCGCCGCTCGCACGACGCAGGTGAACTGAAGCTCCGCCTTGACCACCTCGGCCAACTCCGCCTCCTTGCCGTCGGCGCCCTCGGCGAGAATCTCAACCGGCGGCTCGACGGGGAAGCGGTCGAGCACGATCGCGAAACGGTCGATCCCGCGCTCGCGCAGCAGGCCCTCCAGCGAGCTCGGGAAGACGTTGACCCCACGCACCCGGAACATGTCGTCGCTGCGGCCGGCCACGCGGAAGCGGAAGCCCGTGCGGCCGCAGGGGCACTCGATGCCGAGGATCTCCGCAAGGTCGCGCGAGCGGAAGCGCAAGACGGGAGAAGCCTCGCGCGCGAGATGGGTGAAGACGAGCTCTCCGCTCGCGCCAGGCTCGATCTCGACCGGGTCGCCCGACTCCGGCTCGATCAGCTCGACGAGCACGGCGTCCTGGCCGGAGAAATGCAGCCCGTCTCGCTCCTCGCACTCGGCGGCGAACGTGGCCCAGACGTCCGAGAGCCCGTACGTGTCCGACAGCTCGGCGCCCCAGAGCTCCTCGAGCCGCCGCCGCGTCCCGTCCAGCTGGCCCCCCGGCTCCCCCGCCACGATCAACCTCCGGAGGCCGAGCCCGCGCGGGTCGAGACCCGCGTCCTGCGCAGTCTCCGCCAGGTAGAGCGGATAGGTGAGTGTCGAGAAGATCGCCGTCGGACGCAGCTCCTGCCAGAGCTCGAGCAGGCGCTTGCTCTGGCCGAGCCCGACCGGGACCATGGTCGCGCCCGTCTCCTCCAGGCCGTCGTGGTCGGCGAGCCCGCCCGTGTAGAAGCTGTAGTTGAGGCAGTGCAGGAGCACGTCGTCGGGCCGCGCGCCGGCTGCCCAGAAAGCGCGGGCGCCGATGCGGGCGGACGTGCGCAGGTCCTCGGGCGTGTACCCGAGCACGAGCGGCTTGCCGGTCGTGCCGGAGGTGAGGTGCACGCGCACGACGTCGACCAGGTCGACGCAGGCGAAGTCGCCGAGCGGCGGCTCGGCCTCCTGCGAGGCTCGAAGCTCCTCCTTCGTCGTGAACGGGATCCGGCGGAGATCCTCGGCGCTGAGGACGTGCTCGGGCCGCACGCCGCCCTCGGCGAGCTTGCGCCGGTAGAAGGGCGAGCGCTCGTAGCAGCGGGTCACCTGGTCGGTGAGCAGCTCCTCCTCGAGGCGCCGAGTCCAGGCAGGCGGCATGGTCTCGGTCCGCTCGTCGAAGTAGGCCGCCCACTCCACGGCGGAAGGGTACGTCCTGAAACCCTGAAGGAACAGTCCGCCGGGAGGGGCGCTCGAAAGACCCTCAGAGGAGCGCGTCGAGGGCGTCCAGCGCGCGAGCGACGTCGGAGGAGTCGTTGAAGTGGTGAAACGAGAAGCGCACGGCCCCGAGCCGGGGCGAGACGATCACGCCCGCGTCGGCAAGGGCAGCGGCGACCTCCGGGCCGTCGCGGCCCGGGAAGCGGGCGATGACGATCCCGGCCCGGCGCTCGTCCTCGGCCGGAGTCAAGACCTCCGCGTCGAAGCGCTCGAGGCCGGCGGCCAGCTCGGCAACAAGCGCGAGGTCGTGCTCGAGGACGTTCTCGATCCCGAGATCGAGCAAATAGTCGACGGCCGCGGTCAGCGCCGCGCCCGCCGCGTACGCGGGAGTCGAGTACTCGAGCCGCCGGGCCGACTGCGCCAGCGGGATGACCCTCGCGTCGAAGGCGAATGCGTCCTCCGTGGACTTCCAGCCGACAAAGAGCGGATCGAGCTGCTCCCAGAGCTCGGGCCGCAGGTAGCAGATGCCCGCCCCCGGGGCGGAGCAGAGCCACTTGTACCCCGAGCTGACGAGCACGTCGACGCCGAGCGCGACCGCGTCGAGCGGGACGACGCCGGCGGACTGCGTCGCGTCGAGGACGAGTGTCGCATCCACCGAGCGCGCCAGCTCGACGAGCCCGGCTGGATCGAGCCGGTGGCCTGTCGCGTACTGGACGTGGCTGACGCAGATGACCGCGGTGTGCTCGTCCACGGCCGAGGCGATCGTGTCGAGAGAGAACGAGGCGGGATCGTCGAGCGCGGGCGCTAGCCGAACCTCGACCCCGGTGTCGCGCGCGAGCCGCAGCCACGGGTACGTGACGCTGGGGAACTCGAGGTCGGCCGAGACGACGTTCTCGCCGACGCCGGGCCTGAGCCACCACGCCACCTGGCAGAGCGCCTCGGTCGCGTGGGTGACGACCGCGACGTCGTCGGGCGTCGCGCCCAGGAGTCGCGCCGCAGCTGCGCGGGGGACGTCGCCGACGCGCTTCTCGACCTCGTCGTCGAACCCGACCGTGCCGCGGCCCGCGATCTGGCCGCCGAGCATCTCGGCCGCGTGCCGCACCGGCAGCGGCTCGAGCCCGTACGAGCCCGTGTTCAGATAGACGACCTCCTCCAGGACCGGAAAGTCGCTGCGCGGTGAAAGGGCTGCGCGACCGCTCACGACTCGGGAGCGTTGACCTCGAGCCTGAGCACGTCGGGCCGGTGGTAGTGGCCCGCGGGGTCGAAGCGCTGCCGCTCCTCGTGGAGCCTCGCAGGATCCAGCTCGGCGTAGAGGATGCCCTCCTCGTCGTAGAGCGGCCCTGCGAGGTAGGCCCCGTCGGGGCCGAGGACGGCGCTGCCGCCGCGGCCGACCAGGTCGACGCCGTCGAAGGCCTCCGCGAGCGGGAAGTCGTCCGGATAGGCCGCCGCCCGCTGGAAGTGGCACGGCGCGACCACGAACGCACGCGACTCGCGCGCGAGGTGGACGAGGGTCGCCTGCCACTCGTCGGAGTCGTCCGCGGTCGACGCAACGTAGATCTCGACGCCCGACTCGTACAGTGAGAAGCGCGCGAGCGGCATGTAGTTCTCCCAGCAGATCAGCCCGCCGAGCCGGCCGAGCGGCGTCTCGATGGCGCGCAACCCCCGGCCGTCGCCCTGGCCCCAGATCAGCCGCTCGTGGTTGGTAGGTACGAGCTTGCGGTGATGGAGCGCGAGCGCGCCGTCCGCGTCGTGGTAGAGCAGGGTGTTGTAGAGGGTCCCGGGCCGCTCGGGGTCGATCTCGGTGACGCCGGTGACGAGCCAGACCCCGTGCTCCCGGGCGATCTCCCCGAGGCGGTCGGCCGTCGGGCCCGGCACCTCGACGGACTGCTCGGCGAGACGCGCGAACGCGGCCTTCGCGCGGGGGTCGGCCCAGCCGGCGAGGTACTTGGCCCAGACCGACGACGGGTAGGCCGGGAGGTAGGCCTCTGGGAAGACGACGAGCTCGGCGCCGTTCGCCTTTGCCTCGGCCGTTCGCTCCGCGAGGCGCTCGACGGACGCCTCGCGGTCGAGCACGACCGGCTCGACCTGGGCACAGGCGACGGTGACGGATCGGCGCACGAAAGGGGTTCTACCGAAAAAAGCTGCACTTTGCGAGAGTTCTGCCAACGGCCGCTTGACGGGCATCGACGGGCGCCGATAGGCTCGCGCCTGCCAGATCCGGTAAGCCCTCGGGCTCGCCGGATTTGGCGCTTAACGAGGCGGTTTCGGGAGCGCCGTCCGACGCCCTTTCTACTGTTCGACGGCCCATGACCGGGATCGTTGTCATCTTCGTAGTCCTGGCCGCCGTCGTCGGCGGCGCCGTCTGGCTCGGCCGCGTGCTCAGGGCCGAGCTCGCGCGCGACCGCGTCGAGAGCTCGGAGCAGCTGGCCGGGCGCAGCGCCGACATCGACCGCCGCCTCGCCGGCCTGACCGAGACGATGGACCGGCGGTTCGGCGAGCTCGACACCAAGGTCGACCGCCGGCTCGGCGAGATGGACGTGAAGGTCGACCGGCGACTCGCAGGCATGACTGAGACGTCGACCAAGATTCACGAGCGCCTCGGCAAGGTCGACGAGGCGACAGCGCAGATGAACGAGCGCGCGAAGGACTTCCAGCGCTTCGAGCAGCTCCTCCGCCCTCCGAAGGCGCGCGGCGGGGTCGGCGAGCTCATGCTCAAGCAGCTCCTGGCCGACGTGCTCCCGGTCGAGAAGTTCAGCCTCCAGTACGGCTTCACGAGCGGCGAGCGGGTGGACGCGGTCATCCGGCTCGACAGCATGCTCATCCCGATCGACGCGAAGTTCCCGCTCGACAACTTCCAGCGCGTGATCGACGCCGACGACGACCAGGCCCGCGAGGTCCATGCCAGGGCGTTTGCGCGGGATGTGAAGATCCACATCGACGCGATCGCCGAAAAGTACATCCGCCCCGACGAGGGGACCTGCGAGTTCGCATTCATGTACCTGCCGACCGAGGGCGTCTACTACGAGTTGGTCTGCAACCGAATCGGCGGCGACGCCAACCCGGTCGGCCATGCGCAGAAGCGGAAGGTGTTCCCGGTCTCGCCGAACTCCTTCTACACGTACCTCCTCACCCTGGCCCAGGGCTTCAAGGGCCTGCAGATCGAGGAGCACGCCCACGAGGTCATGGCCTACGTGGCCGACCTCAACCGGGACTTCGCCCGCTTCAAGTCGGACTTCGACGTGGTCGGCAGGCACCTGGGCAACGCGCAGACGAAGTACGCGGATTCGGAGCGGCGCCTGTCGCGCTTCGAGACGAAGCTGGAGCGGGCCTCCGAGTCCGAGCTCCCGGAAGCGGAAGCGATCGAGCTCGCCGAGCTTCCCCGCGCGGCCGACGCCGCGTAGGCTCGCCCTTCCTATACTCGGGGTAGGGACGCGTCGTGGAATTCGGATGGATTTTCCTGTGGCTCGGGGTCGCGCTCCTCGGTCTCGGCGTGCTCCTGCTGCGGGTCTGGTGGCGGGAGCGGCGCTTCGAGGACGCGGCACTGACGCTTGCCGCCGGGCTCCTCCTCGTCGCCTCGTCCGTGCAGCAGCTCTTCGTCTTCGTCATGGCGATCACGAACCGCTGGGAGGTGGATTCGAGGCCGTTCGTCCTCCTCTCCATCGTCGCGGCCGCGCTGGCCACGGCCGTCTGGATCGCCCTCGGCACCCGGCGCGGGCGCGAGAGCCTCAAGCGCGGCGCGTCCCGCCCGCAGCGCATCCACGAGCTCGAGGTGCTGGGCGCGATCGCCCGGCTCAGCTCCCAACCCGGCTCCGTCGAGCAGGTGGGCGGCAACATCCTGGCCGCGGCGGCGCCGGCGGTGGGCGCCGACAGCGCCGTCCTGCTCCTCTACGACCTCGAGCACCGGCGCCTGAACGCCAAGGCGGCCAGCGGGATTCCCGAGGATCTCTGGCGCACCTTCGAGATCGAGGTCAGCGACACGTTCAACCAGACGCTGCTGGCCGTGGGGAGGCCGCTCGTCGTCAACGACGTCTCCGCGGAGCGCCGACTGAAGATGCAGCTCGCCCGTGCGGTGGGAGCGAGGAGCGCGCTCGTCGTCCCCATCCGCCACGAAGGGCGCCCGGTCGGGACGCTCAGCTTCTACGCCGTCGCCGCGCCGCGGCGGTTCGACAGCGTCGCCGTCGCCGTCGCCGAGCTGATCGCGAAGGAGGCCGGCGACGTGCTCGAGCGGACCCGGCTCCAGGAGGAGGTGCAGGAGGAGCGCGAGCGCGCCACGCGCGTGCTCGCGCACATCGGCGACGGCGTCTTCTTCGTCGACGGCACCGGTGTCGTCCGCCTCTGGAACCCGGCCCTCTCCGCGATCACCGGCCTCTCGGCGCCGGCCGTGCTCGGGCGGCGCCCGCACGACGTGCTCCCCGGCTGGGGAGCGATCGAGGCGCTCGTCCCAGTCTCGAGCGCACCCGCGTACGCGGCCAAGCATGCGGAGACGCTGCCGCTCGAGCTCGGCGACCGCGAGCTCTGGATCTCCATCTCGGGCGTCCAGTTCCCGGACGGCACCGTCTACGCCCTTCGCGACCTGACCGAGGAGCGCGGCATCGAGAAGCTCAAGAGCGAGTTCGTGGCCACGGTCTCGCACGAGCTGCGCACGCCACTCGCGGCCGTGTACGGCGCCGCCATGACGCTGCGCCGCCAGGACGTCGACCTCGACGAGGACCACCGGCGCCGGCTCCTGGCCGTGATCGCCGGCGAGTCGGACCGGCTCGCGCGCATCGTCGAACAGGTGCTCACCGCCAGCAAGCTCGACTCCGGGAACTTCGCGTTCGCGGTCGAGCGCTGCGACCCGGGCCCACTCGCCCTCGAGGTCGTCGAGGCGGCCAGGACCCACGTCCCTAATGGCGTCGTGATCGAGCTCGAGCCCGGCAGCGACCTCCCTGCGGTCACGGCCGATCCGGACATGCTCCGCCAGGTTCTCGCGAACCTCGTCGAGAACGCCGTCAAGTACTCGTCCGCGGGAGGCCGCGTCCACGTCTCGCTCGAGCGGCACGAGGGCCGCGTCCTCTTCGCCGTGCGCGACGAGGGCCTTGGCATCCCGCTGCGTGAGCAGGAGCGGATCTTCGAGAAGTTCTTCCGGCTCGATCCCAACCTCACCCGCGGCGTCGGCGGAACCGGTCTCGGCCTCTACATCTGCCGTGAGCTCGTTCGTCGGATGGGCGGCCGCATCTGGGTCGCCTCGCGCGAGGCGGAGGGCTCGACGTTCTTCTTCGAGCTCCCAGCGGCGGGGTCCGAGGAACCGGCCGCCGAGGCCCCGGAGGCCGTCTCCGCCCGGATGGCTTCGTCGAGCTCCTAGTAGCGGAGAAGCGCGCCGACGCCGTCGCCGGCGCCCAGGTCGTCGCGGCTCCTCACGGCCCAGACCTTCCCGCCGTGGGCGAGCGTCTGGTGGACGGCGAGATCGAGGGCGTCTTCCGAGTCCTCGAGCTTCGTCCCGTCGAGCGGGCACTTGCCGCCGTCGACCGAGAGGCGCCCGCAGGCCGGGCAGCGCTTGGCGGCGTGGTTCGCGCCCTCCCGGAAGAGCAGCAGCTCGACCCGCGCGTCCGAGGCGGCCTCGAGCGTTGCCGCCCAACCGGAGGAGGCCTTGCCCTTGCGGCCGACCTCGTCGGTCCAGCGTTCGACCGCATCCGTCTCGCGCTCGGCCCGCCAGCGCTCGAGCACCGGCGTGGCGGCGGCGAGCAACTCCGGCGGTTGGGCGTGCGCCTCGGCGTGCGCGACGCCGGCGAGCACCCCTCGCACCTCCTGCGAGACGAGGCCCTCGAGCTCGGCCCACGTCTCCTCGCTGGCGATGACGACGACCTGGGGCTTGTGCAGGCGCCGCACGAAGCGGTCGAGCTCGTCGGCCACGCCCTTCAGATGCTCGTGAGTGAGCTCGTCGGCGTGCCGCTGCAGGCGCGCCTGCGCCCACCCGCCCTGGTCGTGGCGCCGCGGCTGCTCCTCGAAGTAGTCGGCCAGGTCTTCGAGCCGGCCGGCGCGGAGCCGGTAGAAGTGTCCCTGCTCGCGGCTGACGACGAGGATGAGCGCGCCCTCGCCGCGGCCGACGAGCGGCACGAGGGGGGCGAGGTAGAGGAGCTGGGCGACCCGAATCCCGTCCGGGACGACCTCGGTGAGCGGAAGCGGACGCCAGACGTTGTCGAGCCCGGCGCAGAAGATGGCGAGGCCGTGGGCGCCGTTCCGCTCGAACTCGGCTTCGAAGTAGCGGCGGATCCGGTCGAAGTCGTCGCGGAGGGCGACCTTCTGTTGGTGGTTCAGCTCGCGCCGCTTGCCGCCGTTCTGCTTGGCGGCGCCGTCGAGGAGCGAGTTGAGTCGCGTCTGCGCGTCACCCGTCGTCAGGCCCACGCTCGGGTCGAGATCGAGGTAGACGCTGATCGCGAATCCGTTTTCGGCCTCGAACCCGGCCAGGTCTCGAAGCTCGTCCCAGGTCACGGTGCGTGCCATCCGGTTACCCCTTGTAGGTTTCCCCTCGAGGCCTAGAAGCTACACGCTGGAACACCAAGGGACCGCTCTTCGTTAAGAGATGCAGACAAAGAATTCGACAGAGGTGGAGCAATTGAACTCGAACGACGTGCGCGAAGTCATCGTGATCGGCGGCGCGGCTGCGGGCTATACCGCAGCCCTGTACGCGGCCCGGGCCAACATGAGCCCCCTCGTATTCGAAGGGGTGAACTGGGGCGGGCAGCTGATGATCACGAGCGACGTCGAGAACTACCCCGGGTACGCCGGCGGCGTGCTGGGGCCGGAGATGATGCAGGACTTCCGCAAGCAGGCGGAGCGCTTCGGCGCGGAGTTCGTCACCGACGACGTGACGAAGGTGGACTTCTCGGAGCGGCCCTTCCGCGTCTGGGTCGGCGAAGACGAGTACCGCGCGGAGACGGTCATCGTCGCCACGGGCGCGAACGCCCGCCAGCTCGGGCTCGAGTCCGAGCGCGTGCTCCAGGGCCGCGGCGTCTCCTACTGCGCGGTCTGTGACGCGGCCTTCTTCCGCGACAAGACGGTCGTCGTGGTCGGCGGCGGCGACTCGGCGATGGAGGAGGCGACGTTCCTGGCGAAGTTCGCCTCGAAGGTCGTGCTCGTGCACCGACGCGACGTCTTCCGGGCCTCGCAGATCATGACCGACCGCGCGAAGGCGACCGAGAAGATCGAGTTCATCCTCGACTCGGTCGTCGACGAGGTGGTCGGCGACGGCGTCGTCACGGGCGTGATCGTCCACAACGTGAAGACCGACGAGCGGACGGAGATCCCCGCCGACGGCCTCTTCGTCGCCATCGGCCACGACCCCAACACCGAGCTCTTCAAGGGGCAGCTCGACATGGATCCCGAGACCGGCTACCTGATCACGAATGGCAAGAGCACCGAGACGAACATCCCCGGCGTGTTCGCGGCCGGCGACGTGCAGGACGACGTGTACCGGCAGGCGGTGACCGCCGCGGGCTCGGGCTGCATGGCGGCGCTCGACTCCGAGCGCTGGCTCGCGGCCCAGCACGGACACCTGCTGGACGCTCTGGCCGCACCGCGCAGCTAGCTTTCCTCCGTGCCCTACTACATCTGCCCGAACTGCCGGCGGCGCTCGGTCGACGACGATGGGCTGGAGGGTCTTACCGGCCGTCCGGTCTCCTGCGCGAGCTGCGGCTTCGGTTTCCTCTTCGAGCTCATGGACGACTACTACCCGGCCCCAGGAACCGGGTTCGTCGTCTGCGACAAGGAGGGCCGGATCATCGCGACGGGACAGGGCTTCTTCGAGCTGACCGGCTACCGCGAGGCCGATCTCCTCGGGCGCGAGGTGATGACGGCGCTCTTCGAGCCGGAGGGCGACGGCCCCACGCCGGCAGCCCTCACCCTCGAGTACGGCGTCCGGCGCTTCGATCAGAAGCTGACGTTGCGCACGCGCGCGGGCGTGAGGAAAGTCGTCCGCGCCGACTTCTTCCCGGCGTACGACGAGGACGGCGGCCTGCTTGTCGCCGTCGCCCCGCGCTAGCCGCCTAGACCCGGCTCGACGGGCACAGGTCGGTCAGGACGCACTCCTCGCAGCGCGGACGGCGCGCGTCGCAGACGCGGCGCCCGTGCCAGATGAGGAGATGCGGGAAGCGGGCCCAGTCCTCGCGCGGGACGAGGCGGATGAGGTCGCGCTCGATCTTGACCGGGTCCTCCTGCTTCGTGAGGCCGAGCCGCTGCGAGAGTCGGCGCACGTGCGTGTCGACAACGATCCCCTGCGCCGCGCCACGCTCCGCCGCGACGACGTTCGCCGTCTTGCGGCCGACGCCCGGGAGCCGCACCAGGTCGTCGAGGCGTTCGGGCACCTCGCCCCCGTACTCCTCGAGCAGCATCAGCATCGCGCCGCGGATGTTCCTGGTCTTCTGACGGAAGGTGCCCGTCGGCCGGATGTCGGCCTCCAGTTCCTCCACGGGCACGCTGAGGTAGTCCTCCGGCCGCCTGTACTTGACGAAGAGCTTGTCGGTCACGCGGTTGACGGTCACGTCCGTCGTCTGGGCGGAGAGCATCACCGAGATGAGGAGCTCGACGGGGTCGCGGAAGCGGAGCGCGATCGTCGCGTCCGGGTGGGCCCGAGCGAGGCGCTCCACGATCGGCCTGATCCGCTCGCGCTTGGGTGCGACGCGGCGACGGGCCTCGCGGACGTAGCTACGCGGCCCGGAGATCGCCATCCGAGGCCGATTGTAGGTTCCTCGGGTGGCTCAGGCGAAACCCCGCAAGGATCCGTTCGAGCGCCGCACGGTCTGGGTTCTCACCCTGGCGGTCCTGGCGCTGATCCTGCCTTCGGCCGGCCTGTCCCTGTACGGGGGCCCCGACTGGTGGACGGTGGCGATCTGGATCGCGGGGAACGCGGCCCTCGTCCTCGCGATCGGCGCCGCCGGGCTTGCCCTCATGCCCACGCGCGCCGCCTTCCCGGCGGCAATCCGAGCACGTAGCAGCGCCGAGCTCGTCTCGGTGGCCATCGTCCTCCTCTGGCTCGGGCTGGCGCTCGTCTTCATCGACTATTCGATCATCGCCGTCGACGCGATCGGCGAGTCGAACTTCTAGCCCTCGACCTCGGCGTACTCCGGCGGGATCTGGACGGAGAGGAGGCGCGGTCCGGCGCACACGCGGTCGAGAGCCGGGCAGCCTGCGCAGTTGAAGTCGCTCGGAGTCGGCCGGAACTGGCCCTGGTTGATCCGCGCGATCGCCTCGGAGAGCTCGGCCTCGAGGGCCCGCGCGTCGTCGCGCCGGAACGTCGTCGAGACCACGGCATCCGGCCGCTCGAGGAAGTGGTAGACGACCTCGACCTCGTCCGCGCCGGCCCTGAAGCACGCGAGCGCGTAGACGAGCTGCTGCAGCCGGTAGTCGGCCTGCACGATCTCCTCCGGGTCGCCCTCGGCGAGCGAGTTCGTCTTGTAGTCGAGGACGAGCGCGCGACCGCCCTCGCTCCAGAGCACGTCGAGCCGCCCGTGCAGGAGCACGCCGTCGTGCTCGAAGGCGAACGGGCGCTCCGGCATGGCGCCCGACAGCCCCGCGATGCGGGCGGCCAGCTCCGACTCGCAATACGAGGCGACGAAGCCGCGGATGCGCTCCAGCTCCTCGACCGAGACGGCCGGGTACCAGGCACGCACGACCTCGACGTCCGGAACGGCGGGCGCAACCAGGTCGACGGTCTCGAGCAGGCGGTGCACCGCGTCGCCGATCTCCGTCGCGGCGAGCCCGCTCTGGCCGGGAACGGTGCCGTGGGCGTCCTCCGGGCGCATCCCGGCGACGCGCTCGGCGTAGTAGCGGTACGAGCAGCGCTCGAAGAGCGCCAACGCGCTGTAGGAGAGGCGTCGCACGCGATGGAGCGGCGGCTCGGGCATGGGCGCGAGCTCGGGGAGGCGCGGCGCCGGAGGCGGCAGCGGCGCCAGCTCCTCGCCGACGAACAGCTCCAGCTGGGACTCGGCCTCGGGCTCCCGCTCGGGCTCCGGCGGGGGCACCTCCGCCTGGGACCGGTACCGGTCGACGCGGACGACCAGTCGGGCGCCGTCGCGGACGATCTCGACCGGGCTGTCCCCGGCGGCGTCCAGCTCCTGTGCCTCCAGGCGCGCGAGCACCCAGCCGATCGGAGTCGCCTGGTCGGCGGCGCGCTCGGGGTCGATCGCCCCAGAGACGATCAGACGGTCGACTGCGCGCGTCATCGCGACGTAGTAGAGGCGCAGCCGCTCGGCCCGCTCGGCCTCGCGCTCGGCCTCGCGCACGCGCTCGTACTCGAAGGCCGGGCGGCGTGAGCCGGTCGCCGGGTCGGCGACGCGGAAGCCGAAACGTCCGTCCGGCAAGCAGAGGATCTCGTCGGGTGAGGGGGCGTTCCGGTCCCGGCCGGCGTCGGCGACGATCACCACCTTGAACTCGAGGCCCTTGGCCGAGTGGATGGTGAGGAGCCGGACGGCGTCGGCGTCCTCCTCCTCGGCCACAGCCTCGAGCTCGCGCGCGCCCACCGCTTCCTGATCGCGGACGAAGCGGACGAAGCCCTCGATGTCGCGGCCGCGCAGGTCCTCGTAGGAGCGGGCGAGGCGTGCGAGCTTGCGCATGTTGGCGTAGCGCCGCCGCCCGTCCCACTGGGCGAGCACCGCGAGGTCGTAGTCATGGTCGGAGACGATCCGCTCGCAGAGCTGCTCGAGCGAAAGCCCGGTCGCGGCGCCGGCGAGCCGCTCGAAGCGCTGGAGGAATGCCCGGCAAAGCCGCAAGTCCTCGGCCGAGAGGTCGCCGGGAAGCCCGCGCTCGAACGGAGTGAAGAGCGGGCGCTTCGGCGCTGCCCGGCGGATGAGGACGAGCGCGTCGTTGGACAAGCCGACGAAGGGAGAAGCGAGCACGCTCACGAGCGCCTCGTCGTCGTAGCGGTTGTGGAGGAGCCGCAGGTACGCGAGGAGGTCGACCACCTGCTGCTGGCCGAAGTAGCCGCGCCCGGTCGCCCGGTACGTCTGCAGGCCCGCCCTGCGCAGCTCCTCCTCGTAGTGCTCGGCGTCCGTGCCGGCCGCGAAGAGGAGCACGATCTCGCCGGCGGTCGCCTCGCCCGAGTCGACGAGCTGCCGCACGCGCGCGGCGATGTGGCGGGCCTCGGCGCGGCGCCAGTGGGTCGATGTTTCCGCGTAGCTCTGCTTGTCGGTCACCAACAGCTCCACGGGGGCGCCGAAGACCGGGTCGGGGAAGCGACCCGCCGCCTCGAGCGGCTGGAAGTCGTCGCCGAACTCGCTCGAGAAGAGGTGGTTCACCGCCGCCAGCACCTCCGGCCGCGAGCGGTAGTTGTGCGTCAGGGCGAGCACGCCGCCCGACTGCTCGCGCCGCTCGCGGAAGACCTCGACGTCGGCGTGCCGGAAGCGGTAGATCGACTGGAACTCGTCGCCGACGAAGAAGAGCTCCTTGCCCTCCGGGCCCTCGGCGAGCAGGTCGACGAGCTCGCACTGGAGGCGGTTCGTGTCCTGGAACTCGTCGACCATGATCGACCGGAAGCGCCAGCTCTCCAGCTCGCGTACGGACGCGTCGTCCCGCAGCAGGTCGCGCGCGGCGAGCTGGAGGTCCTCGAAGTCGAGCGCCGACTCGCGGTCCTTCGCCGCGCGGTAGGCGGCGCCGAAGCGCTCGAGCAGCTCCTGGAGGAGGTCCCGGTCGCGTGCGGCGAGCTCGTCGAGAGCGGCCTGCTCGACCGCCCGGCGCGCCTCCTCGTACGTGGCGGCGCGCTCGCCCCGCGCCTTGAGCTCGCCGAGGTCGAGCAGGCGCTCGGGCAGCGTCCGTTCGTCGAGCACCTCGAGCGCGCGGGCGGCTGTCGCGCGGGCCGTCTCCCCCGCCTCGGAATCGTCCGCGAGCGCCTGCGCTGCCTCGCGCAGTTCCTCTCGGCGGGCGGCGAGCCCGAGCCGCTCGCCCAGCTCGAGCTGCAGGGGGCGCCCGGCTGCCCGGAGCGTCTCGTGGACGCCCGTGAGCATGCGCCGTAGCGCCCGGAGGCCGTAGGTGGCCAGGAGGCCGAGGCGCTCCTCGTCGCCGTCGGCCGAGAACTCGGTCAGCGAGAGCTCGAAGGCCTCGCGCTGGATGACGCGCGCCTGGGCGTCGTCCAGGACGCGGAAGCGCGGATCGATCCCCGCCGCGAACGGGTGCGCACGCAGGAGGCGGTGGCAGAAGCCGTGGATGGTCGAGATCCAGGCGGCGTCGAGCTCTCGGGCCAGCTCGGGCCGGCCGATCTCCACGAGCCGGGCGCGAATGCGGTCCCGCAGCTCTCCGGCCGCCCGCTCCGTATAGGTGATGACGAGCAGCGAGTCGACGTCGAGCCCGCGCTCGCAGACCGCCTTCACGAAGCGCTCGACGAGGACGGTCGTCTTGCCCGTCCCGGCGCCGGCGCTGACGAAGACGACCCCCGGGGCCTCGATGGCGGCGGTCTGCTCGGGGTTCGGCGCGTTCACTGACGCTTCACCCTGCAGATGGGGGCGAGGTCGCACCAGGACGGACAGCCGGCGTCGCCGAGCGGGTCGTGGCGGACGTCGCCGGCCCGGATCCGCTCCACGAAGCCGCGCGCATGGTCCGTCGCGCGGTCGATCTGCCCCCAGAACTCGTCCTCGTCGCGGTAGTCGTTGCGCTGGAAGCCCGGCACCCCGTCGTCCTTCGCCGACGCTCGCAGGAGTCCGCGCGCGTCGCCTTCCCCGGCGAGCGCCCGGTAGAGGCCGCCCAGCGGCTCGATCCCGACGAGATCGCGGAGCACGAGCATGTACAGCGGGATCTGGAGGCGAAGCTCGGAGTCGATCTTCGCCGCCGAGAACGCCGTCTTGCCCGACTTGTAGTCCCAGACGATCCCGCGCGCGCTGAACGGGTCGACGTCGATGCGGTCGATCTTCCCGGAGAGCGCGAAGCCGCCCAGGTCGAGCCCCCGCTGCAGCTCGGCCGGCGAGCGCTCGGTCCCGAAGGAGACCTCGAAGCGGCGCGGGACGAGCGGGGCCTCCGCCTCGGCCTCGTCGCGGACGAAGCGCTCGAGGTCGCGCCAGAGCTGGCCTCTCAGCTCCCGGCGCTCGAGATCGGTCAGCTCCTGGCGCACGCCCTCGATCGCTTCGTCGAAGCACCTCCGCAGGAAACGGAGCGTGTCGTCGAGGCGCGCGGCCTCGACCCGCTCCGTGCCGACTTCCTTGGGGAGGCCCGCGAAGAAGCGGTGGAGCGTCGTATGGGCGATCGAGCCGCGCAGCTTCGCGTCCACCTCGGCGTCGATCGAGCGCGGTGAGATCACACGCTCGACGAACCAGATCGACGAGCACGATGCGAACGCCTCGAGCTCGGTGACGTTGAAGGTCGTCCGCCCCGCGAGCGCGGCGACCACGGCCGGGCTCGTCAGCTCGGTCCGGCGGCGGAAGGCGGAGCGGGCGCGCTGCAGGCGGCGCTCCCAGCCGTTGGCAGCGGCGAGTGCCTCGGCATCGCCGGAATCCCTGGCGGACAGGGCCGCTACAGGCCCGGAGGCGCTCGCGCTCGGTCGGCGCGTCCTCGAGCGGCCACGTCAGCGCCGAGAGAGGGCGCCGCCGCGTCCAGCGGCTGACCTCCGCCGCGTCGAAAAGCGCCCGGGTCTCGTCCCAGAAAGGGCTCGCGAGTCGCGGGGCGCCGTCGTCGGTCGCCGCCTCTCGGACGAGGTAAAGGCGGCGCGACGGCCGGGTGCATGCGGCGTAGAAGAGGTAGCGCTCGCGGGCCACCGTCTCGGGGCGCACAAGGCGCGAGCGGGTGCGCTCGTCGAGCGCCCGGCGGGCGTCGTCGTCGAGGAAGGGTGATGGGGATGCGCGCCGCGGAAAGCTTCCCTCCTCCAATCCGAGCATGAAGACGACGTCGAAGCGGCGCGTCCGCGCCCGCTGCGGGTCGAGGACGGCTACGCGGCCCGCCTCCCCCGCCGAGGCGAGCCGGATTGGCAGCCGCTCCAGCGCGGCGAGGATGTCGTCGCGCGTCAACTCGCCGCTCAGGTCACGCCACCCCTCGAGCTCGCGCAGGAGCCGGGTGATCGCCTCGAAGGCGCGCAGGTCGAGCCGCGAGGCCTCCCCCACCGGCGGCGCCTCGAGGCCGTGGGCGCCGCGCAGCATCGCCCGGCCGAGCACTCTCACGGCTTCGACGGGCGTTTCGGCCGCACGGACTTCGTCGACGACGGGGAGCGCCTGCCCGCGCAACGCGACGACACGCTCCTCGATCTCGGAGCGGACGCCAAGGCCGCGCAGGCGACCCTCGAGGTAGTCGGCATGCGCGCGGGCGAGGCCCGAGTACGGCGAACGCAGGAACCCGAAGAGATCGCGGCGGCTGCCCGACTGCCACAGGAAGCGGAGCGCGGAGAGCAGCGCGTGGCCGAACGGCGTCTGCCCCAGCCGGATGCGGCCCTCGATCGCGTAGGGCACGCCCGCTGCGGTGAGCACGGTCTCGAGCGGCGCCCGCAGCCGGTCGACCGACGGGCAGACGAGCGCGACGGCCTCCGGCGCAGTGCCGTCGCGCAGGAGGCCGAGCACCTCGGTCGCGACGAGCTCGAGCGAGCCGCGCGAGCCCGCCGCTTCCAGGAAGCGAACGGCGCCTTCGAGCGGCGGCGGATCGACGCGCGGACCGTCCGTGAAGACCGCCCGCTCGAGATGCGCGAGCGCCGGGTGCGCGATCTCCGTGTAGGCGGGCGGCAGTTCCTCCACCTGCCCGTCGGCGAGATCGGCGAGATCGGTCGCGGCCTTGGCCAGCGACGAGAACGCCGGACGGCCGGGCTCGTAGGGAAGGGAGGCGTGGACCTCGGTGCGGCCCGCGAGTGCCTGCAGTAGCGCCCACTGAGCGCCGGTGAGATCCTCGAACCCGTAGGCGAGCACCGGCCGGCCGTCCCAGGCGGACAGCTCGCCCTCGATCCGTTCGACCGCGCGAGCGCGCTCGAGGTCGCGGTCCTCGAGCCCGAGGCTCGCGAGCTCGGCGCGATAGGCGGCGTAGAGGGCGGCGAGATCGCCCTCGACCTCGGTTGGGTCGACCAGGCCGGATTCCAGCTCCGAGATGGCACCAAGCAGCGTGTCGCCGAAGCCCGAGTAGCGCGACGACGCGCCCAGCCCGTTCAGGCTCGCGCCGGCGAGGACGCGCCTGAGGACGAGCGCCCGCTGCGACTCGGTCGCGACCCTGCGCGGCACCCCGTCGCCGCGCGCGATCGACTCGAACAGGTCGTCGAATGTCCCGATCGACCCACCCAGGAGCGCGGGACGGCGCGCGAGCAGGTCGCGCTCCACGCGATCGACCTCCGCCCGGTTCGGGACGACGAGAAAGGGCTCGCGATCGAGGTTCTCCAGGTAGCGATCGAGGAGCCGCGAGACCTTTCCGGCGTTCGCCGGGCCAACCAGCAACGCCAGCGGCACCGATGCATTCTAGACCCCCGACCGGCCACCACCGCGCCCACGCTGGACGCCGGTCGGGCGTCGAGATGCTCAGAAGGTGCGGCTACGCGGCCGACTTCGGCCGGCGGCCGCGACGGGCGGCGGGGTGGCCAGGCATCTTCCCGGCGCAGTCGTCGCACAGATCGGCGGCTTTGGCGCCGCGACGGGCGTCGGTGTAGGTGACGCGCAGCCCGGCGCCCTTTCCTTCCCCGACTTCGGTTCCGCAGTTGTCGCAAACGAGGATCGTTTTTCTTGCCACTATTTCCTCC
Source organism: uncultured Actinomycetes bacterium (assembly GCA_963811635.1). Lineage (GTDB taxonomy): Bacteria > Actinomycetota > Thermoleophilia > Gaiellales > Gaiellaceae > JAIBJN01. The sequence continues at coordinate 26,177 of CAWESB010000026.1, forward strand.
TGGAGGAGTCAAGCGCTTGCTGAGTGGCTGCACTCTACTCCGAGGAAATACTGGCGCGCAAAAACGACGCGATCGGATGCTCGTTTCCGTCGCAGCCTGTTGTCACCAACCGTCGCGTCGGCACCGTAGTGCGAGACGATGCCGAATCCCATGCGGGTACGGTCGCCGGATTTCATGTCGGGTCTCGTTCCGCTGACGGAATTCTCCTCGATGCGGCACATCGAATAGTCGCCGCAGAAGATGCCGACGCCGAGCGCATCGACGACGTCGTTCTCCTGCACGTCTGCCATGGACATCTCCGTGAGCGTGATACCGCGCAGGCTCGTCCCACTCACCCGGTTGTCGCGGACGAGAACATGCGCGAAATGCGTGACGATCCCCTCCATCCCGCCGGTCACCGTGCAGCCCTCGATCGTCGAGGGCGCCAGGTCGAAGCCGAACGAGACGTCGATTCCCTGTGCGTGCGTTCCGGCGAGCTCGCGCACCGCGCAATCCCGCACGGTGACGGTGCTGCGACGGACGTTGATGCCGTCGAGCATCGCGCCGAGGACCGTGACCCGCTCGAGCAGGACCCGTTCCGCCCCGTCCACCTCGATCCCGTACTCGCCGCCCAGCACGGTCACATCCCGAACTGTCACGTCGTCCGCGGTGACGAGGATGCCGCCGCGCACGACCGCCCCCGGCTCGCCGATCAGCCGCTGCGAATGGTCGAGGACGAGCGGGCCCTGGTGGATCCCCGCCTGGAGGCGCACGATCGGCGGCTGGGTCGCCCACGCGACGCTCCCGGCCGCTGCGGCGACCACGAGGACGAGGGCTGCCACTCCCGCGCCGGCCCGACCGAGCTCGCCGCCGTCCTCGCCGTAGGACAGGCGAGCGAGCGGGAGCAGGGCATGGCCCAGCACCTGGGCGAGCAGCCAGGCTCCCGCGTAGAACGCGAGCGCCGCCCAGAGCGGCGCGGCGACGTCCAGGAGCCGGGCGAGCGCCATGACGAGGCCGAGCTCGAGGAGCCCTAGCGGCACGGCGGCCCAGCCGGGCTGGTACGGGAGGAGCCGGTGGTAGACGAGCGCGTCGAGCACGACCCCGACCGCGAGCATGAGGAGCGCCAGCTCGACCGGCCACCAGGCCTGCAGCGCGAGCGCGAGGACGCACGCCACCACGAACGGCGCGAGCACGATGGCGAGCCGCGTCTCGAGACGGCCTCTCAGCGTGTAGGACACGCCTGGATCCTCCGCAGGAAGCGTCGGGCCGCGTACTTCGCGCCGGCGAGGGTGTCCGCCGCTGGGAACGCCCACTGCCCGGGAGCACCGGCAACCGCGAGCGTTCGCGTCGAGTCGGTCAGCTGCGCGACCGTGGCGTCCGGCGCAAGCACGAGCCAGCCCTCGACGGTCTCGAGCCCATGGTCGGCGACGAGCCGAGCCAGAAGCGGGTCGTGCCCGAAACCCCGCTTGAACCCGGTCGCGCAGATCACCTGCTCGGCCCCGTTCGGCTCGGCGGCGAGCGTGAAGCGCCCTTCGTTGCGCCCGCGCTCGATGGGCTCGTCCCAGGCGCGGCCCGCCGGGTAGGACGGCGCGCCCAGGCGCCGCAGCACCGCGACGCGCTCAGCCGGCTCGGCCCGGTGGTAGGCGGCCAGCCCGCGACGCGTGAACAACTCGCGTGGGAGGTTGAGCGGCCGCCGCTCCGGCTCGCGACGCCGGACGGACACGACCGAGGCGCCCGCAGCGAGGGCGTTCAGCCACTCCGTGGCGGCCGCCATCCCGGCGCCGACCACCTCGACCCGGTCGGCGTAGTCGTGCGGCTCGTAGGCGTGCACGACCCGCGGGTCGCCCTCGAGCTCCTCCGGGTAGGCGAGGCCAGGATGGCCAGGCGCGACGAGGACGTGGGTGAAGGTGCCGAGGCCGTCGAGCTGGAAGCCGCCGTCCTCCACGGCCCGGATCCGCTCGATGCGGGCCCGGCGGAAGCTCTCGTCCCAGCCGATCTCATCCCGCAGCTCGGCGACGTGGTCGAGGAACTCGCCCACGGTCGGCCGGTAGCGGTCGCAGGCGCTCTGGACGAGCGGGACGAGGCTGCGGCGCCGGGCGGCCGCGCGCACAGCCAGGCCCGGGAAAGACGTAGCCGCGCAGTGGCCGTCGCTCTCCGAGCGCATCCGGCGCTGGCGAATCGCGTCCGCGCGCACCCGCCAGGCGGCCGCGGGATCCGGGTCCGTTCCGAACACCGCGATCTCGGCCGGTTCGAGGCCCCCTTTCCGGAGGGTCGCATGGGCGACGAAGCCGGCGAGGCCGCCGCCGACGATCGCGCACCGTCCCGGCACGGCTATTTCACAGAGCCCGCGAGCAGGCCCTGCACGAAGTAGCGCTGGAAGGCGAAGAAGACGACCAGCGGGATCGCGAGCGAGACGAACGACGCGGGTGCGATCAACTCGATGTTGGCGCCGAACTGGCGAAGCTGCGAGAAGATCGCGACCGTGATCGGCTGCGTCTCGCGACCGAAGGTGAGCGCGACCAGCAGGTCGTTCCACGCCCAGAGGAACTGGAAGATCGCGAGGGAGGCGATGGCGGGCAGGCCGAGCGGCAGGATCAGACGCAGGAAGATCCTGATCTCGGACGCGCCGTCGATGCGGGCTGCCTCGAGCAGCTCCTTCGGGATCCCGATGAAGAAGTTGCGCAGGAGGAAGATGGCGAACGGAAGCCCGAACGCCGTGTGGAAGAGGACGATCCCGAGGATGGAATCGGAGAGCCCTGGGATGGTGTTGTAGATCGAGAACATCGGGATGAGCGCCATCTGCAGCGGCACGACGAGCAGGGCGATGACAAGGATGAAGAAGGAGTCGCGGCCCGGGAAGTCGAGCCAGGCGAACGCGTAGCCGGCGAGCGCCGCAATGAAGATCGGGAGCACGGTGGCCCCGATCGCGATCCAGAGCGTCGTCCAGAGCGACGACGTGATCGACTCGTTCTCGAAGATCGCCCGGTAGTTGTCGAGCGTGAGCTGGCTCGGCTTCGTCAGGAACGTCCACCACCCGTTCGAGGCGAGGTCGGCCGGGTCCATCAGCGAGATGATGAAGAGGCCGATCGTCGGGACGAGCCAGAAGAGCCCGATGATCACCAGCACGATTTGGAGCGGCGCCTTGGCGAGGACGCGCAGGATCTTGGCCGACAGCGGCTCCTCGATGACCGCGGCGGGGCGGGGCTCAGCGGCTGTGGCTGCCATCGACGGCTAGGCCTCCCTCTTGAAGCGGCGGATGTTGAGCAGCAGGATCGGGATCACGAGCAGGAACAGGAAGACGGCGATCGCCGAGCCGAAGCCGTAGTTGCGGGCGGCGGTGAACGACTCGCGCCACATCTCGAGGGCGATCACGGTGGCGTCGTCCTGCACGGAGCCGGGCGCGACAGACAGGACGATGTCGAACACCTTGAGGACGTTGATCAGCATCGTGATGAACACGACGGTGAGGACTGGGGCGAGGAGGGGCACGGTCACGCGCCGGAAGACCTGCCACTCGCTGGCGCCGTCCGTGCGCGCGGCCTCGAGCACGTCGCGCGGGATGGCGGCGAGGCCGGCGGCGATGACCACCATCGAGAAGCCGGCCCAGATCCAGATGTAGGCGACGATCATCGAGACGGTGATCAGCTGGGCGCCGAGCCAGGCGACACCGTCATACGGAGCGGCGAACGTCGCCGACCCGATGGCCGCGGTGTACTCGCCGTCCTCGACGTCGTTGAAGGCGAAGCTGCCGTTCGGCTCGGTCACCGTCGTCTCGACCGCGTCGCCATCGGCGTTGCGAAGCTCGACGGTCGCGCCGGGGATGCCTAACTCCTCCGGCTCGACCTCGCCCGGCGTGCCGCCGCCCGGCTTGAAGTCCCGCCAGACGACGCCCACGATCCCGCCCTGCAGCGGCTCTGGGACAACCGCCTGGACCGCGCCCGCCGGCACCTCGTCAGGCGGGATGCCGGTGAGGCCCAGAAGCGCCGGGTCGCCGCCCGGCGACAGCGGTTCGTCGAGCACGAACCCCGCCTGGGGAGATCCCGTGATGTTGTCGGTCGCAGGCCGAGCTTCGACGAGGACGCCTTCGTCGCCGAACACGCCCTTGACACCCCCGATGAACGCGTTGACGGCACCGACGTCCGGGTCCTGCGGGTACATGGCCGCCCGCCAGATGACGCCCGCGGCGAAGAGCGAGATCGCCATCGGCATGAAGACGACCGTCTTGAAGGCGACCGACCAGCTGACACGCTCGGTCATCACGGCGAAGAGGAGCCCGATCGCGGTCACGAGGGCGGGCACGACCCCGACCCAGATTGCGTTGTTCTTGATCGCGGTGACCGTGTTCGGGTCGTTGAAGAGCTTCTGGTAGTTCTCGAACCAGACGAACCCGTCGAACTGGCCACCCTGGTCGTCGAAGAAGCTCCGGATGATCGTCCGGATCGCCGGGAAAATCACCCAGAGCCCGAGGAAGAAGATCGCGGGCGCGAGGAAGCACAACGCAACCAGGTAGCCGCGCCAGTCCCGCGGTTCGCGCTCCGGCGGAGCCCCCGAGACCGGAGGCTCCGCCGTGATGCTCGCGCCGCTCATCTGCCTCGGCTAGTTCCCGTACGCCTTGGCGGCGGCGTCTTCCATCTGCTGCGTGATCCCGTCGATGTCGTCCGGGTTCTGCAGGAAGTCCTGGAAGAGCTTGAAGAGACCCTGGCCGACCGTGCCGCCGAACTCGGCCGGCTGCAGGTCGGACAGGTCGAAGCGGAAGGCCTCGGCCTCGGCCAGGGCACCCGCCGTCGTCGCCGTGATCTCGTCCGGATAGACGCTCGGGTCGAGGTTCGTGTTCAGGGAGGCGAAGCCGCCCTTCTCGGCCCAGATCTGCGCCGCCTCGGGCGTCGTCAGGTACTTGACGAACGCCTGCGCGGCGGGCGAGTCCTTGAACATGACCACCGTGTCGCCGCCGCCGACGACGACGCTGCCCGAGTCGCCGATCGCCGGGAACGGGAAGACGTCGAAGCCCTCGCCCGGCTGTGCGTCGGTCGAGTCGGTGATATTGAGGGCGACGAAATCGCCCTCAATGACCTGGGCGGCCTTGGGCGGGTCGGCGAAGACCTGCGTGACAGAGGTCGGGTAGTCCGTCTGCAGCGCGCCGCCCGTCCCGCCGGCCATGTTTCCGCTGTCGCCGACGATCTTCGCCATCTCGGCGAGCGCGTCCTTGACGGACTGGTCCGTCCAGGGGATCTCGTGCGTGGCCAGCTGGTCGTACATGTCCGGACCCGCCGAGCGGAGGTAGATGTTCTCGAAGAGGTCGGTGAGCGTCCACCCGTCGGCGCCGCCGATCGAGTAGGCCGGGACGCCGGAGGCCGAGAGGGTGGCGCCGTTCTCGAGCCACGTGTCCCAGTCTTCGGCAGGCTCGACGCCCGCGTCCGAGTAGACGCCGACGTTGTACCAGACGAGTGACTTGTTGGCCGCCTTGTAGAGGAAGCCGTAGAGCGTCCCGTCGACCGTCCCGAGATCGACGACCGACTCACCGAAGTTCGCCTCGAGGTCGGACTGCGCGAAGTCGATCGGCTGGAGGGCGTTCTCGGACGCGAAATCGCGCATGAGGCCCGGCTGCGGGAGAAACGCGATGTCGGGGGGGTTGCCGCCCTCGACCGCTGTCGAGAGCTGCGTCGGGAGCTGGTCGCCGGCGGACGTGTAGTTGACCTCGACGTCGGGGTTGGCCTCGGTGAAGCCGTCGATCACCGCCTGGAAGTTCGCCTGCTCGGCGCCGGTCCAGACGGCCATGACCGAGATCGAGCCTGAGGCGCCACCGCCTTCGGTCGACTCCTCGGTCCCGCTGGCGCTCGGCGCGCCCTCGTCGTCGTCATCATCGCCTCCGCACCCGGCCGCGACGCTCAGCGGCACGAGCACCACGATCAGGCTGAACAGCAGTAGCAGCCGTCGGCTCATGACTCCCCTTTCTTCGTGTCCTCGTCGTAGATCCCGAGGCTGGTCTCGGGATCGAAGAAATGCAGCGACCTCGTGTCCACGGCGGCCTCGACGTCGTCACCCGGCTCGATCTTCGAGCGGGCGCCGAAGCGTCCGACCATCGTCGTCTCGGGGGGCGCCTCCTCCTGGAGCACGACGCGCTCGTCACCCAGGTCCTGCGCGAGCTCGCGGACGTCATCCGTGAGCGCCGGGGGGGCGTCGACGTCGAAGTGCACCATGATCTCGGAGCCCAGCGCCTCCTTGAGCTGGACCTTGCCGCGGAGCCGCCGGTCGGCCGGGACGTCCCCGGCGAGCGCAGCATCCTCGAGGTGCTCGGGACGGATCCCGAGCACGACCTTGCGGCCATCGTATCCCTTGAGCGCCGGACGGGCCGCGACGAGCTCTTCGGCCAGCGCAAGGCGCTGGCTGCCGAACCGCGCGGCGTAGCCGCCGTCGTGACGCTCGAGGGTCGCCTCGACCATGTTCATGGCCGGGCTGCCGATGAATCCGCCGACGAAGAGGTTCACCGGCCTGTCGTAGAGCACCTGCGGGGGGTCGACTTGCTGTAGCTGGCCCTTGCGCATGACCGCGACGCGGTCGCCCATGGTCATGGCCTCGACCTGGTCGTGGGTGACGTAGATGGTCGTCGTCCCCAGGTCGTGCTGGAGGCCTGCGATCTCGGCGCGGGTCTGCACGCGCAGCTTCGCGTCGAGGTTCGAGAGCGGCTCGTCCATGAGGAAGGCCTGCGGCCGGCGGACGATCGCACGTCCCATGGCGACGCGCTGGCGCTGGCCGCCGGAGAGGGCGCGCGGCTTGCGCTTGAGGAAGGGCTCGAGGCCGAGGATCTTCGCCGCCTCTTGCACGCGCTGGTCGATCTCCGACTTCTTCTCGCGGCGCAGCTTGAGCCCGAAGGCGATGTTGTCGTACACGCTCAGGTGCGGGTAGAGCGCATAGCTCTGGAAGACCATCGCGATGTCGCGGTCCCGCGGCGGCACGTGGTTGACGACGCGGTCGCCGATCTTGATCACGCCCTCGGAGATGTCCTCGAGGCCGGCGAGCATGCGCAGGGCCGTCGTCTTTCCGCACCCCGAGGGGCCGACGAGGACCATGAACTCGCCGTCGTCGATCGCGATGTCGAGCTCCGAGACGGCCCTCGTGCCGTCCGGGTAGACCTTGCTCACTCGGTCGAACGTGACTCCGGCCAGCGGGAAGGCCCCCTTTCCGCTTTGAGCCTTTGGCGCGGCGAGGATACCACCCCTTCCCATTTCCCCGTTTGGGCCGTCAGTACACTCCGCCGCGATGGAAACGCGGACGATCGTCGTGCTGGAGGGGGACGACACCGGCCAGGAGCTGCTCGACGAGGCGCTCCGCGTCCTCGCCCCCGACGTGGTCGGGCTCGAGCTCGAGCTCCCGCGCTACGACCTCTCGCTGGAGGCGCGCCGGGCCACGGAGAACGCCGTCGTGCACGAGGCCGCGAGAGCGGTGCGCGAGCACGGGCTCGGGCTGAAGGCGGCGACCGTCACGCCGGAGGGAGCGGGCGACGTCGGCAGCCCGAACCGCATCCTGCGCGAGGAGATCGGCGGCCACGTGATCGTGCGCACCGGCCGCCGCATCCCCGGCGTCGTGCCGATCGGCGGAGCCCACTTCCCCATCTCCGTCGTCCGCATGGCGGTCGGCGACGCGTACGGCGCCCAGGAGTGGCGCGAGGGCGAGGGCGAGGACGAGGCCGCGTTCCGTACCGAGCGCATCGAGCGGCGCATCTGCCGCGCCGTTGCCGAGTTCTCCTTCCGCCATGCCGAGCGGACGAAGGCCAAGGTCTTCGGCGGCCCCAAGTACACGGTCTCCCCGACCTACGAGGGGATGCTGAAGGAGGAGATGGACGCGGCCGCCGAGCGGCATCCCGAGGTCGAGTACGAGCCGCAGCTGATCGACGCCACGTTCGCCCTCCTCATCAGCTCGGCGGGCGAGCCGCTCGTCATCCCGGCGCTGAACAGGGATGGCGACATCCTCTCCGACCTCGTCCTCCCTCTCTTCGGCTCCATCGCCGGCTCCGAGTCGCTGCTCGTCGCCTTCAACGAGGACTACACGCCGCGTGCGCTGATGGCCGAGGCCGCGCACGGCACCGCGCCGGCGCTGAAAGGGAAGAACGTCGCCAACCCGATGGCGATGATCCTGGCAGCCGCCGCCCTGCTCTCGCACATCGACGACGACGAGGCGCGCACGGCCGGGCGCGCGATCCGCGAGGCGTCGCTCGAGGCGGTCTCGGCCGGGGTCCGCACCGCCGACCTCGGCGGTCACTCCTCGACGACCGAGTTCACGGACGAGGTCCTCTCCCGCATCCGCTCCAAGCTGGAGGTCTGGGCGACGCTCGGAGAGGGTTGAGCGCCCTCGGGCGCTACCTCAGGAGCCTCGACCCGAGGCTCCCCCGCTCGGTCTGGATCCTCAGCTTCGGTGGGCTTGCGAACGCCGTCGGCAACGGCCTCGCGTTCCCCTTCCTCGTCATCTACCTGCACAACGTCCGCGGCTTCTCGCTGGGCATGGCGGGGCTCGTGCTCGCGACGAACGGCGCGGTCAGCCTCCTTGCGGGCCCGGCGGTGGGCATCGCCGTCGACCGGTTCGGCGGGCGCGCTACCCTCGCCGGCGCTCTCGTCCTGCTCGCGGTCGGATTCGGCAGCTACCCGCTCATTCACGAGCCGTGGCACGCCTTCCTGGCCAGCGCAATCGCGGGCGTGGGGAACGCCGGCTTCTGGCCCAGCCAGTCCGCGCTGCTCGCTGGCCTGACACCTCCGTCCCGCCGCCACGCCGCCTTCGCGCTGCAGCGCGTGACCCGGAACCTCGGGATCGGCCTCGGCGGCGTCGTGGGAGGCCTTATCGCGACCACCTCGAATCCGACGAGCTTCACCGTGCTGTTCCTGCTCGACGCGGCGACGTTCCTCGTCTTCGTCGGCATGCTCGCCTTCGTGCCCGAGCCGGTGCTTCCCGAGGAGCGCGAGGCGCTCGCGCCGAATCGCTACGCCGACGTCCTCCGCGACCGCGTCTTCCTCGGGATCGTCCTGCTGAACGTCCTCTTCGTGAGCGCGGGGTATGCGCAGTTCGAGCTCCTGCCTGTCTTCGCCAAGAACGAGGCCGGCGTGACGGAAAAGGGCATCGGCGTCATCTTCTTCGTCAACACCCTCGTCGTCGTCCTCGCGCAGTTCCCGCTGGCCAAGGCGCTGGAGGGCCGGCGGCGAATGCCGGCGCTCGCCGTCATGTGCATCCTCTGGGCGATCGCGTGGGTCGTCGTCTGCCTCGGCGGGCTCTGGCTCGAGGCGATCGCGGCGGCGGTGGCCTTCGGGCTCGCGGCGGTGGTCTTCGGGCTCGGCGAGTGCTTCCAAGGGCCGGTGCAGGGCGCGCTCGTCGCCGACCTCGCACCCGCACGCCTGCGCGGCCGCTATATGGCCGTCTCGACGATCTCGTGGGACATCGGCTTTGTCATCGGCCCCGCGATCGGCGGGTTCATCCTCCAGTCGGAGCCGCTTGCCCTCTGGCCGCTCGCAGCGGCCGTCTGCCTGCTCGCGGGTGCGGGCGCGATCGTTCTCGAGCGCGACCTCCCGCGCGAGGTCCGGCTGACGCCAGCCTAGCCCCGCAGCCGGTAGAAGCGGAAGAAGTCGTGCTCGATCGGGAGCACCTCGACGTCGGCGAAACCCGCCTCCGTCGCGTAGCGGCGCAGCGTCTCGGTCCTCATGACGGTGCCGGTGCCGACCGACGGCGAATCCGCGAGCCCGACCGGCAGGCAGCAGAGCACGCTGTACGTGTACATGAGGCGCTCGATCTCGTCGCCGGGAGCCGTGAAGGCGTCGGCGACCCGCTCGTCCATGACGACGACGGCGCCGTCGTCCGCAGCGAGGCGGCGGAGGACGCGCAGCACCTCGACCGGCTGCGACATGTCGTGGACGGCCTCGAAGACGGTCACCAGCTGGTACGACCCGGCCAGCTCGGGGTCGCCTGCGTCGCGCAACTGGATGGTCACGCGGTCGGCCACGTCGCTCCCGGCCAGGTTCTTGTTGGCGAGCTCGACCGAAGCCGCGTCCAGGTCGTAGCCGTCGACGGTCACCTTCGGGTACGCCCGAGCGAGGGAGATGCTCGACCACCCGCCGCCGCACGCCACGTCGGCGACGCGGGCCGGCGGGTCGGCGAGCAGCCGCGCGTGGACGTCCTCGATCGAGGGCAGCCACTCGCTCCCGAGGAGGTTCGCGTACAGCGGCCGGTTGACGTCGCTCTGAGCGTCGCGGGCAAGCTGCCCGAAGGTCTCCCAGGAAACGCCGCCGCCGCTTCGGAACGCGCCTTCGATGGCCGGGAGGGTGTGCGCGAACGAGACGCCGTAGCGCGCCATGGGCGTCACGTGGGCGAGCGACTCACGGTCGATCAGCACCTCGGCGTGGCCCGCGGGAAGCGAGTACCGCCGCTCCTCGGCGCCGGCTTCGACGTCGTCGACCTCGAGGATCCCCGCGACGGCTTGCTGCTCGAGCCACTCCCGCACGAGACGCTCCTGCGTGCCGGTCGCGGCCGCAAGCTCGCCGGAGGTGACGTTCCCTCCCTCCGCGAGCGCGTGGTAGAGGCCCAGGCGGTCGCCCAGGTGGACGGTCATCAGCTCGTAGGCGCCGAGTGCGGCTCCGAAGAGTCGCTCGGCCAGTGCGTCGCGCTGCGCCTCCTCCGCGTGCGTGGCCACGGCTCCCCTCGCGGTCTAGCGTTCGTCCAGCGGCGGGTTCTGGACGTTGTGCTCGGTCGCGTACGCCTCAGCGAGCTGATTGATGACGTCCATTCCCTCGTCGTAGGCGTAGTTGATCTTCACGAACGGCTCCCACTTCTCGGGCAGCGCGTCCTCGGGGAAGATCGCCTCGACCGGGCACTCCGGCTCGCACGCCCCGCAGTCGATGCACTCCTCGGGATCGATGACGAGCATGCGGTCGGCTACGTGGATGCAATCGACCGGACAGACGTCCACACAGGAGAGGTCTTTGATGTCGATGCAGGGCTCGGCGATGATGTAGGTCACTGCGAGCCAGTCTATGCAACCAGCTCGTCCACGAGCTGTGGTGCCCGTTCGGCGAGCGCAGACCGTGCAACCACCTTGTCCAGGCCCGCTGCATGGGCGGCCCGGAGCCCGGCCGTATCCGTGTGATTCGTGTACCCGAGGATGGGCACGTCCGGGTACGTGTCGGCCACTTCGTCCGCCTCCACCCGGGCGAGATCGCAGATCACGAGGTCGGGCGGGTCGATGCTCTCCGTCGTCGTGAGCCGATGGACCTCGCCGAGAAGCACGTCGAGCTTCCCTCGAAAGAACAGGTCGACCCCGACGAGCAGGATCGTGGCCACGAGCGGGAGCGTACCAGCCCGAACCCGCTCCAGGAAAGGGCTTTGCTAGCGTTGCCGCGTGCCGGTCGGCCAGCTCCACACCGTCGCGCGCGTCGACGACCTCCCGCTGGGAACCGCCAGGGTCTTCGAGGTGGGCGACGAGGAGATCGCCGTCTTCAGCTGCGAGGACGGCTTCTACGCCAGCCAGGGCCACTGCCTGCACATGGGCGGCCCTCTCGGCCACGGCAAGCTGGCCGGCTGCATCCTCACCTGCCCCTGGCACGGCTGGCAGTACGACGTCAGGACGGGCGAGAACGAGTTCGACCGGGCCCTGAAGCTCGAGACGTACGAGGTCGTCGTCGAGGACGGCGAGGTGAAGGTCGCCCGCTGACGACGAGCTCGCCCGCGGGCTCGAGCTGATCCGCAGAGGCGAGTTCTTCGCCGCGCACGAGGTGCTCGAGGACGCCTGGCGCGCCGCCGACGAGCCCGAGCGGGACTTCTACCAGGGCCTCGTCCACGTCGCGGTCGCCTGGTACCAGGCCGGACGAGGAAACGAGGTCGGCTGCGAGCGCCAGCTCGAGAAGGCGGCTCGCCGACTCGGGCCGTATGCGCCGACGCATCGCGGCCTGGACGTGGCAGCGCTGCTGGTCTGCGTCGAGGACGCGCGGGGGCGCTTCCCGGATCTGCCGCCTCCCGTACTCGAGCCCGCGTAGCCTCAGACGCCGATTCCGAAGAGCTCGAAGGCCCGGTTCACCCCCACCCGAATCCACCAGAGGCGGTCGAAGAAGAGCAGCAGGCCGAGAGCGACGAGCAGCGCGCCCGCGACCACCCGGAAAACGGGATAGTGGTCGCGGAGCCAGCGGCCCGCGCCCATGGCGCGGTCGAAGCCGATGCCGACGAGAAGGAAGGGGAGCGCGAGGCCGGCCGAGTAGATGAGGAGCAGGAGGGTGCCTTCGGCGACCGTCTGGCCTTCGCCGGCAAGCGCGAGAATCCCGGCCAGCACGGGGCCGACGCAGGGCGCCGCACACAGGCCGAACGCCCCGCCGAGGAGCGCGGCCGAGCCGGTGCTCCGCGCGCCCTCCACGAGACCCGGCGCGAACAGGCGGTCGAGGAAGGGCAGCGGCAGCAGCCCCATCATGGCGAAGCCGAAGACGACGACGATGAGCCCCGCGACCGCGAGGAACACCTCCCGGTTCTCGCCGAACAGGCTCCCCGCTGCCGCCGCGGCCGCGCCGAGCGCGACGAAGACCGCGGTGAAGCCGGCCACGAACGGCAGGCTCGCGAGAACGACGCGCCTGCCGCCAACGCCCACGTCCTCGCCTGAGATCACCGCCAGGTAGCCCGGGACGAGCGGCAGCACGCACGGAGTCGCGAAGGAGACGAGCCCGGCCGCGAACGCGAGCGGGATCTTCCCTTCCATCAGCGGCTGGGCGGGCGGTCGAGCATCTAGCCCTCGAAGCGCGCGAGCTCTTCGTCTACACGGCGCTCGAGCTCGGGGTCGAGCGCGGGCCGGCCGTTCACCGACGCGGGCTCGGCCGGCTCGGCCTCGGGCCGCGCCCTGCTCCAGCGGCGAAGCGCGATCGCCACGGCGACGATCGCGATCCCGCCCGCGACGAGCGGGAGCACCCAGGCGAGCAGGTTGAAGCCCGACTTCGGCGGCGCGGCGAGCACGCCCTCGCCGAAGTTGTCGACGAGCGCCGCGTCGATCTCACTCCGCGAGTCGCCTGCAGCGATCCGCTCGCGGATGAAGACGCGCATGCGGTCGGCGATCGGAGCGCTCGAGAGTTCGAGCGTCGTGTGGCAGGTCGGGCAGATGTAGCGCTTCTCCAGCTCGGCGAAGGTGGGGCTCTGCTCGTCCTCCCCGCCGCACCCCGCCGCCGCGAGCGCGAGCAGAACGCCGGCGAGGAGGAGCAGGCGCCTCATCGCACCGGCGTTCCGAGCGCCGCCTGCACGTTCTCCTCGAGCCGCTCACGGTCGAACGGCCCGACGATGTGCTCGCCGACGAGCCGCCCGTCCCGGCCGAGGAACCACGTCTCCGGGAAGCCGGTGTTGCCGAAGCGCCCGAGGCTTGCCCCGTTGCCGTCGAAGGCGATCGGGTAGGTCAGGTCGTAGCGCTCGACGAAGCGCCTCGCGTCGCTGCGGAAGTCCTGCGCGTCGATGCCGAGCACGACGAGCCCTTCGTCGCGGTAGCGCTGCCAGGTCTTCTCGAGCAGCGGCGCCTCGTCCTTGCACGGCGCGCACCACGAGGCCCAGAAATTGAGCACGACGGCCTTCCCGCGGTAGTCGGCGAGCCGGATCTCGTCGTCGCCTTCGAGCGACTCGAAGACGAGCTCCGGCGGATGGGGCCGCTCTCCCCGCTCGAGGGAATCGCTCAGACCGCGGCCCTCCTCTTGCTGGGTCACCTTCCAGCCGAGAAGCCCGACGAGGAGGACGACCACGAGGACGGCCGCCGCCTGGAGGATGAGCTTGACGCGGCGCGGCATGGCCCGCGGCCCAGTCTACCGAGGGCCCTAGGAGGCGACGATGAAGACCGGCGTGCCGACGCGCACACGCTCGAACAGCCACTCGGCGTCGGGGATGCGCATGCGAATGCAGCCGTGCGATGCGGAGTAGCCGATCGAAGCGGCGTTCGGCGTGCCGTGGATGCCGACGCCGCCGACGCTCAGGCCCATCCAGCGGGTGCCGAGCGGGTTATTCGGCCCCGGCGGGATCGGCTCGGCGCCCTCGGCCCAGTCGCGCTTGGGCGGGTACCACCAGGGATTGCGCGCCCTGACTCGGATCGTGAAGCTGCCGAGCGGCGTCGGGTAGGCCGACATCCCGGTTGCCACCGGGAACGACGCGACGGTGTGCATGAGGCCCGGTCCCGAGCCGCGGTACAGGTACAGCCTCTTCGACCCGCGGCGGATCACGATCGCCGGGCCGAAGCGCGACGCCGTGATCGCCGGACGCAGTGTCTTCACCGGGACGACGACGGTGTCGCGACGGTGGTTGTGGAGCGCGCCCATCAGCCGGATGCGCGCGTGGGGCCGGACGATGGCACGGCCCTTCTCCGGCCTGGTCAGCCACGGCGTCCCCCCGACCAGGCGGGCCCGCGAGTTGACCGCCTTCCGGTCGAAGACCTTGGCCCGCCGCTTGATCCAGCCACGGAGCTGGAAATCGGTGATGGCGACCTGCAGCTTCAGCGCCGCGCTGGGGGCTGCGGCGAAGGCGGCGGCGAGGGCCCTGGCGATACGGGGCCTGGCGCCGAGCCGCGAGGCCGGCACGGAGATTGTCGCGTCGCCGAGCGCGAGCGTCATCGGCTGGTCGAAGAATGCCTGGAGCGCGTCGGCCGCCTGCGCCTCCGTGAGCCCGCCGATGGCGACGCCGGAGACGGTCACCCCGGTCGGAATCGTCGGCTCCTGGGCGCTCGCGGGCGCAGCCGCAACCAGCGCAGCGGCGCACACAACCAGCAAGACCCTCGCTCGACCCACCGTCATGCGATCTTAGACGAACGGGCGGCTGCAATCCTTCACGCATGATCGTCTCCCTGCACGTCGCCACCGGAGGGCTCGTGGGCGCCCTCGCGGGCTCCCGCCGTCGGGCGCTGCTGCTCGGCCTCCTCGCCCACGCAGCCGGCGACGGCGTCCCCCACCAGGACGTCGCCTCGCGGCGCTTCGAAACGCTGAGCGGCTTCGCCGGGCTCGGGCTCCTGGCGGCCGCCCGCGGCCCGCTCGACCCGGTGGTCGTGGGCGCGGTCGGCGCCTCCGTGCCCGACGTCGAGCACGTTCTTCCCTTCCCGCGCCCCGGCGGGCGCAAGCTCTTTCCCAGCCACCGCATCCGCGGCTGGCACAAGTCGGGCGGGCTGCCGGCCTCCGTGCAGCTCCTCGTCGCCGGGGCGATCCTCGGGGCGCTCGCGGCCGGGCCGCTCTACGGGCGCGTGGGCAGGTAGTCCTCGTCGACCTCGCCGCCGCGGGCGATGAAGTCGATGATCATCCGGTCGGTCAGCCATTCGACCGGCGCGCGGTCGTCGGTCAGCGGCCGCTCGACCGCGGCCACGGGCCGCAGGCCGTCCTGGAAGAGCGGCACGAGCGGCCCGACGTCCGCAGGCGCGGCCTCGACCCGGTCGGCCAGCTCCTCGCGGGAGATCTCCGAGTCGAAGCCGAGCATGAGCTCGTTGAAGCGCAGCGGCCGCCAGCGCCAGGCTTGCGGGAACTCCGCCAGGAGCGTGCTCCCGATCGCCTCCGAGAGCCGCTCGTCGCCCGGCACGCTCGCGACGTTGAGCGCCACGACCCCGCCCGGCCGGAGGTGTTCCTTCACGGCCGCGAAGAACTCACGCGTCGCCAGGTAGAACGGGATGTAGGGCTGGTGGTAGGCGTCGACGACGATGACGTCGTAGGTCTCGTCGGTGAGCTCGAGAAACGGGCGCCCATCGTCGGCAATGACGTGGAGACGCGGGTTGTCGTCCAGCCCGAGGTACTCGCGCCCGGCCTCGCTCACCTCCGGGTCGATCTCGACGCCGTCGATCTCGACGTTCGGGTACAGCTCGCCGTAGGCGCGCGCGACCGTCCCGCCGGCGTTGCCGATGATGAGCATGCGCTCGACCGGCCGGTCGAGCAGCGGCGGCACGAGCAAGAAGGTGTCCCAGACACCGCCGGTGAGAACGGAGTCCTCGTGCCAGACGGAGTGGACGGCGACGCCCTCGTTCAGCTTGAGCGCCCGCGAGCCGTCGGCTCGCTCGACGATCTGGATGTACTGGTAGGAGGATTCGGTCTCGAACAGGAGCCCGGTGCTCGCCTTGATCGTGCCGGCGGGGACGAAGAGGAGTCCGACGGCGGCGAGCGTCAGCAGCTGCCAGCGGGGGCCGAGGAGCAGCGCGGCCGCGAGGACGAGGAGCACGGCCGACCCGAGCATCGTCCGCTGCGTGCCGAGGAGCGGGATGGCCACGATCGCCGAGAGGAAGGTGCCGACGATGGAGCCGACCGTCGAGAGGGCGTAGAGGCGCCCCGCGACGGCACCGGCCTCCTTCACGTCCACGAGGGCGAGTCGAATCGCGAAAGGAGCGACCGCCCCCAGCAGCGTGATCGGCACGGCGAAGAGCGCGAGCGCCGCGAAGAACGAGCCGACGACGGCGCCGACCGACACCGCGTCGAGCCCGCGCAGCGTGATCTCGAGGATCGGCCGCGCGATGAACGGCGTCAGGGCGACGGCACCGGCGGCGACGAGGATCATCCAGCCGAGGAGCCGCGGCTCCGGCCGCCGGTCGGCAACCTTGCCGCCGAGCCAGTAGCCGATGGAGAGATAGAGCAGGATCAGCCCGATGATGTTCGCCCACACGATCGTCGAGCTCCCGAAGTAGGGCGCGAGCAGCCGCGAGGCGGCGATCTCGGTGGCGAGCGTGGCCGCCCCGGCCGTGAAAACGACGATGCCGAGGCGCGTCCGGCCGACGGACGCGACGACGGGCACGGAGGGCGCGGCGGCGTCCGAGGCGGTCATGCGGCTCTCAGCGTGCCAGCTTGAGACAGACGATGGCGCAGTCGTCTCCGAGCTCGCCGCCGGCGAAGGCACGGCAGTCGGACAGGATCTCGGCTGCCAGCTTCTGGGCGGGAAGGTCGTGCGCCTCGGCGAGGAGCCGGTCGAGCCGTTCTTCGCCGTAGAGCTCGGTGCCGCGGCGGGCCTCGACGACGCCGTCCGTGTAGAGGACGACCGTGGAGCCGGGCTCGAGCACCGCTCGCTCCTGCTCGTAGTCCTGGTCGGGCTCGATCCCGAGCGGAAGGCCGGTGCCGCCCAGCGCGACAACGCGGCCCCCGGGGCTGACGACGCGGGCCGGCGGGTGCCCCGCGCTGGCGATCGCCACCTCGCGGCCCGCGACGTCGACGAGGCCATAGAGCAGGGTGACGAACTTCCCATGCTCGATCTCGTCGCAGGCGACGTCGTTTGCAGCGCGGAGGAACGCCGCCGGGTCGGCCTCTCCCCGGGCCAGCACGCGGAAGATGTATTTCGCCATAGCCATGTCGGCCGCGGCCGAGATGCCCTTCCCGAGCACGTCGCCGATCGCGACCGCCAGCCGGCGGTCGTCGAGGACGACGAAGTCGTAGAGGTCCCCGCCGACGTCGACGCGTGCGGAGGACTGGTACACGTGCCCGACGTCGAGGCCTGGGACGCTGGGGATCTGCCGAGGGAGGAGCGAGCGCTGCATGGTCTCGGAGAAGTCCTGCTGCTGCTGGGAGAGGCGGGCGTTGTCGATCGCGAGCGCCGCCTGGGCGGCCACGGCCGCGGCGGCGTCGATCTCCGGCCGCTCGAGCGGCCGCGCCGGGTCGAAGGAGACGACGGTGAGGGTTCCGAGCACCTCGCCAGGCGTCGCGAGCGGGAGCACGGCCCCGGTGGCGCCCTGGCGGAGGAACGGATCGAGCACGCGGTGGGCGTCCTCCGGGGCGGCCGTGCCGGGGCTGAGGGTCACGGCCCGCTTCGAGCGGAGCAGCCGTTGCGCCAGCGGGGCCGAGAGCGGCTGCGGGCGTGCAACGAGCGCGCCGACCACCTCCTCCGCCTCCGGATCGGCGACGTGGACGGCACGCGCGGTCAGCGCCTCGGTGCGAGGATCCGGCATGCGGATGACCGCGACGTCGGCGTCGAGGAGCTCCACCATCGCGCGCGCGACGGCGTCGAGCGTTGCGTCGAGGGAGAGGCTCTCGGTGAAGGACTGGGAAATCGCGTAGAGGCCCCGCAGCTGGCGCGCAGCGCGTCGCTCGGACTCGAGGGTGCGCTCGAGGATCGTCGAGAGCTCCTTCGTCCGCTCGTGCAGGCGCGCGTTCTGCACGGCGACGGCGAGCTGGCTGGAGAGGGCGAGGAGCAGGCCCTCCTCGCCGTCCTTGTAGGCGCGTGGGCGCGTCTTGAAGACCGCGAGGGCCCCGATCGCCTCGTCGTGCACGAGCAGCGGGATGAACAGGACCCGGCGGACGCCGGTCTCCTCGACCACGGCCTCGAGGCCGGCCATGCGGGGATCCGCGCGCAGGTCCTCGACGAAGAGGAAGCCGCGGCTCCGCGACGGGCCGAGGGCCAGCTCGAGGAGGCGGTTGGCCAGCTCGGTGTGCGGACCGGTCAGCCCGCGCGAGGCGGCGGCGGAGAGTCGGCCCTCGTCACGGAGGTAGACGGCGACGTGCCCGCTCGATGCCAGCTCGGCGACCCGCTCGACCGCCGTATCGAGAGTGTGGGCGAGCGAGAGCTGCGCGATCGCCTGGCTGACGACGGCGACGAGCGTCTGCGAGCGGCGGAGCGCGACCTCCACTTCGCCGACCCGCCGGCTCCGCCGAAGTGCGAGCGCCGCACCGATGCCGAACGGGGAGAGCTTGTCGAGGTCGGGCTCGACCGGGCCCCGTTCGTCGAAGGCGAGGCGGAGAACAGCGGCCGGGGGCTCGCCGAGCGGAATCGTGTGCACGTGCCACGAGCCGACTACGACCGGCCCGGCCTCCCGCTCGTCGAGCGCGCCGCGGATGCTCTCGGCGGCCTCGACCAGGTCGGGCGCGGCGGCCCCGAAGCCGTGGGCGGCGAGCAGTGATGGGCTCCCATCGCCGTCGAGCCTCCAGAGCGTGGCTCCGGCGGCCTCCGCCGCCTCGGCGGCCACCTTGACGATCTGCGCGGCCGTCTCGTCCTCGTTCGCGCCGGCGGCGAGCGCCTCACCGAGCAGCTCGAGCTGGCCGCGCGAGAGCTCGAGTTGACCGTTCTGGCCCGACCTGCCCCGCCCGTTCGAGCCGCAGCGCGAGGGCGACGTGGGCGGCGGCCGCGGCGGCGAGCGCGCCCTCCTCCGGCCCGAAGGGCAGCCCCGACCGGTAGAGCTCGAGCAGCGCGACGACGCTGCCCTCCACCGAGACCGGCACGAGCCGGGCGATCGGAGTTCCGGCGCGGGACGCTGTCCGACGGACGACGGCCGGCGCAGCGGGGTCGCCCGGCGCGTCCTCGTACTCGAGCTCCGCCGCGCCGACGTCCGCACAGGCGATGCGCGTGCCCTGCAGCTCGGCCGCGAGCGCGGCCGAGTCCGACTGCACGGCCCGCGCGACAAGGTGGCCGGTGTCCTCCCCCAGGCGCGCGACGACGAGCTCGGCCCCGGTCCCGAGCGCCACAGCCCGCAGGAGCGCGGCCAGCCCGCGGTCGGCCCGCCCACCCCGGACGAGCTCCAGCGCCGCCGCGGCGAAGGCGGAGAGCGCGGTCCCGGCAGCCTCGGTCGGCAGGGCCGCCCGCGCGCGGGTGGATCCCTCGAGCCCCTCCATTCGCGCATTATCGCGACCTCCTGCAAGGGGACGCAGAGGTCGCCTCCGGTTGCGGCATCCGGCCGGAGCCGCAACAATCCCTGGCCGATGGCAGCGCCCGCCCCCCGTCGCGCCCACTGGGAGGAGCTCCCTGAGGAAGAGCTCACCCCGGAGGACCCGCCGCTCGATCCCCATGCGATCCAGCGGCGGCTTCGGCGCGAGCGCGCAAAGCGCCACGCCTGGCACGAGCATCAGCGGGAACGGCGCCTGGCAGGGATCCGCTTCCTCGCCCTTATCGGCACGCTCATCTTCCTGACGCTCTTCCTCAGCCTGTCGATCTGGGAGAAGATCGGCTCCGTCTTCGGGCTCTAGTGCCTTTGACGGCCGTGCGCCCACAACCCCCTAGCGCAGGCGCGGGCCTCTGGCGCACCGGCGAGCTACTCGCCTGGCTCGGCGGGCTCGTGCTGACACTCGGCTCGTTCATGGGCTGGTACACGATCTCGGGCGACGTGCGGGGGAAGCTCTCGGTGCTCGGCTGGAACACGGGCACCATCGGCAAGGTCGTCTTCCTGATCGGCGTGATCGTCCTCCTCCTCCTGGCCCTGCGCGCGTTCGGGGTGGAGCTGCCGCCGAGCGTGCCGGACGGCATGGTCATCGCCGCCCTGGGGCTCGTCGCCACGATCCTCGTCCTCGTGCGCCTGATCGACATCCCCGAGGCCTTCCAGCCGACGGTCGGCCGGGGCATCGGGATCTGGCTCAGCCTCCTGGCGTCACTGCTCCTGATCGTGGCCGGGCTGCTGAAGTCGGCCGAAGACGCCTGACGAGGGCGATCGCGGCCAGCCCGACGGCCGCGCCCAGAACGGCGCCGGCGAGCACGTCGCCCGGGTAATGGACACCCACGTAGACGCGTGAGAAGGCGACCGCCGCGGCGAGCAGGCCGAGCCAGACGCCGCCGCGGCCGATCAGGTAGGTCAGGATGATCGCTCCGGCTACGCTCGTCGCCGCATGGCCGGAGGGGAACGAGCCGGCGACGTCCCAGCGGAGGAGCGGGTCCGCGGCCGGGATGACCTCGTACGGGCGCTCGCGGTCGACGGCGAGCTTGAGCAGCGACGTCAGCAGGTCGGCCGTCCACACCGTAGCCGCGGTCACGAGGGTCGTGAACAGCAGGGGCTTGCGGGCCCAGAGCGCCAGCAGCGGCGCGAGCGCGATCCAGAGGAGCGACGCCTGGCCGGCGGCGGAGAGCCCGACGAACAGCCAGTCGAACGGCTGCGCGCGGTGCTCGACAACCCATGTGAAGACGTCGCGGTCGAGTTCGGTCAGGCCGGGAGGCACATGCGCAGGAGTATCAGGAGCCGAGGAGCTGCTTCGTCGCCTCGAGGAGCTTGCTCGGGTCGAAGGGCTTGCCGATGAACGCCTGCGCGCCGCGCTCCTCGGCCTTCCCCGCCTCCTCGATCTTGCCGCTGTACATGATCACCTGGATCGCGTCGACGCCGTGGCGCTCCTGGACGCGGTGCAGCATCTCCCACCCGTCCATCTGGGGCATCATCACGTCGAGGAGGATCAGGTCGGGCGGCTCGTCGTCGAGCGCTGCGAGACCCTCGCCGGCACTCGCAGCCTCGCGCACCGCATAGCCCTCCGCCTCGAGGTTGGCTCGGATGAACTCCCGCAGGGCCGGGTCGTCGTCGACGACGAGGACGGTCGCACCGCCTGTCTTCTCCGCCCGGCTCGTGACCCGCGGCCCGGCGAGGAACGCCTCGAGGTCGGCGCGCTGGAAGCGACGGTGGCCCCCGGGCGTGTAGAAGGCTGGGAGACGTCCGGCGTCCGCCCACTTGCGCACGGTCGACTGTGCCGCACCGAGAAATGCGGCAGCCTGGCCGAGGGTGAGCCACTCTCGACCGTCGTCCGCCCCCCTTCGCGCGTCGGCGGACTCAAGCTTTCGGTCGCCTTGCATGGGCATGGGCCGCAATCAAAAAAGCTACCAAATCCTCACATTTCTTTACCTGGCCTAGTGGCCAGTCTTGGGTCAGCGTTCCGACGTCGTGACCGTCACGGTGCGCTCCTGCGGCTCGACCGTCAACGGCTCGAGCGTGCGCACGATCGTCTGGGTCCCGCCCGGGTCGGGAGCGCTCTCGAGCGCCCGGCCGATCGCCAGGCCGGCCACGAAGACCACGGCGAGAACCGCCAGGCGGAAGATCCAGACGGCCACCCGCCGGCCCGACGACCGTCGCGGCGGCCGTCCGCGCTCGCGGTAGCGTACGGGTCCGGGACTGCCGGCCGTCACGGGCGGTAGTCACTCGCCCCGAGGGCGTAGTGCGCAAAGGCCGCGTCCTGGACGAGCGCGACGTCGCGGATACCAGCGCGCGACTTCGGCGGTGCCGAGCGGAGGACGACATCGCGGATCCAGTCCTCGGACCCCTCGTACGCGCGCGCGAGCTCGGCGAGCGTGAAGGTCTGGCCGACCCGCCTGCGCAGCTCGGCCAGCACTGCCTCGACGAGCAGCCAGAGGTGCCGGCCCCGCGCCGTGTCGGCGCCGACCGTGTCCAGCCGCCGCTTGCCCTCGTCCCACTGCTGCCGCGTGCTCTCGAGGATCATGCCGCC
Organism: uncultured Actinomycetes bacterium; assembly: GCA_963811635.1. Classification (GTDB taxonomy): domain Bacteria; phylum Actinomycetota; class Thermoleophilia; order Gaiellales; family Gaiellaceae; genus JAIBJN01. The sequence goes on from CAWESB010000026.1 coordinate 48,265, forward strand.
GCCCCGTTGCCGCCGGCCCGGGCGCAGCGCTCGTCCGGGCACCAGCGCTCGTCGACCTCGTCCAGGATCCGCTCGCCCAGCTCGTAGCCGGGCCGCGCGAGCGCAAAGGCTGCGTGGGCGTGCAGGCACTTGAGGTTCTCTCGCGCGCGGGTGCCGCCGATCCCGACGTCGAGCTCCGGACGGAGCTCTCGCTGCTCGCGGTCGGCACGCGCAAGGCTCTCGCCCAGCTCCGGGTCGTCCCTGGCCGCCTGCGACCAGCGCTCGACGCCGCCCGCGGCCTCGAGGCGAGCAATCGCCGCCACGAGCCAGGGGCAGGTCAGGTAGTAGGTGGTCGGGAAGGGCTCGCCGTCCGGCCCGAAGGGCGCCTGCTCCGTAACCGCGGGATAGCCGTACGGACAGCGGACCTCAACCCGCCGAAACGTGCGAGCGGGCCGCCCAAGCTGCCAGGAGACCACCGTCCGGTCGTCCACCAGATCATCGTAACCGGGCCTTGGCGCGCTCCCGCCGCTCGTGCTTCCAGCGGTCGACTCCCGTGATGATGAAGAGACGCTCGCCCGGCTGCACGAGGCCGAGCTTGCGGGCCTCTCGCTCGATGAACTCGGGCGTGCCCGCATCCTGGATCCGCTGCTCGAGGGCGACGTTGCCCGCGGCGAGAGCGTCGACCTCCGCCTGTTGGCGGGCGACGTCGGCGTTCGCGTCACGGTAGGCGCGCAGCGGCTGCACGTAGCCGACGGCGACGGCCAGCAGCACGATCAGCCCGATCCAGCGAAGCGCGCGCGCAGGGTTGGCGATGCGCCGCCTCTTCTTCGGCGTCGCGCGGCGAGGACGTTGGCGGGATGCCCGGGCAGCCATGGGCATGCCAACTTCGACCGTACGCCATGGCCTCCTTCTCCGGGCGGGAGAAAGGCTACCGACCGCGTCGGACGGACCTGGAAGTCCCTGGCGGGCTAGGCCGTCTCGACCTTGATCACGTTCGTCGTGCCGGGGACGTTGACCGCCGTGCCCGCCGTGATGACGATCCGGTCGCCGGCGGAGACGAGACCGGACTCGCGAGCCGCCTCGATCGCGCGCGACCAGAGGTCCTCCACGTTCTTGGCCTCTTCGATCTCGGCCGAGACGACGCCCCACTCGAGCGCCAGCTGCTGCACGGCCTGGCGCTTGTGCGTGACGGCGATGATCGGCCGGCGCGGCCGGTGGCGGGCGACGGCCGAGGCCGTCCGGCCGCTGTAGGTCGGGACGAGGATCGCCGCCGCGCCGAGCACCTCCGCGATGTCGCACGCGGCGTTCGACATCGCCTCGCCGACGGTCGGGAAGGGCTGGTCGGCGGCCTGCGCCAGCTCGTGCCGGTAGGCGAGGCTCGGCTCGACCGCGCGGGCGATCCGATCCATGAAGGCGGCGCTCGCGACCGGGTACTGGCCGACCGCCGTCTCGCCCGAGAGCATCACCGCGGACGTGCCGTCGAGGATCGCGTTGGCGATGTCGCTCGCCTCCGCCCGCGTCGGCTCCGGCCTCGTGATCATCGACTCCAGCATCTGCGTGGCCGTAATCGCGGGCTTCCCGTGCTCGAGCGCGCAGAGGATGATGCGCTTCTGGACGAGCGGCACCGCCGCCGGGCCGATCTCCACTCCGAGGTCGCCGCGGGCGACCATGACGGCGTCGGACGCGGTCACGATCGCGTCGAGGTCGTCGAGCGCCTCGGCCTTCTCCACCTTCGCGATCACGTGCGCCTTCGCATCGGCGGCGTTGAGGAGCTCGCGCAGACCGCGGCAGTCGGCGGCCGAGCGGATGAACGAGAGCGCGACGTAGTCGACGCCGAGCGAGAGCGCGAACTCGAGGTCGCTGAGGTCCTTCTCCGTAATCGACGGCACCGGGATGGGGACGCCGGGGACGTTGACACCCTTGTGCGCCCCGACGGCGCCGCCGACCTCGACGGTGACGCGCACGCGCTCGCCGTTGGTGTCGTCGACCCGCAGCCGGACGAGCCCGTCGTCGATGAGCACCTCGTGCCCCGGCTGCAGGACCTCGGTCAGGACGGCCGGCATCACCGGCAGGTCCTCGGGAGCCGCGGCCTTCTCGCCCGCGATGTGCAGCACGTCGCCCTCGACGAGGATGCGCGGGACGTCGAGATCGCCGACGCGGATCTTCGGGCCCTGGAGGTCGGCGATCAGGGCCAGCGGCCGGCCGGCGCGCTCCTGCACCTCCCGGATGAGCCGCGCGCGTTCGCCGTGCTCCTCGTGTGTGCCGTGCGAGAAGTTCAGGCGCGCCGCGTCCATGCCTGCGTGAACGAGCCGGTCGAGCATCTCCGGGGACGCGGTCGCCGGTCCGATCGTGCAGACGATCTTCGTCCGACGCAGCCCGTTGGTCACACCGGGCACGTTAGCGAGCGCGGGGTGTTCTCCTGCGTCGCCTCAGCGACCCGCGCGCGGGAAGGCCGACCACCCCGGGTAGACGGACGCGTCGCCCAGCTCCTCCTCGATTCGCAGGAGCTGGTTGTACTTGGCTACCCGGTCGCTCCGCGAGGGCGCACCGGTCTTGATCTGCCCGACGCCGGTCGCGACGGCGAGATCGGCGATGGTCGTGTCCTCGGTCTCGCCGGACCGGTGGGACATGACCGCGGCGTAGCCGTTCGCCCGCCCCAGCTCGATCGCCTCGAGCGTCTCCGTGAGCGTCCCGATCTGGTTCACCTTGACGAGGATCGCGTTGGCGACGCCCTCCTCGATCCCGCGCTGGAAACGCTCGACGTTGGTGACGAAGAGGTCGTCGCCGACGAGCTGCACGGCGTCGCCGAGCCGCTCCGTGATCGCCTTCCAGCCCGCCCAGTCGTCCTCGGCGAGTCCGTCCTCGATCGAGACGATCGGGTAGCGGCCGCTGAGGTTCTCCCACAGCCCGATCATCCCGTCGGCGTCGAGGTCGAGCCCCTCGCCGGGCAGCCGGTAGCGGCCGGCTTCGTACAGCTCCGTGGTCGCGGGGTCGAGCGCGATCGCGATCTTCTCCGAGTGGCCCGCCCGCTCGGCGGCCTCGAAGACGGCGGCGATGGCATCCTCGCTCGACGGCAGGTCGGGCGCGAAGCCGCCCTCGTCCCCGACGGCGGTCGCCAGGCCGCGCTCGTGCAGGAGCGCCTTCAGGTTGTGGAAGGTCTCGGCCCCGATCCGGAGGCCTTCGGCGAACGAGGACGCCCCGGCAGGGACGACCATGAACTCCTGCAGGTCGAGCGAGTTCTGCGCGTGCGCGCCCCCGTTGATGACGTTCATCATCGGGACGGGCAGGACTCGCGCTCCGCTCCCGCCGAGCCAGCGGTAGAGCGGGACGCCCTCCTCGAGCGCGGCCGCCTTGGCGACCGCGAGGGAGACGCCGAGGACCGCGTTCGCGCCGAGCCGCGACTTGTTCGGCGTCCCGTCCAGCTCGATGAGCGCCCGGTCGACCGCGGCCTGATCGCCGGCATCAGCGCCGGCGAGCGCAGGCCCGATCTCGCGCTCGACGTTCTCGACAGCCCGGAGGACGCCCTTGCCGAGATAGACGGCCGGGTCGCCGTCACGGAGCTCGACCGCTTCGAACTGCCCCGTCGAGGCGCCCGACGGCACAGCCGCGCGTCCGACGGCGCCGGAGTCCAGCTCGACCTCGACCTCGACGGTCGGGTTTCCGCGCGAATCGAGGATCTGCCGGGCATGAACACGCACGATCTTCACGCGAGCGCCTCCTTGGCGAGTCGGTAGTAGCGATCCTGCTCCTCCAGGTCGAGCTCGCGCCAGTCCCATCCGTCCTTTTCGGCGAGCTCGGCCGCGCGTTCGACGCGCTGCACGAAGCGCGCGCTCGTCGCCCGCAGCGCGAGCTCGGGATCGACGTTCAGCGCACGCGCGAGGTTCACGGCCGTGAAGAGGAGGTCGCCGACCTCTCCGACCACCGGCACCGGGGGCTCCGTCTCGGCCGCTGGCGCCCCGGCCGCGGCGACGGCCTTCTCCAGCTCGTCCGCCTCCTCCCGCACCTTCGCGAGCGGCCCGGCCGCGTCGAGCCAGTCGAACCCGGCCGAGGCAGCCCGGCGCTGCACCTTGCGCGCGTGCAGGAGCGCGGGAAGCGCCTCGGGCACGTCGTGGAAGATCCCCTCGCGGTCCTCCTGCTCGCGCTTCAGCTCCTCCCAGCGGCCCTTGACCGCGCCGGGCGTCTCCAGCTCCGCGTCGCCGAAGACGTGGGGATGCCGCCGCACGAGCTTCGCGCGGATCCCGCGCGCGACCTCGGCGAGGTCGCCGGCGCCGCGCTCCTCGAGCAGGAGCGCGAGGAAGACGGTCTGGAAGAGGAGGTCGCCGAGCTCGTCTACCAGCTTCGCATCGTCGCCGGCGACGGCTGCGTCGGCGACCTCGTAGGCCTCTTCGACCGTGTGCGGGACGATCGTCCGCTCGGTCTGCGCACGGTCCCAGGGGCATTCGCGCCGCAGTCGTTCGGCCAGCTCCTGGAGTTCGACGAGCGCCTCCCCGAGCCCGTCCCCGCCGCTCACGTGGCTACTCCGTGTCGGTCTCGGTCTGGGTTGTGTCCACGCCGGTGTCGCCCGCGCCGGTGGTCGTGTCGGCTTCGGGCGGCGGCTCGAAGCCGGGCGCGTAGAAGATCAGATTCTTGAAGCGGTCCTGGAGCTCGCTGATCCACTCGTTGATCCGGGTGTTCTTCTTCTCTTCGAGCATCGTCGTGGAGATCTGCTCCTTGACGTCGTCGAGCGACTGCGTCGAGGCCTCCTGGACGTCGCCGACCGCCTCGATGATGTGCCAGCCGAACTGCGTCTTCACCGGCTCGGAGAGCTCGCCGGTCTTGAGCTCGAAGGCCACCTTGTCGAACGGTGCGACGGTCGCGCCCTTCTGCGCGGTGAACTTGCCGCCCTCGTTCTTGGAAGCCGGGTCCTGCGAGTACTGCTTGGCGAGCTTGGCGAAGTTCCCACCGTCCTCCAGCTGCGCGTGGATGGCGTCGGCCTTGGCCTTGCTCTTGACGAGGATGTGCCTGACCTCGCGCGAGGCGGGCTGCTCGAACTGCGCCTTGTTCTCCTCGTAGTACGCCTCGATGTCGGCGTCGGAGACCTTCACCTCGCTCGTGACCTTCTCGAAGATCTTCTCCGAGAGCATCCGCGTGCGCAGATCCTTGAGCACCTGCTCCTCGGTCAGGCCCTGCTTCTCGAGCTCGTCCTGGTACTTCTGCTCGTCGCCGTCGAAGAACTGCTGCTTCAGCTCGTCGAGGCGCTTGTCGAGCTCCTCGTCGGTGACAGTGACGTCGAGCTCCTCGGCCGCGATCTCGAACTCGGCCTGCTCGACGAGGCTGCGCACGAGCGCGTTGCGAAGCTGCGCGAACTCGGGCGTCCCCGCCGCGGGGAAGTCCTGCTCGCGCGCCTCGTAGGTCGCCTGCGCCTGGCTCAGCAGCCGGTCGTACTCGGACTTCGGGACCTCCCGGTCGCCGACCACCGCGATCGCATCGGCCGGGACATCGGTCGACGCGCTGTCGTCGTCGTCACCGCCGCAGCCTGCGGCTGCGACTCCGAGCGCGAGCGCAGCGAGAACAGCGATGAGACGAGTCAAAAGAGGCATGGGCGTGCTGGCTAGGCCGAAAGCCGTAGATCGAGGATAGCATCGACGAACGCGAGCGCTTGAGGGAACCGCTCGCCCCTCTGGGTGAGCTCGCGCTTCGCGCTCGAGTAGACCGCCGTCGCGGCGGTCGTGCGGAGCTCACGGAGCTCCGCCGAGCCGAGCACGAGCGGTCCGACGACGGCTCGGCCACCCCGGAAGACGAGGTAGTCAGCGCCGATCCGGGCCAGCTTCAGCTTGACCTCCTGGATGGCGAAGAGGCTCTCGACGGGTTCCGGCACGGGCCCGAAACGATCCTCGGTGGCGGCCCGGAGCTCGCGCAGCTCGTCCTCCGTCTCCGCGAGCGCGAGGCGCCTGTGGAGGTCGATCTTCTGCGCCTCGGCGGGCATGTAGTCGGCGGGGACGTAGGCGTCGACCTGGGCGTCGACCCGCACGGGACGCGCCGCGGCCCGGCGCGTGCCGGTGAGCTCGGCGACCGCCTCGCCGAGGAGCTCCACGTAGAGCTCGAAGCCGATCGCCGCCACGTGCCCGGACTGCTCCGCGCCGAGCAGGTCGCCGGCGCCCCGGATCTCGAGGTCGCGCATGGCGATGGCGAAGCCGCTCCCCAGCTCGGTGTGGTCGGCGAGCGTCGCGAGCCGCGCCCGCGCCTCGGCGGTCAGCTCCTGACCGTCCGGGTAAAACAGGTACGCGTGGGCGACGACGTCGCTCCTGCCCACCCGCCCGCGGATCTGGTAGAGCTGGGCGAGCCCGAGGGCGTCGGCGCGCTCGACGATCAGGGTATTGGCCTGTGGGATGTCGAGCCCGGACTCGATGATCGTCGTCGAGACGAGCACATCCGCGTCGCCGGCCAGGAACGAGAGCATGTGGCCCTCGAGCTCGCGCTCCGGCATCTGGCCGTGCGCGACGATGATGCGCAGCTCCGGAACGAGCTGGCGGAGGTGCTCGGCCGCCTCCTCGATCGACTCCACCCGATTGTGGAGGAAGAAGGACTGGCCCTCGCGTGCGTGCTCGCGCACGAGCGCCTCGCGGACGAGCTCCTCGTCGTACTCGCCGACATGCGTGCGGATCGGCCGGCGGCCCTGGGGCGGCGTCTCGATGACGCTGATGTCGCGCAGGCCAGCAAGCGACATGTGCAGCGTGCGCGGGATCGGCGTCGCCGACAGTGCGAGCACGTCCACCTCGAGCCGCAGCTGGCGCAGCAGCTCCTTCTGCGCAACGCCGAACCGCTGCTCCTCGTCGACGATCACGAGGCCCAGGTTCTTCGAGGCGACGTCCCGCGAGAGCACGCGATGTGTGCCGATGAGGACGTCGACCTTTCCCGCGGCGAAGTCCGCGAGCACCTGCTTCACGTCGGCGGCCTTGCGGAAGCGCGAGATCATCTCGACGGTCACCGGCAGGTCGCGGTAGCGCTCGCGGAAGGTGTTCCAGTGCTGCTGCGCGAGGATCGTCGTCGGCGCGAGCAGGAGCGCCTGCGCGCCGTTCGCCACCGCGATGAAGGCGGCGCGCACGGCCACCTCGGTCTTTCCGAAGCCGACGTCCCCGCAGACGAGGCGGTCCATCGGGCGCGGCGTCTCGAGGTCTTCCTTCACCACCTCGATCGCCTGGCGTTGGTCCGGCGTCTCCTCGTAGGCGAACGTCGTCTCGAGTCGCTCGACGAGCTCGGACTCGGCCTCGAAGGCGACGCCCTCGGCCTGCTGCCGCCGGGCGTAGAGCGCGAGCAGCTCGCCCGCCAGCTCGTGCGCGCCCGCGCGGGCCCGGTTCTTGATCGTCTGCCAGGCCTTGCCGCCCAGCTTCGAGAGCGCGGGCGTGTGCCCGTCGGCGCCGACGTAGCGCGAGACCTTGCCGATCTGCTCGTGGGGGACGTAGAGGCGGTCGTCGCCGCGAAACGCGAGGAAGAGGTAGTCGCGGGTGACGCCGGCGACGGTCTTCGTCTCGAAGCCGAGCAGCATTCCGACGCCGTGGTCCTCGTGGACGACGTGGTCGCCCGTGCGCAAATCGGCGAAGCTCTGGAGCGCGCGCCCGATCCTTGCGTCGGCGCGCGGTGGACGCTTGCGGAAGACCTGCGTGTCCGGGAGCAGGATCAGATCGAGGTCGCGAAGGACGAAGCCGCGGCGCGCCGGCGACACCGCGAAGAAGAGCCCAGGCTCGTCCGGGAGGTCGTCGCCCGGGTCGAGGACGACCGCGTCCAGTCGCCGCAGCATGGCCTTCGTCCGCTGGGCCTCCCCGCGGTGCGCGAACGTGACGACGACCCGGCTGCCGCTCTTCACGTAGGCGAGAAGGTCTCGCTCGGCCTCCGCCAGGCCCCGGGCCGCCACGGCCGGGCGCTGCGCCTCGAAGCTGTGGCGCTGGCCGGCCGGGAGCTGGGTCAGGCGGAGCGCGCCTCGGAGGTCCACGGTGGTGCCGAGCTCCTCGCGGACGACCTCCTCCACCTCGTCCGCCTGCCAGACGAGGTCGGGCTTCGGCAGCGGCGCCACGAGGTCGTCCGGCAGCGGCGCCGGCTCCCCTTCCTCCGCGAGCATCGGCTCGACCAGGTCGAGGCGCCGCTCGACCGCCGGGTAGACCGTCGCCGACTCGAGCGCGTGCAGCGTCCGTTGCGTGAACGGGGAGAAGGCGCGCAGGGACTCGATCTCGTCGCCGAACAGCTCGAGGCGTACCGGCTCGCGGCCGGTCGAGGGGAAGACGTCGAGGATGCCGCCGCGGACCGCGAACTGACCGCGCCCCTCGGCCTGCGGCGACCCGCTCGTAGCCGGCGAGAGCAAGTCGCTCGGAGAGCGCCTCTGCGCCGGGCTCGTCCCCGACGCGCAACACGATCGGCTCCGGCCGCGCCCCGGCCGGGGGGATCTCCTCCGCGAGGCCGAGCGCAGACGCGCAGACGAGCCCGCCCTCCGCCAGGACCTCGAGCGCGCGGGCGCGCTCACCGACGAGGTGCGGCGGCGGCTCGAGACCGCTGCCCCAGCGAACGCCGCGCGACGCGAAGAGCCCGACGTCGTCCTCGCCGAGGAACCAGCCGGCGCCTTCGGCCGCGTCCCGGGCCTGGGCATCGTCCGGCAGGACGACGACCAGCGGGCCCGTGCGCGCGCGATGGAGGCCGGCGAGGAAGAGCGGCAGGAGCGCCTCCGAGACGCGCGCCTCGGCCGGGTCGTCCAGGAACTCGCGCAGGCGCTCGCCCTCGGCGAAGTCGCGGGCGATCGGGCCGAGCGCGGGCTCTTGCAGACGGATCGGTCGGTCCATGACGAGCGACGAAACTCACGGTTCCGCGGCGTCATCGTAGCCGCCTGCCGTCGACCGTCGAGACGGGCGTAGAGCGGTGTCCGCGCCACGGCCAGCGTCGTGCTCCGGACGGGGCGAAGCTCTAAGGTCGGGCTCCCGATGTGCCGAAAGAAAGGATGAGCACCGGCGTCGGGCCGCTACGACGCAGGAGCATCTGCGGCGGGTCGTCCTCCAGCGGGACGGCCCGCCTTCTTTCGTCCCCCACGCCCCCATGGGGGCAGCAAGCCCCCCGATTCGACGCTATCGCGCCGGGGCGCGCAGGTGACGCTCACGAATGCGCCGAGATCGCGCCGAACTCGATTGGGGTCGCGGCATCAGCGCTCGTTGAAGCGCTGCTGAGCCTCGTCGAGCCCGTCGCGTACGACCGCCTCGACGGCGTCGGCGGCCCGGGCGACGAGCGCCTCGACGTCGACCTCGTCCGTGAACGGCGAGAGCACCCAGTCGGCGACCGGGCGCGGATCGCCGCGCTCGGGCCGACCGACGCCGATCCTGAGCCGCGCGAACTCCGGCGTGCCGACGTGCTGGGCGACCGAGCGGAGCCCGTTGTGTCCCGCCAGCCCTCCGCCCAGCCGGGCCTGCAGGCGGCCGAGGTCGAGATCGACCTCGTCGTGGACGACGAGCAGTTGCTCCGCCGGCAGCTTGAAGAAGCCCACCGCCGCGCCAACCGAGCGGCCGGACTCGTTCATGTAGGTGAGGGGCTTCAGAAGGGCGACGCGCGAGCCGTCGAGCCGAACCTCGGAGAGCTCGCCCGAGAACTTGGAGCGAAACGACCCGCTCTGCCGGCGGGCCAGCTCGTCCGCGACCATGTGCCCGACGTTGTGACGCGTGCGGGCGTATTCGCGGCCCGGGTTGCCGAGCCCCGCCACGAGCAGGTCGAGCGTCGAGGCCGACTCGCCCCGACGGAAGAGACGCACGGGAAGGTCCTAGCTCTCGGCGGGCTCTTCGCCGCCGTCGCCCTCGGTCTCGCCCTCGGCCGCCGGCGCACCTTCCTCGCCCTCGGCCTCGCCCTCGACGCCCTCCTCGCCCTCGAGCCCCTCTTCCTCCTCGATCTCGGGCTCCTCGACCTTGGTCGGTGGCTGGACTGTCGCGACCACGGCCTCCGGGTCGTCGAGAACCTCCACGCCCTCGGGGACGATCACGTCGGCCACGCGGAGGGAGTCACCGATGGTCATGCCGGAGATGTCGAGCTCGAGGCGGTCGGGCACCTCCATGGGCAGCGCCTCGACGTTGATCTCGCGGAGGACGAGCGTGAGCGCGCCGCCCTCCTTGACGCCGGGCGACTCGCCGAAGGCCTCGACGGCGACCTGCGTCTGGATCACCTGGTCGAGCCGGACCTCGTGCAGGTCGATGTGGAGGAGCCGCGGGCGCGTGGGGTCGAGCTGGTACTCCTTGAGCACCGCGTGATGGGGCGTCTTCTGACCGTCAAAGACGACGTCGAGGATCGCGTGGAGCCCGTGGTCGCCGGTGAGCACGCGGCGCAGCTCCCGCTCCTCGACTGCGAACGGATGCGCCTTCTTGCCGGCGCCGTAGAGGACTCCGGGGATCATCCCGCTGGCACGCAGGCGCCGCGAGACGGCGCTTCCCGTGTCCTCGCGCGGCTTGACGTCCAGCTGGATGCGTTCTCCGGCCATTCCGGCGGGCTAGTCTAGCGAAGGCGACGAGCCGGGCCGCGGGCCTAGCCGGCCGCGCGCTCGGGCTCGATGCGCGCCTGGATCTGGGAGACGTAGAGCCCGAGCTCCCGCTGGCGCTCGGTCAGGCGCTCCTCGCGGATGGCGAGCAGATCCTCGCGCCGCTCGACCTCCTCCTCCCGCAACTCGAGATCCGACTCCATGACGGCGCGCCGCGCCTCCAGGTCGTTCTCGCGCTGCTCGAGGTCGCGGGAGCGCTCGCGCAGGCTGCCCTCCAGCTCGCTCGTGCGCCGCTCCCGCCGCTCCAGGCTTTCCCTGGACTCGATCAGCGCACCCGCGGAGCCGACCTTCTCCTCCAGCTCCTCGACTCGCTGCTCGCGCTCGACGAGCGTGAGCTCCAGCGCCGCCAGCCGCGTCTCGCGCTCCGCCAGCTGGCGTTCGCTCGCGGCCAGGCGCTCGGCATCGTCCCGGCTCGGCCCCTCGCCGCGGCCGATCTGGTCGATGTTCTGGATCTCGACCTTGATGACGGGCGGGAGGAGGCCCCCGCTGTTGGCGGGAGTCTGTGGAGTCGGCGGTGCTGCAGCCGACGGCTTCCGGCGACGACGGCGCCGGCTCTTTCGCCGCGCGGGCTCAGGCCGCTCCGCCGGGAAGGGGTTCTGGATGTCAGTCAGGGCCGAACGGCATGCAGACCGGACGATGACCGCCCGGCGAGCCGAGGGGCATCCCCCACAATGGCCATCTCGCGGCGGATCCCACCATCAAGGGATGCCGCCTGGCGCGCAAGGGCCGGGCACAGTGGGTGGCGTTCCCTCGCTGTGACACACGAAAAGGCGGCTTCGTAGCGGCACACGACCGGGCCCCGATCGGTGGCCGAGGGCTCGTCAGGCGGGCCCTCGGCCGCGTCCTACTCGACGAGCTCGCCCGGAGACTCCGGGTGCAGCAGCGCCCACACGAGCAGGTGGGCAGCGACCTCACGCCGGCCCTGCTCCTCGTCGGGCGCGTCCAGTCGCTCGACGTCGAGCTCGGTCGATCCCACCGGGCGCACGGCGAAGCCGGACCGCGCGTAGTGCGCGTTCAGCTCCTCGCGAAGCGAGGGATCGGCGATTCGGAGTCGTACAGGCCGCAGTTCTCCTTTTCCATCGGCTCTGCGGAAGGGTCCGCCACCCCTCGTCCGAGGGCTTCGCGGCGAGCGTCTAGGCCAGAAGGAACACGGCGACGAGCACGATCACAGCCCAGAGCGCGAGCCCGAGGACGATGCCGACCGCTGCGCCGCGGAAGAAGCGGATGAAGTCGTCCGGCGCCTGGCGGCCGAGATCGTCGTCGGCGGTCCACGCGTCGTCCTCTCCCGCCCAGGGGTCGTTCGCGGGCAGGGTCACCGGTTCGGCGTCCCGTGCCGATTCCTGCGCCGCGGGAGCCCGCGGCCGCCTCGGCAATCTCAACTCCATCGCGTCTCTCACCGCAGAGAGACTGCTCCCCTGACGCCTAAAGGGCGTTTGTCCCAGGTCCACTGTACCGCTGAGCAGGGATTTTTGCAAAGCGGGTGAGCCGCGCAGGGCGGGCCCCGCACGCCGGCGGCAGGCCCCACCGAAGCGCTCATGCGCTTGAAGGAGCTGGCTCCCACGTCCGGGTACGCTGCCTCCTCTAGCCCGATGGAATGTGAGGTTTCGAGGCACATGCCTCCGAAGCCGCAACGGGGGGGTATCCGCCGCCCGGTCGGTCGTGCGCGGGGAAACTTTTTCCGGCCACATCCCCCACCGGGTCTGTCTGCGCGTCGGGGTGGGGTCGCCCCCTTCGGCCTGTTCCAGCTCCTGGAAGCGGCGGGAAGCGTCGTCCGCTGTCCCCGCTTGAATCGCGGTTCGATACCGCTAAAGATCCGCCCTTCTACGACGAAAAGGGGGCGCCAGTGAGTTCGGATCAGAGGGCTGCGCGGATTTTCGGCGTGCTGTTTCTCATCACGTTCGTGACGTCGATCTCGGCGCTGGCTCTGTTCCAGCCAGTCCTTGACGATCCGGCCGCGTACATCGCCGGGGGCGGTAAGGACAACCAGATCTACCTCGGAGCGTTCCTGGAGCTCCTTCTCATCCTCGCGAACGTCGGAACGGCCGTTGTCCTCTATCCGATCGTGAGGAGACAGAACGAGTTCCTCGCCATCGGCTACGTCGCCGCCCGGATCATCGAGTGCGTCTTCATTGCGGCGGGGATCATCTTCGTCCTCGGGGTCGTCAGCCTGCGCCAGGACTCTCCGGACGCAGCCGACCTCGCCGTCTCGCTCGCGCAGCTCAAGGACTGGACGTTCCGGTTCGGCCCTGGATTCATCGTTCCCTTTGGAAACGGGCTGATCCTCGGCTACCTGATGTACACCTCCGGCCTCGTCCCGCGGTGGATGCCCTGGCTCGGACTGGTCGGGGGGCCACTCCTCCTAATCGGGAGCATTGGCGTGCTCTTCGACGTGTGGGACCAAACTGGCCCGGCGAGCCTCCTGGTCGCGCCCGAGTTCCTGTGGGAGCTGTTCCTCGGGATCTACGCGGCCGTCTGGGGCTTCAAGGCGTCGTCTCCGATCCTCAGGGGGGACCGACGCACGGACGCGCAACCGGCCTGATTTTAGCCTCGGAGGTGGTGACAGTCGGCTGCTCGGGACGAGGCCCTTCGGGGCCTCGTCCTTTCGGCCATCTAGTCGGCGGGTCCGGCACGTCGTAGGCTCAGCTTGCCGGGGCGTGGGCAGGGTAGTCCTAGGGTCACCTTGCGGCCCGCGCACTGGCCTTTTTCCAAACGGACCGTCCCCCACCGGGGCGGAGCAGATCGGCGCAAGGGGGATGCCCCCATCGCCCTTGGCTAGGATGTGTGCCGGAGCGCCGGGAAGTCTGGTCGGCATTGGTTGTCCTGCCACAGACTGGAGGCGCTGCTTGTTCTCGAAGGTGAATCTTGATCGCGCCGCGCTCCTTGGCTCCGCGCTTCGACTCTCGTTCGCCACGGTCGCATGGAACGGCATCGTTGGAAGCACCGCGCTCGTCCTCTCGTTCCTCGACGACAGCCAGGCCTTGGCGGCGTTCGCGCTAAACGCGCTCCTCGACACGTCAGCGTCGGTGGTGCTGATCTGGCGTTTTCGGAAGGAGCAGCGCGATCCAGTCGCTGCAGAACACCTCGAGCGGCGGGCACAGACCTGGATCATCTTGGCGATGGTGATGGTCGCCCTCTACATCGGGGTGCAGGCCATCCGCGCCCTTGTCGAAGGCTCACACCCGGACGCTTCGGCCTTCGGCTTGATCCTTGCCGTCCTCTCCCTAATCGTGCTGCCCTGGCTTGGGAGGCAGAAGCTGCGCGTCGCCGTCGACCTGGCGAGCCCAGCGCTTCATGGCGACGGAGTCCTGACGCTCGCGGCCGCGGCGCTGGCCGGGATCACGCTCACGGCACTTCTGCTGAACTCCGGGCTCGGTTGGTGGTGGGCCGACCCGCTCGCGGCGCTCCTGATCGCCGTCGCGTTGGCGACGGAAGCCGCGCGCATCGCCGTGCGTCACCGCTTCGGGTAGTCCTAGGTCACCTTTCGGTCTGCGCCTCGGCCTTTGGCCACCAGTCGCCGCCCTCCTCGTGCAGCCACGGTGATGGTGCGCGGGGCGGGACGAACTGGGCGAGCGAGGGGTTTCCTTCAAGCGCCTCGGCCTCGACGGCGTCGAGGAGTTGGTGCAACGCCGGGGCGGAGACGTTCGGCAGGAGCAAGGCCCCGGCCTTGCTCGTGAATCCCCAGTCCGGCCCGCCCCTGGGATTCCGGGCAGCGAAGCTCCTCCCCGACCGATAGTGGGACGGCTGGTCCGGTCGCGGCTTCACGTTGAACACCGGCATGTAGTCGAGCCAGTGTTCGCGTAGGTCCCGACCCTCTTTCAGCTCGTCACGGAAGGTCTGCTCGACTGGGACCCTCGTCACCGGAGTGAGGTCGAGCGCGTGCAGGAGGTTCCGCGCAGCGACGAGCGCGAGGTGATGCTCGGTCTCCGCCGCCCACCAGGTCCCGCCGTTGAGGGGCCGCCCGGCGAGGTCTTCGTTCAGGATCGCGGCGACGAGCGGCTCCCAGCGTTCGAGCTGTCGTCGGGTAGCGATGGCCCACAGCAGCCGCTGGCGGTTGACCATCCCCTCGTTGAAGTAGTCGGTGGTCATCCCGGCAGCCTCGCAGACGGCGTTGACACGCCTAAGCCCGTCGCGTCAGACCCAGGTCGCCACCTCGCGCCCTGCCCGGTACGGCAGCCGTGGCCGACGGGCCTTGCGGGAGTGGTCGAGGTCGGGCAGGTCGAGCCGGACCAGGGCCTCGCGGGTCTCGAGGTCGAGGCCGGTCAGGTAGTAGCGGCCGGCGAGGCAGGCGACGTGCCCGCGCCGGACCTCGTCGCGGAGGACGGTCCGATCGTCGCCACGGTCGCGCCGCTGCGGGGGCCGACGAGGGCCACCAGCTCGGCCAAGGTCAGGCCGTCCTCCACCGGCCCATGATCCCGCCGCCCTCAGGGAGCAGGCAAGGCTTCCCGCGGGAATGGGTACAAAGTTTGGGTACAAAGTGGCCGCAAACCCCCATGGCTAGGGGGTTTGCGTTAGAAGAGCTGGTTCTCGCCGGCGAAGATCGCCGAGACCGACTCGTCCGCGAAGACGTTCTCGATCGTCTCGGCGAGGATTCCCGAGATCGTCAGGACGGTGAGCTTGTCCGGCCGGTTGAGTTCCCCGATCGGGACGGTGTCGGTCACGGCGACGCCCGCGAGCTCCGAGTCGGCGAGCTTCTGCAGCGCGTCCTCCGGGAAGAGGCCGTGCGTCGCGCACGCGTAGACCTTCGTCGCACCCGCCTCGAGCAGCGCCTGGGCGCCGGCGACGAGCGTCCCGCCGGTGACGATGATGTCGTCGCTCATGATCGCGACCTTGCCACCCACGTCGCCCACCACCTCGTTGACCGACGCGACGTCGTGTGCCGGGCGCTGCTTGTTCATGAGCGCGAAGTCGGCGTCGAGCATCTGTGCGAACTTCGTGGCCATCTTGGCGCGGCCTGGATCCGGCGAGACGGCGACCACGCCGTCGCCGTGGAGCCCGAGCGTCTCGCGGTAGTAGCGCGCGAAGAGCGGGAGGGCGGTCATGTGGTCGACCGGGATCCGGAAGAAGCCCTGGATCTGCCCGGCGTGGAGATCCATGGTCAGGACGCGGTCGGCGCCGGCTGCGTCGAGCACGTCGGCTAGAAGCTTCGCCGTGATCGGCTCGCGGGGCGCCGACTTCTTGTCCTGCCGCGAGTAGGGGAACCAGGGCATGATCGCCGTGATCCGGTTGGCCGAGGCCAGCTTGGCCGCCTGGATCATGATCTGCAGCTCCCAGAGGTAGTCGTTCGTCGCCGGGCCGTGGCAGGTCTGGACGATGAAGACGTCGGCGCCGCGGATCGACTCCTTGTAGCGGCAGTAGATCTCGCCGTTCGCGAAGGTCTTGAGCTTGACGTCGCCGAGCTCGATGTTGAGCTGGTCGGCGATCCGCTGCGCGAGCACCGGGTGGGAGCGCCCGGCGAAGAGCATCAGCTTCCCCGACGGGCCGCGCTCGATCCAGCGGCCCCGCTCGCCGCGCGGCTGGGGCGTGTGCTCGGGCGTCACCTCGAGGCCCGGGAGCGCGAGCTCAGTCGTTCCGGTTTCCACGCAGGTAGCCCTCCTTCGTCGCCTGACGCGCCCGCGCGATGGCAAGCGAGTCCGGCGGAACGTCCTCGGTGATGTACGAGCCGCCGCCGATCCATGCACCGTCTCCGATCGTCACGGGAGCCTCCAGGCCATTCTGAATGCCGGTCCTGACGTTCCTCCCGATCGTCGTACGGGCCTTCTCGCGACCGGGCTCGTGCGGGAAATTGGCGGTGATGGTCCCGGCGCCGACGTTCGTGCCCTCTCCGACCTCGGCATCGCCGAGGTAGGACAGATGCGGCACCTTCGTGCCTTCGCCGATCTGAGCGTTCTTGAGCTCCACGAAGGTTCCGGCCTTGGCCCGCGCGGCGAGCACCGTGCCGGGGCGAAGGTAACAGAACGGGCCGACCAGCGCGTCCTCCCCCACCTCGGCATCGACGACGACCGCGTGGGGCCCGACCTCGGCGCCCCGGCGCACGACGGTGCGGCCGCGCAGGACCGTGAACGGATGGATGACGGCGTCGGCCTCGATGGCCACGTCCGGCTCGATCCACGTGGTTGCGGGATCCACGACAGTGACCCCGGCCTCGAGGTGGCCGGAGACGATCTGATCGCGGAGCTGCGCGCCGGCAGCTGCAAGATCGGCCCTGGTGTTCACGCCTTCGCCAACACGGGGGTCCAGCGCACGGTACACGGCGACGCGGCGGCCGGCATCCACCAGGTGGCGTACTGCGTCGGTGAGATAGAGCTCGCCCTGCACGTTGTCGGTTTCGAGCCTGGCCAACCCCTCCCAGAGCGCATCGGCGTCGAACACGTACACCGACGAGTTGACCTCGCGAATCGCAAGCTGCTCGGGCGTCGCGTCTCGCGCCTCGACGATCGCGCGCAGGCGTCCGTCCTCGTCACGGACGACCCTGCCGTAGGAGCCCGGCTGGTCCGGCTCGAAGGAGAGGACCGTCGCCGCGGCGCCCTCGCCCCGGTGCACCTCGAGCAGCCGGCGCAGCTCCGCTGCGGAGAGGAGCGGCGCGTCGCCGGCAAGCACGAGCACGGCGCCCGAGAAGCCCTCCAGCGACGGCCGAGCCGACGCCGCAGCGTCGCCGGTCCCGCGCGCCGTTTCCTGGACGGCGAGCTCCACGCCGCCCGGCACCGTGCCCTCGAGCGCTGGAAGCGTGCCCGGCGAAATAACGACGACCAGAGGATCCGGCCGAAGCTCGCCGGCTGCTGCGATCGCCCAGTCGACGAGGCGTCGGCCGAGGAGCTCGTGCAGGTGCTTTGGGCGGCTCGAGCGCATGCGCGTGCCCAGACCCGCGGCCAGCACGACCGCTGCGAGAGGAGAGTCGGTCACGAGGGAGTCATGGCTGGGGCGGGAGGATTCGAACCTCCGGTCACGGGACCAAAACCCGTTGCCTTACCACTTGGCTACGCCCCACCGCGGTCGAGTATAGGCCCCGGCCGCCGCGGCACTACCGCCGGTCCATGAGGAGCATGACGAGCAGGAGGGCCGCCATCAGGACGAGGATGACGACCGCGAAGAACTTCGCCACCTCCCACAGGACGGGCACGAGCACGGCGATCAACTGGGACGCCGCGAAAATCCAGACGACCTCCCGGAGCGTGTGGAAGCGCGCCCCGCGGGCGACGAAGATGTAGAGCGCGATCGCGACCGCGGCAAGCGCGAGCACCCAGAACCACCCGAGGCCTCCGGCGACCACGAGGATGCTTTCGACGAGGCCGATGAAGAGGGCGAGCCGCAGCCGGCGCTGCTGCAGCCAGAGGCCTCGACCGCTGTCGCCGGCCTCGATGACGGGAGAGCTCGTCATCCGGGCGACGTTACCAGACGGGTGGAACGATCCAGCACCTTGCCCGACGGCCGATTCGGCGCGCCGCTGAGCGCGCTTCCCGGCGGCTCTCGAAGAGGCCGTAGACGGCCGGCCCGGCCCCGCTCACGTCCGCGCGGAACGCACCCACAGCCAGGAGCTCCGCGGCCAAAGGACCTGCCCCCGACGCCTCGGCAAGATCGTTCGGCGGCAGCGAGGCGAGGTCGCCCGAGCGCCGGACGCCGGCGAGCAGCTCGCGCAGCGCCGCCGCGCGCTCGACGAAGCCCGCGCCGCCTCCGAGGTCGTCGTAGCGTGCATAGACGGCGCCCGTCGATCCCTTCTCGGCGTCGCGCGCGAGCGCGACGAGTACCCAGAAGTCCTGTGGCAGGTCGAGCGCTGACACTCGCTCGCCCACCCCCTCGGCGAGCTTCGGCCCAGGGGCGAGGAAGAAGGGGACGTCGGCACCCACCGCGGCCGCGAGCCGGGCCAGTTCCTCCGGGTCGAGCGGCTCGGGAAGCGAGGCGTTCGCCAGTCCGAGCGCGGCGGCGGCGTCGGCACTTCCCCCGCCGAGGCCGGCGGCGACCGGGATCTCCTTCGCGATCCGCACGTGCCAGGACGGTTGGACGCCGGCGGCGGTGGCGAGCCGCGTCAGCGCCAAGCCGACGACGGTGTCGTCGAAGCCCTCGACCGCGAGCCGGTCCCCCGGCGTGAGCTCGATGCGGTCGCAGAGGTCGATCCGCTGCATGACGGAGACAACGTCGTGCAGGCCGTCGTCGCGCCGCGGCCCGACGACGAGGGCGAGGTTGATCTTCGCCGCTGCGACGGCCCGCGCAGGCGTCATGAGAGGAGCGAGGCGAGCTGGAGAAGGTCGGCCGGGTCGAGGGCCTCGGCCCGGGTGTTCGCGGGCCTGCCGAGCTCGGCGAGGGCGGCAGCCGCCCGTTCGCGGTCGGCGAGACCCGCTAGCTCCAGCGAGTTGGCGAGCGTCTTGCGCCGGTGGGCGAACGCCGCCTGGGCCAGACGCCGAACCGACTCGAGCTCGCCGTCCCAGGGTCGCAGCCGGCGGAAGGCGACGAGCGCCGAGTCGACGTTGGGCGGCGGCCGGAAGCACGTCCGCGCGACCGGGTGGAAGGCCGTTCGCTCGGTGGCAAGTTGCAGGACGACCGAGACCGCGCCGTAGTCCTTCGTCCCCGGCCGGGCGAAGAAGCGGTCGGCGACCTCGCGCTGGACCATGACGCACCAGCGCTCGACGGTCGGGCGCGCGGCGAGGCTCTCGACGACGAGCGGGGTGGCGACGTTGTACGGCAGGTTGGCGACGAGCTTCGACGGAGGCGGGTCGAGCGGCGCGGGCAGGAGGTCCAGCGCGTCTCCGAAGACGAGCTCGACGTTCGTGCGCGCGCCCACCCGATCGCGCAGGACCGGCTCGAGACTGCGATCGAGCTCGATCGCGTGCACGAGGCGGACACGCGCGGCGAGGTACTCGGTGAGCACGCCCAGGCCCGGGCCGATCTCCAGGACGACGTCCTCCGGGCCGAGCGCCGCCATCCGCCCGATCACGTGGAGGATGTTCTCGTCGACGAGCCAGTGCTGCCCCAGCTCGCGTTTCGGGCGCGCGCTCACGGGAGGCCGAAGAGGCCGGCGGCGTTGGCCTCGATCCGCGCTTCCAGGTCCGCGACGTCGTCGCCACGCGCCTCCGCCAGGGCAGCGAGCGTGTGCATGACGTACGCCGGCTCGTTCCGCTTCCCCCGCACCGGCTGCGGCGCGAGGTAGGGAGCGTCGGTCTCCGCGAGCAGGCGCTCTGCGGGAACACGGGCGGCGGCCCAGCGGAGCTCGGGCGCCTTGGGGTAGGTGGCATTTCCGGCGAAGGAGACGTACCAGCCGCGCTCGAGCGCCGGCTCGAGCAGCGCCGGGGACGAGAAGCAGTGCAGAACGACCGGCTGTCCCTCCGGGAGCTCACGGAGGGCCGCGAGCGTGTCGTCGTCCGCCGCGCGCGTGTGCACGACCAAGGGCTTGGCGAGCTCCACCGCCAGTTCCGCCTGCGCGCGGAACGCTTCGGCCTGACGATCGCGCGGGGCGAGGTCGCGGTGGTAGTCGAGCCCGGTCTCGCCGACCGCGACCGCCCTGGGGTGTGCGAGCAGCTCCTTCAGCTCTTGCAGCTCCGCGTCTCCGACCGAGCCGGCTTCGTGCGGGTGGAGCCCGAGCGCTGCGAAGACGCCCGACTCCCGCTCGCACAGGTCGAGGCTCGCGCGGCACGAACCGACGCTCGTTCCGACCGTGATCACGCGGCCAACTCCAGCCGCCCGCGCCCGTTCCAGCACCTCGGCGGCGTCCTCGAACGCATCGAGGTGGGCGTGGGTGTCGATCATCGTCCGGGGCCTCCGCGCGGACGCGCTGCGATCACGCCGCCGTCGCGGGGGCGTCCACCCGCGGGAAGAGCGGCGCGGCGGGCTCGATGCCCTCGACCTCGGCCAGGCGCCCCGAGGCGACTCCGCCCCAAGCGAGATCGCCGGGCTGGCCGAGCGCGGCCAGGATGCGGGCGGACGTCTCGGGCACGAAGGCGGCGAGCGCGACAGCGACCGCCCGCAGGCCGTCCGCGAGCTCGTAGAGCACGCGATCGAGGTCCTCCCCCCGCGCGTCGTCCTTCGCGAGCTCCCAGGGGGCGCTCTGCTCAACGTGACGATTGAGCGTCCGCACGGACTCCCAGATCGCATCGAGGGCCCCCGTGATGTCGAACGCGTCCAGCCGCGACTCGACCGCTACCCGCATGCGATCGACGTCCGCCGCGAGCTCGGCCGACACCGGGGCCGTCCGCAGACGCCCGTCCCGGTAGCGGGAGATCATCGCCGTCGTCCGTGAGACGAGGTTGCCCAGATCGTTGCCGAGCTCTCGCTCGTAGCGTTCGTGCACGCCGTCGACCGAGATGTTCCCGTCCTGCCCGAACGTAGCCACGCGGAAGAGGTAGTAGCGGAGCGCGTCCACCCCGTACACGTCGATCAGGTCGAGCGGGTCGATGACGTTGCCGAGCGACTTCGACATCTTTCGCTCGTCCATGAGCAGGTACCCGTGGACGAAGAGCTGCTTCGGGACGTCGAGCCCCGCCGCCATCAGCAGGGCAGGCCAGATGACGCAGTGGAACTTGAGGATGTCCTTGGCGAGCAGATGACGCACCTCGGGCCAGAGCCGCGGGCGGAGGTCCTCGTCCGGACGCGCGAAGCCGAGCGCGCTCCAGTAGTTGATGAGCGCGTCGACCCAGACGTACACGACCTGCGACTGGTCCCAGGGCACCGGCACGCCCCAGTGCTGCGAGGCTCGGCTGACGCTGATGTCCTCGAGCCCTCGCTCGATGAAGCTCCGCGCCTCGTTGTAGCGAAAGCCGGGAATGACGAAGTCGGGCCGCTCGTCGTAGAGGCGGAGCAGCGGCTCCTGATAGGAGGAGAGACGGAAGAAGTAGTTCTTCTCCTCCACGTACTCCGGCGGGATCCCGTGCTGCGGGCAGAGGCCGTCGACGAGCTCGTCCTCGGTGTAGAAGGCCTCGCAGCGCGTGCAGTAGAGGCCGGCGTACACGCTCTCGAAGATGTCGCCGCGGTCGTAGATCCGCTGGAGGAAGTCCTGGACCAGAGCCTTGTGCCGTTCGTCCGTCGTCCGCACGAAGAAGTCGTTCGACGCGTTCACACGCTCCGTCATCTCCTGGAACGCCGCCGCGTTGCGGTCGACGAACTCCTGGAGGTCGAGACCTGCCTCCTCCGCGACCCGCGGGATGTTGGAGCCGTGCTCGTCCGTCCCGGTCAGGAAGAACGTCTCCTCGCCACGCTGGCGTCGATGGCGCACGAGGATGTCGGCCGCGATCGTCGTGTACGCATGCCCGATATGCGGGGTCGAATTGACGTAATAGATCGGCGTCGTGAGGTAGAAGCTCATCGGCGCCAATCATACGGACGGCCTTCCACCGTCCGGCCTGCGGTTTCAACCCGACGGAGACGGGAATTGAGGGGGGATAGGCAGGCATCGGGTCACCGAGCCGACGCGGCCCCGGCACCCCGACAACGAGAGGGAGGACGAGGACCCCCCCGATGGAAGCGTCTAGGCGGAACAACACGAAGACGACGACAGGGATCATTCGCCACCTGGATGAGCTCGGTCGCATCGTGATCCCGATCGAGATCCGGAAGCGCTTCGGGCTCACCGAGCGGGACGCGCTCGAGATCTCGGTCAAGAACCAGACGATCATGCTCAGCAGACCGCGTAACGCGTGTGTCTTCTGTGGCTCGACTCGCTCCCTGGTCGAGCACAAGGGCCGCGGCGTGTGTCGCTCGTGCCTCGCCGACCTGGCGACGACGAAGCACTAGCGCCCCCACCGCTCCCAGGAACGTCGCCACAGCGACGCCGGCGCCGACGGCGGCGGGCACGCTTCGGGCGGCCGGTGACGCAACCGTCATGGCGCGGGGCGATGCGAGGACCTCCGCGGGCGCTTCGACCGGGAGGTCGAATGTCCTGAGGGGCGCTCGCTCACTGCCGGGTGGCGCCGGCGCGGTCCCCGCCGACCTCGAGCCGCCCTCGATCCGGCGCGGGTGAGCTTCGGCCGTCGCTCCGCTTCCGGCGACCGGGGAAGCCTGCGTCGGAATGACCGGCGCCGGCGTGGCCACCGCGTGTGGGTCGGCAGGTTGGACTGGCGCCTGCGCCTCCCGAGGCGGAGGCGGCGTCTCCGGAGTCGGTACCACCGCAGAGGGCGCCTTGGGAGACGGTGCCGGCTGCGCAGGAGGCGTCACCGCAGGCACCGGCTCCGGAGCAGGCGTGGGAGCCTCGGCGCGTTGTGGGAGAAGAGTCAGGGGGTCGACGTAGCCGTGCTGATCGGCCGTCAGGCGGACCCCGAGATGCAGGTAGGGCTCGGCGTGCTCCGGATCGCCGCTTCGGCCGATCGAGCCGACCGTCTCGCCCTCCGCGATCGGGGCTGCTCGCGCGACGGCGATCGAGCCGAGATGGACGAGGGTGACGGAGTAGCCGTCGGGAGTCTCGACCGTGACGACGCGCCCACCGCCCGGGACCGTGCCCGCGAAGCTGACGACGCCGGCGGCCGGGGAGCGCACCGGCGCGTCGGTCGCCGCGGCGACGTCGATTCCGCGGTGCTGTCCTCCTGCGTACGGATCGTCCCCGAGGTTGAAGGGTTGTAGCACCGGCCCGTCGGCGGGCCAGGTCCAGGCGAGTGCGGGCGGCGCGCCGGCCTGGAACGCGATCAGGACCGGAAGCAAGGCGACCAAGCGCTTCATGCCTGCCTCCTGTTGTCCGTTATGTCAACGGGAACGACGGTAGCACGGTGAGCTGCTGTTGTCAATCAAGGCGACGAAGGTGGAACAGGCCGGCTAGAGCGAGCCGCGGTACAACGCGTTGCGCGCGACGCCGGTGAGCCGGGCAACGACGTCCGCGGCGTGCCGGCGTGGGACGCCGGCGGCGACGAGCTCGGAGACAGCCGCCAGCGCCGCCGACTCGTCCGGCTCGGGCTCCTCCACCGCCGGCCCGACGACGAGGGTGACCTCGCCCTTCGGCGGCGATCCGAACCGGTCGGCGAGCTCCCGGGCACTCCCGCGAACGACCTCCTCGAAACGCTTGGTCAACTCGCGGCAGACGGCGACCGGGCGCTCGGGCTGTGCCTCGGCCAGGCTGGCGAGGCTGGCGGGAAGCCGCTTCGGCGACTCGAAGGCGACGGCGGGCCACGTCCAGGCGCGGGCCTCGTCCCAGAGGCGCGCGAGGCCGGCCCGGGCTCGCGGAAGGTACCCGACGAACAGGTACCGCTCCCCGACCAGGCCACTCGCCACGAGCGCGGTCTCCACGGCGGAGGGGCCGGGCAGGACGACCACCGGCAGGTCGCGGGCGAGCGCAGCGGCAATGAGACCGGCGCCGGGGTCGTTCACCCCCGGGAGCCCGGCATCACTCGCCAGCGCGATGCGCTCGCCCGCCTCGAGCCGCGTCAGCACCTCGTCGCTGCGCCGGGCCTCGTTGTGGCGGTGGAAGGACAGGAGCCGCGCGCGAACGCCGTGTCGGTCGAGAAGGACGCGCGTCCGCCGCGTGTCCTCGCAGAGCACCAGATCCGCCTCGGCGAGCTCGCGGAGGACGCGCAGGGTGACGTCCTCGAGATTGCCGATCGGCGTCGGGCAGACGACGAGCGGCACGCGCGTCAGCCCTCGTCGAGGGCGTCGAACGCGACGAGCGCCGAGCCGATCAGCCCCGCCTCGGAGCCAAGCTCGGCGCGAACGATCCTCACCTCGTCGCGCGCGGGCGCAAGGGCCCACTCGGACACGACCTTCCGGGCGGAGTCGAGCAGGAGCTCGCCCGCCTCGGCGAACCCGCCGCCGATGACGACGAGCTCGGGGTTGAAGACGTTGACGAGGTCGGCGATCCCGACGCCGAGGTGGAAACCGACGTGCTCGAGCACGTCGCGCGCGTCTCCCGGACCCGCGGAAGCGAGCTCGACGAGCAGGCGCGGGTCGACCTCGCGGCCGGCCGCCGCGGCGCGGCCGAGGTCGCCGCCAGGGTTCTCGCGAGCGGCACGCTCCGCCAGCCCGTCGGCGGCAAGGCCGGACGCGAGCGCCTCCAGATGCCCGCGGCCCGGACAGGCGCCCTGGCACGGAGGCCCGTTGACGTCGATGGTGATGTGCCCGAGCTCTCCCGCCGCCCCGACGGAGCCGCGATAGAGGCGATCGTCGAGGATGAGGCCGCCCCCCACGCCGGTGCCGAGCGTGAGCATGACGACGTGCCGCGCGCCCCGGGCGGCGCCCAGGCGGTGCTCGGCGACCGCCGCGGCGTTTCCGTCGTTCTCGATCGCGACCGGGACGCCGAAGCGCCCCCCGAGCCGGTCGCGCAGATCCACGCCTGCGAGCGGGATGTTCACGGATGTCACCGCACGGCCCGACCGCTGGTCGATGGTGGACGGCACGCCCACTCCCAGCGCCGCGAAGCCGTTCTCGGCCAGGCCGCCGATCACCCGCTCCAGCTGCGTCAGGACGGCCTCCTCGCTGCTCAGCTCGGTCGGCTCAACCGCGCGGCGAACGACCGCCCCGGCCCGATCGACGAGCCCCACGGCCAGCTTCGTCCCGCCCAGGTCGACCGCGATCACATGGGGAGCGCTCATTCGGGGTCTGGCTACGATACTCGGTCGCTGTGGCGTCGAAAGACAAGCCCTACAGGGTCTATCGCGGCGGGAGGGCCAAAGGCCCGGTCCCGACCGAGTCGAGGAAGGGGCGGGAGCCCGCCCCTCGCGGTGGCGACGGCCGGGACGCCTACTCGCGCCCGAAGCCGACGCGCCAGCGTCGCCGGCGGCGCTGGCTCCGCATCGGGCTCGTGATCATCCTCGTCGTCGCTCTGGCGGTCGCGGTCTGGGGCCTGCTGGGCTACCTCGCCTTCCGCAGCGGCGTGAAGGAGGCCAACGAGCGCCTCGACTCGCGGGCATACGCGGCGCTCGCGCCGCAGGACGGGCTCATCCTCCGGAACCCGTCGACGATCCTCGTCCTCGGCACCGACGAGGGCCCGAACCGGACCGGCCCCTTCCGCTCGGACGCGATCATGATCGTGCGCACGGACCCCGACCAGCACCGCATCGCGCTCCTCTCGATCCCGCGCGACCTGCGGGTCGACATTCCCGGCCGTGGGCCGGACAAGGTCAACGCGGCGTACGCCTACGGCGGGCCGACGCTTGCAATCCGTACCGTCCAGGCGCTGACGGGCATCCCGCTGAACCACGTCGTCGTCGTCAACTTCTCCAAGTTCAAGGACGTGATCGACACTCTCGGCGGCGTCACGATCGATGTGCCCAAGCCGATCCTCTCGAACAAGTTCGACTGCCCGTTCGCCACGCAGGCCGAGTGCGACCGCTGGCCGGGCTGGCGCTTCCGCAAGGGCGTGCACGAGATGGATGGCCGCCGGGCGCTGATCTACTCGCGCGTCCGGATCAACCAGCTCGACCCCTCCGAGAACGACATCACCCGCGGCGAGCGCCAGCAGGCCGTCGTCGAGGCGATGGCGGACGAGATCACGAGCTTCGGCACGTTTCTGCGCATGCCGTTCATCGGAGACGAGC
Source organism: uncultured Actinomycetes bacterium (assembly GCA_963811635.1). Classification (GTDB taxonomy): domain Bacteria; phylum Actinomycetota; class Thermoleophilia; order Gaiellales; family Gaiellaceae; genus JAIBJN01. Next base: position 74,215 of record CAWESB010000026.1, read on the forward strand.
TGGTCGCGCCGCTCTCGACCGACCTCTCGGCCAACCAGTTCCTCCAGCTCGGCTGGGTCAAGCGGCGGACGCCGGCGAGCGGCCTCCTGCGGTGCCGGTTGGGCGGCCAGGTGGCCGACATCGACGGGCAGTCGTTCATCATCGGGAGCGAGGACAACGCGTCGATCATCGCGATGGTCGAGGGCAAGGCGGCGCCGCAGCGTCCGCGTCCGGGGGACAGCCTCTTCGGCCCAGGGTGCCGCGTCGGCCCGGCTCGGTAGAGCCGACCTATGCAGGCTCGATCAGGACTCGGCGGCCTTGGACTCGGCCTTGTCGGGCTTCTTGTCCGACTTCTTCTCGCCCGAGTCGCCGCCGCCGTCTCCGTCCTGGGAAGCGGGACGCCGGTTTCCGCGGCCGTAGTCGGTCGAGTAGAACCCGGAGCCCTTGAAGTGGATCGCGGCCGGGTACAAGACCTTCGTGACCGGCCCCTCGCCACAGATCTCGCACACTTCCGCAGGAGGGTCCGACATGCGCTGGAACACCTCGAAAGTGTGGCCGTTCGGGCAGCGATATTCGTAGATGGGCATTGGAGAAAGGCCGCGCCTTGCAGGGGGAGATGCTAGCAGGGGGACCGGGGGCTACCGGCACTCGCGAGGAGGGAGTGCCAGCGCCCGCAGAGGGCCGACGAGGCGCGCTCGCGGCCGACGGCTACACGCTCGGAGTCGGGGCAATTGCGGTCGCTCTCGGCGCGTTTTTGGTCCTCCGCATTCACGCGCTGCCGCCGCACGAGGACGAGACGCTCGCGTTCTTCGTCAGCCACGGCTCGTTCGGACAGATGTTCCAGATCGTGCTCGGAGAGCGGGGCGGCGCCCCGCTCCACTACCTGCTGGCCTACCTCGCCGGGCTTGTGGATCCGGGCCTCACGAGCCTGCGGCTCCTCTCCGTCGGCTTCGCCGTCGCGAGCGTCCCGGTGATGGCTGCGCTGGTCGCGCGCCTGACCGACCGCCGGACGGCGCTGCTCGCGACGCTCGCCGCCTCATTCAGCTGGACGATGCTCTACCACGGCATCTACGGGCGCATGTACAGCCTGTTCCTCTTCACCGCGACGCTCTCGCTGCTGCTGCTCTTGCGCGCGCTCGAGCGCAACAGCCGGGGGCGCTGGGCGGCGTGGGCCGCGGCGACCCTCGCCCTGCTCGCCACGCAGCCCTACGGCGTGCTCGTCCTCGTTGCCGAGGCCGCGTACGTCGCCGTGCTCCGCATCCGGCGGCCGCTCCCGCTTCGCTCGGCGCTGATCGCGCTCGCCGCGGTGCTCGTCCTCGCAGGGCCGCTCTGGCGGACGTACGCGCTGCTCGCGTCCCGCTTCGAGGTCGGACTCGGGGAGCGAAGCTCCGAGCTCGGCTCGCCGCTCGACGTCGTCGACTACCTCTGGGACGTCTTCGGCGACTTCACAGCGGGGGCCCCGCTCGTCTCGGTGCCGATCGCGCTCGTAGCGGGGCTCGGCCTGGTCGTGATCTCGCGCACCCGGCCGGAGTCGACGCTCCTCGTCGGCGCGGTCGTGCTCGTCCCGACGCTCGCGCTCGTTGCAGCCGGCTCCGGCCCCGGCGTCTCGCTCGAGACGCGGCACCTCATCTTCCTCCTCCCCTTCGCGGGCATGGCGATCGCGGCCGGGCTGCTGCGCCTCGGCGCGGCGGCCGGCCGGGCGGGCCCGGGGGTCATCGCGGCCCTCGTCGGGTTCCTGCTCGCGTCGCAGCTCGCCTGGGGGCTCGACCGGACGCGCTGGCTCTACACCGGCGAGCCGGACGAGCGCGCTCGCGCCCGGGAGGAGGCGGCCGACTGGCTGGCCGCGCACGGCCACGCCGATGACGTCCTCTTCGGCTACGAGCCCACTTACCTCGACGCCTGGGAGCACGGCGCGCCGTTCGGCGAGATCTTCGTCCCACGCGCCGACGCGAAGCTGGCGCTCGAGGCGCTCGAGGACGCGGGCGAGCCTCTCGGGAACGGGGTCTGGGTCCTCGACGCGTCCGACTTCGTCGACCAGGACAGGGCGGTACTCACGATCCCCGACGCCTCGCCGGGAGACGAGTTCGAGACCGTCGCCTTCGGGCCGTTCCTCGTCATCCGCACGCGCGAGCCGACCGAGACGCCGGAAGGGTTCCTGGAGGCGACCTTGGCCGTCCAGGAGCTGAGCGCCCAGCTCGGCGTCGGCGACGCCGCCCGCAACGCGCAGACCGCCGCCGAGGCGCTCGAGCGGCTTCGCGGCGGCTAGCGCGACCGCTCGCCGCGCGCCTCGCGCTCGACGAGCTCCCGGTAGCACGGCGCCTCCTCGAACGCTGCCAGGCCCTTCGCGGTCTCCCGCGCCCGCGGACGGGAGCGCACCTTCATCCGCCCGGCTGCCGCGAGGCCCGCGACGCTCCCGACGAGCCCGCCCAGGAGGAAGGGCCGAAGCCGTCTGCGTCGGTCGCCGTCCACGGCACCGATTGTAGGGTGCGCGGCGTGATCTGCACGCTCGGGGACCTCCTGCTGGACGTCATCGTGCGCCTGGACGGCCCGATCGCGGAGGATACGGACACCTATGGACGCACGCGGGTCGGCGCAGGAGGCCAGGCTGCGAACGTGGCCGCATGGGCAGTGGCGCTCGGCGGCCGCTCCCGATTCCTCGGCAAGCGGGCGGCCGACCCCGCCGGGAGGATCCTGGCCCTGGAGCTGCAGGAGCGCGGCGTCGAGCTGGCGGGGCCCGAGGTCGAGGCCGGAACCGGGACCGTCGTCTCGGTCGCCACGCCGGACGGCGCGCGGACGATGCTGAGCGACCGCGGCGTCTCGACCGACTTCGCCCCCGACGAGCTCGACGACGGCTGGCTCGACGACTGCGAGTGGCTGCACGTCCCCGGCTACAGCCTCGTGGTCTCGCCGCTGCGGGAGACGGCGCTCGCGGCCGCAGCCATCACCCCGCAGGTGAGCGTCGACCTCTCGTCCACTGCCGCGATCGAAGAGGCGGGGCTCGACCGTTTCCGTGCAACGCTGGACACGCTGGCCCCGCGCGTCGTCTTTGCGAACGAGGCCGAGGCACGCCTGGTCGGCCAGATCGAGGCCGAGCGAGTCGTCGTCAAGCGAGGCGCCGAGGGCTGCGTCGTCCTCGACGCCGACGGCAGCGTGGAGCTTCCCGCGGTCGAGGCCGAGGTCGTCGACTCGACCGGCGCCGGAGACGCGTTCGCGGCAGGCTTCCTCCTCGGCGGACCCGACCTCGGGCTCGACGCCGCCGCCCGCTGCGTCGCCAAGATGGGAGCGATGCCCTGATGGCCGACCTCATTCGCATCCACCCGGAGGTTCGCGCGGCGCTCGAAGCCCGCAGGCCCGTCGTTGCCCTCGAGACGACGCTCGTCTCCCACGGCTTTCCGAGCGGCGAGGGCGCGCTCGTGGCCACCGAGGCCGAGCGGCGGGTGCGGGCGGCCTGGGCTGTGCCCGCGACGATCGGCGTCGTCGACGGCGTCATCCAGGTCGGGCTCACCGAGGAGCAGCTACAGCGCTTCGGAGACTCCCCGGACGCCCGCAAGGTGGGGCCGAGGGATCTGGCGGCATGCGCGGCGCAGGGCGCCCTCGGCGCGACGACCGCGGGCGGGACGCTTGCCGTGTGCCGTGCGGTCGGAATCGGCTTCCTCGGCACCGGCGGCCTCGGCGGCGTCCACCGCGGCTGGGCCGAGCGCCTGGACATCTCTGCCGACCTCGGCGAGCTCGCGCGCACGGAGGCCCTCGTCGTCGCCTCAGGCGCCAAGTCGATCCTGGACGTGCAGGCGACCTCCGAGCTGCTGGAGACGATCGGCGTTCCCGTCCTCGGCTGGCGGACGGACACGATGCCGCTCTTCTACGCCCGCGAGGGCGGCCCGCCCGTCTCGGCGCGCGTCCTCACCGTCGAGGAGGTGGCGCAGATCGCCCAGTTCCACTGGCGCCTCGGCCGGCACTCGGCGCTCCTGCTCGCGCGGCCGCCCGACGAGAGCCTCGACGTCGAGCCGCTGATCCAGGAGGGCGTCGCCGAGGCGGAGCGCCAGGGCGTGCGCGGCCAGGAGGTGACGCCGTTCGTCCTCGCATACGTCCACGAGGCGAGCAAGGGCGAGACCGTCGAGGTGAACAAGAAGCTGATCGTCGAGAACGCCGCGCTCGCCGCCGAGGCGGCGGTGGCGTACGCACGCCTCCAGTGAGCTAGGAGGAGAGCGCGGCCTCCCAGGGGCCGAGCACGAGGTCGCCCAACGTGCGCTGCTCGTCGGTGAGGTTCACGGCGGCCGTCGTCTCGGCCCCGCGCCGCCAGGCCCAGACGCCGGCCGGGGCCGGCAGCGTCTCGTAGTCGCCCGTGCGTAGGTCCTCGGATCCCCGCCGACGCGCGATCAGCTCGCGCGTCAGCGAGAGCGGCGAGCCGGGATCCTCGCGCTGCTCCGCGACGAGGCTCCAGGGCATCGGCGCCCGCTGCGGATCGCGGCCGGCGGGGTCGCGCGCAGCACCCGGGGCGACTGCGACGTCGCCGAGGCCGAGCTCGTCGCCGTAGTAGAGCGTCGGCGTGCCGCGGAGCCCGAAGAGGATGTGCAGCGCGGCCCGCACCTTCCTCGGATCGCCGCCTGCCCAGCGCGAGCCGTACCGCGCGATGTCGTGGTTCCCCAGCGTCCAGAGCGGCCAGGCGGCGGCGGGGAGCGACCGTTCCGAGGTCTCCACGACGCCGCGGAGCTCGTCCGCGCGGAACGCGGCGTGCGGGAATCCGAGGTTGAAGGTCATGTGCAGCGCGTCTTGCCCGTGTCCGTAGAACGACGCAATGTGCCGTGAGTCGATCGTGCCCTCGCCGACGAGAAGGCGCGGCGGCTCCTGCGCGTCGGCGACCGCCCGCCAGCGGCGCAGGACGTCCAGCAACTCCGGGCGCATGAAGTTCCACTCCAGCCGCTGCCCGTGGCGTTGCACGTACCAGGGATCGGACGCCGCGAGCGGTGGATTGTCGCGGAGGAGCGCGTCCTTGATCACGACCTGGGGCACGTCGATGCGAAAGCCCGCGATCCCGCGTGCGAACCAGAAGCGGAGGATCTCGTCGACGGCCGCCCGCACGTCGTCGTTCCACCAGTTCAGGTCGGGCTGCTCGGGCAAGAACTGGTGCAGGTAGTACTGGCCCGTCGCCGCGTCGAGCGTCCACGCCGGTCCGCCGAAGAACGAGAGCCAGTTGTTCGGGGGCGACCCGCCGGGCTCCGGGTCCGCCCAGACGTACCAGTCGCGGCGGGGCGCATCCCTGGAGGCCCGCGCCTCCAGGAACCACGGGTGTCGGTCGCTGGTGTGGTTCGGGACGAGATCGAGGAGGACGTGGATCCCGTACTCGCCCGCGGCGGCGACCAGCGCGTCGAGGTCGGCGAGCGTTCCCAGGTCCGGGTGGACGTCGACGTAGTCGGAGACGTCGTAGCCCCAGTCCGCGTTCGGCGACGGCATGATCGGGTTGAGCCAGATCCCGTCGACGCCGAGCCACGCGAGATAGTCGAGCCGGTCGGCGAGGCCAGGCAGGTCGCCCGCGAACGAGCGCGGGTACACCTGGTAGAGGACGCCCTCGCGCCACCACGCCCTCGGTGGCGGGATCACTCGTCGATGCGCTCGATCGCGACGATGTCGTCCGCTTCGAAGCTCTCCCGGCCGGCCTCGCCCCAGCCGACGACGTCCCCGCTCGGGAGCACCGCCACCGGCCCGATCACGCGGCCGTCGCGCAGGAGCAGGCGCGTCTGGTGGGCGCCCCAGGCGTCCTGCGGCCAGGACGCGACCTCGGCCGCGAGCCAGTCCGGCAGCCGGGCTGGTTCGTCCATCTAACCGCCGAGCAGCTTGATGAGGTCGTCGACCTCGAGCATCTCGTAGGACTGCGTGTGGACGCTCCCGCGCGCACCGAGCGAGATCGAGACCTCGGCGATCACAGACGAGCTCTCGGCCTCGACGATGTTCACGAAGTCGTACGGGCCGAGGACGAACCACTGGTGGAGGACCTTGGCGCCCAGCTCCTCGACGTCCTTGTTCACCTCTCGCAGGCGATCGGGGTTCGCACGGAGCGTCTGCAGGCCCTGCTCGCTCAGCGTCGACAGCATCAGGTACTTGGGCATCTCCCCTCCCTAGGCGGCTTCGGGAGGCGAGGATACAGCGGCCCGCGCCCGCTGCTCGAAATAGAGGATGGAAAGACCCAGGAAGAAGAAGGGCGCGAGGACGACCTGGACGAGCGCCGCCGCGATCACCTCGCCGTTGTCGGCGAACCCGACGAGCGCGACGCCGAGGACGATCCCGATCAGCAGGTAGATCATCAGCAGCGCCGCGATCACGCCGAGCGCGTGCAGGTATTCCGCGCGGGCGAGCCGGATCGAGCGCAGGAGCGAATAGGCGATCCGATCGAAGGGATTCGTCACCTCGGGGTCGCGCTCGAGCATGGCGACCGGAATCGAGAAGCCCACGAGCGCAAGCCAGAGCGCGCCGATCACGAGCAGGAAGAGGTACTGGAGTGCGATCACCGCCGGAACCGCAACGACGAACGTCAGGACGACGAGCGTGGGCGTGCGAAGCCCGACCTGGGCCCATGCCTCCATGAAGGTGTCGCCCGAGACGAGCCGCGCGGCCGCCCCGTAGATGATCGCAAAAGCCACGGCCAAGACGAGCGCATCGAGCAGGTCCGGGGTCGCCCGGGTGAGCAGGAAGGCCCCGCCCTCGACGAGGCCGAGCCCGATCGCCGCCCTGGGGCGGGCCGAGTAGATGCGCACGGTCTCGGAGAGCAGCTCGCCGAGCATGAGCGGGCGGTCGGGGGGCGACACGGTCGCCGAACTCTAGATACCTGTTCGGGAGTGGACGCGTTCGTCGGAGGCCGGCGCTCTCTTCCGTCTCCGCCGACTACGGGCCGCCGATCGAGCGCTACAGTCGCTTCGCGAACGACCCCAAGAGCGTCTGCTTCGAGAAGCGGCTCGGGTAGGGTCCCGCTCGTGGGCTACACGGTCTTCCAGGCGGACGAGCTGCGCTTCGAGCCCCGGGCGGAGAACGACCCGCGCTCGCTCGCCTCGCTCTCGGATGCGCTCTCCGCGTCCCGCGCGAACGTCTGGCGCTATCCGCCGGGCGCGCAGGGCAAGCGCCACCGCGACCTCGGCCAGGAGGAAGTCTTCGTCGTCCTCGAGGGGACGCTGACGATCGACCTGGGCGAGCCGCCGGAGCGACACGAGATCTCGCGCGGCGGCGCCGTCGTCGTCGAGCGCGGGACGATCCTCCAGCTCCGCAACGCCGGCGACGAGGAGGTCGTCCTCTTCATCTACGGCGCCCCGCCGGAGACCGGCAAGTCCGAGTTCTTCGACCCGCTCCCTTAGAGCGCTAGGCCGCGGCGGTCGCCGGCGCGGTGGCCTTCGCGAACGTCAGCTCGCCGCCGGCGACGTCGACCCGGACCGTGTCGCCCTCGGCGAAGTCGCCCTCCAGGAGCCTGAGCGCGAGCGGGTTCTCGACGAGGCGCTGGAGCGCTCGCTTGAGCGGGCGGGCGCCGTAGGTCGGGTCCCAGCCGGCTTCGGCAACGTGCTCCTTCGCCGCCTCGGTCAGCTCGAGCCCG